>NZ_SWCJ01000009.1 GCF_005116665.1 Ferrimonas aestuarii | reverse complement strand
CAGCCACTCGGACACCTAACCAGATATCTGATCCATTATTTTACGAGCCTGAATCTAACTCGCTGATTGGTGGCTGAGTCGCACGCTGTGCGTGACTCTTTGCTACATCTTGGCAGCCACTCGGACACCTAACCAGATATCTGATCCATTATTTTACGAGCCTGAATCTAACTCGCTGATTGGTGGCTGAGTCGCACGCTGTGCGTGACTCTTTGCTACATCTTGGCAGCCACTCGGACACCTAACCAGATATCTGATCCATTATTTTACGAGCCTGAATCTAACTCGCTGATTGGTGGCTGAGTCGCACGCTGTGCGTGACTCTTTGCTGCATCTTGGCAGCCACTCGGACACCTAACCAGATATCTGATCCATTATTTTACGAGCCTGAATCTAGCTCCGTTCTGCTCGAGAACGAGGCGTACTTTACGGATCTGCGTTGCTAGGGTCAAGGGCTAAACTGTTAATTTCACGTCGTTTGCCTTGGTTTTGGTCGCATTGGTGAAAAATTCCAACTTTGATGTTGGTGATTTGACCTCAATTAAATCCAGCCCATGTGCCAACGGCCTGAATCCGTTAGCTCATCGGCGTTGATCTCTAAGGGAGTTCGGTTGTTCACCCCTTGCATGCCAACGCGGGTTACGTGTCCGTGACCATCGGTGAAGGTGTACGTGATCCAGAAGTGAGTGTCGTCGTTGACCGCAGTGTTGGCGGTCCATTTGCTTAGGTGTAGATGCTTTTCAGAAAAGATGTTCATCGCTCCCCCGATTACTACAAGGTTGGCGGCGCGTGGCCTAAGTCAGTTCTACTGTTCAGTGTAGTTCGGCACAGTTGAGCTGCAACTCAGTGTTTGCTTGTGATCTGCCAAAGGATGGGACACGATGGGACAAGACATGACAAAGGAGTGTAATGATGTTGGATCTCTTACCCGATTTATGTGACGACTTCGCCGACGAGCTGCTACTGCTTCCCTCCATCTTTCGACAGTTTGGTGGAAAACGAATTTTTACTGGAGAGGTGGTGACGGTGCGCTGCCCGGAAGACAACGGCCTAGTTAAAGAGACGCTGGCGCAGCCGGGGTTAGGACGGGTGTTGGTTGTTGATGGTAATGGCGGCAGTCGGTTTGCGTTGCTTGGTGACAACCTAGCCCAATTGGGCGTCGACAATGGTTGGGCTGGGGTGGTGGTTTACGGCTACATTCGAGATGCGGGTGCCATTGCAACCATGGACATTGGCGTTCAGGCGCTTGGCGCCATGCCAATGAAAACCGATAAGCGGGGCCTGGGTGAACGGGATGTTGAGGTACAAATTGAAGGGCGAAAAATCCAGCCGGGTGATTATCTTTATGCCGATGACAATGGCATTGCGCTAAGTAAGCGTAATTTAGTGCAAAGATAGAAAACCAATCTATACCAATATGTTATAGACTTTAATTATCAACACGTTCCATCATCGAGATCAAAATGAAACTGCTTAAATGGATTGCCGTAACTCTGGTGAGTTTGGTTGTTATATTGGCTGTTGGAATTGGGGTATTTTTTGACCCCAATGCGTTCAAACCACAAATTATCGATAAGGTAGGTGAAGCCACCGGACGTACCTTAACCATCGACGATGAGATTGACTGGAGTCTGTATCCTAAAGTGGGACTGCAGCTTGGTGGGGTTAGCCTAGGCAACCTTCCTGGGCAAGATTTGCCGCCGATGCTGGCGGTTGAGCAGGTTAACGTTGGCGTGAATCTGCTGCCACTGTTAAGCCGAGACCTTCAGATTGAGCAGGTGAGTCTCTCTGGCGTCACCTTAAACTTGGTTACCCTTGAAGATGGTCGCAGCAGCCTTGATGGTTTAGGCAGTGAGGCATCCACTCAGACCGATGCATCCTCTGATACCGGCACTCAAACCGCTTCGGCGCCAGTGAAGTGGAGTTTAGGTAAGCTGCAGCTGTCTAATTTCCGATTCATCAGTGACGACCGTCAGTTGAAGATCAAGCGCGAGCTCGAGATTGAGTCGCTGTCGCTGGATAATTTTGAACCTGAGCGGGCGGCGCCATTTAAGGTCCTGATTCGACTGCAAGACCCTCAACTGTCGCTGGAAACCGACGCCTCGGCCATGTTGACGGTGGCGGCGGACTTCTCTCAAGTTCAACTGGACGCTTGGAAGCAGAAGCTGGCGTTGTCCGGCAGCGCACTGCCCAATGGCACCCCAATTGATCTCAACATTGGCTTTGATGCCAATCTGAATTTGGCTAAGCAGCAATATGGGTTAAGCAATCTGGCGTTTGACCTTGGGGAGTTTTCTCTTAAAGGGGCTGGCAGCATCGACATGGCAAAAGTTCGGCCGATGCTGACCGTTGAACTTGATGGCAACCACTTGGTACTAGACCCATACATGCCGCAAGCCACAACCTCAGATGGTGCGCCAGCGCCGACTACGCCAAAGTCGGAACCTGAATCTGGGCCGCAAGGTGAGCCGGATCTGTCGGTATTACGCCAATTTGATCTGGCGGCCAAGATGTCTTTGGATTCCATCACGGCAAAGCAGTGGCGCGTGGATAACCCCGATCTGGAGCTGCACCTGAATGATGGCGTGTTTAAGATCAGCAAAATGAAGGCCCAAGCGTTTGAAGGAACGCTGATGGCCTCCGCTAAATTAGACAGTACTCAAAACCCGGTTACCTACGATTTTGATACTCAAATTCGATCGCTGCAGATCTCGCCGCTGTTAAAAGCGGCCATCGATTCTGAAGTGCTTGCTGGGGCAGGGGATTTCTCAATCAAAGGGGCTGGTGCAAGCCTTGAGCCTCAAGCGATTTTGTCCAACCTGATTGCCAACGGTGAACTTTCCCTAAACGATGGCGCCGTATATGGCATCAACGTCGCCCATGAGATCCGTAAAGTACAGGCTCAGCTCAAAGGGGAGACCTTGGAGCAGGATGTCGATCAAAAGACCGACTTTGCTGCATTCGATACTAAGTTTTCTTTTGATAAGGGCGTGGTGACGACTCCGTCTATTGAGCTGTCGTCACCGCTATTGAGGCTGTCTGGCAAGGGCAGCTCAAACGTCGTTGAGCAATCTTTAGATTATGAGATGACGGTCTCCGTTGTAGGTAGCCTTGAGGGGCAGGGTGGTAAGTCTCTGGATGAACTGAAAGGTCTCTCGATTCCTCTGACCATTGAGGGCGGCTACACGGATCCCAAAGTGGGTGTCGATCTGGATGCACTGCTAAACAACAAGCTTAAACAGGAAGGCGAAAAGCTTAAAGACAAACTGAAGGACAAGCTGTTTAAAGGATTTGGGAGAGACTAATGAATAAATTCGCATGGGTATTGGCACTGGCGTTAGCGGGTTGTAACGCCACCTCAAATTCGGCGTCGACAGAACCCAAGGAGGCGGCTATGCCATTGGTTTCTGCATCACAATCTGCAACCAACCAGTTAGACCTGCAAGTTGCTGTTGAGGCAAACCCTTGGGATAAAACCCAAGCTTTGCCTGTTCAGGTATGGGTGACTAACACAACGTCGACCGATTTGAGCGTTACCCTGTCATCGGGCATGACCGCCGATTTGGTGTTATCCCAAAATGGCAAAACCCTTTGGCAATTCAGCGGAGAGCGCATGTTTACCCAAGCACTGGTCGCTTGGGGGGTGCCAGCTAATGACAAACGCACGTTGACCTTTACCATCCCTGAGCGGGTGATTACTGGGTTAAAGGGAGGCGAATATCAGCTGCATGCGGTGCTCAACACCTTTAATCATGAGACATCGGCGCCGCTGACGATCACCATCCAATAGCAATCCGTTTTCATCTAAAAGGGACCTTCATGGTCCCTTTTTTGATCTGCGCGCCTACGTTTCTTTAATCATGTGATGAGCGTTTGCCCATATTAAGGCTTAGGGGCTGGCAACGCGCAATCGAAACAAGGGGAAAAACCGATTCCCTTTATCACATACAGTTTGGATTCAGATTGGATCCGTAGACTGCTCACATATTGAGGGTGAGCGCTGGTTGCTCACCTTGTCTTTTTTACTCAAGAGAGAGCAAATTATGAGCCTGATAAGTTCGCCCTTTGTTGGTACCAGTGCGGATCTGGTGCTGCATGGCGTAGCGGCAGTGGTGATGGTGGCCACAGTTGCTGGTGCCCTCTATGGTTTTTGGCGATTGCATGAACTGCCTATCTCCAAAGCCCACAGTCGTGCCCACAATCAAACTGGGCTCATTACGGTGCTGACCTGGATAGGGTTTGTCTGGCATTGGGTGTGGGTGTTAGCGGTGATCGTTGCCTTCGTTGATGGTGACAAAGCCCTGCGTCACATTCGAGATCTCTGGCGTGAACCAACAGGGGAGAAACACGATGCTTGAAGGTTTAGCGGTATGGGCCGCCTTTATCTATCTATTGCGCATGATCGGCATGCCGTGGAACAAAGGCACTAAGGCATTTGCTTATCTTGGTGGTACCGGCTGGTTGATGTTTGTTTGGGTTGGGCTGCTTAACTACACCCCCATGGATCTCTCCGGCGGCACCGTGGTTCAATCACCACACATCCAACTGCGTCCGGCGAACACCACCATTAAGGGCAAGATTGCCAAGCTTTATGTGGAACCCAATCAGGATGTCACCGAAGGACAACTGTTGTATGAGCTGGACTCCGAGCCATTTGAGATTGCGGTAGAGCGTGCCCAGGCGACGCTGAATGCGAAAGTGGCTGAGCAAGCGGTTGCTAGCGAAGCGGTAAACATCGCTCGCTCTGAATATCTGCAAGCCAATCAAGAGATTAAGGTTCATGCTAATGACGTGATTGCGGCGAAAGAAGACTTGAGCTGGAAACAGAGCCAGTTAACCCGCTTCATTGAACAAAACCGCGTTGTTAAGCAGTCGGTGACCGAAAGTCAGATAGATGAGCAACGCAATCTGGTTGAGATTGCTAAGGCAACTTATGCCAATGAGCATGTGTTGCTGGAAAAGGCCAAATCGACAGCGGCTAAGGCCAAGCAGAATATCGAGATGAAACAGCAGCAGTTGAACTCATCCGAGGCTGACATTGCCGTGGCCAAGCAAGATCTGGCAGACAAACAGTGGCAACTGAAGTCCACCAAGGTGTATGCCCCAACCGATGGCTTTATGACCAACTTTATTGCTCGAGAAGGCCAGTTTATCGGTGTGGTTGCCCGTTTGAATATGTACTCCAATGAAAAGTACGTGTTGATGCGAGTGAATCATCAAGCGTTTCGTAACGTCAAAGTGGGTCAAACCGCAGAGTTTGCGTCAGCGGTTTATCCGGGCAAGATTTTTAAGGCAGAGGTTACCGGCATCGTAAGAGCCACTGGAGAATCTCAAGGTAATTTGGTTGGTCGAGAAGATAATGTACGTCAGATCACCGGTGCCAACGCCAACAACAAAAACCACTTTGTGCGTCTGAAAATTGAGGAACCAGAGGGCTATGCAATTCCGGCTGGTTCAGCAGGCTTGGCTTGGGTGAGCGGCGACCGGCCATCGTCTATGCTTGGCTTCTTGGATGTGATACGCGGCATCATTATCCGAATGAAAGCGCAGATCTACTACTTCTATTCCATCTAACCCTTTGCCCCGCAGTCTATCTGCGGGGCTTTTTTACGCCGCCAGTACCTGATTACGGCCTAAGGCCTTGGCATCGTAAAGCAAGGTGTCTGCTACCTTAAGACCTTGGTTGAGGCTGAATCCCTGCTTGAGTTCGCACACGCCGATGGAGACGGTGATGGACACCAAAACCTCGTCATTGACTAACGGCACAGCCTGGATCTTCTGCCGGACCTGATCGCACAGGGTGGTCGCACTTTCGAGGCTTGAGCAGTTAAGCAGCATGCAAAACTCCTCGCCTCCCAACCGAAACACGTTTGTTACCCCATAGTGATGCTGCAGTTTCTGAGTCAGGTTGATTAGCACCTGATCGCCAATGTCGTGGCCGTGGGTATCATTGATGCGCTTGAAGTGGTCGACATCCAAAATGGCAAGGTAGGCGCGGGGCTGATCAGGTTGACTTAATTGGGAAAAACGGTGCTTTAAGGCCAGCCGATTTTGAGCGCCAGTTAGAGCATCTTCATAGGCCAGTTTATTGAGCTTATTTTCGATACTCATGCGCTGAGATTCATAGGTATGAGACACGATCCAAATGACCACGAAACTAAAGCTGAAATTAACAAAATCCGCTTTGGACAGGGCTCCACCGGTTTCGATTTGAATTGCGGATAGGAGTACCACATGGCCAGCAAGCAAAAACAGACTGAGGACGAAACCCCAGCGCTTACCCAGGGTTAAGTAGAATATGATCGGCAGCGTGATGAGCCAGTGGCTCATGCCAACTCGGTTTTTGGCAACAAACAGCACGTATTCGATAACGGCAGTTAAGCAGATTAGGTAGAGCAGCTTTACCGGGGTAGGGATCTGTTTTTGTTTTAATAGTAACAAGTACAGCGAGGCGGAAAATACCGACATTGCCGCTTCCGCAAGAGCCACTGTCGGTCGACCGTTGAGAACGAGGTTGATGTAGCTCAACCCAGCACTTAACAGCATCATGCCGAGGCACAATCCCTTCAATACTGAATCTCTTAGCCGTTGTGAATCTAGCTGATTACTCGCCAACACCCGCCCTTCCTGTTGCAATGATGTGTCAATTTAGTGATTGTATGGCTGTTCGAAAAGCTAATCAAAACAAAAGGATTAATTAATATGTGCACAAGGATTTTGAACAATCTGGTCGAAGACTATTCCGTTGTTGGTCGCAACATGGATTGGAGAATTCCACAGACTGTACAGCTGATCTATCTGCCTAAGGGCGCCAAGCGAAAAGGATTATCTAAACGTGAGCGACAACGTTTAGGTGTAAACAAAAAGCAACAAACTAAGTGGTGCGCTCAGTACGATAGCATCGGCGTATTCATGGGAGATGAGACTCGGGGGTACTCCAATGTTGACGGCATCAACGAGCGTGGCGTCTCCATCAACATGTTGATGGACAGTGACGTGAGCTTTGGTCCAGATCCGAGCACCACGGCAACCCCAAAACTGGGCATTCTTCGCTGGGGCCAGTTCGTATTGGATAACTTTGAGACCGCAGCTCAGGTTGCCGATTACTTCTCTCAAACGGACATCGAGCTGGTGTCCCAGTTGGTACCTGACAGCTTGGACAAAGAGTGCAAGGTGCACCTGAGTGTGGCCGATGCCATCGGTGACTCGGTGGTACTTGAGTTTATCGAAGGCAAATTTAAGGTGTATCACAGCAAGGCGTATCAGGTGGTCACCAACAACCCCAACTATCCGCAGCAGCTCACCATCAACCAGTATTGGCAATATCTATGGGGCCAGGACTCACTGGCGCCAAACAGCACGCCAGTGTACACCGTGCCAGGCAGCAACAGTGCGGTGCAGCGGTTTGAGCGAGCGTCGTTTTATCTGAGCCTGTCACAGCCGGTGGAGAATCCTGCGCAGGAGGCAGTGGCGCAAACTCGCGGCATGTTGGGGCTGTGCGTATCGCCGCTGCAATTTAATCCCAAGGGGTTAGACAGTGTGTCGGTGACGCGCTGGACCGGATTGGCAGACGCCGCTTCGAAGCGTTACCACTTCCTGAACACCTACACTTTAGGGCCAATCTCGCTGGGATTTGAGGCCAAATTCAGTAACTGCCAATCTCTGTCTTTGATGACTTACCGTGATGGAGAGGTAAGTAATAATTTCTATTATGGGGACGCCCAATCGCAGATGGCGCCCTGTGCCGATCCTTATTTAAGCTAGCTTTCCCAACGCGACTGCCGCCTGAGCAATGGCTCAGGCGGTCATGGTGTTAATACCCGCGCATGGCCGCTTCTGGCCAGTGCTTCGCCACTTCCGATTCGATGTAGCGCTGCTTCTCTTGGGTTAAGGCCTCTACGTTAAGGCCAATCAACTCTTGGGCTTGAGCCTTAGAGTTAATGGTTGGGTAGTCAACCTCTGCGACCTTAAGTTGACGATGCAGAGCGCCCAGTTGAAGACGAGCCTCCTCCACCAATTGCATCGCGGTGTTTAGATCTGCGAGGGCCTCTTTGGGGTTGTGGGCGTGAATGCCATGGGAGGCGATGGCAAAGTCCCAGTACCATTGGCTGCGGCGAATTGACACTAAGGCATCGCTCATCTGACTCCAGTTTGCGCCAGCTTTCCACGCGGCCTGCGCATCGAAGTGGGCTTTAAGTAGCTGGGTTTCCACATGATCTCGAAGGGTGCTAATGCGCGCCTTATTGTCGGCCAGTTGCTGAGTCAGTGCCGATTCGCTGTCATGACAGGCGGAACAAACACTGTCGAAGTTGCTAATGGCATCGGTTACTTGATGAGAGTGCCCCGGCTGGCCATCGTCACTTTCGGTTGGCGCCATGTGACAGCTCACGCAGGTGACCCCTTGCTTGGCGTGGTCACTGCGGCTCCAGGTTTCATATTCAGGGTGGCGAGCTTTCAACATCGGCGCCTGAGAGATCGGGTGCAGCCATTCGTAGTAACGACGGGTATCGTAGTACTTTAGAATCTCTTCTGCGGTAGAGCCAAAGATCCACGGAATGTTGACCTTATTGTGGTTCTCGCTTTGGAAGTAATAGGTGACGTGACATTGACCACAGGTTTGCGCCCCTTGCCAGTTGTGATCCTGTTTCTCAAACGGCTGATGGTTTTTGGCCATCGCCTTGATGGCATGAGGGCGGGTAATGGCCAGCTCATGGTTATCGCCTTGGTGGCAGTCAGCGCAGCCAATGGTATTGGCCATTTTCGGCGCCACATCATGAAAGCCACTGCTGGTAAATTCTGCTTCGCCCATCTGTTTTACCAGCTCCGGCATGTTGGGGGTTTTGCAGCTCCAACAACTGGCGGATAACTGGTTTTCCCCCTCTTTTACTGTGCCCGTGCGCAGGGTGTGGCTGACGTCGGCAACGGCAAAGCGATGGCCTCGAGGGGAGTTAAACTGTTTGGAGTAGGGCGTTCCAGCCCAAAGAACCACCATTTTCGGGTGCTCAGCCAGTACATCATCGCGTTGATCTTGGGTGTCCGTGGCCTTCCAGCTTTGATATTGCTCTGGATAGATCGGTTTCCAGTAATCGTTGTTCACCGTTTGATCCGGCTGATGACAGCCGACCAAAAGCAGGCCAAATATAGGAATAATTGCTTTCATGGTTTCTCAGCTCTAACCCGGGCGACCGTCGACGCGAGCGGATGTCAAAAAGGGAAGGTAGTAAAACAGGAACAGCCCAAACGCGATGCTCCATAGGCTACCGGATAGCCAATGCCAAAGTTGTGTCCACTCCGGCGCTAGGGTGGGCAGTACGCCTCGTATTAATGCCGCAGCGAAAATGCTGATGAATGCTGGGGCCATATTCGGTCCTTGATAGAGATTGCGCCCTGTGTGACCCAGTGAGACCCGAGCGATCATGGCTAAAATCATGCCGCCCATGGCGCCCACCGCCAAAAGGTGCAAGAACTGGCGGCTTGCCAGGGGATCGCCGTGGTAAAGCGCCATGCCCAGCAGTGCTAAAGGAATCATCAGGTAGGCCAGATGCAGCGACCAGAGCAGAGGCTCTTTTGCACATTTTTCTGCGTGCCAGCGGCTTTGCCGCAGCAACTGAGCCGCACCGCCATAGAGGAGTAACCCTAGCTCCAGTTGTGATGGCAACCACTCGGTCAGCACTTGGATGGCCAGCAGCGCCAGTACCACAAAGATGGACCAATCGAGCCATGGCCAAGCGGGCTTCTTGTCGAGTTTTAAGCGGGCAGCGGTAAAAAATGGAATTACCCGACCGCCCATGAAGCTCATCAGCAGTGCCATCCACATCAACATCCCTTGCCAGATGGTGAAAGAGAGCACCAGATTTCGCTCAGACAGTGCCCAATAACTCAGTAGGTTCAGGCCAAGGGCGAACAACAATAACAGGGGGAGCGCAACATTACGCCACTGCTTAACTTTAACCACCATGGTCATCAGCTTAAGGGCCGTCAGCAGCAGAAAAGCACTGTCAAACAGTGCCGGTAACCACAATGGCAGCGCTAAAGGCACCAGCAGCAAAATTCGTGCAATTGCCCAACAGCCAACGAGGATGGCAAGGGCAGGGCCTTTAAGACCGGGTTGATTGGTCCAGGTTTGTGAAGCCGTCAGGAGAAAGCCGGCGACGATCGCCATTCCAAAGCCAAACAGCATCTCATGGGGGTGCCACCATAAGGGGACTACAGGGCTCCAAAACTCACTGCTGAACAGCGGCAAGGTTTGGGGGGAGTACCACGCCCATAACCATAAAGGAATCCAGAGAGTGGCGACGATGGCTCCGCCGAGAAAAAACGGCCTAAAACCCAGTCGCCACAGAGGGACGGAGTTGTCGACGTTATTGGGTTCATGAATATTCAGCATCACGGCATTTTCAACCACGGGTTATGAGTAAAGTGTAGTCCCAGCACCCCTAGGACTTTAAATGGCATCTCAGATGTCTGTTTAAAATCCTAGTGATTTGCTCGGGTTTACTCAACAAGGTTGAGTGATGCGGTGTGCGATATGTGATTTAGCTTTGATTTTTAGCGATTTTCTTCAAAGCGTTTTTTCAGATTTTCCGCTAAGCAACGAGTAAATTCGCCATCCATGGTTTTGGCATTTTGCAGGTGCAGGAAGTAGCTCGGCCGCTCTTTACTGCTGCCCCCTTGGCTGGAGAAAAATCCGGAGATGTCTCTGCACTCAATGTTGTGGCGTTTATCGACCGCAGGTTTAATCATGACCGAAGCCAAAAATCCGATGCTGTCGCTGTTCTCAATGTGATCCAAAATAAGGTTGAGATCGGTGGACTTCATGGATACCGATAAAGGCAGGTTCATTTGGGCGGCAAAGGCTTCCATTCTGTGAGTTTTGGGACCACTCATGGAATAGTTCATCAAGGCCACTGGGTAATCAAATAGGGAGTCCAGATTCAGCGGCGAGTCGTGAATGGGGTGGCTTTTGCGCGAGACCAGATAGAACTGGTTTATCTCGCCAATGGGCTGATGGTCGATGTTGTTGCTGGGCACTGGGTTGATGGCCAAGCAGTAATCCAGTTGAGATTGGCTCATCTGTTTTTGCACATCGGCGGTCCATGGGTGCAGATGGAAGCTGAAATCTTGACCGGTCTCGATGCGAGCCTGATGCAGCGCCGCCATCAAAATTGGGCTCAGATGTTCCTGGGCGGCCACATTGATTTCGCGACTGTTTCCTAGCGTCTTACTTAAGGTCGCTGACAGTTCTTGATACTTCTCTATGATCCCTTTTGCCATCGGGTAGAGGGTTTCCGCCAATTGGTTGGGCACCATGCCATATTGCTGACGCAGAAACAGTTCATCCTGAAATACTTCCCTTAAGCTGGTGAGTGCACGGCTGACCTTAGGTTGAGTTGTTTGCAGTCGCGCCGCGGCTACCGTAGCACTTCGCTGTTCAAACAATTCAACCAATACACAGAGTGTGAAGTAATCGAGGCGATTTAGGTCTTTATACATGGGGTACTGTAAGTGAAGGATTTTCATTTATGGTATTTAGCCTGTTTGATCTTGTCATGCTTTACGGTCACATAATTGACCTAAGCCGCTAAAATCAGAGTTTTCCTACAACTGAAAAGGGGCTCAATGATCTTGAGCCCCTTGATGTTGCAGTTAAGTGTGATTAGCCCAGAGGGATGATGCTCTCAACTTTCAGGCTCAGGCTACAGGAACCTACCTGAGACCAGTCCACGTCAACTGGGTTGAAGTCTTGGCCTGCATCGAGACCGGGAACTGGTGTTACCCAATCAGCTTGTTTCAGAGCGGTGCCCACGTAATCGGTGGTGGCGATGATACGGGCACCACGGTTACGGCTCGGGGTTTCCAGACCAGTCTTTTCGAACTGAGTTGGATCGTACTCGTAGTACTGCAGACGGGCTTCACCGTTCATGATCATGTTGTAGCAGCTGTTGTTTTTGCCGATAGACATGGTGACGTAGTAGTCATCGCCCTGTTTTTTCAGGCCATAACCAAATACCGCAATATTCGGGGTTTCTACGTTAACGCCCTCATCAACAAACTTATTCACGGTGGATACCATGGACGCGCCGTTGTTGTTGGACTTCTCTTCAATCACGTAGGCTTTGCCATCGCTCGGGAACATATCAACCATGTGCTCGCGGTTATCCAGACCACAGGCCGCTGCCAACTCGGTCACGCTGGTTTCGCCATCGGCGGCTTCTTTCCAGCGGTAGTTGTGTACTTTCTTGTTGATTTGAGCGACCAACCAGTCTGCACTCAGGTAGGAGCCCGAGCCGTAGTAGGAGTAACCGGAAGCACCGGTCTTACCGTCAACGCCACCGGCAAAGGTCGGCTGCTCATAAGTTGGATCCGTTGGATCTTCAGGCAGAGGCTCGCCGCCGCCATCAGAGTGGCCTTCGTGGCAGGTGTCGCAGCTGCCCATGTCGCCGTGAGGAACCACAACCCCTGCTGGACCGCCGTCGGCATCGTAGCTGTGACAGCTCAAGCAGTCCTGCTCTTCCGCCGCTAAGGTCACCACACTGGCTGACTCTTCGGCATTTGGATCCACGTAGTCAAAGTTGATGTCGACAGTGGCACACTGGGTGACGAAGTTGTATGGCTTAACGTTGCCATTCTCTTTTAGCTCTTCGATCTCCGCCAGAAGAACGGTATTTTGCTCCGTTAGTTCGTCGTTCTTCGCGTCCAGCTCACCGTTCTGTTTCTCCAGCGACTCTACCTTCGCCAGCGTTTCAGGGGTATCTTGGTAAACTGTGGTTTCATCATCACTACAACCGGTCAGTGCAACCATAGATGCGCATACTAGGGACAGCGCAAATTTTTTCTTCATCATCATCATTTCCCTTTTTAGGTTTATTCGCCTTTCGGCGTATTTTTTAAAGTCTCAGCTGGGTGCGACTTTAAAAGTTGGTCGTAAGCGGTGCTCTTATGCACCACATAACGGTCAAATCTGTTTTCGATCAGCATCACCGCCAGACTCTGCTCCTCGGCCAATACCAATGTGGGCTTGATGCCCATCACCATGGCGGCCGTTGCCAGGCCGTCAGCGGTGGCACAGCGCTCGGCAATGACGGTGGCCGAAGCAATTCGCGTCTCTACCGACTGGCCACTGATGGGATTCACAACGTGGCTATAGCGATTTCCACCCTTGGTGAAGTAGTTGCGGTAGTCTCCGGAGGTGGCCACGGCCATGTCGGTAACCGGAATGGTTTCTGATAACCCAGCGATGTAGATGGTGGGTTTCTCAACCTGAAGCTGCCAAGGCTTGCCGTCAGGGTTGCTGCCTTTTCCTACCACTTCACCACCGATGTCCACGAGGTATCGAGAGATGCCATGCTGTTGCAGCACCTCTGCCACTTGATCTACGCCAAAACCCTTGGCGATGGCGGAGAAATCCAGCTCAGTTTGGTCGTGGTCTTTACTGAGCTCTATGCCGTTAAAACTCAAATGCTCAACGCCGGTGTAGGCTTTAATGGCCTCAACCTCATCTCGGCTTGGAATCTGAAACAGGTGGTTGGCAGGACCAAAACCCCACAGCTTGACCAGAGGGCCTACGGTCACATCCAGCGCACCATTGGTAACTTGGTGTAGGCGCAGCGACTCTTTGAGTACCTCGCCAAACGCCGGAGAGACCTCGATGCTTTGATGCGCTTTGGCTTGATTGAATTGGCTGATCTCCGAATCGCTTTGCCACGTGGACATGGCGTTATTGATATCAACCAAGCGCTGATTAATATCACTTTGTAATTCAGTGACTTCTTCGCCTTGCATCGGCTGTGAAACCCAAGTGACTCGGTATTTATTGCCCATGGTTTTGCCATAGATGCGATAGGTTTTTTGCGCCTGAGCACAGGCTATCATGGGCAGTAAACAACATAGTCCGGCAATTAGAGTTTGGGTTTTCATCAAGTTCGACTTCGGTTCTTGCGTTTTGATGAAATTAATTTATCGCCGATAAAAATAAAGTTGAATTGGTAAAATGGGAGTTTGTGATCCGGTGCTGTGTCGGTGATATAAATTGGTATACGGCGCAACATATGTTTGGAATAAAAGAGTTACATTCCAAAATTGATTATCTGATCTGGATCGCGAAACAATTTCGTTTTGCCAAGTGACGCAAGCGTAACCATTTGATTTTACGTGGCATGGTGACAATTGTGTTAATTATTGTTATTCGATTAACCGCTGAAAAGTGTGACAAATTGTCCCAGATTATTCAGATTAAATAGATGAGTTATCGGAAATAGAGATAACTGAGTTTGTCGAGAATTAAAGTGCAAGGCGAGTCTATTATAAAACAATAATTTTATCGAATGGACACTTCGATATTTTCACATTGGTTTACTGAATCGTTAATGAATTAACCTAATTTATTCTACAAAAACAAAAGCCGCACTTATTGTTAACGTGCGGCTTTTGAATTTTATTATGCATCATTCGTATCTGAGTGCATCGATGGGGTCCATATTGGCGGCCTTATTGGCGGGGTAGTAGCCAAATCCGACTCCAATCAGCGCCGTAGCGGCAATAGACAGCACAATAATTTTACCGGGCAGCACCATGGCCCAACCGAACACTGGCTCGGCTACCGCCAGTACTGCTAAAGAGACTGCCAGTCCCAATAGGGCACCTAACAGGCAGAGAATCACGCTTTCAATCAGAAATTGGTTACGAATGTCTGCCGGTTTTGCTCCCACGGCCATTCGAAGTCCAATCTCTTTGGTGCGCTCGGTGACGGTCACCAACATGATGTTCATAACACCAATGCCGCCAACCAGCAGAGACACACCGGCCACGCCCGCCAGTAATGAGCTGAACACTTGAGACGCTTTGGCTCGAGTCTCCATCATCTGAGACAGGTTGCGAATGGAGAACGGCGCGGTGTCTTGGCTGTCGATGCGGTGGCGCTGACGCAGTAGAGAATCTATCTCACTGATCACCCAATCCATGTTCTTCGCTTGATCCACCTGCACCATGATTCGGCTGACCCGATCCATGTATTTGGCTTCACCGCCGACGATGCGGCGTTTGGCGGTGGAGATTGGCAACATCAGGGTGTCGTCCAGATCCGAGCCGCGCATGTCTTCACCTTTGCCTTTGAGTAAGCCTATGATGGTGACCGTTACCTTATTGACTCGTACCTTCTCGCCAATGGCCATCGAAGGGACGCCAAACAGCTCTTCGGCCACGGTTTCGCCGATCAGCGCAACCTTAGATGCGGCGTTGATCTCCTGCTGAGTGAAGGCGCGTCCGGCGGCGATCTCCCAGTTGTTGGCGGTCAACACATCCAGATTGATCCCCTCCACTCGGGTATTCCAGTTGGCGTTGCCAGAGACAACTTGAGCCTGAGCATTTTGGGTGGTGCCCGCAGCCACTACCTGAGGAATATTGGCCTTAATCGCCTCCACATCCCCCATGGTCAACACCTTCACATTACCAGCGCCACCGGCGGCGCCTCCCGCTGAGACACTGCCTGATTTGATCATCAGCAAGTTGGTGCCAAGGGATTCAATTTGAGCCTCCACCTCTTTTTGTGCCCCTTCACCTAGGGCAAACATGATCACCACCGCACTGATGCCGATGACGATTCCTAAGGTCGTCAGCACTGAACGCATGAGGTTTCGGGTGAGGGAAGTCCAGGCGGTTTGCGCTAATTTCAGTTGCATCATGCGGCTTTCTCCACCTTGCCATCACGAACCAAAATGGTGCGATCCGCCCACTGGGCAATCTCCGGTTCGTGGGTGACCAGAATGACGGTAATGCCGTTGTTATTGAGTTCTTTAAACAGAGCCATGATCTCATCGCCGGTTTTGGTATCCAGAGCGCCCGTGGGCTCATCGGCCAGCAGAATGTTAGGCTGGTTTACCAAAGCGCGGGCAATGGCTACGCGCTGCTGCTGGCCACCGGACAACTGGGCTGGGGTGTTGTTGAGCCGATCCCCTAATCCGACTTTTTGTAAGCAGTCGGTGGCACGCTGATCGTCGTCTCGGCTGGCATCGGGGTGATACATCAATGGCATTTTGACGTTCTCCAGCGCCGAAGTACGCGGCAGTAGGTTAAATTGCTGAAACACAAAGCCGATGTGCTGACAGCGCAGGGCGGCGAGCTGCTCTTTGTTTAGCCCTTGAGTATCTTGACCGTGGATCCACAACTGCCCCTGTTTGGGCGTCATCAAGCAGCCGATGAGGTTCATTAGCGTCGACTTGCCGGAACCTGAAGGGCCCATGATGGCCACCATCTCACCCTGTTTGATGCTTAGGTCAACCTGATTTAGAACCTGAAACTCACTGTCGCCCATGGGAAAACTGTGGCTCAGTTGTTGGCACTCGATGGCCATTTGCGTTGTCTGGCTCATAGACTGATCTCTTGTACCTGAGTAACGATGTTGGCCCCCAATAATTGCTCGGCTTTGATCTCGGTGTATTGATCGTCACTTAAGCCAAGTTGAACGTTGACCATTCGGGTGTCGCCGTTTTCTTGCACCATCACTTGCCCTAAGCGGATGTCACCCGCTTTTAGCTGCTGCAGCTTCTGCTTTTGTTGCTCGGTCAGCACTTGAGCAAAGGCTTGCTCCATCTTCTGTTTAATGGCTTCACGATTGCGGCCAAAGCCATCGGACTTGAGTGCTTCTCTCGCTTCTCGTAGTTGGGCTTGTTGCTCATCAGTCAGGTCAAGCTGTTGAATCTGCTGAGCCATCTTTCCGCCCATTTTAGATTGTGGCTGCGACTGACTGGCAAAACGGGCTCCAATACGAATGGCTGAATTGGGAACTCGCAATACGTTGTGGGCGGTGTCGATAAGGATGCTGAGATCCGCCGTCATGCCGGGCAGCAGTTTCTCGTCTGGATTTCCTGCCTTGATCACCACGGTGTAGGTCACCACGCCAGATTCACTGGTGGGGGATTTGCGGATCTGATGGACTTGGCCATGAAAACGCTGCTCAGGGTAGGCGTCTACCGCGAACTGGACTCGTTGGCCTTTATCAATAAGGCCGATGTCGGATTCGTCAATGTAGGCCTCAATCTCCATTTGCGACAAATCTTTAGCGATCTCAAATAGCTCAGGCGTGTTGTAACTGGAGGCCACGGTTTGACCAGCTTCAATGGTGCGATTGATGACGATGCCGCTGATGGGCGCTCGAATCTCGGTGCGATCCAAATTGATCTGAGCCTGCAGCAATTGGGCGTCGGTGCTGGCTAGCGAAGCTTGCTGCCGCGCCAATTCATTTTGAGCCTGAGTGATCTCAAGCTGTTTGAGCTCATACGCGGTTTCCAGTAGCTCCAGCTCCTCTTGGGAGATGTTGTTGGTTTTAACCAGATCTTGGCCTCGAACCAGTTCACGTTTGGCCTGTTTTGCATTCACCTGTGCCATCTTGATGGCAACCTGCTGCTGCTCAATATTGGCAAGCGTGCTGAGCTTTTGCGCTTGGTATTGATCCACCGTGGCGGCAAAGCTACGAGGGTCGATGCGTGCCAGCAACTGCCCCTGTTCGACCTTGTCGTTGAAGTCCACCAGCAACTCGGTGATTTGTCCGGAAAGCTGCGCGCCAACGACCACATCGTCCACAGCGGCAAGGGCGCCGGTGGCGCTTACCTGCTTTTTAATGTCGCCTTGAGACAGGGCTACCGTGGTGTATTGGTATTGAGCTTGGGCTGCGTCGGTGGGCAGCAAATACCAAGTGCTTAGGGCGCCAGCAACAATGAGGGGCAGCAACAACTTCTTCATGGGATTTCCGTAAACGTACTGAATTTGAGTCTATGGTAATTCGACAGCGCAGCTAGGCGAGTCCTTTTAACTTTCTTTACAAAGGGTTTAATTGCCATTGACGTAGCGGCGGAATAGCTAAGGGAATAGCGATAGAGTCGCCGAAACGGTTGAGTTCTGGCGCTGTTTTGGCACAATGCCCCGTCGAGGTTGGAGGTATTATGTCTGAACTATTGGGATTGACTCACGAGCAGCAACAGCAAGCCGTGGAGCGAATTAATCAACTGCGCGCCGAAGGGCTATCGATGGCCGAAGCGATGCAAAAAGTGGTGGCGGAGCTGCAGTTGCAACATGGTGATGAAGAGGAATAGAGCACTACCCTCATGACCAGAATGGCATCTACCGCCCATTGTGAGACAAAAGTGCTTGTCAGCAACGGCTAAGTTCTTAATCTACATACCACTATGCATAGGGCAAGTGTTGCTGGCATCTGCCTTAATGCACCGGATTTATCTTATGAATTTTCTGAACTTGAGGTTCAGAATTAGGAGAACACCATGGCCGCAGCTCAGCCAAAACTCACCGTATTAGGCAGTATTAACGTCGATCACCTGTTGCAGGTGGATGCGTTTCCAAGACCCGGTGAGACCCTAACCGCCAATCAGTACGACATCGTCGGCGGCGGCAAAGGGGCCAATCAGGCGGTTGCCGCGACTAAGCTTGGAGCCAACGTCAGCATGATTGGCTGTGTCGGTAAGGATGCGATTGGCAGCCAGTTTGTGGCGGATTTTTCTGCCATGGGGATGGACGTGTCTGGCATCGAAGCCATCGAAGGGGCGGCCACTGGCTTGGCGATGATCTACGTGGATGCCAATGGCGAAAATAACATCGGCATCTGGCCAGGCGCCAACGCTCTGTTGACCAAAGCGAAGGCCGCAGAGCACCAATCACTGATTCAAGACGCTGATCTGTTGTTGATGCAGCTAGAGTCGCCGATTGAAACCTTGATAGAAGCGGCAAAGCTGGCCAAAGCGGCGGCAACTCAGGTGATTCTAAATCCGGCTCCCGCCAAGGCGCTGCCAGAAGAGTTGCTTGAGCATGTGGATATGTTGACGCCCAATGAAACCGAGGCTGAGCTGTTGACTGGGATTAAGGTTGAGACCTTAGAGGATGCTCAGCGCGCCGCCAATAAGCTGCATAGCGATTATGGCATCAAGCAGGTACTGATCACCTTGGGCAAACGCGGGGTGTGGCTGAGCCAAGATGGACAAGGCCAACAGATTGAAGGCTTTTCGGTGGAGGCCAAAGACACCACGGCAGCGGGAGATACTTTCCATGGCGGCTTGGTGACGGCGCTACTGGAGGGGAAGCCGTTAATTGACGCCATCGTATTTGGTCAAGGGGCTGCCGCGCTGTCGGTCACCCAAATGGGCGCGCAAAGTTCCATTCCTTCACGGCAGCAAACGGAACAGTTTCTGGCGGAGAATTAAAATAGGCGTGATCGCTTAATAAAGTTAATTCTAAAGCGCTTCAATGGAAGCGCTTTTTTATATTAATCGGTGAAATTATCAATATAGAAATCACCGATATCATTTTGATATCAATCTGTAAAGTCATAATCGATTAAAAAATGACCTAATATTTTTATTTTTCTTCAATTTTGCGTGACTTGGATCTAAATTCGTCAATTTGATTCCTTCCTCTATATACCTTCTGGTTTTTGTCCGTAGTCTGACCATAGACAAAAAATAACAGCTATCGACGAAGTTTAGGCTGATAAAAATAGTAATCGCTTGGGTGTGTATTTCTTTATTCACCCCCCGATTTACTCGCCTTGGAAACCGTGATTTTACGACTGACTTACCGGCTCAGCGTGCCCCCAGCTGTGCCCACTGCCCAGCAACAAAGCGGCATTAAGTGCTGCGCCCATTGGGCTGGCGACTGCGCCACAGGCCACTTAGGCGCAGAAAGGTAAGGACAGTGAATGGTGACTCTAGGGCGTCAAGCCGCTAATTGCTGGCTCTCTCAAGACTATTAAAGAACGTGAATTAATAATCCATCGAACAGGAGACCGTTTCCTATGAGTACCATTATCAAAGTGTCTAGAAATACTGAAAATGCACCAATTACCCCTGCCTCTATGCAGTCGGTGGCATTTTCTCACTACAACAATATTTCCGCTCAACTGCCTATTGAATCGAGCACTGGTAAATTAGTGGCTGGTGGCGTAAAAGCGCAAGCGACTCAGTGTTTACACAATATTAAAGCCATTGTTGAAAGCATTGGCCATGGCATGTACGACGTAGCTAGAATTAATGTCTACCTTAAGAACATCACCGATATCGATGCGGTTAATGAAGCCTACGCCGCGTTCTTCCACGGTTACTTGCCTACCCAAACCGTTGTCGCGGTTGCTGCACTGCCTATGGACGGTGCCTTAGTTCAGATGGATGCGGTTATCACTAACGGTGAGGGCACACATCCTCAAGATCCTTGCGATCTGGTTAAGCTGGTTCGAAACACCACTCGTGCTCCGCTGAGCAACGTTTCCACACAGAGTGTGGCTTTCTCTCACTACAACCACATTTCAGCTCAACTGCCCATCAACCCAGAAACGGGCAATGTGGTGACTGGCGGCGTGAAAGAGCAGGCGGCGCAGTGCTTGAAGAACATCAAAGCCATTTTGGAAAGCATCGATGTGCCATTTGATGACATCGTTAAGATCAACGTGCACGCTCGAAACCTAGAAGACATCCAGGCCATTGATGAGGCCTACACCACCTTCTTCCCTGACTCCTCCATCGCCCGAGCCGTTGCTTATATGCCGGCACGCTCAGTAGTGATTGCCGAAGGGTTGCCAATGGATGCGTTGGTGCAGATGGATGCCACCGTGTCTCACGGTGACGGCACGCCGCCGCAGGCTGTGGAAGACCGTCATGGTATTGTTATCAAAGCCAACAACACAGATCAGGCTCCGATTAATCTCATCTCCACTCAAACCGTGGCCTTCTCTCACTACAACAATATCTCGGCTCAGCTACCTATTACGTCAATCAACGGCGAACCGGTTGCAAGTGACGTCATCGGTCAAGCCACACAGTGCCTGGATAACATCAAAGCCATCGTTGAGAGCATTGGTCATGTGATGGATGACATGGTTAAAGTGAATATTCAGCTGAAAAACATCGCCGACATCGATGCGGTTAACGACTTGTTTGGCCGCTACTTTAATGGCGATCTGCCCGCGAAAACGGTCATCGGCGTATCGGCAATTCCTAAGGGAGCCTTGGTACAGATGGATGCCATTCTCTCCAATGCCGAAGGGACACCGCCAAGCCTGTAAGTCGGGCAGGGAATCGCCTCCAGTGGTGGTCAGTACCAATCGGAGGCGATCAGCGCCTGAATTGCCAGCATCAATAGATCAATGACATAGCAATCGGCCGTTGTTTATAGACATGGGCTGATTGTTGTTCATTGCATTGATTCTATGTGATCTTTTTAAGGGGATGGTGTCATACTGGGCAATCAAGAGCGATCCAATTAGTTGGTTACCAAGGAGTGGTCATGCTACTGCATCATTACGCGCTATCCCCGTTTTCCGAAAAAATACGATTGATGCTGGGTTACCAGCAACAAAGCTGGAGCTCCTTTGTGGTGGCGCCTCTGCCACCAAGACCCGTTACCGATGCACTCACCGGTGGCTATCGCCGCATTCCCATTTTGCAACAGGGCGCAGACGTTCTGTGCGACTCCAAATTAATTGCCCATGACCTGTCCAGACGGCTTCAAGCGCCAGAGCTAGATTATTGGCAGTTGAACCAAGAGCAGCAGCAATTGGCGGACTATTTAGATTCTGAGTTTCTGTTTGTGGCGTTAAACAGTTGCCCGCCGCTTAAGCTATTGGGGCTATTAAAGCAGTCGTTATCGGTCTGGGGACTTGCTCGATTTATGTGGGATCGCCTGGGCATCGCCAAGGAGGCCAAAGAGGGGGGCAGCAAGGGCGGTTATCGTCGATATCGCCAGCAGCTTCAATCCTTGGAGCAGCAGCTACAACAGCCGTTTCTTTATGGAGATAGCCCCAACTACGTGGACTTTTGCCTCTATCCGTCACTGTGGTTTGTGATGGCGAAGGCCGAACAACCTTTGCCTGAATCTCTGCCTAAATTGACGGCGTGGTTTAAGCGAATGCAGGCATTTGGCCATGGGAATATACAGGAGCTGTCTCGCGGCGAGGTCGCAAGGCTGGCTCAGGAGCACACCCCGAAAACCCTAGTGCAGACCGATAACCATCCCATGCTGGATAAACCCGTCAGTGTCGGGCCTTTGGATTACGCTCGAGATCAAACCCAAGGCACCTTAGTGGCGGTCACCGCTCATCGCTGGGTAATCAAACAGAAAACCGAGCGTTTTGGTGATGTTCATATCCATTTCCCCAACACCGGTTACGCCCTACGTGATGCGGATGGGCAGGTGATTCCCGATACCGACGCGCTCGAGGTCAGTCAATGAAAGCCGTGGCTCAACCGAATTTAAACGCCGTCGAGCTCAAAGCGTTTGTGCCCGCTAAGTCTTATGAAGAGTCGAAGCAGTTCTATCAAGAGCTTGGGTTTACCCTGGCCTCGGATACTGAGGGCGTTGCCTACTTTCATTGCGGCGGTTGCAGTTTTTTGCTGCAGGATTTTTATCACCCAGAGCTTGCCACCAACCTCATGATGCATCTGTTGGTTGAAGATCTTGATGCATGGTACGACAAGGTCATCGAAACTAAATTGGCGCAGCGGTATCAGGTCAAGCTGTCTTCACCCCAACAACAGCCATGGGGTATGCGGGATTTTGTGATTGCCGATCCCGCTGGCGTGCTGTGGCGAATCGCCGAGAATCAATAAAAAAACGGCGCTTGATGCGCCGTTTTTTGGTTATCAGTCTTGCTGATCACCGAAGTGGGTAACGCGAGCGTTGTCTGGCTCTCTAAAGCGATCCCATACTTTGGGGTTAGCAACAATGTAACCAAGAATGGCACCAATCACGGTTACGCCCATGATGAATCCACTGACCGGTAGGGCGTTCGCCGCATAGGTCGCAACAATAGAGCTGGTTCCAAAACTAAGGCCAATTTGCAGGGTATTTTGCAGACCCGCTGCGGTTGCTGCGCGCTCTTTGGCGGCGCTCAACGCACGGTTGATCACAATCGGGTAGATACCACCGCTGGCGATGGAGCTCACCATAAATGGCAGCAGGTAAGGCCAGATGGTTTTTAAAGGCATTTGGGAAGCCATAAACAGCACCGACACTGCAAATGCGGACAAACACAATAGGGCATTTAGCGTCGCTTGCTGACCAATCTTGTCCACCCCTTTTTTGCTGAGGTAACCACCAAGCATAAACGCAAGGGTTTGAGGTACAAAGCTTAAGCCAATGGCACCACTGCTATAGCCCATGGTCGTCATGATCTTTGGAATCGCGGTTAGGTAGGCGAAAAACAGTGCTGAGCAGAAGCCGTAGATCAGTGCATTACCCAAAAATTGTGGGTTGCGGATGATGGTACTCAGATCGCGTACGACACTTTTGGTAGAGGTTGGCTCTACCATTTCCGGCGTATCATCAGGCTGCTTAATGCTTGCCCACACCAAAACCATGCCCAGAACCATCAGCGCGACAAAGATGCTTTTTACGCCAAACAGATGCAGCAGGCCAACCCCAATTTGTGGGGCAAGGGCAGGGGAGATCGCCAACATCGGCATTAAGATGGCGAAGGCGCGCTGGGCAGTGCTGGCGTCGTAACGCTTGATGACCATTGCTTGCCAAATAACCGCAGCAGCACAGACACCAATGGCTTGTACAAAGCGTAAGCCGAGCAGCATCCAGATGTTGTTGGTGATGCTAAGGCCGAGCGTGGTGACCACAAACAGGCTTAAACCGGCGATCAAGGCTCGCCGTTGTCCAATGCGATCTGAGATTATGCCCCAAATAATTTGACTGACACCCATGCCAGCCAGAAATACCGATAGCGACAGGGCTATCTGCTCTGAGCCGGTATTATAAAGCTGCTCCATCTGAGGGAATGCAGGGAGATACATATCGGTAGCAGCAAAGCTAATCATTGATAGACCGGCTAGAAAAACCAGGTCAAGACGGGAGAGTTTCATTTATACCTATCAAAAACGTGTAAATCGAGGAAAGAAAATTCGTTGTTAGATCACAACGGCGACGCAGTGTACCTATTGTGATGAACAAAATTAAACGGTTAAAATTGAACTCATGAATCAAAAAATTTGAAAGATATGTTTTCACGTTATCAACTGCAACTTCTCGACAGTGTTGCCCGCCTTGGCAGCTTCAGTGCGGCCGCCCAGCAACTGCATAAAGTGCCCTCGGCAATCAGCTACAGTGTGCGTCAAATCGAAGCCGAACTCGGGGTGGTGCTGTTCACCCGTTTAACGCGGCGAGTGGAGCTCACCGAGGCGGGGCAGCATTTCTTAAAAGAGTGCCGCTTGATGTTACGGCAGATGGACGAGGTGCGAGAGCAGACACAGCGGGTGGCCAATGGCTGGAGTGACAAGCTTCGCGTGGTGGTGGACAACGTGGTTCAGCCCAGTGCGTTGGTGTCTCTGTTGGAAGACTTCTACGCCGAGTTTGATGATGCCGAACTGGAAACTCAGATGGAGGTGTATAACGGCGTTTGGGACGCCATTGCCGACGATCGCGCCGACTTGGCCATTGGTGCCACTTCGGTGATCCCCATTGGCGGTGACTTTGATTTCAGAAGCATGGGGGCGCTTAAGTGGAGCTTTGTGGTTGCGCCTGAGCACCCGTGCGCGCAGTTTGATGAGCTCACACTTGAGCAGATACAGCCTTACCCCTATGTGTGTTTGCGAGACAGTGCTCGGGTGCTGCCCAAATACAACACTTGGGTGCAGGATTCTCAGCGGCGAATGATGGTGCCCGATTGGAATCGCGCATTAGCCTGTTTAGAGCGGGGCGTTGCCGTTGGCATGGCACCGGAACACATGATCAAAGATAGGGTAGCGGCAGGGCGTTTGGTTGAACGCGTGTTGCATCCACGTCGCCCAGACAGCGAGTGCTGTTTGGCCTGGCGCAAAAACGCCATGAGCCCTCAACTGGAGTGGCTATTGCAACGACTCGGCGACAGTGAGCACCTGCATCGAGAGTGGTTAGCTTAGGCGCAAAAAAGCGGGCTTAATCTTGAGAATCGTCGGTGGTTTCTGACTCGATTTGAGGCTGAGCACCAAGCTGAGCACGTTCAGCTTTAGAGACGTACTTAGGCTTGTTGTTGACCGCTTTTTTGGCGTTGGCCTTTTTGGCTTTCTTCTTTAGGGTTTGAATGACTTTCTTTTTGCGGTTCATGGAGCTGCCTTGTGGCTGAAATTGAGCGGCACAGTTTAGGGAAGTCGAGGCAGAAAGCAAGGAGACAGGCCAATTTCAGGTGCTCATCAGAAGCTCTCAAGATATACTGCGGCCACCATTTTTGATTAGGTTTATTCAATGAGCACACCCTTCCATTATCAAGCCGACTTTGTTTTGGATCGAAGCCACTACGAAGAGTGTTTTGATGAGTCGGTGCCGCCGAAATCTGGGCTTAAGCCCTATGCCAAAACCTTGGCGTTTCTGTTTGTGGGTTTTGCGCTGATTCCGATGCCGCTTCCCTATGGCATTGGCTATCTGTTTGTGGCGCTGGGATTGGTTGAGGGGTTAAGTGTGCGTTTTCAGCGCACTTGGTGGCTGTGGCGTCAGCTGTTGTCGAAAGCGGCCAACAACTCTGCCACCTTTGAGATGGATGACGAGGGCATTAAAATTCACTCCAACTTCGTGAACCATCAATTTACCTGGCAACAGATCGATGCCATTGAGGCGACATCAAAAGGCTATCTTTTGAAGATGGGCAAAGGTCGCACTTACATCTCAGGTCGAGTGTTAGATGATGCCGCCAAGACGTTCATGGAACACAAAGCCGCTACGAAATAACCTCTTATTGCACCGAGCCATCGAGCAAACCCAATAGCGCCTGCGCTCGCCGGCGCTGATGGGGTTCAAACGTGTTTATTAGCTCGTCGATGGCCTGTTGGCGGTCAGCACTATTGGTTATCCCTGATATCGCTTCAAGTTGCTGTTTGGCATCGGTCAGTTGGACTTGCCAGCGCTGCTGAGAATCAAGGGTTTGCGCGAGGCGCTCACCGGTTTGTTCGCCAAATTCCGACACCAGTTGATCTCGGCTTATTGTTCCGCCGCGGTTTATCTGATGAGATAAGTTTCGAATCTGAATGCTGGGCTCAAAGGCCTGTTGCGTAGCCACAGGTTGCTGTTGGATCTGAGCCTCCACTAAGCGCCAGCGTTCAGTGTCGGACAGCTGCGAATCTTGCCGAAGCTGTAACCGTTCGATGGCGGCGTAATCTTGCTGGTGCTGCTCCCCAAACAGCGATTCAACCTGTTCATCAGTGAAAAACTGATGTTGGAGTTGGTGTCGTTGTTGCAATTGACGCTGCAAAGACTCTGCGGTGAACTGCGCTTCATATTTGCCATCCGCCAGTTCAAACAGAGCGGCTTTGTAAGCGATGTATCGCTGCGCTAGCGCCAACACCTTGTGCTGCCCTTCATGAGTGAGATGCGAGGTTTTGGCCTCAATAAACGCCAGTATCTGCTGAGGATCTCGGCTGTCAGCTTCAAACAGCCATCGCTGCAGTTGCCCCAGAGTTAAAGGCGCAGCCTTGCTTGGTGCGGTTCTGAGCTGAGATTGCGCCAAGGTTATCTGGCCCAAAGGTGCGTCAAAAGCGGGCGCTGGCGTGGCAGCCTTAAAAAATGATGCCAGCCAAGCGCTTAACATGAGGGCGACCAATGCAAGCATGAGCACCAGCATTGGCCTAACCATGACGGGAGCAATCACAAGTTTAATGACTTAAGACGACGTGCGTGCTCGAGAAAAACCTGTTTGGGGTCGGTTTCCCATAAGTGGTGCAGGCCCAGCGCTTGATTGACCTCATCGAGGTGGTTCATGCGAAATCCATCATTGATGACGTAGCCCAAGCGAGAGCTGCAACTGGAGACTAAGCCGTCGTCTTCCCCTGGAATCACTAATCCAGTGATGGCAAGAAAGGGGTCGGAGGGATCCAGTAAATTGGTGACTTGGCGTCGCCCGCTCCATGAAAAATAGTAAACGCCATTATCAGCAACCATAGGTGCGGTTCCGCAATATTGGCTGGGAACCCCTTCAGGGTATTTGGCATTGAAGGCGAGGGTGCCTGCGGTGGTCAGCGATTCTGTGGCAGCGATGGAATCGGCGGGTAGGTCGCTGTTGCCCGACAACAGTGCCAACAAGCCGGATAGGGCGTTGGCGGCATCGGCGGCAATTTGCTCGGAAACGGACTCAGGCTCAAGCACTCCTCGAAGTGCATCGGCCACTTCTGAGCCCCAGTTTACGCCGCCAACCGAGGTCACTGACGCAACCAAATGCGGTGCCACTGAAGCCACATAACGTGCCGTTGGGCTGCCATGACTGTGGCCGATGAGATTGACCTTGTCTGCGCCGCTCAGCGCCAGAATGCGTTCAACTTCAGCCAATAACTGTTCGCCCCGAACTTCGGTGGCATTGGCCGGTGATACGCTGGGAATGTACACTGTGGCGCCTTCACGGCTCAGTGCTTGGGGAATGCCGTAGAAATAATCGATACCGAGGATGGCATCAAAGCCGAAGAGTCCGTGGACTAATACAATGGGGTAACGGGTTTGGCTATCTGTGTTGCTGTAGGCGGGCAGGGAAGTTGCCACAGTGGCGGCCAATAATAAGCTTCCTAGCATCAACGATCGAAAGGTCATACATCCTCCTGATGATAAACACCAATTAGATTAAACAGACAAATTTCTTAATCGTTTTGGTAAGGGTTGTGAGCATTTTTTAGCAAAACTCATGGGTGAATGCAATTACTGGTCTGATGAGTGGTTTGGAAAATAAGACCTTTAAAACAAAGGCTTAATAAAAGTAGAGCCTGTGGGCCGATCTCTTGAGTTGCTGTAGGAGAACGGAGTGCAAGAGTCGATGGTTACTTTCATGCAAGGTAATTTCGGACAAAGGTTTGCCTTGAGAACAGCCACTTAAAGAGAAATTCTCCCCGAAGCTGAACAGGCTAATTCGTAATGGAGTACCACTTTAGGAAAGGTGACGCTTAATAATTTAGCGCCACCAATACAGGGTTACAGTTGAGATAAACGCTCTGGACTAGTTTGACAGTTTGAGGTTTCTTTTTGTTCTATGTTGTCTTGTAAAAGAGGTAGGTTGTACCAATCAACCTCTTTTCCTGAAATAAAACTGCACTCAACATTAATGGTATGAATCTCGGTTGATTTATATTCCCCGTCTGAGCCGAAGTCTAACGGATTTTTATCTAAAACAATAAGGTCAGCGAGCTTCCCCTCTCGTATGGAACCAAGCTTATCACCGATATTATGTTGTTGGGCCGGTACGATCGTTACCGCTTTAATCGCATCTTCGACTGATATTTTCTGTTTCGAGCCCAGAACGTGCGCATCTGAATCCGACAAGTTAGGGTATTGCCACGTTTCACGAGTAACCGCTTGCTCTATAAACCAAAGCGGATACAAGGGGCTAATGCTTAAATCACTGTGTAATGAAAATGGGATCTGCGCTTTCGATTCGTCCCCCATTGGTGCAATATTGTTACCTCGATTATCGCCCAGTTCATTTTTCATCGACTCGCCCCAATATGCAATATGACCTGCTAAGTGACTGGAGGATAGGTTTGGTAAATAATTTCTCGCAATGCAGTAGGTTTCAACAATACTATTGCCATTTGCCTGTTTTAAGCACTCTTTAGCTTTATCATTCAACGGAATCTCTTTATTGATATTGAGCCGGCTGTCGCCATTTTGGTTTACTGTAGAGTGAATGATTGTGTGATGAAGTTGGCTATAATTCATGTCGTTTAGATTATCTTTACAATCCGACACATTTTGACGAGACGAATCATACATATTGATAAGTGCTCCTGCTGAATCGGTGATTGCCTGATCTCCGTTAGCATGAATATTAAAGTACCAACCACAATCAGCCAGATTCTGTAAATTATTTTGTATCTGTTCCTGATTATAATCGGTATGACCATCTGGGTTTACTTCACAAAGCCCATCTTCACTATACTCATCCATTAAATTTGCCGTGCAACCTTGAGTAGAGCCATCCGACCATAGTTTAATTCCTTCCGCTGAGAACATTCCTTTATAGGTTTTATCATTCATTGATATCCGAGTGGTATTTTTATTTACTTCGCGCCAATCATAAAGAGAACGAATGCGTGTATCAGCTTCATCATTAACAACGAGGTTTATGTAATTCGCTGCCATTTCGTTTGTTGTACCACCCTCAACGAATGTGGTCACACCCTGTTGTGATGAGGTGTTGAGAATGTATTTCATGGTAGTCATTAATTTCTTATGCTCATCGGGGCTAATCGTGCCAGGAGCAGCGTGGCTATTGGCCAATGGGCAACCTGAATTTAAACTAGCATCAGGAGCGTGTTTTATCATATTTCGAATATTTGTTTGTTTACTGTTGTTGCTTGATAGCATCGCGTTAGCAAATATCATGTAAGCGCTGGCTTCACTGATTAGGCCAGAGTACTGCCACTTACCTTGGTCATTTTCCGCTATTCCGACACTGCCATCGTCAAAACAAAGTTGTTTTAGTACTTCCTGATTCGCCATCATCTCATCTTTAGTGCCCTCGCACTCCAATGTTATGCTTTGGTCGATAGTTTGGTAAGCGTTATCAACCATTGCTTGAGCCTCTTTACTGAGGGACTTAATTTGGTCGGCTGATATCTTTGCATTACAAAACCCCGTATCTTTAAATGCTCGCATGTTGGCGTAAGCTAAGTGGCCAGATTGATCAAATATAAATACAGGATTGTTTGTTATCTCTTCATCGTCTTTGTTCAATAAGTAATTCATTGGGAATTTGAGGAAGTCCCGGTTATCGTTTAGTTTATAAGGGTGTTCTTCGGAAGGTGCTTCCCAAAGCATTCGGGAAGGATCTAAGCCATTGCCTAGGAGCCAATTTCCACTATCTTGTTCTTCATTGGTCACACTGGCGATAGCATCATGCAAATACAAGTAACATGTTGGTGACTTGCCATTCTCGTCTTTTGGATAATAGAACCAACCATAATCGTCGTAGAGCTGACTCTGATATTTATTCGGTAAACATGGCATGAGATTTTTTACTGAACCAGCTTGGGCAGTGAGTTGTAGGTGAGCATGAGGTTCGATAAATCCCGGCATTAGTGTTTTGCCATCTAAATTAAGGTATTGAACGTTGTAATTATTTGAATTTGCGTACTTTTGGTCAATGATATAGTCAATCTTTACTTTAGGAGCAATTTGTTTAATTGTGTCACCCTCAACCAGAACGGCGTATTTTTCTTTTTGACTTATACTGAATTTTGTATTGTCGTCAACCGTGATAATATCACCATTATGAAACACCAAAACATCGACTGAGCTCTGTTGTTTTTTCGGTGACTGAGTTAATTCTTGGTTGCTAGAATTACATGCAGGCAGTAGTAATAAACCTAATAAGCAAGATAAATAGGTTGGCTTCTTCATCATCGATCCTTAATGAGTTGAATTATATAATAGATTGTTTGTGGTTAATCTATCAGCATGTTTAAAAGCTGCGAACATGTTGCTGTATAGTACACTTTGTTTGATGCTGTGATTTTTTAAGAGAATGCTCACTTATTTGATGTGGGATCTCTTGTTCGGAGTCAGCCAGTTCGTATTTGAACTTCTAAAATTGAAGTGCGGATTGAGAGTTGGTTTGGGCATGTTCTTTCAACTCTTTTTTTCGTTAAAGCGAGCCTTTTAAGTGAACATGGTATCAAGTCAAAAGCTCGCTCGAATACAGAGACTGCCAGAATCTGGGTAACTGGCCGCATCTACTTTAGTCGCACAATGCGTATTGAGAGTCGATAGGGGGAGAACTATAGGCCGCGTTGCTAAGGCGCTCTTTGGTGCAAAAGCTACGCATTATTTCACTTGGTGTCGAGCAAACCCAATAGTGCCTGCGCTCGTCGGCGCTTATGGGGTTCAAACGTGTTTATTAGCTCGTCGATGGCCTGTTGTCGCGGCTTGCCCGTGTCATTTTGCATGATGACGTCAAGCTCAGCTTGAGCCTGAGACAGTTGCTGCTGCCAGCGCTCTTGTTGGGTCACCGTTTGATGCAGACGCTCACCGGCGGCTTCGCCAAATTCAGATACCAGCGCTTCTCGGCTGATGGTGCCTGGCTCCTCTTCCATCATCCGTTCGAGGTGGCGCATCTGAACGCTTGGAGCAAACGCACGCTGCTCTAACGGCGATTGCTGCGAGATTTGCTGTTCAATCAATTGCCAGCGCTCGTTACTGGACTCTGGGGTATCTTGACGAATCTGCAACCGCTCTAATGACGCTGCATCTTGTTGGTGTTGTTTTGAAAACAGCTGTTCTACCTGATCTTCGGTGAAAAACTGATATTGAAGTTGCCGTTTTTGCTCTAACTGCTTTCCGAGAGCCTCGGCATTAAATTGTGCCTCATATTTGCCATCGGCCAGCTCGACCAGGGCGCCTTTGTAGGCGATGAAGCGCGTTGCCAAGTCGAGGATTTGCTGTTGTTGCTCTGCAGGCAGGTGGGATATCTGTTGGCTGATGAAGGTGAGGATTTGGCTGGCAGTGGTGCCATTTGCCTGAAATATCCATCGCTCTAACTGAGACAGCGCAAGTGGCACGGCGGCGGCGGGCAAGCTATTGGCGGAATGAACCGTTGGCGTCAGTGGCTCCTCGTGGTGGGAAGCAACGCTGGGGGTGTCATCAATACTCGGCAATGAGCTGTTGAGCCAAATGCCAACGATAAGCAGTGCTGGCGCTGCCACCAGCACTGCGTGCGTCACACGGTTAGCCATTAAAGACCTAACGACTTGAGTCGATGAGCGTGCTCAAGGAAGACCTGTTTAGGGTCGGTTTCCCACAGGTGGTGCAGGCCAAAAGCTTGATTGACCTCATCGAGGTGATTCATCCGGTAGTGATCGTTTATCACGTAGCCAAGGCGGGAGCTGCAGCTGGAGACCAGGCCATCGCTGTCGCCGGGGATGATGAGGCCGGTGAGTTTCATTGGCGCATCACTGGGATCAAGTACGTTGGTGATTTTTCGACTTCCACTCCACGAAAAGTAGTAAACGCCGTTATCAGCCACCATTGGTGCGGTTCCGCAATATTGGCTGGGAACTCCTTCAGGGTATTTGGCGTTAAAGGCTAGGGTGCCCACGGTGGTTAGAGATTCCGTGGCGGCAATAGAGTCGGTTGGCAGCCCTTGGTTTCCGGAGAGAATCTCCATCAAGTTAACCAAGGCGTTGGCCGCATCAGAGATGGAGCTCTCTGGCAGCGAGCCGGGCTCAAGTTTACCGCGCATGGCATCGGCCACTTCAGTGCCCCAGTTTACGCCGCCCACAGAGGTGATCGAGGCAACCAGATGGGGTGCAACAGAGGCGACGTAACGAACGGTAGGTCCACCGTGGCTGTGGCCGATAAGGTTGACCTTTTTGGCCCCGGTCAATGCCAAGATACGCTCGACTTCATTGAGCAGTTGTTCGCCGCGCACCTCGGTGGTATTGGCCGCGGATACCGCAGGAACAAAAACCGTCGCGCCTTCTTCGGTTAGCGCTTGTGGGATGCCATAGAAGTAGTCAATGCCAAGAATGTCATCAAAGCCAAACAGGCCATGCACCAGAACAATCGGGTATTGGGTTTGACTGTCGGTATTACTGTAGGCTGGCGGCGTGATTAGGGCGGTGATTGTCACCAGGCCAACAAAGAGTATCGAACGTAACGTCATACATCCTCCGGGTTGTTGTTATTACAGGTGGTTGCTTTTTAGCAACTCAGTTTGTGCTTTTCAACTTGGAGGAGATTCGAATCTAACTAGTTGGATTGGCGTTGAAAAAGGGTGAGGAGGCTCAACATTTTAGCAGGGGAAAATGAAGTTTTTGCAGCTGTGGCGATGGCATGAGGCCAGTCTAAAACTGAAATGCTGAAGTGGATTCAACTTAAGTATTGCTCCTTTATTGGTTAGAACAAACATTTCTCCTTATTGAATTAACTCGTCATTTGACCAAATTTTGTTTATGCATGAAATGTGTCTACAGAATCTAGGGAACATCAGTTTGAAGTCGGAAAATTATGTAATGTAATTCAGACGCTTATCATTGTTTGCATTTAGTGCGATAATACCCGTAAATTTAATGGTGGTGTTAGTATGACAATAGGTAAGGAAACCGAACAGCTTCGTACTGGTGAGTTGGTTCTGCATTGCGTTCAGGTCGAAGTCTTTCAAATAATTGATGATGGGCTCAAAATGTCCGGTCACGGCACTATTAAGATTAACAATGTCGGAACAATCTACATGGAGTTCATTTGCACCACCAGTGAGAATGTACCTCATGCGTTGTTTGGTGAAAGGCTACCTAAAGACTCGTTAAATGAAGAGCACAAGTTGTATCTCCGTGCTCAAACAATAAGCGGCGACGTGTATGTGTCTGACGGTTTCTCTATCCAAATAAATATGAACTCATCATACCCACCAGTCCATCACTACATATTCTTATCGTCGATTAATTGCTGCTCTACCGCTGAACCGCTTCAATCAAAAGAAGGTAATTATCTTTATTTTGAATTTGCAGAGCACTTCAACATCCCTGCTAACAAGTCTAATTCAGTGGTTTCTAGCCTTGGTGAAAAATCACATAGTTGGAATCAGACAGTGCTGGAAATGGATGGTTATTCAATATCTATGATCAAAAAGCTAGACTACACAGAAGTGCGTGTAACGGGATGTTTTGACCCTGAAGAACTTTTGCAATGTTTGAAGTTCTATATTGGGTTTTCTAGCGCATCCATGCCTCAGTTTGTTTATATTCTGAAGCGCATGGGTGAAGACAAACAAGAGATCATTTCCAGTATAGTTAACAATCAAAAGCACCAGCGGTCATCTAGTCCAATGGTCGAATATGTTGCTGATAAAAAGTACAGAGATGCTGTTTACCACTACAAATTATTAGACAATATTATCAGTCTGCGCGAGAAGAACCCGAGGCAATTTGAGAGTATGTATTCTCAGTGGGAGAGGGTGTGGCATTCATTCCAATCAAAGAATAGCATTATGATTCTAACCCTATCGGTCGCTATCGAAGGGCTTTTAAATGATATATATATTCCTGCTATCAAGGTAAAACGAAATAACTTAGAGTTGGAAGCTGAGGTAAATAAGGTCAAACAACAGATTAAAATGCTTGAGCTAACCGATGACCAACGCAGTCGCATTCTGGGTAGCGTAAGTTATTGGAAGAATATTACAGCATCTAAAGCTCTAGATTACTTAATTGAACAGGGTGTAATAACAAGTTCAGATAAGAAGTTGTGGCAAGAGCTTCGTAATGAAAGTGCTCACCCCAAGGTCCGAGAAGATAATTTGGTTCAAGAAAGACTGGAACGTGAGAAAGTATCATCCTGTTTAAACTTATTCCACAAAATCGTGTTGAATACATTGGCGTTTTCTGGGCCTATTTGGATCTTGCAAGCAGGTGAAGAACCTGTATGTACAGAGCTGAACCATACCGAAATCTTAAATTGATGTGCACTGATTAATCTGTTTTTTAAAATTGTTGAATGGATTCCTAGGTCTCAATGATAGGCATTATACGGTGTTGAATTACTAGCAAGTGAATGGACAGTCATGGTCTCATCTAAGTCACTCGGGATAGACTAGATACTCTAACGTGGTTATGTCCAAGTCAATGACAGACGGTGTGCGTGTCTGAAGGGCAATAAATAAAATCATTGAGACACGGCAACTAGTTTTTCTAAGTGATATCTTAGTGCGGAAATAAAGAAACCAAAGGTGCCTATCTTGACGAAACTACCAACAAACTTTTGCGTAGCCTTTATAGAAAGGGAACTTGAAGATAACCGAGAGAAAAAAATTTGGATGAGTCGCTGGCCACTTATGCAACGGATGATTGATCAGGCATCAAATCTTGAAAAGGTGTTCAACGAGCTAATCAATCAGTTTGGCTACGCTGACAAACTAGCAATCCTTTATGAATCAGAAAGGCCAAATGCTGAAGCTGTTTGGTTGACATTGGAACATATCTGGTTGAGTGAAGATTTTGCTAAGGAAGAGTTTATCCAGGCTAGAACAAATAGGCGTGAGTTACTCAAATTACAAGAAAATATCTCGGAGCTTTCATGTCGCCTGGCCGGTATGCTAAGACGCCAGAATGAATTGTATGAGTTATCTGGCTTTCGCCGATATGATTGTCAAACAGCAGTCGATTCGTTGGTGCAAGGCGGAGAGCATAACTATCTTTTCGGAGCTTACGTAAAAAATGAGCTTGAAAGTCTGGCGTACCAATATGATCTAAGATACTGGCCTTCACGGGCTGATGTCGTAGAAGCCATTGGTGAGTTTGAAGAGCTTCAACCAAAACCACAACATGTTGAAATCCCTGATGCGGTGCTAGATGGCAGAGCCTCAGACCATAAAGATTTTGTTCTTGCGTTTGATGCCAAGTTTGATGAACAAAATCAGCTACCTACCGAATTTAGATTCAGCAATCAGGCTATGGCAGAGATTATCAATGTAGTTTTAGATTTTCCTGAAGATAAGCTCATCCTTGGTGATACTATTCGGACGATCAGGAATCGATATGTAGTAGTCAAGTAAAGCTGGCCACAGGTTTAGAGCTTTTCCATACTTTTGGTAATCTGAAATGCTTTATTAGTACAAAAGTCCTAACACGAAAATGTCCAATAATAAGTCAGCCCAGAGAGCTGGGCTGTATCGATGGGCTGTACCGATCTGACAGAGGTTTTGCTTAGAACCTCGTTACTCAATCTCTGTCTTGTCTTTGAACTCACACAGATCTTCAATGATGCATGAGCCACATCTTGGCTTGCGGGCGATGCAGGTATAACGTCCGTGCAAAATCAGCCAGTGGTGTACGTCCACTTTGAACTCTTTGGGCACCACTTTCAGCAGTTTCTGTTCGACGAGGTCAACGTTCTTTCCAACCGCAAATTTGGTGCGGTTGGAAACGCGAAAGATGTGGGTATCCACGGCGATGGTTGGCCAGCCAAAGGCGGTATTAAGCACCACGTTGGCGGTCTTGCGGCCAACGCCCGGTAGGGCTTCCAGTGCGGCGCGATCCTCTGGCACCTGACCGCCGTGTTTGTCCACCAGAATCTGAGCCGCCTTGATGACGTTCTCTGCTTTGGTGTTATACAAACCGATGGTCTTGATGTACTGCTTTACGCCCTCTGCGCCCAGCGTCAGCATCGCTTCTGGCGTATTGGCAACTGGAAACAGCTTGGCGGTGGCCTTGTTGACGCTGACGTCGGTGGCCTGCGCCGAGAGTGCGACCGCCACCAGCAGCTCATAGGGGTTAGAAAACTCCAGCTCGGTGGTGGGGTGTGGATTTGCGTCCCGTAACTTAGTGAGGATCTGCAGACGTTTGTCTTTATTCATTATTCGTCCTGATCAGTTGGTGACTCGAGCGCGCTCGACTTTTACCGTTTCTTTTTTTGGCGCAACAGCCGCTTCTACTTTATCGTTCATGGCGTTTTTGGCGGCAATCAGCAGCCCCATGGCGATGAATGCGCCCGGTGGCAGCAGTGCCAACAGGAATGGGCTTTCTACTTGCCAGAGCTGCATTCTCAGCATGGTTGCCCAGTCGCCAAGCAGCAGCTCTGCGCCGTCAAATAGGGTGCCTTGGCCCAAAAGCTCTCGGGTGCCCCCAAGCAGACACAGCACCAACAAGAAGCCCACAGACATCATCAAACCATCAAAAGCGGCGTGGCTTAAGGAGTTTTTGGAGGCAAAGGCTTCGGCCCGGCCAATGATGACGCAGTTGGTTACGATCAGCGGCAGGAAGATCCCCAGTGACAGGTAGAGGCCGTAGGCGTAGGCGTTAACCAGCAACTGCACACAGGTCACCAAGGCGGCGATGATCATCACGTAGATGGGAATGCGCACATCGCTTGGAATGTAGGAGCGCAGCAGCGACACCAACACGTTTGAGCTGACCAAAACCACTAAGGTGGCCAGACCCAGACCAAGGGCGTTAGTGAGAGTGTTACTGACGGCAAGCAGGGGACACAGGCCCAAAAGCTGAACTAGCCCGGGGTTGTTCTTCCACAGGCCTTGCCAGGCGATCTCTTTGATTGGATTCATAATTGTCTCTCCCAGTTTACTCTGACGACTCGCCCTGACAGGAAGGGGCAGAGGTGATGTCGCCTTTAAAGCGACTGAGGTAGATTAAGCCGTTACGTACCGCTTTGGTGTACGCCCTTGGGGTAATGGTAGCGCCGGTGAACTGATCAAAGTCGCCGCCATCTTTCTTAACGCCGATGCGCTTGTCGGATTCGGACTCAAGAAAGTAGCCGGTAAAGCCCAGCACCCAGTCGGATTTGCGGGTTTCGATGCCATCGCCCAGGCCGGGAGTTTCATTATGGCTTAGGGTACGCACGCCGGTAAGGGTGCCGTTCCAGCTGGCGCCAAACACAATGTGAATGTCGCCGTTGTAACCATCGGGCGCGGTGGTTTCCAGTGCCACCGCCACTGGCTCACCCTGCTTGAGGGCGACAAAAGCGCGTCGAGGCTTGCTGCTGCCAAGGTATTGCTCATTGGTGACCAGATGACAGCTCAGGTGCAGTGGGATGTCGTAATCGTCATGGGGCACAATCTGATTAAGGGTTTTCATCAACTGCTGCTGTTGCTGCTCATAAATGCGCTCTTTAGTGAGCGAGTGAGTCAAGGCGACCACGGCTGTGGTGGCGACGGCGAACAGCGTCAAACTGAGGCCATTTTTCTTCATTGCCTTAAGCATTATTGGCCTCCGTGTCCGTAGGTGCGTGGGCGGGTGTAGTGATCGATCATCGGCGCGCACATGTTGGCTAACAGTACCGCAAAGGCGAACGCATCAGGGTAACCACCGAAGCTGCGAATGACATACACCAGCACGCCAATCAGAGCGCCAAACACCAACCGGCCTTTGGGGCTGGTGGCAGCAGTTACCGGATCGGTGGCGATAAAGAACGCGCCAAACATGGCGGCGCCAGAGAACCAGTGGAACATCAAGCCGCCGGTGCCATCAGGGTGCAGGGCGGTGCCCAATACGGCGCACATACCCAGCGCGCCCAATACGGACACGGGAATGTGCCAACGAATCAGCTTTTGCTGCAGCATGATTAGGCCACCCAGCAGGAAGGCGGCGTTGACCCAAAGCCATCCCACTCCGGTGCTGCCTTCAAAAATTGGTTTGGCAAAGCTTTCGCCGGCGGTGAAACCCAAAGTCAGATCGGTTTTCATGGTGTCCAGCGGCGTGGCCATGGTAGTACCGTCGATGCCCAGAGCCAGTTGCGGCAGGGTCAGGCCTAGGCTGTTGCTGCCGGTTAAGATCATCACCAAGGTATCTGAAAAGCCAAGGGTTTCGGCAGCCAGAGGCTGGGGCGGCAGCCAAGCTGTCATCTGTACTGGGAATGAGATAAGCAGCGCTACGTAAGCCACCATCGCTGGGTTAAATAGGTTTTGTCCCAGACCGCCATAGAGCTGTTTGGCGACAATGATGGCGAAGAACGCACCTAAGACCACGATCCACCAAGGGGCTAGCGGCGGCATACAGATGCCCAGCAGCACCGCCGTCAGTAGGGCGCTGTTATCACCAATGGCGCTGAACACGGCGCGGCCGCGCAGTTTGGTAAACAGGGCTTCCGCTGCAAGTGCGGTGACAATTGCCAGCGCGATTTGAATCAGGTTGCCCCAACCAAAGAAGTACCACTGGGCTGCAATACCCGGTACGGCGCACAGGGCAACCTTAGCCATCAATTGATGGGTGCGAAGTGGGGCATTCGCATGAGGCGAAGAGGCGATATTAAGAGCCATATTCGGTTAATTCTCTGTGTTATCGGTGTTGTTCTGCTGTGCCGCCTGCTTGGCTTTCGCCTTGGCAATGGCACGTGCGATGGCCGCTTTTCGTGGATCTGACGTGGCCGCCGCTGCGGGCGCAGCTTCCGTTTCGCTGCCAGCTTCAGCTTGAGGAGCCGCGGGCGTTGGTTCGCCGCCAGCCGCTTTGGCTTTCTCTGCCGCTTTTGGGGCCGCTTGCTTGGCTTTCGCTTTGGCAATGGCCGCTGCTACTGCAGCTTTACGTGGATCGGCTGCGGGCGCGGTTTCGGGCTCGCTGGCAATCTCGGCCGAAGGCGCTGCGGGCTTAAGCTCGTCGCCAGATGCTTTGGCTTTCTCTGCGGCTTGTTTGGCTTTCGCTTTGGCAATGGCCGCTGCTACTGCAGCTTTTCTTGGATCGGCTGCGGGCGCGGTTTTGGTCTTGCTGTCCATCTCGGCCGAAGGCTCTGCAGGCTTTGGCTCGTCGCCAGTCGCTTTGGCTTGCTTTGCCGCTTGCTTGGCTTTCGCTTTGGCAATGGCCGCTGCTACTGCAGCTTTACGTGGATCGGCTGCGGGCGCGGTTTCGGGCTCGCGGGCAATCTCGGCCGAAGGCTCTGCAGGCTTTGGCTCGTTGCCAGTCGCTTTAGCTTGCTTTGCCCCTTGTTGGGCTGCTTGCTTGGCTTTCGCTTTGGCAATGGCAGCCGCAACTGCGGCCTTCCTTGGGTCTGAAGTAGCCGCTTTTGATGGTGCAGCTTCGGTATTGCTATCGGTGTTGGCCGATTTCGATGCGTTGGCGGTGCCTGCAGCTGCGGCCTGTTTGGCTTTAGCGCGAGCGATGGCAGCAGCCACGGCGGCTTTTTTCGGATCGGCGGGTTTATCTGCCTCAGAGGTCGCCGCTTGTGGTGCATCGCCTTGGCTGGCCGCTTTCTTGGCTTTTGCGCGAGCGATGGCGGCGGCAACGGCGGCATTTTGCGATGCCGGTTTTGCGTCGGTTGCTGCTGGCGCGGCATCAGCCAATTGGGCTTTTTCTGCCTTACGGGCTCGAGCTTCGGCTTTGCGCTGTTCCCGCAAGGCGGCCATGTCTTGAGCTGGAGCCTGCTCGTCTTGCTTGCCTTTGATGCGTGCCAGTGCCGCTTTTACGGCGTCACTGTCGGCAGCCGGAGTGGTTGCTTTGCGGCGGGCAGATGCGGCCTTATGACGGTTTTCTCGCTCCTGCTTCTCTTTTTCTAAGCGTGCCTGACGGGCATCGAAGCGGATTTTTGCCGCTTCTGATTTCTGCTGCTTGAGGGCGTCTTGTCGAATCTCTGACTTGGCAACACGATAGTATTGCACCAGTGGGATCTCCGACGGGCACACGAAGGCACACGCACCGCATTCGATGCAGTCATTGAGATTCAGGGCTTTGGCCTTATCCAGCTCTTTGGCCTTGGCATGCCAATACAGCTGTTGTGGCAACAGCTGCTGCGGACAGGCCTTGGCGCATTCGCCACAGCGGATGCAAGCCAGCTCGCGATTGCGGTTAGGCAGTTCTGAGCGCGAGGGCAGCAGTAGGCAGTTGGTGGACTTGATTACCGGCGCTTTTAGGTTAGGCAGGGTGAAGCCCATCATCGGCCCACCCATGATCACTTTTTGGCCTAACAACTGCGGTTTGAATTTGGTCTGTTTGAGTAGCCAATCAATGGGCGTGCCTAAGCGAACCCAGTAGTTGCCTGGGGCTTTGGTGCGCTCGCCGGTTACGGTGACCACACGCTCAATCAGAGGTTCATCGTCAAATACGGCGCGTTTGATGGCGAATACCGATCCGACGTTGTGCATCACAATGCCCAGTTCGGCGGGAATTTTACCGCTTGGCACCTCTTGACCGGTAAGGATCTGAATCAGCTGCTTTTCACTGCCTGACGGGTACTTAGTAGGGATCACCTTCAGCTGCAGCTGGGTGTCATCAAAATCGCTGTTGGCGATCGCCTGCTTGATGGCGGCGATGGCCTGAGGTTTGTTGTCTTCAATGCCAAACAGAATGCGTTTGGGCGACAACAGGGTGTCCAGCACCGACAGGCCCTTGATGATCTCGGCGGCAAATTCACGCATCAACAGATCATCGGCGGTAATGTAGGGTTCGCATTCGGCGGCGTTGATCAGCAGCAGCTCAGTCGGCTTATAGGGGCTGAGCTTGATGTGGCTGGGGAAGGTAGCGCCGCCAAGACCGGCAACACCAGCGTTCAAAATCTTGGCCAAAATGGCGGTGTTATCCAGCCCATCTAGGGTGTCGATGGGGCTGCGTTCAATCCAGCTGTCCTGACCATCGGCCACTAGGGTGATGGTGGTCTCTTCCAGACCTGACGGGTGGGCAGAGATCCAGTTGCCAATGGCTTCAATGGTGCCAGAAGTGGGCGCATGGACGGGCAGAGCCATGGGGCTAGTGGGCGCAGTCAATGGCTGGCCTTTGAGCACATGGTCGCCAACTTTAACCAGAAGGCCGCCCGGGGCACCGATGTGCTGAGTGATTGGGATGTACAAACGCTCTGGAAGCGGCAACATCTCAATGGGCGTTTGGTTTGACAGGGTCTTATTTTCCGCAGGATGGATGCCTCCGGGGAAGCTCCACAGGGTGCCGCTGTCGATCTGTTCGATAAGGGTCTGCATAGTCTATTCTACCTCGGTGACAGCGATGCGGTTCAGATCCCAGTTCCAATTTTGCTTGGTGGTCTTTACGGGGATCATGTCGATGCAATCGACCGGGCAAGGGGCAACGCACAGGTCACAACCGGTGCAATCTTTAGCGATAACGGTGTGCATCTGTTTACCGGTGCCAACAATGGCGTCGACCGGGCAGGCTTGGATGCACTTGGTGCAGCCGATGCATTCGTCTTCACGAATGTAGGCCACTCGCTCAACCTGCTCACCGCCTTCCAGTGGCTCAGGATCTACTCCCATCAAGTCGGCCAGCTTTTGAATGACGGCGTCACCACCTGGAGGGCACAGATTAATGGGCGCTTGGCCCGAGGCGATGGCTTCGGCGTAAGGTTTACACCCTGGGTAGCCACATTGACCGCATTGGGTTTGCGGCAAGGTGGTGTCGATCTGTTCAACGATGGGATCCGATTCAACTTTAAACCGGATTGAGGCATACCCAAGGGTAACGCCAAAAATCAGGGCAAGGACGGCCAGAACTAAAACGGCAATTAGGATACTGCTCATGGGTTACTTCACCAATCCTGTAAAGCCCATAAAGGCCAGTGACATCAATCCCGCCGTGACCATGGCAATGGACGCTCCTTTAAACGGAGCCGGAACATCGGCCGCCGCTAAGCGTTCGCGCATGGCAGAGAACAGCACCAAAACAATGGAGAAGCCCACAGCAGCACCAAAGCCATAAATCAGTGAGCCAAATAGGTCATGGCGTTCTTGCACGTTCAGCAGTGCCACACCCAGTACGGCACAGTTGGTGGTGATAAGTGGCAGGTAGATGCCGAGTACGCGATAGAGGGAGGCGCTGGTTTTGCGCACCACCATCTCGGTGAATTGCACCACCACGGCGATGACCAGAATGAATGCCAGCGTTCGCAGGTAAGCGAGATCCAGCGGGATCAGCAGGTATTCGTTGATGAGATAGCTGCACAGAGAAGCTAGGGTCAATACGAAAGTGGTGGCCATGGACATGCCGATGGCGGACTCCACTTTTCCGGAGACTCCCATGAAGGGGCACAATCCCAAAAATTTCACCAACACGAAGTTGTTGACCAAAATCGTGCCAATGAGAAGGAACAGATATTCTGACATTCGTTTGCGGCTCGGGTGATACTTAGCGGTCTATTATCGGTAATTGCTGTCAACTAAACAACTGAAGAGCATTAGGGTTATTCACATATCGCCCCTAAAGCGTGATCTTTATTCGCTTCGCCGATATGATGACCGGCCTCAGAAGTTTTTGTAGTAAAGGATTCAGTAAGTTGAAAGGTCGTCAGGCGGAGTTGGCTCTTGTAGGAGCCATGATTTTATGGGCCAGCAGTTTTATCGCTCTTAAAGTGGCGTTTCAAAGTTACGATCCTTGGACGGTGATCGCAGGCCGAATGTGGGTGGCCAGTTTCTGTTTTGTGCTGTTTTGGAAAAAATTATTTAATTTTCAATACCAAGCCGGTGATTGGAAGGTGCTGGCGATCATGGGGGCGGTGGAGCCTTGCCTCTATTTCGTCCTCGAAGGCATGGCACTTCAATACACCAGCGCCGGACAGGCGGGTATGGTAACGGCATTGTCTCCCGTGATGGTGGCGGTGGTGGCGTTCTTTGCGCTGGGCGAGCGGATCAATAAAGTGGCCGCACTTGGGCTGACCATCGCCATTGGCGGCGTGGTGCTGCTTGGTTCGACCGGCGAAGCCACTGAGTCGGCACCCAACCCGATGCTTGGGAATTTCCTCGAACTGCTGGCCATGCTGTGTGCCGCGATCTTTAGTGTGTGTTTGAAGGTGCTCAGTAAGCGCTATTCGGCGCTGACACTGACGGCGTACATGTCGGCGGTAGGGGCGGTGTTTTTTACGCCGTTGGCGCTGCTCAAAGGTGGTCCTTGGTTTGTTAGCTCACAGGCCATCAGCGCGATTCTATTCTTAGGCGCTTTTGTCACCCTTGGGGCGTATCTGCTTTATAACTACGCCATCGCCCATATGCCGGTCACCCGAGCTGCCAGTTTTGTTAATCTGATTCCGGTGTTTACGCTGATTCTGGCTTATCTGTGGCTTGGTGAAACCCTTACTGGCATTCAGTTTGTGGCCTGTGGCATCGTGCTATTTGGCGTAGTACTCAGCCAAAAGGGTGATAAACAGGACGTTTAATCGAACTTGTTCTTAGGGGGTTGCGCTTGATTGTAACGACGACGCCAAGGTTGGTGCTGCAGCAATTCTCTTCTGGTGACGCTGACGGCTTTTATCGGCTGAACCTGGATCCAGAGGTGATCCGGTATACGGGGGATTCCAGTTTCGAAACGGTGGAGCAGGCCAGGCAGTTTATCCAAAATTACGATCATTATGATAATCATGGTTTTGGCCGTTGGTCGGTGTATTTGAAAACCGGTGAGTATTTGGGATTTTGTGGTCTGCGGCGCTGCAGTGAAACTCAAGAGGTCGATATTGGTTTTCGACTGCTGCGCCAATATTGGCGGCAAGGTTATGCCTTGGAAGCGTCGCTGGCGGTTTTGAAATTGGCTTTCGAGCGCTACCGGCTGCCCAAGGTGGTGGCTCGCGCCATGGAGGATAACCTAGCATCTCATGGCGTGATTCGTCGGCTGGGATTTTCTCCTGTGGGGCGAGTGGTGTCATCTGGCGCGCACTGGCGACAGTATCAACTGACGGCGAGCGATTGGCGGGCCATGGATAACCCTCTTATGCAAAAGGGTATTGATATTGCGAAACCGGATTTGAGCCGCTCTTAATAAGGCCCACTGTTGTGGGCCTTATGGGGCTCAGCTCAGCTGCGCTTGAGCCCGATGAGCTGGTTGGCGCTTAATAGGGAAACGATGGCGAAAAATAGTGGGTCGCTCCACCCAAAGCCGGAAAAAGACCCAGTCAAGCAGCCATAGAGCGTAATGCATGCTCCAAGAAGATTGGTAATCAAAATGCCCTGTAGCAATTTAATCTGGGCTGATGTGGATTCCAGATCCCGTAGCAGGAATCCGATAGCCGCGAGGCCTCCCAGGAAAATACTGTTGTGTTGAGATAAAAATCGCGCGTATTGATCATTTATCTCAAGGCCATACAGAGGCCACATCTGGTCGGGAACGAAGAATAGCAGCAGGGCAAAAACGCCATAAATCACAGAGTGTAACGTAAGAAAGTTTGTGGTTTTCATGTTGACTCTCCCAAATATCTACAGCGGTGCCTTGTTTATCTTAGACAGGGGCTGATTGATATCAAGAATGATGCCTCTGATATCACGTATGCCCATTTCAGTCAGTCGAGCACTGTGCATCGCCAGATAGCTGCGGGCGCAAGCCTCATCTTCAAATAGGTAGATGCCGCCTCCCCGTTGCTCCTCTTGGTTTTCGGTCCAGAATTTCCAAATCATTCCTGGCTCGTGATTGATGGACTGGGCTAGGCCATCAAGCATTTGGGTCATCTCCTCTCCAAAAGGACCTTGATAGTGAAAATCGACCTGCAATAGTTTGTTCATAGTGCTTACTCCTCATTTGGGTTTAAGGAGATTATGAATTTATTTTTTGAACATAAAAGTTCATAATTTCGCGACAACATGTCAGTAAATTAGACCGATGAGATTAAAAAGCACCCTAGAGCAATGGTTGACTCTGCATGAAATTGACCGCTGTGGCAGCATTCAAGGGGCCTCTTCAGCTCTGAATAAAAGTCACACCACTTTGATTTATGCGATACGTCGGCTTGAAACGCAGGTTGGGGTGACGCTGCTTAAGATTGACGGCAAGCGAAGTGTGCTAACCGAACAAGGTCGTGCACTGCTGCGCCGGGCAACGCCGATGCTTGAGCAGGCGTATGAGTTGGAGCTGATCAGCGGTCAGGTTGCCAAAGGCTATGAAGCTCAGCTGGTGGTGTCTGTGGATCATCTATGTTGTCGTGACTGGGTGTATCAACCGCTAAATCGATTTTTTGAGACCAACAAATTGACCTCTGTGAAACTGGTTGAAACCTCTTTATCGGGCACAACGCAGGCCGTTATGTCTGAGCAATCGGACATTGCCATCATCAATCTGCCAGTCACCAATGTTCCGACCGAATCATTTGGGACCGTGTCTATGGTAACGGTAACTTCTGCATCCCACCCGCTGGCCGTTAGGTCAAATTTGACCTTGGCCGATCTGATGACTGAAACTCAAGTTGTTATCAGAGACTTGGGTAGTGAGGCTCAGCAACAAGGTCAGGACGTGGGGTGGTTAAAATCAGGTCAACGTGTGACTGTGGACAGTTTTGATCATGCTTGGGATGCCATAAAAAGCGGCATCGGCTTTGGTCGATTACCTGAACACAAGCTTGAACAGAGGCAAGATGGCTCAGTGATCAAACTGACCGTAGAGCATGCTGATCGTTATCATGTCCCCCTGCACATCAGCTTGCCAAAAGGGGCAAAAACGGGGCCAGCAGCATTAGCGTTGTATCAGCACCTTTGCGAGGATGCATCCCGCCGCATGAGTGAAGATGCTCAGCCGCGTTGAACGGCGCAGACAATAGAGGGAACTAGATGAAAATCGAGATTACCGATAAGCACGACAAGGCGTTGTTTGAAGCCTTAGTGGATGGCGTTCGCCAACACCGTAATGCAGCCCATGGACCAGAAGAGCCAAGGCCACTGAATGTGGTTGCCAAAGACGATAATGGCCAACTCATTGGGGGCGTAAGCTGTCGAACTGTGTACCAGAATCTGCTGGTTGAGGTGCTTTGGGTGGATAAGGCCTATCGAGGCACTGGGCTGGGCAGACGGTTGATGGAACAAGCAGGGCAGCAGGCAAAGTCCCGTGGATGCTTGCAGGCTCAGGTGGATACCTTGTCTTTCCAAGCGCCGGATTTCTATCAAAAGTTGGGCTTTGAGGTCGTGGGTATCGTGCCCAGCGTCGCGGGAAACCCTGAGCGGTACTTTCTTGTAAAACCGTTCTGAGGTGATTCATCGAGGCTGGAGTTGGAAAATGGAGTCACGTCATCGTCTTAAGTTGGGCGGGCAATCGCTGCTACTCAAAATAAGGCCTCATCATCTGTTGGACTCTAAGCTGACAATGTGTGGCTGGGTTGATGGCAAACTGGCGTTTGAGCAGCAGGCCAGTTTGCTGTCCAGCGGGCCGCAATACAGTGCTGATCAGTCTCAGTGGCTAGAGGATAGGCGCCTACCTAAGTGGTTCAGTTGGATGTTCTACATCCCATTCTTTTTCCTCGCAATTAGCGGGATTATCTCTCTAGGCCAGTTTACTGACAGTTTTGGGCCTTTGGTCTCAGTAACCTTTGAGCAGGGCAGAGTAGCATGCATTGCAATGATGCTGATTTTGGGTGTCTCGATGGCGATAAAATGGACCATTGATGCGATTAGGGTGCCCTTAAACAAAGCCGACAACCTGTAGCGCTGAGGAGCCCTAATGATCCGAGAGATTACCCGAGACGATTTTGAAGCCTTCTGGCCGACTTTTAGTGCGGTCATCAAAGCCCAAGAAACCTACGCCATTGACCCAGAGTTAACCTTAGAGCAAGGGTTTCAGTTGTGGTGTAAGTCACCAATGAAAACTTTTGTTTTTGAAGAAGATGGTCAGGTAATTGGCACCTATTACCTCAAGCCAAACTCCCAAGGGCCAAGCCAGCATATCTGTAACTGCGGCTACATGGTGTCCGATCAAGCGAGGGGGAGGGGCGTTGCCAGAAAAATGTGCGAGCATTCTCAAGTGTTGGCCACCGAACTTGGGTTTAAGGCGATGCAGTTTAACTCTGTGGTGGCTACCAATGAGGTGGCCGTGCGGCTTTGGAAACGGCTAGGATTTGAGATCATTGGTACGCTGCCTAACGCCTATCAACACGGAAAATTAGGCTTTGTGGATTGTTATGTTATGTACAAATGGTTGGTCCCTTGGACTCGCCATGATTAGCGCCATCTACACTTAATCAATCGCAAACTAGTGAAGGTGTCCGATGAACAAGGAAAGTCAGCAAGGTCAAGGAGATAATGCCCTATTGGCGTTGGCCAGAGCCAGCATTGCCGCCAAGTTTACTTCCCAGCAAGTTAGGCCTGAATGCTTTGAGGCGCGGCATCAAGCCTGCTTTGTTACCCTAACCCTTGATGGCAAACTGCGCGGGTGCATCGGCACCTTAGAGGCGCAACAACCATTAGCCCTTGCGGTGGCCAGATACGCCAAAGCGGCGGCGTTTGATGATCACCGTTTTGCGCCACTGACGCTCGCAGAGCTTGATCAGGTCAAGATCAGCATCTCGATACTTGGGCCGATGCTGCCAATGCAAGTTGCGAGTTTTGATGATCTGTATCGACAGCTTCGCCCTCACCTCGACGGCGTCACGGTGCAACTGGCTGGTCGTCGAGCCACGTTTTTACCTCAGGTGTGGCAAAGCCTGCCCGAACCCTCTCAGTTTATTGCCGCGCTGCTTCAAAAAGCGGGCTTGGAGCAGGCCACTTGGAGCGATGATATGGCATGGTCTCGATACCAGACTCACAGCATCTCTGAGTGAGTTACCACGCTTTGACGGAATGCTCGGTCAAAAAGTCGATCAGCGCTCTTACCCGTTTGGCTTTCTGGCTGCCTTGGACGTAATACAGGTGCAGCCCAGCCAGAGAGACCCAGTGCTCTTGCAGCAAAGGCTGCAGCCGTCCGGATTCAAGGTGATGCTTTACCGAAGGCAGAGCACCAATTGCCACGCCAAGCCCTTGAATTGCCGCATCGGTGATCATATCGGTATCGTTAACGATGATGGCGGAATCCATGTCAATTTCGACACTTTTTCCCTCTTTTTCCACCAGCATCGGCGCAAATTTCCGTGATCCTAAAAACCGATACTTAATCTGCTTATGGCATTTCAGCTCGTCGGGGACCTTAGGCTTAGGGTGATGCGCGAGATACTCTGGTGATGCGAAGATCGCCACGGGAATGTCTGGCGTTAGGCGTTTGGCCACCATGGTGTCGCTGATGCGATCGCCAAATCGGATGCCCAGATCGTAGCCATCTTTAATGAGATCCACCGATTGGTCGTCGAGGGAGACATCCAGATCAATTTTGGGATAACGGCGGCAGAATTCGGCGTAGAGTGGTTGCAGGAAAATCTGAAACACAAATTTAGGCAGGGTAATTCTGAGCTTGCCTGATGGCTCAACTCCCATGCTTTTAACCGAGTCCATGGCTAGATTCAGTTGCTGCATCGCCGGGTGGGTGGCTTCCAGCAGCTCTCGCCCAGCATCGGTAAGCTCAATGCTGCGGGTGGTGCGGATAAACAGCGGTAAGCCTAACTGTTGTTCCAACTGTTTGAGAGCCTGGCTTACGGAAGGCGAGGTGATCTGCAGCTGCCTAGCGGCGCCGCGGATGCTACCTTGGTTGGCAATGGCGATGAAAATATCCAGCTGGTTATAGGGAACTCGGCTCATAATTGAAAGGCATTAATTAATAGTAATGGTTAGATTATGAAGCCAAATTCAAACAATGTCTCTGAGCTGAGTTCGATTATTTGAGGCTTTTGCTCATGGGGATGCAATCCAATATCAAGCCTCGAGGTGAGTGGTAGCTGGAAATTTCATTTCCTTCGAACCCGTGGGCACGATAGAACCCAGCGGCATTAAGTGTTGAGTCTAAACTGAGGGTTTGGCATCCCTGTTGTAAGGCGATGGACTCAAGGTGATTGAGCATCCGTTTGGCATGACCCTCTCCCCAATATTCTGGGTGAACAAAGATGGCATCAAGGGTGCCCCTTTGAGTATCAACCGCTCCGGTGGCGATGGGCTTACCCTGAGCTTCAATGAGGTAGAATATCCGCTCGACGTCTCGGCAAAACGCCTCACTAGGTTCAACCTTAGCCCACCTTTTGAGAGTGGTGTTGTCGTAGTGGTTGGCACACCCTTGTAGGATCGCCGCCTGTCGGACATCAACAATGGCCTGGGCATCCGTTGAGGTGGCTTTTTTTATCGTGAACATTCCTACTTCCATAACTTTGTATGTTAACTGAACAACTTAACAGGAATTCGTTTTCGGCCAAAGCCCCCTGGGTTTGGCTCAAACACTCCGGCGATAGAGGCATGACAATTTGAGCACCGTGCTTGGCCCTGATGGCTGCTTAGGTTCCATTGAGTCAGTTGATACCAATCTCGCTGAATCAGCAGAGTGTCACAATTGGGACAATGGGTAGCATCGCCATTTGGGTCGACGACATTGCCAGTATAGACGTAGTTAAGTCCCATCTCCTTGGCTAAATTTCGGGCGGATACTAGGGTGGATTTCGGAGTTTTTGGCTTATCCATCATATGAAAATCAGGATGAAAGGCGCTGAAGTGCAGGGGAGTGTCAGTGCCGACGTTGTCTAGCAACCAGCGGCACATCGCCTCAACGTCTTTGAGGCTGTCGTTTTCATCGGGAATCATTAAGTTGGTGATCTCAAGCCAAGCGGAGGTTTCCTGTTTGATGTAGGCAAGAGTCTCCAGCACCGGCGCCAACTGCCCATGACAAATTTTGCGATAGAAGGGCTCGGTAAAGGCTTTGAGATCAACATTGACGGCGTCCATGTGGGCAAAAAACTGCTCTCGAGGTTTAGCATCGATGTAACCGGCGGTGACTGCCACTGACTTTATACCCTGTTGACGACACGCTTGGGCAGTATCGACGGCGTATTCCAGAAAGATCACCGGATCATTGTAGGTAAAGGCGACGCTTCTGCACTGATGCGTTTTGGCGGCATGAGCTATCGTTTCCGGAAGTGCATGTTGGGACAGTGAGTCCCACTGTCTGGACTTGCTAATGCTCCAGTTTTGGCAAAATTCGCAGCTTAGGTTGCAACCGGCGGTGCCAAAAGAGAGTACTGGGGTTCCGGGGAGAAAATGGTTGAGGGGTTTTTTCTCTATAGGGTCAATGCAAAAGCCACTGGAGCGGCCGTAACTGGTGAGCACAATTTGGTTGTTGTGGTTGGCTCGCACGAAACAAGCGCCACGCTTGCCCTCTCTGAGTTGGCAATGACGAGGACACAGATCGCATTGAACTCGACCATCTTCGAGAGGGTGCCAATATTGGGTATTGACCCACCCCTTGGGTAGTTGATTGGCTGTCACAATTGACCGTCCTAGGTGTGAGCTATCAATTTCCTATAGTGTGTTAAGTATATGCTGAGAAGTATTGAGCGCTATCGCGTGGCTCGACTCTCAGGTTAATGGCGACACCGTCAGTTGTGCATATTGCGAGGAGCAGCAGATGGCCAAACGATTACCTGCAGTGGCGGGGCAGTTTTATCCCGAGGGCCGAGACGAGCTTGAACGCCTTTTAAGCCGATTTGGCAAGGTGCCATTGCCTGAAAGTTATCGAGAACTGTTATCAAGCGCTGAACTGATGGGAGCGATTTTACCGCACGCGGGTTATTCCTATTCAGGGGGCATTGCTGCTAATGGAGTGCGGGCATTAGCGGCAAATTCCTGCTCTATTAAAACGTTAGTTGTGCTGTGTCCTGCGCATCGACTGGCCTTTTACGGCATGGCTTTGAGCTCTGCGGATGCTTTTGTTACTCCCCTTGGTGATGTGAAGGTGAACCGAGCGTTAGGCGATAAACTGCTGGAGTGCGAGAGTGTTGCCGTTCTGGACCAAGCCCACCAGCGGGAACACGCCATAGAGGTTTTGCTACCTATGCTTCGCTTTTGGCTGCCTGAGATTACCATTGTGCCCATTGTGGTTGGCGACAGTGCGCCAGCCACGGTAGCTGCTCTGCTGGCTAGGGTTTGGCTGCAGCCTAGTACTGCGGTGATATTTAGCACCGATCTCAGCCATTTCCTACCCTATGAGCAAGCGCGTCAACGGGACGCAAACACCTGCCATCAGTTGCGCCGCCTTGAAGGACTGCTGACCGGGGAGCAGGCCTGCGGCTGTCGCAGCCTCAATGGCTTACTGCAGTTATCCAAAACTCTGCCGATGCGGTGTGAGCCTTTGGAATATTGCAATTCCGGTGATACGGCTGGCGGTAAAGATCGCGTTGTGGGCTATGCCAGTTTCGCCATCCACCGCCGCTAGTTGAACTATTGTGAAAAACAGCCCTTACCACTTCTCGGCGTAACTGCCACTGCCGTTGCCATCTTTAAAGGCGAGAGCCATCTGCCGATAGGCTTGTTCATAATCTCCTTCAACTGCCGCTTCATAGGCAAGGTTGCCCCGAACCTGCTCACGAATAAGTCCCGCTGCGGTGGGGTAATCGGCCAATAGTTGGTTGATGTCTGGGGTTTCACTGCTGGGGTATTCGTACACCATGCCTTCGGCGTCGAACATCAGTGTCAGATCTTCAGGCTCAAGGTGTTGAGCTCGATGTTGGTCAATCTGTTGTTGATTTGCTTGATTTACCTGATGGCCGCCAACAATTAGCGCAGACAGCGCCGCAATGGCAAACATCGTGGTTCCAATGGCTTTAAGCATAGCCGCCTCCGACCAAGGATGCCGTCCATTGCATCGGTAGCCCAGTGGCCGAACAGCTCGGCCACCGTCATCCTAGCTTAAGTATAGGCGCTGTCTGTTGTACTGCATTGTCTTATGATTGCTTAGGCTTGCGTCAATTGCTGGCGCAACGCTTCAAGCTGATCTCGAAGGGCGGCCGCTTCCTCAAACTCCAAGTTTCTGGCGTGTTCGTACATCTTAGCTTCCATCTCTTTGAGCTGTTTGCTGAGCGCCTTCGGATCCACATCCGTGTAGCTGGATTTCGGTTCAGCCACTTTGCGTTTAGGCTGCTGCGCTGGGCGACCTCCCAAATCCATGACGTCGGTGATCTTCTTATTCAGCCCGGTTGGCACAATGCCATGTTCGGCGTTGTAGGCTTGCTGCTTTTCTCGGCGACGGTTGGTTTCATCCATGGCACGGCGCATCGAGCCGGTGATGGTGTCGCCATAGAGAATCGCTTTACCATTGATGTTACGTGCGGCGCGGCCGATGGTCTGAATCAGTGAACGGTCAGAGCGCAAAAAGCCCTCTTTGTCGGCGTCTAAAATGGCTACCAGAGACACCTCCGGCATGTCCAAGCCCTCACGTAGGAGGTTGATGCCTACCAGCACGTCGAATTCACCCAGTCGCAGATCGCGGATGATCTCCATGCGCTCCACGGTATCGATGTCTGAGTGCAGATAACGAACCTTGATGCCATGCTCATCAAGATATTCACTGAGATCTTCCGCCATTCGTTTGGTCAGGGTCGTAACCAGCACGCGCTCGTTTTGGGCGATGCGCTTACGGGCTTCGGAAAGCAGATCATCCACCTGAGTGCCCACTGGGCGCACTTCAAGTTCAGGATCCAACAGACCGGTGGGCCTCACCACCTGATCGATCACTTCGTCATCGGACTTCTCAAGTTCATACTTGCCCGGCGTTGCCGAGATAAACACCGTTTGTGGGGTGATCGCTTCAAACTCTTCAAATTTGAGCGGTCGGTTATCCATGGCTGATGGTAGGCGAAAACCGTATTCCACCAGCGTCTCCTTACGGGAGCGGTCCCCTTTGTACATGGCGCCAATTTGCGGCACGGTAACGTGGGATTCATCGATCACCAGCAGACCATCATCCGGAAGGTAATCCAGCAGGGTTGGGGGCGGCTCGCCGGGAGCTCGGCCAGAGAGATAACGGGAATAGTTCTCGATGCCGGAGCAGTAGCCCAGCTCCATCATCATCTCGATGTCGAACTGGGTACGTTCCTTGATGCGCTGAGCTTCAATCAGCTTGTTGTTGTCCAGCAGATATTGATGGCGAATTTTAAGCTCGGCTTTGATCTTATCGATGGCATCGAGCACCGTCTCTCTGGGAGTAACGTAGTGAGTTTTCGGGTAAACCGTGGCTCGAGCCACCTCTTTTTCCAACGCGCCGGTGAGTGGGTCAAACAGGGTGATGCGCTCAACCTCTTCGTCGAACAACTCCACTCGTACCGCGTGGCGTTCAGAGTCTGCAGGGAAGATGTCGATCACCTCTCCCCGAACGCGGAAAGTGCCCCGTTCAAAGGCTTGGTCGTTGCGGGTGTATTGCAGCTCAGCCAAGCGTTTTAGGATGTCTCGTTGGTTGATGATGTCGCCTTGGCGCAGATGCAGTAGCATCGCCATGTAAGCTTTGGGATCGCCCAAACCATAGATGGCGGAGACGGAGGCCACCAGAACCACGTCTTTACGCTCCATTAAGGCCTTGGTTGCCGACAAACGCATCTGTTCGATGTGGTCGTTGATGGATGCGTCTTTCTCGATAAAGGTATCCGACGCCGGCACATAGGCTTCTGGCTGATAGTAGTCGTAGTAGGAGACAAAATACTCCACCGCGTTTTCCGGGAAGAACTCTTTCATCTCCCCATAGAGCTGCGCCGCCAGAGTTTTATTAGGTGCCATGATGATGGTCGGGCGACCTAACTCTGCAATTACGTTGGCGATGGAGTAGGTCTTACCTGATCCAGTTACCCCAAGTAGGGTTTGATGGGCTAAACCGCTGTCGATGCCATCCACCATTTTGGCGATGGCACTGGGCTGATCTCCCGCAGGGTTAAAGGGGGAGTGGAGTTTAAACGGACGGCTCATTTACTTCCTCTGGACACAGCTGGCTGGTGACAAAGCGCCATGCGATGACGGCGGTACCGATATTGGCAATGGCCGCCCCAATGAAGACGCCATTGAGACCGCCAATCTTACCACCGATGAACGCCAGAGGCAGGTACATCAAGAACAGTCGCACTAAATTCAGGCCTAGAGCGCTCATCGGTTTGTGCAGCGCATTTAGGCTTGAGTTGGACAAAATCACCACCCCTTGAGCGCCGTAGGCGATGGGTAAAATCATCACCAACATGGTAATGATCTCTGCCACCTCAGCGTCCTGACCAAAGGCTTCACCAATCAGCTTGGCACTGAGCAGCAATAGCAAGTAAACCAGCGCCTGAAAGGCGATGATAAATTTAATGGTGCCTCGGTAGGCGCTGCGAACGCGGTCGTGACGTCCTGCGGCAAAGTTCTGGCTGATGAACGGCGGCAGTGTCATCGACAAGGTTAGGATCACGAGGGTAACCAAAGACTCCAGGCGGCCGCCAACACCAAAAGCGGCGACGGCGGCTTCGCCATATTGGGCAACAATGGCGGTCATGCCTGCCATTGCCATCGGCGTTAACATGTTTGAGCCAGAGGCGGGCAGGGCGATCTTAAAGATGGTCTTGGTGGCTTGCCAGCGACACTTCCAGCTGGAAGTCCAAGAAACTGCCTCCATGTCGTTGAACATCTTAAGGATGATGAAGGAGCTAACGGCGTAGGCTATTACCGTTGCCAAGGCTGCGCCCTGAAGCCCCATGGCTGGAATCGGACCCAAACCAAAAATGAACAGAGGATCCAGTACCACGTTGATGGCGGCACTGGTGGCCATGACGATGCTAGGAATTCGAGTGTTGCCATTGGCGCGAAGTACGGCGTTGCCCACCATAGGAAAGGTCACAAACACCGCCCCGGCAAGCCAAGTATTCATGAAGTTGGCGATCAGCGGCAGGGTGGACTCCTCTGCGCCAATCAACAGAAAGATCGGGTCATGCAGCAGATACACGAGTATGCACAGTAGGATGACCAAAATGGCAGAGATGGCCACTGCGACCCCACCTTGGTGTTTGGCAAGTAGGCTATCCCCTTTACCCTGACTGTTTGCCACTGTGGCTGAAGTGCCGATGCCAAGGCCAATCATCAAGCTGATTACGGTGAAGGTTACTGGGAAGGTGAAACTGAATGCCGCCAGCTCTTTGGTGCCAAGTAAACTGACAAAATAAGCGTCCACGAAATTGAACGTCATCATCATCAACATGGCGATGAGCATAGGCCAAGTCATTCGCCACAACTGACTGCGAACGTCTCCTTGGGTGAGATCATGGACTGATGAGCGGCTCACTCGGCCTCCTATAGTGGTAAATCTTTCAAATTGGGCATGTTTAGCACGTTATGTGGGAAATAATGCACAGAACATTAATTCATCAACTTAATCAAGTTATGTGATTTAGCTCTAATGAGTCTGTAATGAAATAATAACGCTAACTGATTGATTTACAATAGCATCGATTATTGTGCTGATGTCGTGGATAAGCAAAGCAAACCCCGTCATTACGGGCATTGTAGCGAGCTAACACATCTTAATTAACACAGTTATCCACAAAAACAGTGGATAAAACTTGTAAGGCCAATCAGGGCGCGAGCTAGGGGGATGTCAATACCCCAAGCTGTGTTTTTTACAAATTCATCACTTACGCGGTAATCCCCATATTGTAGAGTAATTTCCATTGATTCGGCAGACTCTTATATAAGACATAGACTTAGATTGAATAAGGTTTAACTTACCTATACGCCAGCTTAGGAGGATTTAACCAGTCGCTTGCAGAAAAATGCACTAGTTCAAGACGATTATGTGCCATTGAGAACAAAGCAAATGGATTAGTTCTATTTGTAAGCAATTAAATCAATTGGGTTATTTTTTGGCTATGTTCGTTTGTGGTGAACTCTGTCGTTCAGCTGAGTCGCACCTTTCTTTTAATAAAATTCAGTAGGACGGTTGACAGTGCGTTTTGCCCTGATTAATATGCGCACCGTTCTCAAGCGAAGCAGGTTGTTGAATCTGTTGGATTTGTATTGAGAGTAAAGCTTAGAGAGTAAAGCTTACAAAATTCGATTCCCCCTTAGTTCAGTCGGTAGAACGGTGGACTGTTAATCCATATGTCGCTGGTTCAAGTCCAGCAGGGGGAGCCACCTTCAGAAAGCCCGCATCTTTGATGCGGGCTTTTGTCATTTCAGTTTCCTTAATTGTCGTCGTCGGTAGAACGGTGGCCTGGCTGTATTAAAACCGGCATATGTCGCGGGTGTAAGTTCAGCAGGGGGAGCCACTTCCAGAAAGCCCGCATCTTTGATGCGGGCTTTTGTCATTTCAGCTTCCTTAATTGTCGTCGTCGGAAGAACGGTGGCCTGGCTGTATTAAAACCGGCATATGTTGCGGGTGTAAGTCCAGTATCAGATACCATATTCGTGATTAGGTGTTGAGTTCGAGTTTGTCGCCCCTTTAGGTAAACAGGTTTTGTTGCAAATCGGTAGGGCAGAATCAATAATTGATTTGAGTGCATGATATTGATTTTGAACATTATTTTACCCAAAGTGCAGGGGTTTGATTATCGCCGTTAATCGGAACAATTGAATGTGTTTTTTCGTGCTGTAAAGGAGTCAGCTGAATTAAAGTGCGAAAGGCATGTGTTAGCTGGGTTAACCATCAGCGTTAAGGTTTAGGGTGATGCGCCACGCTTGATAAAGGCCTGCAGATGAAGGCGCTTAGAAAGGTGTTCGCTTTGATGTTAGTTGGTATCGGTGTTGAGGTTGGAAAAGGCGACAAGGAGCCGTTTATTTATGAATCAAGTGCCTGATTTTTATAGTTATACCTACGACGAGCTTATTGATGCTAAAAACAAGATTGATAAAGACTCCAACCCCGAACAGTATCGAGAGATAGTGCATCTTCTCAGTATTCATACTCCTGAGTCGTTGAAAGTGGCTAAGGTTGAGGCCTACAACGAGCAAAAGTATCAGACCCTTTGGCGGCGCTTAGGGGCATTATTCGTAGATTATCTGCTACTTGTAGGGTTATTTAATCTTCAAGCTCTGGCGTTAGGAATCGAGTTTGATTGGGGAAATAAACTGTTGATGGCTTGGGCTGGGATTGAGTCTTCAATCTATTTTGTCTTGATGCATGGCGTGCTGGGGAAAACTCTGGGGAAATGGCTTTTCAGGGTTCAAGTGGTTGATGTCGTTAGTGAGGCCAAAATCAGTTTATGGCAGTCACTGCTTCGAGAATCGGTATTCCTGTTTTTCAGTGTGTCTAGTTTACTGATGTTCCTTTTCATGGACATCGACAATCACAAGGTATGGGACTTAACCGACCCGATTTTTACCAGCAATCTTATTCTTGGTTTGCTGAGCGCAGGGTGGACGATCGCTAACCCAATTACGGCGGCGTGCTCAAACAAAGCCAGGGCGCTGCATGATTGGATAGGGACCACCGTGGTGGTGCGTTCAGACTTGAGGTAAGGAGAGCCACCACCCCATGGCAGCCCCTCTCATTTTAAATCGAACTTCAAGCGGAGTGTTAAGCAGAACTTCGTTTGAACTTGGCTTTCATGGTACTTGGCAGTAGCAGCAGTAAAGCCGAGATGACTCCCAAAAGGTGAGCCTCAACCGCCACGTTGGCATCTATAAGACTCGCCAGTTCGGTACTGGCGCCCATGGTGTTTTCCCAAGCCACTTTTGCAATCACGCCAATTAGCATCAACAAGCCCATTTTCTGGCCCGTTTGCCACTCTTTCACTGCGCCATAGGTAAACCAGCTGTGAAGCAGGGCGCTGAGTCCTACGTAGTAGTAAGTGGCGGGAACCCAAAGATAGATACCTATGCTAATTAGCAGTAAGCACCCAAGGCTAAATAGCAGCAGCTTTTTGGTGTGGAAATAGGGCTGAAATAGCCCCAACATCAGCCAAACGCCCCCTAGGTTCATCAGTAGGTGGTAGCCGTTGCTGTGAAGGAAGTGACCACTGATAAGTCGCCAATACTCCTGTTGCGACATGCCCTCTCGAGACCATATTAATGTGCTTTGCAGCTCTGGCAGCAGGTAGAGCGCAACCATGATCAGGCTAAATGTCAGCGGAATGGCCAGCTGATCCCTATTTGGCCATCCCCATTTGCTGTTAGCCAAGCTGAGCTTTCTCACGAGTGGTCGCCAAAATGGCGTCTCGGTCGTTCAAGTAGTTTTCTAAACCACGACTGCGCAGTTCACAGGCTGGGCATTCGCCACAACCAAACCCTTGAATGCCGTTGTAACAGGTCAGGGTGTGGTCTCGAACCAGCTCTAGAGCGTTGTAGTGATCAGCTAACGCCCAAGTCTCCGCCTTATCCAGCCACATTAGCGGCGTGGACAGCGTTAGCTCTCGGTCCATACCTAAAACCAGCGCTTTCTCTAGCGCTTTAACGAAGTCGTTACGGCAGTCTGGATAACCGGAATAGTCGGTTTCGCAAACGCCGGTGATGACAGTGCTGGCACCTACTTGATAGGCATAGATCCCCGCTAGGGTGAGGAACAAGATGTTTCGCCCTGGCACAAAGGTGTTCGGTACGCCCTTTTCAGAAAGAGTGCCGTCTACTTCAATGTCATCACGGGTTAGGGAGGAGATGGCGAGCTCATTCAATAAGCTAACGTCCATCACCTTGTGCGTTACGCCCAGCTTTTTGGTAAGCGCTTGAGCGATTTCAATCTCTTTGACGTGGCGCTGACCATAGTCGAAAGTGATGGCGTGCACCTGCTCAAATTGCTCTAAAGCCTGAACTAAACAGGTAGTGGAATCTTGACCGCCGCTAAATACAACAACGGCGGTGCCTTTGGCTTTTGTCATGCCAATACTCCGGTTTTCATCAAATAGGATGAGTGTGTGTTCCACGGGAGATTCTGGTTGTGGGTTGTGGCGAAAGCCGCAACTGCGTGGTTTACCCGAGGCCGTAACCTCTTTATCATTCCCGTTTTGTTTTAGGTGGGCATGGTAACCAATGCAATCCCAAGTGTTAAGAGAATTAGCCACTGAGCGTATGCCCTTTGGCAAGTATCAAGGCGTAATCATGGCAGAGCTGCCTATCGCCTATCTGGTCTGGATGCAAAATAAGGGCTGGCCTAAAGGTGCGCTGGGGGAGAAGTTGGCACAGCTGCTGGAGATTAAGCACAACGGCTTAGGCTACCTCCTAAATCCCTTGAAACAGCCTGACGACAGTGGCTATTGAGTCACGCGGTTGTTGATAAACACGGTTCTGCTTCCATCAATGATTCAGTTTCGACCATTCATAAATCCCCTTCACTCAAGCGGCCGTAATTTCTCGCCTTGTCAATGATGGCAAAGGGTTAGCTTGTGACAGGTCGCTGCATAGAACTCTGCGGGCTTGCCTTCATTCCGTCATAAAGTTGTAACTGCTGCAGGCGATGCTGCCCCCTAAAAAGCGACCAGAGACAGATAATGCAGCAGGCTCTTTTTACCAAGTCGGACTCGCTATTTGAGTGCGCCTCCAACTTGATTCAGCGTCAATCAGTAACGCCAGATGATGCTGGGTGCCAGCGCTATATTGCAGCTCGGTTGAAAGCCATGGGGTTTACCATTGAGCACCTTTGCCATCATGGGGTCAGTAACCTTGTGGCTTACATGCCTGGGAAGCCGAAACTGGGGTTTTCCGGGCATACGGATGTGGTGCCTGCCGGAGAGCATTGGCAATTCTCGCCGTTCCAATTGACCGAACAAGGCGGGCGTTTATATGGCCGTGGCATCGCTGATATGAAAGGAGCCATCGCCGCCTTTATCACGGCGCTGGAGCAATTGCCCAAAGTGCCAGAAGGGGTGATGGTGCTGCTGACCAGCGATGAAGAGGGGGAAGCGGAGTTTGGCTCGAGCTCCATCGTCAATTATCTGGCCCTGTGGCAGAAATTGCCGCCTTGGGTGTTGGTGGGCGAGCCGACAGCAAAACTGCACAGCGGCGACACCATCCGCAATGGGCGACGAGGCGCCATCTCTGGAGAGCTCAAATTATGGGGGCAGGCGGGTCACGTTGCCTACCAGAGAAGTGCCGACAACCTGTTGCATCAAGCTCTCGCCCTAGGTAATCAGTTGGCGAGCTTACAGTGGGATCAAGGCTGCGAAGACGTACCTGGAACCGCCTTTCATATAACCGGCATTGAGCCTTCTCCTTGGCTGGATAACGTTACCGCATCCAGTGTGACGCTGCGTTTTAATGTTCGCTACTCCCATCGATTTAATGCGCAAACGGTGGCAAATAAGATTGAATCGGTTATTGCCCAAAGTGGAGTGAATTACCAGATTGAATGGGGACGAGATTGTCAGGCGTATTACTGCAATGAGCACAGTGGCAACAGTTTGATCAGAGCGGTTGAGCAGGCGGTGATTAAGGTCAGCGGGCGTTTTCCGTTACTTTCAAGTGCGGGCGGCAGCTCTGATGGTCGTTTTTTCGCAAAAGCTGGCGCCCAAGTGGTGGAGTTAGGTTTGCCCAATGCCACAATCCATCAAGCCAATGAGTGTGTTGAGGCAAAAGAGCTGTACCGATTGCAGCAGCTTTACTTTGAACTACTCAAGGAGCTTTGAGCGTGAGACGGCATAGTTGCTCTCAAGCCGTCTCAAATAGAAAACCCTAATGTACATAAGGGCTGATGTAGCGCCGGCGGCGTTTCAATTTAAGCTTGTGAGTGTCGATAAGGACGAGCCCGTCAATGCAGTCTGAAAAGTCGGGATCAATGCCAAAGTCGATAAACTGTACGCCGCCTTTATCACACAGCTCGCCGTACTGTTTATAGAGGGTCGGAACGGTCACTCCTAACTGCTTTAATCGTTGTTTTAGCGTTTTAAAATCGGACTGGTAGTCGCCGCAGAATATCGACTCTAGCTGTAAAGGCGTCAGTCGGCTTTGATATGGGGTTCGATGATTGGCTTTTTGTGGTTCATTAGCGGGTGGTGAGAAGTGTCGTTGATAAAAGCCGATAAGCAGATCTTTCGCTTCGACAGGCAACTGGGCAGACACAGAAACTGCGCCAAACAGGTAACGATACTGGGGATTAGCTGCCAGAAACGCACCAATGCCTTGCCAAAGTGAGTCCAGCGCTCGCTTTCCCCAATATTCTGGCATAACGAAACTGCGCCCCAATTCTAGGCCTTGGTGTAGATAGGGCGTCATACCCGGTAAGTATTGGAACAAGGTGGCGCTATACAGTTTGCTATTTGGTTTTGCTGCATCGCCCATTCGATAGGCGCCCACAATTTGCCGCTTACTGGGGTTCCAGAGAATTAGCTGAAAATAGTGGTCATCAAAAGCATCGAGATCTCGGCTATTACCGCTACCTTCGCCAACGGCTCGAAATGCCAGCTCCCGGCATCGGCCAAGCTCTCGCATGAGCGGCGATTGTCGGCCGCCCTGGTAAACAAAGATCTGCATGCCATCGGCGGTGTGCCCCAATAACTGACTCTGAGCCAACTGCGCTTCAATTTGATCTTTGCACTCTGCGTCAGCGATAGCGGTGTGTGTTGGCAGTAAGCCTTTCTCAGGAGTACCAAGCCGATAAAGATGCTGTTTGAACAGTGTTAGTTGCTCAGACATGGGGCTATCTAAGGCCTCTATCGCCGAGTTAGGAATGAGATCCCCTACGTGCATAATCAGTGATTTATGCTGCAGCTTGAACATCTCTTGAACCAGCATTGCCGTGCCTATGGGCCGGTAAATGCTAGATAACCCGTAGAACAACCAGGAGCATTTTGCTTCGATTCGAATTGGTAGGATCGGGGCTCGACACTCTTTGGCAGCCCGAAGAAAGCCCTTACGCCAGCTTCCATCTTTTACCCCCTTGGCCGTAAGTCTGGAAACTTCACCGGCGGGGAAGAAGATCACCACTCCGTTGTCCTCTAGATGCTGGCAAATGGATTGATACTGGCTTCGGCCGGCTCGCTCAAAGACGTTAACCGGACAAAGTAGCGGAGTAAGAGGCTCGAGTTCATTAAGAACCACATTGGCAACGATACGCACATCTTTTCGTACCCGCCCAATTTGCTGCAATAGCCCCAAACCATCCAGAGAGCCAATAGGATGATTGGCGATGATCACCACTCGTCCTGAAGCAGGAATTTGGGCGAGCTGATGGGCCTCAAGGCGGCAGTCAAAGTTTAAAAATTCGAGAACTTTATCGACAAACTCAAACCCTCGACAGTCGGGATACTGCTTCGCAAAATCGTGAAACTGCTGCTCTTTGACTAAGCGTTTGAGGAGTGGGGTTACCAGTTTTGGCGCTGGAAGGTTAGGGAAGTGACGAGAGACTAGTGTATCAACCTGTATCATCTGTGAAATCTTAGAGTTATCCCAAATTTGCCCCAGCATAGATGAGCAAAGTGACGTCTAGGTAACCATGGTATGAACAGCAGATGACAAAAAAGCCAGCTCAATGAGCTGGCTTTTAGGATGATGGTGGAGGGGGAAGGATTCGAACCTTCGAAGGCGGAGCCGTCAGATTTACAGTCTGATCCCTTTGGCCACTCGGGAACCCCTCCACGGAATTCTCTAATAGATTGTTTAATGTGCTTCTATCTAACACGTTTCGGCTTAACTCTCATGAGCTTAGCGAAATGATGGTGGAGGGGGAAGGATTCGAACCTTCGAAGGCGGAGCCGTCAGATTTACAGTCTGATCCCTTTGGCCACTCGGGAACCCCTCCACGGAGTTCTCTAGATAGATTATTTAGTGTGCTTCTATCTAACACGGTAGTTTAGTGGCCAAGGAATCAGACCAGTCTGATCACAATGCCTTTGGGGGCCACTTGAGAACCCTCCACGGAGTTCTCTAGATAGATTATTTAGTGTGCTTCTATCTAACACGGTTGTTGCGTGGCCAAGGAATCAGACCAGTCTGATCACAATGCCTTTTGGGGCCACTCGAGAACTCTCCACGGAGTTCTCTAGATAGGCTGTTTTATGTGCTTCTATCTAACACGTTACTTGCTTAACTCTAATGAGCCTAGCGAAATGATGGTGGAGGGGGAAGGATTCGAACCTTCGAAGGCGGAGCCGTCAGATTTACAGTCTGATCCCTTTGGCCACTCGGGAACCCCTCCACGGAATTCTCTAATAGATTGTTTAGCGTGCTTCTATCTAACACGATATTCGTGTGGCCAAGGAATCAGACCAGTCTGATCACAATGCCTTTTGGGGCCACTCGGGAACCCCTCCACGGGGTTCAATTCTTTCGAATTGTAGTTGAGGACTTGCGCAAATTTGTTTTGCTCTCTGTCCCTCAACTGCGGCGGCTATACTATCAAAGCTTCGCAGCCTGTAAAGAAGTAATTGAGAATTTTCCTAAAGTTTTATGCCTTTGCGCCGATAAAGTCATTGAATCAACGATTTTTGGATGTTTTCTATGCAGACTCAGGCCATCTTGGTCAATGAATGGCAACTAGGCGATGCGCTTGGTCAAGCCATTCAAACAGATAGACGTAGCGACTTTGGCTTAATGTTAGCCATGCTGTCGCAAGACGTCCGTCTGCATGGTGAATTCCAACTGCCAAAACCGGATGAAAAACCATCAAAAGATCTGCGTGAGCAGTTTCAATTACCTGAGCCAGAGCCAATGCTAGGGGAATACCAGCAACCCCAGCGCTCGGTTAAGATTGCCGATGCCTTTCAAAAGTCCGATTTGGTTCAAAGCCGTTTGCAGCATTGCTTAAAGCCAGATGCACTTAGCTATCAGGGCAGTCACCCACACGGTGTTCAGCAAGCCCTTGAAAATTGCCCACCGAATGTTGCAGATTTTGAGAAAGCCAAGTCCGTGCAGCCTCCAAAAACGTGGCCTTTGGGGCAACTGTTAGCGGCTCAGCGTCTTCAATCCTCCGCAATCGCTGCGGTTGCCTGATAAGTTTTATCACCGCTGCTTTCCGAAAGCCCCTCAAATTGGTTCGACCTTTTAACCGTCATCTCCATCAGTGTGTGATCTGGTTCGCATATTAAGACCAGGCTCAAGGGCTATAATTTCACTGAATTTTACTCAGTCTACCCAGAGGTTTTGATGAACACTGAGAATCAAGACGTAGCTTGCGACGCTTGTGGCGTATTTATGGACATCGGTTCCATTATCGCGGAAGAAGACAACGTACTGAACCTGCCTATTCAGGCTCAAAATGAAGCGGCTGCCTTGGCGTTTTTTGCATCCTACCGAGAGCGTGCAGAGAAGCGCTTTGGCGATTCGGTTTCCTCTGAAACTCATTGGGATTCCGACAAAAGTGAACTGAACGCCAAATTGGTATTCAGCTGCGCGGCAGAGCGGATCATTTTTGAAATGTCTTTGGCTTAAACTGCGAGTCAGAGACTCACTGCCGGTTCCAGCCAGTTATTGATTGGGTGCGGCATTAAAAAGGAGTGCATCTGCACTCCTTTTTCGTGGGCAATGGCTAGCGTTATCCAAGTAAGCACTTTTTGGCTTTCAGGCCACACCCACAAGGGCAGGGGTCATTGCGGCCGAGCTTGATGGTGGGTTTGATTTCACCTCGGCAGTATTTCCAAAGACCGTCAACTTTGGAAAATTGCGATCGTTCCCACAACGCCAACACCTCTTTTCCCTGTTGATACCACGCTTTGAATTCCACCTCTCCACTGGATGTGGACGGGGGTGGCGCATCCACGATCTCCAAGCCTACAAATTTGCTTTGCTTACAGGCCTGCGCCAGTTCGGTGACATTCAATCCACTGCGATATTCAGGATGATGAGTGTCAAACAGATATTGCGCGTCTCCAGTCACAAAAGCGCTGTAGCGCGAGCGCATTAGTTGTTCCGGCGTTAGGGCATCAATGTGGAGTTGATGCAATGGCTGGCAACATTGCTCGAATGCGGTGCTTGCGCCGCAATAACAGACTTGGGTCATTAAGGATTAACTCTTGTGGTCGGTGAGCGCTGGTATTCCTGATAGAACAGTTCCTCTTGGCGAGGACTGTTTAGGAACTTTTCAGATTTGGTACGGTTAGCCGACTCGCTGATGATCTGCCAATGTTTATCTTGATTACGTTGGAAGCTCATAATGTACTTACCAACGAATTCGCTCGCCGGCTGCTCGGTGCTTTTGGCTGGTGTGTAGACCACCAGATAGTACCCAGAGTCAATTACGGTATCGGCACTCATCTGACGATTAACAACTCGGTAGTGAACTTTGAGCTGTGCGCCTCGCTGGCGGATCTCCTGAAACCAATCATCAATGCCTTCGGCTATCTGCTGTCGGCCATTAAGCAGTCCTTCCTCTTTGGAAGCACTGATTAAGCAAGCGTTATCGCTGTAAAACTGAATGAGATCGTCTGTCTTCAAGTTGTCGTAGGCAACAGATAACTTGGCATAGATCTGGTTAATTTCTGTATTTATCTCATTGCTGGCTCTGGCACTAAAACAGACCAGCAATGTCAATATTAAAGATAACGCTCGCACCTAGATGTGCTCCAAACTCGATACACGGGGTAACTATCGCTGCTGATTAGCCATGCTGTAAAGGGTTAAACCGTTGCAAAGTTTATCAAAGGTGTCTGGATGCACGTTTTGTAGGCGATCAAAACCCATTAGGGTCGGCGTGAGTTTGGCTTTGGGTATACTAGTACAAAAGCAGCGTGACGGAGGTAGAGATGTCGACCAGTGAAATGGAAGAGTTTTTAACTGAGATGGCGGATGTGAAGCCCATGGCTAAAAGCGACACTCGCAGCTCATTACATAAACCGATGTCGCCAACTGAAGCGCAGTTGGCGCGGCGACAATCCGCTCAAGCAGAACAAACTTCTGAGGGGCAAGGGTTGAGCGATCACGGCTTGATGTTGATTGCTCCTGAAGATCCCATCGAGTTTGTTCGCCCTGGTGTTCAGCATGGTGTGTATAAGAATTTGCGCCTTGGTAAGTATCAGTTGGATGCTCGGTTGGATCTTCATGGCCACTCAGTGAATGAGGCCAAACAGGCACTGTTACAATTTATTGAGGACTGCCAGCGCATTGAAGTGCGTTGTGCGCTGGTACTGCATGGCAAGGGTCTGCACACCACTCCGTTTAAGGGGTTACTCAAAAGCCATGTTGCCCACTGGTTGCCTCAGATCCCGCAAGTATTGGCGTTTCACTCCGCGCAAAAACAACACGGTGGTACCGGTGCCATCTATCTGCTGCTGAAGAAAAGTGAGTGGGAGAAATCGGAAAACAGAGAACGGCATCAGAAACGGTGATGATGCATAAAAACAGGGAGCCAGTGGCTTAATGCCGATCGTTTTAGCTAGTTGAACGATCCTGCAGAGGCTTCATAATCGGCCGCAACATCAGTTGCGGCCGATTTTTTATGTCTGAGTTTTCAAAAGAGTTACAGGTTACCGCCGAGTTTTGTCATGAGCGTCCAATTGATGTGTTTAGCAAGCACATCCCTTTGGAGTGGGTTGAAGAGGCGGTTCAGCAAACGGGTCGCGTTTCAGTCAGAAAGCGCCGTCTTCCCGCAGAGCAGGCGGTTTGGTTAGTGCTAGGGATTGGTCTTCAACGTAATCGCTCGATTCAGGATGTTTGTGACAAGCTGGAACTCGCATTTCCTGATTCCGATGGTGAGCTCGTACCGATGGCAACAAGTAGCATTATCAAGGGCAAAGAAAGGCTAGGCGCAGAGCCCATGCGCTATCTGTTTAAAACCACCGCTCAGCAGTGGGAGCAGCAATCTGACTTCGATGAAGTATGCGGACTCAAGCTTCTCAGTGTCGATGGCACTTACTTTAAGACTCATAATACTGAAGAAAATCAGCGTTTTGGTTTCGCTCAAAAGGGAGCGTCGTTTCCGACGGTATTGGCAGTGACCTTGATGTCTACACGAAGCCACCTCTTGTCTGATGCGGCTTTTGGTCCGGTCACGAACAGTGAAATATCCTATGCCCAGCAGCTCGTCGGCTCTGCTCCTGATAACTCATTAACGCTGTTTGACCGCGGCTTTATGTCTGCGGAGTTATTTACCAGTTGGTGTGGAGCGAGCAGTAACACGCACTGGTTAACGCCGATGAAGGCCAAGATAAGCTATGAAGTCATTGAAACCTACACTGAACACGACCACCTCATCGAGATGCCTGTTTCACCGCAAGCTCAGAAACAGGCTCCATACCTTGGAAAAGCGTGGCAGGCTCGCCTCATTCTCATCCCAACCCCGAAGGGAGAAATCAAGGGCTTTATCACCTCTTGCCAATGCCCTGAACGCTACCCATTTGATGACCTCGTCAGAGTCTATTGGCAGCGCTGGGAGATAGAACATGGCTACGGCGAGCTGAAACAGTACCAACTGCAAAATAAGCCAACGTTACACAGCAAGAAGGAGCTGGGGATATACCAAGAGCTGTGGGGGATTTTAACCAGCTACAACATTGTTAGGCTGGAGATGGCCGAGATGGCCGAGATGGCCAAACAGTACCAAGTAGACCCTCTGAGGGTTAGCTTCATCAATGCGCTGTTCTTGATAATGGATGAGATGATCTGGGCGAGTGATACCCGAACCCCAGGCGCAATACCGAAACACTTAAAGACCTTAAGGGACAATGGCAAGCGCTTCATATTGCCCAAGAAAAGAGAACGAAAACCCTATCCTCGAGTAGTGCTCAAAAAGCCAGCTCGCTATCCCAATAAAAATGCCACCCGCTCTTAAGCGAGTGGCATTAAGCCATCGGCTCCCTGTTTCGTTATTGGCGGTCAATCAGTTTGAGTTTGGCAGTGTGATATTAAGCTCGAGCACTTGCCAGTTATCGACGTTATTGTCTAACTGGATATTGACCTGATCGCTGTCGACTTCAACGTATTTGGCCAGCACCCTTAAGATGTCGCGTTCAAGGTCTGGCAAAAAGTCAGGCCCTTCTCGACGGCTGCGTTCGTGAGCCACGACGATTTTTAGGCGGTCTTTAGCGAGTTTGGCGGAGCTAGGCTCCTCTTTGCGGAAATAGTCAAAGATCGACATTTAGCTAGCTCCAAATAGGCGTTTTAAAAAGCCTTTCTTCTCTGGTTCAACAAATCGCATTGGAAGACTTTCACCAAGCAGTCGGGCAACGGTATCGGTGTAGGCTTGTCCTGCGTCACTGCCGCTATCGAGAATCACCGGTGTTCCTTTGTTAGAGGCATTAAGCACCGCCTGTGACTCTGGAATAACGCCCATCAAAGGGATAGCCAGAATTTCAGTAATGTCGTCAATGCTGAGCATTTCGCCTTTCTCAACACGCTCAGGGTTGTAGCGCGTCACTAGCAGGTGCTCCACGACGGGCTCCAACCCTTGCTCGGCGCGGCGAGACTTACTCTGAAGCATGCCGATGATGCGATCGGAATCTCGAACTGAAGAGACCTCTGGGTTGGTGGTAATTACTGCTTCATCCGCATAGTACAGGGCCATCATGGCTCCGTTTTCAATGCCAGCGGGGCTGTCGCAAATAACAAATTCAAACTCGTGTTTAAGTTGGTCCAATACGGCACCAACCCCTTCCTTATCCAGTGCATCTTTGTCGCGGGTCTGCGACGCGGGCAGGATAAACAGGTTTTCGCAGCGTTTATCTTTAATCAGCGCTTGGTTTAGGTTGGCTTCGCCATGGATGACATTAACAAAGTCATACACCACGCGGCGTTCACAGCCCATAACCAGATCGAGATTTCTCAGGCCGATATCAAAGTCGATGATAACGGTTTTATGGCCAGCTTGCGCCAGGCCCATGCCGATGGCAGCACAACTGGTGGTTTTGCCGACTCCGCCTTTGCCGGAGGTGACAACGATGACCTTAGCCATAATCCTTCCTAAATGAGTGGTTAAATTGAGATAGATTGAAATTGAAGTTGACCCTCTTTCTGAGTGATCAACAGGCTTTGCTGCCAGTATTCTTGATTGATGGCGTCGCTGAGCCAGAAGTAGCCGCCGATGGAGATCATCTCGGCCTGCTGGTCCTTAACAAGCACGCTGGCGTCAGTTTGCCCTTGAGCGCCGGCGATCGCGCGGCCTCGCAGGGTTCCGAGAATGTGAATGCTGCCGTCGGCGATCACCTCGGCACCGTTACTTACCGACCCTAAAATGACCAGATCGCCCCCTTGGGCATAGATCTGTTGCCCAGAGCGAACACTGCGATGAACCACTTTGGTCGCTGCGCCGGTGCTGGCGTTGGCCTTAGGGGAGTTAAGTTGTGGCAGCGCCAGAGCTTGAGCTTGAATTTTGTGTTCAGCTTGAGCGTGACGGACCCCCATGGGGCGGAGCTTGTGGTGCTTCGCTAAGGCAACGACGTCGGCAAGTGCAACTTGATTGCTCAGCGCAGAAACGTCCAGAACCAAAGACATATTCTCAAACAGAGAAGGGGCTTTTTGGGTGTGATTGATCAGGGCTTGCTCTATAGATGACAGGTCATCGCCGCTGATTTTGAGTACCGATAAGGTGAAGCTGGAGCTAGTAAACTCGATGCCATACTGCTGCATCTACTCTTTTCCCGAAGTGACGCCACGAATGGGCTGGGTTACGCTTATTTTTATAGAGTGGCATGGTATAGTGCCCCTCTATCTGAGGCAAGTTCGTAATTAGTTAATTTTTCAGAAAACCTATGATTTGTGCTATCTACAAAAGTAAACGCAAGGCAGAAACCTATCTGTATGTAAATAAACGAAATGATTTCTCTGAAGTGCCTGAGGCGCTGATGGAAACCTTCGGTCAACCTGAGTTTGTAATGTTGCTGCCCCTGTCTAAGTTAAGTCAGTTGGGAAGCGCCAACATTGACAAGGTCAAAGCGGATCTTAGCGAGAAGGGCTTCTACCTTCAGTTGCCGCCCCCACCGGAAGATCTGCTGAAAAGCCATAAAGAGTGGTTGAAACAGCAATAATCGAATCAATAAAGAGGATGCGCAAAATGAGAACAACAATTGGTGCGCTGCTTCTTTGCATCGCTGCCGGTGCTCAAGGGGCTCAAGAGCCGGATCAAAAGCAGCAATTTATGCAGTATGTTGAGGGCTTAAAACAGGAAGCGGCAACTCACGCCATTAAGCCTGAGGTCATTGATGCGGCTTTTGCCAACGTTAAGCTGTATCAACGTGCCATTAAGGCTGATCGCAATCAGCCGGAGTTTAAGAAAACACTGGATACCTACCTGCCTCAGGCTGTGCCTGACTGGAAGGTCGCCAAAGCCAAGCGATTGCTGGATGAAAACCGTGAGCTGCTAGACAAGGTGGGTCAGGCCTATGGGGTGCAGCCACGTTTTATCGTCGCTCTGTGGGGTGTGGAAACCAACTTTGGCAACTACACCGGTAACTTTTCCGTCGTCGGTGCTACCGCCTCTTTGGCATTTGAAGGGCGACGTGAAGCCTTTTTCAAAGAGCAACTGTTTGCTGCACTGACCATCTTAAATGAAGGCCACATTCAACCTGAGAATATGAAAGGCTCATGGGCGGGCGCCATGGGGCAGTGTCAGTTCATGCCGACGTCGTTCTTGGCTTATGCTCAGGATTTTGATGGCGATGGTAAAAAAGACATCTGGGGCAATAAGGCCGATGTGTTTGCATCCACAGCCAACTATCTCAAGCAGGTCGGTTGGGATGATGATTTGACCTGGGCTCGTCAGGTCACCTTGACGGCGGAACTGGCGGAGGAGTTAAAAGGCCTTAAGGTGAAAAAATCCCTAGCCGAATGGCAAGCTCTTGGCGTTCGCCGTATGGACGGTAGCGCGCTGCCAACTCGAGACATTCAGGCCTCCTTAGTGCAACCCGATGATGCTCATGGTCGAAGTTATCTCGCTTATGGCAATTACGATGCGTTGATGCGCTGGAATCGAAGCCACTATTTTGTGGCCGCTGTGGGCCACCTAGCCGATCGCATCAAGTTCTCAAACTAAGCTTAGGGTGACAGCAGCAGGGGCGGGGAGTATAATCCGCGCCCCGATGCAACGACGACAGCGATGAGGTTTACGTGACCGTTGAACAGCCATTTTGGTTAAAACCCCTAAATCAGATGAGCGAACAGGAGTGGGAATCACTCTGCGATGGTTGCGGCAAGTGCTGCTTGAATAAGTTGATCGATGATGAGACCGAAGAGGTCTATTTCACCAACGTAGCGTGCACTCTGCTCAATGACAAAAGCTGCGAGTGCAGTCGCTATCCAAATCGTTTCAAGTACGTGCCCGACTGTTATCGAGTTACTGCAGACAATGTGGCCACCACGACTTGGTTGCCACCAAGCTGTGCTTATCGGCGTCTGCATGAGGGCAGGGGCCTACCAAGTTGGCATCCGCTGTTGACCGGCTCAAAATCTGAGATGCACAAACAGGGTATGTCCATTCGCCGTAAAGTACTCAGCGAAGACCAAGTGGGACCAGACCCAGATCTTATTGGTTACATTGTGGTCTGGCCGTTAGATGAGGTCGAATAGACTGGTCAAACGAAAAAGAAAGCGTGCTTTGAGCACGCTTTTTTTATACCCGTTCCATTTAGGGGAGGGGGTCGCCTAATGGCAGCCGCCACCGCAACACTCTTTTTTCTTTGGCCTGTAGAGATCGGCTAACCAGAAGATGGCGGCAATCAGTAGCAGCAATGACGATACCCCCACTAACCACTGTGCCATCGACAGCCCCAACCAGCTCCAAGGTGAGTCACCACAGTCGCCAGTGGGCATAAACACCCCAGGTAACCATTCATGCAGTGGTGCCCAGCTAGGAAAGTTGGGTATGGCATCGCAGGTTGAACCAAACAACGATGGTGGCTCTATCTGTTTGGCGTGCAGGGTTAAGTTTAATGATAGTGCCCAAAGGCTTGTCGCCGACCAGCCAAGAAAACCCAGTTTACGTAACCAGTTTTTCTCCGGTGCAATGGCAACAATGAGTGCGACCAGCATCAATGCGAAGAAGGCCAAGCGTACGTAGATGCAGTAAACGCAGGGTTTAAGATCCATGCCGTACTGAAAGATCAGAGCCATGATCTCCAAAGAGAAGGCACCTAAAGCGAGAATCAGCCAGCTACGACGTTGGCTAGCGAAGGCATGAAGTTGAATGAGCATTCGAAAAACATCTGTCCCTTTAAACGAAAAACGCCTCCATAGTGGAGGCGTTTGCGATTGAGTGCAACTCTCGTTTGCGTTTAGTGACCGCCAACCATAGTTGCTGCCGCTTCTGCGACCGTGTGGTGGTTGATCCAGCCCCAGTCGTAGAACAGTGTCGTCATGTGATCCAGCAACCCAAACTCTATGGTTGCCAAGCCAACCATAGACAGCACGATAGTGTATGGCAGAGCCAGAACGACCATGCGGCCGTAAGACAGGCGAATCAGCGGGGCAATGGCCGAGGTTAACAGGAACAGGAAGGCCGCTTGACCGTTTGGCGTTGCTACCGATGGCAGGTTGGTACCCGTGTTGATGGCCACTGCCAGTAGGTCGAACTGGTCGCGAGTGATCTTACCATCCAGCAGGGCAGCTTTAACTTCGTTGATGTACACCGTGCCAACGAATACGTTGTCAGACACCATCGACAGCACACCGTTGGCAATGAAGAACATCACCGCTTGAGTGTTACCTTCGTAGGTCAGTACCCAAGAGATAACTGGCGCAAACAGCCCCTGCTCAATGATAACGGCAACCACGGCGAAGAATACGGCCAGCAGCGCGGTAAACGGCAGTGCCTCTTCAAAGGCTTTGCCTAGAGAGTGCTCATCGATAATGCCGTTGAACGAGGTGCACAGAATGATAACGGACAGGCCAATTAGGCCCACTGCAGCAAGGTGCAGTGCCAGACCAACGATCAGCCAGATACCAACCACACCTTGAACAATCAGTGCCGCTTTGTCTCTGACGGTGCGGCGATCATCTTCGTGTTTGGCGTAGTCAACCAAGATGTTGCGTACCGCTTCAGGCAGCTCAACACCGTAGCCAACCAGTTTGAAGCGCTCGACGAGGAAACAGGTTGCTAAACCGGCGAACAGTACCGGAATGGTAACCGGAGACATGCGCAGGAAGAACTCAGCAAACTGCCAGTGCGCCTGTGCAGCGATGATCAGGTTTTGAGGTTCACCCACCATGGTGCACACACCACCCAATGCAGTACCTACACCAGCGTGCATCATCAGGTTACGTAGGAAGCCACGGAACTGCTCAAGATCGTCTTTGCAAAGCTGCTCTTGGTCGTCGTCATTGTGGTCGTGCTGTTGACCGAAGTCTTTGCCAGACGCCACTTTGTGGTAAATGGTGTAGAAGCCCATACCCACGCTAATAACCACCGCGATAACGGTCAATGCGTCTAGGAATGCCGACAGGAAGGCAGCAGCGAAACAGAACGCCAATGACAGAATCGTTTTAGAGCGCAGTTTGGTAATGAGTTTGGTGAAGAGATAAAGCAGTAACTGCTTCATGAAGAAGATGCCTGCCACCATAAAGATAAGCAGTAAGATCACTTCAAGGTTGGCTTCCAGCTCGTGTAATACCGTGGCTGGAGATGCCATGCCGATGGCAATGGCTTCGATGGCCAGCAGACCACCAGGTTGTAGCGGGTAGCATTTGAGTGCCATCGCCAGTGTGAAGATGAATTCAATGACCAGTACCCAGCCAGCCACGAATGGATCGACGGCAAACAAAACTGGGTTGATGATTAAAAAGCTAATGATTGCAAATTTGTACCACTTAGGTGCATGGCCTAAGAAGTTTTGGAAAAAGGCTTGGCTCAATGTGGATGCCATGCTTCCCTCTCTTTCTTCTAATTTTGTCGTAATGTAAGACGGAGTATAATACTCGTTTATAAAGCCAAGATTAAACAAGTAATCACGCAGATTTTATTCGCTGCTGCTTGGTAAATCGTTGGTAAGACCAGTTTTTTACCGCACTTTTGACTATTCCGCATCCAATAATCTACGAACTCTTGTGATTCCCTACGAGGTTTTGTGTGTTTTGTGATCGGCAATGGGTTTTTGATTTGAAAGGTTCTTTGCTAGGATACAGACACTGATATCTGTCCAAAGTCGTATAGGCGCCATTGACTATGATAATAAAAGCGCAGAGTCCAGCTGGTTTTGCCGAAGAATACATCGTGAAATCCATCTGGAACAATAAGTTTGCTCCTGGAACGATTTTACCCGCAGAGCGTGAACTGTCTGAGTTAATTGGGGTAACTCGCACTACGCTACGTGAAGTGCTGCAGCGTTTGGCTCGTGACGGGTGGTTGACCATCCAGCACGGCAAGCCCACACGAGTGAATAACTTCTGGGAAACCTCAGGGTTGAACATCCTAGAAACCATCGCCCGGTTAGATCAAGACGGGGTTCCGGATCTGATGGATCAACTGTTGTCGGCTCGTACCAACATCAGTGCCATCTATATTCGGTCTGCAATTCGCTACAATCCAGATTTGACTCTTGAAGTCCTAGGCCAAGCCGCAGACATCGAAGATGAAGCCGGTGCGTTTTCAGATTACGATTATAACCTGAACCATTCATTGGCCATGGCCTCTGGAAACTCCATTTACGCCTTGATTCTTAATGGGTTTAAAGGTTTGTACAGCCGTGTAGGCCGTTACTACTTTACCCACGCGCCAGCCCGTGAGCTGGCACTGAACTACTACAAGGCGTTGCTGGAATGCGCGGAGAACAAGAACTCCGATGCGGTACCTGGCCTTGTGCGTAAATACGGTATCGATTCTGGTAAGTTGTGGCTCCAGATCCGAGGCGACATGCCAAAAGACATCGCTGAATAAGCGGCTGTGAATTTAAAAGACAAAGCCCGCGAGAACGCGGGCTTTTTTGTGCTGCAATATCACCTCAACAGAGCTACAAGGCCTCAGTTTTAGCTACGCAGCGAGCGATGATGTCGACGTTGCCGTTTTCTCTCGCTTCCTCTAAAAACACATCAAACCCCCACAAACGATGCAGATGTTTCATCACCTCATCTTTGCTGTCGCCTAGTGGTGCTCGCTGCTGAGGCTGATACCGCAGTGTGAGTGAACGGTCTCCGCGCACTTTGACGTCCCACACCTGAATGTTGGGTTCCAGGTTGGACAGGTTGTATTGCGCCGACAGGTTTTGGCGAACTTCGCGATACCCTTCATCGTTATGGATGGCACCCACCTCGAGGTAACTCTTGCGGTCGTCATCGTGGACTGTGAAGAACTTAAACTGCCGCATCACTTTGGGGGACAGATACTGCGAGATAAAGCTCTCATCTTTAAAGTTGTGCATGGCAAAGTGCAGGGTTTCTAGCCAGTCGGAGCCAGCGATATCTGGGAACCAGCGTTTGTCTTCTTCGTCTGGATTCTCACAAATACGGCGAATGTCTTGGAACATGGCAAAACCCAGAGCATAGGGGTTAATGCCGCTGTAATAAGGGCTGTTGTATTCCGGTTGCATTACCACACTGGTGTGGCTGTGCAGGAACTCCATGATAAATCGGTCGGTGACCAAGCCCTCATCATAGAGGTGATTCATGATGGTGTAATGCCAAAATGTGGCCCAGCCTTCGTTCATCACCTGAGTCTGCTTTTGAGGGTAAAAATACTGGGAGATCTTGCGGACAATGCGCACCACCTCTCGCTGCCATGGCTCCAATAGAGGGGCATTTTTCTCGATAAAATAGAGCAGGTTTTCCTGAGGCTCTGAGGGGAACTTCGCTTCCTCTTCCTGCTCCTGTTTCTGTGCGGCGCTGGGCAGAGTTCGCCACAGATCGTTAACCTGAGATTGTAGGTAATCTTCCCGCTCTTTCTGTCGCTGTCGCTCTTCCCGAAGCGAGATCTCAGCAGGGCGCTTGTAGCGGTCAACCCCAAAATTCATTAGGGCGTGGCAAGAGTCTAAAATCTCCTCTACGGCATCGATGCCGTGGCGCTCCTCGCAGTCGGAGATGTAGTTTTTGGCAAACACCAGATAATCAATGATGGAGTCCGCGTCAGTCCAGGTTTGGAATAGGTAGTTGCCTTTAAAGAAACTGTTGTGGCCGTAGCACGCGTGTGCCATCACCAGCGCCTGCATGGTGATGGTATTTTCCTCCATCAAGTAGGAAATACACGGGTTGGAGTTGATGACGATCTCGTAGGCCAACCCCATTTGGCCTCGTTTGTAGTGCTTTTCGGTATCGATGAATTTTTTGCCAAAGGTCCAATGGGAATAGCCAATGGGCATGCCCACACTGGCGTAGGCATCCATCATCTGCTCCGCTGAGATCACCTCGATCTGGTTTGGGTAGGTATCCAGCTTGTAGCCAGCGGCAATGCGCTCGATCTCTTGGTGGTAGTCCTGGATGAGCTCAAAAGTCCAGTCGGGTCCGTCAGAAAGTGGTTGATTGCGTTTCATCGTAACACCCCCTAAATCAGCATCTAGGCTGTCTTTTTGCTAAACAGCTCTTTGAAAACAGGGAAGATGTCTTCCACTGAACGTATGTGTTGCAGGGCAAAGTGCGGGTGCACCTGCGACAAGGCTTCATACTCACGCCATAGCGTTTGATGAGCGCGATTGGTGATCTCGATGTAGGTAAAGTATCGGCAAAGCGGCAGCAGTGTTTTGTCCAGCAACTGACGACACAGCGGTGAGTCGTCGGCCCAGTTATCACCGTCCGAAGCTTGTGCCGCGTAGATGTTCCATTGATCGGCGGGGTAGCGCTCTTGCTGGATCTCCGCCATCATTTTCAGCGCGCTTGAAACGATGGTGCCACCGGTTTCTTGGCTGTAGAAAAATTCGTGCTCGTCGACCTCTTTCGCTTGGGTATGATGGCGGATAAACACCACATCCAGCTCTTTGTAGGTACGAGTCAGGAACAGATACAGCAAGATGTAGAAGCGTTTGGCGATCTCCTTCGTGGCTTGATCCATCGAGCCTGAGACATCCATCAGGCAGAACATCACCGCCTTGGAGGTTGGCACCGCTCGCTTGGCAAAGTTGTTGTACTTCAGATCAAAGGTGTCGATAAAGGGCACACGATCAATACGTTGCTTGAGCGATTCGATGCTCTCCTCTAACGTCGCAATGTCATCGGCGCTTGAACCTGGAGTATTTAAAAGCTGTTGCAGCTCATGTTGCTGCTGCTTCATCTCCCGGCGCTTGCCAGCGGTCATGGCCGTACGTCGTGCTAACGACTCGCGCAGCGACCGCACAATGTGGATGTTAGCTGGAACCCCTTCCGAGGTGATGCCAGCACGCACCGTTTTGTACTCGACAAGCTTGTCAAAGTTATTGCGCTTTAGATTTGGCAGAGCCAGATCGTCGAACAGAATGTCCAGATATTCATCCCGCGAGATATCGAACACGAAATCATCGCTGCCTTCACCGCTGTCAGACGCTTGGCCTTGACCGCTGCCCGAACCTCCCCCTTGTGGAGGACGGTCGATGCGGTCGCCACGTTGGAACTGATCGTTTCCCGGATGCACCATCTTGCGATCGCCTCCTTTTCCGATGTGGAAAGAGGGCTCGGAGATGTTTTTGGTCGGAATGCTGATCTGCTCACCACTGTCGACATCGGTGACGCTGCGATTAGTAACCGCATCGGACACCGCTTGTTTTATCTGGCGTTTATAGCGGCGCAAGAAGCGCTGTCGATTGACAGTGCTCTTGCCCTTATTGTTTAAACGCTTATCGATGAAATGCGTCATAGGCTTCTCCTCGATCTTAAGATGACTTGCGAACCCTCAGGTACCACTCAGACAGCAGTCGAACCTGCTTTCTGGTGTAGCCTTTCTCCATCATGCGGTCGACGAAGTCATCGTGCTTCTGCTGCTCTTCGGCAGAAGTTTTGGCGTTGAATGAGATCACCGGCAGCAGGTCTTCGGTGTTGGAGAACATCTTCTTCTCGATCACCGTGCGCAGTTTCTCGTAGCTGACCCAAGCTGGGTTCTTACCGGCGTTGTTGGCGCGGGCACGCAGCACGAAATTAACGATCTCATTTCGGAAGTCTTTCGGATTGCTGATGCCCGCGGGCTTCTCAATCTTTTCCAACTCGGCGTTCAGAGCGGAGCGGTCAAACAGTTGGCCAGTTTCTGGGTCGCGATATTCCTGATCTTGAATCCAGAAATCGGCATAGGTTACATAACGGTCAAAGATGTTCTGACCGTACTCAGAGTAGGACTCTAAGTAGGCAGTTTGGATCTCTTTGCCGATGAACTCGACGTATTTCGGAATCAGGAAGCCTTTCAGGTGCTCTAAGTATCGTTCCGCCATATCTTGCGGGAACTGCTCACGTTCGATCTGCTTTTCCAGTACGTAGAACAGGTGCACCGGATTGGCTGCCACCTCACTGTGGTCGAAGTTAAACACCCGAGACAGGATCTTAAACGCGAATCGAGTAGATAGGCCTGCCATGCCTTCATCGACACCTGCGTAGTCTTTGTACTCTTGGTGAGACTTGGCCTTCGGATCGGTGTCTTTCAGAGTTTCACCATCGTACACCCGCATCTTTGAGTAGATGGAGGAGTTTTCAGGGTCTTTCAGGCGTGACAGAACGCTGAACTGAGACAGGATATCCAGCACGCTTGGGGCACACTGAGCTCGGCGCAGATCCGAATTCTCCAGCAGTTTCTCGTAGATTTTTTTCTCTTCCGAGACGCGCAGGCAATACGGCACCTTAACGATGTAGACTCGGTCTAAGAATGCCTCATTGTTTTTGTTGTTGCGGAACGTCTGCCATTCGGATTCGTTGGAGTGGGCCAGAATAATGCCGTTGAAGGGCAGGGCAGACAAGCCCTCCGTGCCGTTGTAGTTGCCCTCTTGAGTGGCGGTCAGCAGTGGGTGCAGCACCTTAATGGGCGCTTTAAACATCTCCACAAACTCCATCAAGCCTTGGTTGGCACGGCACAGTGCGCCTGAGTATGAGTAGGCATCGGCATCGTGCTGAGCAAAGTGCTCCAGTTGTCGAATATCGACTTTACCGACCAACGACGAGATATCTTGGTTGTTCTCATCGCCAGGCTCTGTTTTGGCGATGGCGATCTGATCCAGAATTGACGGGTAGACCTTAGTGACCTTAAAGCGGCTGATGTCGCCACCATATTGGTGCAGGCGCTTGGCTGCCCACGGCGACATAATGGTACGCAGATAACGGTTATTGATGTTGTACTCTTGCTCCAGGATGTTGCCATCCTCCTCGATGTCGAACAGACACAGAGGTGAGTCGTTCACAGGGCTGCGGTCGCCATCGGCTGACAGCACATAGATGGGGATCTTCGACATCAGCTTTTTCAGTTTCTCTGCTAATGACGATTTACCACCACCAACAGGGCCCAGCAGGTAAAGAATTTGCTTAGATTCTTCAAGGCCTTGAGCGGCGTGTTTCAGGTAGGCGACGATCTGTTCAATCGCCTCCTCCATGCCATAAAATTCGGAAAAGGCAGGGTAGCGAGGTACCACTCGATTAGAGAAGATGCGTGATAGACGAGGGTCTAGCGCGGTGTCGACCATCTCCGGCTCGCCAATGGCATGCAGAAGACGTTCGGAGGCGCTGGCATAGACGCTAGGGTCTTGTTTACAAAGCTGCAGATACTCCTCGATGGTCAGTTCTTCATCGCGAGTCTGTTCGTAGCGTTGTTGGTAATGCTGAAATATGGTCATGATTCACCCCTTAAATCGTGATTTGCTGTCCATGCAAACAGGACTTTAATCGAGCTCCCAGAATTAAGCGTAGACCTAAAAACTTGGGAATGGGCAGCAAACCATAGATATTTAAAGTGAAAATTTACGAACTCGTATCTTTTCATTGTCCAAAAAGATCCTACGTTCTCTATATAAGACCGGATCAGTGACCAAGAGTTTACCCTTATTCGCGTTTGTTGTAGCGGCTTTCGGCGTAAGTGTCGGATTTTTATCGGTGTTTAATGCACTAAAAATGAAACTTTTTAGACATGACGCTAAATTGAGTCAGGTCAATTTATATACACAAGAAATATGTGGATAATAAGTCGATAATTCATCGAAAGGAGTCAGGAATGAATTCGAATCAGCTTTTGTTTGAAAAAGTATCGACTTATGCCAAATGGTGTGGAATTCACTCTGAGCAGCAGTGGCAGCAATATCACCAACAGCATCATTGCCCAAGTTGGGTTCCTAAGGATCCGGAAGCGTACTTCTCTGAAAAAGGTGAGTGGAGTGGGTGGGATGAGTTCACCGGTGACGCTCATTAGGGCAATAAAAAGGGAGCCTTGAGGCTCCCTTTTTGCATTCTTATCAGAAATTAGCCAGCGAAGTTGCTGTTCACAAATTCCCAATTTACCAGCGCCCAGAAACCGTTCATGTATTCAGGGCGAACGTTGCGGTAATCGATGTAGTAGGCGTGTTCCCACAGGTCAACAGTCAGCAGAGGCGTTACGCCCTCTTCGGTCAGCGGAGTCGCTGCGTTGCTGGTGTTTACAATGGCCAAGCTGCCGTCTGCGTTTTTCACCAACCAGGTCCAGCTGGAGCCAAAGTTGTTGATGGCAGAATCGGTAAATTTCGCCTTGAACTCTTCGAAAGAGCCGAAGCTGGCTTTGATTGCGTCTGCGATTGCGCCGGTTGCTTCGCCACCCGCGTTTGGAGCCAGACAGTGCCAGTAGAAGGTGTGGTTCCAGATCTGAGCGGCGTTGTTGAATACGCCGCCGTTAGAGGTCTTAACGATCTCTTCCAGAGTTTTACCAGCAAACTCGGTGCCTTCAATCAGGCCGTTAAGCTTAACAACGTAGGTGTTGTGGTGCTTACCGTGGTGGAAGTCCAGAGTTTCGGCGGAAATGTGTGGCTCTAGCGCGTCCTTAGCGTAAGGAAGTGCAGGAAGTTCAAATGCCATGTGCGTTCTCCATTTAGCTGATTTAGCTTTTGGTTTTGATCCATTTTGTGATCATTGTACTCCTTAAACTGAGCTTGTGCATCCCAACTTCGATGGAATGAATCATCCGGCGTTATCGAAAAAATACATTGGGATTTTGTTTTTCATCACATAGAATGTAGGCAAGATAACCACCAAAAGTGTGAATCATGGATACTATTGAAAAAATTAAGTCTCAGATTGCTGAGAACCCAATCATCCTTTATATGAAAGGCTCCCCGAAGCTGCCTAGCTGTGGTTTTTCTGCGCAAGCCTCTCAGGTGTTGGTGAATTGCGGTGAAGCATTTGCCTACGTTGATATTTTGCAAAATCCAGACATTCGCGCTGAATTGCCAAAGTACGCAAACTGGCCAACTTTCCCTCAACTTTGGGTTGAAGGTGAGCTGATCGGCGGTTGTGACATCATCATGGAGATGGCGCAAAAAGGCGAACTGCAGCCTTTGATTGCTGAGACTGCTGCCAAATACAAAGAGGAGAGCGCCGAGTAATCTCGCCGTTTCCTAACAAAGCCCCGCGTTGTCGGGGCTTTTTTGTGGCTGCTGTTTATGGCGCTGTTATTATTGAGCCACAAAAAAAGCCACCGAAATAGGTGGCTTTCTCTGTTAATGGCGACCTTACAGCACCATGGCGGCAACCCAACCGGATGCCAGCAGTGGCAAGTTGTAGTGCAGGAAGGTCGGCACCACCGAGTCCATGATGTGGTCATGCTGACCGTCGACATTCAAACCCGCGGTTGGGCCCAGAGTGGAGTCTGATGCTGGAGAGCCTGCATCACCCAATGCGGCAGCGGTGCCCACCAAAGCGATGATGGCTGGCGCGGAGAAGCCAAAACCCATCGCCAGGGGAACGTAGATGGCAGCAATAATAGGAATGGTTGAAAACGATGAGCCGATGCCCATGGTGATAAACAGGCCTACCAGTAACATCAAAAACGCCGCTAAGGGCTTGTTATCGCCAATCATGCCTCGTATGGATTCGACCAGTGCGGGCACTTCACCGGTAGCCTTTACTACCGCAGCAAATCCAGCGGCGGCAATCATGATGAAGCCGATGGTAGCCATCATTTTCACCCCTTGGGTAAACACATCTTGGCTGCTGGTGGCCTTATCTAAGCCTCCAAGGTTTAACACCACAAAACCGGCTAGGGCTCCGAAGATCATGGAATCGGTGTAGAGCTGAATCCCTAAGGTGGCGCCAATGGCAAGCACAACAACGGCAATACGCTTGCTGCTGACTGCAGTGGTCTCTTGACTGGTCGTGGTTTCATCGATCTGTTTGTCGTCGTATTCACGCGGCTTACGATAACTGATGAAGACAGCGATCAATAGGCCGACGATCATGCCAGCTGCAGGGATAAGCATAGAGCCCATCAGTTCATTGGCATCGATATTAAGGCCGTTGCTGTTGAGGTTGGCCATCAGAATATCTTTTAAGAAGATGCCACCAAAACCCACAGGCAACACCATGTAGGTGGTGACCAAGCCGAAGGTGAGCACACAGGCGATAAGGCGGCGATCCATCTTGAGCTTATTAAAGATGCCAATCAATGGCGGAATCAAGATCGGAATAAACGCGATGTGAATCGGCACCGCATTTTGTGACGCCACAGCCATCAAGAGAATCGCCACCAACAGGGTGTATTTAATGCCGGTTACCGCTTGCTCATTTGGATGACGTCCAAGGCGACCTACAATCGCCTTCGATAACGCATCCGGAATGCCGGTGTGAGACAGTGCCACGGCAAAAGCGCCGAGTAGGGCATAGCCCAGTGCAATGGTCGCACCACCGCCCAAGCCGGAGTTGAAGGCGGAAATGGTGGAGGCCAAGTCCAGATTACCCAGTAATCCGGCGGCCAATGCGCTAATGGTAAGCGCGATGATTACGTTGACCCTGGCAAGGCTTAATACCAATACCAGAAGCACCGCAATAACGACGGCATTCATTGTTGTAATTACCTATAAGTTGATTGCGTGTTTATACCCATTCCACTGAATAATTGCATGGCGAATGCGAAAACAGACGGAGGTTGTTGTACCTAATGGTTGGGTGTTGTCACCGAAGCGGCTTCAAGGCCGTTCAAGCTATCACCTCTTGCTTTGCTTAGGTAGTGCATTTATACCAGTTGCATTAATGTCAGCTTAGAAGCCCTCACAAGTTCTGAATCAAGGCAGCGTTGTGAAGGACTGATATTACTCAATGGAACGGATACGAGTAGTGAACAACCATTGTCAGAATTCATCTACGGCTGTCCAGAGATTTACTCTCAAAATTGCAGGTAATGTGATTCAAGTCCGATTGAAAAGGCGAAATCGGTGGGTGATTATGCGGTTTGGATTCAGTGGCTGTGTTTATGTTGATACATCTTAGCATCGGCTTCAGCGATCAACTGCTCAGCGTGAATGGGCCGATTGGGGCTCCATAAGGCGGCACCTATGCTGCCACTGAGTTGAATATGTGCTCGGAATGCGTGCTTTGCTAGTGCCTGCCTGAGTCGTTGTTCGATGTCGTCCAAGTCTTGCTCTGTTTTCAGTGGGCACATCAGCAGGAACTCGTCACCACCGATGCGCCCAAGCAGATCCCCTTTACGACAAACGGACTCAATGCGGTGAGCAAAGTGGATAAGGACTTGATCGCCCATTTGGTGGCCAAAGGAGTCGTTTATGGCTTTGAATCGGTCAATATCCATATAGAACAGTGCGATTGGCCGTTGTTGTCGTTGGCAGTTTGCCAAGGTGTGGTTGAGCTTTTCTAAAAAATGGTGGCGATTGGCTACTTGAGTTAGGGCGTCATGGGTGGCGGCAAAGTAAAGCTCTGCCTCCATCTGCTCTTTCTCGATGGCCACGGCGGCGACGGAGCTGATGAGCTCCATGAACTCCTTGTCCTCCTTACAAGGAGCGAGCGCTTGGCTCAGGTAAAGCGCAAAGGTGCCTAGTAGGCGCTGTTTACTCGAAAAGATTGGCACCGACCAACACGCGCGGATGTCTGCGGCCAGTGCGTGTTCACGAAACGAGTGCCAATTGGGGTCGGTGGTGATATCCGCACTAAAACAAAAACAGCGCTGGTAGGCGGTTCTGCCGCAGGTACCCACATCTGGCCCGATCTTTAGGTGGTGCAATAACTGGTTGTAGCCCTGAGGAAGGCTGGGAGCGGCCAATGTGGTGAGCGTTTGAGTTTGAGGGTGGTATTGCAATATGGAAACGCGAACATCGGGCCGTAAGGATTCTGCTAACTCGGTCAGTTGCGTCAAGCTTTGCTTGAGGCTGCTGCCCAAGGCAAGTTTGGTTAGGGTTTGATTAAGCCCATATTGGGTTGCTAATAGCTGCTTTGTGTCCATGGAGCGTCTCTGCCTCGCACCACTGTCGTCACCTTCACTTTACTACTAAGTATTTGGTTTAACTAGTATTAGTTAGATTGATTACTCCAAGAAGTCCAGTCTTGCTATGACTTTTGGTTTTCAGGTGTAAAAAAGCCGTGATAACACGGCTTTTTAGGGTTTGTTACTGTCAATGATCAGTCTGACTCGGGAGCAGATTTAATATTTTCTTCAGGGACTTGCCAGCCCCCTAAGGTTTTCCATTTATTGACAATATGACAGAATAGCTCAGCGGTGCGCTCGGTGTCGTACAGAGCCGAATGGGCTTGGCTGTTATCAAATTCAATTTGCGCAGTGCGGCAGGCTTTAGCCAACACGGTTTGTCCTAAAGACAAGCCGGAGAGAGACGCCGTGTCAAAGCTGGCAAAGGGGTGAAATGGAACCCGTTTGATGTTGGTTCTGTTGATGGCGGCATTGAGAAACCCTTGGTCAAAAGCCGCATTGTGAGCCACGACGATACTGCGATGGCATCCACTGGCTTTTTGGGCTTTGCGAACCACTTTAAAGATCTCTTGCAGCGCTTCTTTTTCAGAGACGGCACCACGCAGAGGGTTGTGAGGATCAATGCCATTGAACTCCAATGCCGCAGGCTCCAAATTGGCGCCTTCAAAGGGTTCAACATGAAAATGAACGGTATTGGCGGGTTTTAACCAGCCATCGGCATCCATCTCTAAAGTTACAGCGGCAATCTCGAGTATTGCGTCAGTTGCGGCGTTAAAGCCGGCGGTTTCGATGTCGATAACCACAGGGAAGTAACCGCGAAAACGGTTTACAAGTAAATTTTCTGGTTTGATTGCGCTCATGCTGCCATTTTTGGTGTTAATTTGGAGCGCAATTATCGCATTGCTTTGTCATAATGCAAAAGCAATTAAGTGGGCAAAGATTGGGCTAAAGCTTTGCGAACCACGGTCGATACAGATTTAAGAATAGATTGGTTTGGTATTGGGAATGCAATATAAAATTGGCTTTGCCACATTGCTAACATTAGTGAGCACCTCGGTTTCGTCCGGGGTGAGAAACTATGTGGCATCCATAGACCAATCTCATTGGAATTTGGAGACCTCGTCCCCCCTTCAGTGCACGTTGAAACACACCATTCCAAATTACGGAACGGCGGTGTTTGAAAGCAAAGCCGGTCGTACCATGGACCTGGATTTTGTCCTGAAGATGAAGCGTAAGCCTGAGCGCGAAACTGCGGCCAGCTTACGTTCTGTCGCCCCATCTTGGCGTCCTGGAATTCCCGCTCGAGACATTGTGCGCCTGACTTACCAACCGCAGTTTGATGCGGAGGTGTCCAAGCAGGCGGCATGGGTGATGCTCACCGAACTTGAACAGGGGATGCAGCCAACGTTTTATTATCAGGATTGGTACAATCCGGTGGATCAAGTGGCGGTGGGTCTTAATGCGGCCAATTTTCATAACAGCTATTTCGAATTTGTTAGCTGCATCGACAGCTTGCTGCCCTATGGCTTTGAAGACATTGCGTTCACTGTACTGAACTTTCGCGATAGAAACGGCACCTTAACGCCCACCTCTCGAAAGAAGCTCAGTCGCATTAAGGAGTTTCTCTCCTACGATCCTAATCTGGAGCTGGTGCTCATTGATGCCTATACCGACAGTTTTGGCGGCGACGCGGAAAACATGTCCATCAGTAGTGGTCAGGCCGAGAATCTGAAACAGTTCTTTTTAGATGCCGGAATCTCATCGGATCGTATTGTGACCCAGTCCCACGGTGAGAAACGCCACATTGCCACCAACAGCAGTGCCAGTGGCCGAGCACAAAACCGCCGCGTGGTGATTCGAATGGAGCGCTAACCCTGCTGCCAGCATCGACCTAACCAAAAAGCGAGCCAATGGCTCGCTTTTTGATTGTTTAGCCCTAAACCACTCACTTCAGTGGGCAGTTATCATCTCTCGGCTATGGCTTTTTCAGGTTAAGTTGCCAGATCTTTTCCGCCTTCGATCCCAGTAGCCAGAAGCTCACTCCCAAAATTGCGAAAAACAGCGCTTTATGGGTGCCGTCCCAGAAAAATTCAAAGAAGCGGGTATAGAGGTTGATGAAAATAAAGGTCAACCCAAAACCTTTGGTCATCTCATCCTCATACTGAATGCCATGATAGACGGCGATAAGCGCAGCTATACCAAACAGCAAAGACCAGTGCAGCAGCTCAATCTGCTTAACCGCGTCCCAACTGTCGTAATCGCCATAGTTGCCGAAAATTGACAGGATCCACAGAGCAATAAACAGATACAGCAGTCCCACGGCGCGGGTGGGGCGAAGGAAGGCTTCCCGAGCTTGCCAAGATGAGAACAGGAACTTGCCTACGACAATCAGTACCAACCCAAATAGCACAAAGCGCAGCGGGTAGTTCATGCCCAGGTAGTAAGCGCCCCAGCCAGAGGCATAGCCGGTTTCAGCGCCAAACCAACTGCCTAGAGAGATAAGGGAGGCAAGCCACACCAGTTTGGAGGGAAACCACAGGCCAAGTAGGCCGTAGATGATGGCGGCCAGCAGCATCAGCAGTGAGAAGTGGCCGCTGCCGGTATCGATAACCTTTCCGAGAAACAAGATGGCCGTGGCCGTTGCCGCGACCCCTAAGAACAGTATTGCCTCATTGCTGTACATTTTCTCTGGCAGACGCCGCTTGCGATGAATACCGACGCCATAGAGCAGAACGGCCAATAGGGAAAGCGCCACGCATTTCACGGAGTTCGGGGCGTTAAATAGCTTCTCTAGTAGCTGCATCAACCACTTGTCTACCAGTGCGGAGGAGACAGAGATAACGATGCAGACGATGGCCAGCCAGAAAGCGTATTTAGCCAGCCGCTGCCAATCGAAGGGCAGAACCTCATAGGACTGCTTGAGTGTTAGGCTTTGCTCTTCGTTGATGAGGTTGGACTTTTGCCACTGTTCGATGGTGCTATCAAGAAAGCGCCCTTGCTGTTTATTGACTTGCATGAAAACGATATTCCAAGCGTATATGAGTTTAATTTCAAAACCTTAATGGGATTTTTGCAATATCACAAGGCGATAACGCGGGAAGTGGGGAGCGGCGAACTTTTAAGGCTGGAAAAACAAAACCCCGGCGGTTGCCGGGGTTTGATTTAGGGAAAAGCGAAGATTTAAGCCGCTTGAACCGGGCTGGTTGGCTCGGTCACGATTTGCTGGGCTTTAAGCTCTTCAGGGTCGAAGTCATCCACGTTGATGGTGGCCAGACGACCGGTCTCAGCGTCACGCAGCAACTGCGCTTCCTCTTGAGTCAGTACGCCCAACTCCAGGCCTTGATCTGCCACTTCGTGCAGCTTCCAGAACGGCAACTTCTTACCTGCAGCTTTGCATACTTTGTCGAACAGAGGCTCAGCAGCCAGAATGTTGCGCAGAGTTTGCTCTTGCTGACCGACAGGGTTGTTCTCATGGGCTTCAAACCATTGGCCGGCAATCAAGCGGTCACGGGCAGCACATGGAGTCTGTAGGATTTTAGCAATCTGATGGTCCAGCTTATCGGAAGTACGCTTAATTGGACGACCGAATGGGAACAGCAGGAACTTCAGCAGGCCACCGAAGGCAGGAAAGTTTTCCAATAGCTCAATCAGAGACACTTGCAGCTTGTACAGGCTGTCTTCTACCGCCCACTGAACCAGAGGCAGATCGTCGCTTTGACGGCCTTCGTCCTGGAACTTCTTCAGTGTGGCAGAGGTCAGGTACAGCTGGCTGAGTAGGTCGCCCAAGCGAGCTGAGGTGCGCTCTTTACGCTTCAGGCTGCCGCCCAGCATCGCCATTGCCAAATCAGATAGCAGGGCTAGGTTGGCGCTGAAACGGTTCATGTGCTGGTAGTAACGCTTGGTTTGATCTGAGTATGGGGCGCTTGAGAAGCGGGCACCGGTCAGGCCGAACCAGAAACTGCGTACTAGGTTGCTCATCACGAAGCCAACGTGGCCCCAAACCGCTTTGTCGAACTCGTTCAGGCTGCGATTCTGATCTTTATCAAAGGCCGCATCCATCTCTTTCAGTACGTAAGGGTGGCAGCGAATGGCACCTTGACCGTAGATAACCAGAGAACGGGTTAGGATGTTGGCGCCTTCTACGGTGATGGCAATTGGCGCACCTTGATAGCCGCGGCCTAGGTAGTTGTTTGGACCTAAGCACACGCCTTTACCGCCGTGGATGTCCATGGCGTCAATCAAACACTTCTGCATGCGGTCGGTTAGGTGCATCTTAACGATGGCGGAGATAACCGATGGCTTCTCACCCAGACCCAAAGCGGTGGTGGTCATGGTGTTAACCGCATCCATCAGGTAGGCGTTACCACCGATGCGAGCCATTGGCTCTTCAATGCCTTCCATCTTACCGATAGGGGTCTTGAACTGACGGCGAATGCGAGAGTAGGAACCGGTTGCAGCGGCAACGGTCTTGATGCCACCACCGGAGTTTGACGGCAGAGTAATACCACGACCGACAGACAAACATTCAACCAGCATACGCCAGCCTTTACCGGCCATCTTCGGACCACCGATGATGAAGTCCAGTGGCATGAACACCTCATTACCTTGTGTTGGGCCGTTCTGGAACATGGTATTCAATGGGAAGTGGCGGCGACCGATGATCACCCCTTCCATGTCAGTTGGAACCAGGGCGCAGGTGATGCCAATCTCTTCTTCGTCACCTAGTAGGCCGTCAGGGTCGCGCAGTTTGAACGCCAGACCCAACACGGTGGCGATAGGCGCCAGAGTGATGTATCGCTTATTCCAAGTAACTTTCATACCCAGAACTTCTTTACCTTCCCACATGCCTTTGCAGACAACGCCGTAATCAGGAATCGAGCCTGCGTCAGAGCCAGCTTCGGGGCTGGTTAGGGCGAAACAGGGAACCTCTTGGCCAACGGCCAGGCGAGGCAGGTAATGATCTTTCTGCTCTTCGGTACCATAGTGCTGAAGTAGCTCACCCGGACCTAGGGAGTTAGGCACACCTACGGTAGAAGAGAGTACGGAATCTACGCCGGACAGCTTCTGCAGAACGCGAGATTGAGCGTAAGGGCTAAATTCTAAACCGCCGTATTTTTTCTTAATGATCATGGCGAAGAATTTATTGTCTTTTAGGTACTGCCACACTTCTGCTGGCAGATCCGCATCTTGGTGAGACACCTTAAAGGCGTTAACCATGCGGGAGACCTCTTCAACGGGGCCGTCTAGGAAAGCTTGCTCTTCAGCGGTCAGACGAGCCGCAGGAATGGCGTGCATCTTTTTCCAGTCTGGTGAACCAGAAAACAGATCCGCATCCCACCAAGTGGTACCGGCTTCAATGGCGTCCTTTTCCGTCTGTGACATTTCCGGCATTACCGACTTGAATGCTTTCAGGGCGGGGGCGCTCAACAGGGAGCGGCGCAGGGAACCGACGTTGAAAGGGATGGCGATAACCGCGAAGGCCACCCAAGCCCATAGGGCAACAATATCAAGTGCAGAGCCAGCTGCAAGCGCGGCAGCGGCGGCGAGGGTAAACAATCCCAGCGAAGCTCGTTTGTAGATGAGCGCCCCTAGAACCGCAATCGAAGCGATGCTCCAAACTAAGGTAGTCACATTTATTCTCCTTGTGTCACTTATCGGAGAGTGGCTCCAATAAGTTTGCTCTCAGTCACAGTATACGGTCTGGTCTGACCTCTGTCACATAAAAGTAAACGCTTGTTTGAACATCTTCAAGAATTATTTATTCATAACTGTTAACTTTGTAATCGAATCGTGCTGGGCAAACTCGCCCCAGAGGTGCTATGGCGCTCATTTAAAGGTATTCTTTCTCTATTAGAATGCGATACGGACAAAGCTATGTGTGAATTGTTGGCCATGAGTGCCAATGTACCGACGGACATTGTGTTCAGTTTTACCGGTTTGGTGGAGCGCGGCGGCGTGACCGGCCCCCATACCGATGGTTGGGGCATCACCTTCTATGATGGCGTGGGTAACCGTACCTTCAAGGATTGCCAGCCTAGCTGTCGTTCAGAAGTGGCTAGCCTCATCAAAGAGTATCCCATCAAAAGCAAGGCGGTGATAAGCCACATTCGCCAGGCCAATCGTGGCCGAGTTGCATTGGAGAACACCCACCCTTTTTGTCGTGAACTGTGGGGCCGTTACTGGACCTTCGCCCATAATGGTCAGTTAAGTGGCTATACCGACAAGCTCAAACCCACTCGGTTTCAGCCTGTGGGCAATACCGACAGTGAACTGGCGTTTTGCTATCTGATGTCGAAGATGGCGGATCATTTTCCATCCAAGCCGAAAGACATTAAGCAGGCGTTTCGTTTTCTGGCTACCGAAGCCCAGAAACTGCAGCAGTTAGGGGTGTTTAACATGCTGGTTAGCGACGGCCGCTACCTGCTGGCGCTATGCAGCAACAACCTCACCTGGATCACCCGTAAGGCCCCGTTTGGGGAGGCCAAACTGATTGATACTGACATGGTGATCGATTTTACCAGCGAAACCACGGAAAACGACGTGGTCACGGTGATTGCAACTCGGCCTCTGACTCACAACGAGCAGTGGCACAAGATGGAAGCGGGAGAGTGGCAGCTGTTTAAGGATGGGGTGCAGGTGGCGTCTGGGATGGGGGAGCAAGCCAAGTCAGTTTCTCCAGCTTAAGCTCGGCCTGAACATCACCTTCTTTATATTGGATTAGCCTCGCGAGCACAAAATTGTGGTCGCGAGCTAGCCATAAATAGGTTTCCCGTTTGCTGTTCTCACCTCGATCTCTGGCCACTTTGATGGTATCCAGTTCGCCAAAGGGCAGGCTGAGACGCTCCTCGCCAACTACCTTGTAGCGGTATTCTCGAGCTTGATTCTTGTAGACAATGGGGTAGAGCATCTCGGTCTCGCCCTGCGCCACATCCAGCCTTAACTGCAGTTGATAACTGAGGGGATCAAATTGTGCCGCGCTGGGCTCGATGGTTACCTTGTCACCTTTATAGCGGCTGTGAATCGGCTGTTTGGGAAGAAAGCGGATCTCAGCGGTGAAATCTGGCCCGCTGCCGGTGCGCTCCATACGGTAGATGCTGGGCAGCACCTGTTCACCGCTAAAGCGCAGCGAGCTGGTTTCGGTTCGGGTATCTGATAGAAATAACCAACCGACATCGCTCTGGTAACTGAGTTTAAATTGTTGATTACCCAAGGTTTCAAGCTGGTAATAGCCTTCCCCTAATTCAGAATCACCACGCCACACCTGATAGTCAGCCCGATAGGGCAACATGGGGTTTGCCGTCGCCGATAGGGCGATCAGTGCCAGAGGCAAAAACCGTTTCATTATCGAACCTTGATTAAGTGAACTGTATTAATAGGGTAGCTGCCAAAGTAGTTCAGCGAGATCCGGTTGCCAGGCAAACTCCCGCATTTTTACGCGGCCGTTGTTGACCAAAACCCCCTCCTGCCGTAGGCGCAGCTGCTGCAGTTCAAATTGCTCAGAGCCAGGCGCAAAGGCCAGTTTGCCGCTGGCGGTGATCACCCTATGCCAAGGCAGAGTTAGCTCTTTGGGAGTCGACTTTAGCGCCGTTCCCGCAAGGCGGGCCCGTCCGGGAAGACCGGCTAAATCGGCCAACTGACCGTAACTGACTACTCGGCCTTCAGGGATCAGTTGGCAAACCTGCCAAATCCGCTCGATTTTGCTGGGGACGCTGCCCGTCTCGGTTTCCGTCATCTTGTTCACGCCATGCTGCCTTATATGGGCAGTGTACTTGAGTTGGGGATTTGATGCTAAAGCGGCCAAGCGTGCAGAATCTGTGCATCGAGATCTTGGCTTTTGTTCAGAGATCCATAATACTGTATGTATATACAGTTATCATTGATGTTGGTGTACAACCATGATTAAGCCCATCGATTCTCTTTTGCGCCGTGACGATCTGTGGCTGGCCAGTCAGTGGCAACAGCCGCAGCAGGGCATTCCCACTGGCATGGGGGCGTTAGATAGCCAGCTGTCTCAGCAAGGCTGGCCTAAGCAGGGGATCATTGAGGTGCTGCAACCAGAAGCCGGGCAAGGTGAGACTCTAGTGTTAAAAGCGTTGTCGCAAACCTCACCTGAACAGTGGCAGTTGATGATCTCGCCACCCTATATTCCCTATGCGCCAGCACTGGCGCAGCAAGGGGTGGACCTGTCTCGTTTGGTGTGGCTCAAAGATCTGGATTCCAAGGAGCGGCTATGGGCAGCAGAGCAGAGTTTAGCCAGTGGCAGCTTTGCCCGGGTGTGGCTATGGCTTGATTCACTGTCGGTATCTCAGTCCCGGCGATTGCAGCTTGCCAGCGAGCGCGGCCGCAGCCTTGCCGTGGTGTTTCTGCCTGACAGCCAAGCCGGCGAACACCATCCAATTAGCTTGAGGGTGCAGCTTCATAGCTCCAGTTCAGGTACCACAGTGCAGCTGCTCAAGCAGCGAGGTGGTTGGCCTCAGGCTACGCAGAGGTTGCCGCTGCAGCCCAGTGGCTGGCCGCTGACCCAGATCGACACAACTATCAATGACAATTTGATCTCAGGCCCATGGACCCACTCTGGTTAGCCATCCACTTTGTGGACTTGGCACTTCACAGCCGTTTGCAGCAGCAACAACCGGGGTTTTACGCCTTGGTTGAGGGGCACCCGCCAACCTTAACTCAAGTCAATGGCGCCGCTAGGCAGCAAGGGGTAAAACCGTCGATGAACATCGCTACGGCCACGGCGCTGTGCGCTGAATTAACCCTGTTATCCCTTGAGAATGAGGCTAACCAAAACTTGGAGCGGTTGGCGCAGTGGGCCTATGCCTTTAGCGGTAAAGTGGTTGTGGTAGAGCCCGACCTATTGCTGCTTGAGGGGCGCAGCATGCTAAAGCTGTTTGGCGGTTTAGTGCCTTGGCTGCAGGCCATTGAGGCATCGGCATCCAGTTTAGCTCTTCCCTATGGATTGGGGGTTGGTCGCACACCGCTTATGGCCACGCTGTTTGCTCGCCAAGGGCGGCAGTGCGCTGTGTCTTTAGGTGAGTTCGAATCCAAACAAGATGAACGGCAAAGATTGAATCAGCTGTCACTGCATGAGCTGGCGCTACCGGGAGAGGCAGCCCAACGGCTTCAAAATATGGGCATAACCCAATTTTCCCAGCTAAGCGCTTTACCACGTCACGAGTTGGGGCAGCGATTTGGCAGTGAGCTTTTGCTTTACCTACAGCGATTGCTGGGAGAGGTGGCCGATATTCGAAAAGAGTTCCAGCCACCCAGTGAGTTTTGCCATAAACAGGTGCTGTTAGAGGAGGTGGCACACACCCAAGGGCTACTGTTTCCATTAAAGCGAATGCTGGGGTTATTGGCGACCTTCCTTCGTTATCGTCAGCTGGCCTGCGAGCAGTTCTCCATCTTCTTAAAACATCGTCAGGGAGAGGACACGGAACTTATTATTCGCCCCGCATTTGCCCAGGGCCGAGCCGATGAACTGCTTAAGTTGGTGCAACTGCGATTTGAACGCCTGACCCTGTTTCAACCTGTGATTGAGGTGAGTGTCGTCAGTGGACATCACAATTCATTGGCGGTGACGAGTGGCGCTCTGAGTAGCGATGGCCAGAGCTGGGTGGACTCTCAGCTACCGCAACTGCAGTTGTTGGGACAGTTTAAGGCCAGACTTGGTAATGATCGTGTTGGCATGGTGAGCTGCGTGGATGCCATTCGTCCAGAAAAGGCGTGGCGCTGGAGCGAGTTGGAAGGCAATAGTGATGGGGGCTGCACTAAACCGCGGCCCCCTTGGTTGCTGCCTGAACCTGTCGCAGTAGAGCGTCGCCGGCTGAGCTTGCGTCATGGGCCGGAGCGGCTGGAGTCTGACTGGTGGCATGTAGAGCCCTTGGCACGGGATTATTACCTAGCTCAGCTTGATGGCCATCGCTGGTGCTGGGTGTACCGAGATCTACAAGGCTGGTATATCCATGGCTGGTTCTGACTATGTGGAGCTGCACAGCCTAAGCAATTACAGCTTTTTGCGCAGTGCTGCTCACCCTCATCAATTAATTGAGGCTGCGATTGCCCAGGACTATCGAGGTATCGCCATCACCGATGAATGCTCATTGGCCGGGGTGGTCAAAGCATGGGAATCGGCAAAAGAGCATGACATTCAACTGATTATCGGCAGTGAATTTCAATTGGATGAGGCCACTTTAGTGGTGCTAGCAACGAGCCGAGTCGGTTATGGCCAGCTATCGAGCTTAATTACCCAAGGGCGACGTCGTAGCCCGAAGGGGGAGTATCAGCTTGATTGGGGCGATTTCTATAGCGGCTTAGATGAGTGTTTACTGCTGCTGTTGCCTAACGGAGACGCTGAGCTTGAAGAGTTAAACCTGCACCAATCAGAGCTTATTGAGCATTGGCTGGGCCGAGCCTGGCTGCTGGTGGAGCGTCATTTCACCCCAGAAGATGGCCATCAGTTGAAACTGGTGGAGCGGCTATCTGAGATTTGGGGCTGGCCTGTGGTGTGTGCTGGCGGTGTGCGCATGGCCAGACGTGAAGATAAACCGCTATTGGATGTGGTGGACTGCATTCGTCAAGGCTGCAGCCTTGCCCAAGCCGGTTGGCGCCTCAGTGGTAATGGTGAGGCCTACATCAAGCCACTTGAGGCGATAAATAAGCGCTTTCGCCCTGAGTGGACTGCCCAAACTCAAGTCATCGCCAGTCGGTGCCAGTTTGATCTGGATGAACTGCGTTATCAATATCCTGCTGAGGTGGTGCCTGCGGGGATGAGTGCCTCTGAGTATCTGCGCCAGCAGACTCTTGCCGGGGCCGACTTAAGGTATCCCAACGGCGTTCCTGATCTCGTTGCCCAACAGATTGAGTCTGAACTGAGCTTGATTGATGAGCTTAACTATCACTACTTCTTTCTCACCATCTACGACATCGTTAGCTTTGCCAAACAGGCTAAGATTTTGCATCAAGGCCGTGGGTCGGCGGCCAATTCGGTGGTCTGTTATTGCTTAGGGATAACCGAGGTGGATCCCACTCAGGTTAACCTGCTGTTTGAGCGCTTTATCTCTAAAGAACGTAATGAACCCCCAGACATTGATGTGGATTTTGAGCATCAGCGCCGGGAAGAGGTGATTCAGTATATCTACCAAAAATATGGTCGAGAGCGGGCAGCGCTGGCGGCCACGGTGATCAGCTATCGCTTTAAGAGTGCCATGCGAGATGTGGGTAAGGCTCTGGGGCTTGAGGTGAGCTATTTAGAGCACTTGATTAAACAGGTGGATCGCCGAGACGCAAAACAGAGTTGGCAGCAGCAGCTTCAACAACGGCTCAGTAAGGAAACCGATGGCACCATGGCGCAGCACCTGCTGCCTTTGGTTGAGGCGTTATTGGGGTTTCCTCGCCATCTGTCCCAGCATGTGGGGGGCTTTATTATCTCCAGCTGCCCACTGTCTGAGCTGGTTCCGGTAGAAAATGCCTCGATGGCTGATCGTACGGTAATTCAGTGGGATAAAGACGATCTGGAAGCCTTAGGGCTTTTGAAAGTGGACATCTTGGCGCTGGGCATGCTCAGTGCCATTCGCCGCTGCTTCGACCTGATAAGCGACTGGCAAGGGGCGCCCTATGGCATGAATGAGGTGCATAGGGAACAGCCTGAGGTGTATCAGATGCTGTGTCAGGCCGACAGTATTGGGGTGTTTCAGATTGAATCTCGAGCGCAAACCAACATGTTGCCCCGGCTAAAACCCCGCTGTTATTACGATTTGGTGGTGCAGATCGCCATTGTTCGCCCCGGGCCGATTCAGGGGGACATGGTGCATCCTTATCTGCGTCGCCGTAATGGCGATGAGGCGGTGAGTTATCCCAGTGATGAGGTCAAACAGGTATTGTCACGTACCCTCGGGGTTCCCATCTTTCAAGAGCAGGTGATTAAATTGGCGATGGTGGCTGCCGGTTTTAGTGGCGGGGAAGCGGATCAGCTTCGCCGAGCCATGGCCAGTTGGAAGCGTCATGGACAACTGGATAAGTTCGAGCAAAAGCTGATTCGGGGCATGAGCGAGCGTGGTTATGAGCAGCAGTTTGCTCAGCAGGTGTTTAATCAGATTAAAGGCTTTGGGGAATATGGATTTCCAGAGTCACACTCTGCCAGCTTTGCTTTGCTGGCTTACGTTTCTGCGTATCTGAAATACCATTACCCGGCGGCGTTTTGCTGTGCGCTGCTTAATAGCCAACCGATGGGTTTTTACACGCCATCTCAGTTGGTACAGGATGCCCAGCGCCATGGGGTGGAGGTGTTGCCAGTGTCGGTAAATCACAGCCAGTGGCAGCACTCGTTGGAGGTGTTAGATGGTAAGCCGGCACTCAGATTGGGGCTGAGGCTGGTTAAGGGGTTATCTCAACAAGGCGCAGAGCGCATGGTTTTTGAGCGTCCTCGCCATGGTTATGACCAAGCGCAGCAATTGTCTAATTTGGGCTTGAGTCGTGGGGATCTAGAACGCCTTGCCAGTGCCGATGCCCTAAAGTGTTTAGCAGGACATCGCTATCAAGCGCGTTGGCAACTGGCGGCGGTACAGGAGCAGCTCCCCCTGTTTGGTGAACAATCAATCGCGAGTCAAGTGCAAATTCCAAAACCAGAAGCGCTGGATGAGATGTTGGCAGACTTTACTCAATTGGGGCTGACATTAGGGGAGCACCCGATGTCGATGTTAAGGCGCCAAGGGCTGTTGAAAGGTCAGCAATCGGCACAGTCGCTACAAAATTGTCGCCAAGATCAGTTAGTGTCATTGACCGGTGTTGTCGTGGGGCGTCAACGTCCAGGTACAGCAAGTGGTGTGACCTTTATGACTCTGGAAGATGAGACTGGAAATGCCAATGTGGTGGTGTGGCAAGCAACGGCATCGGCGCAAAGGCAGGCATTTTTGACCGCACAGATACTGCAGGTTCGTGGAAAAGTGGATAGTGCCGATAATGTGGTTCACCTGATCGCTGGCAAACTTTGTGATAGAAGTGACTTAATTGGCAAATTGAGGATTTTCTCACGAAACTTTTGTTAAAACTTCGATGCCATTTAATGTTTTTTAGCGAAAACTGCTAAAAAAATCACCAGAAGGTTTGTAAAGTTGAATAACACGCGTATAATTGACTTCGATAACGAGTGATACAAGGTTCGCTCGTGTTTTTGATTTAGAAAGAGTTAGATATGTCTGAGCAAGTTACTGGTACAGTTAAGTGGTTTAACGACGAAAAAGGATTTGGCTTCATCTCTCGTGAAGATGGCAAGGATGTGTTCGTACACTTCTCTGCGATCCAGGGTAATGGCCGTCGCACATTGGTTGAAGGTCAGCAAGTGACCATGACGGTTACACAAGGTCAGAAAGGCCCTCAAGCCGAGAACGTAAACGTTATCTAACGCTTACCGAATAGATTCGAGGCCCTTGCCGTTAGGCGAGGGCTTTTTTGTGCCTAAAATTCAGCATGGAGGCGATATCACTATTGGCAAAGGGGTGCCTTTAGAAGTGTTTGGTGACGTTTACCAGTTTGAGTTGAAGTGGCTAAATGGAGAATATAAATACCAAATGCGCTGAATTTGAGCGGTGTTCACGATTATTTCAATAACTCAATATCAGCATGTGCTTTTCTTGGTTTGTCTTGAAAATAAATTCCAGCTTACGTTAATACTCTAAGTCGCGTCTTTCATTTCTGTGCTTAACCATTTAAGAAACACAGTGTTTTCAATATTAAGTTAATTCATCTTGGTATAAATTCCAGTGGTCACTCAAAGTGAAAACTGACTGGGGTAGTATATCTTTGGAGATGAGTTCCTGGCTTGTTTCTGTAAGTCAGTTCGAAAACGGCTACTTATGAATCTGAACCCTATGCGTGAATCGAACGACCGATTTTCGCCATAACTATGATCACGAACAGTCAACAGCACCTAGGGAATAACATAAAGAGCAATGGCGACACAGTGGCAAACGGCGCCCCCTAAAACGAAGAGGTGCCAAATGGCATGGGCGAAGGGCAGCCGCTTTGCTACGTAGAAAACCACCCCAAGGCTGTAACATAACCCGCCAATCCAAAGCAGGTGAAAGCCTGGCGCTGACAGCGCCTGATAAAGAGGGTAGATGACAATAAGGCACATCCACCCCATCACTAGGTAGGCTGTTAACGCCAGTTTTTTGAAGCGATTGACGAATAGTGCTTTAAAAAATATGCCAATAAAGGCCATTGACCAGATGGTGGCCAATATCGCTTTTGACTGCCAACCCTCTAGGCTTATTACCATCATTGGCGTGTAAGTTCCGGCAATCAGTAGATAGATGGCGCAGTGATCTAAGCGTTTAAAGACTTGTTTTGCTTTGGGATGAGCAATGGCGTGATAAAGGGTTGAACAGAGAAACAGCAGGATCAGGCTAGCACCATAGATGCTGACTGCGGCGATCTCCCAACCCGATAGCACACCGATGCCTTTGGTTAACATGAGCGTTAGGCCAACAATGGCGGCGGCGACGCCAAGACCATGGGTAATGGCATTCGCTATCTCTTCTCCAACGCTGTAGGCAGGAGGGGTTACATCTGTTGTCATGGTTATCTCTGTAACAGCTAGGATCAGTGGCCATCATAGAAGAACCAATTTAAGCGTACAAGTGTTAGCTGTAAATCCAGTGCTGCGATTGCATGCTGGAGTTCAATTGATTATCTTTGCATAAAATATTCAATAAATCGGTAGTGTTGTGCTAGCGTCGACACTAATGCCGTAAAATGACATCAAAAAGACAGGGAGTGTTTTATGGGGATGGTGCTGCTCGCGATGGCATTAGCGGGTTCGATCGTGGACGGAGGTAACTTAGAAAATGTGCTTGATTATCAAGGAACCCCCAAAGGCCCGATCGATAGAGTCAAAGGCAGTAGCCGCATTCCATCAGTGTGGTTTGATCAGGGGGCATGGCACGGATTTGCACTGCCTGAGCTTGCCTCTTCGCACTCTTTGGGCGGCTTTAGTGGACCGATGATCATTGCCCAAGAGTACCCGCTTTGGCTATCACCCAGTATTCAAAGACTCTCTTTGGAGGGGTGGCGTTATGAAGATGCTCAGATCGAACTAACCAGTGATGGTTCAAGTCTAATCCAGCGCTATCAGTGGGATAGTTTGAAAGTTGAGCAGCAGCTTCGCTTTATCGATGGTCGCCATGCGCTGGTTCGAACCCAGCTTCACTCCAATAGTCCTCAATCCATCAATGTCAGTTGGCATGGCTCTGTATTTGAAACCTTGCCAGAGTCGCTGAAGCTCGCCAACCCCAATTGGGTGAGTGGCCTAAAATCTGAAGATAAAGAGCTGATATGGCAACTCGCTCCCCAACGTAAGACTTGGTCTGTACTACTTGACGATGCTCAGTATCGGGTTTGGTTTCTTAGTGATGCCAAGATAGTGATCTCAGGGCTAGGCTATCAAGCCGTGCAAACCATAACGGTTAATGCCAATACGGCTTCGGTTTTATGGAGCTTACACAGCTATTACCACTCTGAGCAAGATAGGCTTACACACCAGAAAATGCAGGCGAAAATTGCGGCCAATCCATCGCGGTACTTTGCTGCTGCTGATGAAAAATCGCAGCAACGAAAGCGGCGGGCTCTTGAGCCTGGCGGCGAGGCGCACTGGCAACGTTTAGCAATGAAGAGCATGCAAACTTTGGTGGCAAACTGGCGCTCCCCAGCGGGCGCGATTCAACATCACGGAGTCACCCCATCGGTGACTTATCAGTGGTTTAGCGGAGTGTGGGCCTGGGACAGCTGGAAGCAGGCAGCAGCCATTGCTCACTTTGATGCCAGCCTTGCTAAAGATAATATTCGAGCCATGTTTGATTACCAAGTGCGCTTTGATGATCCCATACGGCCTCAGGATCATGGCATGATCATCGATACCGTATTTTATAATCAAAGTGGCGAACGGGGTGGTGATGGCGGTAATTGGAATGAGCGTAACTCCAAGCCACCTTTGGCTGCGTGGTCAGTTTGGAAAGTTCATGAAGCTCAACCGGACCCTGCTTTTGTGGAGGAGATGTATCCCAAACTGGTGAGCTATCACCAGTGGTGGTATCGCAACCGAGATCACGATGGTGATGGGTTAGCGGAGTATGGCGCTACGGTTGATGCTGCAAATTCCAGTCGCGATGCCATCATCGAGGCCGCCGCTTGGGAAAGTGGTATGGACAACGCCCCTAGGTTTGACGCCTCAGAGGAAGTTAGGGTACTGGAAAACCGCAGCAACAGCGGTGAGCTATTGGGGTATTCGCTCAATCAGGAATCGGTGGATCTGAATGCTTATCTCTACGCGGAAAAGCAGTTCTTAGCACAGATGGCACAGGTGCTTGGAAAGCCTGATGAAAAGCTGCGATGGCTACAGCAAGCAAAACAGCTAAAGCAGCAGATTCAAAATCAATTTTTCGATACGGACAGTGGCTATTTCTACGATACACGCCTAGGTGGAAAGCGGCTTATTGAGCAGGGAAAAGGCGCTGAGGGCTGGTTGCCCTTATGGGCTGGCGCTGCAAGTGAGGAGCAAGCTCGTTACGTCAGTCGGTGGATGATGTCGGACAAAGGCTTTAATCGCCACCTGCCGCTGCAAACGGTGAGTGCCGATCACCCACAGTATGCGCCTGAAAAGTACTGGCGAGGTCCAGTCTGGCTGGATCAAAGTTGGTTTGGCCTCCAAGGTTTGTCTCGTTATGGCTTTACCGATGAGGCAAAACAGCTGGCATTGAAGCTAGCCAATCACGCCGAAGGCGCACTCACTCAGTCACCAATTCGAGAAAACTACAACCCTGAGACCGGCGAGGGCCTGCATTGCACCAATTTTAGTTGGTCGGCTGCGGTATTCTATTTGATCTACCGAGATTACCTCTCCACGGCCAACAATTCACAGTTGGCTGTGAAACCCTAAAAAGAGGGGGAGGGTGCTCCCCCTGCTGCATTGTTAGGCTTGGCTGGGTTTTAGTTTGGCACCAAGATGAACTCCCGCCACAACGATAAAACCTGCGATGATGCCGACGACGCCGTTGAGCAGCGTGCTTACGACGCCGGAGATGATGTGGCCGATGGCCGGAAGCTCTAAAGTGGCAGTCGAGGCTAGGGTGATCCACTCACTGATTTGGTGGACGCCGTGACTTAGAATGCCACCACCGACCAAAAACATGGCGATGGTGCCAATGACAGACAGAGACTTCATCAGCTTAGGGGCGGAAGCCAATAACAGGCGGCCGATGAATTTGGCCGATGAACTGGGTTTTTGATTGAGGTAAAGCCCGGCATCGTCGATCTTAACGATAACGGCAACCAAGCCGTATACGCCAATGGTCATCAGCACGGCGATGGTTGCCAAGGTCAACACTTGAGTGGACAGCGTTGCTGTTGCCACGACCCCGAGTGTCAGAACAATGATCTCGGCAGAGAGAATGAAATCGGTGCGAATTGCCCCTTTGATTTTGCGCTGCTCGAGTGCTTTCGGGTCTTCATCGGTAATGGCTTCGGCGGTTTTGTGGCCCCCTTTTACCATCTCAAGCAGCTTTTCTGCGCCTTCAAAGCAGAGAAACAGGCCGCCCAACATCATCAAAGGGGTGATCAACCAAGGAATAAAGAGACTGATTGCCAATGCGGCTGGCACCAGAATGCATTTGTTAAGCAGCGAGCCTTTGGCCACCGCCCAGATGACGGGCAGCTCACGATCCGCTTTCACTCCAGAGACTTGCTCGGCATTAACCGCAAGATCATCCCCAAGCACACCGGCGGTTTTATGAGCGGCAACTTTACTCATTGCTGCAACATCGTCGAGCAGTGAGGCGATGTCATCTAGAAGTGTTAATAAATTGGCTGCAGCCATCTCAGAAATCCTTGTAAGCGTTTATTGTTCGTTCATATAAGTTGGGTTTGACGTTAACTGATTTCGTTACCATTGAAAGCACAGTTTATAAAGCGGCAATGGAGCATTTACCAGTTAGTGAACCATTTAAAGAGTATCATGCTATCGAAGCTGGGCAGAGTCTTACTGGCAATTTGTTGCAAGGTTTTCTAGCAGGTAAACGCTCTATAAAGCATAATCAAATTAGCCTGTTACGGACTTTTAACTTCATGTTGAGCGTGATAATGTCTAGCTTGAAAAGACTAAATGAGTAGGACCACTGATTGGTGATGGAGCATCAAAAGTTGGCACGATTTGTCATTCCGCAAAAGCAATTGACCGAACAGGCACTGCTGGATTACCTCGAGGTCATACGGATCGTCTTCAGTGCGTCTCCAGATATGATGTGGGTGACCTATCAAGGGCGGTTTCTCTGGTGTAATCAGATGGCCGCGAATCAACTTGGCTATGGCAGCACCGAAGAACTCATTGGCCTGAGCCCCTCCGATATCTCCCCCAAGTATCAGCCGAATCAGCAAACGTCGACCAACTTGGCCAAAAAGATGATCGATTCCGCGATCAAATATGGTTACCACCGTTTTGAATGGGTACACCAAGCAAAAACGGGAGAGTTGGTTCAAAGCGAAGTTACGTTAAATGCGGTGCCAATCGAAAATGAGAACGACGTTGCACTGTTTGCGGTTGGTCGAGACATCAGTTTAGAAAAGCAGGTGGAAGATAAACTTCGCTTGTCTGAATACACAGATACACTGACCGGATTGCCCAACCGAGCCGCCTTAGTGCAGCGCATCGGCCAACAGATGGCCATTGATACTCAGCAGCTAAGCCTTGTGTGCATCGGAGCCGATGGTTTCCGTGCTTTGAATGAGGAGTATGGCCTGAGAATTGGTGACAAGGTATTGGTTCGAATTGCTGAGATCATCGCCGATTCACTGCCCAGTGATGGCTATCTGGGGCGGTTTACCGGGGATACGTTTTTAGTAGTAATTCCCAATCAACGTGCTGATTTGATTGAGGCCTGGGCTAAAGAGATCATCATTCGGTTAAATCAGCGATTGTATGTTGATGGCGTCGATGTACTGACCTGTGCCAGTGCGGGTTTGAGCCACATGACCGCACAACTGCACAGTACCCGCGCTTTACTGCACCAAGCGGAAGTCGCGATGAAGCAAGCCAAGCGTTTAGGGCGCTGTAAGGTGCATTGCTACAGCGCCGAGATGGCGGCGCAGATGGCAAAGGAGCAGGGGCTTGCACATCAGCTAAAACAAGCGATAAACAATCAGGAGTTTTTCCTCGTCTACCAGCCGATTTTCCACTTGCAGTCGGGAATGATCACCGGTGCAGAGGCGTTAATTCGCTGGCGTCACCCCGAACGGGGAGTGCTGACTCCTGCAGATTTTATTCCTCAAGCGGAAGCCCGAGGCTTGATTGTGGATATCGGCAATCAGGTGATCGACATGGCCTGCGCTCAGGTGCGAAGCTGGATTGATCAGGGACTGCCTTTACAACACACCAGCATCAACATCTCCGTAAAACAGATAGAGAATGGCGATCTAGTGGAAGTGATACAAGCGGCATTAGAACGACATCATGTTCCCGCAGAGAGCCTGGAGATCGAGGTGACCGAAACCATGTTATTGCAGCATGGGAAGAGCATGGTGGCTCAGCTTTGGCAATTGAGGCAGTTGGGCATTGCCATCGCCATCGATGACTTTGGTACTGGTTACTCATCGTTCGCCCGATTGAAAAACCTTCCTGTCGATCGCGTTAAGATTGACCGTAGCTTTATTTCTGAACTTGAGCGAGATGAACGGAACAGCTCAATCGTTCAAGCCATTGTTTCTCTTGCCCATAATCTGGATATGGTGGTGACCGCCGAGGGCATTGAAAGCCACTACCAATATCAGTACATGAAGTCCCAAGGCTGCGAAGCTGGGCAAGGTTATCTGGTGAGTCCGCCGGTTCCAGCCGTTAAGTTTGAGTACTTAGTTAAACAGCGCTGGCAGCAGCGAGAACATGATCTCGAGTTAGAGCCAACAGAGCTTAGATAGAACAAGGGCTGCCAATGGCAGCCCTTGTTGGTTATTTGGCAAGGATGCGATCTTGCTTCCAAGAGCGAAACATCGAGATTGACGTATAAAGCACCACCGCGGCGACTAGCCACTTAAGCATCTCAACGTCCATCGATTTTACCAGCGTTGCCGCCAGTACTACCGCAATCGGACCGGCAATGGCGACAGCCACCACCGCTTTGGCATCAAAAGCGCCGTTGCGAATGAAGGTGCCCGCAGAGAAGAAGCTCAATACGGCGCAGGATCCCATCATAATAGGAAAGGCCGCTAATGGGTTCATACCTAGAAGGTAAACCAGAGTCATGCAGGGTGCATACAGGCCAATGCCTACACTCATTAGCGCGCCAAAGACGAAGTTGCCCACAATGGCGATAGCCAATTTGGTGCCACTAAGACCCATGGCTTCTCCGCCGATGGGGAACCAACCGAGCAGTCCAGCCAAGATGAGGCCTGCGACAACCAGCAGTGACATCGCCATGATTAAGCGCACTAGCTGGCGGTCTAGACCTGACACCCATTTTGCCCCTAAGGTCGCGCCTAAGGCGGCGGCGGCCATCATGCTGATCAGCGTTGTTGGGTCAACGTCGACGGCAGCGATAAACAACAGGGCCTGAGCCACGGTCGGCAGTACGCATTGGCCATTTAAAGTGCCTGGCAACAGTCGGTCATCAACCAATTTGAACTGCTTGAAGAACGCGGTTTTAATGGCGAAGCTGCCCACGCCCAGTGTATCCATGAAGTTTGCGAATGCCCCAACGGCGCCAACCTTGGCGTATGAGGTAGAGCTGGAGGCCATCTCCGAGCGTTGCGCTTTGAATCCTTGGTACAGCATGAAACAGTAAACCAAGGCGCCAACTATAAATACGATCTGCAGTGCAGTGGCTAGCATCGTTGAGCCCTATAGAAAATTCAGGCGCGCGATGCTAGCAGGTTGAACTGCATTTATCCAGAAACCGAGCAGGATATCCCACTCTTTTGCGATTTAGTTTGAGCTAGCTTCAATTTGACCCAGTGCCGATGCAATTTCACTGATGATCGATTGCAATCGTGTGGGTAGGGCTTGGTGACGCCGTTGAGCAAGATAGATGGGCTCAGCAATGGGGTTGGGGAGCCCGTGCACGCGAATGGCTTCTTGCTTGGCAAAACTGGACACCGCGAATTTAGGCAATACCGCGAATCCAAGCCCTTGGGCGACAGGCTCAAGAATCAGACTGATGTGGTTACAAAACCCACGCTTGATAAATTGGCTGAGCTGCTGGTATTCAGGGTAATTGGCGCCCAGTAAAAGGTTGGCTTGATGGGGGCCATCGGGATGATCAATGTAACCCAGCGTCATTAAGCTATCCCAAGTGGGTTCGGGAACGGTTGCGGGGGTAACCAAACACAGCGCCTCTTCACCAAAGGGTTGATAGGCCAGATCCGGCCGCTCACCAAGGCGAGTAACCAAGCCTAAGTCCAATTTTCTCGCCACCAGATCTCGTTCAACACCGGTATTGGGGGCAAAGCTGTATTCGATGCTGAGCTTAGGGTGCTTACTCTGCAAATTAAGCAATAGCGGGTACAGCTCCAGCCCCAAACTGCCTGGGCTGGCGATGCGCACCGGTCCGTTGAAGGGGTCGTCTGTGGACAGTTGCTGCTCAAGGCCGGCTAGCTCACCCAGAGTACGCTGCGCCTGCTGGTAGACCCGATGCCCAGCTTGAGTCAACTCAAAGCCTTTGCCGATGCGGTTTAGCAGTGGCTGCTTATAGTGTTGTTCCAGTTTGCGCACGTGTTGGCTCACACCCGGCTGAGTCATCGCCAACTTGTTTGCGGTTTGAGTAAAGTGACCGGTCTCCACTAAGGTGACGTAGGTCTGTAGCCAAGTCAGATTAACCATATAAAAAATAACTTTATGTAATTAAACCCATCATAAATGATAACTTACATCTATTCACTGCCTAAGTTCACGATGATACGATCGTAGAGTGAACTTACCGTTGAACGTTCCACTAGCGCGATTTTCGGCGGGGATGAAGGGCACTGCATCATATAGAGCCCAATACTTGCAGCTTGCTATCGACTGAGGTTTACTGCCAATCAGTGCAGTACCGCAAGGATGCGGGAGTTCTGTGAAAGATAACTCGATCTTTCTGGGTCTGATGGCTTAGAACGATCTGATGGAACAGAGTGGATGGGCGTCATGGATGCGCTAGAAAAAACAGAAGTAACCCAAGTGCTCGATCAACACGGTTGGTCTTTTCTTGGTGATTTTGGTGATGATGCCATGGTGGTTCAACCACCTAGTGGCCCTGCGGTGCAGTTGGGCCTGCATTGGGATGAGTCGCAAAATGTCGGCCACATCGAGTTAAGCCGCCCCTGGAGCGGTGATGAGATTCAGATGGTGGCGCTGAGAAACCGCTGTCCCAGCCTGCTGATCGATTGGCAACTTGAGCATCTAATTTGTGCGGCGGTGCTGGAGCAGCCGGCCGATCTTGATCACTGCGTTGCCAACCTAGTGGTGCTCAATGCCATGATCCAAGCGAGCATTGAGCTGCAGTAACTCCCGATGGTAACTACAGCAGCGGCGCAAACGTATAGAAAAACTGCTCTATTAATTTTTGCCAAACTGGTCGCTGCTTCCAGCGGACGCCATCAAGCTGATGAGACTGTTGTAAATAGCCATCGAGTAGCTGCTGCAAGCGCTGGCAAAATTCGGGTTCATCGATGGCCAATGACACTTCCGAGTTCAGCAGCAGGCTTCGAATATCCAAGTTAACCGTACCTATGATGCAGTGAGCGTCGTCTATCAGTAGCGACTTGGTGTGCAGCAAGCCACCGCTAAATCGATACAACTTCACCCCAGAGCGTAATAGTTCAGCAAAAAACGCGCGGCTGGCCCACTCCGCCATAAAGGAGTCATTTTTATCCGGTACCACCACTTTGACATCAACCCCGCTTTGCGCCGCGGTGCACAGTGCGTCCACCAGTTGTTCACTGGGCACGAAGTAGGGAGAGGTCAGTATGATGCTCTTGCGCGCGTGATAGATGTTCGACAGCAGCACTTGCTGTATTAAGTTTTCTGGCAGTCCTTGGCCGGATGGGATCACCTGCACCGAGTGGCCATTATCGCAACTGGCTCCCAGATCCTCTGGCAGGGGAGTTACCTCTTTTAGCAATGAGTCACCGGTTTCATATTGCCAGTCCCAGCACTGCTGTGCGTATAACGGCCACACCGCGGGGCCAGTCATTCTGACCATTACATCGATCCATTCGCCAACACCGGAGCTTTGCTTAAAGTGGCGACTGTCCACTAGATTCATCGAGCCGGTGTAAGCCACTTTTTGATCAATGACGATGATCTTGCGATGCTGGCGCAGATCCATTCGCCGTAAAAACATCCGCAATGGGTTTACGCCCAGTGCTTTTACCAGTTCGATGTCGGCGTCGTTGAATTTGGCTGGCCAGTTGCTGGCAAAAAAGTCGCGGCTGCCGGCACCGTCGAGTAGAACGCGTACCTGAACCCCTCGCGCTTGAGCATCGATTAGGGCCTCGGCAACTTCATCGGCAAGCCCTCCGGGGTGCCAAATATAGAACTCTAAATGAATCTGATCTTTGGCCTGTTCGATGTCGCGGATCAGACGTTTTAGAATGCCTTGGCAGTTTTCCAACAGCTCCATGGAGTTACCACAAAGGGCGGGGATACCAAGCCTTCGGATGCTGAGTTCGTGAATTGGCCGGGCGAGGGGACCTAATGGTGAGCCTGAACTGGACAGCTGTTGGTACCACTGGCGAAACTGCGGAGTCATCACCTTGACGCGTTTTCGACGGTTGCGGCCGATGTTGATCTCACCGAACAGCAGATACACGATCACCCCAAACAGAGGGATAATGTAGATAAGCAGTAGCCAAGCCAGCGACACGCCAAAGGGGCGTCGCTTGAGCACGATGCGCAGGGAAACGGCGGCGACGATTACCCAGTAGAAACCAACCAGCGCCAGAGTGAGCCAATGATAAAATGCGGTCATAGGTGACGAAATTGAATTAACCTAGATTCAATATACTCGCAAAGCCTTACTTATTCAGCTAGTTATTGCAGGTCACCCTCGGGTTTGTCATCGCACTGCTGCCAGTGGAAACTGGCCAGCAGTGGCAGATGATCCGAACTGTCCAGTTTTTCGAGCACCTGTGCAGAGTCGAGGTGCAATTGGCAGCTGTAGAAGATGTGATCCAGAGCCGAGCCCATAAATTGAGTCAGCTCCTGTGCATCGTCAAAGGTAACGGGCGAAAGACCTAAATCGTCAGTCAATGCTTGTAGCTGTGTCAGCCGGCTTTGTGACCAAGTATTGAAGTCGCCTAAGATCAGCATTGGCCCTTGATGGTGTTCAAGTGCTTGTCGCCACTGGGTCAGCTGAGTTTGGTAGTGGCTGTCGCGCACAAAGTTGATGGCATGCACATTGAGAACCAACAGCTCCTGATGATTATCCAGTGGAATCATGCTGATTAGTCCCGCCTTTGGGGTGCCGGTAACGGGTTCGGTCTCGGTAGAAAGTAGCAACTGATTACTGGAAACCGGGTTTCGCGTCAGGGTCATTAGCCCGGCATAACTGCTCTGGCCGTAATCCAAATTGGCACCAAACTGCCAGTGATAGCCGGGCACCTGCCACGGAAACCCCGCTAAATGCTGCATCTCTTGCAGAGCGGCGATTTGCGGCTGGAACTGCTTTTTCACTCGCTTAAGCTGTTGATACCACTCGTCATTGATCATCGGTTTATGGGCATTCCAGGATATTACGGTCAATGACTCTTTAACGCTTAATGGCTCTGAAGAGGCGTCCACCGTGCCTGCAAAGACTCTGGGCTTTTCTGGCGCACTGGGGCAACCGGTCAAGCTCAACAGGAGTGACGATAACAGCGCCAAGCGACAAAAGTGGGTGAGACATAGGTTCATAAGGATAAGTGTTGCTCAAGCGTGGAGTCAGACTACGATACCTGTATTAAACCTCAGTATCTTGGGAAAGTTCCCGAATCCTTGAGCTTATTCAAGCTTTAAGGGGATGGCCTTCTGTGCTTTCAGTCATAACGTAGGTGGTGTGGTCCAGTTTTAAATTCCCTAGTAAGTGTGGTTTGGGTGAATCCGAGAGACCGTTTAGGTGCCCGTTAAAAAGCATCGCCCCAGACAAACGGAGATCTCAGTAGGGCAATAGATGATGATTGCCGTCAAACTGATCCAGATAGGCTTGCCAACGTCTGCCTGCGCTGAAGTCCTTTGGGTAGATGGTGTAGATCATTAGCTTCGGTTCAGAGACAAAACTGGTGGCGCCGACGGTGTGCACCACGTGCATCTGCTGCTCGATCTCCTTTCCGGGAAACTGGGTCGTGGTGACAAAGCCGGTGACGTTCATCTGCTTGGAGCCGCGTTTGCGCCAGTCTTTGGGGAGGGAGGGCTCTTTTAAGATTCGTTGGAGCAATTTGATGGAGCAGGGGTCTTGGTACATCAGCACATCTTGTTGGAGCGTCAGTACCAGAGCGCAGATGGTGTCTTCCCAGCCGATGAGAAATGGCTTAAAGCCGCGATCAGTGAAGATAAGGTCAATCATATTGAATGATTCGGCATCGGCCACCAGCGGCGCGTAGTGGTGAACCATGGCCACAAAGGCACGATTGATCATCTTGGCGTTACCGCATTGGTCGATGATCATGGTGGGGTAGGGATCAAGCCCCTTAAGGGTGGCAATTAAGGATTGGGTGAGCCATTGGTGCTCGGGTGAGTTTGGACGAAGTTCAAAGCTTCTGGCGGCATAGCCTGCGGCGGCGAGGAGGTTATTGGTCTCCCGAATGTTAAGACTGAGTTCCTGCGCGACACGCTCGATGAGATCCGCACTGGGCAGTGATTTGCCCGTTTCCAAAAAACTAAAATGCCTCAGACTCGTATCAATTTTGTAGGCTAAGGCTTCCTGGCTAAGTCCACGAGTTTTACGCCAGAAACGAAGTAATCTACCGAAGGCACCTTGAGATATTTTCAGTGCGACTTTCTCCATCATTACTTCCTTTTATGCTTTGATGTCTCACGATAGAGCAAAACTGAGTAAATATTACCTTTCAGGTAATAGAAGCCAACATAACATCTTCCCATTATTAGTAAAGTCGATGGTCTATGGATAGAAGAGGTCGAATACATGGGTGTATTTATTACAGGTGGTACCGGTTTTATTGGGAAATATTTGCTGGCCAATTTAGCGCAGCGGGAAGGCGATATTTTTGTCTTAGTGCGGGAGGGCTCAGAAGCCAAGATTGGCGCGTTGTGTGAGCTGTTAAGAGTCGATGCCGACCGGTTTACCTTAGTAAAAGGTGACCTTACCGCACCGATGCTCGGGCTCAGTGCTGCAGATCAAGATAAGTTATACAACCGAGTGGATGAATTTATTCACAGTGCGGCGATTTACGATATTACCGCCAACGCTAAATCCAATGGCGATATTAATGTAGAGGGAACTCGTCAGGCGTTGGAATTAGCAAAAGTGCTCGGGGCTAAGTGTTTTAACCATTTAAGCTCAATCGCCGTTGCTGGCTTATATCCAGGCGTGTTTAATGAACAAATGTTCGAACAGGCTGAAGGCCTTGATATCAACCCCTATTTACGTACCAAACACGATTCCGAGGCATTAGTTCGCCAGCAAACGGAACTCCCTTACCGTATTTTTAGACCTTCCATGGTGGTTGGCCACTCGAAAACCGGTGAGATCGATAAGATTGATGGCCCCTATTACCTGTTTAAAACATTGCAGAAGCTGCGTGATATTCTTCCCAGCTGGATTCCCGCTCTCGGCATCCAAGGGGGCGAGTTTAATATGGTGCCGGTGGACTATGTTGCCGATGCCATCGACCACATTATTCATACCGAAGACACTCAAGGTCAGTGTTACCACCTGGTGGATAATCCAGGTACCAAGATGATTGAGGCGCTGGATGTGTTCAGCCGCGCCGCCCATGGTTCCCGTTTATCTGTTGGGGTAAGCCCCGGCGTGACCGGGTTTATCCCTGGGCCAATTCGTGCGGCCATCATGAACCTGCCTGCGGTTCAGCACCTTATTGAACAAACGCTTTCCAGTTTGAATATCCCCAAAGAAGCACTGGGCCTGTTGGATCTTAAGACGCGCTTTGATGATTCCAATACACGACGTGCGTTGGCGGGTACTGAAATCTCCGTGCCGCCGTTACGAGACTACGCCGGCGTGTTGTGGGACTTTTGGGAGCGAAACCTCGATCCTCAGCGCATGGGCAGTCAAACTCTGGAAGAGCATGTGGATGGCAAGGTGGTGCTGATTACTGGAGCCAGTTCCGGCATCGGTTTGTCTTTGGCCAATCGAGTGGCGGAAGCGGGTGCCAAGGTGATTTTGGTGGCCCGTGATGAAGATAACTTAGCCAAAGTGGAAGCCGAGCTGCTCGCCAAAGGCGCGGAAGTGGCTTACTACCCATGCGATCTTAACGATCTGGATGCCTGTGATAAGCTGATTGACGACGTCATTGCCGATCATGGTGGCATCGACGTGCTGGTGAATAACGCCGGGCGCTCCATTCGCCGCTCTCTGAAGTTAACCTATGAGCGTTTTCACGATTTTGAGCGCACCATGCAGCTGAACTACTTTGCTCCGGTGCGCCTGACGATGCGTGCCTTACCGAGCATGGTGGAGCGCGGCGGTGCACACGTGGTGAACATCTCAACCATCGCAGTGATGGCCGGTTACGCGCCTAAGTTTTCTGCCTACGTGGCATCGAAGTCGGCGCTGGATGCGTGGTCTCGCTCAGCAGGGGCAGAGTATCGTGAGCACAACGTCAGCTTTACCAACGTGCACATGCCTTTGGTGCGGACCCCGATGATTGAAGCCACCAAGATCTATAACTTTGCGCCAACGCTGAGCCCGGAAGAGGCGGTGGCGATGATCGAAGAGGCGCTACTTGAGCAACCCGCCGAGGTTAACACCGGCATGGGCAGTGCCATGCGTGCTGCCAGCATTTTAGCGCCTAAGCTCTATGAACTGCTGATGAGTACCACCTATAAGATGTTCCCAGATTCCGCTGCGGCTCAAGGGCTGCCGGAAGAGGAGGTCAAGCCGACTCCGGAGCAGGTGGCGCTTTCGGCGTTGATGTCCGGTAACTATCTATAAGCCAATCGGCTCAGTAAATAGGGGACGCGGCGGCTTCCCCTTTTTTATTGCGACAGCGCACCGAGAAGTAGCCCCTGCGTTTGCCATAATCTGGTCGGGTTATCCTCGGATACCTACCGATTTTTGGGCGATAAAACAAGCAATAAAGGTTACCTATCTAGGGGAATTGAATAAGATTTGTCGAAAAAGGTGTGCTAGGCTACGGCGGTCGTCACAATGGACTCAGGAAACTAGGAATGAAGATATTCAGCAACTTTGATAGCGGCAGCATTAACGTTGTTCAAGCAGAGCATCCGGATCAGATTAAGCTCAGCATTCCCAACGACAACTTGTCGGAGTTTTATCAGTGGTTTCATTTCCGCTTAGAAACCCAAGTGGGCCAATACCATAAAATTGAAATTGTTAATCTTGCCAAATCGGCGTATCCGGAAGGCTGGCAAGACTACAACGTGGTTGCCTCCTACGATAACCAGCAGTGGTTCCGCATTCCCGCTTCATTTGATGGCGATACCCTCACGTTCGAGATTGAGCCTGAAGCCGGTAGCATCCATTTCGCTTACTTTGCGCCTTATGGCATTGAACGTCACCGTCAGCTGTTGGCGCAAGCCCAGTCTCACCCTCTGTGTGAGCTGAAAACACTGGGCTATACCCACGATGGCAATGACGTGAGCTTGCTGCAAATTGGCACCCCAGAACCGGGCAAAAACCTGGTGTGGATCATTGCTCGCCAGCACCCAGGGGAGTCCATGGCCGAGTGGTTTGTCGAAGGCTTACTCAGCCGCCTGTTGGATGACAACGACACCGTAGGCCGCGCCTTGTTGGGTAACAGCGTGTTCTATGTGGTGCCTAATATGAACCCTGACGGTTCCATTCGCGGTCATCTGCGTACCAACGCCATTGGTGTTAACTTAAACCGTGAGTGGCAAACGCCATCGATGGAGCGCAGCCCAGAGGTTTACCTCGTGCGTGAGCAGATGCTGGCCACCGGGGTAGATATGTTCCTTGATATCCATGGGGATGAGGCCATCCCTTATAACTTCGTTGCTGGCAGTGAAGGCACTCCCTCCTACGACGCGTGTCGTAAGGAGTTGGAAGAGGCGTTCAAACAGGCGCTGTCCACCATCACCCCTGAGTTTCAGGATGAATATGGCTACGACAAAGATGAGCCAGGTAAAGCCAATCTGACCGTGGGTTCAAATTGGGTGGCGGAGCAATTTAACTGCCTGTCTTACACCGTTGAGATGCCATTTAAGGATCACAACTTCCAACCGGATGAAGATTACGGTTGGTCACCTGAGCGAAGCAGTCAATTTGGCCAAGATGTGTTGGCGGCAGTGCACGCGGTGATCGATAAGATCTAATGGATCTCATTCCGACTTGAGAGAGGCCGCGCTGTCTGCAGATAGCGCGGCTTTTTTATAGCTCAAGTTTATAGCGCAGAACGGTGAAGCCGAGATCTTGGTACTCTTTCTCAAATTCAAAGCCAAACTTCTCGATGATCGCTTTGGAAGCGAGGTTCTCTTTAACGACTTCGGCGATAAGATACGGCAGCTCAAAGTGCTGCTTTACGTACTCAAGCGTTGCTGCCATCGCTTCACTGGCCAATCCCTGCCCCCAGTATTCCGGCAGCATCCGGTAGCCAATATCAACATCATTGATACGAGGCTCCATCTTGATGCCGCAAAACCCGATCACCCGATTGTCGCCCTTGTGCACCATGGCCCAGCGGGCAAAACCGTGCTCTCTATAACCGGCTAACCACACGTTTTCGATTACCCACTTCGCTTTGTTGATGTCGGTCATCTGGCCAGCATCACCGGTATAACGGGTGACTTGTTCGTTGCCGGAGAACTCCAATACCGCTTGGGCATCGTCAAGAGAGAACTCTCGCAGTATCAAACGCTCGGTTTCGATGGGTAGGGGCATGAGTGACTCCATGATGGTAAAAGGAAAGCTTGTTTGAGCACGATACCATCCTGAATAAATATCTGGTCATTATTGCTTGCCTAAATCGTTTCACTCTTCGTTGCGAGACTTGTTGTTAGAGCCACTAGCATCGGCGTCTCGCGTCTTGATTGAAACGATTTATTCGGCGCACTAAATGGATCACTTACTTAATCAGGATGGTATAAGCCGTCAATAATGGCATAACCTATTGTTAATAAATATCAGAAACCATGTTGTTTTTTTAGTTTGGTTAGGCACAATGACCGCCGAAGCCCAATGGCTTCCAAATTAAGGTGCTGCTGCCAAGGGGATGGTTCCCATGGGCAGTGGGTAACAGGGAATGCGGTGAGAATCCGCAACTGTACTCGCAACTGTAATCAGAGCGACGTCGTCAAAACCACCGGGAAACTGGGAAGGGACGGCGTTGGGATGCTGAAAGTCAGGAGACCTACCTTAGTTTGTTGATTCGACTCAAGCGGGTTACTTGAGCAGAACGTCTGACTGAAATCAAAATAGGCTGTAAAGCCATTGGCCGTAAGTTAGTCAATCTCTGTTGTTGGCACCTTTGTGCTTTCCTCCCTTTCGGGAGCTTTCCCGCGCTTTTTATTACTCAATACAAAAATAAAGGATCGTCATGAGTATAAAAACGCGTCTGGCCGTTGCCATTGCAGCGGCGATTCCAACCCTATCCAACTCTGCCTTTGCGTCTACCTCAGTGGATGAGGTGATTGTTGTTACCCCTAATCGCATGCCCCTGAGCATCGAACAATCGCTCTCTGTGGTGCATTTAATCGAGCGTGACCAAATTGAGCAGATGAACCCGAAATCGGTGGTGGATCTATTGGAAACCTTGCCTGGGGTGTCGGTAACGCGAAACGGCGGCCCAGCGCAATCGGCCAGCGTCAGCATTCGCGGCTCTAGCTCCGATCACGTATTGCTGTTGATTGACGGCGTTCGAACGGGGTCGGCGACCTTAGGCAGCGCCAGTTTCTCAGCGTTGAGCCCAGAGATGATCGAGCGCATCGAGGTGGTGAATGGGCCGAGGGCGGCGCTGTGGGGGAGTGATGCCATCGGTGGCGTGATTCAGATCTTCACCCGCCGGTTGACGTCGGGTCAAGGTGTGGTGACCGGCGAGATCGGCAGCGATAGCTATGCCCGTGGAAGCGGCGCATTGGGGCTTGCCCACGGCGCAGGTCAGTCCTCTGTCTCTCTGTCTTGGGAGCAAAGCGATGGCTTTGACGTTCGTCGCGATGGGGAAGCGGACGATGATGGCTATGAGCGCCTTGGTGTGGGACTGGTCGGTGAGCAGCCGTTGTCGGCTCAGTGGCGAGCGTTTTGGGTGGGGCAGTTGAGTCAAGGCGATTATGACTACGACAACAGTGCGCCCTACGCCAATCGAGCGGACTACAGCAACCATTTGTGGCAGCTTGGTCTGGATTATCAAGGCAGTGAGCAGTACAGCGAGCTTAAGTTTGGCCAGATGCGCGACAGCAATCGCAATTTCCGTGACGGCGTTGCTGGCAAAAGCCTGTATGAGACGCGCCGAGACCAGGTTAGCTGGCAACACGGTTTTCAAACCGGCAACCTAGATGTGACTGGCGGCCTTGATTACACCAAGGAGTCGGTTGCTGGGAGCTATGAGCAAGATGAGCGCGATATCTGGGCGGCTTACCTTGCAGGTCGCTATGAGCATGAGCGCTGGACTGCCGAAGCAGCGCTGCGCTTTGATGAGGTAGAAAGCCTTGATAATGAAACCTCTTATCAGCTGAGCACCGCGTACAACTTTACCTCCAGTTGGCAATTGGCATTGGGGTACGCCACCGGCTTTAAGGTGCCAACCTTTAATGATCTCTATTGGCCAAACCTAGGCAACCCGGCTTTGCAGGCTGAGACATCCGAAAACTGGGAACTGACCTTAAGTTATCAAGGGGATAACCTTAGCGCCTACATCAGCGGGTTTGATAATGAGGTCGATAACCTTATCGACTGGGCAAAGACCGGTGAAAAAGATGAATTTGGTTGGGACATCTATAAGCCAAGCAATGTGCATCGAGCGGATCTTCAGGGAGTTGAACTGGGCGCTGAAATTGGTTTTTGGGGGCTTGAGCACCAGCTTGCTTACACCTACCTAAATGCCGAGGATCATCAAGGGAATGAGCTTGAAGGGCGCAGCGAACATCAACTGGATTATGGTGTGAGTTACCGAGTCGACCAATTGGATCTGCGAATGGACTATCGCTATCAAGGCAAGCGCAGTGAGGGCGATACCAACTTTGATGGCCAAACCGATTATCTGGCACCCTATCATAACCTTGATTTAAGTGTTGGTTATCAGCTGCATACTCACTGGCAACTGCGGTTAAAACTCAATAACCTGTTGGATGAAGAGTTGATCAGCAATGGCAACTACTTAGGGCCTGATACCCAGTGGTTTGTTAGCTTAAGTTATCGAAATTTCTAAGTAGCTTGGAATAGGAGAGAGCCCGTGAAAAAGGCAAGTTTGCCACTGGTATGGTTGAGCATTCTGGTGTCGGTGGCGGCGATGGCACAGCCTGCGCCCCAGAGATTGGCGGTGCTCTCTCCTCATTCGGTAGAGATGGTGTATGCCGTAGGCGCCGGCGAGCGAATCATTGCTACGGTGGAGTACGCCGACTTCCCTGAGTCGGCCAAACAGATCCCTCGGGTGGGCAGCTACAATGCGATCAATTTAGAGGCATTGCTGGCCTTTGAGCCCGATCTGGTACTGCTCAGTTACCAAGATACCAATGCGTTGATTTTGGAGCAGATCAAAGGTCTTGGTTTGCCGGTGGAGGACACCAGTGTCAGCAAAATTGACGGGGTGGCAACCCGTCTGCGGGAATTGGGGCAACGCTTGGGGGTGGCCGAGAAAGCCAGTCAAGCGGCAGATGACTTTGAAGCCAAGCTGGCAAAGGTACGCCAGCAATATCAGGGCCGCGCTGAGGTTAAGGTGTTCTACCAGATCTGGCCTGCGCCGTTAACCACGGTTTCAGATGGCTGGATGAGCCAGGTGATCGCCGATTGCGGCGGCATCAATGTGTTTAATGACAATCCGGCCAGCTATCCACAGGTATCGCAAGAGCAGGTGATCTTAACCATGCCGGAGGTGATCCTAAAACCTCATTACCATGGCGCCGCCAAAGAGGCCGGCCTGGATTGGAATCGATGGCCGGAAATCCCCGCAGTGAAACGCAATCAACAGCATTTTATCAATGGCGATTTGGTGCATCGTACCGGGCCTAGGTTGGTTGATGGCATGGAAGAGGTGTGTGAAGCCATCGATGCGGCGCGTCAGGCTAAAGCTCATTAAGTGGGGATGAAATAAGACCAAACAGAACAATTTACACATTCAATTCAATCGATTAGCTTTACCTAAAAATCAAGTGCTCACGCTGAATGGAATCAACAGCGCTGCAATAGAGAAAGGGAATTGAATGAAAATGTGGTTTAGGTTTTGGGTCAGCCCGATGGTCATTGGGCTGAGTTTGGTTGGTTGTAGTGTTAACCACGGTGAAGATCAGGTTACTCAAATACCAACCCCTGAGTTATCCTCTCAGCACTTTGGTGTTAAGCCGGACATGCCTACGCCAGAGGAGATTTTCGCGCTACCGCTTCATGAACAGACCCGCTTTCTTCGTTATTATCACGATGCATTGCAGCACCCGTCCTCACCTCAGCAAGGGCACCAAGCTCTGTTTCATTATCTAGAGCGGGATATGGGGCGCTTTGATTATCATCACGGTACCTTTACCGCTTCGCAAACCTTGTCTCAGCGCAATGGCAACTGTTTGAGCCTTGCGATTTTGACCACAGCCTATGCGAAGTTGGTGGCTTTAGACTACGAGTTCGTTAGTGTCACCAGCGCCCCTGTTTTTCTCAAAGGGGCGCGGTTTAGCGAAGTATCAACTCACGTGTTGACTCGCCTGTATCGGCCTGATGATGGAAGAAAATCCGATCAGGTGATGATTCGTAGAGCCAACATATTGATTGATTACTTTCCCACTCGAAGCTCAGAGGTTGATGGTCAGGTCTCAGAAGCGCAATTAATAGCAGGCTTTTTCGTTAATTGGTCCTCCTCTGCTTTGCAGCAGGAGCGTTTCGATGAGGCTGGTTGGTATGCCCTTGAGGCCTTAAATTACGATCCTCAGAACATACAGGCGCTTAATAATCTTGGGGTTACCTATCGTTATCTTGCTCAAGCACCACTGTCGGAAAAAGCGTATCAATACGGTTTAGCCATTGAGCCAGACAATTTGAAATTACTGTTTAATTACAGCCTGCTACTCAGAGCGCAAGGGCGAGAGCAACAGGCAAGGGCGGTTCGTTCGCGCATCGAGACATCCGCGGATTCAAGCCCGTTTGATTGGCTCTATTTGGCAGAGAGTAGTCTAAATCGAGGCCGTTATGAGGCGGCGATCCGCTACTTTGATAAAGTGATTGCGGTGGCACCCTATCTTCATCAAGCCCATGCGGGAATTGGCCGCGCTTATGCGTTAACTGGAAAGCCAAAACTGGCTGAGAAAGCCTTTGAAAGGGCGCTGATGAATACCCATGATAATGACAGCGAAGCGAAGTATCAGGCCAAGCTGTCGATTCTATCGGAGCGTTAGATCGCAAGCGCTTATTGAAGCAGCTGTTGCTGTTCTAGGTGTTGGCGCAGTAACTTGACGTTGTAACCGTTTATCACCGTGTCGCCGATGATCACTTTAGGAATCCCTTTTGAGTCGAGGGAGGCGTACAACTGGTCGATGTGAGCATCGCCCAGTTCGATGTCACGTTCGAGAAACGGCACGCTGTTTTCGGCCAAGAAGGCTTTGGTTTGCTTACAGTAAGGGCACCACTGCGTGGTATAGACGATCACTTTTTGATCGACATTCTGGTAGTGAGCGCTGCTGTCGATGGTGAAGGAGGCGGGCTCCTGCTGATACCAACTCCATGCGTAGTTGGCGCCATAGCCGATGCCCAATCCTAGGCAGATCATCAAGACAAGGCTAAATGCATCAAAGGCTTTTTGGCGAAGGGTTGTGGTGGTCATGGTTATCCTTAACTTTGTTTGGCAGCCATGCTGGCTGGTTTTTCACTATCTTGGCAAGGTAACAAAAACCGATTCTGCCCCCTAGGGGCATTCGCTCGGTGCTGGTTGAGAGATCCCCTATATTCATTGCCAGCGAAGAGGTTGTGGATGCGTAAACTGGGAGCTAGCTCCTAGACGACAATGGTGGGACTGGCCTAAAGTACTTGCCGTTATGAATCGGAATCGACACAGGGAGCTTAGGTGGTGAGAGCCGGTATCATTGTGTGCCTTGGAGTGCTGCTTTCCTTTGCCAGCTGGGGCCAACCTCAACTGTTTCAGAATCGATATTTAGAGCTGTTCTTTGAGCCTGATGGTTATCGGGTGATGGACACCTTTGTCAGCAAAGATGAGGTAGAGAAGTTAACGACAACTCTGGCCCAATTTGAGTGTCGAGAGATCCTGCTTCGTAACGTTCGCATGCGAGACATTCGCCCGTTGGCGATGCAGTTAAAGCAGTCGAATCTCAATTTCTACTTTGTGACCCGCCACCACGAGATAAAACAGATTCAGTTCTACTGAGCCAGATTTAACGTCACGGTTTTTAGTGACTGGAATCGATTGATCCAAGAATTCATCTCGAATTTGTCCTCAATCCAACCGCATTAACCCGGCGTTAACTTGCCCTAGGGTTATAGTCCCGACATCTTGATAAAATTAGGGATGCACTAGGAATGAGGATTCGACCTCCTTATGGGGCCGTCGCACTGGCGGTGGCGGCGTCGCTGCTAGCCGGCTGCCAATCATTGACGGCGATTGATCATCAGCAGCAGATGGACAGCGCCTTATCGCAACTGCCCCAATGGCAAAGCGAGGCCAGCAGTGACTCAGAGGTGCTGTTAACGGAGTTGGTCAGTGACCCGCAGTTAACGGCGATTTTGCAGCAGGCGCAGCAGGCCAATCTTGGACTACAGCAAAGTCTGTTGTCGCTTCAGATTGTGTATGCTCAGCGGAAACAGACTCGCGGCAATCGTCTGCCCAGTGTCAGCGCCGGCGTGACAGCCAAAGACAGCGATGCGGGCACTGAGCATACGGCGGAGCTAACCGTCAGTTGGGAGCTGGATCTGTGGCAAAAGCTGGCGGATGCCGATACTGCCGCTAAGATGCAGATCGCCTCATCGGAAGCCAGTTGGCAGCAGGCGCAAGACCTGTTAGCCGCCAACGTAATTCGTGGTTATCTTGATTACGTTCAGCAGCAGCAACTGCTTAATATTGAGCAGGCTAGGCTGACCCTGTTAAAAAATAATGAAGCGGTGATCCTTGATCGTTATCGTGCGGGTCTTGGGGATCTCGAAGCGCTAGATAACGCCAAGTCCAACACCCAATCCACCCAAGCCACCATTGCCCGATATCAGCAGGCGCTAAGCAATAGCCGCCGGACTCTGGCGCAACTTACCGGGCAGAGTCAGCTCGAGCTGACACAAAGGGTGAATTTTCCAGAGGTCACCCTGCCTTTAGTGAGTCTACCTGAGCAGGACATGAGACGTCGTCCGGATCTGCAAAGTGCCTATTTCACCACGCAAGCCGCCTATTACGATGCCAAGGTCGCCTATAAGGCGATGCTGCCGTCACTGTCTTTGCAGGCGGCGTTAAACGATGGCAGTGACTCATTGCGAGATGCGCTATTTACCAGTCCGGCTTGGAGCTTACTCGGTCAGCTTACGGCTCCTTTGTATCAAGGAGGCAAATTGAAGGCAGCGGCGGAGATTGCTGAGCTGCAATCCGCTCAAAGTTACTGGAAATATCGAGAAGCGCTACTGGGGGCGGTGTTAGAGGTGGAGGCGGCTCTGGATAATGAGCGCAACCTCAAGCAAGAAGCCGAACACTTGCAATTGGCTTATGCCAGCGCCGAACGCAGTGCCGACAACTACCTCAATAAATATCGCAAAGGCTTAGTGAACATCGTCGACCTCATCAGCGTTCAGCAACAGCAGTTCAACCTGCAAAGCCAGCTGGTGCAGGCCAACTACAACCGTCTTGTTAATCGAATCGACTTAGGGCTTGCTCTGGGCCTAGGAGTAACCTCATGAAACCAAAAATGTTATCCGTTGTTGTCACTCTGGCCTGTGGCGTTGCCCTATTTGGTGCCGTCGCCTACAACGGCAGCCAGATGCAGGCGCAGGCCAAAGTGAGTGCTCCGAAACAGCAACCTGTGTATCCGGCCATTGAAGTGAAGCGGGTGCAACCGAGTCAATATGCTTCTTCCGTTGAGGGTTACGGTGAAGCCATGCCTCAGTATCAGTTGACTTTAGCGGCGCAGATAAGCGGTCAGGTGATGCAGCTCACCCCAGAGTTTGCCACCGGTAATCGGGTGAAACAGGGGCAACTATTGGCACGGATTGAGGACTCCAGCTACCAGCAGCAGGTCAGCGACGCTCAAAAAGCGGTTGCCGATGCCAAACTCGCACTACTGGAAGAGCAGCGACAAGGGGAGCAGGCCAAGCAGGAGTGGCGACGCTCGGGCTTGGAGGGAGAGCCTGATTCACCGCTGGTGCTTCGACAGCCGCAACTGGAGGCCGCCAAAGCGGCGTTAGAGCAAGCTCAGCGTCAACTGGCCAGTGCCAAGGTGGATCTGAGCAACACCGAGATCCGCGCCCCCTTTGATGCGGTGATCGTCAGCCGCGACATCCAACCGGGTACCTATCTGCAACAGGGTGGCAGTGTGGCCACGTTGTACAGTACCGAGGTCATGGAAGTGCGAATTCCACTGTCGGAGCAGCAGTGGTTTGCGCTGGGCCAGTTTCAATTGGGGAAACAGAATCTCGTGACCCTCACCAGTGGTGATGGCCATCGCAACTGGCAGGGCTATGCGGCTCGCATGGAGCAGCATCTTAGCTCTGACGACAGACAACGAGCCTTGATTGTGGCGGTGGATAAGCCCCTAGAGCAGAGTCAGCCACTGCATCCTGGCAGTTTTGTTACCGCCACCATTGCTGGCGCAAAGCAGTCCGGTTTGTGGCAACTGCCGGCAACGGCAATCTCTCAAGACAACACCCTATGGTTGGTCAATGAGCAGAACAGCATTACGCCGTTTGCAGCGCAAAAGGTCTTTGAAGATGCCCAGTGGGTTTATGTTAAGCCCGTTCCCGAGCATGAACTGGCCCAAGTGGTATTGCGGCCTTTAAACCACTACCTCTCAGGTATGATCATCAACCCAGTTGAGGAGCACAGATTATGAGCCCGAAGCAAAATGGCATCATCGCCTGGTTTGCGGGCAACTCGGTCGCCGCCAACTTGCTGTTGGTGGGGATCATCATTCTGGGTTTGATGTCCCTTAATAGCATTCGCAAAGAGGGGTTCCCATCTCTGGAGCCCAGTCATGTGACGGTATCGGTCAGCTATGACAGTGGTGATGCCAAGCAGGCGGAAGAGGGCATTGCCATTAAGATTGAAGATGCGCTGGAGACCGTTTCAGGCATTAAGCGCATCACCTCAACGTCTAATGCCAATGGCTCCACAGTGGTGATTGAAAAGACCTCCACCTACGATCTGGACACCTTACTGACGGACGTAAAAACCAAGGTGGATGCCATCTACAACTTTCCTGCTGATGCTGAGAACCCGGTGATCGAAAAGGCTCGTTTTCAAGAGCACGCCATTAACGTTCAGTTCTATGGGGATACGGATCGCAGCACCTTGCAAGCGCTGGCTGAGCAGATGAAAGTGGAGTTGCTGGCGCAGAACAACATCCGAGAAGTGGTGTTTCAGGGAAAAGCGGAGCCGATGATCTCCATCGAGGTGGATGAAACTCGGTTGCAAGCCTACAACCTAACGCTGACCGACATCGCCAACGTGGTTAATGCCGAGTCAGGAACCGCCATTGGCACCAGCTTACGTAATGCCGACAAGGTGGTGCGTTTGAAGGCCGCTGAGCAGCGTTATCGGGTGGCGGACTTTGCCAATATTGTTCTGAAAAGCGGCAGCGATGGTTCTGTGGTTCGGTTGGGGGATGTGGCCAAGATTGAGCTTGGCTTTGAAGATGACCCCTTTGTGACCTCTCGGTTTGATGGGAAACCAGCGATTGCGTTAAAGCTGGTGATGGATGAGCACGGTGATGTCACCAGACTGGTGGATCAGGCCAACGCTGTGGTCGCAGACTGGCATCAGCGCGGCGCACTGCCGGATAACGTCGAACTGGTTACTTGGTACGATCAAAGTGGCTTTATTACCGACCGTTTATCCCTGTTGATGAAAAACGCCGTGACTGGCATCGCGCTGGTGTTTATTGTGTTGGCGCTGTTTCTTAATCTGCAGGTGGCGGTTTGGGTCGCCATGGGGCTGCCGTTTGTATTTTGTGGCACCCTCTACTTCCTTGGCGAAAACTGGATGGGGCTTAGTCTCAATGAAATGACCACCTTTGGCTTTATTATGGCGCTGGGGATCGTGGTGGATGATGCCGTGGTGGTGGGAGAGTCAATCTACTCCGAACGGCGCAAGTTTGGCGATACCCTAGACAGCACCATCAACGGCACCATGCGAGTGGCGGTACCCACCTTGTTTGGGGTACTCACCACGGTGGCGGCCTTTGTGGCACTGAGTAATGTGGCTGGCATCATGGGTAAGATTTTCGCTCAGTTTGCGGTGGTGGTGACCATCTGTTTGCTGCTGTCCATCGTTGAATCCAAGCTTATCTTGCCGAACCATTTAGCCCATTTGGATACTCACAAAAAAGTGCGTCCTGGGCTGCTTGGGCTGTGGAGCCGAATTCAGCATGGTTGTGATGCGGGTCTGCAGTGGTTTACTGAAAATGTGTATCGTCCCACCATTGGTTGGGCACTCAAGCTTCGCTACGCAGTGGTGCTGGGCTTTGTCACCCTGTTTGTTTTGGTCATTGGCATGCCGATGACGGGCAAGGTTAAAGTTGGCTTTTTCCCAGACATACCCGGAGAGGTGATCACCGCCAATGTGACCATGCAAACCGACGCTGGCTATGGCTTGATGGAAAACAACTTATTGGCGCTTCAGGCGCAGGCCTTGAAGGTTGATCAGGCGCTCAGCGATCAATATCAGGCAAGCCAAAGCAGCATGGCTGCGGTACAGCTGCTGGCAGAGAGTGACAGCAGTGGCACCATCACCATTGAGTTATCCAAAGACGCCGCCTATGGCAGTAATGAATTTGCTCGAAAGTGGCAGCAGCTGGCGGGTAACCCTGAAGGGGTTAAAAAACTCAGCTTTGAAACCAGCTTCGCCGGTCCCGATGACTTTAAAGTGGAACTGAAAGCCAGCGACCTGGAGATCTTGGCCCAGGTTGGCGCGGAGTTTCGTCAGGTGTTGGGGCAAACTCAAGGTGTCAGTGGCATCGACGATAACCTCAGCGCTAAGCAGCCTCAATTTCGTTTTGCGTTGACGCAACAGGGGCGGGCGTTAGGGTTTAGTACCTCGGATCTATCCCGCCAGATTTTGCAGCTGTTTGGTGGTGAGATTGTCCAGCGTTATCAACTGGGTAAAGATGAAGTCAAAGTGCGCATTCGTTACCCAGAGAAGCAGCGACAGACCCTATCGGACGTCAATGCCGCCAAGCTTCGAGCTCCCGATGGCCGTGTGGTTGCTTTGACCGATGTGGCGACCGTTACCCAAGAGATGGAGACCGCTGAGCGCACCCGAATCGGCGCCCAAAGTGCCATTTACGTCAGCGCCAGTGTGGATAAAACCGTGATTGCCCCCAATGAATTGGTGGCACAGTTGCAGCGGGATCTGGTGCCTGAGCTTAAAGCGAAATACCCAAGCTTGAAAATTCACTTTGCGGGTGAAGCGGAAGAGCAGCAGGAATCCAGCGATTCCATGATAGAGATGTTTGTGATGGCGCTACTGGCGATCTACATTTTGCTGGCGGTGCCCCTGCGTTCCTACATACAGCCCATGTTGATCATGACTGCCATCCCCTTTGGCATTGTCGGCGCTATTTTGGGGCATTGGACCCATGATTTGACCGTGAGCATTCTGTCGTTAAACGGCATCTTGGCCCTTAGCGGTGTGGTGGTGAACGACAGTTTATTGCTGGTCTCACGATACAATGAACTGCGCAAGCAGCTCGCGGTTCCAGGGGCGATCTCACAGGCCTGTACTGGTCGTCTTCGGGCGGTGCTGCTCACTTCAATCACCACCTTTGTTGGCTTGTTACCGCTGCTGGGTGAAACGTCCATGCAGGCGCAATTCCTAAGACCTGCGGCGGCGTCGTTGGCCTATGGTATTTTGTTTGCCACTGTGATTACCTTGGTACTTATTCCGGCCTTGCTGATGATTCAAGAGGAGCTGAAAGCCCTTTTGAAACGGCTGTGGCCATCTTCAGACTCGATGGTGGAGAACGAACAGCGTGTTAACCCTATTGGTGGTTGAGGACGATATTGACCTCGCCACGTCATTGATAGATTACCTAGAGTTGGAGTCAATACAGTGCGACCACGCCGCTAATGGCGTGGCGGCACTCTCTCTGATTCAGGCCAATTCCTATGACGTCATTGTGCTGGATCTGAACCTGCCTAAGATGGATGGCATTCAGGTGTGTCAGTACATGCGCTCCGATGGCAACGATACGCCGGTACTGATGCTTACCGCCCGAGACAGTCTAGATGACAAGGTCAATGGCTTTGGGGCGGGTACCGACGATTATCTGGTGAAGCCATTTGCGATGGAGGAGCTGCTGGTTCGGGTATGCGCCTTATCCAAACGACGTAGCGGTCAGGCTACCACCATCTGTGCACAGGGCCTGAAACTGGATCTGGAGCGTAAAACCGCCGCGCGAGGTGAACGAATTCTTAAGCTTACGCCAACGGGGTTTAAGCTTCTGGAGGCCTTGATGCGTCAAAGCCCCAATGCCATCAGTCGCGAGGCGCTGCTGCAGCGGGTGTGGGGCGATGAAGCGCCAGACAGCAATAGCTTGAAAGTGCATCTGCACAAACTGCGTAAGCAGGTTGAGGTGGAGGGGCCGCTGATAAGAACCATTACCGGTTTCGGGTTTGCCTTAAGGGGAGAGGATGAAGCGATTTAATAGCCTTAGGGTTTACGTCATCACCGTGTTGTTCTTATTGGGCGTACTGGTGTCGGTTACTCTCTCCTCTGTGGCGATGAACTACTTCATTGGTGGCATGGATTTTATTCAAACCGGCACCATGATCGATACTGCGGAACTGTTGGAGGAGCAGGGCAAGCGTCGAGGTCAATTGATGGGGTTTTACATCAGTGATGATTGGGAGCAGATGCCGGCGGAGGTACAGCAGTTTCTGTCTAAGCCAAGCACACCCTATTTGCTCTACAAAGATTTTCAAAAAAATATCGTTTTTGACGGCCCAAGCCTTGGGGTGTTTGCGGTGATGGTACCTGGAGACGATGGCGTTACTCGCTATGTGTCGATGACGCTCAGGCCGGAGGATTATACCCCTGAGGAGAAAGACAAGGTAATGGTGTTTGGGCCAGATCCTTTCTGGGTGATTGTGGCCTTTGGATTTGGTGGTATCGCCTTGTTTGCCATGGTGATTTGGCTGCTGATTCGCCAGATCACCAAGCCCATGGTGGAGCTCAGTGACTGGGCGAAAGGGTTGGGGCCTGAGTCAGTAGAAAACAGCACACCAGATTTTCACTACCGAGAGCTCAATGGACTGGCAGGGATAATCAAAGGCAGTTTTGAGCAGGTTCAGCAGAGCGTTCAGCGAGAGCAGGAGTTTTTACGCCATGCCAGCCATGAACTGCGTACGCCAATTACGGTGATTCGGGCTAACAGCGCCGTGCTGGCGAAATTGACCACTGACCCGAATAGTAAGCAAGCGGTGGTGCAGCAGCGCATTGAACGGGCGGTTCGAACCATGAGCGATCTGACCGAGACGCTATTGTGGATGAGCCGAGACAAAGGGCGACAGGCCAATGAGCCGGTGCAGCTGGATCAATTTATAGAGCAGATTGCGCTGGAGCTGGATTACCTGAAAAAGCCAGGGGTTGAGGTCAGCATCAGCGTTGACCCAATCACCCTCAATTTGGCCAAGACTCCATGCCGTATTGCGCTGTCTAACCTGATTCGAAATGCCTATCAGCATACCGCCGAAGGGCAGGTCGCGATTGTGCAGTTGGGTAATGTGATTACCGTATCCAATGAGGTTAGTGAAGCCGGCGGCGCCGACTTAGGGTTTGGTCTGGGTTTGAAGCTGTGCCGAAAGCTGGTGGAGCAGTATGGTTGGCAGATGCAAGAGCACAGTTTACCGGATGCCCACCGAGTGGTGCTAAGTCTCATCCAGCGTTAAAGAAGCGGGCCCCAGAGGGCCCGCTTTTGTTATTGGGCGCGAAGCGCTCGGCGCAGAATTTTCCCCACGGCAGACTTGGGTAGGGCCTCCACGGCAATCAACTTTCGCGGAATCTTATAGCGTACTAGACGTTCTCGGCAAAACGCCTTAATGGCGGCCACGTCCAGCTCCTGCTCTGCCACCACATAAGCCAGCACTTTTTCGCCGCTAACGGCATCCGGCTCGCCCACAACCGCCGCTTCAATGATGCCGGGGTAGAGACCTAGCACCTCTTCGATCTCATTGGGGTAGACGTTCTGACCGGACACGATGATAAGATCTTTTTTACGATCAACGATGGAGACAAAGCCAGCATCGTCGATGGTGGCGATGTCGCCGGTTTTAAGCCAGCCGCCATCGAGCATCACGTTGTCGGTCTCCTCAGGTTGTTGCCAATAGCCTTGCATCACCTGAGGGCCGCGAATGCACAGCTCACCGGTTGCGCCTTTTGGCAGATCATTATCCAGATCATCCACCAGCTTCACTTCGGTATCGTTCAAGGGCAGGCCGATGCTGCCAAGCTTCTCTTGGCCCACCGGATTTAGACAGACTACCGGTGAGGTTTCCGATAGGCCGTAGCCTTCTGATACGGTACATCCTGTGGTTTGTTGCCAGATCTCGGCAGCGCCTTTTGTCAGTGCTGTGCCGCCGGAGATGGTCAATTTTAAGGCGCTGGTGTCCAATGCCTTAAAGCTGTCCAGACGACACAGGCCGATAAACAGGGTATTTAATCCAGCCATACCCGTGAATTTAAACGGCTTAATCTGCTCTACGAACCCAGGCAGATCGCGCGGGTTCGGGATAAGAACGTTATGACTCCCGCGCGCGAAAAATACGATCAAATTCACTGTAAACGCATAGATGTGATACAGGGGCAGCGGCACCACGAAGATCTCTTCGCCGGGGCGACAGGTATCCCCAAGTCGGGCCACCACTTGGTGGGCATTGGCAAGGAGATTCGCGTGGGACAGCATGGCCCCTTTGGCGATGCCGGTGGTGCCTCCGGTGTATTGTAGCGCCGCCAGATCCAGCCCCGTCAGTGTTACCGGATTGCGGGCGAGGGAGGCGCCTTGCGTTAAGGCATCCATAAAACGGATGCTGCAAGGCAGTTGGTCGTTGGTCGCGGATGGCTGGTGAAAATCGGTGGCGGCCGTGGTGATCACCGTTTTAATGTCGGTGTCGTCCAAAATACTGCCCACTTGCTCTGCAAGCGTATCAAGCACCACCAGCGCTTTGATGCCACTGTCACTCCACTGGTGGCGCATCTCCCTCGCGCTGTACAGTGGGTTAGTGTTAACCAAAACTAAGCCTGCTTGCAGGGCCGCGAAGGCGGCAATAGGGAACTGCAACAGATTGGGTAAACACAGGCCAATGCGATCGCCCGGCTGCAGCCCGGTACTTTTCAGGTAAGCGGCCAGGTTTTGAGTGTGCTGCTCAAACTCTTTGAAACTTAGGGTGATTCCTAGGGCACTGAATGCGGGTTTGTCGGCATAGGTGGCGCAAGTCTGGTGAAACATGGATACCAGATCATTGGCGTCGGTCAGTTCAATTCTTGGGTCATGCTGCATGGGCGAGGGGGTCTTTTAATCCTTAAAATAATCCCAGACACCTTAACGGTTGTACTGCATTCAGACAACCACAGAAAAACCGCAGTTTGAACCAGTCAGGCTTGTCCCTTACGCCTTTAGTAACCCTAGAGGCTGCCCTTAATGACGTTCGGGTCGTAACGGCGGATTAAGGACGTTACGAAACAGCAAGGGAAATCGCCTTAACCTTTGCCCTGAGCGGGTTGGCGACAGCAGCATGGTCTTAATGGCATCAAGGCTGTTTTCCACCTCCAGCGCCCAGCCAAGTTCATCCAGCGTGCGCAGTTTACCACGAGAGAGGAACTGCATTTTTCTATAATGGGCTAGGTTTTCGGCAACAATGCTGAGCCTGGTGGGGTCTTGCTCAATGGCACTAATAATCTGGGTACAAAAATCCCTCTCCTGTTGGGAGAGGGCGTAGTTCCGGGCCTTTTGACGTCGACCTCGAAATTGGGGGTGGTAGGGCATGAGCACACATCTCTAAATCGATTATTCATGTGCTTGATTACGGTAGTTAATGGAATCTGGTTTATGTGCTTACCTGATAAATAAAGCGGCACTTGGCCGCTTTGTATTGACGCCTATCGGCTGAGCAGTTCGGTGATCTGCCGATAATCATAGCGCTCGGCCAACTGTTTAGGAGTGTCTCCCTCGTAGGTTTCAAGTTCCAGATTGGCACCGCCATCGATAAAGGCTTTGGCCGCTTCAACACTGCCATGCCAGATGGCATCATGCAGCGGGGTGTAGCCGTTGTTTGGTCCTTGGGCATTGAGTACCAAAGGCGCGTTGGAGTCAGCCAGAAGTAGCTGAACGATCTCTGGGTGTCCCATGTATCCGGCTTTATGGAAGGCGATGGCGTTCATTGGGTAACCGGGTATGGTTTGATCAGCGCCGTGCTTGAGCAACAATTTGACGATATCGGTATAGCCCTCTCTTGCGGCCACCAGCAGCGGCGTATGCCAATCATTGGCCCCTGAATACACGGGACGACGCTGATTCACATCTTGCCCTTGCTGGAGTAGCTCTTCGATGATCGCGAGCTTTCGAGATTGAGATAGCGCTTTGTTTTCGATGGTGTTTAAGATTTTCTGCTTCGCCAACAACTGCTGTTGTTGAGCGCGCTTGCGCTCGAAGCGTGCCCGCAACTCCCCGTAAAGTTTGGCTTCGTGGGGCTCGACGTGTCGGTCCCAGCCCCCAACCATCTGCTGTGCGCTAACGCCTCGGTAGTTGGTTAGATCCAGATTCAGTTCTGGGTAACCAAACAGCGCATCGATGTTATCGCCCTTTGAATACCACGCGGCCACCATCAATGGTGACTGGCCTGAGCGTGGCGTCATTAAATTGATGAAGGCACCGTGATCCACCAGATAGGTGAGGATCTCGGTGTGATCCGTTTGGGCTGCGATGTGCAGTGGTGCGTTGCCCATGAGTCCATCTAAGCGATTCACGTCAGCACCGGCTTCAACTAGCGCTTTCACCTTGTTTAGGTCGCCTTTAATGACTGCTTGATGCAATGGCGGTAGTGCGTGGATTGGGTTGGATTGTTCAGCTACAGCTGGCAGGCTTGTGGCAGCTAATAGCGTAATAACCAGCGCAAGTCGCTTCATTGGTGATGCCTCTTATTATCTCTGGTAGACGGGAACTGGGACAGTGAGAGGCAAATTGTAAGGCACAGAAATGGCGCGGGTTAGATGGGCGATGCTTAATTGAGAATTAGGCAAATCTACGCAGAAAAGGGAGAGGTGAGCGAGCTTTAGGCCCGCTCAAGTTGACCCGTTAACTGGGGTGATTTAATTCCCTAGGTTCATTAGGTATTGGCGCTCATTGGCATTGGTAATGCCGTTTAGCGTCAGTGGATATTGGGCCTTAGCTTCCACAAAACGCTGCACTCGCTCTGTATTTGGTACTCGGAAGCTTAACTTTACCTCCTGGTTCATTGGCACAAAGCGCCAATTATTATCGGCACTGGGTGATACGCTGCCGTTGGCTTCGGATTGAATACGGATGTAGTTAGCCAAAATATCTCGGTTGGCATCCGGAGCATTGATAACCACGTGATCGGCGCCGGTGCCGGGGAAGTTCCCGCCGCCATTGGCTCGGTAGTTATTAGAGGCGATAATGAACTCTTGCGACTCAGATACCTGTTGCCCTTGGAAACTGAGATTCTTGATTCGGTTGGCATCGTCATTGATCAACTCACAGCCATTGGCGTACTTTGCCGGTTCGCTAAGGTCAATGTGGTAGTTCACGCCGTCAATGACATCAAAGTTGTAGGTTGGGAAACTGTCGAAGGCCACTAAGGGCTGCAGCGCATCACTGTGTGGATCTATCTGGTTAAACATGCCAGCGCTGCACTCCAGCCACTCTTTGAGCTCGGCACCGGTCACTTTCAATGCCACCAAGGTGTTGGGATAGAGGTAGAGGTCGGCTGCCGCCTTAAAGGAGAGCGCACCTTTGGCAACGGTGACAAAGCTGGACTCGTCGCTGCAGTCACCGTCTCGAGTGCAGGCTTTAAAGGGCGCTGAGGCTGACAGGACCGGTAAGTGCTTTAGTGCTTCGTCGGTGGCAATAAGCGCCTCGACATAGGCTTTCTGGGCGTCGGAGACGATCTGCACCGATGGATCATCTTGCACCAGCGCCAAAAAGCTGTAGATGTCATCATCGGACTGGCCGATGGGCTGATTGACGTACTCTAAGGTGGCATCGTGCGCTAAGGTAACCGCGTGTGAAATTTGCGCATCGGCTGCCACGCTTGGTTCATCGCCGTTCATGACCCCGGGCACACTTACTTTGTGCATCAGTGTGTGCCACTGGTCGTTATATCGAGCCAACGAGAAATCGATGATGCCTAAATGGCTTCCCCAATAGCCAGGCATGACCGCAGGAACCCCGTTGATGGTGCCCGCGTTGATATCGGCTCCTTCGGTATCGGCATAGTGATCGGAAGGAAAAACCAGGTGGGAGTGACCAAATAGGATGGCGTCAATTCCCTCAACCTGAGACAGGTACCAACTGGAGTGCTCAGCGAGTTTGGTTTGGTGGTAATCCTCGGTGCTGATGCCGGAGTGAGGGATAGCAATAATGAGATCGGCTCCAGCCTCAATCATCTCTGGCACAAAACGCTCAGCCATCGCTTTGATGTCCTTCGCAATCACCTTTCCTTCAAGGTTGTTTTTGTCCCATTGCATGATCTGTGGCGGCACAAATCCGATGTAGCCAAGGGTGATCTCCACGGCTTCGCCACTGCGATCCACAAGGGTTTTGGTCTGCAGGTGGTAAGCGTCATATTTAAGTTGGTCGTTGTCTGGGTTGTCGTCACCGTCGTCAATAAACACGTTGGCGCTGATGTAGGGAAAGTTGGCGTCATTGACACTCTCTGCCAAGAACGTCAGTCCATAGTTAAACTCATGATTGCCGTAGTTACCGACATCGTAGTTGAGTAAATTCATTGCCTGATAGACTGGATGAACCTCACCGTTCGTTATCCCTTTTGCGGCCATGTAATCGCCCATGGGACTGCCTTGGATAAGATCGCCATTGTCCACCAGTACCGAGTTCTGTGGTTGTGATAACTCCGCTCTTGCTCCTTTGATTAAGCTGGCGGTACGCACAAGGCCAAACTTGGGCACAATGGTGTCAGAGTAGTAGTTGTAATCAGTGATATTTGCGTGGATGTCGGTGGTTTCCATTACCCGAAGGTCGGCATAGGCATCGCCATTAATCAGCGGGATTAGTGCTGTAAGTTGGCCGCGAATGCCATCGGTGTTGCCCGCATCCACTTGAGTCGCCAGTTGGTCTAGTTGGTCATCAAGCCAGGTTTTTTCCTCGGACGTTAATTGAGGGTGGCCGTTCACAGTGTCAATCAATCCAGACACCTCGTTGGCCAACTGAGCCTGTTCACTGGGCTGGTCGTCATCGCTACTGCTGCAGCCGGTGCCGAACAGTACGGTCCCTAAAATCAGTGGCAGTGCTTTGACCGAAAGCAGCTGAAATTCCTTATTCATATTGGTTCCATCATCTTGAAGTGGTTCGATTATTTTGTGCGGATTTGCGCCGTTAACTTCGCCGCTTTTGGTGACAAACTCGCCTCAAATTGATGTCACTTAGATGACGTGAAGCCAAGGAGCTTTCCGGCAAAAACTTCCATTGGCTGTGACACAATTTTGTCGTATCGCGTTCATATGGCTGGGTTTTACTGCTAGGGCTTATCAATTCGATGAGTAATCAAATCAAAGGAATAAGGAATTTCCAGATGAAAAACTACTCACTATTACCCCTAGTTGGGCTGCTGGTCACAGCCCAGGCTCAAGCCTATGGCTGGAACTATCCTGCCCCAGAAAAAGCCCCGGAAGCAGGGCAGAGTAATGGCAAAACCGTTCTGTTTGATGTCTCCCACGGTGGAACCGAAGGCAATGCGGATTGGGTTATTGATGGCGCATTTTCAGATTTCGCCGATGCGCTGGTGACTCAAGGCTATCGAGTTAAGGAGTATCGCGGCGTTGACCTTAATGGCAATGGCGTTATCGATTACGTTGACGATCTGAACCAGCCAAACGCCCAAGGAAACGAAGCGATCATCACCTACAGCGCCATCGCCGAAGCGGATGTATTGGTGTTGGCGGAAACCAATCGCCCCTTTACCCAAACGGAGTACGCCGCCCTTGAGCAATTTGTTGCTGCGGGTAAAGGGATCTTCTTTATCGCCGATCATTACAATGCGGATCGCAATCTCAATACCTGGGATGCCACCGAGGTGTTTAATGGCTACAACCGCTCAGCGTTAAGTCAATACAATCTGGGCGGTGCCTACGGTGACCTTCGCAACCCGCAGCAGGCCAACGCCGGTTGGTTGGCACAGAATTTTGGCATCCGTTTTCGTTTTAATGGTGTGGATTACAAGGCCGGCGTCAGCGGGGTTGAGCCATCGAATCAAACCGAAGGACTGACCCAAGGGGTGGAGCCCATATTAATGGCGGCCGGTGCTACCCTCGCCATCGTTGATGAAACTAAGGCGAAGGGCTTGGTCTATTTTTCCAGCTCAGACACCCCCACCAAATGGAGACACGCGGTAGACAGCGGCATCTACCTTGGCGGCCGTGCGGAAGGACCCTATGTGGCCATCGCTAAATCCGGCGCGGGTAAAGCGGCCTTTATTGGCGATTCATCCCCCATTGAGGACGCAAGCCCCAAATACAAGCGTCAGGACAATGGCAACAGCAAGAAGACCTATCCTGGTTGGACTGACCCCGGCCATGCGTCGGTGCTGGCAGTCAACATCATTAACTGGTTGGCAACGCCTGAAAGTTACACCGAGTTTGGCAGTGTGGCCCATCCTGCTGGAGAGCCAACGCCATCGCCTATGGTGGCGGTAGAGCAAGACGACCCTGATAACGGTCAGCCCTGGAGTCAGCCGTCGGGAAGCTACAACCCTTGGGACAGCTCAACATTCGCATTTGGCGCTTATGGGGCATCATCGGGGCCTGGTGGTGACAACGGTGGCGATCCTAGCGATCCAACGCCGCCTACGGGTACCCTGTCAGTCACTCAGGCATTGGCATTGGGGCAGGGCACTGAGGTGCGAGTTTCAGGCGTCATTACCGCAGAGCTCAATGGGGAATATGCCCTGCTGCTGGCGGACAGCAGCGATAATAGCGTGACCATCAACGTCAAATTGGAAAGCCAGTATCGGGCTGAATTCAGCCCTGTAAATAACCCTGAGTTGATTGGAAAGACGCTTATTGTTAGCGGTCGACGTGACAGTTACATGTCCGGTCCGAGCATTGAATACGTTAATGAGATGGCGATTGCCCAGCCATACCAGTCAGTCAATGAGGTGTTGTCACTGGAAGAGGGGGCGAAGGTGGATATGGTTGGGGTGGTGTCTGCACCCTTTAACAGTGTGTATGCGGTCGAGTTGACCGATGAATCTGGGGTGGGGTCAATCAATGTGCAGCTGCCTTCGGCCTTTCGAGCTCAGTATAGCCCCAACAATAACGCCGATATTGTGGGGGCGCTGATCCGCGTGCAGGGTAAGAAGCAGCGCTATGCGAACCTACCTGGGGTGAAGTCGGTTACCGCCATCGATACCCTGTCGATGACAGAGCCCGTTGACCCCGCTCCCGGCGGGGTACCGGAGCAGGCCCTAAGCATCACCGAAGCTCGGGCGTTGCCAAGTGGACAACAGGTGCTGGTCTATGGCGTCATTACCGAGGCGGTAAACGATGTCTATGGGCTAAAACTCGAAGATGGTAACAGTGAGCTGTTAATCAAACTTGAGGCCGACCAGCGCGGTGAGTTTAGCCCCAAACTGAACCCTCAACTGCTGCAGCAGACGCTGGTGGTGCGGGGTAAGCGAGACAACTACATGAGTCAGCCAAGCATTGAACAGGTGTCTGAAATCTATTTGGTTGACTAGATAAACCCTGAAAAATAAGGCTCAGCCTCGATGGCTGAGCCTGTTGATTAGAAGCCGATCATGGTGTTAATGACGATGGCGTTGACAATGTCGATGAAGAAACCGCACACCAGAGGCACCACGATAAAGGCTTGCCTTGCGGCGCCGTACTGCTGGGTGACCGCTTGCATATTAACGATGGCCGTCGCGGTAGAGCCCAAGGTAACCCCGCCAAAACCGGCGCAGATCACCGCCGCCTGATAATCCTTGCCCATGGCTCGAAATACCACCCACAGGGTGAAACAGACCGACATCAAAACCTGTAAGCCCACCACGGTACAGATGTAGACAAAACTGCCCTCCAGTTTCCAGATCTGCAGGCTCATCAGCGCCATGGTTAAGAACATCCCCAAACAGATGTCGGAGATGAGCGTGAGGCCATGCTCCGCGTCGTCGGCGTAGTTTTTAAGGGTTGGATTTTTGAGGCGGCCTAATAACCAGCGGCCGAAGTTTCCTAAAGCGATACCCGCCAGCAAACACGCGACGAACAGAGGCAGCTTCACCCCGGCCGCTTCAAGGGATTCATTAAGGCTGTAGCCTAAAATCATCGAGACGTTAAGCCACAACCAGGCACGCAGTACGCCGAAATAGTTAACGCTGATGTTTCGGGCCGCTTCATTGTGACGAGTACCGATGGTCAGATCGTCATTGTGACTGGTTTCTAGGTTATGGCGCTTAACCAGAAACGCGGCAATGGGGCCACCGATGCAGCAGGCACCAATCAAGCCTAAGGTGTTCGAGGCCACCCCCAACTCGGTGGCGTTTGCAATACCCAGCTCTTGGACAAAGGTGGGTGCCCACGCCATGGTGGTGCCCACACCGCCGGTTAGAGAGACTGAGCCAGACATCAATCCCGCTCGAGGGTCTAGCCCAAATAGGGAGGCCACGCTCATTCCCAACACGTTCTGCAGGACAATGTAACTGGAGGCCAGCACCAACAGAATAAGCAGTGGCTTTCCGCCTTTTAGCAGGGTTTGAATGTCGGCGCGTAGGCCAATTCCAGTAAAAAAGTACACCAGCAGCCAATCCATCACTTCCAATTGAAAGGTCAACTGATAATCGAACAGGTAGTACGCCAGACCAACAACGATGGCACAGGCAAAGCCGCCCACAACCGGCTCTGGAATACTGTATTTTTGCAAAATCGCGTATTTGAGCGTCAGGGCTTTGCCAGCGAACAACACAATGATCGCCAGTGTGAAAGAGACAAAGGCCGGCACGGTAACGGATTGAATATCCATGAACTCTCCATTAGATGGAAGCGTCGCCCCATTTCAAACAACAGGAGCGGTAATCGAGGGTGGATGAAAAGCAACAACGGTAAACATAGCCCATTAAAATACCAAGTGAAATTAAATGAAATTGGGGGTTGGTTTAGCTTAGGTTCAGGTTGAGATTCAGTATTGGTGGCGCGTAAACGAATCATAAGTCGCATAATCTTACGTAGATTTCAGAGATTCCCCTGAGAGGCCTGCGCCCATTCGCACCATACTTAGCGCTCACAACAAGGAGCGTTGCCATGATCTACACAGTAAAGCCCGGAGATACCCTGTCATCCATCGCTAAAGAACAGCTTGGTTCGCTGCAGGCGGTAAATCAGATTGTTGAATTAAATCATCTCGCCGATCCCAATCAGATATTTGTTGGCCAGAAGCTGACCCTGCCCCCAGAGCAAGCGCCAGCGAAAGAGCAGATTGCCACAGTGAGCTCGCCTCAAAATCGCCCCAGTGTCTCTTCGTCCGATTTCGTTGAACTAACCCCGCCATTGTTAATGCGAGCGGTGCCTAAACTCCGCTCACAGCGTGTGGACGACCTTTGCGCCGCTTTGAATGAGGTGTTGCCCCGTTATCAGATCGTTGGCACGCGGCGTCAGGCGCATTTTTTAGCTCAGGTTGGCCATGAGTCCATGAGTTTTCTTGCCACCACGGAAAACCTGAATTACAGCGCGACTGCGCTGCAATCGACCTTTGGTAAGTACTTTCCAACGGACGCTTTGGCTGAGGCGTACGCCCGTCAGCCGGAAAAGATCGCCAATCGGGTCTATGCCGATCGAATGGGCAATGGCAGTGAGTCCAGCGGCGACGGCTGGCGTTATCGAGGCCGAGGTTTCATTCAACTGACGGGCAAAGACAACTATCGACGTTTTGCCTCCGATACAGGCACCGATGTGGTAAGCCAGCCGGATCTGATTGCTAATCACATGGAACTGGCGGTCGGCTCAGCGTGCTGGTATTGGCAAAGCCGGAATATTAATCGTTATGCCGATGGCGGCAGCAGTGGTGATCCCAATAACATCGTTATCATCACCAAGCTTATCAACGGTGGCGTCAACGGCCTCGCCGATAGAACCGACCGTTTTGAACAGGCGATGTCGGCGTTGACCTCCTAAAATCCCAATCGGTTGTTCATGCCTAAATAGATTAGCCCGAGTCCCTCGGGCTATTTTTTTGGGGAATAAGCTCTCTTTGACGGTGTTAGCAGGTTGAATGCGTGATGGCAGCGGTCACGGGTGCGATGCCCTGTTCGTTTTGCTGTGGCTGGCCGACAAGATTGTTAATCTAGGCCGTTGTCTTCGACAGCTTTAGGATGAATTTGGTAGTATGCGCCCTTTTTTATTGAGGGTGGATTTATGGCATCACGGTTTGAGCTGTTGGCTCCAGGAGGGGATCTGGAGTCCATCAAGGCTGCCATTGCGGCAGGGGCTGATGCCATCTACTGCGGTCTTGGGCGGTTTAATGCGAGAAATCGTGCCCAAAACCTTTCGCTGGACGATCTCAACGCCATATTGCCATTAGCTCACGGGCGTGGGGTTAAGGTGTTTGTCACTCTCAATATCATGGTGCTGGAAACCGAGATTCCCGCATTTGTTCGAACGCTCAGCCAGTTGTATCAAACTGCGGTTGATGGCGTGATTGTTCAAGATCTGGGGGCGCTGCTCCTGATTCAACGCCACTTCCCCGAGTTTGAACTGCACGCATCAACTCAGATGAACACCCACAACGTTGGCCAGATGGCTCTGCTGAAGCAATTTGGGGTGAAGCGGGTGAATCTGTCCCGAGAGCTCAGCCTATCTGAGATCGCCGAACTGGGTAACTATGCCAAGTCGCAACAGATGGACACAGAGGTATTCGTCCACGGCTCCTATTGCGTCAGCGTGTCTGGCTTGTGCTTAATGAGCTCGTGGCAATCGGGCTCTTCCGGAAACCGAGGCCGCTGCAGTCAACCTTGCCGCGATGCGTATCAGCAGACCAAAGCGGGCCATCGCTACCCCCTAAATATGAAAGATAACTGCGCCTTTGAATCGGTCGCTCAGTTGGCTGACGCCAACGCATATTCCCTCAAAATCGAAGGCCGAATTAAAAAGCCTCATTATGTGTATCAGGTGGTAAAGCAGTGGCGACAGCAGATCGATCGTTTCGATGGGGGAAACACGGCGTCAAAGGATAAAGAGGCACTCTATCAGGTGTTTAACCGCGACTTTAGTGCCGACTATCTGACTGGAGAGCTGGGAAGTCAGATGTTCATTGATAATCCAATGGATTTCGCACCCTATCATCGGGCCAACAAGTTGGGTGTGGATGGCGGCTCAGTGGCTTTTAAACAGATTAAGCAGCGATTGTATCAAGATAAGACCGAACTGATGGCGCATATGGCTGCCGACATCGCAACCTTGACCGAAGACTTCGCGGCGGCTGTGCCCATTAAATCCAGACAAGGGGCTCAGGTTGAGCTTAGTAAGCTAAGCCATCCTGAACACGAGGTCAGCGCACGGCTGACCCTGATTGTGGATGATCCAGTTGCTGCCGACGACTGTGGGAAGGCGGGCATCGATTGTTTTTATGGCTTGCCATCTCGCATCAGCCAAGAGCTAACTTCACTGGCATCGACGCTGAATCAACGGCCAGATCTGGGCCTTTGGTTACCGGCAGTCCTCTTTGGTGAGGATTACAAGCGCCTGCAGTTGCTGTTGGCTCAGTTACGCCCACGAACCTTAGTGGTGAACAACCTAGGCTGCGCCGAACTGGCCCAGAGATTGGGTTTTGATTGGATCGCAGGCCCAGAGCTAAATCTGGCCAACAGCTACGCTTTGCAAGCGCTCGAAGCTTTAGGGGCTAAAGGAGCCATGGTGTCTGGGGAGCTGAGTGACAAACAGGTTCGCCACATTAAGCGGCCCAATGGGTTTGAGCTTGGGGCGGTGATCAGCGCGCCGCAAAAATTGATGACTTCCCGTCAATGTCTTATCCAACAGACCCGAGGCTGTCGTCTGGCACGGATGGATGAGCACTGCGTAAGCGACTGTCACAAGCGGGCCAAATTGGAGAGCGAATCTGGGCAGCTTTTTCACGTTGTGAAGAGGAAAGGGGAGCACTGTGCCCTGTATGCCGACCGACATAGCTTAAATCTACGCCTGCTGCGTGCCCTTGAGGGGAGGTTATCGATGGCGGTGGTGGACACGCGTAAATTGCCATCTGCAACCCAGTGCAAATTGGAACAAAAGCCATGGCTAGCGGCGTGGCAACAGGCGCTCAGTGGTGACACGCAGTGCATCGAGTCTGCGTATGCCAACACCTGTGAGCAGATGGTAAAACGGGGCCTGTAACGACCCCGTTTGTTTCGTTTGGGCTAGATGCGCTCAAACTGATACACACTGGTGTGCTGATAACGCTCCCCTGGCCGAAGAATGCCTTTGGTATCACCAGGCTGATTGGGAGCATCAGGCCAAAGGCCTGGCTCCAATGCGATGCCTTGATGGTGTTTGTAGCAGCGGCCTTCGTAGGCTGGGGTGCCGCCCAAATGGTTGCCGGTGTAGATCTGCATGCCTGGTTGGTCAGAATGCAGGGTCATTTTCAGGCCGGTTGTTGGGGCGGTGACCGTTACTCGAGGCTTAAGCTGGCGGTCATCGTTGGTCCACAGATAGCAGTGATCCAGCCCGCCTACTTGACGAATCTCTTCCAAGGGCTGCTCAAACAGGTCGCCAATGCGGGCGTTGCCACTGAGGTTGAGTGGACTTTTATCGCTGCGCTCCAAAGTGACCGGAATGCCCTCATTGTCGGTAAGAACGATGTAGGGGGCGTGACACTCCAGTTGGTAGTCGGTGAGCGCATGACCAAAGTTGAAGTAGCTGTGCTGGGTGAGATTCACCGGGCAGGGCTTGTCCACCTCCGCCGCCATCTCTACCTTCCAATTGCTACCGTCTAGGCGATAGTTCACCACCACATCCAGATTCCCCGGGAATCCGGCTTCGCCATCGGCGCTGGTTAGCTTAAGCTGCAGGCCATCTTCAATGGGGCAGAGCTGGAATACACGGTGGTGGAAGCCGGCGAGACCGCCATGGAGGTGATGGGGGTAAAGGTTAGCGTCCAGCTCTAGGGTTTGGCCGTCGACTTTACAGCTGCTGTTGGCAATGCGGTTGGCCCAGCGGCCGACGATGGAACCCAAACAGGCTTTTTGAGAGAGGTAGTCGCCGGCGCTATCACAGCCTAAAACCAGATTTTGCCAGCTGCCGTCATCGCGTTTTAGTTCGAGCTTTCGGACAATGCCGCCAAGGGCGAGCACCTCCATTCGAATCTGACCATTGTCTAGTTGATAACGGGGTAGTAGGCCAACGCGGTAGTGCTCCCACGCGGGCAAAGAGGTAATGCTAACGGACACGACAGGCTCCTGAACTGGCTTTCGTGTTGAAGAAGGTAGCATAAAGTCCCGAATTTTTGGGATATTCCTGTACAACTCTGTCCACAACTGCTTGCTTTTTATCCGATGGCAGCAGAGAAACAACGCATCCGCCAAACCCGCCGCCAGTCATGCGAACTCCGCCAGTATCGCCAATTTCCGAGTGAATGATGCTCACTAAGGCGTCGATGGCCGGCACGGTGATCTCAAAATCTTCCGCCATCGATTGATGAGAGCTGCGCATGATTTGAGAGATGGCGGCAGGGTTGTTGGCCACTAGGGCATCGGCCAACCCCAGCACACGTTGGTTTTCACTTAAGACGTGACGAGCTCGCCGAAACATCACAGGGTCTAGCTGCGATCGGGCTTCATTAAGCTCTTCGATGGAAAGCCCTCGTAAGGAGTTGTGACCGAAAAAGCGTGCAACCTGCTCACACTGTTGCCGTCTTAGGTTGTATTCGGAGTCAACCAGCCCCCGCTTGACGTTGGAGTGCACAATCAAAAGCTCCATCTCCGCTGGGATGGGGATCCCTTGCCAGCTGAGGCTTTGGCAATCGATCAGCGCCGCGTAGCTCTGGGTGCCGATGGCGCTGATGAGCTGATCCATGATGCCGCATTGGCAGCCAACAAATTCATTTTCTGCCTGCTGGGCAACTTGGGCCAAGCCAAGGCCCGACAATCCCAACTGCAGCTGATCATTCAGCGCGTAGGCAAAGGCGATGGAGAGGGCGGCGGAGGAGCTTAGCCCAGCGCCCAGCGGAACGTCACCTCGAACCATGAGATCAAAACCGCTCAGACGATATCCTCGCTTGACCAATACCTGAGTGATCCCTTTTAGGTAATCTGACCACGGCGCGTCATGGCTGGGCTGGGCCTTGTCCAGATCCCAGCGACTGCGCTGGTTGTCGTAGTTGCAGGCCACCGCAATAAATTGATGGTCTTGACGGGGCTTGATGGCGATCTGAGTGGCGAAGTTGATGGCGCAGGGCAGCACGAAACCCTGATTGTAATCCGTATGCTCGCCAATCAGATTAACCCGCCCAGGGGCTTGATAAATGGCCGAGGGAGCATAGCCGAACTCCAAAACAAAGGCATCGGTAAGGGATAACATCATTTCCTCTCCATGGAGTAGTGAGTTGAGCACAGCGACCTGAGAGTGTGGGCTGCTTGCTCCGGGGTGATGTCCCGTTGGGATTCAGAGAGCATTTCGTAGCCAACCATAAACTTTCGCACCGTGGCGCTGCGAAGCAGTGGCGGATAAAAATGGCCGTGCAGCTGCCAATGGGCGCCATTTCGATCGGCCCCTGGGGCCCCATGCCAACCCATGGAGAAGGGAAATGAACATCTAAACAGATTGTCGTAGCGGATCAGCAGCCCTTGCAAAATGCTGGCTAACTGTACGGCTTCATCGTCCCCAAGACCGTCCAAATGGGCTATGTGGCGCTTTGGCAACAGCAAGGTTTCATAGGGCCAAGCCGCCCAGTAGGGCACCAAGACGGTCCAATAGTCGTTATCCAACACGATGCGCTCTTTAAGCGTTAGCTCCTGCTTCAGGTAGTCCAGCAGCAGATTGGATTGATGCTGCTTGCTGTAGGCTTCGAGGTTGGCATCGGTGCGCTGCGCGAGTGTGGGCAGGTGATTTACGGCCCAGATCTGCCCATGGGGATGGGGGTTGGAGCAGCCCATCATCTCACCCCGATTCTCAAAAATCTGCACCCATGGATAGTGCTGACGCAGCTCCTGTGCCTGTTGCCGCCACATTTTTACTACTTCCACCACCTTAGCTTCCGCCATGGTGGCCAGTGTTTGGCTGTGATGGGGGGAGTAGCACAGTACCCGGCACTCTCCCTCGGCGCGTTGGCTTTGAAACAGGCGACTTTGTGACTGAAAGGCCGTATTGCGGCCATAACGGTCAGATGGTGATTGAGGTGAGGCCACCGCCGCAAAGTCATTGCGAAACACAAAGGGGCCATCGTAGTTAGGGTTCTGCTCACCATTTATGCGTTGATTATTGGGGCAGAGGTAGCAGTTGGCATCGTGTTCCACGTCGGGAATCGCCGCGGCACTCTCCTGTGCTCCTTGCCAGGGGCGTTTGCTTCGGTGCGGGGAGACCAGTACCCAATCGCCACTTAATGGGTTGTAGCGGCGATGGGGCTGCTCGTTGTGTTTCAAGTCCATCTACTGTCCTTGTGCCTGGAGTTGAGATTGCGGCTGGCCACCTAGTAACTTACTAAATAATAGTGTTAAAACAACGGTTACGCACAAAGTGATGCCCATATTATGGATAAAGTGCAGCGGCGTTTCGTTCACGCCTAGCAGTACTAAAGGGTCGCCCACGAAGGTGTAGATGGCATAGAGGCATACCCCAAACACCATGCCCAATTTAATGGCAATGGGGTGGACATTGCGAAATACCAGCGCACAGATGAAGGCGGCTAATACGGGCATTGAGTAGAGTCCGTTGAGCTGCTGCAGCAGGTTGATGATGCTGTCGGCGCCAGCAAATACCGGTACCAGTGCCACGGCAACCACGGTAAACACCAGTGCTGTGCGTGTGCCGATGCGCTTTACGCAGGCGTTTTTATCGATGTAGTTATGGTGAATGTCGCAGGTATACAGGGCGGCGGCGGAGTTTAGACAGGAGTTGAAAGAGCTGAGCACCGCACCAAAGATCACCGCCGCAAAGGCACCGGAAAGTGGCGCCGGTAAGATGTCCGCCACCAAACGGCCATAACTGGCATCACCGATGTCGCCGTAGAGTTTAAAGGCGACGATACCGGGCAGCACAACGATTAATGGAATCAGCAGCTTAAACACTGCGGTGAGATAGAGCCCTTTTTGAGCCTCTTTTACGCTTTTGGCCGCCAACGCTCGCTGGGTGATCACCATGTTGGTGCCCCAATAGAAGATCTGAATAAACAGCATGCCGGTGAACAAGGTGGAGAGGGGAATCTCAGAGTCCGGTGCGCCGATTAAGGTTAACCGCTCTGCCGGTATGCCGCTTAAGTCCCAACCGATGGCTTCCAGTGCCAACACCGTGACGATGGCACCCAATGCCAGCAGCCCGATGCCGTTGAGGCTGTCTGAGATGGCTATGGCTCGTAAGCCGCCAAAAATGGCGTAGGCAGCACCGCTGATGGCAAAGAACATGGCGATGCAAAGCACGGGGGACAACCCTAACACACTGAACTGGATATCAAACATCGACACCATAAACAGTGAGCCGGTGTAGAGCACCGTTGGCAGCAAAATAAACATGTAGCCAGCCATAAACAGCAGTGATACCAGGGCGCGGATGCCTTTATCTTGATATCGGCGCTCCAGCAGTTCGGTGGTGGTGGTGCAGCCATAACGGTAGTAGATGGGGATAAGCCATTTCGCCAGAATGACGATGCCGATGGCTGCGGCGATCTCCCACCAAGCGATCAGTAGGGTTTGGGCGCCATTCATGCCGACGATCTGTTCGGCGCTGATGTTGGTCATCATCATTGAACCGGCAACCACCAGCCAAGAGAGGCCGCCACCGGCGAGAAAGTAGTCTCTACTGTCGTTGGTATCTCGCGGTGCATGACGACACTTAAGATAGGTAAAAAGGGCAACGCTCAGGGTGAGCAGCAAAAAGATGCCGCCCTGAATCAAGGTGCTACCGTCCATGGTGAGTTTTCCTTTACTGATTATTGTTTTTGACGATCACTTATCGATAGTGCTTACTGGCATCCTCGCCGGCTCGAAGAGGCACTAGGATCAGGGTAAATCGGTGTTTACCTGGGTTTAGGGTGAACTGTTCGTGCACCGGGCGTCCCCAGGAGGTGTCGCCGCCAACCCCCATCTGGCGATAATCCAGATTCCAAGTCACTGAATTAGCAAGGGCGATTTCGCCGCCGTGTTTGCTGGTCACCGGTACTAGGCCGGAAGCGGACTCGCTGCCATCTTTGGTAGGGTCGTAATCGATCTCTGCAAGGGCAAAGGGCCAAGCACTGCTTTGCAGGGGGCCTTGGGCGATGGCCATTAAGCCTAACCCGTGCTGATTTCGCAGGGCCACGTAACGAAGGTCGGTGCGAAGGCCGGTCTCCTGAGGGCGACTGTACCGATGCCAGGCATCGTCCACCGGCAGTGCATAGCGGCCGATGGCGCTGCCGGAATTTCTATCCCAGTAGTTCTCCTCGGGGCCGCGGCCATACCAACTAAGGAAGCGATAGGGGAATTCAAGCTCCGTGGTCAGGCCGAATTTCGGCAGTTTTGGCAGTGCTGGGTCTGCATCCAGCATCAGCTCGATCTCAAGGCGACCATCACCGGCAAGCAGATAACGCACTTCAAGGGATATGCCTTGAGGGTGGTGATAGAAACGGCGGAATTGATGGCCTCCGTCATGGGCTTCATCGGATTGGCGCTCTAACACCAACTCCGAGGCGGCATGACGCCAAAAATCGGCCCACTCCACCATCTGATTGCCCAGATCGTTATCCGTTGGTGGACGCCAAAATTGCGCCACCAGAGGCGCAGTGAGTAGCGGCTGGCCATCGATTGTGATGTTATTAAGCCAGCCTTGTTCGTTAAATCCAATTTGCAGGCCATTGGCACTGAATTGACCGGCTTGGTAGGACAATGGCTTGCCCTCAGTTGGCATCACCGGTGACAGGGTTTTGCGTTTGAGCTCAAACTGATCCCAGGCAATCAGGTGGCCGGTATCCAGCCCAAATGACGGGATGGCTTGGCGAGCTTCCAGCGTCAGTACGTAGTCGCCATTGCCTGCGGTCGCGAGCGCGGCGGCGGGCAAGGTGAGAAGCGAGCTTGCGCCCGCAGGGGTGTCTGGCACGGCTAATTTGTCTGTGGCGACAGTGACGCCATCTCGCTGGAGTCGCCAATAGAATGCATAGGATGAGCTCGAGATGAAATCAAAGCGGTTGTTCAGCTCAATCGTTCCCTGGCGAGTTTGGATAAAGCGAAACGGCTGATACACCTTTTTAACCTCGGCTAGGTGAGGGTGCGGGTTGCGATGAGGATCCACCAGGCCGTTATTTAAGAAGTTGCCGTCGGTAGGAAGGTCGGGATGGTAATCTTTACCGTAGGCCAGATAGGTTTGGCCTTTATCATTGGTGCGTTCCCAAGATTGGTCTACCCAGTCCCAGATAAAGCCGCCTTGCAGGGCAGGGTAGCGGTTGATCACTTGCCAGTACTCTTTTAAGTTGCCGACAGAGTTGCCCATGGCGTGGGCGTACTCGATCATGATGCCGGGGCGGTCGGGGTTGTTGGCAGCAAACTTCTCCAAACGCTCGATGGAGGGGTACATGGGGCAGAATATGTCGGTGTAACGGGCCAAACCTGCAGGCTCGTACTGCACTGGCCTACTGGGATCTCGCTGCTTCACCCAGTCATACATCTGCTCGAACACTTGACCGTGACCCGCCTCATTGCCAAGGGACCAGATGATGATTGACGGGTGGTTTTTATCTCGCTCGACCATGCGCTTTACCCGCTCAAGGTGCGCCGGGTACCAGCTCATCTCGTTGCCAATTTGTGTATCCTCACTGATTGCCAGAGGGTGCGACTCAATATTGGCCTCGCCCACCACATAGAGCCCGTATCTGTCGGTCAGTGTTAGCCAGTAGGGGTCATTGGGGTAATGGGCCGTGCGCACCGCATTGATGTTGTTTTGCTTCATTAGCCGGATGTCTTGCTCCATCCGTGCTCGACTTACCACATGCCCGGTATAGGGATCCGTCTCATGGCGGTCAACACCTCGAATGGTGATCGCCTTGCCATTCACCAATAGCTGACTGTTTTGTATCTGGATATGGCGAAAGCCTATCTGCTGAGTGGTGGCTTCGATCTCCTGACCCTCGGCGTCGACAACGCTTACCAGCAGGGTGTAGAGGTTTGGCGTTTCGGCACTCCATAGGGCTGGGGCGTCAATCTGGTGTTTTATCTGCTGGGAATTGGGAGCGCCTGCCTTGATGGTGAGTTGGCTGCGCTTAAAGGAGACGGTTTTCATCCCTAAACGGGGATCCAGCAGTTTGGTGATTACGCTGTAGTTGGCCTCTTGCTGGTCTTCATTGCGCAGCGTTATGCCCAAATTAACTGTGCCCTTTGAGAAGTTCTTATTAAGCTCTGCGTTGGCATCGATGTCGGCCAAATAGGTCTTGGGGGTGCTGTAGAGATAAACGTCTCGCTCAATGCCTGTGACCCTAAGCATGTCTTGGCTTTCCAGATAACTGGCATCAGACCATCGCATAATGCGAAACGCCAGTAGGTTATCTCCTTCGGTAACGTAGTCGCTGATGTCGAATTCCGCTGGCGTTTTTGCCCCCTGACTGTATCCCACCTCTTTACCATTGACGTACACCGTTAAGGCGGAGCGGGCAGCGCCGACGTGCAGCCATACTTTTCGCGACTGCCAGTTGCTGGGGAGGGTAAAGGTTTTGCGATAAGAGCCGGTGGGGTTGTAGTCGGTGGGGGCATCTGGCCAGCTGGTGGTGAAAGGGTAGCGTTCATCCAGATAGATGGCGTGGCCAAAACCTTGTGACTCCCAATTTCCGGGTACGTGAATCTCCGACCAGTTCTCGGGGGTAAACTTGGGGAGGTAGAAATCCGCAGGTGCATTCGCGGGCTTTTCTACCCAGTGAAATGGCCAGTTGCCATTCAAGCTAAGGTAGTTAGGGCTATCTACTTGTGCCTGAGACAGGGCTGCCTCTGATGAAGTATGACCAAAAAAACTGGCCCTAGGCTTCGCCTTGTTGATCTGAAAAACGGTGTGATCTTGCCAGCGTTCCTGTGCCATGACGACGTTACTCAGCAGTGCGCCAGCGATGGCGACATTTCTCAGTGAGATTAAGGACATTCCCTGTTCCTTTGTTGTTTTTATCTGGTCAAGGTGTCAATCAAGTGACATTTTTTTAACATCCTATCGATATATTTGAATAATGTATACACTTTGGCGCACAATGACATAACAACCGCACTGCGAGAGTGCGGTTGTTGTCACTACGGTGGCTGCTGAGCTGGTTTTTATGAGGCGGATTTTAGGCCGATAAGAAACTGCGTTAGCTCGCTGGTGGCGTAGGTAGTGGTTGGCGCGGTGATGTCGCTGCGGTTAACGAGTACCGTCTTCATTCCCATGGACGCGGCCGTTTCTAGGTTGGCCGGTTGGTCGTCAAACATCATTGCTTTGTTCGGATCGACGTCGAACTTGCGGCAAATTCGCTCATAGGCGATGGCGTCTGGCTTCATTTTGAAGTCGGTATCTTCCACGGAAAAGATGCCGTCGAAACAATTCTGTAACTCCATCTTCTCCAGTAGGCGCTTGGCGTAAGGCAGCGCGGAATTGGTGAAGATGTATTTCCTGTTTTGCAACCCATTTAGCGCCGTGGCCAGCTGCGGTTGCGGGTGCAGTAAGCTGGTGTCGACGTTGTGGGCGTAAACACTGAAGTCATCCAAATCCACTTCTGGGTGATGTTGTTGCAGGCCACGCAATGTTCCGCCATATCGGTGATAGTAACCAAAACAGAGCTCAGTGGCTTGTTCAAAACTAAGGTTCAATGAGTTGGCAACATAGCGTTTCATTCGTTGACCGATCTGGTCAAGAATACCGGCACTGGGTAGATAAAGCGTATTATCAAGATCAAAGAGGAGTACAGTCTGTTCGAATTCAAGTTTGTTCAAAAAATAACCTTTACAACTTGTTAACATTTTGGTTTTTATTTATTCCCTCATCATCTCCCCGCTGGCAAAAATATACAACACTCATTTTATAATCCTTTTAAATCAGTATCTTGCGTTGGTTGTTTCATTTGAGCTTCAATTAATTGCTTAAATTAAATACTTTATACAATCTTAAGTGTTTCTAAATTTGTATCTAATGGAAACCGTTTTGAAATGAAATTGTTGATTTAAGGTTTTTCGTATGTAGTATGTTTTCCTGTTAATAACAAAAAATAACAATCGGATTGCGGGTTATTAACGCACACAGCAATCATTTAGGGAGATATAATAATGAGAATGGAAAGTACGTTGTCCAAGTCTATCAAGCTGGCGCTGATTTCAGCGGTAGGTGTGACAGGCATGGTTGGCTTTGGTGCAGTCGCACAGGAGCAGGAAGCCGAAGAAGTAGAACGTATTGAAGTTACCGGTTCGCGCATTAAGCGTATCGGTGATCTGTCCCCAACCCCGGTGACCGTGGTAACTGGCGCACAGATGGCAGATATGGGTATTACTAACGTAGCCGATATCCTTAACCAACTGCCGTCCTCCACTGTTGGCTTGTCACCAGAAACCTCCAATAACTTCATTTTTGCTAATGGTTTGAATACCACAAACCTACGAGGTTTAGGGGCAGATCGTACCCTGGTTTTGGTAAATGGCCGTCGTTTCGTGGCTGGTTCAAATGGTAATTCAGCAGTTGACTTGAATACCATTCCAACGGCAATTGTTGAGCGTATTGAAGTGGTCACCGGCGGTGCCTCTGCTGTATACGGTTCTGATGCGATTGCTGGCGTGGTGAACATCATCACTCGTAAAGATATCCAAGGTGCTGAAGTCGATCTGTCGTACATCCAGCCTGAGCAGAGCGGCGGTGAAGAGATGCAGGCGTCTTTCACCTTCGGTGGTGATTACTTGGATGGCAAATTGTCCAGTGTTTTCAACGTAACTTATGCTGAACAGAAGCAGTTGAAAGCAACTGACCGAGACTTCTTGAGCAACCCTGTCGGTAGCATTCACAATCCCGATAATGTTGATGGTGAAGACGGTTTGCCAGCTCGAATTCAATACGAGGGGCGTAAGCCACTGTCTTGGATCAATGAGGCCGGTACCTTCTTTACTTCAGAGGGCCAGTTTACCTTTGATGAAAATGGTAACCTGAAACCATTCGACTATGGGGAAGGCTTAATCCCAGGTCCTGATTATGCAAACAATAATGGGAATTATTGTGGCCCAAGCTGTGAAGGCTACGATCCAACCAATTACTCCTTTATTCGAACTCCTCTTGAACGCTGGGTATTAACATTTAACAATGATTATGAAATCAATGACGATCATAAAATTGTTTCTGAAATTACCTACGCCAAGTATGACACCCATGGTGAGAGCTCTCCGGTATTCCACACCTATGATCCTGCAAATACAGTGAAAGCGGATAACGCTTTCTTGACAGCAGAAACTAAAGCACTTCTAGATAGAACCGGTGCTGATGAGTTTACTTTCTATCGTATCGATACCGAGTTTGGTAACCGAAAATATGAGCAAGAGCGTGAAACGCTGCGCTTTATGCTCGGTTTAGAGGGTGCTATTAATGATAACTGGGAATACAGCGTTTACGCGCAGAAAGGCGCTCTAGAAGAGACAACCTTGTGGACGGGTGAAATTTGGGATCAGCGTTATCATCAAGCCAAAGATGCAATTGTTGATGCCAATGGCAACATCGTATGTCGTGATGAAGCCGCTCGCGCTGCCGGTTGTGTACCGTTAAACCTATTTGGTGTGAATCAAGCGAGTCAGGAGGCGATTGACTGGGTTCAAACATCTGCTGGTCGTAGTGCGGACACAGATCAATTTAGTGCGGGTGCCTTCTTAAGTGGTAGTGTCTATGAATTGCCTGCTGGCGATTTGGGTGTTGCTTTCAGTATCGAATACCGTAAAGAAGAAGCGAGTACCACTCCAGACCAAGCACTTATTGACGGTACTATTTTTGGTAATACTGCTGTACCTTCTGATGGCGACTACGATGTAACTGAAGCAGCTATCGAGATGAGCATCCCTGTATTTGACGGTATGTTCTTGGCAGATGATCTGACTTTCGATCTGGCGTACCGCTGGATGGACTACAGCACCGCAGGTAAAGAGGACGCTTGGAAGCTGGGCGTAAGCTGGGCACCAATTGCTGATCTTCGTTTCCGTGCTAACAAGTCCAAGTCCGTACGTGCACCAAACATCGGCGAACTGTTTGATCCAGGCGGACAGACGTTTGCCAGTATCACAGATGTTTGTGATGTCGCTAACATTGATCAAGGTCCAAACGAAAATCGTAAGAAGAACTGTACCGCTGCTGGTTACGGTAACGGCTGGAATCCAACAGATGATTGGTACCAAGGCTCTCGCCCAGGTTCGATTTCTGGTAACCCAGACCTAGATGCTGAGACCTCCCGTGATTACACCATCGGTTTCGTTTATACCCCAAGCTTCATCGAAGATTTTTCCGTTACGATGGATTATTGGTCTTTTGAGATCACCGATGCAATTAACTATATCTCGGTAAATACCGCGGTTCGTTACTGTTACGACTCTGAGTCGCTAGATAACATCTACTGTGGCCTGTTTACTCGTGATAGCGTCACTGGAAACATTATTGATTTCGTTGAGCGTCCGGTGAATTCTGCGTCATTCGACGTGAAAGGCTTGGATATTGAGACCGACTACCGTTTCTCTCTGGACTCTCTGGGTGATTTCCGCATTCACTTGATTGCAACCTATCTGGAAAAGTGGGAGTACAATCCAACAGGTTTCGAAGCGGATCTGCAAAAAGATGTGGGTGAATACACTGACCCACGTTGGAAAGCTCGCTTTACTGTTAGCTGGACTTACGATGAATTGACCATCGATGCGTTGGCCAACTATCGTCACTCTGCGGTAGCCAGCAACGATTGGCAGCCAGAGAACAACAACTACAACGACATTCCATCTCACACCACTTGGGACTTCACCGGTACCTATGATGTGAACCAAGACTGGACTCTGCGTTTTGGTGTTCTTAATGCCTTCGATAAGGCTCCACCACGTAATCCGTATGTATACGATGGTGATGGCCTATATGATACCCAAGGCCGCGCATTCTTCTTGGGAACCAACTACCGTTTCTAAGAGTGCAATGACGTAATAAGGGGCTTCGGCCCCTTTTTTAAGGTTCTTCGCGGATGAGCGGGGAATAGATACAGAAACGGCTGGTTAGGTTAGAGTTTCATCGCCAAACAAAACCACTCACCAGCCACCAGCCGTTTCGATGTCGCAGCTTACCTTTCCTATTGAGCT
>NZ_SWCJ01000008.1 GCF_005116665.1 Ferrimonas aestuarii | reverse complement strand
ACGTGGTGGGTCGTGAAGGATTCGAACCTTCGACCAATTGGTTAAAAGCCAACTGCTCTACCAACTGAGCTAACGACCCACGCAATTTGTGTTCCAGCATCGTTTGGTAGCGATGCCTTTTGGAATACGTGGTGGGTCGTGAAGGATTCGAACCTTCGACCAATTGGTTAAAAGCCAACTGCTCTACCAACTGAGCTAACGACCCACGCAATTTGTGTTCCAGCATCGTTTGGTAGCGATGCCTTTTGGAATACGTGGTGGGTCGTGAAGGATTCGAACCTTCGACCAATTGGTTAAAAGCCAACTGCTCTACCAACTGAGCTAACGACCCACGCAATTTGTGTTCCAGCATCGTTTGGTAGCGATGCCTTTTGGAATACATGGTGGGTCGTGAAGGATTCGAACCTTCGACCAATTGGTTAAAAGCCAACTGCTCTACCAACTGAGCTAACGACCCACGCAATTTGTGTTCCAGCACCGTTTGGTGACGATGCCTTTAGGAATATGTGGTGGGTCGTGAAGGATTCGAACCTTCGACCAATTGGTTAAAAGCCAACTGCTCTACCAACTGAGCTAACGACCCACTCTGCGTCTTTCGAGGAGTGCCTCATCCGACGGGCGGCTATAATACCAATTTGGAGTTGGCGCGCAACAAGAAATCCAGCTTTTTTGACCCTTTGCGCACAAAAACGGCGAAGCGTTCAAAAAAACAAGCTTCAAGCTAAGGTTTTGCTCCAATTAGCCTTTTGCCAGTTCTTTTTTGGCTAAATCTGCAGCATTGCTATTCGCATACTCTTTAACCACCTGCTGAAAATAGCGATTTGCTGACGCTTTATCACCTTGAGCAGAGGCAATTTTGCCAAGTTTAAGCAAAGAGTCAGCACGCTTGGCTGAGTCAGGGTAGCGATTTACCACAGTAGAAAACGCCCCTTGAGCTTCGCCCATCTTATTTTGGTTAAACAGCAGTTGGCCTAACCAATAGTAAGAGTTAGCAGTATAGGAAGACTGCGGGTAGTTTTCGATAAACTGACGGAACGCCGGAATCGCATCGTCATAACGACGCTGCTTAAGCACCAGATCAACGGCCTGCTGGTAAGCATCCGCCTCTGACAAAGTCAAAGCCGGCGTAGCCGTAGGCTGAGCTGAGGTTGCAGGCGCGGCAGAATCTGCAGCAGGTGCGGCCTTAAAGCCCTCTTCGATGCGAGCCAACTCTTGATAAAGCTGACGTTGACGCTCAATCACCTGTTGAAGCTGATATTGCTGACTTTCCGCTTGACCACGCAGCTCAGACACTTCGGATTGAAGCTGATCGAACATCTGCTGCATATGAAGTTGAGCTTGGTTGCGGGCTTTCATCAAGCGCTCAAGGCGAGTCACTCGGGATTCAAGGTCATTGGAGGCAAAGGAGGAGGAGGCGGTTTGATTTTCAGCTGCTTCTATAACGGGAGCGGGCGCAGCCTGAAGCTGCGCCCCCACCATCAGAAGAGCCGTTGCAATAACAGCTTTCTTCATAATTTAACCGTTTCGATTAGTAAACCAGTACAGCGCGACGGTTTTTAGCGTGAGCGGCGTCGGTTGCAGATGCATCCAGAGGCTTCTCTTCGCCGTAAGAAACGATAGAGATCTGAGAGGACAGTACGCCCAGACCTTGAATGTAACGAGAAACCGCTTTCGCACGACGCTCGCCAAGAGCGATGTTGTACTCAGGAGTACCGCGCTCATCAGCGTGACCTTCGATCAGCACTTTAACGCTTGGGTTTTCGATCAGGTAGTTCGCGTGAGCTTCCAGCAGCTCAGCGTACTGAGCTTGAATGTCACTGCGATCGAAATCGAAGTACAGGATGTGCTCTTTGCGCAGCTCTTGATACTTAAGACGCTGCTGCTCAGCTGGAGTCAGTACTGGCTCAACTGCGCCAGTTTGAACGCCAGTGTTCACTTGCTCATTGGTATTATTAGATCCAGTCTGGGACTGGGAATCGCTGTCAGAGGTACTGGAGCACGCTGTCAGCGCCAGAGCTGGTACAGCAATCAGCATACCTTTGAGTAGGCTATTCAGTTTCATCTGATTTTTCCTTTTAAAATAAATTCTTTCCAATCAAAGATAAGGCGACCAAGACGGCGCTTTAACACTACCTACCAGGGTTGGAAGCCGAGCCTTAAATCGACCATCTACCGAAACGGCAGCCAAAACTTGGCGACCATTGTGACTTGTCCCATAGATGATCATGGTGCCATTCGGGGCCACACTCGGTGATTCATCCAGATAGGTTTCTGTCAGTACGTCCATAAAGCCGGTAGAAAGCTCCATGCGCGCAATATGATAACGGCCATTTGTCCGATTCACCATTACCAAGTAGCGACCATCAGGGGTCACAGAACCCCCAAGGTTCCATTCTCCCTGGAAGGTCAAACGTTGGATCCTTCCGGTATCCAAATATACTCGATAAATTTGTGGTCGACCACCCCGTTCTGACGTGAAAATCAACGATTTACCGTCAGGATGCCAACTTGGTTCGGTATCGATAGCATAATGGTTAGTAATTCGGCGCAATGATTTGGTCGCCAGATCCATGACGTAGATCTCAGAATTACCATCTTTGGACAAACTCATGGCCAATTGCGTGCCATCAGGAGACCAAGCTGGGGAGCCATTAATGCCGCTAAAGCTCGTCAAACGCTCACGCTTTTGGGTGTACAGATCTTGAATGTAGATCTCAGAGCGGTTGTTCTCAAACGACACATAAGCCAGTTTGCGACCATCTGGAGACCACGATGGTGACATCAGCGGCTCTTTGGAGCGCAGCAGCACCTTTTCGTTATAACCATCGTAGTCGGCAACGCGAAGCTGAAACTTAAACGCGTCAGCATCGTCCACGGTCACATAGGCAATTCGGGTCAGGAAGGCTCCTTTAATTCCAGTCAGTGCTTCATACACAAGATCGGAGATACGGTGGCCATATTGACGGAACTGACTGGCGCGAATCACCGTGTCACGACCTTCCAGAATATGATCCTGAGTGGCCACTAACTCGCCGTTAAACAGCCCTTTGGACTCGCCGCCGGTCATCTGAGCACGAACCAAGTCAATCAGCTCGAAGCTCACCTGATACTGATCTGGACCAAATTCGCTGATTTTTCCGACCACCACGGCTTCGGCGCCGGTGGCAATCCATTTATTCAGATCCATCTCCGATGCCGCCGATGGCTGAGCTGGCATCAAGCCTTGAGATATGGGATTAAAAGTGCCAGAGCGGCGAAGATCCGATGAAACCACGTCCGCCAATTGTGACGGCATCTGTCCCTGCCCTTGCCAAACGAAAGGCACCACCGCAACGGGTCTTGCCGCATCAATGCCTTCAGTAATGACAATCTCCAGCGTCGCTTGAGCTGGGGCCAAAAAGGCGCACCAGGTCAAGATGGCTGCTGTTATCTGCTGTATCAATCTCATTGGTTTTTCACTATTGCTCTGGTTGAACCGTTAAATCAATTTCTTTCATCTTGTCGTAAACATCAGGCTCAGGAGACACCGGCAGGCGACCTGCTGAGTTGATGGCCGCTTGGGTGGCTCGGCATACGCTGGTGTCACCACCTAAGGTTTGGCTGGAGATCACAAAGCCATCTTTGGCCAGCTTGATCTTCACCTTACACTCCTTGCCGCGCATGCTGGTGTCGGTACGTAGGTTACGCTTGATCGCTTGAGTAATCAGCACCGTGTAACGATCCACCTCCGACAGCACCTGACGATTTCGAGCCGCCGATAGCGCCGCTTGCTCCGCCGCTAATTGGTCAGCAAGTTCTTGCTCACGTTTAGCTTGTGCCTCTTTACGCTTGCGCTCCTCTTCGGCTTTACGCTTACGCTCCGCTTCCTCTTTGGCTTTGCGTTTGCGCTCCTCTTCGGCCTTGCGCTTACGTTCAGCTTCCGCCTTACGAGCCGCGTCTTCTGCAGCCTTACGCTCTTTCTGAGCCTTTTGCTTCGCGGCTTCTTCGCGCTTGCGCTGCTCAGCCAGTTTCTTGGCTTGCTCTTGCTCTTTCTTCTGCTTCAGCTTGGCCTGACGGGCCGCCTCTTCCGCCTTTTTAATTTCGAGTTGTTTGCGCTTGCGATCCTCTTCGAGCTTACGAAGCTGTTCGGTTTCACGCTTGCGGCGCTGCTCAATCTCTCGCTGGCGTTTACGCTCGGCTTCTGCCTCCGCCGCTTTGGCGCGCTTAATGCGCTCCACCTGTTCTTGTACCTGAGCCTGATCCACAACCACCGCCTGAACCACGGGAGCGGATACCCCCTTGGGCTGAGGCTTTGGTGTGGATTGCAGCTCGACGCCAAATATCAGCAGGGCAATTAAGCCACCATGAAAAATAAGCGATAGAACAAAGGGAACGGTTAATTTTTGTTGCTGCATCTACTGCTCCGCACTGTCCGTCATCAAACCGACGGAGGGCACTCCAGCCCGCTGTAAACTCACCATCAGTTGAATCACATCATCATAACTGACGCTGCGGTCCCCCTTCACTACCACCGGACGTTGCGGATCCAGTTGCAGTTCCGCGGCCACCAAAGCCGCCAGTTCATCCAAAGAGAGGGAGCGATCGTCTTTCACGCTGCCGTTATCGAGGAAGTAATCTCCCTCCTTGGTTACTGACGCAACCAAAGGCGGCTTTGAATCTTTCTTAAGAGGTTCCGCTTCCCCTTGGGGCAGGTCCACTTTCACCCCTTGGGTGATAATGGGCGCGGTCGCCATAAAGATAATCAGCAGTACCAACATCACATCGATGTAGGGCACCACGTTAATCTCAGCGACTTTGCGACGGCGTTTGCGCTGAAATCCTTGCATTAACGGGCTTCCTTATCGTTGAAGGCCTGACGGTGCAAAATACTGGAAAACTCTTCGATGAAGTTGATGTAACTGTTCTCCAGCTTTTCCACTTTGGTGGAGTAACGGTTAAAGAAGATCACCGCTGGAATCGCCGCAAACAGGCCCATTGCCGTTGCAATCAACGCTTCGGCGATGCCTGGTGCCACCATGTTCAAGGTGGCATTTTGCACTGCACCCAACGCGATAAAGGCATTCATGATGCCCCACACGGTACCAAACAGACCGATATATGGGCTGGTGGAACCGATGGTGGCAAGCAGGGAAAGGTTGGACTCTAATTTGTCCACTTCACGGGACAACGCCACGCGCATGGCGCGCTGGGAGCCATCCATAATGGCACCGCCGCTGGAGGCGGTTTGACTCAGGCGCATGTACTCTTTGAAACCGGCGACAAACAGCAGTTCCATACCAGAGTTGCGTTCAGGGCGAGCAGAGAGTTCTTGATACAGGCGGGTCAGATCCACCCCTGACCAGAATTTGTCTTCGAAACGACGAGCATGAGCGGTGGCGTGATTCAAAATCGTTCGCCGCTGAATGATCACCGCCCAACCGGTTATCGACAGCAGCAGCAACATCAGCATCACCAGTTTTACCAATAAACTGGCTTCTAAAAACAAACTAATAAACGAAATTTCAGCTGACACGAGCTAGCTCCTGCTTAATGGACTTAGGAATAGGTTGAGGTTTAAAGCTAGTGGCATCGACACAAACCACTTTGACGTCCGCTTGGCAATAGACTTGCCCGTCTTGATCAAGCAGTTGCTGCTCAAATGCCATGCTGGCACCACCCAATTTGGTTATCTGGGTATCGACCACAAGTTGTTGGTTGAACTTTGCCGGACGAACAAAATCAAGGTTGATGTTGCTGACCACAAACACCACCCCTTGCTGCATCAGTTCATCCTGTTCAAACCCACTTTGCCTTAGCATCTCAGACCGAGCATGCTCAAAGAAGTTCAAGTAGTTAGCGTGATATACCACCCCGCCCGCGTCGGTATCAGAGTAATACACCCTTATTGGCCACTGAAACGCCATTCCTCACCTATAGGGTCTATGTAATTGTTGTAATGACCGCTCACTATACCTTATGGCTAGGCGCTATGGCAGAGCCTAAGGTTGCACAATGGTAAACTTATGCGAATTTTGCGACCGAATTATAAACAAAAACTCTGTCTGCCCAGTGTTTGCTGTAAAAATGGCCAATTAAACTGACAAAAAAGGGGAGCATCGTGCTCCCCCTTCGGTTTAGTTAATCGTCTTTGGAATCTCTAGGCCAAAGTTCTGCCATAGGAAGGCATAGATATCTCGATACTCCGCAATTCGCATCGACGTCGGCTTACCGGCACCGTGACCCGCTTTGGTTTCAATTCGGGCAATAACCGGTGCTGGTCCCTGCTGCTGGTGCTGAACCTCTGCGGCAAACTTAAAGCTGTGAGACGGCACCACTCGGTCATCGTGATCGGCGGTCATCACCATGGTCGCTGGGTAGTCTCGCTTGGCCACGTTGTGCAGCGGCGAGTAGGCATACAGATACTCAAAGTCGGCTTTGTTATCGGCACTGCCATATTCCGGCGTCCACGCCCAACCGATGGTGAACTTCTGATAACGAAGCATATCCAGAACACCCACGGCAGGAAGCACCGCGGCAAACAGATCCGGGCGCTGAGTCAACGCGGCTCCCATTAGTAGGCCACCGTTACTGCGGCCATAGGCACCCATCTTATCGCTATTGGTGAAACCGTTATCGATCAGGTACTCCGCTGCCGCGTAGTAATCGTCAAACACATTTTGCTTGCGCTCCAACATGCCTTGCTGGTGCCACTTTTCACCATACTCTGCACCACCACGAAGGTTTGGCACCGCGTACACGCCGCCCATGTCCAACCAAGCGATGGTTGCCGGAGAGAAGCGTGGCGTTAGTGAGATATTAAAACCACCATAGGCGTACAGCAGAGTTGGGTTATCACCGCTGCGTTTAAGCCCCTTTTTATAGGAGATCATCATCGGCACGCGGGTACCATCTTTGCTGGTATAGAACACCTGCTCAGACACGTAGTCTTTCGGATCGAACGCCACATCCGGTTGGGTAACGCTGTCTACCTTATTGCTAGCAAAGTCATAGCGATAAACCGCGGTCGGTTGGATGTAAGAGTTAAACAGGAAGTGGAAGCTGGTATCTTTACGTTCGCCACTGATGCCGTTAACACTGCCGGCGCCAGGAAGACTCAAGTCGCCGGTGTGCTTGCCATTGAGATCGAACAGGCTCACTTGCGCCAGCACATCTTTCATGTAACGAACCACGAAATGATCGTTGATCAGGCTTGCACTGGCTAAGGTGTTCTTCGACTCAGGCACCAACTCTTTCCAATTGGCTTTTTCAGGCTTGTTAACATCGATGGCGATGATGCGACCTTGTGGCGCCTGGTAGTTGGTCTGGAAGTAGAACGTGGAATCGTCGTTACCAAGGTAGCCGTACTCAGCCTCAAACTCAGAGATCAGCTCAACGGTTTTTCCGGTTGCCAAATCTTGATAGAAGAACAGGTTACGAGAGTCGGTGCCTTTGGACACATAGATAAGTAGGTACTTACCATCGTCGGATAGCTCAGCGCCAAACCCCCAATCTTTCTGATCTTTGCGCTCATACACCAACACGTCTTCTGACTGGTCGGTGCCTAAACGGTGATAGAACACTTTCTGGAAGTAGTTGGCCTGCTCCATCTTATCGTCGCCAGCTTTTGGCGCATCGTAGCGGGAATACCACACTCCTTTGCCCTCTTTATCCCACGAGGCGGAGGAGAATTTGATCCACTCCAAGGTGTCGGTAAGAGGCTGACCGCTGCTCAGGTCAAGAAACTGCCACTGCTGCCAGTCAGAGCCCGACTCAGAGGTGCCATAAGCCAACCAGCGACCATCTTTACTAATGCTCACGCCAGACAGGGCAACCGTGCCATCCGCAGACAGAGTATTTGGGTCTAAAGCAACCTGAGGATTGCTGCCATCTTTATTGGCACGGTAAAGAACCGACTGGCTCTGCAGGCCATCATTGCGGTAGAAAAATTGGTAATCACCTTTGATAAAAGGCGCACTCAATCGCTCGTAGTTCCACAGCTGGGTGATACGCTGTTCAATGACATCTCGATTGTCGATGCCTGACAAGTAATCATTGCTGTACTGTTGTTGACGTTTAACCCAGTCTGCGGTTTCTGGGCTGTCTAGATCCTCAAGCCAACGATATGGATCGGCGACTTTAGTGCCATGAAGGTCTTCCACCACATTTTGACGAACCGATTCCGGCATGACCGAGGTCGTCAATGGCTCCTGTTCGGTACTCTGGCACCCAGCCAAAAGCCCCAACCCCAATAGCGAAAATGCTAACGCACGCATGATGCATCCTTATTAGTGTTTGTTCTTATCCCGCAGCCACTATAACGAATCCAACCTTGGTCACCAAGCCCAGACAAAAGTTGCATTAATATTCTTTAACTTTGATTATTTTTGTGAACCGATACATCCTAGGGGCGCAAACCGAGATCTAGCCAGTAACCGCGTGTTTTCAATGGAACTAATTGATTTTTAGGCAACACAAGTAATATTAGAAAAAGTTATCCGAAAAGGTAATTTTTTTTGGTTGTCTAACCCTAAGTAACTCCCATAAAATGACAGCCATTGAGGAGAGAACGACTCATTAAGTGTCCAATTTCCGGCTAGGCTGACACTAAGCAAAGTCAGTTTGGTTTAAAGGTTCTTTTGCTTAACTTCCTTCTTTTTTGTTGATTGCAATTTCGGCCTACAGAACTTCTGTAGGCCTTTTTTCTTGTCTGAGAAATAGATGTAACAATCAAAGCTCTGATTGTTTATTAGAGTAGAAAGTGAAAAGGGCCTGAACAGGCCCTTAGTAAAACATCACAAATCCGGTTATCACAAACACCATCAAGATGGTGCAGGCGGTTATCGGATACAAAAGATAACCGTCCCCTGCTCGCCTAGCTCTTAGCTTTGCCAGCTGCAGCAGGGTTAACTGCAGCGCTATCACACTGCCACCGGCCACCAAGCTGGAAAACAAGCTCAGACTTGGCAGTTTCATCACCACCAATACTGCCACCAGCCAGTTAACCAAAATCAGGTACAAAAACACTTTCTGCAGTCGATCTGGGCCGTTGCGAACAAAGCCTGAAGCTTTATTTGTACTAGAAGCTGCCTTTTGCTCACTCATAACGAAGCCTTGGTTGATTGCCTTGGGCTTTTGATTTGGCTTGCATCAGTTTCTGAGAGGACAGGCCGTGCTGTCTCTGCAGTTTATCCTGACCCGCTTCACTTAAAATGAACAGCTCGATGCGTCGGTTTGCCGCTGCCAATGGGTCGTCACGATTTAGAAGCATCTGATCGGCGTACCCTGCCACTTGCAGCACTCGATTGGGATCGACACCACCGACCACCAAGGCTCGGCGAGCTTCCAATGCTCGTAGTGAGGACAACTCCCAGTTGGTGGTTTTCATTCCAGCAAAGGGCGCCGAGTCCGTATGGCCGCTGATAACAAAACGGTTATCAAGAGGAGCCAGCAGATCCGCTAAAGACAGCATCAGATCTTCAAAATAAGGCTGCATCTGCGTTTGACCACGCTTGAACATAAATTTATCGGAACCATCCTGAATCAAGATGCGTACCCCTTCAGGAGTCACTTCAACCGCCATCTGATCAGAGAGGCCACTCTGCTGCATTAATTGCTCCACCTGCGCCACCAACATGTTGAGCTTGATCTGGCTTGGGCTGTCGCCAGCAATCAGGGTATTGAGCTCTTTGCCCTGACCGGCTTTGGCGTCTTGCTCACCTTCTGGAATATTATTGAACATCGCAACGCCTGCTTGCTCGGCGCCGGTTCCCGTTGCCGGGATCCCCGCTTTGTCAATGCTAGGCCGTCCTTCGAAGTCAATAATGGAGCTGTTAACACTGGTGGCTAAGGGGTTAGCACCTTGCTCAATTGGCGGACCATTGAGCTTCTGCACAATGGCTTTACGCTCCTGCTGATCGGCAATCTGCATCAGCCACATGACCATGAAGAAACACATCATTGCCAATGTAAAATCAGCAAAGGCGACTTTCCATGCTCCGCCATGGCTACCTCCGTGCTTGTTCTTCTTTTTCTTCTTAATGATCACGGGATTCTTTCCATGCTGCATCAGAGTTGTTGCGCCTCTAGCCAGCGTTCAACTTCGATAAAGCTCGGCCGGTTCTCTGATTGAATCTGTCTACGGCCAGCATCAATACAAAGTAACGCAGGCTTCCCTTTACTGTGCATCACCAATATGGCGGTCATGCACCTCAATCTAGCACTGTGGCGATCGACTAAATGCTCCAGAGCCGTCGCCAGTGGATCAAACATGCAATAGCAGGCAAAGATACCGATGAACGTACCCACCAGCGCGGCTGCCACTTTTACCCCAATCAGGGTCAATGGGCCATCAATACTACCCATGGTAATGATTATCCCCATCACCGCCGCCAAAATACCAAATCCAGGCATGGCTTCCGCGACTTTGGACAATGCTTCAGAGGGGCGAAGGTGATCTTCATGAATTCGCTCAACTTCCTCTTCCATAAGTGCCTCGAGATCGTGGGGATCAACCTTGGCCATCGATTGCAAACGCAGGTTATCGATCAAGAACTGAAGTAATTCCGGTTGCTTAAGCACCGCGGGATACATTAAAAACAGTGAGCTTTCATCGGGATTTTCAATATGCTCGTCGAGCACCTTCATCCCTTGGGCTTGCAACTGCCCCAGCAATACGTGCATCAGGCCGAACAGTTGTGGGTAGAGCTCTGGGTCTTCCACTTCGGCCTTCCATAGCTCACTCAATTGGCTTTTCATGTCTTTCAGCACCGACAAAGGGTTAGCAATAAATAGCGCACCAATACCCGCCCCGAAGATGATCACCAACTCAGATGGCTGCCACAGGTTGCCCATGTTGCCACCATGGGACATGTAACCGCCAAACACAGTAGCGAGCAAAAATACGAAACCTAATAACTTCTTCATCGACTATGTCTCTACTGTTGTCCGTGCCAGTGACTTAAAATTTCTTGTAGCTGCTTAACCGCCAATTTATGCAGTTGGCAAACTCGTGATTCGGTTAGATTCAAGGTTAACGCAATCTCTTTAAGGTTCAGTTCATGCTGATAATACAAACCAAGCACCAGCTGCTCCCGCTTATTCAGCTTCGACAGTGCCTTCACCAGCGTGCGCTTGTCGATAAAGCTGGGTTGCCCATCGCGGCTTTGCTCTGGCTCAACTCCTTGCTGGAACAGGTCGTCCAAACTTTGCATCGACTCAGCCTGACTGGCGTACAAGCGCTCCCTAAGCTGCTCTGGACTTAGCCCCATGGCATCAGCAATCTCAGCATCTTTAGGTGGTCGGCCAAGGGTACGGGTTAAGGTTCGTACGGCGTCATTAAATTCATGAGCTTGTTGACGAACTGGGCGAGGACGCCAATCCAAGCGCCTGAGTTCATCTAAAATGGAGCCTCGGATACGTTTGCTAGCAAAATTAATAAATCCACCATCGAGTTCGCCAGGATAGCGCCTCAGTGAATCCAGCAAAGCCATCATGCCAATCTGTTCCATATCTTGGATCTCCAACTGACTGCCGCAATGGCTTCGCAGTTGATTGACAGCTTTTTTGACTAACGGTAGATACTGCTGCAGCAATTGAGATTCACTTCCCTGTCTCTGCTGCGCGCCATAGTCAAGTGCTTCAGCTAGCATAGTGTCTCCTACTGAACCACCAGACGCGTAATAAGAACCGCATCCAGTTGAACTTCAAATCCATGTTTAATCAGTACCGCTTGAAGCACTTCTCGGGCTTCGTCCTGAAGTTGCTCCAAATGATTGGTGTCATTGAGGGTATCGATAGATTTATTGCCCATGAGCTTAATCATGGTGTTTTTCAGCACCGCATCACTGGCAATCAGCTTGGACTCCATCTCTTCACTTGGGCTCTGAAGTGCCATTTCAAGTAGTAGATATCGAGGGTAGCGCTCGCCAGGAAGTGAGATGACCAATTTATCCAACGGATAAAATTTATTCGGTTCAGGCTTCTCTTCGTGAGACAGGAAAGGCAGGTTGAAGGTTTCGGGTTTATCGACCCCAAACACACCAAACACCACCAGTGCCACAGACCAAAAAATAAAAACTACAGCCATCAGCGACCGCTTTAGCCCTGTACTCATCGCCATCTAATGCTCCTTTAAGCGAGGGTATTAACCAAGTCGGAACTTGAGGTGCTACTCAACTCGGTAAATTCTTGTTCACTCTCTACAGCGACCAGAATGTCTGCAGACTTAAATTGTTCTGGCTCGGCATCAGAGCGGGCGTCTCCCTGACCAACATCGACGCTAACCTGCTCACTGAAGCCTTGCGTCATCTCTGCACGTAGACGTTCTGCACCGCTCGCCAGCGCTTCTCGAACCATGGGATTAGCAGCGTTAAGCTGAACGCTAATTCGATCCCCATCTTGACGAATGGTCATCTCCACACGTCCAAGCTCTGGTGGATCTAAGCGCAGCTCAGCCTTTTTAATTCCTTGATCCACACTAAAGCGGAACTGATCACGCAGGGGCAGCAACATCTCTTTACCGAACTGAGTCATATCCCCATTGGCTGGTAAGCTCAATGGTCCCCATACAGAGCTGGTGTTCGCTCGGATAGCAGCTTGTGCAGAGTGAGTCAACGGCCCTATCCCGGCAGCGTCAGTAGATGCGACGGTGGACTGACCTGAAGCAGAACCACTTCCCTCTAGACTGACACCAAGTGGCATCGTCGAGCTAGCGCTATGCTTTACGCCGCCTTGAAGTATCTGCTGAAATTGCTGCAAAGAGAGATTTCCGGAAGTCGAGCCAGTTGTAATAGAGGCGCTATAATCAGCGGCCAAAATAGCGTTGCCGCCAATGCCTGCGGCACTCGGCTGATTCACAGTGGCAGATTGAGGCATTGCATTGCTAGCAGCCACCCCACTCCGCTCCACGGTGGTTTCGCGGACCAAGCGACTCACTAAATCAGTAGGACGCACCACACTTTGCGTCAGATCGGCAGTCAAAGTTGCTGTATTTGGCTGAGTCGCCGCGCTTGCAGACGCTTGGCTAAAGTGCTGAGTTTCGCCGGTTGCACTCTGTTCGGTAGCAACCTGAGTCAAAGTTAACGCTGAGGCATTACCCGGCTGCGAACCCTCGCTCTTAGCCCAGTTTTCTGGCAGCGTGGCGAAGACGCCCTCCTCGATGCCCGAAGCAACAGACGTAAATGCGCCTTCAGTCTCGCCCTCACCCTCTGAAGTTTCGAGAACGAATTCGCCCAACATCTCTTCGCTGAAACCAACACCGTAAGGCGACAGAGCATCCACTTCTGCTGATGCACTCTCTTTTGAGCTTGAGGACGAATATGCCTTGGCGAAGCTCTGAAGTGATTCAGATTGAGTTTTTGCTGGCGTATTACCGTTAAGCGCCCTGGTTGAAGTCGCATCCACGCAAGGAGCAATAGACTCCGATGCCCCATAGGAGCTGGGTGAGCTCTTAACTGACGTCAAACTGGCTAAATCAACGTTCACCACTTAACTCCGTTTGATGATAAGCCGACAGGCCTTCGCGGCTGGTTTGAAACTGTTTCATCTTTTGGGACAAATCCTCTTTGGAGGTGATTAATTGATTCAAAACCTTTCGATGAACCTTGGCCAATTCCATGCGCGCTTGCCGCTGCTCTTCGTCGTCGGGCTTACCGACTTGAATCAGCAGCTGGCGTAGCTTTTGATCAATCAATGCAACGCGAGCCCAGTCTTCTTTTGCAGCAAATTGCTCCAGAGCTAGGCCAAATTTCTGCCACTGTTTAATTGAGATTTTCCCAACCGGCTCTGACATCGTTTATCACTCTTACTACTGCTGATAGTTCACTGGCATCATTTTTCACGCTGGCAAGCAGCAGTTGGTTGCTGCTGTACTCATACAAACGATGTAAGTTGGTAGCCACTTCCCCGCCATTTTCCAGGTCCAGCATGCTATCTAATCCATGAACAATGTTGATGCACTTCTGCAGGCTCAACCCTTTGGCTTCAAACTGTTTTTCATGAATATGCCCCTCGGCACGGGCCAGCTCTTCGAGTAGGCCATCAAGCAGCATACGAACCATTTCGTGTTGGTTTGCGGCTGCGGCTCGAGCATCTAAGCTCGTTGCCTTGTACGCATTAAAAGGGTCTTGCTCAGCAAACATAGTGCTTCCTATTAGTAGAATAATCCCGCGGTGCTTTGCATCGAGGTTACGTATTGTTCCATTGCAGTAAACTGAGCGAGATAACGCTCATAGGTTTTGGTCATCTGACGATCGTAACGGCTGATATCTTCCTCGAGACGCTCGATATTGTTGCCAATGTTCTTCTGCTTTTGATCGATATAGCCTTCTCGCTCGCTGTATGGGTCAACAATGTTATCCATACGCTTGATGTAGCCGGTATCCCCGGTAAACATCGCTTCAACAGCGGAAGAATTGGATTTAAGCGCTTCTTCGAGTTTCTTATCATCCACCGTTAGCTTTCCGCTTCGATCCAGCTCGATGCCAATGTCGGATAGACGCATGCCATTAGCAGAAGGTTGGAAAACCTCTTGCTGTAAACGGGATTTCAGCATGCGGATGGACGTATCGCCCTTCAGAATTCCAATCTGATCTTCAGAGATTTTCTTCGTCTCAGATTTCTTATCGTCTTCGGAGTCTTCACTATCGCTATCTGATGAATCGTCTTCTAAAGTCGAGCCCATGCTCTGAGTAAGAGACGACAGTTGACTCATCAAGGTATTAAAGGTGTCAACGAAATCGTTCACCGCCTTTGAGGTGGACTCGGTATCACTGCCGACGGTGATCGTGCTGGACTCGCCGGCAGCATGGGCTTCCGTCAGCTCCAAGCTGATGCCATCAATCACATTTTCAACGTAATTGGTGCTGCTGGTAATGCTGACCCCATTCAATGAAAATTTGGCATCTTGAGCCGCAACCATGGTTGTAAACCCAAAACCGGAATCGTCCTGAGTCACTTTGATTTCATTGGCAGTTCCGGTCTCTTTTGACGTGAGCATCAGCTCAACTGAACCATCACCTTTTCTCAGTAGGGAAGCCTGTACGCCGGTATCCCCGGAATTGTTATTTATGTAGCTAACCAGCCCGGAGACCTTGCCATCACCACTGGCGTTGACGACTGAGAAATCGATGGTCATGGTTTCGCCGTTAGCTTCGATCTCGAGAATGCCACTGGTTGGCAATGGGGCATCTTCCCCTGCAAAGCTCGCACTCAACTGGCTTGCTTTTGCCAGTTGATCCACAACTAGGGTGTAATCACCTGCTGGGGCGTCTGCACCAACGTTTACTTTGGCGATGTCTTCATCAGAGATACTGCCGGACTTCGCATTAAATGCGTCCTTATCCAAAGACTCTAGGTCCTTGGTCATCTCTTTCAGTGACTTTTCTAAAAGATCGTAGGCGTCTTTCTGAGCCGTGTAGTTGGTTTTCTTATTGGCGTAATAACCATCCTTCGCAGCTCGCTCAACTGAAACCAGTTGTTGTGCCATTTGCGATGCCGACATTCCGGAAATCATACAAACTCCTCGTAGCTAACCTGCAGCACCATGCGAATTTCATGCCACCAGTAAATACAAAATAAAAACAAAAACTTAATATTCGTATACGGAACAAATAGCGACAAAGCCTCTTGATTATTCCGCCGGTAAGGAAAGCGCACTTCCGCTTCAAAGCTAAACCTAACCGTTACACTGCAAAGGCGACCTAGGGGAGTAAAAACTAAAATCCGAATCGCGTCGAACGCCTAATTTGTCACCGTATTTTGAACACAAGTAAAGTGGCAAGACTGCGGAGTCCCTGACCAGAGGAGATAGGGAGAAAAGGGATGCCCCTATTGAAGCGCAAAACGCGCCTCAACATGGGCTACTTGAGTAAAGACTGAGTTTGATTGCGACTGGCGTTGGCCTGAGCCATTAGATTTCGGATTCGCTGGGAGAAGGTATTCCCGGTTAGCAGATTATTAAGCTCCAACAAGTTGCTTTCCAATTGAGCTGCACCGAGTTGGCCCTTTACCCCTTCCAGTAACTGCTTCTGCTGCGATAACAGCGAACTGACTTGATTTAATTGCCTAGTTAACTGAGCGATTACTCCTTTAATTTGGGGAAGTAACTTTTGACGCTCACTATGAGTCGAAAACAGCCAACCTTTAGGGTCTTGCCAGGCATGAACTTCAGCCAGTTTAATTGGCACAAAATCCCCAGCAGGCAGACGCTGTCCCTGGCCTCTCATCATTAACTGACCATTCAAACCCTGCCACACAGGTTCATCGCAACTAAAGGTCAACTTCTGCTGATGTACTTCAGCATTGATGCCAAAAGAGGACATCAGGCTAGACAGCACCCTGATCAGCTCAACCGGCTCGGCCCCCGCAGGAAGCACGACTTTGGAAACCGAATGATGGCGACAGTGAATCTCCTCCATTCGGGATTTCTCCGTCAGTAAGTTCACCCCGCCTAGAGTGAACATCCGCTTGGACGGTTGCGATTGGAAAAAGCGAATCTGCATGCGGTTATCAAGCAGCGGTTCTCCCTGAAACCCGTTTGGCAAAGACAAAATTCGACGATGCAACAATTGTCGCTTCCGCGCCTCTTTTGCCTCATCCCCACCCTCACTCACTACCTTATAGAAAGACTTCATTAATTTGAGTAGAGGTCCGATGGCACCAACAGAGGCTTCGGCCAGCAGCAGAGACTTGTGACGCTGGGTAATTTTCTCCCAACGTTGATAGCTGCTTAAACGGTGCTGAGACAACGGCACCAATAGGTTGGTTGGCGCCGCTATCGCGGCGCTAGTGGGAGTAGTGGTCGCCGCAGCGGTTAATCTAGGCTGACCACCAACTGCGGGAATGCGCGGTTCATTAACCGGAGAGAGCATTAATTACAACTCATTAAATAGCGAAAGTTGACTGATCTTGACGTAGCTTTGTTGGGTCACCTGCAACGCCACCAGCATGGTCTCATATTCGGTCACGGCTTCGGCATAATCCAAGCCTTCAATTTCACCAATCAACTGCTCACTGTATAGCTGCATATCTTGATGGGAAGACTCCATCAAACTAAGGCTATTTTGGCGACCACCAATGTCGGTCATGGCACCAGTAACACTGGTTAAAGTAGAGTCCAATGAGTCCATCATCTGGTCAAGCTCACCATCAAAGGCCGCATCCCCAGGGGTCAATGTTGGATCCTCTAGAACGGTAATAAAATCATCCAACTGATTGAAGATGTCATCACCACCACCACTGAAGAACAGTTCACTCCCGGGGGTATTGGCCTCGATCCACGTAGAGTCAGAGACTTGAACTTTACGGCTATTGCCGTCACCGCCATATACGTAGTTTCCAGATGCGTCTTTCGATATCGCAGGAGCGTCGGTTTGATTGCCGCTGAAGATGTAGTTGCCTTTATCGTCTTTAGCATTGGCTTGATCGACCATCGCCTCTTGAAGCTGTTTAAGCTCATTGGCATAAGCTTGGCGATCTTCTGCAGACGTGGTACCACTGCCTGCCGCGGTAACGATCTCTCGCATCCGATTCTGAATGTCCACCATGGTACTCATGTGGCTCTCGTTTCGGCTCAAGCTATCCGATACCGCACCAATGTTCTTCATATACTGATCGGTAGCAGCGTGCTCACGCTGAACCGTTAATACCTGCACGGCACCAATGGGGTCGTCTGAAGGCTTTAGGATACTTTTACCGAAGGACATCTTTGACAAGCTATCCCCTAAGGAAGCGGTCGTATTCTGCATACTGTACAGACTGTTCATATACAGCGACTGATTAGATACTCGCATCATTACTCCTAAAACGCATTCAATACAGATTGAAACAGCTGGTCGGCGGTTGAAATCACCTTAGAGTTCGCTTGATATGCTTGCTGATACACAATCAAGTTCACCGCTTCTTCATCTAGGTTTACACCGCTACTGCTGGCCCACTCCGTCTGAGCACGAAGTAAAGACTGTCCACTTGACTGAGCATCCATTTTCGCTTGCGCACTCTCAGAACCAAGCTGTCCCAACTTGGTGGCATAAGCTTGCCCCATGGTGGCATCAACGCCCAATGAGGCAAAATGAATTGGCTTGTTAGCTAAGTCGATGGCATCTTGAAGATTCGAGTTATCTCCTGGGGTGCCGTCTTTACCAAAGGCCAACATATCCGCTGTAAACCCATCGCTTACCTTCAATGTTCCCGCCGGATTACTGGGGTCGTAGGTAAACAGATCCAAGGTCGGCGGATTGCCATTAAGATCGGTTCCCGCTGCGAATACCGCATTCATCTCATCAGCAATAGCCACTGCCAACTCATCAATGAACTTTTGAGATTCGGCTAGGCTGTCATCTCGGTATTCAAGCAGAGCACCCATGCTGCCGCCCATCTCATCGTTAAGAGGAAACTTCTGGTCACCAAAATCCAAGCTAACTTGACCAATCTCAGGGTTTGTTGGATCCGGGCTGTACTTAAGCTCAGCCGCTGAGGTGCCAACCACCAGTGGTTGACCTTGCTGCAACGACAAATTGATCGTGCCATCGGCGTTATCCGTCACAGTCACATCCATCAACTTAGACAGTTCTGCAATGGCATTATCTCGCTCGTCGAGCAACTCCGGCGGCGTACCATCCAAACCACCAAAGCTTTTCACCTCCGCATTCAGTCGCGAGATTTGATTCAGATACACATTCGCTTGAGAAACCGATGCGCCCATCTGACTTTCAATTTGGTTAAGCTGCGTCTGCAAACCATCATCAATGGAATTGAATCGTAGGCTTAGATTGCTCGCCTCATTCAGAACTGCTTGACGAGTTGCAATGTCATCGGGGGCTAACAGGCTCGCATTTAACGCCGCAAACAAACTGTCCAAGCCAGTTGAGATATTTGAACCATCGGCTCCAAACACCTGTTCGACCTGCCCGTAATAACTCGCTTGAGTTTCGTAGTAGGACGCAGTCGTTTGGGATGTCCACACCTGTTCAACTAGGTACTGATCAGCAATTCGACGCACACCGGTGACGCTCACGCCGCCGCCATAAGGGCCGTGCATGGACGACTCCAGCATCACCTGCTGACGGCTGTAACCAGGTACAGCGGCGTTGGCGATATTGTTAGAGGTGACGTTCAGGGCCGCTTGGCTGGCATAAATGCCAGACATGCCAATGTTCAACATGTTACTCATACTGCGTCCTTAACAACAAAGGGGAGAATTACCGCTTGTTGCATCGCTTTGGTTGTCGGTTGTTGTGGTTCTATAGCGACAGCGGAAGTCTCTGACTTAAATTCCCCACCCAATTGTTTGGTCAGTGCTTCAACCAGAGGCGAGCCGGTTTTTCCACTGAGAGATAACGCCAGCTGAGAGTCATACATGTCCTGAAACACCGAATCGCCCATGGAGGATAACGCGCTATCTTCCGCAGCCAGCACCTCATTGGCCGAACGCATATGTTTAAGTACCGTTTGTAAAAACTGAGCTTCAAACTGCTCGCTCACCGCTTGAATCGCGCCATCTTGACCATGTTTTGAGATCAGAGTGTTGGCATCCAGATGTTGAAGGTAATTGGCAGATTCGATTTTCATTAGATAACTACTAGCTCCGCATCCAGCGCGCCTGCTTCTTCAAGCGCCTGTAAAATAGCCATTAAATCCGCTGGGGCTGCGCCCAAAGAGTTAACCGCTTTAACGATCTCTTCCAATGATGTGCCCTCAGGCCAAACAAACATTTTTCCGTCGCCCTGATCGATGTCGATGGTGCTGTTGTTCGTCACCACGGTATCACCGCCGCCAAAAGCATTTGGTTGGCTTACCTGCGGCTGCTCGACAATTGCTACAGTAAGAGTGCCATGGGCCACTGCCGCTTTATGAACTCGGACATCGGCTCCCATCACCACAGTGCCGGTTCGGCTGTTAAACACCACCCGTGCTGGTTGCCTTCCTGGTTCGATTTCGAGCTCTTCGAGCATCGACATAAAGGTCACTCTCTGGCGAGGGTCTTCCGGCGCAGTCACCCGCACTTTGGCGTTACTTTGCGCCTGAGCCACATTCGGTCCGAATTGACGATTGATCACCCGTTCGATGTTTCGAGCAGTCTTAAAGCTCTGCTTTTTCAAATTCAAAATAACGTCTGAATCCTCTAGAAAGCTGCTCGGAATACTCTGCTCAATCAACGCACCATTGGGAATGGTGCCTACGGTGGGGACGTTAATGGTTACTGATGAACCATTTTTTCCTTCCGCCGTCATACCGCCAACCACCAAGTTTCCCTGAGCAACGGCGTATACTTCACCATCAACCCCTCGCAGTGGGGTTAGCAATAATGTGCCGCCTCGTAAGCTCTTTGCATCTCCCAAGGAGGACACCGTGATATCCAACTGTTGACCAGGGCTTGCCAGAGGCGGCACCGTGGCATGAATGGCAACCGCGGCGACGTTTTTCAGCTTAGGATCTGAGGTGCCATCAATCTGCACCCCAAACTGCTTCAACATATTGACAACAGACTGGGCGGTAAACTTAACCTGGCTGCGATCCCCTGAGCCAGACAACCCCACCACCAATCCATAACCGACCAACTGGTTATTTCGGATGCCTTGAACGTCAACCAGATCCATCAGCGGACGAGTCTGAGGCGCGGCGAAAATCCCGAAGGAAAGTAAACTGAGTAGCAATACGAGTAGACGCATCATAAAACCTACATTGGGAACCAAGGACTATTGAAATAGCGAGCCGCCCAGCCCATGGAGTTGCTGTCGGCAATGGCACCTTTGCCACCATAAACAATCCGAGCATCGGCGATACGCTGAGAAGACAAGGTATTGTCATTACCAATGTCATCGATTCGAACCAAACCCACAAGACGAAGGTATTCGTCGCCTTGATTCAAACGTAGCCATTTCTCTCCACGGATCAGCAGCACCTCGTTAGGTAGCACTTTGGCAACGGTTACCGTAATGGACCCAGACAACTGGTTCTGCTGACTCGAACGTCCGTTACCTGAGTAGGTGGAGCCAACCCCTAGAGAACCTTGGCCACTGTAACTATCGCCATTGCCGAAACTGGCTTCGCCATTGCCGTTTAACGCTGAAGATTTGCTGGTTTGGGTATCCGCTTGTTTACTGGCTTGAGTTCGCTCGTCCAAATTAACAGTAAGGATGTCGCCCTCTCGAAACGCCCGCTTATCTTTAAACAAAGTCAGCATGAAACCAGGGCGGTACAGGCTGCCATGTTTTGCCTCTGGAAGGCTGTAGTCGATAGTCGGTGGCGCCCAATCCGGGGTGTCCGGCTCAGGTGGCGTTTCTGGGAAATGACTGGCACATCCAGACAAGCACAGCACCAAGGCAACAATCCAAACTCTCACGGTAAACTCCTTACACCGTCTGATTCAGGAACTGCATCATCTCATCCGACGCAGTCAGGACTTTTGCGTTCATCTCATACGCGCGTTGAGTCGAAATCATCTCAACCATCTCCTCAACCACGTTGACGTTCGCGCCCTCTAGTGAGCCTTGACGAAGCAAGCCCATTCCCTGCTCACCAGCTACGCCCTCAATCGCCACCCCAGACGCGCCGGTTTCACTGAACAAGTTATCACCCATGGCCTCAAGGCCAGCTGGATTAATAAAGTTCACCAAAGTGATCTGACCTAGCTCTTCTGCATCGGTTTGACCAGCCATTTGGGCGCTAACCATGCCATCAGTACCAATGGTCACAGTCACCGCTTCTTCAGGTATGGTGATTTGTGGTGTCAACGGTAGGCCACCGGCAGTCACCATCGCACCGTCGGCATTACGATAAAATTGTCCATCTCGTGAATACGCCAGCTCTCCGGTAGGCATTTCGACTTGAAAAAAGCCTTGGCCTTCAATGGCGATATCCAATTGTTGACCTGTTGTGTTCATCGCTCCGGTAGTGAACACTTTTTGGGTACCAGCCACTCGAACGCCGGTACCAAGCTGCAATCCGGAAGGCAGGTCATTAAGCTGATCAATCTGACCACCTGGCTGACGCTCTACTTGATAAAACAGGTCATTAAAAGCCACTCGATCTTTTTTAAATCCAGTGGTGTTTACGTTTGCCAAGTTGTTGGCAATGGTGGTCATTTTGGTGTCTTGGGCAGCCAGACCGGTTTTACTGATCCACAGTGCAGAACTCACGGGTCGCTCCTTATATGTTACCTAGTAGCCGATTACCTGACTTCGCCAAGGTTTCAGCACTTTTCATTAGCTTTATCTGAACTTCGAACTGACGACTGAGATCCATAGAGGCAACCAGTTCTGTCACCGCATCAACGTTACTGCTCTCCAAAAATCCGCTCACCAGCGACACTTCTGGGTCCATTGCCGCAACGGTGCCATCTTTAAGGCGCAGTAAGCCGTCGTCCCCTTTTAACAGGGTGTCAAAATCAGGGTTGACCAACTTTAGTTGACCAACCTCTTCGATGATTCCACCTCCAGCTGGGGTGATGCTGACCATGCCGTCGTCGCCAACAAAGATCTCTTTGTGTTCAGGCACTACGATGGGGCCCTCTACACCGACGGCGACTCGGCCATCGATTCGCATCTGGCCATTGGCGTCCAGTTCAAACTGACCAGAGCGGGTATAGGCTTCCTGGCCATTCGCTTCCACAGCAAATAAACCTTGATCGAAAATCGCCAGATCCAACGCTCTTCCTGTTGGTGCCAATTCGCCTTTACTGGCGCTGACCCCAGCGCTGCCCATCTGAGACAGCACACGAGTGTTAGAGATCTGCTTGGCCTGAACCAGCTCCAAGTCGGCGCGAAAACCATTGCTATCGACGTTGGCAAGGTTATTAGCTCGCAAAGCTTGCGCTTCCATCACCCGTTGGGCGCCAGATGCGGCAGTGTAGATAAGCTTATCCATGATTAAATCGCGTTCAGCAGAGCTTGGTTCATGGTATCCGCGGTGGTCAGCACCTTGGCATTGGACTGGTAGTTACGCTGAGCGGTCATCAGGTTCACCATTTCAGCGGTCAAATCGACGTTCGAGCCTTCGATGTAACCAGAGCTAACGCTTCCCAGAGTGCCATTGCCAGGTGCACCTACTACAGGAGCACCTGCCGCTTGAGTCGCGGTCCAAGCGGTATTGTTCACAGGTTCCAAGCCATTCGGGTTAGTAAAGTTTGCCAATACAACCTGACCTTGAAGCTGCTCCTCACCATTGGTGTAAGTGCCATACACTTTGCCACTTTCATCTACGCGCACACCGACAAGCTCGCCAGAGGTGTTACCGTTCTGGTCGATGCTGGAGGTAATGTAGTCCGCGCCATACTGGGTGGTGTTGTTCCACGCTAATTCAATGGTCATATCCGATGCACCAGTGCCAGCGGGAATGGTTAGGGAATCGGTACCACCTGCGGTCAGTTTGCCGTCGGTATCAAAGGTCATCGCGCTGGTATCTGCCAACGTGGTTCCGTCCATTGAGTAGTGCACATTCCAAGCGTTATCGGCGGTTTTAACGTAGTACTGGGTCAGCGCATGCTCATTACCCTGAGAGTCAAACACGGTAACGGTGTTGGAGGAGTGGTAGGTACTCACATCACTGGCATTAAACGGAGTGGTAGCAGGGTTAATCGCAGTAACACGAGAATCTAAATTCGCGGTCATGTTCACTTTACTGGTTGCCGACGCAGGAACCGAGCCGGAGGTCACCTGAAGATCACCCACATTACCGGTCATCAACTGGCCATCAGCACCCACAGGATAGCCTTGCAGTTTGTTGCCATATGGGTCGACGATGTTGCCATCGGCATCTTGATTGAACATGCCAGCACGGGAGTACAGCGTTGAGCCATCAGACGCATTCATGACGAAGAAGCCCTCACCCTGAATGCCCATGTCCAGCTCGCGCCCGGTGTACGTCATTGAACCGCCTAAGGCAAAGTTTTGGCTGGCACCACTCATGGTGACACCATTGGCCTCGCCGCCGTTATAAACCGCAGCAAACTCAGAGCGGGCACCGCGATAGCCCGCCGTTGATACGTTGGCAATGTTGTTACTGATGGTATTGAGTTCTTGACTGGTTGAGCGCAGGCCGCTCATTGCGATGTTGTATGACATGGGCTTACGATTCCTGTGATTTATCTGGATTGGAGTTGCTGTCTTTACTGCCTGCAACTTCACTGATGGACAGCACCGACACAGTGCCAAGGCCATTACTCATCTCCGCGAGCATCATTCCCGATGCACTGGCAAAGTGAATTTTTTCAATTTCACCGACTAAGAAAGTCGACAATTCGGTGATGTCGCCATCGGCACTGGCTTTTGCAGCCAGAGTGTATTCACCGGGAGGCAAACCAAGGGCTTCAGGGTCAATCTCGAAGGGGATGTCTCCTTTGGACTGAGCTCCTAACTCTACGGTGGCAACGACTTTGCCGTTTTCATCTTTAATATCGACGCTCACCTGCTCTGCGGCGCTCTCTAGGAACACCTTTCCGGTAATCGGCTCATCAGCAAGCGTAAGCTCAGAGGCGGGAACCATGGCCTGCTTACCAATCAGAGAAGCGGACTGAACGATGGTCGAGTTTTCCAACATGGTCATCTGCATGGCCTGATTCTCCCGAATCAATTCCAAGCTCTCCACCTGAGACATCTGCGCCAACTGACTCACGTATTCATTGGAGTCCATAGGGTTAGTTGGATCCTGATTTTCGATCTGAGCGATCATCAGCGTCATAAATTGGTTTGAAATTTTCGAGGCTTCACTGGCGTCGCCGATGTTATAGCTGTCGGCCGGATTCGCCACTGGAGCACTGTTTGCATTGACCTTAGCGTCGTTATTACTGGTTGCAGATACCGTCATTACTTACTTCCTAATTGCAGCAAACCCTGCTGCATAGAGCGAGCACGGTTCATGATGTTAACGCTAGCTTCGAAGCTTTGAGTTGCCGACATCATGTCAGCCATCTCCGACACTCGGTCAACATTTGAATAGGCCACAAACCCGGCTTCATTGGCATAAGGGTGATTCGGCTCGTAACGCATATCGACTTCCGCATCGGTTTGCACCACGGCGGCCACTTCAACTCGAGCGGCCGGCGCCATCTGCCCTTCAGCTTGCTTATACACCGCTTGAAATACCGGTTTAATGGCGCGATATGCCTGTTCTGGGCTCTGCGCGGCGGCATCGGCATTAGCGAGGTTACTGGCAACGGTATTCAACCGCAGAGTCTGCGCAGCCATGGAGCTGCCAGCGATGTCATATATTTGATTAAACGACATGATTATTGGCCTTCAATGGCAGAGCGGATGCCATTAATTTTCATATTTAAAAAGGTCAAACTGGTTTGAAAGTCCATGCTATTGGCACTAAACCTCGCTTGCGCTTGATCCAGCTCGACGGTGTTTCCATCGGCAGAAAACTGATGAGGCACCCGATACCCAAGTTGGTAATCGCGCCCTACTTCACCAGTAGCTTGATAGCGTTTCATGGCTGCAGCAAAATCGATATCCTGAGCCTGATAGCCGGGGGTTTCCGCATTGGCTAAGTTGGCGGCTAAAATTTTGCTACGCTCAACTCTTACATCCAGTCCCTGAGCATGCAGCCCGAGGGCGGCTTCGAGATTGATAGCCATAACAACTCCTGTTAATGTAAACGGTCTAGGCACATAGCAAACAAGTTTTATGCCAACATGCCAAACCGAGATAAATCAATGAGATACATTAAAAGGCATGGAAAGATCGGAAGCGGAAATTCCCTTCCCCATCTGTTTTCACATCGACTATTTCCGCTCTTGGCATTGGTGACGGCCGGTCATAGTTTTGCCGATGGCGACGTGACATCTCAGATCTCCCAAGCACTGACAGCTGGCCTAAATCAGCAAGTACATCGTTGGCAAACCAACCATCCGGGTCGCTGGCGCCCTCATCAACTGGAAATCACCATGCCCGTAGGCGTGGAACGCCTGCAGGCCTGCACCCAGCCTCTGAAAATCAGTAACAACGCTGACCGATTCCCCGGCGGACAACAGCAACGGCAGATTAAATGCACTTCCCCAAGTTGGGTTTTGTTTGCGCGCGCAGAGGTCACCATGAAGGCACAGGTCCCCATCACCACAAAAAAACTGTCCAAGGGTGCAGTGATTGACGCCGAAAGCATACGCTGGCGCACTATCACCATAGAGGCTCGACATCAATCAATCGTGATGTCGAAGCAGGAGTTAATTGGTCAACAAACCAAGCGGGGTATTCGTTCCGACTCGCCGATCCTCAAGAGCCTTGTTACCGCACCTCTATGGGTGAAACGAGGTGAACTGATTATTTTGCAAGCTGGCACCGAAGACTTTGTGGCAACTTCAGAAGGCGTTGCTTTAGAATCAGGCAGTGAAGGCCAGCGTATTCGTGTCCGCAATAGCAAATCCGGAAAGGTGGTTTCTGGGATCGTCATCGAAAAAGGGAAAGTGCAAACTTTTTATTAAAGTTTACTAACCTTGCTGTCGCTGTAGTCCTGTAGAATCCAATAGAGAGAGGTGATCATGGAGATCTCATCCGTTGGCATTAAGCCCATTACAACCACAGATACACAGACTCAATCCGAGGTACAGCAACAATCTGTGCCTGCGGTGCCGCAGCAAAAAGCGGTTAGCGATGAGTGGCAGCAACTCAATAATGCCAGCGCTCAACTGCAAGAACTACCAGAGATCGATACCAGCAAGATCGCTCAACTTCAGGCAGAGCTAGCCACCGAAGGCTACCCCATTGATATTGATAAGATTGCAGAAGCGATGTTTGAACAACATAGCGGACAAAAATAAAAGATGACCCCAAAAGAGCGTGTTAAGGCCATTGTTTTCGGCATCAAGCAAGACTTGAACGATTACGATGCTCTACAGCAACTGCTGTCTGAACAACGCACCTTGCTGCAATCTCGAAATTGCGCAGGGTTAGAAGAGCACAATCAAAAACAGCTGCAGCTGTGCCAACAGTTAAAGCGCAGTGCTGATGCGCGCGCTCAACACTTATCCGCTTTAGGATTAGAGCCTAATGGCGTGGGGTTTAAGGTGTTAATGTCGAAGTTGCCAACGGCCACTTCAGACAAGGTCAGTACCCTCTGGAGCCAGCTTGAACAGAAGGTAACCCTATGTAAACACCACAATGACGGCAACGGCCAGCTATTAAGTACTCAGCAGCAAAGCCTAGCCAAACTGCTGAATCCTGAGCACACTGAAGCCCTCAATAACGATTACGGTTTGATGCGCTCCTAGCCGCGCTCTCATCTGTCTGTTTTTGCTCTTGGCGCCGATGTTGCTCTCGGCGCATCTCCTCTCGATTTTGTTGAAGCCAATGTAGCCCCTGGCGTTTACTCAACGTTTGCTGCCACAATTGATTCACCCGAGAGGACTCCGCCTCTGCCAGCTGTTTCTCTTTCTCAAGCTTGTGCTTTCGAGGGATAAGCTGAGCATGAATATCGCCGCGATTTTGCAAAGCTAATGCACCAGATACCGCAAATTCACTGCTAAGCTGTTGAAGCTGCTGATTCAGGTTTTGCTGCCTTGTGGCAATCTGCGACAGACGCAGAAGCTGACGCTGTTTCTGCCCACCCAATACCGACAACTGCTTCTCCTGGCGCTCTTTAAGCTTGGCGATGGCTTTATCAGGCACTGTTTACGGCCTCCAAAAGTGACTCGAGCTGCTGATCACTTTCAGCTAACGAAACGCTATCAAACTGCTTCTGAGTCAAAAACTGTTCAAAAACGGGGTAACACTTCACGGACTTATCCAGCTCGGCGTCTTGCCCCGGTTGATATCCTCCAAGGGGTAAAAGCTCCTTCACCTCTTGGTAACGACCTAACAACCGGCGGACAGTCTGCCCCATCTGCAACTGTTCAGGGGTACGGATAAGGTCTGCCACTCGGCTTGCTGACGCATTGATATCAATCGCAGGATAGTGGCCCTTTTCGGCCAATTTACGACTTAACACAATGTGACCATCCAAGATCGCTCTGGCAGAGTCAGCGACAGGATCTTGCTGATCATCTCCTTCAGCCAACACCGTATACAAGGCCGTCAAACTGCCATTGGCATTATCGCTGTTACCAGCTAATTCTACTAAGGACGGCAAGGTAGAGAACGCTGATGGCGGATAGCCTCGGGTCGCTGGTGGCTCGCCTAAGCTTAAGCCAATCTCCCGTTGAGCTTGGGCGTAACGGGTCAGAGAATCCATCAACAGCAGCACATCCTGGCCTTGGTCGCGAAATGCACAGGCGATCTGGTGACACAGCTTTGCTGCCCTTAATCGCATCAACGGAGTGGTGTCTGCAGGGGCTGCAATCACCACTGCGCGGCGTCGGCCCTCTTCGCCTAAGGCGTGCTCGATAAACTCTCGAACTTCTCGGCCACGCTCACCAATTAAACCGACCACAACGACGCTGGCTTGGGTGTAACGGGTCATCATGCCTAATAGAACACTCTTGCCCACACCAGAACCAGCAAATAGCCCCAAACGCTGGCCTTTGCCAATAGGTAACATGGAGTTAATGGCACGCACGCCAACGTCCAATTGGGCTTCGATAGGACGTCTTAATAACGGATTAGGAACTTGGGTTGTGGTGGACACCAACTGGCAGTGACTCAGGGGACCTAAGCCATCAATTGGCACGCCGCTGCCATCGAGCACACGGCCAAGAAGCCCTTGACCGATTGGAACCTGTTGATCATTGGCTAGGGGTAAAACTCGCGCCCCTGGCATCAGCCCTCGAGTCTGATTCAGTGGCATCAGCATCAATGATGGGCCATCAAAGCCCACCACTTCAGCTTCAATCTCCTGACCATCTCGCCCAGCGATGACGCAGCGTTCCCCCAACCCCAGTTGGCAGCCAACCGCTTCCAGCATCAAGCCGTTCACTCGCATCAAGCGACCGTAAATGGTCGCAATCGGCACCGTTTTTGGCACCGACTTTAAGGCACGATTAAGCCTGTGAGCCGTCATCATCCACCAAGTGTTTGGCAACGTGTTTCATGCAGTTATCAAGGCGTGATTGCGCCGACGCATCCGCTTCACACTCATCAGTCACCACCCGAACGTCGCCAATCGACAGGCTAGGGTCTTCCTGCATGTCCCAAGACTTAATGTGCTCAGGAGCTTGCTCCTTCAGCTTATTCAGCGTGGTCGAATCTAGGAATATTTTTGGCGTCACTTTAGATTCTGGCAGGCTGTCCAAAGTCTCATCAATCAAACTCAACACTTGTTGAGGATGCAAAGTTAATTCACAGCGTGTCACCTGCTCGGCCACTTTTTGCACCAGTTCAAGAATCAGTTGCTGATGCTGTTTAAGCTGCTGTTCATGGCCTTCCTGAAGCTGCTGCTGCAGCGCGGTAATAGGCGGAAGTAGCTGATTCAACTGCTGCTCGAAATGCATCTTGGCAGACTGCATCCCTTGCTGTTGCCCTAATTGAACGCCCTTGGCTTCACCGGCTTTTAAGCCCTCTTCATGACCATCGGCATAGCCTGCGCTGCGACCAAGTTCCAAGCCTTCTTGATAGCCTTGCTCTAGCGCTTGCTGTTGCTGCTGCGGGTTCTCCACTAATTGCTCTTGGCCGTTTTGTGCCAGCGGTGGAAAGTGAAAAACTCGAGCTCGACTTGAATCAAGCTTCCAACGATTTGTGCTCATTACTCCACCACCGGCTCATCGAACAGTTGCAACTCAATCTCTTTGGCTTCCATCATCGACTTAGCCTTTTCCATCACTTCAGTACGGGCCTGATCGGCACGGCTTAAGGCAACGGGTCCAAGGGCTTCCATCTGAGTTTCGATACCCGAGGCCATACGTTTTGGCAGTGCCGACAGAATCGACTTGCGCAGTTTGGTATCGACCCCTTTGAGAGACAGGGACAGGGTTTCCTGCTCTACCTCTGCCAATAGTTTCTGCAGTGTCTCGTCTTTTTGACGGCCAAGAATGATGTAGTCGAACATGTTGTCTTCGACCTGAGTCGCCAGACTGTGATCGTGGAGCCGAAGCACCGACATCAACTGTTCACGGTCACCTTCGTAGCGGTTCAAAATATCAGCCACTTGCTTAACGCCCGCTACTTGAGTGTGACTTTTCTCCATGGCGATGGCCACGCAGCGCTCCACCAACTGACGCAGTTCTTCAACCACATCCCGATCCAATTCGCCTAACGCGGCAATTCGCAGCAGAACCTCATCATGACAATGACTCGGCAAGTGCTGTAATACTAACGAGGCATTTTCTGCAGGTAATAGACCCAACAGAACCGCTTGAAGCTGACTGTGTTCATGGGTAATTTCGTGTGCAAGAAGCTTGGCATCAACCCACTCGAGTCGACGAACCAAGGTCTGAATTTCATCACCGTAGATATTATCAATAAGGCCTTTAGCCACTCGATCTCCTAAGGCGATATCCAGCGTACGCTGCAAATAACCACGAGACGCTCTGGCAATACCAGATTGGCTACGGTAAGCATCAAAGAAGTTACTCAGTACACTACCTGCCTGCTCTTGAGAAATGTTACTCAAACGAGCCATTCGATGGCTTAGTCGTTGGACGTCACTTCTGTCCAGATGCGCCAGCACTTTAGCAGCACCCTGTTCACCCATGCTGAGCAGCAGCATGGCCGCCTGCTCAACACTGTCCATCTGAATTTGATCACCTTTAGTCACGTTTGTCGGCTCCAATCCACTGAGAGATAACTTCAGCGACTCGCGCTGGTTCTTCGTTTGCGAGCATGCCTAAGTGCTCAAGCTGAACCGTCAACGGTGAGCCAGGCTCTGGTAGCCCCAACGCCACAATGGCACTGGCAAGCGCAGGCTGCTCAGGTTCTTGTTCTGGTTCAATTTCAGGCTCTGGCAGAGCCACTGGCGCCGCACCCGGAGTCGAATTCTCTGCTGCAGTTTTGCGCTCAACGGTGACCAAATGAGTCACCAGTGGCCGTAGCACGAACAGAATCAAACAGATTGCCACCAAAGCTCCCAGGCCATAGCGTAGGTACTGATGATATTCCGGCATCTGCCACCAAGGCGTTGCTTCAATAACTGGAACCGTGGCTTGCGCGAAGGTAAACACACTGATGGAGATCTGATCGCCACGTTGGCCATCAAAACCGATGGCATCTTTGACCATCTGCACCATCTGATCCAGCTGCGGCTGTTGCCAATCGCCTGCGTCCTGGTTGATCAACAGCGAAACCGACAACTGCTCAAGCTGCGCCTGTTGATACTGCGTGTGACGCACCGAGCGCCCGGTGTCGAAAGAGCGGCTTAACTCCTCGGTAGAGTTGTTACTTTGGTTAGTTGGTTGGTTCTGTTGCGGTGGTTGATTGGACAGCGCACCAGGAATCCCCAGCGCCATATTGCCCTCAATAGTTTGAGTGCTGGAGCGCTCTTGGGTCATTACCACACTTGGGTCAACCTGCTCTTGAGTCTCCTCAACTCTGTCAAAGTTCACCTTGGCAGACAGTTGAACTCGATACTGACCATCGCCAACCACAGGCGACAGCATCGATTCGGCGCGAGACTTTAATTGCTGCTCTAGGTTCGCCGTGAACTCGATCTGCTGATCATTAAGGCCCGCCATGCCAAATTCATCGTTGGTTGAGCCACTTAGCAGCTCTCCAGTCTGGGTAACCAGTTGCACTCGTTCCGCTTCAAGGCCCGGCACACTTCCCGAAACCAAATTCACAACAGCGGCGACCTGACTTCGAGACAGATTGTGGCCAGGCTTTAAATCCACCATCACCGAAGCAGACACCTGGGCATCTTGCTTGCGAATAAACAGTGTGCGCTTAGGGATAGCTAAGTGAACTCGAGCCATACGAACCGCATCAAGGGCCATGATGGTCCGAGCCAGCTCCCCCTCCATACCATGACGATATCGAGCCTGCTCCATAAACTGGCTGGTAGTGATATCCGACTGGAGGTTCTCAATGCCCATAGGCAATTGCGCTTTTACCCCTTTGGCAGCCAGCAGTAAACGAGCCCGACTGACCTCTGAAGCGGCGACCAGTACTTGTCCTGTGTTGGCTGCAATTTGGTAAGAGATCTGCTCCCCTTCCAACACTTCAATGATTTGTGCACTATCGAAGCCCTCTTGATTACCGTATAGCGGCTGCATGTTTTCACCCGCACTCCAAAGCACGGCAACAATCAGCAACGCAGCGACAACAGCCAGAACGGATAACACGATTACCTGTTTATCTCCGCCCCCTTGTCCCACTTTTGCCATTACTCCTTTGAGTGACATTGGCGCCGCTTGAGAATTTGGTTGATTCACCACAGTCGTAGACATGATATTCCTCTTACAACGGCATCTTCAGAAGTTCATCGAGGGCCGACACCAGTCGGTTACGAATCTGAACCATGGCAGAAAAAGACAGGCTGGCCTTTTGGGAGGCGACCATTGCGCCAACAAGGTCGTCGCTTTGCCCCATCTCTACGGCAGCCGTCTTAGCACCAGCGAAATTCTGATCCGCATTCACCGTCGCTACTTTCTGTTTCATCAAATCGGCAAAACCGACGCTACTGGCGTCGGTATCCGGGTGAACTCGAATTTCGCCTGCGGCCATCTCCTTGTGGAGCTCCATGGCTTGCAGCATTGATTGTTCAGTAATTACACTCATTGGTTATTCCTAATCCCTATGCTGCACATTGAGACTTTTTTAAAATGGCATCGACATCAATACCGGCTTCACGCATTTGAGCCATCTTGTATCTCAGTGCTCGGGTGGTCATACCCAGAGTTTCGGCACTGCGACTTCGGTGTCCTTGAAAGCGTTTTAAGGTATCGATGATGAACTGGTATTCAGCTTGCTGTTTGGACTCTTTCAGTCCTGAACTGGCCACCGGAGCTTTTGGTTGAATAAGGTTAGGTAACCCCAACTCCATTGCTTGCAGAGCAAACCCTCGGCGCATCACCAATGCGCGCTGCACACAGTTTTCCAGTTCGCGGATGTTTCCCGGCCAGTCGTGGCTCATCAGGGCTTCTCGGGCACTTCTGGAGAAGTAACACTGCTCACCCCCAGCTAACTTCGAATGGCGACTTAAAAAGTGCTCAGCCAGAGGCAAGATGTCTTCACGCCGTTCTCTTAGGGGTGGCAGGTTTAGTGGCAGCACGTCGAGGCGGTAGAACAGGTCTTCTCGAAAATCCCCCTGAGTGGCGGCTTGCCTTAAGTCTTTATTGCTGGCAGCAATGATTCGTATGTCCAGCGAAATACTGCGATGTGAGCCGAGTCTTTCAACCTCGCGCTCCTGAAGCACTCGCAGCAGTTTAGCCTGCAACATCAGCGGCATTTCACCAATTTCATCAAGCAGTAACGTACCGCCATTAGCCAGCTCAAACTTTCCAGGACGATCAGCATGCGCGCCGGTAAAGGCGCCCTTTGCATGGCCAAAAAGTACCGACTCCAACATGGTTTCGGGAATGGCAGCACAGTTCACAGCCACAAACGGCTTATCGGCTCGGGATGATTGACGATGGATATGGCGCGCCAACTGCTCTTTGCCAGTTCCGCTTTCACCACTGAGCAAAACGCTGGCTTCGGTACTGGCCGCTCGGTGAGACAGCATCAACAGTTGTTTGCTGATGGGAGAAACGGCAACCAGATTTTCTTGGGTTGATTCGATGCTGATAGAGCGGCGAATCAAACGATTTAGCTGCTCAACGTCCAATGGCAGAAGTAGATAATCTTGAGCGCCAGAGTTCAAGGCGGCACTGGCAAGCTCACCATGGTCCGGCTCAACCATGGCGACCTTAATCTGGGCATCAATCTGAGCCAGTCTTTGTGCAACACACTCCGCGCTGCAATCCTTAAGACTAACCAGTGCCAACCAAGAGCTGCACTTAGCATCACCTTCAAGTAGCTGATAGCCGCTTAGGTCAAGCTGCTGTCGGTCTAAATGACCCAGCTCAAACCCATGAGTTGCTATGGTATATTCACTCATCAAGATTCACCTGTGCATTGATTGACTTAGGTAAAGTCGCTTCGAGTTGCTCCATAGCGCCCGTTGCTTCACTCCCTGACATCACTAATCTAATGGTTACTCTGCGGTTTTTAGCGCGCCCCTTCGACGAACCGTTGCTCACCAGCGGGTAACGCTCACCATGGCCTCTAACTTCGATTAGGCTTGGCGCAATTCCCAAAGACACCAAACGGGCAGCCACCTCATCGGCTCGAGTGCGGCTTAGCACCAAATTCTCAAGAGAGTCGCCATCGGAGTCGGTATGGCCGTCGACCAAAACTTTAGAGATCCGGTCATCGGCAGCCACATAAAGAGCTGCTGCACTTAGTATTTGTTTCGATTCACTATTAGGAGCAATACTTCCGCTAGCGTAGCTGATATTGATCCGTTGCAGTTGGGCATACGACATCGGCAATATCTGTCGAAGACACTTGCGCATGGAAAGCGCTGCTTGTTGCGCACCGACACTGCTTGATTGAACCAACCAATGCTGGTCTCCGCGAGATAACTCAGCACGCCACTGATGACCCAACTCTAGCGACTCCAAAAAGCCTTCAGTAGAACGGGATAAGCTGGCATAGGTATTATTCCAGCTCGCCTTATACAAGGCTTGCTGCGATTCACGGTTCCACGCCGATGGCTCAATACCTATTGCAGCCCGAATATCATCACCAAGCAACCAATCCGCCTTCAATGTTAAACGCATTGGTTCCCCAGCATTTTTTAACAAAGAAAAAGTGCCAAAATTCTCAACTTCATGGTTAAGATTGCAGGCGAATTTATCACCAGAAAAATTCCAACTGGCTAATTCATATTGAGTTTGATATTTGACTTCGGTCGCATTGGCTGGCGCCAAAAATGCGACAACCGTCAAAAAAGCATTGCCCAACGCTTTATACATATCGCTCTCTAATTACGGTTAAAAAAAACAATGCAGAGACTAGTCTCTAACCAATAATAAAATCAAGAAAATAATAAAAATAAAGATTAAAAATGCATTAAAGACGAAAAAACCACCATCGGGAAATAATTTTAATTTGAATATCAATGGCGTCATTGCTACTTTACCCGTTCAGCACACAAGGACTGTTTACCAAGGGCTTTAGACGAATTAAGAATAACTAAATAGTACATTATATTGACGGTGACAAAGTTTCGTCACCAATAATGAAGTTTGACTAAATATTGGCGATAACAAAAAAATGACACAGCCATTTTATATTCCCAATTCGATTTAGCAGAATCAAAATAAATGTGCACAATTTGACCTGCTGGTTTATAAACCACTCAGACTTGAGTCATTAAAGCTCGGATTAATAGTTAGCAAGCTCTTATTTTAACCAACTTAACAATGTATCTAAATCTATGAAAACCACTGCCAAAGCAACGCTATTACGCAGTGCTGAAAAACAGACCGTAAGGCCTGTCGTTTTGGTACAAGAAAAATTGGCTCGAACCCGCCTTGTTCGTCAAATCGAGCAAGGAAGAAGTCGAATGCTCGACGCCATCCGACTGATTTTCAAGCCTTTGATGCGCCAAGGACAGGCAACGCCTGTTAGCATCTCTCTTCAAGAATCTCCCGAGATAGACACTCAGGGTGCAGGCTACTTTGTCCTTACCGCAGGCAGAACTCCTTTGGCGTGGTTAGCCATAGATCGTTGCACATTGGATCAGTTAGCGAGCAGTTACTACGGTGGCGTCAATGCCCGTTTGATGACGCCGCTTCGCAGCGTCAGTCAATCAGAGCTTCGCTTAGCGAATCGAATCATTACCTCGGCGCTAGAAACTCTGCCTAAAACAAACTTGAATTTTGATCTTACTGAAATCGAGAACCTGCCCAACTTAAGTAGCGTGGTTTCTCCATTGCAATGGCGCTTTGAATGGCCTCGTACTCACCCATTCGAACCGATAAGCCTGTTTCTATCTGACGCGCTACTGGGGTCGCTGGCCGAGCAACCCTCCCAATACCAGCCCGACCCTAATTTGAAACACAAAATGCAGCAGCGTCTAACCCAGATTCCAGTAAAAGCCAAAGTTGAGTTGGCTCGCCAATCTGTACCAGTTAACGTCCTGGATGCGCTGCGTCCGGGTGAAATTCTGCCAGTCAACATGCACGCCCGATGCCCAGTAACCATCGGCGGGCGAACCCAATTTTACGCCAGTGTTCATGGTCATGACGGAAAACTGGTTGCCAAATTAAATCACGACACGCATAAGCCAGAGGAGTAATACGCCGTGGATGACAATTTGATGGATGATGATCTACTACTTGATGACATCCTGGATGACGAGCCTCAGGCATTACCAGCGGCCACTCAAGCTCGTCCTAAAAAAGACATGAGCTTTTTCCAGCAGCTGCCAGTTCAGGTCACGTTAGAGTTGGCCAGTGCCGAGATGTCTTTAGGTGAATTAACCACCTTGGGAGAGGGGGACGTTATCACCCTAGATCGCATGGTTGGTGAACCCCTGGATCTTCGTGTTAACGGCGCTCTACTTGGCCGAGCCGAAGTCGTTGAAGTGAACGGACGCTACGGCGTACGCCTTTTGGAAGTCGAGAATACCCAACTCTCAGCAGGCATAGACGGTTAATTGAATGAGACTGTTATTGGTTGTCTGCCTTCTGCTGTTGCCCAGCATCGCTTCTGCAGAAGGCATCACCCTACTCACGCTGGACGATGGTGACGCCAGCCAAGCGGTCAATATTAAGCTAGAGATTTTGGCACTGATGACCGCCATCAGTGTCTTGCCAGCGCTTATTCTGATGGCAACCAGCTTTACCCGTATCATTGTGGTACTGGCTGTGCTGCGCCAAGCCCTAGGTCTCCAGCAAAGTCCACCAAATAAAGTATTGCTCGGGATCGCCCTTATCTTGACCATCTTCATCATGAGACCGGTCGGTGAGCAGATCTACTCCTCGGCTATCGTTCCCTATGACCAAGGTGAGATCACCATAGTGGAGGCAACAAGGACAGCAGAAATTCCGCTTAGAGCCTTCATGCTCGCGCAAACCAGAGAGACCGATCTGGAACAGATGCTTCGAATCTCTGGAGAGTCTTTGGATCTGACTCCAGACGAGGTGCCCTTTTTGGTGTTGATGCCAGCCTTCGTGCTCAGCGAACTCAAAACGGCATTTCAGATTGGATTTCTATTGTTCCTACCGTTTCTTGTCATCGACCTGGTGGTTGCCAGCGTCTTGATGTCGATGGGTATGATGATGCTGTCACCACTGATCATCTCCTTGCCATTTAAACTGATGGTATTTGTTATGGTTGATGGCTGGTCCATGACCGTTAGCACCCTAGCTGCGAGCTTTGGCTAGCCATGGATAATCAGATTCTCAGCACCCTATTTGCCGACGCTGTTAGCCTGGTGGTTAACATGGTCGCCGTGCTAATCCTGCCTGGATTACTACTCGGGGTGGTGATCGCCGTATTTCAGGCCGCCACCTCAGTCAACGAGCAAACACTTAGCTTTCTGCCAAAGCTGCTGGTCACCCTCTTGATGGTGCTGTTTGCTGGGCACTGGTTACTTCAGCAGATAAGCGATTTTTTTGCCTACCTGTTTAACAACATGCCCTACCTCATAGGTTAAGTATGTTTAGTGTCACTTCGGCAGAAATCGGCAGTCTATTGGGTCACATCTGGTGGCCCTTTTGTCGGATCATGGGGGCGCTGCTGATGATCCCAATGTTTTCCAGCGCCCACATCCCCCAGCGGGTCAAAATTCTGTTTGTGATGCTGTTCTCCATTGTTGCGGCGCCGTCGATTCCTGCGCCCCCTGAGATTGATGCGGTGTCGATAACCTCGGCCCTTATCGCAGCGGAACAGATTCTCGTGGGCATGATCATGGCATTTCCACTGCTGCTGGTATTGAACGCGCTCACCATTTTAGGTGCTATCGTCTCCATGCAGATGGGCCTGTCCATGGCGATCATGAATGATCCTGTGAACGGCACCAGCCAGGCGATTTTGAGCCAACTGTTCATGCTTTATGGTGTGCTGCTGTTTTTAAGCCTAGATGGGCACCTAGTGGCACTTGGCATTCTGGTCGATAGCTTTACCCTTTGGCCGGTAGGCAGGGGCATTTTCGATCTGCCCCTTCATGATCTTGCTCTGAGATTTGGCTGGATGTTCGCTGCGGCACTGGCATTAGCTCTACCGGCGGTGATCGCCATGTTGCTAGTGAACCTCACTTTCGGCGTTCTAAGCCGCGCGGCTCCCTCCCTAAACGTATTTGCACTGGGTTTTCCCATGTCGATGATGATGGGCTTGGTGTGTTTAACTCTGGTGTTTAGCGGCCTACCATCGCTCTACAGTGCCTTTACTGACGAATCGTTGCAGTTGATGCTGGCTGCCATAGGGGGGCCCAAATGAGCGGTCAACAGAGCGCTGGCGAAAAAACAGAACAACCCACGGCGTCGAGGCTACGCAAGGCTCGCCAAGAGGGACAACTAGCCCGTTCAAAAGACTTCACCAGTGGCGTGCTATTGCTCGCCGCCGCAGCCACTCTGGATTTTAGTACCCAGCTGTTGATTGATGGCATGGCCCAAATCACCCAGCTGAACATGCTCATCAGCCACGAGCAGCTCAAAACCCCAGGGATGCTAGTCCAGCTTCTCGGCCAAACCATTCTCGCTCTGATACAGATGCTGGTGCCGGTTTTAAGCGGGCTCTATCTGTGCACGGCCATCGCCGCCACCCTACCTGAAGGCCCAGTGTTCAACCCTGCCAGCGTGGCATTTAAGTTTGACCGAATCAGTCTACTCTCAGGTTTTGGCCGCATATTCTCTATCAACTCCATCGTCGAATTGGGCAAGTCCATACTCAAGGTGGCTTTGGTCTGCGGCATCATGTGGGGCTATTTGCAGCAAGTTTGGGACACACTGCCAATGCTAGCTCGCCAACCACTAGTCTTTGCCATTGAGCGGGGAGCAGAGGTGATCATTCAAGGACTTTACTATTTGGGTGCTGGCGTTGCATTCATTGGTCTTATCGACTTGCCTTATCAAGCTTGGAGCCACAAGCGCAAACTGAAGATGACCAAACAAGAGGTCAAAGAGGAACACAAACAGCAAGAGGGCAAGCCGGAGGTCAAAGCTCGAATTCGTCAGATTCAGCAAAAGATGGCCCGCAGCCGCGCTGAAGTGGCCCTTCCCAAGGCCGATGTGTTGCTGGTTAACCCGACCCACTATGCGGTTGCGTTGAAATACGAACCAGACCGAGTCGATGCCCCCTACGTTATCGCCAAAGGGGTTGATGAAGTGGCGCTTTATATGCGCTCGTTGGCCCCCAAATACGATCTTGAAGTGATCAGTGCACCGCCGCTGACCCGAGCCATTTACCACTCGACCCAGATCGAACAGCAGATTCCCGCAGCGCTGTATCAAGCAATTGCACACGTACTCAACTACGTATTGCAGCTTAAGGCGTTTCGCAATGGCAAACAGGCAAGACCGGCACCGTTGCCAAATTTCCATATTCCAGACCACCTCCGTCATAAATGAGGACACCACAGATGAACTGGCTGTCACAGGCTTTCAATAACAACAAAGGCTTTATCGGCATACCCGTTATGCTGCTGGCCATCCTGGCCATGGTGATCTTACCTCTGCCACCTTGGCTATTGGACATACTGTTCACCTTCAACATCATCTTGGCCATTTTGGTACTGCTGGTATCGGTGTCGATCCGCAGGCCCCTTGAGTTTTCCGTATTTCCAACGCTGCTGCTGCTGGCGACCTTGATGCGATTGACCCTAAACGTCGCCTCTACCCGAGTGGTATTGATTGAAGGTCACAATGGTGGTGACGCTGCAGGTAAGGTAATCCAAGCCTTTGGTGAAGTGGTTATCGGCGGCAACTACGTTGTTGGTGCGGTGGTATTCCTCATCTTGATGATCATCAACTTTGTGGTGATTACCAAAGGGGGAGAACGAATTTCAGAGGTCTCGGCCCGATTCACACTGGACGCCCTACCTGGCAAACAGATGGCCATTGATGCGGATCTCAACGCCGGTACTCTTACCCATGACCAAGCCAAAAAGCGGCGCCAAGAGGTGGCCCGAGAGGCCGACTTCTATGGAGCCATGGACGGTGCCTCGAAATTTGTTCGAGGCGATGCCATTGCCGGCATTTTGATTCTGGCCATCAACATCATCGGCGGTATCTGCATCGGCATCTTCATGTATGACCTCGATGCCGCCAGCGCCTTTAAGACCTATGCCCTACTGACTATCGGTGACGGCTTGGTCGCGCAGATCCCGTCACTGCTGCTGGCTACCTCTGCGGCCATTGTGGTGACCCGCATCTCCGATGCGGAAGAGATGCCCACTCAGCTGAGCAATCAGCTTCTTGCCAATCCTAGGGTATTAGCCACCGCCGCCGGTGTAATGGCGATCTTAGGCCTAGTGCCGGGAATGCCCTCTTTGGTTTTCCTCGCCTTTGCAGCACTGATTGGCTACATCGCCTTTAGGCAGGCTCAAACCCAACCCATTAAGCCCTTGGAAGAGGTTCAACAGAAGGCCGAGAAGGTCATCAATGAACCGTCTCAACCCAGTTGGGAAGCACTGCCACACACCGATGTAATCGAACTGTCGGTAGGCTACCGCTTGGTTCACCTGGTGGACAAAAGCCAAGGAGCTGAGCTGATTAAGCGACTGACCGGTATTCGTCGCACCCTGTCAGAGCAGGCGGGCTTCTTGCTGCCTGAAGTTCGGGTCCGCGACAACCTGACGCTGCCGCCCAATGGCTATCAAATTAGCATCATGGGGACACCGCTGGCGCAATCTGAGCTTCACCCTGAACGGCTGATGGCGATCCAAAGCGATCAAGTTTATGGCTCCCTTGAGGGGATCATTACCAAAGAACCCGCTTACAATATGGACGCCACCTGGATCAGTCCAGATGACAAAGCCAAAGCGCTGAATTTGGGCTATTCCGTGGTAGATCATGCCACCATTATCGCCACTCACACCAGTAAACTGATTCGCGAAGCGTTGCCAGAGATGCTGCAACACGATGACGTAAACAACTTGAATGAGCGCCTTGGCCAGATCGCGCCAAAATTGGCAGAAGCGCTGTCCACGGCATTAACCCCAATTCAGCAGCTGAAAACCTTCCGCGTCCTACTCCGAGAACAGGTGTCACTCAAGGACATTCGCACCTTGGCGACGGCGCTGCTGGAGAGCTCTGAGAGCACCAAAGATCCGGTGCTGTTGGCCGCAGATGCTCGCTGTGCCATCAAATCGCAGTTGCTGCATCAAGTTGCTGGTGATGCCAAAAAGCTCAATGTGCTCACCCTCTCATCCGAGCTAGAGCAGCAGTTACTCGGGGCGCTGCATCAAGCGCAGCAGGGCGGCACGGTTTCCCTAGACAGCTTCCCGGTAGACCCGCAAATTCTGGCCAAGCTGCAGCAAAGCATGCCGGAGTATCTGGCCAGTGCTCGTCAGCGAGGCGTCCCTCCATTGCTGCTGGTAGCGCCGCAGTTGCGGCCGCTATTGGGGCGCTACGCGCTGGCATTCGCCCGAGGGTTAACCGTACTCTCCTACAACGAAGTTCCTGAGAACAAAGAGCTGGAGATCACCGAGCAATTGCCTGCATAATCTCCTCCCCGTGATCAAAAGGTCACGGGGCTTTCCCCTTCGCAAGAAGCCCCCACCGTGTTACCTTTTTGAAATTAAAAGATAAAGTATAAATAAAGGATTATTTATGAACCATGTTAGCAATGCGGCGCTTGCTGCATCGCTGATGCTCAGCCCCTTAGCTTTTAGCGAAACTCTCACCTTCTCCCAAGCCTACGACCGTTACCAACAACAAGTCGAACTGGGTGACAAAGCGGCGATTCGAACCTACGCCAAGCAAGCTTATGAACTTGGCCTAGCTAAGTTCGGCCCCGAATCGATTAACACTGCCAACCTTGCCATCAACATGGTCAAAGCTGGTGATGTTAAAGACCCCATGAACAGCAAGTTGCTGTTGAAAAGCGCTCTGGAAACTTATCAGCGCCAATATGGCGATCACGGTGTGGAACTGTTAGACCTCTATCTGCTTCTGATTCAATACGATTTCCAGAACGCCAAGCACTACACCAAAGAAAGTCAACAGATCATCGAGGCTGAATTTGAGGCATCTTCAGTGGAACGCGCCCAGATGTTGACGGAATTTGCACTGCAGATGCAATCAAATGGAGACATTCAGCGTACGGGCTACCGCTGGGCAAAAGAAGCCTTAGCCATACTGAACCAACATGGTGACAACCATAAGGTGAAGCGTGCAAGTGCCGAATTTGTCAATGGTAACTATGCGCTTGCCAAAGGTCGGCAGAATGACGCCATTGAACACTACACTCAAGTGACCTCTCTTTTAGAGGACCTAGAATACTCTCACCCCTATGCCCTATCCGCCCACTCAAAACTGGTTTCCCTCTATGAAAAACGCGGCATGAGTGAACAGGCCACCGCCCATTGTCACGCGATTGGGAAAATGAGGCCTTGGAAGGAAACCCAGCAGCAAACACCACTCTACCGAACTGCCCCCAAGTGGCCAGTGTCAGCATTGAAACGACGTCAGGGTGGCCATGTGGTGGTGCAATTTACTATTGATGAAAATGGCTTTGTCACTGATCCTCTCGTCACCGAAAGCAAAGGCTCTAAGCAGTTCGCCCAAAACACCCTAGAGGCGATGAAGAGTTGGCGTTACGCACCGAAGTTTGAAGATGGTCGCCCAGTACCAGCAGATGCATCCATGCTAATGGAGTTCAGCTTGGATCTCTAACCCCGCGTCCAAACCAAGCGCTTAAGGCCCAAGTTTGCATCCCAAGCGCAGTTTCGCTAACCTCGCCCCTCAATTTTTGGAGGGGCAATGAAACTACTTCGTCATCAGATTCACCACAATGCCGTTAACAATGGCAGCGAATTCGCCCGCACCGCGGTGCGAGCCATCATTCAAAACGGTGATAAGATCCTACTGATGTACACCGCCCGCTACGACGATTACAGCCTTCCAGGAGGTGGCGTCGACGCCGGTGAATCGCTCACCGAAGCCCTGCTTAGGGAAGTGCGTGAAGAGACTGGCGCACAAAACCTCATCATCAATCAAGAACTGGGTGTCTATGAAGAGCTGCGTCCTTGGTATAAAGATGATTACGACAACGTTCGCATGCACTCCTACTGCTACCTGTGCTCCGCCGATAACACATTGGGGCAAAACCAGCTAGAAGATTACGAGCAGGCCAACGGCATGACCCCACTGTGGGTGGAACTGGATACCGCCATCGCCCACAACTTAAACGTCATCAAAAACAGCCCCAAAGCGGGGCTGTCCATCGAGCGAGAAACTTGGATATTACAGCAGCTGAAACCTCAGCAGTTTGAGCAAACCGGCAGTTAATCTTGACTTCACGTGGCGCTACGCCTGAAACGCAGCGCCACTGTCGATAAGCCGTTTAATCTCAGCTTCCGTAAAACCAGCTTCCAACAGTACCGTTTGAGTGTGCTCCCCCAACTTTGCCCCAGCAACGCTAGCGCGGTTCGACGTAGAAAACTTAACCGCCGGAGCCAACTGGGTTAACCTTTGCTCCCCCATGGCCACCTGTTGCAACATGCCCCGTTCGATAAAGTGGGGGTGTTCACAGGCTTGGGCAAATGACAGTACCGGGTCACAGCAGCAATCGAGTTCTGAGAACTGAGCCTGCCAATAGTCAAAATTATGCTGTGCAAACACCTTGGCGATCTTCAGCTTCAGAGCCTCTTGCTCGCCTGGAGGCGACAAGGCCTCCTCTAGCCACTGAGGGTGACCAAGGGCGTCAAAAAACGGCTGGGCAAATTGCGGCTCTAATGAGCCAACGGCAAAATAGCGGCCATCGGCTGTGCGGTAGTAATCATAAAAACTGCCGCCATTGAGCATCTCTCTGCCAAGTTGAGGATGGCAATCCTCATCGCTGCTCGCGTCCAGGCCGCTGGCTAAAGCCATGGCACCACTGATGGCATTTAACGCCAGAGCACCATCACTCATGGAGATATCCAGGTGCTGGCCAAGGCCGGCAACGCCCCGCTGAATCACCGCTGCTAAGATGGCGATCACCCCTTGCTGAGATCCAGCGGCGATGTCGGCAACCTGAGTGGCTCCCAATACCGGTCCGGTCTGCTTACGACCGCTGTAACTGGCAAGGCCACTGAGCGCCAGATAGTTAATATCATGGCCAGCCTTATCGCTTAAGGGGCCGGTTTGACCATATCCGGTGATGGAGCAGTAGATGATGCCAGGGTTTATCTGCTGCACCTGTTGATAGCCAAGCCCAAGCTTGTCCATCACGCCCGGGCGAAACTGCTCCACCACAATGTCGAACTCCGGCAGCAATTTGTGCACCGCGGCAAGGGCGGCTGGGTTTTTCAGATCCAGCGCCACGCTCTGCTTATTGCGGTTAATGGTCAAGTGAGCCGCCGACTCCCCCTGAACAAAGGGCGCAATGCCTCTGAGCATATCTGGGCGTTTAGGAGCCTCAACCCGAATGACCTCGGCCCCCATGTCCGCCAACATCATGGTGGCAAAAGGCCCTGGCAACAGGGTTGAGAAATCCAACACTCGGAGTCCCTGCAGCGGACCTTGGGTTTGAGCCGTCACCGCAGGCTACCCTTGCTGCTCAAGCATTTTGCGGGCAATGATAAGCTTCATCACCTCGCTGGTTCCGGCGTAGATGCGCTGAACCCTCGCATCGGCCCAGGCTCTGGCTACTGGGTACTCCCACATATAGCCATAACCACCATGCAGCTGCAGACACTCATCGAGCACCTCGCACTGAACTTCGGTGGTCATCAGTTTAGCCTGAGCCGCCGTGGCCGCATCCAAACGCCCCTCTAAGTGAAGTTCGATACAGCGGTCGGTAAATACCCGAGCCGAGTCGACCTTGGTCTTGCATTCAGCCAGTTTAAACTGGGTGTTTTGCAGCGCCGCCAGCGGCTTGCCGAACGCCTTGCGTTCAGTCACATACTGAGTGGTTTGCTCCAAAATCGATTCGGCGCTGGCCACCGCATTGCTGGCCACCGACAACCGCTCCTGAGGCAGCTCCTGCATCAGGTAAACAAACCCCATGCCCAGCTCCCCGAGCAGATTGTCTTTGGGCAAACGCACGTTATCGAAAAACAGCTCAGAGGTGTCCTGTGCCTTCATGCCGATCTTCTCAAGGTTGCTGCCACGGCTAAAGCCTTCTCGGCTGGCTTCCACCAAGAACAGACTGATCCCCTTGGCCCCTGCGTTTTTGTCGGTGCGAGCCACCACTATCACCAGATCGGCGTGCTGGCCGTTGGTAATAAAGGTTTTTGAACCATTTAAGACCCAGTGGTCGCCATCAAGAACCGCCGTGGTTTTAACCCCCTGCAGATCCGAGCCGGTGCCTGGCTCGGTCATGGCGATGGCGGTCACCACCTCGCCACTGATGCATCCTGGCAGATACTGATGCTTCTGAGCTTCACTGCCATAATTCAGAATGTAGGGTACAGCGATGTCGGAATGCAGCCCCCAGCCCAAGCCACTTAAGCCTGCGCGTGCGATCTCTTCATTGATGATGACGTTGTAGCGAAAATCCACCTCCACGCCGCCATATTGCTCCGGCATTGTTGGGCTTAAAAAGCCCTGCTCTCCGGCTTTATTCCACAACGCTCGATCGACGCAGCCCTCTTTTTCCCACTTTCCATGAAACGGCTCCGCCTCCGCCTGCAGGAAACGGCGTACGCTGTCACGAAACAGCTCGTGATCACTGTCAAATAGGGTTCTTGGAATCATTACTCTCTCCTTTTAGTAACGCTGACCGCTGGCTGCCATGTCTCGCAATGAGGCCGGCACACGAAAGCGGTCGCCAAATTTCTCTGCCAATTGATCAGCGCGAGCCACAAACGGCTCAACGCCATATTGATTGATGAACTGCAGGGCACCGCCGGTCCACGTTGGATAGCCAATGCCGAAGATAGAACCGATGTTGGCGTCGCGGCTGCTAGTCAGCACTTGCTCTTCAACACAGCGCGCGGTTTCAATGGCCATGATAAACAGCAGTCGATCTTTGATCTCCTGAAGTGGCAGCTGCGCCTGCGCTTGGAAGAACTGCGCCTCTAGCCCCTGCCACAGGTGTTTTTTGCCGCTGTCGGGGTAATCGTAAAACCCTTGACCGGCAAGCTTTCCTGGGCGCTCAAGTTCGATCATTCGGTCGATGGTGGCATCGCCCCCTTGGGGCGCTTGCTCTATCCCCTCGGCGGCCAGATCGTGAATGGTTTGATTGCGAATTTTCTCCATCAAGGTCAGGCTAACTTCATCGGAGACCGCCAACGGTCCCACAGGGAATCCACACAGCAGCGCCGCATTCTCGATGGCGGCGGCACTGACGCCCTCCCCAAGCATGGCGATGCCTTCATTGGTAAAGGTGCCAAACACTCGCGAGGTGAAAAAGCCGCGGCTATCATTCACGACAATGGGCGTTTTACCCAGTTGCAGCACAAAATCATAAGCTCGCGCCAGTGATGCATCGCTGGTTTGCTCGCCGCAGATGATCTCCACCAGTGGCATCTTGTCCACCGGTGAGAAGAAGTGCAGACCAATGAAATTCTCAGGACGACTCGACGCCTGCGCTAAACCGGTGATCGGCAGCGTTGAGGTGTTAGAGGCAAACAATGCGGACTCACTGATTTGTGCTTCTGCTTCCTGAGTCACTTTGGCTTTAAGGCCGCGGTCTTCAAACACCGCTTCGATGACAAGGTCACACCCGGCAAGTGCGTCGGCACTGTCTGTAGGAGTAATGCGCTGAAGCAGTGCCGCTTTTTGCTGCTCAGAGCTTCGCCCACGCTGTATCTGCTTATCCAGTAGCCTCGCCGAGTAATCTTTGCCTCGCTGCGCCGCCGCCAGCGAGATGTCTTTAAGCACCACCTCGATGCCCCGTTTCGCGGCGGAATAGGCGATGCCCGCCCCCATCATGCCAGCACCAAGCACACCGACTTTCGTCACCTTACTCGGCGCTATGCCGTCGGGCCGACTGGCACCGGCTTTAACCTCATTGAGCTGGAACCAAAACGTATTGATGAAGTTTTTCGCCACTTGGCCGGTCACCAGTTCCACAAAATAGCGCGACTCGATTCGACAGGCGGTATCAAAGTCCACCTGCGCTCCTTCCGCCATGGCAGAAAGAATCGCTTCCGGTGCTGGCAGCACGCCCTTGGTTTTCTGCTTCAGCACCGCCGGTGCCACCGCCAGCATCGGCGCTAACTTCGGCGAGCTTGGGCTACCACCGGGAAGCCTAAAGCCTTTTTGATCCCAGGGTTGGCTGATTTGAGGGTTGGCCTCAATGAAAGCCTTCGCCATCACCAGCATCTCGGCCTCATCGGTTGCCAGCGCTTCAATTAAGCCAATGTTTTGGGCCTGTTCAGCGCTAAATTGCTTACCTTCGGTCAACAGCGGCATCGCCTGCTCCAAACCAAATTTACGCACCGTGCGCGCCACGCCGCCACCGCCGGGCAGCAGTCCCAACGTAACCTCAGGCAAACCCACTTTTACCGCTTTGTGATTCAGTGCAATGCGGTAATGACACGCTAGGGCAATCTCCCAGCCACCGCCAAGTGCGGCGCCATTAATGCAAGCCACCACCGGCTTACCACCGGTTTCAAGGGCGCGCAAACTGGCTTTGATCGACTCCACCATCTGATAAAATTCATCAGCGTTGTCTTTGGTAACCCCAGCAATTTTCACCAGATCGCCACCGGCAAAAAAGGTGGATTTGGCCGAACGAATGATGATGCCGGGATAGTCCAATTGCCCGAGCTCAATCACCGCCTTGGCCATGTCGGCACGAAAGGCGTCGTCCATCAAATTGGCGGAGGCGCCCTGCTTATCCAAAATCAGGTGAACAATGCCAGATTGATCCTGTTCGATACGTACGCTGTTCATGTTCACTCCTTTAAACACGTTCGATGATGGTGGCGATGCCCATGCCGCCACCGACACACAAAGTGGCCAGGCCGCGCTTAAGATCCCGAGCTTCCAGTTCGTCCACCAAGGTGCCCAAAATCATCGCTCCTGTGGCCCCTAGTGGATGCCCCATGGCGATAGCGCCGCCATTGACGTTGACTTTATCGTCACCCACCCCAAGCTCTTTTTGAAACCTCATCACCACCGAGGCAAAGGCTTCATTAACCTCAAACAGATCGATATCATCCACGTTCAGCCCCGCAATTTTCAGGGCTTTTCTGGCCGCAGGAGCTGGGCCGGTTAACATGATGGTGGCATCGGTGCCCACCACTGCGGTTGCGGTGATCTTGGCCCGAGGTTTAAGGCCATACTTTTCACCCATCGCTTTTGAGCCTACCAATACCAAGGCCGCACCATCAACGATGCCGGAGGAGTTTGCAGGGGTATGGATGTGATTAATGCGTTCTACCTGGGGGTACTTTTCGCGAGCCACAGAGTCAAACCCCATCTCACCTAGAGCCTGAAATGACGGCTTAAGCCCAGAGAGGGTCTGCATATTGGAATCGGGACGGATAAATTCGTCCTTATCCAATATCGTCAGCCCATTTTGATCTTTTACCGGCACGATGGAGTTGGTGAAAGCGCCCCGCTGCCACGCCGCAGCGGCCTTCTGATGAGAGGCGACGGCAAAGGCATCCACCTGCTCTCGACTAAAGCCCTCTAAAGTGGCAATCAGATCGGCACCGATGCCTTGGGGCATAAAACCGGTGTTCATGTTCGTTTGCGGATCCTGTGCCCAAGCGCCGCCATCGGAGCCCATGGGCACCCGAGACATCGATTCAACTCCGCCAGCCACCACTAACTGCTCAAAGCCAGAGCGTACCTTCATCGCCGCCGTATTAACCGCCTCAAGGCCAGAGGCGCAGAATCGATTTAAGGTCACGCCGGCCACATCGTCATTCCAACCTGCTGCCAGCGCTGCGGTTTTAGCAATATCTGCCCCTTGATCGCCCACGGCGGTAACGCAACCTAGGACGATGTCGTCCACATCTTGGGTGTCGAAACCGTTACGGTGCTCAAGCTCCTTTAGCAGGCCAGTTAACAGCGAAATGGGTTTAACTTCATGAAGTGAGCCATTCGCTTTTCCCCGCCCTCTGGGGGTGCGAATGGCATCGAAGATGAAAGCGTCTTGAGACATGAGCATTCCTTGCAGTGAAATCGTTGTCTTCACTCTAGGCAAGGTATTGAATGTTGATAATGACCTTTATTGTCAAAAGCAGTGACTTTCCTTGTCGTCAATGCATGAAGGTCTTAGTCGGGTCGCTTTAATACCCTCAACGGTCGTTGAATGCGCTCTTGACTCTCATGAATGCTCGCTTTATTCCTCGCAGGTCCCCATCACCAAAGCTCAGACGACGATTGCTCGACCTCTGAACGCATCGCTAACAAAATCAGACGTTTGTCTGCTCGGCCTTCCCCATCCTGCCAATCTAGCTGATCGAGAGTCAGACAAAACAGATCGATGAGATCTTCCACTTTAAATACATTCGCGGCAATAAACGCGTGATTGGAAACGAGCATCCCCCCTCGCCCGATCAAGGTGATCTGTCGGAGTACCCGAAACGCCAACTCATGATCAGCAATCACCTTGCCGCTCTCTAACAAGTCGGAAAATTGTTTTCTAAAACGTGACGAAGATAAATCAAAAATTTGCTGAAACTTAGCTTTGGTTTCCGGCTTAGCGTGCTCAAAAATCACCTTATTGGTACCAATAAGATCTAAAGAGGCGGTATCCGGATGAAACTGTCGTAGATAAAATTGATAACAATGACAACAGACTATCTTTTCTTTGGCAGAAAGATCCATTCGATTAAATTTGAACATTGAATCTGCCAAAGTGCCAATGATTGAGCTAAAAAGAAAAACCAATAGATCATCTTTCGATGCAAACGTACGATATAAGGTTCCAGCCGTTACGCCTACTGTCTTCGCAAGCTCATTCATTGAAAGTTGCAAGTACCCCTGCTCTCGAATTATTTTCATCGCAGCTTTAGCAATTTTTATTTTCCGAATCTGAATTTTATCAAACATTTTTCGTCCAACTATCGTCATTATCGGTACTCAAAGAGTGCTACCGCTATTATAGGCTCAGGTTACCACTTTAATGATTAAACTCTAAATATCAGCGACATCAGTACCAACCTAATCCACCTCCTCTCCAACACCATGCAAAAAAATGTAAAACATTGAAGTTAAATAGCTTATCAATGAATCGCCATGCTTATACACCCGCCGAGCAGATGGAGAGATTCTCCACTTTTTGCCACCTTCAGAGCTGTGATAACTCATACAAAGTGATCGAGCGCACACATTTTCGCAATTTCGGTAAGGACCAACATCAAACAACCGCAAGAATCACAATATAGGTCACATAACTGTGAGCGATAAATTCTGTCATCGAGAGTCTTGCGAATGGTCACCCTAAAACCCTTTGCCAGTTTACCTACAATACTCACCATCGAATCACTAAGGCACAGCGCGGTTATGTCATCAACAACAAACTGGATTTTCTTCAGTACTAAAAATGAGCATGCCTCTTACCCATACCAGGTCAAAGAAATCCAAATAAACATGGTTGAACAATCACTTATTTCAGCAATGTGGGTATCTGATCCAGCACTAAGGAAGGCTGGTGCGAGGATCATTCTTGGTGTTAGTGAGTTTGGAAACAAACTTAGTAAAATGACCATCAACGGCCAAACTGCGCCCATTCAAACCTTTGCCGTCTATGCTACCGACAGTCACTCTATTGTGGGCTACGTTGTCATCGCGATAAGCCAATGTCGACACGCAGAGAAGTTAACCACAACCTCAGTGTTAAAACTGGTCAGAGATACCATTTTAAAAAAGGGCCCAGTGAATAATGACTTACCCAATTTAAAGCAAAAAACACTGCAGGTATTAAAAATGACTGCACTGGGACTAAATTCAAATGAGATAGCTGATGTACTGCATTTAACCAATCGCGGTGTTGATTATCATTTATCCATTGCCAAACAGAAACTCGGTGCGACCAATAAGCCAAACCTTATTTTTGAAGCCAAGAATTTAGGCTGGGTATAGTACTTATCAAGTTTTATTCACAATATCTTTAAATTTTAAACCCCACCCAAAAATAGATTATAAAAATCTAAAACACTTAATTAACTATGAAACACAATAGGAAATGAGAATGATGAGAAAACGTTATTCCTTATTGCCAGCCCTGCTTTGTTTTGGTCTGGCAGGCTGTGGTTCTGACAGTAGCTCAACGCCAGAAGTGCCGGAGCCCCCTGTCGATAAACCAAAAAATGAAGCCTGGAACTACATCGAAACCCCGTATTCTGAGAGCTTTAACTCACCAATGGTCGCGGGTAAGTTTGATGTCTTTTTTGGCGAAAGCGAAGAGAAAGTCATTCAGTACATTAACCAAGGTTCAGCCCTCGCCCAGCAAGGTGACATGAGTTACGATCTCAATGGCGACGGTTGGATCAACCGTTGGGATTCCTCAGAAGCCGGCGCACGCGTAGAGTTAGGACTTCAAGTCAGTACACTAGGCAGTGAAATTGACCGCGTCCTAAAGACCAACCCCGATGGCCTTGGGGCCGGAACGGCTCGCCCAGATATCTTCGTAGAAGGCCACTACTCGGTCTTTGACCTGCTTCGATACTTCGTTGCAACCCGCAGCGATCTGCGTTTTGACAATGTCATTAAGCCTACCGATTCAGAATACAAAACCCATGAATTCACCCTGTCCTGGGATCAAAATGGCGACGGTGACTTCACCAATGATGGCGTGCATTCAAACAGCGATCTGTGGCACTTCCAATTGATGGCCTCCAATGGCGACAACAAAGATTACTTTGGTGGCCTTACCTTCCACATGTACAGCCGCATGGACGAATACTGGTTGAAAACCGGTGACGTGGTTCGATTCTTACCCACCTCAGAAGCCATGAAAGGTCGCCGTACCTTGGCATGGAAACACGAAATCGATAAAAAGGCCAAAAACGGAGGCAAAGTCTTTGCCGATGCACTTCGTCTGATCGTTGATGACCACCCAGATGCGTCACCCGGGGACAGCGGCATCATTGCCACACAGATTGAGGTACGCCCATTCAATTTACGCAGCGATGTATTCCAGCCTGGCGTGATTATCGGCATGGATTACTTCCTAAGTGCCGCTGCCGATTACGATGTGGATCTTGGATTCAGCTTCTGGCCAACCTTAAGCACTGGTGTTCCTTTCAACAGCTTTGTTCTGTCTAAAGGCCCTCTGGGTCAAGGTGGTGGTTTTGGCAACTGGTTCGGTCGCCTGATTCAGAACCCTGGAAGCATGTTAGGTGATTTCAGCACTAACCCAAACTGCATGCACATGAACGACCAAGGCGGGCCATCCGCAGCCATCGGTGGAACCGGCATGTGGACATTAGGTAAAGCCGAGTGTGATCGCTGGTTCAACCAGCATAACGGCAGCGGTGGTTACATGACCAACACCGACCACTACACCGCAGTAAACAACTACGGCGTTGACTTCCTGTTTCTAGGATTCCAACAGATTATCGGCAACGAGCTGGATGCGGATAAACAACTGCAGGTGTTTGTAGACCAAGATAAGCTGCTGCGCAGTGACTTTGGCAACTACGACATTAATTCTTGTAAGGGCGGAAAGTGCTCCACTGCGGTTCTGAGAACCTTGATTCCGGCAACCGAGTCCAACCCGGTAGGCAATGCCCCAGTTCTGGATTCGAGCCACTTTGGTTGGAAAATTGCCGATTGTACTCAATGTCACAACGAACAACGGGATCCGAATGGTCACGGCGGTGCCTCTTGGCCAATCAATACTGCTGACGGTTTCGATGTGCAGCAACCTCACTACTGCGCGACCTGCCACGGTAGCAACGGAGCCACCGCTCGTCACAATCAGGAGACACGTTGTAGCTTCTGCCACAACGCGAAGAATGACGCTAACCAAGATTACGCGGCAGTGATGCCAAATCATGGTGAAGCCAGCGCGCAGTTCCTGTTGCAACCCGATGACAACCGCAGCAACCACGACACTGTCTCTTACTACTTTGGCGAACCTCACTACGAAACCGGTCAGCACTACGTGCCACGCGCGCCAACCGCCCTCGATGGTGAGATAGAACTATTTGGGCCACTGTGGGTACCGCACAACAACGCTTACAGCCTGAGTAAGAGCTTCCCTGGAACATATTCCTGTATGACCTGTCACCAGCCTAAGTAATAATCACTACCTTGATTGTTCTTTGAATAAAGCCACCTGCAATGCCGGTGGCTTTTGTGTTTGGTGTCTGAGCTTTTAATTAGTGCAATGTACTAACGCGCGTGCCATTTCGATTCGACCAGCATCTGGCCATGTTGACTTAAACTCGCCACAAACGCCGCCCCTTGAGGCACAACGCCAACTCCTTTCGGGGTGCCGGTCATGATGATGTCGCCCGCTTCCAAAGTTAACCATTGGCTAAGCTGAGTTACGATCCTCTGTGGTGAGAACAACATCTGGCTGGAGTCCCCTTGCTGACGACGTTCGCCATCTATCTCAAGCCTAACTTCGATGGGCGAGTCGAGGGAATCGATGGCAACAAACTCACTGAACAGCGCCGCGCAATCAAACGCCTTAGCCCGCTCCCAAGGCAGCCCTTTAGCCTTTAATTTACTTTGGAGCGCTCGCTTGGTGAGGTCCAGCCCCACCGCCACTGCCGCAATACCATCTTCAGCCATCAACAGGCATAGCTCGGTCTCAAAATGCAGCGGCTCGTCCAGCTCGCTATATAGCGTCTGCCCGATGGCGGAGTTGGGTTTTAAAAACACCACCATCTCATTGGGCACCTCATTGCCCAACTCTTTGGCATGCTCGACGTAATTACGACCGATGCACACCACTTTAGAGGGGCAGATCTGCCGGCCCTGAAACACTACCGATTGCATATTCCTCCCTAACCGTTTCTGTCCTTATGGAACCCAGTACGATTTCTCAAACGCCGAACTCAAGGTCTAAATTGATACTTAGCTTCGCGGAAATCACGCCTCTGAAGCCCACCAAAATTGATCGCTAATCCATCATTGCGGGTATAACGTCAACGACCGCTGGACTAGGTTACCAAAAGTATACTGATTGAAATGCGTTATCTTTGTTATCACACTGAATAGCGAACCCGATTATCAATACACGCTCCGATGATGCAACTCCGAGGAAGCCATTATGGATGTGAAAAACAAACTGCAAGCTGGCGCCATCTTCCCCCATGTTATGGTCACCACTCTCAATGGTGATGAGGTCACCCTAGGGGTGCCACGGGGACATTGTGACTGGCAACTGGTGGTGGTTTACCGAGGCCGCCATTGCCCTCTATGCACCAAATACCTAAACGCACTGGAATCCCACGTAGAAGCACTTAACGCGATCAAGGTGGATGTGATCGCGGTAACTGCAGACAGCCTTGAGCAGGTGCAAGAACACCTGAGTCGACTGGAGGTCTCCTTCCCCATCGGTTATGGACTCACCACCGATCAGCTCAAGACTCTGGGCGTCTATATTTCGGTGCCTCGCAGCGAGCAGGAAACCGACCACGCCTTCCCTGAGCCCGGCCTATTTGTGATCAATGAAGAGGGCCACCTGCATGTGGTGGACATCTCCAACAACCCCTTCGTACGCCCTGAGTTGGACGCTTTAGTCAGTGGTTTGAAGTGGATTCGCGATCCTGACAACAACTACCCCATTCGCGGCACCTGGCAGCAGCAAGACTCCGAACTCATATACCGATAATCCGGCAATAACGCCAAAGAGTCCCCCTCTTTGGCGATTGTCTTTCACTGGCGTACGCCTTATCCCCAAGCTTTTCCTCTGCGACGGCCCACATCAACTGGCGGCAATAACGCCATGTTTATTCCAAACGGCGATGCTAAAAATGACAGGGTTGATAACAAGGAAAAACAAACGATGAAAAACAAGACATTAGTAGCCATGCTATTGGCTGGTACCGCCTTTGCTGGTGCCGCCGTTGCCGCCTTCTATCCCACTCATTACATTGAGCGGATCTATTACGAAACCTCGGCGAAGAAAAACGAAGTGGGCGATCTCACCATCTTCTGCACCGGCAGTCGTTACCAATTCGGAGAGCAAACCCCCTACTATTCAGAGCTGAAGATCCCCTGTAAACGAGGTGGCGTAGAACCTTAGGCTCTCGTCTCAGCAGCAGAGCCCCTCTGCTGCTGACCTATCTTGCTAAATTCCCTCCCCTTTGCATCGCTGCCACAACTTGCCCCACATGAATACTAAAATGATTCTCCTAGGGTGAGCCAGATCTCAAAAACGTTATCTAACGCACAATCTCTGCACAATCACGTTTGAGATTCCACACTCGTCAGTCAAAGTGCGCTCGCCTCATTATTTGGAGAAACCTTGAATGGATGTGCTCATCCTATTGGCACTGATATTACTCAATGGCGTGTTCGCCATGTCTGAAATTGCGCTGGTCTCAGCGCGAAAAAGTCGCCTACAAAAATTGGCAGACAAAGGCGACCGCAGCGCCGCCAGCGCCATTGCGCTAGGAGAAGAACCGACTCGATTTATGTCGACGGTGCAGATCGGCATTACCGCCATCGGCCTACTCAATGGCATCTATGGCGAAGCGGCTCTAGCGGCTCCGTTTGCCGAATACCTAAAACAATGGGGAATGTCTGCCAGCAGCGCCTCCATCACTTCAACCTTGGTGGTGGTGTTGGGGATTACCTACCTCTCCATCGTGGTTGGCGAGCTGGTGCCCAAGCGCTTGGCACAGCTAAGCCCTGAGATTTTTGCTCGCATTGTCGCCAGACCACTGACCATACTGGCCATCTTGACGCGCCCCTTTGTCTCACTGTTGGCACTGTCGACGGATCTGCTGCTCAAACTGCTGGGCAAAAGTGGCGATACTCAGGAGGCATCAGTAACCGAAGAGGACATCTACGCGCTGGTCGACGAAGGCTCACGAAGCGGTGCCATCGAAGCCAGTGAACGGGATCTGGTGCGTAACGTGTTTCGATTAGACGATCGTAAAGTGGGCTCACTGATGACCCCGCGCAGCGAGATGGTGGCCTTTGATCTGTCCCAAGCCTTTGATGACAACCTAAACCGACTGCTTAGCCTCCACCACGAACGCTTCCCAGTGATTGATGGCGACATCGATAACCCCATCGGCGTGATCTCTGCTAAGCAGCTGCTGATGCTGCAATTGGGGCAGCGTTCTGGGATAAACGACAGTCGCTGTGAATGCCTTAGAAGCATACTGCAGGCACCGGTGTTTATCTCCGAGGCCTCAAGTGGTAACCAGCTGTTGGAGTTTTTCCGCCACAGCAGCGAACACATGGTGTTTGTGGTGGATGAATATGGCGATCTTCAGGGGCTCGTTACCCACAGCGATCTGCTGGAAGCGCTAACCGGCGAGTTTCTCTCTAAAGCCTCCTCAGAGCTGTGGTCAATACAAAGTAGCCCAGGCAGTTGGCTGATGAACGCCGCCATCCCCGTGGTGATCATGAAAGATCAGTTGGAGTTGGACGCCCTGCCAGATGAACAGGAACAGGGCTACCAAAGCCTTGGTGGCATGCTGATGTGGTGCTTGGGCGAGATGCCCGAAGTGGGGGATTACTATGACTGGGAGCAGTGGCGTTTCACGGTGTTATCGGCATCCGGCAACCGACTGGAGCAGATCGCAATTACGCGGCTGCCCAGCGAGCCCAAATCCTAAGCCAAGCCACAGATAATTCGAACAATAAGGGGAGCATCATGCTCCCCTTCTCATTGGTAATTGTTACGTTGATACCATTAGAACTCTGGCTTAATCACCACCGCACGGTAGCCGGTAGCACCAAGGCGGTTGGAGTTAATGTCCATGTCCACCAACACCTCGTCGGTGCCGTATTTAAGCTCCACCAGATTGGATTTCACGATGCCCGCCCCTTCACTGTGCTTGAAGTTACCTAAACCGCCACCTACGCCAAACAGCATGGCCGAAGCCGAATACACCATCATGGAATCATGATCCTCTTGGTACTCCACAATGGAGGTCACCGGCGAATACCACTCCCAACCGCGCTCCTTACCATAATCCCAAACCTGCTCTACGGTCATCTTCTGCTCATCGATGCGGTATTCCACGGCGCGGCTGTATTTGTCTTTAGCAAACATCGGTTGACGATTATGACGTCCATCGCCATTGTCGAAGACCGACAGTGTGCCCTTAGGGGTCAAGTAAGCCGTGTGCTGGGTCCAGCTCCAATCAAACTCGCCTTGGCACTTCCCCTTAAAGCAACTTAGGGGTTGGCCATCCGCTCCGATGGGGGTAAGCAGCTTGTCCTGATAGTCCTCACTCCAGCCGCGGGGATCGGAGAGAATCCACTTAACCTGATTATCTCGGCCAATCTTAATCACCGCTGACTGATGTCTCGAACTGATGATGATGCTGTCGTCACTGGCGTCATAGTCAATGGAGTTTACGTGTGCCCAGTTCCGACCAGGACCAACACCAGGAATATCGCCGTAAGGCGCACTTGCCAGCTCGGCTTTGGTCATCTGTTTGCCGGCGTCTTTCAGATTAACGTTAAGGCATACCGCCCCCATATCCAGCGCCGAAAGGGTAACGTCTCGGTACGGATCAAGAATGGTGTTGAGATCCCAAACGTGCACCAAAGAGCCATCGGCGTCCACCTCAATGATGTGATCACGGATGGTGTTTACCAATTTCCCTTCTGGGGTGAGGTAGTCCTTCTTAGCCACCCGCATCAACTGATGGCCATTTGGCATCTGCTGTATTTCATGGGAGAAGTCGATGAAATTCCCTGGGAGTGGCCGCTTAAAGCTCAAACGACCCAAGAGATCCATCTTGTAGTAGCTCTGACCCTGACCAAAGATCAATTTGCCCCCATCCACCTGATGCAGCCCCATTAAGTAACCGGCCATATCATACTGTTTGGCATCGTGAATGCTTGGGTCTAGGTACCAACGGATTTCGCCCTGGGTATCGGTCACGAAGATTTGCGGGGTGCCATCCCACGCAAAGGCGCCCGGACCGGTGGGGTTGTTGTGCGCCAACTGGGCATCACCGCCCGTTGGGCCAGTAAAGTTCACCAGATAGAGGCGGTCTGCCATCTCTGGTGCACGTTGATTTACCTTAATTTCAGGCTGCGCCGCCCACTGACTGGCTCCAGCACTGCCAAAATCAACCTGATTGGCCCAGATCTCATAGGTATGGGTTTGGGCTTTGCCGCCTAATAGGTACTCCACCTTGACCCTATTGTTGTAGTTCGGATAGAGGCCAAACACCGGAACGCCACCGTAGTTGGCCAGAGTCCGCTCCTCCACCGGATAGGAGATATCGACCCCATGCTCACCCTTACCCTCTACCGTCACCTTAACCTGGGACAGAGAATGGCCGGCGTCTTTGATCACGGCCGTCAATGGTGCTAACCCAAAAGGGTTCATCTCAACCATGCCCAACGGACCAACCGCAATGGGCTTTAACCCCTCTAAAGAACCTGCCGATACCGGCATGGCTAACGCCGCCAGCAGTGGCAACCAGACTCGCTTGTGCATAGATAAACCTCAGCTGCAACCCCCAAACATTGGGGGCCATTTGCCTGCATTATGCATGGGGCTACCGATGGAGAAACGAGCGGGAATCACAGGCTGTGATCCGCCTCTTATCTCATTAGCGAATCGCTTATAATTTGTATTGCTGCCAGCGAAATAGGATAGAAAAACCTACTCAATGATTCGAGAACGTAGATGAAACCGATCGCCGAGATCCTCAACCCAGAGGCTGATGGCTTTTCCATTCCTAAGTAGCGTCAGTTCCGCAGCGCCCTGCTGATGCTTATGATGTTTCCAATCGTCCTGATTAAAGACCCGCTCACCGTTGATGGCAAGCAATTGATCACCCTGTTGGGGCTGAACCTCTGAGCTCACTGCTGCACTGGCCACGGCGTCAATAAATAGGGCGTTGGGTAGGCCTAACTGGGCCAACGCTTGGGAAACCAACACGTCATCCATGCCCCGCCGTGCACTTAGCCAGATCTCGTAGCGCTGAGGAAAAATAGAGCGATCCCGCCACCAACCGTCGGTCAGTGCCGCTCGTTGAAGATCCATATCTTCACGTTGAGCACGTTGTAACTGACTCACTGCCAACTCTAAGGCGGAACCATCATCGCTCGTTACTGGATGAGATGAAGAGCTTGGTTCAAGTTGATGGGGCTGACTTAAATTGGCGATACCAATCACCAACGCCTGAGCCAGTCGCCAGAGATTACTGCTTAGGGGCTCTACAGATAGATCCTGCGGTGCCAAGGGTGCACGAGAGGCAGAATACTCAACCTGAGGCAGTGGGGGTGTTTGCGAGGAGATACTGGGCTGCGAGCGCAGTAGGCTTGGCAGATTAAGAGAGATGGCGGCAATCAGCATCAATGCCAAAACCGACCACCACAAAGGGGAAACATCCTTATCGTTCCAAATCATAACCACTACCCCAAGTCACAATCTTTCAACTCAGGGTAGTGAGAGCCGCTTCACATTTCAATCAAAATACAAGCAAACCCTTTCGAACAACATTACGCATACGCTTTGCGGTTCTGCGCCGCATGGCCGTGATGCTGATCCAGCACTTCACTGATGCGCAGTTGGTAGTGGTGTATCAATCCTTTGAAGTGCTCGTCGTCATTGACTACCTGCTCAAGGTACAGGCGCCACGCCTCTAACTCCTCGCGACTTCGCCAGAAAGACAAGCTCATCAGCTTGTCTTGATCCAGCAGACTCTGGAATCGCTCTACCGAGACCAATCCAGATTGTTCGTTTATCAGCTCGAGAAGTCGACGCATCAAACCCAGTAACTGAGTTTTCCCGGTTGCTGAGGGGTAAACCTCTAATATTGCAACAAACATCGGCCCTCTCTATTCACCTATTTTGAACTAAGTTCTCTGGACTCCGCAGTTAATTGACACAACTTAACGATGGTCTTCACCGCGAATTCCATCCCCTCTAAGGTAATAAATTCGTGCTTACCATGGAAGTTATATCCGCCAGTAAAGATATTCGGACAAGGAAGGCCCATATAGGAGAGCACTGCACCATCAGTGCCACCTCGAATAGGTTTTATCTCTGGCTTAACCCCTACACTTTCCATGGCCTTTTGGGCAAGTTCGATAATGTGAGGGTGAGGTTCCACTTCGGTTTTCATGTTCCGATAGCCATCCTCCCACTCCAGTTGGCAGGGCACACCTTGTTCGGTAAACGCTTGAGCCTGCTTTTCTAGGTAGGCTTTACGGCGAGCAAGGGAATCCTGACAAAAATCGCGAACAATGTAGGAGAGACTGGCTTCGGCGGTGCCGCCAGAGATGTTGATTAGGTGGTAAAAACCCTCATAGCCTTCGGTGTGCTCTGGGGTTTCGCTCATGGGCATCTGTTGATGGAAACGGGTCGCTAAAGTTAGTGCATTTACCAGTTTTCCTTTCGCCGTACCTGGGTGCACCGAGTTACCAGTAAACGTGAGCTTCGCGCTGGCGGCGTTGAAGTTTTCAAACTCAAGCTCCCCAACCGGACCACCATCAATGGTGTAAGCCCACTGGGCACCAAAGGCCTCCACATCAAAAGCGTTGGCACCTCGGCCAATCTCTTCATCCGGCGTGAAGCCAATGCGAATGTCGCCATGGGGAATATCGGGATTTTGCTTGAGCACCATCATGGCAGTGATGATCTCGGCGATGCCCGCTTTGTTATCGGCTCCCAACAAGGTGGTGCCATCTGTGGTGATCAGGGTTTGGCCAATTAACTCGGACAGCACCGGGTACTGAGCTGGGTCCAGCTTATCGCCCACATCATTAAGCGTAATCACCTGCCCTTGATAATTGTCGAATCGCTGCGGTTTTACGTCTTTGCCGGATGCATCTGGCGCCGTATCCATATGAGCAATAAAGCCGATGGTGGGCACGTTAGGCGTATTACCGGGCAACGTGGCCATCACATAGCCATTGCTGTCTAGACTGACGTCGTCCATACCTAAGGTCTGTAACTCATCCGCCAAGGCTTCCGCCAAACGCAGCTGCCCTCGAGTGCTTGGGCAAGATTTACTGCTTGCATCCGACTGAGTATCAAAAGTGACGTAATGTAAAAAGCGATCCAACAACTTATCCATGTGGGTTCCCAAAACCAAAAAAATGCCAACGCTGCATTATTACGATGATGTTGGGAAACTCGTAGGATTTAAATCACAGTCTTTGAAACTGGATACTCAGGTCATTTCGAATCAGTATCCAGTCATTTCGATAAAGCCCTCTCCAGACAGGGTGCCCGTGGCGGTAACCGGCCCCTCCCAATAGGCAAACCGCAACTGATTTCGCTGATCGTCACTCAAGGTTCGAATCTCACCCGTCAGATTGTGCTCAGGCAAAGACAGTCCCCAACCCACGGGATAGTCACTGCCATCCAGATTAACCCTTTTTGTTATCTGCCAATCCACCGCGGCTTTGTCCAACTGTGTCACCTGGCCGTCAGCGGAGATAAGGCTTCCAGAGTAATAATCGGGCTGACCGCGCATGCGAAACAACATCAACGCCCGTCCATCATCCAGATGCAGCGACAACCAATCCCAGCCCTGATACTTCGAGTCCATTAGTCCACTTGACCACTCACGGTCTATCCAAGCCTGACCACTGATCGCCAATTCCCGGCCGGTATCTGGCTCTCGCCACCGCCCTTGAGCACGTAAATGAGGCAAGCTGTAATAGTGAGAGGCATTTTCTGGGTTTGGGGTTTTCTGACTGAAACCCTGTTTGCCATGAAGCACGATGGGACTATCACTCAGGGTCAAACTAAGGTTGCCAAGTTCACTGTTGGCTGTGAGCGCTAGGGGCAAAAATTCCTGTCCTACAGATGCCAGCTGCCAATCATCTAGCCATGCGGAAAACGGTTCAGGCACACCCCCTGCCTGACCACTGCCGCCTCGAGCCCAGCGCTCCAGCGCATGGTGTTTGCCATCAACCTCCATCGCCAAGTGCGCAAACCACAGTTGACCGTCGTCCCACTCGTTATCGCGGTTAGAGACTTTAGTTCGAAACAGCGTCCACTGCAGCGCGAGGTTATGGCCTTTATCGCTGTTTAAGTTGGCGGTCAGGTACCACCATTCCAACCCGTAGTCTGGATGAGCGCCGTGATCTTTTGGGAAACTGAGGCGATAGTCTGACGTTACCGGCCGTAAATTGAGCTCCCCAAGGCGCAGCTCATTGTCTCCTTGCAAGCCGGAGAACCAAGCGCCACTGTCGTCGTTACGGGCAAGCTCTTCGAACTGTGGCTGACATCCCGCCAGAAGCAGCGCCAATACTAACCAGATTACAGCTTGAAACTTCATGCGCCCTCCTTGAGCTGATTGGCGGTGGATTGGCGGCTAAGACGCCACAAAGGCCAGATGGCTGCCAAGGTGAGCGCCAGCATCAAACTGGTGATCAGTACGGGCCAATCCCCTATCAGTAGGTGAACCTCCATGGTCCAGCCAAACGCCACCCGATTCACCAAGTTCAGCAGCAGATAACCTAAGCTCACTCCAAGGGGCAGAGCCACAAATAAGGCACAACAGCAGATGATCAGCAGTTGGGTCAACTGAGCCAGCAGCAACTGTCCCCGGCTTATTCCCATGGACAACAGGGTGGCAAACTGGCCAAGGCGATGCTGCTCTAAGGAAGACAGTGACGCGAATAGCCCCACCGCGGCCACCACCAAGGTCAAAATGTTCAAGGCGACAGTCACCGAAAAGGTTTGCTGAAATAACTTGGTGGCGATGGCCCTGATCCCCTCGCGCGCAATCACTTGGGACTCAGGCAACCAGTTGAGCAGCGCCTCGTAATTTTGCTGACGAAACTCCGGTGCCACCACCAGACTGTAGCCACCGTAAGGCATCTCAACTTGCTGCGCTGACAGCCAGCTCGACAGGGTTTGCTCACTCACAAACGCCTGTCCCCTCAAGTTACCGTAATCAAAGTAAACGCCCACCAACCGACAGCGATGGGCGTTGCCGTTTATCGACAAGGTGAGAGACTGCCCGAGGCGAAGAGATTGCAACAACTCAGTGCGTTCATTGACCAAGCACCCTTGCTGAAACAGCCCCTGCTGCCAATCATCCTGTGCGACTTTCAAAGGTAGATGGTAGTAATGCTCAGCCTCATCTCCAAGGCTGGCGATGCTGCCCTCAACACCGGCGATGGTGGCTTTTTGATGGGCGAAAGGGCTAATGCGCTCAACCCCCTCCAGACTCGACAAACGCTCCATCCACAATGGGTGCTCTCCCGGGGTGGGCCGCAGATAGAGATCGGCATTAATACGCTGGTTCAGATACCCTCCCAGCGCCAACTCAAAACTGCCCACCACCATGCGCATGCCAATGGCAGCAGCCAGCGCCAACATGATCGCCACCATGGCCACGCTGATGGTGCGCTGCTGCTCCTCAAGATCGGAGATAAGCCAGCGGGCTAACGGGTGTTTTACTCGCACTCGTTTCAGCTTTTGACAACAAAATGCCAGCCAAGGCGGCGTGCACAGCGCGCCAACCAGCAGCACCAAAGCGCACAGAAGTAGCGCGGGCGTGGTGGAGCTTATCCATTGACTGGCCACGACCACCACGGCCATCACGACCATGGCACCAATAGCTAAGTGGCGATTGTTGAGTCGATTGCGACGATGATGCTCAGAAAGGCGCAGCTGCTTGGCCACCTTAGGGTCGAGCATCACGCTGGCCATCACCAGTGCAGAGGCTCCCAAAATCACCGCGGTTGCCAGCCACAATGGCGTCGCCCATCCCGACAGCGTCAAGCTCTGCTCGAAACCGTATATCGACGCAAGGGTATGGTTAATCTGCGGCATCCAGGCGATGGCCAACTGACTGCCAGCCAGGGCGCTAATGGGCACGGCGATAAGCGCCAACAGCGCCAGCTCAAGCAGCAGCGCCGCCCGAATCGCGGATTCCGATACCCCCAAACTTCGAAGCTGAGCAAAGAGCCCCTGACGCTGAATAAGGCTAAAGCGCAAGGCGTTGAACGCCAAAAACAACGATACCGCCAACGCCATTAACGCCAGTGCGCGTAGATTCAAATGAAACGATTCTGAAAGCTGGCCAAACTCCGTCGCCTCCCCTCGGGCCTGAAGGCGAGCCTCTGCTGGCAGCCCAGCAGCGATCTCAAGTCGACGTTCGAGACTCAGTTGCGGCAGAGTTAAGTAACTCACCCGCCGCTCGGCGCCGATAATGGGGGCCAAATCGGCAATGTCCATCATCAGCCAAGGGCCGAGATCGGCCAGCAGATTGACTTGGCCCAATAGCTGCCCTTGAGAAAGATAAATCAGCTGACCCTGCTCAAGCTGGTAGCGGCCCGAAAGGCCACTATCCAGCCACAGCTGTGGGTAATCGCTCCCTGCCTCAGGCAGCTCAAAAGCCAAGGTTTCCCGGCTGCTGAGTATGGCAACGGGATCGATTCCCCGCACCAACAATGGCCGCCCTTCATCATCCACCAACTTGGCATCGATAACCGGCTGCGCATCAATGCCTTGACGCCTTAACTCAACCCAAATGGATTGCGGCAACCAGCCTTCTCGCTGAGTGGGCATTACCTGCCAGCCCTGGCCACTTGCCGCCTGCTGTTCACTGTGTTGATAACGCTGTCGCGCCTCTTGATTGATGGTTTCAACCCCCACCATCAAGCTGGCGCCACACACTAAACCAAGCAGCAGAAACAACCCCTGCCACGGACGCCGCCAGTAGTGCGCGATCAGGGTTTGGGCGGTCAGTTTTAGCTCAATCATGGAGTTTGCCCTGCCGCAGGAACAGGCACTGATCCATCGCTTCGGCAACTTTCGGGCTGTGAGTCACCACAACTAGCGTCTGCTCAAACTGCTTGGATAGCTTCGCCAGCAGCGCCATCACCTCGGCGCTGTTTCCCTCGTCCAGATTACCGGTGGGCTCATCCGCCAGCACCAGCTTGGGCCGGTGAGCTAGGGCGCGAGCGATGGCCACCCGCTGCTGCTCGCCGCCGGACAGTTGATCAGGATAGTAGTCCAGTAACTCGGTTAACCCCAGTGGCGCAGCCAGTTCATTGAGCACCCAAGTTTCGTCATTGCAGCAATTTAACCGATGTTGGAATAAAATGTTGTCACGGACGGACAACGTCGGCAGCAGATTGAATTGTTGAAACACCAAACCGATGGATTTTCGATACTGACTAAGTTCAGCTTCCGACAGCCCCTCAAGAGGTTGCCCAGCCACTTTGAGGGAACCGGAATCAGGGCGTTCGAGCCCAGCAATCAGATGCAATAAGGTGGACTTGCCTGCCCCGCTGTCGCCCATAATGGCCAACTGGCGACCGCTGTGCAGTTGCAGCTGACAGTCTGATAGGATCTGCCGTCGCTGACGGCCTTCCCCACGAAATAGATTAATTCCCTGAATCTCTAACACTGGCGCCCCCAAACCACTTTCCATGTGCGTTATACGACTGGCAACGCTAGCTTAGATCATTTATCACACGCTTTGTTTGTGATTGATATCGACAACTAAGCCAAACGTTTACGCGATACGATCGTTTATACGCCTTTTCGCCTCAGAGTGTTAGTCGTATTGAGGGGATACGGCCATTGAGCTTGAGCCTGAAGAATAGACACCAAAGCTATCTGGATCGCAACCGCTCGATCTCGTCTTCCAGATTGCAAATCTTTTCCATGTACCCCGCCTCTTTTTCTCGATGCCGCTCCTCTTGGAGTAGCCTTGCTTGGCCCGCTTCCCCAAGCGCTCGGTTTAACGCTCGAATGGTCTTATTGGCACTGAATATTGGGAATTGGCATGCCCAGACACCGATGACCAATCCGTAAATTAAATGGCCAAATGGAACCTGTTCTTTCACGGCAATAAAAATAATGACATTTAATATTAGAAAGCTTAAAAATGGGATAAGAATACTACTTAATTTCAAGATTACCCCTTTGCATCAGCACTCAACCTCGTAAATAACAGGGCGTCGAATGACTTCCGTGAACACTAAACACTTCATATACAACTATTTTTTAAGGGCGAATCCATCGCGCCCGCCCCTTGACTATTTTGATATCACTACCCTTTCAATTATGTAATCGTTGGATTTATCCGATACATAATTCTCTGCACCCACCTTAGTCTTAAACTGCTTTATCAATGCTCCACATTTGACAACATTGAATATTTCACATTGACTCTCCTGCACCCTCTTTAGCATTTGCAATACATTATGGATAGTAATGGCTTTCACTCTTGATTCTATTTGACAGCTCTCGTTTCCCTCACTTATAGCCTTAGATTCCATATCTACAGAGCGGTCGTAACGATGGTGAAGCTGAGTAATCACTTCGTCCAAATCAGTTACCGGACTGTATCCAATCATATTCTGTTGTCTCACTTCTCCATGGTCTTTTCTATAGCTTCAAGCGCAGGATTAGCCCCACCTGAAGCGCTGACAACTATCTCAATGCACTCACTAAAATTTTTACGCTTTTAAGGGATGTAGCCCATTGACCGGCTGTATACCCAGCTAAATGTCGGGGATGCTTCGCACTGCAATCTGAGGCCAAAAAGAGGCTGCCAAGGGTGTTGAACTCTCCTTAACGGCTGCACACTCTTTAAATGTTGCATTCGATAATGACGGCCGCCAAGCCACTATTGAAGCTCTTTGACAGAAGCCACATTCGTCAAGGGGCTTTCAAATAATGGACTCGCGCTGCAAATATCAGTAATACATGCACCGACACTGAGGCAAAGCGTCTTCACAACGACACGCATGATAGACCATATAGACCCACTGTAAAGACAAAGCAGGTCAATTTGAGCCAAGCGAGCAAAACACAAACAATGAAAGTGGCAGGATACTTAGTATAAAGCTGTGCTTATGCTGCAAGAAGTGGTGATAATTGAAATATTAAATTATGGAATTCAGGTAGATAGACAAAAAAATGGCCCCTTAAGGGACCGTTTTCTCATTTGGCTCAATGATATTTAGCTCTTTAGCAACATGATGGATGAAAATCAGGGTATTACCTTTGTAGTTATACTTTTTGGCTACCGAACCGATGGCAACAACGTCAAATCGCTCCGGTTTGTCGTAAGCCCAACGCTTGAGCGTATTAACCGAAACCTGCGATAGCTCACTCATTTCGCTTAATGACTCTAGCCCATGGGATTTGGCTCGCTGGGCAGGCGTCATTCCCTCACTACTCATCTGTATTTATTCCTATTATTGACCTTTGCACCGCATGCATTATTCACAAGCAGATAGTCGATTCAATTGTTATTACAAGAAAAATCCATCCCCGTGAATTTCGGCTAGGCTCGCCCCCAGCATAACCCGTCTGACATCCCTTCCCGCTTTGATGAGATTTAGCCAGAACAATCGGTCAACCTCCCAGCAGACATGGATCAACGAGTGAAACCATAGTTAACCACATAAAATTGCAGTAGGGCACAAAAAACACCACCAATGGTTCAATCTAGTGTCTTTTTGAATCGCAATGACGCTACCAGCAGGCCTAACAAGGTGAAGGCCGTTAGCCACAGGGTATCCGGCCACATGGCCCCCAGATCCGCGCCTCGCAGCACCACGCCGCGAATGATGCGCATAAAGTGGGTCGCCGGCAGTGCTTCAGCAATCCATTGAGCTAGGTTAGGCATCGCCTCATAGGGAAACATAAAGCCGGAAAGCAGAATGGATGGTAACAACACAAATACCGTCATCTGCATCGCCTGCAACTGGGTGGAGGCGATGGTGGAGATCACCAAGCCTAAGGTCAAACTGGCAGCAATAAACAGCAGCGTACCGAAAAATATCTGCATCAAATCGCCATTAATGGGCACATCAAACACCGCCCAACCCAGTCCTAAGATAATCACTACCTGTATCAGTCCAATAAAGATGTAGGGAATGATCTTGGCAATCATCAGCTCCATGGAACGCACCGGCGTGGTGATCAGCAGCTCTAAGTTACCTCGTTCTCGCTCCCTCACGATGGCGGCGGAGGTAAACAGCACCATGGTCATGGTTAAAATCACCCCAAGTAGCCCTGGGACAATATTCACCGCCGAGCGACGCGACGGATTGTAGAAAAGCGCCACTTCGAAGGTATTCGGACCAGCCGCTTGATACGTAATGAGCTCCTTAAGCGGCATTTTTTGCAGCTGTAAAATGGCACTGCTGACCATGGTATCGGATCCATCCACCAGCCACTGCCCTAACTGACGCCCCTGAGCGGTTCTCTGAGCCAGATCCTTAGGCAACACCAAGGCTGCACGAACTTGACCTGCGGCAATCGCTTGCTCCGCTTCGGCTACGGTCGCCAACCGCTTGGTAACGGTCACCACTTGAGTGGCTTTTACTGACTCGGTAATTACCCTCCCTAGGGCCGTTTGGCTCTGATCCACCAGCGCCACCGGAATGCCTCGGACATCGGTATTGATGGCAAACCCAAATAGCAGCAGTTGAATCAGTGGGATCATCACCACCATTGCAAAAGTGATGCGATCGCGAGAGAGCTGCCTTAACTCCTTTACAACAATGGCCTTGATGCGAGTTAGGGTTTTCATTGGCGCCCCTCCCCAGTGCAGGTAACGAACACGTCTTCGAGGCTCGGGCGCACCTTCTCCAAAGTGGCCAGTTGTAATGACGGAAACTGCTGCTGCAACCAAGTGATGGGCTCGGCGACGCCATCATCTACCAATACTCGCAAGCGCACGCCAAGCTGGGCGGCACTTCGTACCTCATCAAGGGCAATCAGTTGCTCCTTGAGCTGACGAAGGTTGTCGGTTTGCACCTCAATCACGTTCACCCCCATGGTGTTCATCAAGGTCTCTGGTGAACCACTAGCGCGAACGACGCCAGATTCCATGATGGCCAGGCCGTGACAGCGCTCCGCCTCGTCCATGTAGTGGGTGGTCACCAAAATGGTGGTGCCCCCGTCACAGAGGTCGAACAGTTGCTCCCAAAATTCTCGTCGATTTTCTGGGTCTACGGCTGAGGTCGGCTCATCGAGAAACAGTAGATCTGGGCTATGCATGGTGGCCGCCGCCAAGCCTAAGCGCTGTTTCTGACCACCACTCATGCCACCGGCACGCTGTTTGCGAAGACGAGTTAATCCGAAGGTCTCAAGCTGTTCATCGATGCGCGCCGTCAGCGGTTTCGGCTCCATGGCGTAGATCAGGCCGATAAACTCCAAGTTCTCCTCCACCGTCAGATCGTCATAAAGGGAGAATTTCTGGGTCATGTAGCCGATCTTCAATCGCAGTGCCTCTGACTCCTTGGGGATCGCCATCCCCAACACCTCAATCTGCCCTTCGGAGGGGCTGAGCAGTCCAGTTAACATGCGGATGGTCGTCGACTTACCGCAGCCGTTAGGGCCAAGGAAACCATAGATGCTGCCCTTTGGCACCTCGAGATTAAGGCCATCTACCGCCTTAAAGTCCCCAAAGCGCTTCACCACACCATGGGCGCTGATGGCATGCTCAGTCATGGGGCATCTCCACCTGCACCGGCACACCGGAAGGCAGTGATTTGGCCTCCTCTCCCAACCAGATCTCCGCCAAATAGACCAACCTAGCCCTATCCTGCTCATTCAAGGCGTAATAGGGAGTGAAGGCTGGCTCGGTAGCAATCCAGCGAACCTTCCCCTTAAATCGCTGCGCGATGCCGTCAACTTGAACCCAAAGCTCGCTGCCTTTCGCCAACTGAACCCGATAGGGCTCAGGAACGTACACGCGAGCAAAGGGCGCCATGTCCGCTTGAATGGCCGCAACGATGCCATTTACCGGAACCCGCTCACCCACGTGATAGGGTAAGCTGTCGATGATGCCATCTCGTGTCGCGACCACGGTCAGGTCGGTGAGAATCTGCTGCTGCAACTTGAGCTCCGCTTTCGCAGCTTCAAGCGCGGCGCTGGCCTGATTAATGTCTTCAATTCGGCTGCCGCGGGTCAGCTTAGCTAAGGTTTCCGCCGCGCCATCGTGGGCGGCTTTGGCCCCATCGCGGCTGGCCTTGGCTCGGTCTAATTCCGCCTGACTGGCAAGCCCCTGAGCCACCAACGACTGAGTTCGTTTAAAGCTGCTTTGCGCCTCTTCCCAGGTGGCGTCGGCACTTTCCAAACCGGCTTTGGCGGCGGCGATGTCCTCTGGCCGTTCGCCGTTGGTGAGCTTAGCCAAATAGGCCTGCGCCTGGGCGACCTGAGCCTCAGCGCCAGCCACAACTGAGCGCTGTTTTAGGTCGTCCAGTTGCACCAGAACCTGCCCCGCTTTTACGAAGCTGCCCTCCGCCACCGGCCTTGCGCGCACAATCTGATTATCAGTGGCGGTCAGGGTGACTCGATCACGCTCTAGGGTGCCCAAAGCCAAGGAGGAGGTGGTGTCACTGCAACCGATAAGAGTCAGCAGTAAACAGAGGGGCAACAGGAGCTTCATAGATAAGATTCCACATAGATTCATCAATGAGTTTTAGTCTACGCGCCCCTATGAAATTAACCATTGGATTAATTATTTAGCATCAATAAATCGATGAATTTCTCTGAGACAACTTTGAAGATTTGCAGCTTTTACCTGCTCGCAGAAACCAAAAAACGCAGGGCTGACAGCCCTGCGCTTCTCAAAGAATAGGCGTTACTGGCTACCCAATTTAATTCTGCTTATCAAACCGGTAACCACCAAACTCTGCGCCCCATTTGCGATCGCCTTTATCGTCAAAGCCACGATCCCAGCTAATAAGGGTGTCTTTGGTCACCGTGGTTTGTGAGGTCGCGTAGCTGGCACCGCGAAGCTGACTCTTGCAGGCATCGCCATCGGTGGCTCCTTCGAAGCCCTGCTTCTCGCCATTCCAATGCAAGGTCAACGCACATCCAACTTTGGGCTGAACCTGCTCAAATGTCAGCTTTTTTAACAGCTCTGGCTGTTGCCAGCCGCCGATGTAATGACTGGCTGAGTCGATGGTGTATACCGCACTGATGATGCCACCTTCACCGTCTTCCGTTAATCGATACAAACGCTGACGATAGGGTTTATCTTGGCGCTCGAACAACGCCTGCTCCACATAGAGCCATTTGCCGTCAGTACGATCAGCCCAGATGGGCGACATGTGCAGCACCACATTTTTGTAGTAATCGTCATCGTTACTCTGCGCTTCCGAGCTAAACGAGCCCTGCATCCATTGGTAAAGCGTATCCATATTCTGAGCGTGCAACTGAGTTGGCAAGGTCATTGCCACTGCTAAAGCGAGCCATTGTCGTTTCATCATTTCATCCCCTTCTTTGAACCCTCAGCATACCAAGCTTACTTTCTAAGTCACTCATCTAAAGCAAAAAAAGGGACGCTATTGCGTCCCTGATAACTCAACTTATGCCGCCGACTTAGGTGGCTTGATTTTGTAGAAGCTGGCGTAGAACACCGGCACAATTACCAGAGTCAGAATGGTCGCAAAGCCCAGACCAAACATGATGGTGACCGCCATCGAGGCGAAAAACGCATCGAACATCAGAGGCACCAAGCCTAAAATGGTAGTCATGGCCGCCATGGATACTGGGCGCACACGGCTGATGGCACTGTCCATCACCGCTTGATATGGGTTCTTACCACTGTCCATCTCTACGTTGATCTGATCCATCAATACAATGCCGTTTTTCAACACCATGCCGCTCAGGCTTAGCAAGCCCAGCAGCGCAGTAAAGCTAAATGGCTGATTGGTCAACAGCAAACCAATGGTCACCCCAATCAGTGACAGCGGCACAGTCAGCCAGATCACCACTGGCTTACGTACGGAGTTAAACAGCAACACGGTGATGATGAACATGAACAGATACCCCATTGGCAGTGAGCCAAACAGCATCTCCTGAGCATCCCCCGAGGCTTCGTATTCTCCGCCCCACTCGAGCTCGTAGCCTGCTGGCAGTGGCAGTGCTTCGACTTGTGGGCGCAATCGATTAAACAGATCCGCTGCGGTTTCATCACCCAGCACATTGTGGTCCGCCAGCACGGTAATGGTGCGCTTACGATCCTTACGCTGAATCAATGAATCGGTGGATATCAGCTGAATATCACGAACCACCTGCTGCAGCGGCACGTAATGCTGCAAGCTAGGGCTGTAGATCTTCAGGTTATCTAGGCTGTCATAGTCATCCCGATAGGGCTGCTCCAAACGAGTGACAATCGGCAACATACGAGTTCCATCGCGATACAGGCCCACTGTGGTGCCGCCGTATGCCATCTTCAGAGTCTGTGCCACCGCTTCGGTACTGATCCCCAAACGGCGCGCCTGAGACTCATCAATCACCGGCACCAGCTCCTTAGTGCGCTCACGCCAATTGTGACGAATGCCTCGGGCATTGGCGTCTTGACGGAAGATGTCCTCCACCTCAAGCGCCAACTCACGCAAAACCTTTGGATCCGCGCCACTGATGCGCGCTTCCACCTTAGATTTTGGCGATGGGCCAAACTCCATCAGTTTCAGTTGGAACATCGGCTGCGGGAACTGCTTCGGCAATTCGCTATCCAGGCGCTTGGCCAAGGCAAACATCTGCTCTTGATCGGCCGCTCGAATCGCCATCTGCGCATAAGAGGCGTAGGACTGCTCCGGTGCATAGGTCAGCGTGAAACGAGGCAAACCTTGCCCAATGGTTGAGGCCACAAACTCAGTCTCAGACTGCTTTAAGACTTCGGTTTCCAGCTGTTTCACCAACGCTTCGGTTTCGCGAATGTCCGTGCCTTCAGGCAGCCACACATCCAGGTAGAACATCGGCGTATTGGAAGGTGGGAAGAAGGCCTGTTTTACTTTGCCAAAACCAGCCACAGCCCCCACCAAAATTGCCACCAACATGACGGTGGTTAAGGCGCGGTGAGCCAATGCCCACTGCAGGAAGCTGCGGAAAATTTGGTACAGCTTACCTTGATAAAGGTCCTCACTGCCCTGCTCCTGTTTAGGCAGAGGCAACATCATTTCGGCCAGAAACGGTGTCAAAGTCAAGGCCGTTACCCAGCTTAAAAACAGGGAGAACAGAAGGACATAAAACAGAGATGCCATGAATTCGCCGGTGGCGTCCGGAGACAAACCGATAGGGGCGAATGCGGTAATGGCAATAACGGTGGCACCCAACAGTGGCCACTGAGTTTGACTGACGATCTCTTTACAAGCTTCCAGCTTGCTCTTACCACGCTTTAGGCCAACCAAGATGCCTTCAACCACCACGATGGCGTTATCCACCAACATACCCAGTGCAATGATCAGCGCCCCAAGAGAGATGCGTTGCAGCTCAATCTCGGCGTAATCCATGGCGATGAAGGTGCCAAGCATGGTCAGCAGCAAAATGATGCCGATGATAAGCCCACTGCGCCAGCCCATGGCAAATAGCAGAATCACGATAACGATGGCAACCGCTTCAACGAGGCTAATGACAAAGCCGTCAACGGAGTTTTCCACCTCTTGCGACTGGTGATAAAGCGGCTTCATTTCAATGCCAACTGGGCGAGTTTCCGCCAGCTCAGCCAAACGCTCATCTACCCGCTGACCCACTTCCACCACGTTCACGCCGTCAGCAAAAGCGATACCAAGGCTCAGAGCAGGCTGACCGTTGTAGCGCAGCAGATGGGATGGGATCTCCTGGAAGCCACGGTGCAGTGTGGAGACGTCGGACAGACGCACCAGCTGGCCGGTATCGCGACCGTGAATAATGGGGTCGATGCTGGAGCCCAGCGCCGTTGGCCGCAGATAGAGAGACTCGCCGTTGATGGTCATCTTGCCCGCATCCAGTACCGCATTTTGCTGGGTCAGCAAGTTGACTACGGTATTAAGATCCAGGTTCAGCGCCGCCAAGCGTGTCAGAGACAGTTCGATAAACACCTGCTCTTGCTGGGCACCACTGATGTCGATTTTGCCAACGCCGTCAATCAGTTCCAGCTCACGGCGCAGCAGATCCACATACTGCTTAAGGTCGTCAAATTGATAGCTAGGACCGGTCACCAAATAGAGCAGACCGAACACGTCGCCAAAGTCATCGATCACCGACGGCGGATGGGCACCGGCGGGCATGGTCGGCGCCAGGTCATTGACTTTCCGGCGCAGCTCATCCCAGATCTGGGGCAGCTCATTCTCGTCATAGGTCATCTTCATCGACACCATGATCTGAGACAGACCAGGGCTCGACGTTGAGGTGATCTTATCCACGTAAGGCAGCAAACGGATCGCCTGCTCCAACGGATAGGTCAGTTCCTCCTCCACTTCGGTGGCGGTTGCTCCCGGGTAGGAGGTCACCACCATGGCTTCTTTAATGGTAAAAGCCGGGTCTTCCAGACGCCCTAACTTAAAGAAGGCACTGCTGCCGCCAACAAACAGCAGCAGTAACAGCATCCAGCTGATGACACGATTCTTAATGGTATATTCGGCAATATTCATCTTCTATTTCTACTTCTCTGCCTTACTCAGACCAAGCCACGCGCTGGCCATCACGAAGACGCGACAAGCCTGAGGTAACCACTCGTTCACCCGCTTTCAGCGGGCCCATCACCAAAGCGCCATCTTGACTCATGCGGATCACCGACACCGATACCGGCGCCACCTGATCGCCAACGATGTGCCACAGCGTAAACTGCTCACCATCGCCCGCTTGCAGCGCCGTCAGCGGCACACGAAAACCAGAGCTGGCTGGCAATCCTGCTTGCTTAAGATCGATCTCCAGCTGCACCGCTTGACCGGGCAACAGATTGACGTGCTTGGAAGGCAAAGACATTTTAGCGATGTAACTGCCGGTCTCTGGCATCAAGCTCAAGGAGTGTTCCAAGTACTGGGCTGGCACCCCTTGCTCATTGTCTTGCCAAGTCACCAGAGGATGATAATCCTGATTAGGGTTGTAACCGCTGGTGTGGCTCATCATGGTGTCTGGCACCTGAATCTCCACATCGATGCGGTCTTGACGGTAGATAGTCAACACGGTTTCACCGACGGCAGTGGTTTCAAACGCCTGCTTACTTAACGTGTCAACCACCCCATCAAAGGGGGCGCGCAGCTGCGCATAAGAGAGATTGGTCTGCGCCGCTTTTAGCTGAACTTTGGCCAATCGCAGATTGGCATTGAGCTCATCAAAATCCGCCTGAGCCAACAGCCCTTGAGACAACACCTTTTCCGCGCGCTGCCACTGCTTTTGAATCAGCTCATACTGAGCTTTGGCATCCTGCAATTTCTGACGCAAGATGTCGTCTTCCAAGCGCGCCAGCAGCTGACCTTCCTGCACCTTTTGCCCAGGTAACACCTGCAAACCGGCGATGGTGCCATTAACACGAAAAGCCACTCGAGTCAGATCCGCCACTGCAGCCTGACCATTAACACGACGAACCTGAAGCTTTTCAGGAGCTTGCAATTGAAGGGCAGCCACGGTTTGCACCGACTCAGTGACTTGAACTTGCTCATCTGCACAACCAGATAACATCAGCGCCGCCGTAGCAACCAAACCTAGGGAGAATTTAGCTTTCATCAGATGCCACCCTCACGTTCCCAAACTCGAACCTGCTGGCCAGCGAATAGGCGGTCAGCGCCTGCGGCCACGATGCGTTCACCTTGATCCAAACCCGATAACACGATGCCGCGGCTGCTCAAACGCACCGAGCGCGCCTCTAAGGTGTTATCGCTCTCGTTGATTACCCAAACCATGGCGGTATCCCCATCATGCTTGGAGGCGATGGCCCCCTTTGGAAGCTGCAACTGCTGCGCGCGCGGGGCATCACTTCCCAGCTCAACCCAGGCCGACATGCCGGTAAGGGCATTAATCGGTTGGGGGCGAGGCAAGGTCACGGTTACTCGATAACTGTTGGTATCGGGATCGGGCTTGGAGGCAAACTCCTTTAACGTTACGTCGGTGTAACGACCGGAATGCCCGGAAAAGCGCACCGCAGCAGTCAATTTGTCGCCGTCGTCATGGTGGCGGCCATACTGAATGGGCAGGTTGAACTCAACGTCAACCCAGTCATTGTTTTCAATTTGAGCGATCAACTGCTCAGGGCCAACCACTTCAAAGGAGCGCGCCGAGGTCAGGGCGACGTAACCGTCGAAGGGGGCACGAAGCTGGGTATCATCCAGATCTTTCTGAGCCTGCGCCAACTGTGCCTGAGCCACCTGCAAGCTGGTTTCGCTGCGATCGAACTGATCTTCACTGATCAACTGTTTGGCAAACAAACGTTGATTGCGCTCATGACCAATCTCCGCCAGCTCCAACTCCGCCTGTCTGGCCTGAACCGCCAAACGATAATCGGTAGGGTCAAGCTCCGCCAGAAGTTGACCTTTGGTCACCGCTTCCCCCATGCGCACGTACACCTGGCGAAGTTGGCCAGGAATACGAAATGCCATCGCCGCGTGTTTGCTGGCGCTAACATTTGCCGCAAAAGGTAAGCTCTTAATTTGATGCCCAAACGTCAAAGCCTTAACCGATTGAACCTTAACTTGCTCCCGCTCGCTAGCCTGCAACGGCTGCTGGGATTTCGCTCCCCACAGTAGTGTCACTACAACTACAAATAATGCCGCTGCATACAGAGATCGCCGTCCGCGCATCCTGCCTGTCCACATAGGTTTATCCACCATCTGTTAAAAACATCATTTATTATCCACCTGTATAGGGTATATACTACACAAACGGATAGCAACCCTTACTACACAATTGTGTAGTAAGTGGGTGCAAAATCTACTGGAAAGGCTTTACACTGATTGAGGACTCATTAGGAAACCAATAGATGGCGACGAAACGAACTGGAAAACAAAGTGCTCAAGCTGCAGAGGAAACTCGGCTCCGCATTCTTGAGGTAGCGGCAACGCTCTTTATCGACAAAGGCTTCGATCAGGTATCGATCCGCCAGATTGCCGATGGGGCAGAAGTTTCCCACGGGCTAATCCGCCATCACTTTGGTAGCAAAGAACAGATCTGGACTCAGATTTGTGGTTTGCTCCGTGAAAACACCATGCGCCAGATTCGAGTGGTTCTGAGTGAGCTTGATGACAACTTGCCCGCCAACCAGCGCTACTTCACGCTACTTTGCCGCCTCATGGCCACTCAAATTGAAGATCCTTGCGCCATGAAGCTGATGATCGATGCCTTTCGCAGTGACGGTCGCCACTTTGACCTCTACACCAGCCAGCCCGATGAGATTCAGGAGCTATTGAGATTTGAACTGGAAAAGGTTCAAGCACAGGGATACCTAAAGAACGTCAATATTCGAGAAGTAAAGTGGATTCTGTTTATGTTCTGCGACGCCCCAGTTACCCTAGAGCCGTTACTGGAGGAGACCTTCCAGACCGACAAAGAGCATGCTCTGCTGCGTCACTGGGAGTTTACAGTTAAGATTTTGGCCAACCTACTGGGCATTGAAGACAAATTGATTCCCAGCTTAGACAGCCTCAGTGAACTGGCGATTCCCAATCAACTGGATGAAATTCTAACCCCTAAATGCGCTCACGCCACTGACTGATGGGTACGGCGGTTTCGCTGTGGGTGGCGCCGCCTCGACACAAACACGCCCCCTTGTTCGAGTTGCTTGGCCGTGTGTTTGGCATTAGTAGCAAGCTCAGCCACATCATGATGGTTATGACAACTCATCGGATCCGGTGAAGCCACGCCAACCGCCAAGGATAAGATTGGGAAGAACTGCGGTTTGCCCTCTCGAGATACCCCACGAATCCCTCCCGCAGCGATATCATCACTGGAATAAGCCGCACGAATTCTGGCATCAAAGGCCTCCACCACTCGCTGGCAACAGAGTTGCCAGTTGCTGGAGGTGAACACCACCAAAAAATCATCCCCTCCTAGGTGACCCACAAAGTTACCACTGTGATCGCAATACTGACGCAGCAGCGTTGCCACCATGGTGATCACCTCATCGCCCTGACTGTAACCATAAGAGTCGTTGTAGGGCTTAAAATGGTTCAGATCAAAATAGGCCACATGGAAAGCCCGTTTCGCCGCCAGTAATGCGTCGATTTTCTCAAAGATGGGCACATTCCCTGGCAACTGGGTCAACGGATTGGCGTATCGCGCGTGGTGCAGCTTCTGTTCGGTCACCTGCTTGAGCAGGTCCCGCACCGAACCAAGCCCAAGATAGCGACTGCCCTCCACTATAATAAACTGCCAGTTACCGTCATCCAGATCGCTGATTTCTTGGCTTAAGCGCCCAATTGGGGTGGTCGCGGCGACCATGGGCACAGATCGATCCGCAAGCTCATGCAAACGGCGCTTGCCATTAAGCTCCCTGCCAAAAGTTTTGGAGAAAAGCTCAAGCAGTCGAAGCCGTGTCAACAAGCCTAACGCCGCCCCTTGTTTATCAACCACCGCCACCGCTTCAAGCTCAGGGTTTTGCTCAAAATGTTTGGCCGCCTCCTCCGCTTTCAGATTGGAGGCCAGCGGCAAGCATGATTGAAGCAAAGAGTGAGTCAATTGGTCTTCTTCATCGGTGGTGTGTCCAATGGGCGGCCAGTATGGGGCATCGCAGGGTTGTGATTGAGGCCGAGCAAAGAGGTAACCTTGAGCCAAAACCAGACCGCAGCGAAGCAGCTCCAACAACTCTTCATTGGTTTCAATACCTTCAAAGATCACCGACGTTGAGGTGAGCTTAGCCATCTGCATCAACGATTGCGCATGGGCGCGCTTGCCTTTATCAAGATGTATTTGATTGCAGAAGTAGCGATCGATTTTGACGTAGTCTGGGCGCAGCGCCATCCAAAGCTGAGCGTTTGAATATCCCGTGCCGTAATCGTCCAGGGCAAAGCGAAACCCTTGCTGGCGCATCTCGTCCACCGCCACTTTCAGCGCACCCAGCTCCTCGACGCGGTGCATCTCCGACAGCTCAAACACCACTTGACGGTTGCTCAGACCAAATCGGGACAATAGCTCCCGCAACGAACCCCGCCCCTGATGACACATCACCAATACATGGGGGCTAATGTTGAGAAACAGACTGACTCTTGGATGTTGATTTAAGCGGGTAAAAGCCTCAATGGCCAGCTCCATCGCCAGCCACTCTAACTGAAACTCTCTGTGGGTTAGCTTTGCAGCACTCAACAGGGCAAGGGGGGAATGCAGCGGATGAGACTGGGGTCCACGCATCAACGCTTCAAACCCCAAAATACGCTGGCTTTTGGGCTCAACGATGGGTTGAAACTGAGTGTGTAGTAATCGTTGGCCCAACACCTCATCGAGGGCCTGCTGCTCGGCAAAATTTCGCATCTCTCATCCTTTCACGCCCTAGATGGCCTCTGCCGAGACTGCCTGATTAAGATGACAGCAGCATGTCAGCCTACAGATGAGTTTGATTTTTAAGCGTTATTTCACTGAACCTAATCGTTGATGCATTATGGAACACACCTGAGCAATTCCCTGCTCATCTTGCCCATAAAGGTAGTTCTCCCACGCCTCATTAAAGTCCAACAGCTCTTGACCCGTTAATGAGTCTCTTAAAGACACAATGTCGCTCAATTGTTTTCGAGACAATTGACCGGACTGCAGTAGCTCATACGCTTGCGAAATGGAATACATGGCCATCCTCCTTTACCACACCATTATTTAATACAGTAGCCTGAAAACGGCCCGTTTGGGATCAGCCGCCCAAATAAATTTATTTAAGAGATCGCCCTTTTGGCCGGCAACAAAGGCCGCCAAAGCAGAATCTCGGCCACAATAACCCCATAGCACACCGATTGAATGCTCCACCATGCCGGCAGGGAGGTTGGTAGGCTCAGCACCACCGCCAGTGCCAACGGGCCATGAACCGGCAATTGCCACCACTCTGCCAACGTGAGCCTAGGCGAGCCCCTAACGGAGAGGCGTTGAGACAGATGGCACACGCCCAACCACATCAGTCTTGCGGCCCAGCACAGTAAAGCGGCCACCGCCATCATCGGCGCGCGCTCAGAGAACATCTCAAGGGTCAAAGAGAAACCCAAAATCCACACCAAAGACAGACCCAACCAATAGCTGCCCCGAGCAAAACCCGCTAACCAAAGCCCCTTAGGCATGCCCAGACACAATGAGATAAGCACCAATGGGGCACTGAGTCCCAAATGGGCTTGGGAGAGATAGTAGACACCATAGCCAACGGGTAGCAGTAAACTGCCATGGCACTGGCACAGCCAGGTCAACGGCTTTACCAACAGCGCTCCGAGCACTAAGCTCAGTAGCAGTTGCCACCATACCGAACCAGCGAAAGCACTTTGCCAGTCTGATAGCAGCACGCCCAGCGCCACAAACCCCAAAAGCTCGCCGAAGACCGATTCACTCTCTAGCAGCAGTGATAACTTAGCGCGGTCTCGCCATAGCGCCGACACCGCCATGGGATCCGTCATCGCCAGTAACGTGCCCACCACTAGAGCGGACTGCCACGGAAACCCCAGATGATCCACCCAGTAGTAGAGTCCACAGGCAACCACCATCAGGGTGAACACAAAGCCGCCTACGCCAACAAAGCTCAACCAGATCATTTGCCGCTTTATCACCCCAAACGAAAGAGGCAACGTGGCCTGCATGATGAGCCAAGGTAGAACCAAATAACTGATCCCTTGGCTAAGTGAAGGGGCATCAATGCCCGTTTGCACCTGTCCAAAACTGATCGCCTGCCCTGTCAACGTGCCCACAATTAACACCACAGCAGCTTGCCATCGATTGGACAGCAACTGCACCAGTGCCAGTGACAACCACATCAACAACCCCAACCACAATAGGCTCTGCATCGGACTCCTTTTTACCGCTTCCACTACCCGTTATCTGTTTAATAGTAGGGAATCATCTTGGCGAGATGGGGCAAGCCGTGATATTTTTCATGGCTTATCGATTGTTGAAGTATCCAAATTTCAGGACTGAGAAGATGCCTAAGGCAAGTGACATCAAAAAAAACGCCGCCATTGAATTTAACGGCAAAACCTACATCGTTCGTGACATCGAGCGTTCCGTTCCTCAAGGCCGCGCCGGTGGCAGTCTATACCGCATGCGCATGTACGATGTGGTAACCGGTCAGAAAGTCGATGAAACCTTTAAAGACAGCGACATGCTGGATCTGGGCGATCTGCGCCGCCGTGACGTGATGTTCTCCTACATCGACGGCGACGAGTACGTGTTCATGGATAATGAAGACTACACCCCATACAACTTCAACCAAGAAAACATCGCTGACGAACTGCTGTTCATCAACGAAGAGACCAAAGGCATTCAAGTGTTGCTGGTCAACGATGCTCCGGTTGCCATTGAACTGCCAACCAACGTCGACTTAGAGATCACCGAAACCGATCCATCCATCAAGGGTGCCTCTGCCAGTGCCCGTACCAAGCCTGCAACCCTAAGCACTGGCTTGGTGGTTCAGGTGCCAGAGTACATCGCTACTGGCGATGTGATTCGCATCAACACCGCAGAGAAAAAATACATGAGCCGCGTTTAATCGCGCTTATGAGAAAAGGTCGGCAGCTGCCGGCCTTTTTTGTCTCCATTAGCCTCTCGTTTTGCCTCTGCGCTTAACTCCATTTTCCAGCCAGCTTACCCAATAACTCAGTTTCGTCCCCTCTTTGTATGTTATTCAACCACACTGTAAGGCAAGCGCTCTCTATGGGTCGCAATACCCCTGCCAGCTAGGTAGCATGGCCAAAGATGCCGCTTGGGTACCGAAGAAGGAGCCCTAAGCCTGTGTTGTTGCATGGCTTTTACCACAGGCTCAAGCGATATCCGGAAATTTTGCAAGGAGAACCACCATGACCAAAGCACGAATCGCCGTGTTCAGCAGTAAGTCTTACGATAAACACTCTATGGATGCAGCCAATGAGAAATTCGGCTTCGAGCTTGATTACTATAAGACTCAATTAAACGCCTCCACCGCCAAACTCGTAGACGGTTATGACGCCATCTCCTGCTTCGTTAACGATGTTGTCGACACCAAAGTATTGGAACAGTTGGATAAATCCGGCATTAAAATGATCGCCCTTCGCTGCGCTGGCTTTAACAACGTCGATCTGGTAGAAGCCAAAAAGCGCGGTTTTGTCGTCAGCCGGGTGCCAGGTTACTCACCGGAATCGGTGGCGGAGCATGCGGTCGCGATGATGCTGTGCTTAAACCGAAAACTGCACAAAGCGTACTCTCGCATTCGAGAGCATAACTTTAACCTCGAAGGGCTGCTGGGCTTCAACCTTGGCAGCAAAACCGTGGGTATTATCGGCACCGGTAAAATCGGTCTTGCCACCATGAAAGCCCTCAGCGGATTTGGTTGCAAGCTGCTGTGCCACGACCCCTACATCAATCCAGAAGCGGAAAAGCTCGCTACCTATGTGGATCTGGATACCCTGTATGCACAAAGTGACATCATCTCCCTGCATTGCCCACTCACCGAAGAGAGCCATCACCTGATCGATCACGAAGCGTTCGCCAAGATGAAAGACAACGTGATGCTGATTAATACCTCTCGCGGCGCACTGGTTAACGCCTCCGATGCCATCGAAGCCCTTAAAAGTGGCCGCCTTGGTTACCTTGGACTGGATGTTTATGAGCTAGAAGGGGATCTCTTCTTCAGAGATCTGTCTGGCCAGGTGCTCCATGATGACGTATTTGGCCTGCTGCTGAGCTATCCCAATGTGCTGGTTACCGGCCACCAAGGCTACTTCACGGATCTGGCACTAAGTCAGATTGCCGACACCACTCTCAGTAACATTAAGGCTTACCAAAAAGGGGAGCAGACCGGCAACGAAGTCTTTTAATTGCCGCGATGAAAAGAGGCGCACTCTGCGCCTCTCAAGAACTACTGCTAGTACTGGCGCCGTTCCTCTAGTTTTTTGATATCTGCCTTACTTTTGCGTTTCCAATTTTACGCTCTAGCGCTGCCATTAGCGCTTCTCGACTTTGATGACCGTAGGACTCAGTAATTTGGGTCAAGGCGCCCCCAGAATACTCAAACAGCATGCCATTTAAATAACCGCCAGAGCCTGCACTTTGCGTGATCAACACCATGACTGGACTCTGTTCTAAGGTTACCGCTTCCAAAGCCACGATGGTGCCGTCCCGGGGTACAATCGTGCCGGTCACAAACTGATCAAAGGGGTAGTTTGGATTCGCCACCTGATACAGGCGCAGGCTAACGCTGCCAATGCTTCTTGGTTCCCAAGAGACCTCGTTGGCTACCACAATCAGCTCTGGGGTCAGCGCTTGGGTAAACTGCCCCTTAACCAGTGATTCAGACGCCTCATCTGTTGTGGGTGCTGATGGCCATAACGCCGGTGATTGTGTCGACTCACACCCCAGTATCATCGTCAGCGCGACCCCGAAAGTGGATGCTCGAACAAACGCGGTTGTTACTCGATTCATTGTTACCTCGGTATTGGATTCAGTTCAATCGACGACACGACGCTAATCAGGCTTGCAATCGCCGCGCCCCTTAACGTTGAGGGTGTTTAAAAATGCCATGGGAGCTTGCAGTTGCTGCAGATGAGCCTCACTGGGTAAACAGTTGGCATCCGCGAACTTGAGCAGCTCCGGCAAGGCCTCACAAAATAGCATATCGAAGCCCAAACGCTGATTGCCATATAAACCGCGGTGGATCATGTTAGCGGAAAAGATAAGTAGGTCGCCACGCTGCAAAGGCAGGGATAATCCCGTAGATAACGGCTCACTGTTTGATCGGCCTCCCACCTGCTGTCGCACCGCCAACTCCTCATCATTGTCCCAGTTTCGGTGGCTACCGGGCACCAACTCAATTCCAAGTTCATCTTTGAGCGCCAAACGCAGATGAATTACCTCTGGACCACTGAGCGCCTGTCGCTGCTGCTGCAAGTTCAGGTGATATTGAGGATCTCGATGCCAGTAGTTGCTCTGGGCGCCATTGACAGGATCGAAAAACAGTTGAGTATTCATAAACGCAGGCTTAAGCAGCGGCAGCGCTTGCACCAGTTCCATCACTTTGTGGGAACCGATGAAATCAAACAAAACACTTCTTTCGGCCAAGGTTAGATGCTGAGTCCCAGTCAAATAGGCCGAATTGACTGCACCTTGCTGATATAGCTCCAAATTGGCAACACACCAGTTCCGATGAAAACGCATGAGCGTCTCGGTTAATTGGGCTATCTCCTTATCTCCAGAAAACCCCGTAAATTTGGCAAATCCATGCTGGCAATATGACGACCTTATCTGCTTTAGATTCATTAACAGCTTCCTTAGCAAAGGCTCAACAGCAACAAAAATACCACAGTATCTAGGTAACACCTGTAGACAGGTCAAAACCTCCACCACCAAAACAACTATCTTGATGCAATTTCACAATAACAGGGCAAAATCGCCCTTGAGTTGTTACCAAGAGATCGTTAGTCTTGCTGCCCTTTTTCAGCTTGACTGGAGCTTCTTTATGGCCGCTTTTGCCGGATTCGACTTTGGCACCGCCAACTGTGCCCTAGGCACCATTCACGCCAATAAGCCCCAGGTGGTCGCCCTGCCGGACCACGGTAACTACATGCTTTCCAGCCTGTGGGCCCCCAACCCAGAGATGATCTGCGGTTGGCTATACCGCCAATTAAAACCGAGAGGGCTGGATCGCGCCTACGCCTTAGCTCGCTCCACGGCTCTCACCGCAAGTTTGCGCGCTGGTAGCGAAGCCAAGTTAGATGGTTACGGAGATGAGGTCGCTTTTGGCCACCACGGCTTAGAGCTCTACCTAGAAGACCCCGCCGACTGTTACTACGTGCGCAGCCCCAAATCGTTCTTAGGCTCCAGTGGCGTTACCACCCGTCAGCAGCAGATGTTTGAAGATATCTCTGCTGCGATGATGTGGCAGATGCGCAGCCAAGCGGAACAAGCCGGAATTGATAATCTTGAAAAAGTGGTGATTGGTCGCCCAGTTAACTTTCAGGGGTTTAACAGCGAAGACAGCAATCGCCAGGCACTGGATGTGCTATCTCGCGCCGCCAGTTACGTGGGCTTCAAAGAGGTGGAATTTCTCTATGAGCCTGTGGCGGCTGGGCTCAGCTACGAGATGCAACTTGAGCGCCCTCAGCGCGTCATGGTGGTGGACATTGGCGGTGGTACCTCGGATGTATCCATGCTCGAGATGGGGCCTAAACTGGCCCAGCAAAGCGATCAGCAGCGCCGCATCTTAGGCTTTAACGGCGAACGAATCGGGGGTAATGATTTTGACATCACCCTGAATGTGCGCACCTTGATGCCAACTCTGGGCGCTGGCCTGGTTGACAGCAATGGCCGCACCATTCCGCTCAAGCCATTCTTTGATGCGGCGGAGGTCAACAGCATTGGCGCTCAAACCCGATTCTACGGCAAGGATATGCTTAAGTTCCTGCAGGAGCTGCAGCAAAAACCGGAACTGGCAACGGTATCTCGACTGATTAAGGTGCAGCAACAACACATGACCTTTCAGCTAAGTGCCTTAGCGGAGCAGGCCAAAATTGCCTTAAGCGAGCAACCTCAAACTCAGGTGGATCTGGGCTGCATCGAAGCCAATTTGACCGCGGACGTGACCCAATCTCAGTTTACTCAGGCCTCACAAAACCTGCTTAACCGCATCGCTTACCTGTGTGACGATGTCATGGCTCAGGCGGGATGTGAGCCGGATACTCTGTATCTCACTGGCGGTAGCGCCAACGCGCCCTTTATCAAAGCGTTTTTGGCAGATCGCTATCAAAAACCGATGGTGAGCGGTGATAACTTTGGTAGCGTCACCTCCGGCTTAACCCTATGGGCCAGCCGAATCTTCAGTTAACGCCTAGTCACTCGTGGCCATCGTTACTGCAGTGCGATGGCCGCCGCCTTGCCCTGAGTCAACGACAGCAGATCTTGAGGCGACAGCTCAATCTCCAAACCACGGCGCCCTGCCGACACCATGATGGTATCAAACTCAGAGGCGCTGCTATCCAAAGTCAATTTAAGTCGCTTCTTCTGCCCTAGGGGGCTGATGCCGCCCACTAGGTAGCCGGTGGCCTTCTCGGCGGTCTTAGGATCCGCCATGTTAAGCCGCTTGGCCCCCACCACTTTGGCCAGCGCTTTTAAATCCAGTTTTCCCGAGACGGGAACCACCGCCACATAAAGCTGCCCAGCATCGTCTGCCGCCAACAGAGTTTTGAAAACCTGACGGGGATCCTTACCCAAGGCCGAAGCCGCTTCCTCTCCATAGGAGGCCACATTGGGATCGTGCTGATACTGGTGAAGTTCAAATGCAATTTTGGCCTTTTTAGCCAGATTAACGGCTGGAGTCATGGGAGATCTTCTTAGGGAGAAAACCACCAGTATACCCAGAGAGCCTGTGCCTAAACACCAAGGTTTTGCTGCTTTAGCAACAACAAGAGCAAGATTCGACTCTCAGAGTCGCAAACCAAGTTCAGATCACATTTTTCACTTCAGCCCTCTCTTTTTCCGATCATTTTCAAGCCATTACTTTGATTATCAAACTACTTGATCCACAATGTAGTTTGATAATCAAAACAAATGGGCATGTTATGGAATTCGATACTCTGTTTATGGTGGCACTGCAAAGCAGCCTGGTGCTGGGATTGGTGCATGGTGTGAACCCTTGTGGTCACTCATGGTTGGTTTTGGCTCCCTTTGTGGCGGGCAGTAAAGATGGCAAACGGGTATTCTCCCTCACCAGCGCCTTCATTTTCGGTACCACCTTGGGCTGTTTGGCGATTGGCCTCGCGTTGGGACTCCTGTCAACGGGATTGCCTGAATCGGTATTGACCATCACTGACTGGGTTACGGCGGTGATCATCATCGCTTTGGGTGCCATTCTTATCTGGCGGCCACACCTGCTGCACTCTCACGACCATGACCATGACCATGACCATGACCATCATCATGAGCATGAGCATGAGCACGACCACTGCCACAAGGATGGCCATTGCCATGGACACAGCCATGCTCCGAAATTGGATAAGAAAAACGTCACCCTAGTTGGTTTGGCAACCATCGGTTTTGTGAACATGATTGTGCCCTGCCCCACGGTCGCACTGATGTATTCTTACTCCCTCAATTCTGCCAGTTGGATCAACTCGGTGGCGGTATTTGCCATCTACGCCCTAGGCACCGGCGTTAGCATGGCACTGGTGATCTACGCCATCTTCAAAGCTACGAGCGCCATGCGGAAGCTGCAAAAATCTTGGATCGAACCTGCCATTATGCGCAGCGTTGGTGTCTTGACTATTTTGTTCGGCAGCTACACCATCTACGCTGATTACCTTGGTTAACGTTTAAAAACAGGTTCCTATGCCGCACATCCATCAACTCAATCACGCCATCATCGAGTTCTACGAGAAGCTCTCCTCTTGGGAGCACTCGGTAGTGAAAGATGTCGGCATCTCCTTGGCGCAGGTTCACACCATCGAACTGTTGGGCATACACGGTGCCTTGCGAATGAAAGAGTTGGCGGAAAAATTGGCGGTCACCACCGGCACCTTGACGGTGCAAATCGATAAGATGGTGGCGGCAGAACTGGTAGAACGGCGGCCCCACCAGTCGGATCGACGCTCAATTTTGGTGGATCTCACCGACAAGGGCCGAACCCTGTATCAGCAGCACGATGAGTTGCACCATCAACTCACCGCTGACATCACTACTAGCTTAAGTGAGGAGGAGCAAAAACTGCTGCTGCAATGCCTGACTAAGATGAACCGCGAGTTTTAACTCAACTTTTCCAATATTAAAAAACGCCGCAAACTCAATGAGTTTGCGGCGTTTTATTTCAAGGTATTTTATCAGTACTGATAGGCAAACGTCAGGGTGTATTCAGTGCCAGAGTCTTTCCAGAACACCCGATGATTTTCCTGTTCATACTCGCTGTCTTGACCCAGCAGATTCTTAACCTTCAGCTTCAGCGAACTGGAGTCAGTAGGATAGAAGCTGTAGGTGAAATCCAATGAGTGGAACGGCTGCTCATACACGTCGTCCAAACCGCCGGTACCCGCGTAGGCGATGCGCTCACCAAAGACGTTGTACACCAAGGTAGCTGAGTGCATGGCATCTGGGGAGTCAAAGCTCACCTGGAAGTTGGCCACGTACTCAGAGTGGCCGGTCATGCGGCGCTTGGTGTTAGTCGGGTCGATGTTACCAGACGGGCGAATCTCAATTTCCGAGTCCGACAGGGTCAGGTTACCGGCGATAAAGAAGCCGTCGAGAATCTCGCTGTCTTCATTAAACACCCCAAGGCGCTGGTAGAACTCCCCTTCCACGCCGTAGATCCAACCATCTTCGGCGTTTTGGAAGGTCAGCAGGGTATCCTGCTCTGTCACCACCTGTACCGATTCAATTGGCGCATCGAACAGCTTATAGAAACCGCCTAGGCTTAGGTTGCTACCGGACTCCAGATACCACTCCCAACGCAGATCGAAGTTTTGAATGTCAGAGCTTTGCAGCGCCGAGTTGCCCACCATGTCAAAGCCGGTCACCGGATCTTGGAAACGCACTGGAGCCACTTCACGCAGATCGGGGCGCACCAAAGTCATGCTGTACGCTAGGCGCAGCTGCATCTCATCGTTGAAATTCCAAGTTGCAGCAATGGAGGGGAACCAATCGTCTTCGGCACGGGCGTAATCAACAATGTCGTTACGACCGCCTTCATCAGACACTTCGCCCTCTTGAGTCAGCGGCAACACCACCTGACGGAAATCTTCGTAACGCACACCACCGGTGATGCGCCATACGTCGTCAAAATTCCAGTCAAAGGCGAAGAAGCCCGCATCGATCATCTGCGCAGCGATGTAATCGTCGGTCTCTGAGGTGGTGTCCAGCAGGGCGAAACCGTTGTCTGGGTTTTGAATGTTGGCGTCACTGAACACCTCATCAAACTCACCAATCAGATTGTCGGTTTGATAACGGCTGGCATCAAAACTCAAACGGGTGGAGTAGGACTCACGAGCTCGCTCAAAGTAGTTGTAACCACCGGTTAGGCGCAGTACCGAATTGCGAAACTCGATGGGCAGCGTGAACTCATAGCCGTAGTTTTCGGTATCGTCCTCAAGGTCACTGTAACGATACACGGCGGCATCGGAGCGACGAGCGATATTGCGGCTGACAAGTTGGCCATCGGCGCCTTCAACCACGGAGTATTTGTAGTTCAGCTCATTGGGAGCATAACGCTCAGCACGAGCATCGGTGTACTGCCAGCGCGCTTCCAGATCCCACAAGTAGGGGAAGAAGTGCTCACCACGGATCTGGTTGCTCAGCAGAGTACGCTCTTCGTAATCGATGGCGTAGCGCTGCAAGGCTTGGTCTTCGTTGATGGTGTCCAGAGTCTCATCCAGAGAGATGCTGGCATCGTCAGAGGTGTCCCGCAGGTAGGTGGTGAAGGTTTCAATCTTATGATCTTCGGTCAGCTCTAAGCCCATGTTCCACATGGCGGACCACTGCACGATGTCATCGGTGCCCTTCACTACTGAGCTGGAGTTGAGATCCCCCTGCTTATTGACCAGCTCATACTCCTCTTTTTCATAGTTTTCAGACTGGCGCTTGTAATACAGGCCACTCATGAAACCGAAGATGTAATCGCTGCCGGTATCCAGATCATAACTGTCGCCGAACGCCAGTGAACCACGAAAGCCCGGATCGGTATCGTGGGCCGAGATGGTGTTGTCTCGGTTCATGTCCAGCGCCAATTGCTGATTGATGGCCTGAGCTTGGTCGGCATCCCCCACCACTCGGAAGATGTCGGTCACCGACACGCCGCCGTAGGTATTGAAGGCATTGCTGATACTCGACGGCATGGCGCGCGTGCCGTCATCTTCGCCATACCAGTCGTCACCACCGCCGGGCGCCGCCAGACGGTCATTGGAGTTTTGGCTGTTGTACTGGCCACCTACGGAGACTTTGAAGAAAGTATCATTGGGAATGGCCTTAGTGCGGATGTCCACGTGACCACCACCAAAGGTGGCCGACTTGGTTGGATCCGCAGACTTTTGTACCGACAGCGACTGAATGATGGAGGCTGGGAACATGTCCAGCGGGATCACGCTTCGCGTCGGATCTGGAGATGGCACCAATGCACCGTTCAGCGAGGTGGAAGAATAACGCTCACCTAAGCCTCGAACGTAGATGAACTTGCCATCTTTTAGGGTCAAACCGGTCACACGGCGCAGCGCCGAGGCGGCATCGCTGTCACCGGTTCGTGCAATTTGGTCAGCGCCCATCAAATCCGCTACCTGAGGGGATTCACGGCGCTCTTCGGTTACTTCAGAGGCGGTGCGCTGCAAACGGCCAGTCACCACAATGCGCTCTACAGGGAAATCGTCGGCGTTAGTTTGTTGTTGTTCGTCCGCCCAGGCCGGTGCACTAGAGAGTGCCGCCAGCACTGCCACTGCAGCTTGTCCGAGCTTAAAGGTTGGTTGGGATTTCATACTGACTGTCCTTTCATCTTAAACCGTGAGAGCTGCGCCGCTTTAGCTCTGATAGCCTCGGCGACGCAGCTCATGCTGTTCCTTGTCGGAGTTACTCTTTAAAGGTCCAGCCTTCGGTCCAGTCAGTGGTGCCATCGAAGGCACCGATGTAATCGGCGCTGTCGAAGAAGTTGTCTTCTGCGCTCATGTCTTTGCCGTTACCCAGGGCGATGGAATCCGCCGCTGGCTGGCCTTCGGTCAACATCAGTGAGCCAAAGTCATCGCCAGTCAGTACGGTGTTGCCTTCCTGAGCAGTCCACCATGCGGTAGTTTCGAAACCGTCATCTTTGATGGCCTCTTTACAGTCGATGATGCTGTGGGTGAAGGTGATGTCGCCATCTTGGGTGTTCTCCCAAGTTGTCGCGTCATCAATCTCCAAACACTCGCCGGTCTCATCGCCACCTTTGATGATGAAGTTAGACAGGTGAGCACCGGTGGCCACGCGCAGAATCATCCCTTCGGCATCGTCGGAGCCGTTGTTACCGCCAGCAGGCAAGATAGTAACGTTGCTTATGGTTGGCATGGAGGTTGGAGTGCCCAGCGGGTCGCTCTTAGAGCTGTCTGCTTCAATACCACGGTTGGCGTTGTTGTCTTCCTGGGTGATGAACATGTGCTGCACCTTACCGCGCCAGCCGTTAGTCCAATCGAAGGAATCATCGAAGTTGTTGGTCAGATAAACGTACTTCAAGTTAACGGAACCACCCCAGAACTCCACACCATCGTCGCCGTTAGCATGAACCTGAATGTGATCAACCTGAGTGCCTGAGCCCACACCAGCAAAGCTGATGCCGTTCATCTCTTGAGTGTCGTTGATCTTAAAGCCAGCGTACTTCACCACTACGTAGCTCAGCTGACCGCTGTTATCGCTGTCGTCGTTACCACCGAAGCTGTGGTTACCCACCTCAAAGCCTTGGTCACAGTTATTCAGATCTGGGCACTTGTTGGTAGGTGCATTACCCAGCAGTACCAGACCGCCCCACTGACCTTGGCCTGTGGTTTGGCCGGTTACGTCTTCCTCAGAGGTGAATACGATTGGCATCTCGGCAGAGCCTTGAGCCATCACCTTAGAGCCACGGCTAACCACCAAGTAGCTGTTGCTGGTACCAAACAGTTCAACCCCAGCTTGGATACCCAAGGTTGCGGAATTTTCGTTGTCACCGCCAATAACCACAGCGCCGCCATCCAGCTTGTATTTCACATTGCTGCCGGCCAACAGAGTTAGGTTGTTGGTGTAGGTGCCTTCCAAAGTACACACCAGATCGGTATCGGCAATCAGCGCCGCTGAGGTCGCATCGTTCACCGTGCCCGCTGGGCAGGAGGTCAGAGGCTGCAGCGTCACTGGCGCAGTGCTGTCACCGTGAATGTCGATGGTCCAGCCCTGGGTCCAGTCGTTTGAGCCGTCAAAAGCGCCAATGTACTCAGCGTCCATCAGACGGGCGTCCATGTTAGCTAGACCCGCTTTACCGCCAGTCAGTGCTGGAGATGATGCATTTGGCATATAACCGTCTAAATCTGCCGCAGCAGCTAGGTTACCCTCTTGACCCAGGAACCAAGCTTCGGTGTCCAGAATCACGGTATCGGAGTCATCCTTGGTGCTCTTAAACGGCTCAACACAATCGATCAGGCTGTGCTCGATAGTCAGCGAGCCGTCATCGGCGTTGGCAACGGTGGAGGCATCGTTCACTTCCAAACACTCACCGGTGTCCACACCGCCTTTAACCAATGCGTTGTATACGTGACCCGCAGTGCCTACTCGGAACAAAATGCCTTCGGCGGCATCGTCAGATCCGTTTACGCCACCAGCCAGTTGCAGTGTCAGGTTAGCCAAGGTCGGGGTGGAAACTGGCACGTCTTCGCCGCTCTTAGAGCTGTCCGCTTCAATGCCGCGGTTGGCGTTGTTGTCTTCCTGACGGATGTAAACGTGCTGAGCGCTGCCGCTCCAACCGTTGGTCCAGTCGAAAGAGTCATCAAAGTTGTCGGTCAGAACCACGTGGCTCACGGAAACGTTACCGCCCCAGAACTCAATGCCATCGTCGTCGTTCTTGTGAACCTGCAGGTAATCAACGGTAGTGCCAGAGCCCACACCGGCGAAGCTGACGCCGTTTAGCTCTTGAGTGTCGTTAATTTTAAAGCCGCCGAACTCAACACGAACGTATTTGAGGGTACCTGAGTTATCGTCGGTTTGGTCGCCACCAAAGGCGTGGTCGCCCACTTCAAAACCTTGGTCACAGCTAGACAGATCAGGACACTTGTTGGTAGGAGCGTTACCCAAAAGTACCAAGCCGCCCCACTGGCCGCGATCGCCCTTCTGTCCCAGACCTGCAGTTAATGACGTGAATACGATGGGCTGGTCAGCGGTGCCTTCAGCGTCAATTTGCGAGCCACGGCTGATAACCAAGTAGGCATCGTTGTTACCTAAAATTTTGGTGCCCGGCTCAATCTCCAGCACGGTGGCGTTTTCATTGTCGCCACCCACCACAACGGCACCATCCAGTTCCCACACGACGTCGTTACCTAGAGTGATGGTGCTGTTGGCTGCATTGGAAGCGCCAGTCAGGTTGCCTTTGAGTACCCATACCTGCTTGCCATCGATGGTGTCGATGTTGCTGCGATCTGCAAAGCCATCGTACTTATCGGCAATAGGATCGGTTGGGGTCGGGGTTGGAGTCGGCGTAGGGGTGTTATCGGAATCGCTTCCGGTGTTCAGATTGATATCACCACCACAGCCTGCAAGCGCAAGAGCTGATGCCAAAGCCCCTAACTTAAATAAACGTCGTAATTCCATTTCTTATTTTCCTCTAGAACAAGGGTTCTATTTAAAACTTGGTATGGGAATCTAGATGGAAAATGTTACAAACAAGATAATGTTATATTTCAAAAATGAGTCACTTGAGTGACTCTAATATTTCAAATAAAACAAAACCTTAAGAAATATAAATTAAACATTTTTGAAACAATGGGTTGTTACTAATAAAAAGGCAACGCCGCCTGCAATGGCAATTAAGTCTACCTTTAATACTTTGTAGCGTGTTGCGACTGACCTCTAGCACCACTTATGCGACTGCAGTTCCAATCAATTGGTATGCTCTTGTTTCTTCTCAGGTTTCCAGTGTAAACCAATCAAGGAAGTCGCTGAGTTTCGCTTTCCACCGGCGCCCATTGCGCCGGTGTATTTTTCCATTCATTGAGACATATTGTCCTTTTCAGCAGTCAGTTTTTCTCCCTTAAGTTTTTTCGCTGGATTTTGCCGTGACCCTAACCGCAAATCACAGGTTGCCATATTGTTGGTCATCCAAATGGCTACCACCATATCGCTGAATCAAATTTAATGGTGGACCAATTATGCTAAAGCTCAATCAATGGTTAATGATTGCACTTATTCCTAGCTTTGGATTAAGCGCAGCTCCCTGCAAACAGGTTTATGGCGATGGTGCCACTGAAGTTCGCTTGGCTACCGGTAGCCCAGGCGAATTGGGCGCGGTAAAAGCACTGGCCGATGCGTTCAACCAAGATCATGACAGTCGCATCTGCTGGGTAAAGGCAGGATCAGGCAAATCGTTAAAGCTATTAAAGCAAGGCGAGGTGGATCTGGTGATGGTGCACGCACCTGCTGCAGAAAAAGCCGCAGTTAAAGAGGGCTGGGCCAAAGATCGCACCCTCATTGGCAGCAACGAATTTTACTTTGTTGGCCCAGTCAATGACCCTGCCAAGGTGCATCAGGCAAACACCATTGCTGAGGCTTATCAGCGCATCGCCGATACCCAAAGCCGCTTCCTGTCTCGAGGCGACAACTCAGGCACCCATAAGAAAGAGTTGATGATCTGGTCAAAAGCCGATATCGCCCCGAAAGGCGACTGGTACGTAACCACCAAAAGCTTTATGCGCGCCACTTTGCGCCAAGCCAACCGCGAGCAGGGTTACTTCATGACCGACAGCTCAACTTGGATCACTGAAAAAGCCAAATTGACTGACCTTAAAGTGCAGTTTCAAGGAGATCCGATTTTGGTGAATACCTACCACGCTCTGCACGGCAACAAACACGATGCCAAAGGCAAGTTGGCAGAGTCTTTCGTCCATTACTTGGGCAGCGATAAAGGCCAGCAACTGTTCAGCAGCTACGGCGACAAGGAGTACGGCCAGCCGCTGTATACTGGCGCAGCCAACACTCAAGATCACTAAACAATGATGTGGTCTTCGCACCAGAGCTAAGACCACACTGACTCCCTTTTCAAAACACGAAGAACCTGAGCAAACTACGACGACGCTGGGCAGCGAATGCCTCCTAATTGATTAAAGACAACGGCTTTACTCAAGAGGGTGTGAATTCGTGCTCTATACTCAGGTTCTTCGCCACAAAAAATCGAATCATGGTCAATTTGTGGACGAGTACTACATAACCTTGAGCTGAAACATGACTTTCGCCTCAAATTGCTGGCATTATTCACGCAAATTCTCTGCGCAATGCGACATAACTCGATGAATGAAAAGTTAACCAAATCCCAAGAGAAGAAACTGACCGAGGTTCTGGACGAGGCCGCTCAATTCGGTGGCATGACCTTGATGCAAAGCCGAGGTTACTTGGCCCACATTCACTGCTTCCCCAAAACCATTGATCCAGGGATCTGGAGCGCTCACATCGCCAACGTCAAGCCAGAGAAAGAGCTGTGGCCATTTGAGAATAAGATCATGGAGATGCTGTTTACCCTTTACAACCAACTTCACACCGAAGTGGTAGAAAAAGGACAGGTTATCTCGCCTAAGTGCAACGCTCTGCTCGACGAGGTCAAACAGCGCCGTATCCCCCAAGATCTTCGCCATTGGTGTGCTGGCTTTATGACCGGCTACATGGTGTTAAGAGAGAAATGGCAAGAGGTGTGTTGCCCTGAGCAGCTGGAAGAAGTTGAGTCCTGCAGCCACATGATGGGTTATCTGGCCACCTTAGGCAGCGAAGAGGAGCATGCCTTAGCATGGCGTGACGGCGCAGAGCCAGCCCCCGAAATGCTGCTAGAAGCGATTCAAGAGGCGATGGATTACATGCACGGCTGGAGCCAGATGGAGCTCGATGAGGACAACCAACCGGTAAATGCCATGGTGAACCCCAATGAGGGCAATAGCCTCAATTAACCAGCACCTCTTCAGCCCCCTAAACATCATGCCCGCAACTGCGGGCATGATTAGCTTAATCAATTAGACTGGCATCCGCTTCAGCTGATTGCGTTTCAAATAATCACTCAAAAATTGCATTAGCGATCGCTGCACGCTCGGCAAAAATCGCTGCGCCGGGTGCATCAGCCATACCGACACCGGCGCCGGTTCAAAGTCGCTCAAAATCGGTACTAAAGCCCCGGTATCAAAGGCTCGCCACACCTGAAAATCTGCCAATTGCACAATGCCTCGATCGGCCTGCGCTTGGGCACGAATACAAAGGCTGTCGTTACTTTCAAAATCACCATCGACCTTTACTGGTATCCGCTGCCCTTGCTGCTGATACAGCCAAGATCGTGGTGTACGGTGCACGTTGTTAATAAGGCAGTTGTGCGTCGCTAGGTCCGCTGGGGTTTCTGGAGTGCCGTTTAGCGCCAGGTAACCTGGAGAGGCGCCGGTAAGCATTCGCATGGTGGTCAACTTGGTGGCCACCACATCACTATCAGGCTGCTTACCGGTTCGAATAGCGAAATCGTACCCCTCTTCCACCAAGTTACATTGCCGATTTAACAGTTGCAGCTCAATGGCGACGCCAGGATTCTCTCGACCAAATTCCGCTAAAGCCGTGGGCAAAATCGACTGGCCAAATAACACCGGTGCCACCATACGGATGGTACCGGAAAGGTCATCTTGACTGTGGTTAGTGCCATACAGCCCATCCACTTCGGTACAGATCGCCTCCATTTTGGCTAGATAACGCTGTCCTTCATCGGTTAAGCGTACCGAACGCGTGGTTCGCTGAAGAAGCTGCACACCAAGGTGTCGCTCCAGTTCACTGACCTGACGACTGACTGCGGAGGGAACCAGACTAAGAGAGGTCGCTGCGGCAGAAAAGCTCTGCTGCTCCAATACCGCGCGGAATATCCGTATCGACTTTAGAAGATCCATCGTTGCCCAAATTAGAATAATTGCTTATTGATCGGCGTCTATTCACATTTTGGACTTAATCATCAGATAAACGCAACCCGTTTACCAACAATTAGAAACCAGAACCTTGTGGAAACAGTCTACAAACTTCAATACAATGCCACAAATTAACAAACCAATAACATTGTAAACATGAAATCTACACTTTTTAGGGCTGGGCTGTTGGCAATTGCCTTCACTCCAGAAGCAATATACGCCTCACCGATGTCAATATCGGATAACAAAACCTACCAATCAAAGATCCACAACTCCGATAAAGCTGCCAGCGATCACAACCGATGGATTGTGCAACTGAATGACAGCAACAACAGCGCTACCCTTAGTCAATCCCAGTTTGATTCGGCGTTACGAGTAACCTTCAGAGTGCAGCAACAACAAAGCTTTGCTCAGCAACTCACGTCCAACCGATTGGTCGATGGCGTAATACGCCAACACTCCCGCGCTGGCAACTTTGTTATTGTTGATGCTTCTGAGTACCAAGTCGCGCAATTGCGAGCACTGCCTGAAGTCAAAGCAGTATTTCCAGATAACATCAAACACGCAACTCTTACAGAAAGTGTGCCATTAATCGGCACTCATGAGGCATGGAAGCAACGTGATAGCCAACAACGAGCCCTTAAAGGCGATGGCATCACCATCGCCATTTTGGATACGGGTATCGATTATCGACACACCGCTTTAGGGGGCTGCATCGGTGCCAATTGTAAAGTGATTGGCGGCTACGATTTCGCTTACGACGATAACGATCCAATGGATTCTCATGGCCATGGTACCCACGTTGCCGCCATTGCCAGCGGCAACGATAGCGACATCCAAGGCGTTGCACCTAATGCCAAACTTTATGCCTATAAAGTGCTCGATGACTATGGTGACGGATTTGATTCCAACATCATTGCCGCCATCGACCGAGCGCTAGACCCAGATCAAAATCCAGCCACTGATGATGCCGTCGATATCATCAACTTAAGCTTAGGCGGGTATGGTTCCCCAGACGATCCTTTGAGCCAAGCCGTCAATGAAGCGGTAGCCCGAGGTGTGGTTGTGGTGGTAGCCGCAGGCAACGACTTCTATGAGCAAACCATCAACTCACCAGGTACCGCGGAAGATGCCATTACCGTGGCTAACACCACAAAAACCGACGAACTCTCGTTCTCGAGCAGTAAAGGTCCCATTGCCAATGCCAACTTTCTAAAGCCTGATGTGGCAGCGCCCGGGGAAGATATCTACTCAGCCACACCAAACCAAAGTTATGCCACCAAAAGCGGTACCAGCATGGCCGCCCCTCACGTGGCTGGTGCGGCGGCGCTGTTATTGCAAGCACAGCCGTCTCTCACGCCGATACAGTTAAAGCACCGATTGATGCATACTGCCAAACGTCTTGGCTGGAGCTACCACAGTACTGGTGTTGGGCGCATCGATATCAATGCTGCGTTAGCCAGCACTGTCGAAGTGGACCAAAGCACTCTATTTTTGGGGTTAGCCTCAGAAGCCGAAGCGAACAGCACCCACACCTTCACGGTAACCCATCATGGGCAAGAGGATGGCCAGTATCTGATCACTCAGGAAGCGCAGTTTCAAGGCGTATCAGTGGTGTTGACTCCCTCCGAGTTTGAGCTCGCCCCGGGGCAATCGCAAATCATCAACGCAATCATCGACATAGATAAACCCTCATTTATCGATCGCAATTACAAGTTCTATCAAACGGATCTTAGCATTCAAGACACCCACACAAATCAAAGCGTGAAACTGGCTCTGATGCTGGACAACTACGCCACTGTGGAGGTCGCCCCCGAAGACCAATCCGGCGCATTTACCGTTAACCTATTTAATAGCAATTGGCAACATCGAGGCGAACGACCGAGCGACACAGGAGCCCCCCTATCGCTACTGGTATCCCGAGGGGAAAGCAACCATCTCATCATTGAATCGTCGCCTCCGATCTTCAGAGATTCAACCTCGGAATTAACGGCCATTAGCCGCGCCGGTTTCTACTATAAAACCGCCCCTCAAGGCGGAGGCAAGGTAGTGTTTAGTAAAAGTGAAATCGATCAGTTTTTCACTATAGGTGAGGTAACACAGGATGGGGAGCCAGTTCCATTTAGCAGCATGAACCTCAAGGCGTTCCGAGCCAATGTTACCGTTGCCGACCACCTGATCTATAGCCCCCTTGGGTTCACATCAAAACCATCAACGCCGCCGTTGCTGGGCTTCAATCAGTTTCCCGCCAAGGTCAATGCCAGTATTGAAGCCTTTGGCTTTAGCGATGGAGATGGCGAGCCACGAGCCTTTTACCACCTATACCGCCACGCTGACAGCACGGATAGTATGGGCGCACAATCGCTAGAACTGGCGCCTTACCATAGCCGCGTTAATTATCACGCAGGAGGCGATAAGCCGCACTTCATCGGCACTCGTCAGCTGCTCCTTGACAACGACCTGCTGCAAGGTGACGTCGAACTGGATTATTACTATACCAATGACCAATTCAGCGGTGACTTTGGGCATCTCGATTTCCACCAAAAAGACAATTACTACATATCCCACAAAGTAGCCACAACCGGTGAGTGGAACTTTACCTCAGAGGGGCAGATTGCAAAGTGGCAATACATCGACCACGGCTACAATGACAAGCAGATCTACCACTCCCAAGATCATCGTCGTTTCGATTTCACATCTCCTTTACAGTATTGGGCTGGGCTAACGGAATTCAACGGTCCACAGGGCCTACTGGCTTTCCGCCGCGTTAGTGGTGAGGCAACATCCGGCTTTGAGGAGGCGTTAATTCGAACCAGAGATCACAATTTCATGGAGAAAGGACAACTGAGTGCATGTGGAAACACAACCCCTCTCACCGAGATGTACAACAACGAAGCGCTAGGCAGAATCGTCAGTATCGACGACTGTCATCAGGCTGTAATAACCTACGATAACGGTACCCAAACCGATGCCAGCGTGAGCTTTGATCTATCCGGCGCGACACACGAACTAATTCCCGGCTTTGCCCAGCTGCAACTGCGTCACGGCGACGAGCTCACCGACGCCATCCGCCGAATCAACGGCAACCTCGCCCTTCAGATTGAAGACCCTGACACAAGCTTGAGCCAACTCACGGTTGAGGTGCAACGTGCTAACCAAGATCCAGAGTTACTCACGGGTACTAATGATGGTTCTTGGCACTACTTTGAGCTGCCACTGAGCTATGGCAATGAATCCATTACCTTAACGCTGACCTTAATCACCAATGGCGGTAACCGCATCACTAACATCATCCCATACGCCTTTGAGTTGGGCTCTGGAGATGAGTCACTAGCTGACTCCGATGGCGATGGCATCATCGACAGCCTGGACCCTGATGACGATAATGATGGCGTAGAAGATACATTGGATGCATTCCCACTCAACCCCAGCGAATCCATGGACACCGATCTCGATGGCATCGGCAATAACTCCGATACCGACGATGACAACGATGGTGTGGAAGACGCCAATGATGCTTTCCCGCTGGACGCCAGCGAATCTGTGGACAGCGATCTCGATGGCATCGGCAATAACGCCGATACCGACGATGATAACGATGGTGTGGAAGACGCCAATGACGCTTTCCCGCTGGACGCCAGCGAATCTGTGGACAGCGATCTCGATGGCATCGGCAATAACGCCGATACCGACGATGACAACGATGGTGTGGAAGACGCCAATGACGCTTTCCCGCTGGACGCCAGCGAGTCTGTAGATACGGATCTCGATGGCATCGGCAATAACGCCGATACCGACGATGATAACGATGGTGTGGAAGACGCCAATGACGCTTTCCCGCTGGACGCCAGCCGAAGCAGCAACGCCAATAGCGGCTCTAATTCCGGCTCGGGCGGTTCCGGCGGCGGCAGTCTGTCTTGGTCTGTTGTGATGCTAGCAGCGCTCACCTACTGGCGTCGACGTCAGACCTTGTAAAAACAAAGCGCCGGAATATTCCGGCGCTGTTTTAGATACAAAAGCAAGGCTTCACGCCACACTTCAATGGTCAGTCATCAACCACACCTTGTTATCACTTTTCAAGGCAGATCAAAAAAGGCACCCTAAGGTGCCCTTTTCGCAAGCTAGCCCGTAATTAAACGCGCTTAACGTCTACGTGAGTAACTTTTGGCTTTGTTATGGGTACTGCGGGCGCTGCAACAGCGCACTTATACCTTTCTAGCCCAGTTCTACTTGCGCACTTGTACCTTTCTAGCCCCAGCTCTACTTAAATAGCAGGATCAAAAAAGGCACCCTAAGGTGCCCTTTTCGCAAGCTAGCTCGTAATTAAACGCGCTTAAAGTCTACGTGAGTAACTTTTGGCTTGTATGGGTGGCGCTGCATGTCCTGAGCTTTCACCTTAACTTCTTTGCCATCAACGTTGATGGTCAGTTCAGAAGTGTAGAAAGACTCGTGCTCTTGAGCTTGCAGGATCAGGTTGTGATCCAGCTCGATAGAGATAGGCGCTTCTTCACCACCGTAGATGATGGCTGGAATTTTGTCGGCGTGACGTAGGCGGCGGCTCGCACCTTTCCCTTGGTCAGCACGTACTTTAGCTTCGAATACGAAAGACATTAGTATTACCTTGTATTAATAAAACCGTTGTCACTGCTTGCGACCAGCAATGACACGTTTGCAAAAATGCGAGCGGAGTCTACCACGACTCTTGGAGCGTGCAAACTGTTTTTGCGCCTTAGCCAGCGGTATGAGCGGTTTTATTGCCTACGCAACAAGCCCATCGCCCTCAACTACACGATTTAGGATTTAATAAAGCCTACCAACGTCGCACCGGCCCCGTATCCACATGCACAAAGCCCGATTTAGGATAAAAGCCAACGCCACCTAGCTTTAGGTCCAAGGCCGCTTGACGAAGGGTAGCGGTGTCTACTCCTGGAACGGCGATGTCCACCGCCATGGCTCGGGTATGGTAGCTGCGTTTGGCCACCCCATTCGATCGAGCCGCCAGCATCGCATTGGTGGCAGGGCTTCGATAACCAGAGATGATTTCAAAGCGGGCGTTGGTGCCCAACTTTGTTTGTAGGCGATGCAAAAGCTCAAACAGATTTCGGTCAATCTCGGTGGTTTCACCATTGCGATGATCTCGAAGCACAGAATCAAACGCCGCTAACGCTTGCGGATCAAACTGTCCCTGATGCCAAAAACACTGCTTAGTGGATTCACCGGTATGGCGATTATAAAACGAGAGGGTTTTGTCGACCTCTGGCTTGGTTTGAGCGCCGGCCCACGCCACACCTGAGACTTGGCAAACCGCCAACGCGCCTAACCCTTTAACTAATAAACGACGCGTAGTATCACACTCTGACATTGATCCCCCTTACTCAAACGCCAACCTTGGCAATCACTATTTTTAAGTAAGGCAGTACGCTAATCAGGAACTTGATTAGGATCAATAAGAGAAAAATGCTATAAAAAAGCCATTTTTTAGTAAATCACGGAATTGTTGCCGATTTATTAGACGGAGCCGAAATCTGGGCGATGCCAATTTCGTGATCGAGATCACGCTCTAGACTGTAAATATCTGGGCGATATTGCGGCCGATGGTCTACGCCCATCCATGCACTCCAGTAGACCATATACACAGGCATGGGCGAAGCAAGCTTCAGCCATTGTGTCGATTGACTCCTCAACGCTCGATTGAATAATTTGTTGTTGACGCCATGAGACTGGGCCAATTGATAAGCCAAAATATCCGCATCCTGAACTCGGACACATCCAGATGAGAACCCTCGAGACACTTCGTTAAATAACGCCTTGGTGGGAGTATCGTGCAGATAGATTGCCCCAGAATCGTTCAAGTGAAATTTATAGCGCCCTAACGCATTTATCTCTCCAGGGCGCTGGGTCAACCGATAGGGAAATCGGCCACTGGCTTTTTGCTGCCATTCCGACGCCGTGAGAATGACTGGCTTACCTTGCCAGTCGTACACATCAAACTGCTGGGCGCTGAGGTAATCCCCATCCTTACGGATTCTGCGAACAATGTCCTTGCGGATGATGGAGCGAGGCACGTTCCAACTGGGGTTCACCACAATGCTGGCCACTTCCGAGACCATTCTCGGGGTACGTCGACTGCTGCGCCCTACCACCACCTTAGATTCAAACTTTACGCCTTCTGCGGTATTCCAGCGCAGACGAAACTCGGGGATGTTCACCAGCCAATGTTCGTCAGCAAATCGAGCCTTATCGGCACTCTGACGAAGGATATTTCGCGACAGTAGCTGTGCACGCAACTGCGGTGTTTTTGCTAACCAGTGGCGAGTTTTCGGCCCAATGACCCCATCGGGTTCCAAACCGTGACGTCGTTGAAATGCGGTAACTGCCTGAACTAATTCATCATCGTATCGCCGCCCTAACCAAGGACCGTCATAATCTTTGAGTAGCTTAAGTACCAAACGAACCTGTTCGATCTCATCATGACGGTCTCCGGGCTCCAGTAGGGCTCTGCCATGAAAATCTGGCCACTGAACGTGAGCCAAGCTTTGCAGGTATTCAACCCAGTGGCGAGCAGACAGATAATTTACCCCTTGAGGCTCTAGTGCCATCACTTCTTGGATAATACGACGTTCTTGCAGGGCGTGAGCCAACTGCAGCACACTGCCCTCTTGGCTTTCGAGCGCCACATGTTCGTCCAACAACGGAACCTCGGTCAACACACGCAAAGCGAGGTGCTGGTTAAAAGAACGCAGCAATAGATAAGCTTCGGTCAGCAGTTCGCTTCGTTGTTCAGCACTGAGGTTGGGCGCTGCCAATTGCTCACTTAATTGAGAAAACTGAGGAGAAAGCTCGGCACTGGCGACAAAATGCAGTTGCCGAGCAAGCTCGCCTGCAGCCTGAGACTGAATTGAGGTTTCAAACCACAGTGGTGATGCTGATAACCGTCCAATAGCCCACAACACGAATCCCATTACGACTAGCCATCTCACATCCAACACCTCGGCGCACAGTCATCGACAACCTATCAGTGAAGTATGGCAAGGGTTTAATGAGTTGGAGGGGTTTTATCGACATAAAAAATCCCTTGCCATTGGCAAGGGACAAACAGCAAACGAGAGAGCATCGAATTGCATGTCTTCACTCTATGGGCGCTAAATGTCAGATTCATGACAATCAGATTCCAATAAGATGACAGTGTATCCACAAACGGATGAGTAGCGTGACAGAAAACTGCAATCTTGGCTAAACACCCCCTGCTTCAGCATAAAATCAGGCACATTCACCGGATTTGAAGACAATCATCGACTTTCATTAGGCCGTGAATTTGCTCACAGTCCTGTAACACTAGCTTTCTTACACTTAGAGCCGCTTAATGTTCCCAAAGCATGTCTATAAGGCGCCGCCCGGTTTTGCGGCGCTTCTTTTATTATAAATCCGTCATATTCCCCGCTGCGAAACCACAAATCGTAGACTGGACGGTTAAAAATATCCCACTTTGACTACCCCACCATCAAACAGCCGAAGCTTGTTCGATTTTCATCGCCAAATCCGTTATAAAACCGCTCCTTTGACTAATGGCGAGAACACGATGAATCGACAGCAACTGGTTCACTCCATGGCTGAACGCAGCGGATTGACCAAGAAAGAGTGTCAGGCCTGCTTGAAGGCGATGGAGTTCAGTATTACCAAAGCACTTCATGAAGGGGAAAAGGTCTACCTACCAAAGCTTGGGGTATTTGAAGTTCGTCATCATCTGGCGAAAACCGGCAGAAACCCAACTACCGGTGAAACCATCGAGATCCCATTTCGGACGCTGCCGGCATTTCGAGCCAACGACAGTTTCAAAGCCGCCATCCAAAACTAGGTCTCTTGGCTCGCCTACAAATGGTGATAGCGCTTTCGGTTCCGAAAGCGTTGGGGATGGTAATCTGGATACGCCCCTTGGCGCATTACGGTAGCAATAAGGGTGTAGGTCTCAATCCAAGCTTGACGAGTCTCTGGAGTAAAATCCGCCCCAAGCCCTTTAGATAACGCAAACAGCAGCGCGTTGCCTACTGGGGTGTAGTCCTCTACCTTGACCCCATAATCGAGATGACGCCGCGCCAGGTGCTGCAACGTTGGCACTAAGGCGTCGATGTCATCCAACGAAGCCACGGCCAGCGCCAACGTGGCCATCAGTTTCTTTCCCTGCTCGTCAATAGACTTGCCAAACAGCGGCTTCAAGCTTGGGTCGTATTCAAATAGCTTCTGATAAAACAGAGCCGCAGCCTGTTCGGCAATGGGCTCCACCTTAGCAAAGCTGTGTTTTACCAATTGTTTCTGTTGCTGCGTCAAACTCATGTTCAGTCCTAACGTTGAGGTCTCGACTATCAGTATAGAAACAGATTCCCTTGTACTTTTTAGAAGCAAAAAAAACCGAAGTGAGTTACCCCACTTCGGATTTACTTTTAATTCAATGGCCTACTATGGCTTAACGAGCGACCTGACTCTTGCTCATATACTCAGAGAACTGATTGAACAACTGGGTAACCACCTCATTATCCAGAGGCTGACCTTCCGCGTCTTTAAACGAGATCTGCGTTGCGTTGTCAGCAGGCTGAACGCTCACCTGGTAGGCACCAGACTTCAGCGCCAGTAGATCATTGTCTCCCCACAAACTCGCCCAGAATCCATCATTTGGATCGTAATCGACATAATAAGTGCCTTGGCTCTTATCCAGATCTTTCACGGTAAAGCCGATGACAGGAAGCAGCTTCTCCATGCGAGACCACACTCGCTCAAAGTCCGCAGGGGTATCATAGGTCACATTGCCGTTAGCGTCTTTACCCAAGGTGATGGAGAGACCAGATGCGTCCTTCACTTGAGCTATCTTTGCTTCCTGTTGGCGCTTGAAGTTCATGTAGGAGATGCTGCTGTTCAGCATATCAATGGCATATCGACGTTTATCTGAATCGGTCAGATTGATGTCCTGATCCACATCTTCAATAAACTCTTCGTGGCCCAACAACTCAATACTCAAGCTGCCAGTACGACCATTGTCTTTAACCGCCACATCAAACTTATATTTTTGACGCATACGGTACTCATCTTTACCCCACCATGAGCCGCCAAACTCTTCTACGGTCTCAACCCATTGGGTCACGATTTCGCCGTTTACCTCATCGATGCTCTCAACACCAATCTTCTTGTGTTCAATAAACTCTTTCAGATTGGTCATCAGTTCCTGTTTCAGATTGCGGTCACCCGCCTGATCTTCAATCAGAACCGTGATGCTGTCGGTACCTTCCTGCAAACGGATTGACTCACCCAAAGGCAACACCTGCAGCGGAGGGCGAACATCAATACGTTGACCTAGCGCTTGTGCCGATTCAGTCTTCGCTGGAATAGCGAACTCTTCGCTCACCGATGGCGGAGTCAGATCTGCTGGCACCTTAAGCTCTACAGGCTCAGGCTGCTCAATGTAATCAAACTCTCCACTGGCCTGACGACGCTCTAATGGCGTGGTGCATCCTGCCAACACTGAGGCAATAGCTACCCCTAAAAACAAACGCTTCATTATTAATTGGATCCTTTATTATTCTACGTCGGCCTGAGCCAGCGCCTTTCGAATAGTCGGTTGATGCTCCTCTGACAACGAAGTCAAAGGCAGGCGCATGTGATCGCGCGGCATCAGGTTCATATGGGCCATCGCCCACTTAACCGGAATAGGGTTGGCTTCAATAAACAGCGCAGAATAGAGCCCACTCATACGCTGATTCGATTTCTCGGCGCGATCTTTATCTCCAGATAACGCCGCTTGGCACATGGCCTTGAATTCCGCCGGTACCACATTATTGGTTACCGAGATCACGCCGTGACCGCCAGCAAGCATGAACTCCATTGCCGTAGCATCATCGCCGCTTAGCAACAGGAAGTCATCTGGACACTGCGTTTGCAGTTCGGATAAGCGATTCAGATCACCCGTAGCGTCTTTGATGCCAATAATGCCTGGAAGTTTCGCAAGTTTTGCAGTTGTTTCAGGCAGAAGGTCGCAGCAGGTACGTCCAGGCACGTTATAAAGGATGATCGGCTTAGTCGCCACCGCTTCAATGGCAGAGAAGTGCGCTTCAAGGCCTGCCTGTGTGGGCTTGTTGTAGTAGGGCGTCACCGATAACGTGGCATCAACGCCTGCGTCTTCGCATGCTCGGGTCAAGGCGACCGCTTCCGCTGTGGCATTGGCACCCGCGCCACCGATAACTCCAATGCGACCGGCAACGGTTTCCACAACGGCTTTGACAACCTCGATATGCTCGCTTGGGTTAAGCGTTGCTGACTCTCCAGTTGTACCTACCGCAACAATGGCGTCAGTGCCTTGCTCGATATGAAACTCAACCAGAGCCTTTAAGGCATCGAAATCCACACTGCCGTTGTCAAAAAATGGCGTCGCTAGCGCCACTATACTTCCGCTAAACATCGTACTTATCCCTAGGCCACTGGGCCTCTACTGCTTATCGTTACGCTAGGTTGATTTCAATCACTCAACTGACAAGCCTAACTCATCAGAGTTTACAAAGGCTTTGAAGATACCCCCTCCTCAATACTTCCTAATGTTCAGAACACTTCCTATGTCTATGAAGCAAAAGGGTATCTAAGAGGCGGTTTCGGCTAATTCTATTAAACAATCTATGGTACTTGTGCGCCTGAAGGATGACAAGGGACAGCCATAGGTCTGTATTGGTCTCGAAGGTTTTTTCGGATGCCATTGCCCACAAATAACTTATTAACATGATAAGTTTTTCTCATCTATGCTTGGAAAAATTTGTGCTAGCATCAATCGTTGACTTCAATTATGGCGAATAAAAAGAGGCAGATTCATGACCCAATATCTTGCGGTTACCGCGATGGGAACCGACCGTCCAGGTATCGTCAATCAACTGGCAAAACTAACTGCCAGCTGCGATTGCGACATCATCGACAGTCGAATGGCCACCTATGGCAATGAGTTTAGCCTCATCATGCTCGTGGCGGGCAGCCACTCCTCCATTACCCTAATGGAAACGCAGCTCCCCAGCCGAGCTGCCGAATTAGATCTGCTCACCATTACCAAGCGCACCAGCGAGCACGTTGCCGAGCAACACATTGCCCGACTGGCAATTGAATTTATTGGTGAAGACCGCCGCGGCACCATGAAGCAGATCACCCAATGTATTGATGACTTGGGCCAAGACCTTGGTGGCATGCGCACTCACGCTCAAGAAGATCCCAGCGGCAAAGCATTGCAACAGGTTGAACTGTTTATTAATGTGCTGGAACACGCCGATATTGATCACATTGAGCAGGAGATGCGTAACCTAGGTGAACGTCTGCAGCTTGAATGTCGCATCAGACGAATGGACATCAATGAAAACAACGAATTAGGGAATGAGTAACTATGTCACCATTAGAAGCAGGCGCCAGCGCCCCTCAATTTGAACTTCAAGACCAAAACGACAACACCGTCCGCCTGAGTGATTTCGAAGGCAAAAAAGTACTGGTTTATTTCTACCCCAAGGCGATGACTCCAGGATGCACCACTCAAGCTCAACAGCTGAGAGATCATCATCAGGCATTGGCGGATCTCAATACCGCAGTGGTTGGCATCAGTCCTGATGCCGTAAAGCGCCTAACCAAATTCACCGAGCGAGATCAGCTCAACTTTACCCTGTTGTCCGACGAAGACCACGCCATTGCCGACGCTTTTGGGGTGTGGGGTCCGAAGAAATTCATGGGCAAAGAGTATGATGGCATCCATCGCCTCAGTTTTCTGATCAACGAACAAGGCATCGTTGAGCATCGCTTTGACAAGTTCAAAACCAAAGACCACCACCAAGTGGTATTGGATTATCTGCAAGCCCAATAAATTGCAGATGAAAAAAAACCCGCCAATTGGCGGGTTTTTCATGAAACTGGCTTAGTTGCCAGTACGACCGTCGTCGTGACAGTTGTCACAAGTAGGGCGCTGGCCAACTTCTTGCTCGTGAACCATGTGGCAATCGGTACAAACCAACATGCCATCATGTGGAGCGTGGGAGCCTTCCATGTCAGCTAAGCTGCCATGACAGTCTGCACATTGAGCCGCTTCGTACTCACCATCTTCAGAAGGTGCGCCGTCAGCGTGACAGGTTTCACAACCAGACATTTCAGCGTGCATATCTGCAATAACGTCCGCTGCAGCAGCAGAGAACGCTAGGCCCATACCAAAGAAAGCGCAAAGCAATTTCTTAAACATTTATCTCATCCTCACACAGTTTGGGCAGATGCGTTCCGCCCTTTTTAATGCCTTTTAACCATAGACGATTGACTCGTTTACAGCAGAATCGGCGCGCTTACTCTATCAGCGAGGGCTTTAAAAAAACCTCGAAAAGATCATAAAAAAAGCCAAAACTTCTAGATAGATAGCTTACAGATGAGAACAAAATTTGAAGTAAGTTAACAAAAGGGGCGAAAAATATCGCCCCTGTAAGATTACGATTCACGCAAGGTTTGAATGCGCTTTTCCAGTGGAGGGTGGCTCATTAGCAGTTCGGACATGCTGCGCTTGCCGCTGATGCCAAATGCCGCCATGCTGGCCGGCATGTTGCTCTCTTGACCACCGCGAAGACGCTCAAGGGCCGCAACCATCTTCTCTTTACCTGCCAGTGCTGCGCCACCGGCATCTGCACGGTATTCACGCTGACGAGAGAAGTACATTACGATGAAGGATGCGAGGATACCAAACAGAATCTCAAGCACCATGGACACCAGGAAGTAGGTCATGTAGCTGGCCTCTTCACCGCTCTCTTCGTCGTCACCACCGATCACGTTACTGACAGTACCAGCAATCATCCGCGCTGCGAAGATCACGAAGGTGTTTACCACCCCTTGAATCAACGCCATGGTAACCATATCACCATTGGCTACGTGGCTCACTTCGTGGGCCAACACCGCTTCCACTTCATCACGATTCATGCCGTACATCAAACCCGTGGACACCGCCACCAATGAGTTGTTACGACTTGGGCCAGTGGCAAAGGCATTCATCTCTTCACCATGGTAAACCGCCACTTCTGGCATTTTAATGCCCGCTTGTTGTGCTTGTTTGGCCACGGTATCCAACAGCCAAGCTTCCTGCTCATCACGAGGCTGCTCAATGACCTGCAAGCCCATGGACTTTTTTGCCATCCATTTGGACATCTGCAGTGACATCAAAGAGCCACCAAAACCAAATACACCCGCCAGTACGACGATGTAACCAACGCTGTTAGTTTGAATGCCTAACACCGAAGTCAGTAGGGTCAATACGATGCCCAACACCAGCATGACTGCCAAGTTGGTCAAAATAAACAGGCCTACGCGTTTCATTTATTCTCCTAATTAACACGTCTAAACGTGATGCCCAGTTGCACCACAGCTTATTCAGTAAGATTGGGGCGAGTGTATGACGTTTCAATGAGGTAGGTAACTGAAAATATCGCACTGTTGATTCGGATTAGCCGAGGATGAGGCCAAGCAGCTGCAAAAAAATGCCCTTAAAAACTCCGGTAACAGAAACAAAAAGACCACCGTTTGGGGCGGCGGTCTTCCATCGGTTTGGGACGGTGTAATTCAAAACACAGATACAGTATATGCCACATTTTGGATTGCACAACCACAAGATAGAGCGTTTTATTCAGATTAGGCTATATTTATATAACTAAGTGATTTTAACGCCCTGGCAGATTGGCATACCGCCCTAACCCACTGATCCCCAAAGCTTTTTAAAATGGTGATATTCGTTAGAGACAATCAAGATTAAGCACTTTATTATCAGGTGCATAGCTTTGATTAAGGAGATCACTTCATGAGCCAATCGTTGTTGCTGCTGAGCAGCTCCAGAGTCGATGACACCCCCTACCTCGCTCATGCGCTACCAATGCTGGAAAAGATGATCCAGCCAGGCAGTCGTTGGCTATTCATCCCCTATGCTGGCGTAACAATTAGTTACGATGATTATACCAATCAGGTGGCCGAGGCCTTAGGCAGTTTGGGAGGACAGGTTATTGGTGCCCATCAAACGCCGGATCCCGTGGCCGCTCTGGATGAGGTTGATGGCGTTTTAGTTGGCGGTGGCAACACCTTCCACCTTCTCCACGAACTATACCGACTGAAACTGATGGATGCCATCCGAGATAAGGTCAATAACGGCATGCCGTACGTTGGGTGGAGCGCCGGCTCAAACGTGGCTGGACTAACCATTCGTACCACCAACGACATGCCGATCATTCAGCCACCAAGCTTTGATGCTCTTGGTCTGGTTCCTTTCCAGATCAATCCCCATTTCAGCGATTATTTAGCCCCTGGCCATAACGGCGAGTCACGCTCGATGCGCCTGCAGGAGTTTACCTGTGTTGATCCATTAGCACCGGTAGTGGGGATCTGTGAAGGCGCGGCCATTCGCCGACAAGGCAACGCTCTGGTGTTGACCGGTGATAAACCTGGTTACCTTTTTGAGGGGACGACTCAGAAAGAGGAGATCGCTCCTGGCAGCGACATCAGTTTCCTTCTGTAAGATTAAAAAGGGAGCGAAAGCTCCCTTTTTTATCAAATCGCGGCGATGCTCCTAACGAGGGGTCGCAAACTCCGAGACACATTGCCCTGACAGCAATCGCTCAACCAACTGCGGTACCGTCTCACTGGCCTTCCCCATCAATGAGTATTGGAAGTGGCTTCCCACCTTGGTTGGTTCAATGTTCACCTCAAGTGTCTTCGCATGGCCTTGGCTGGCCATATCCACAAATCCCGCCGCAGGGTAAACCGTACCAGAGGTGCCAATGGCAACGAACAGATCGCAGTGCGAGAGGGCGTGATAAACCCTATCGAGCCCTAAAGGCATCTCGCCAAACCACACCACATGGGGCCTTAATATTTCTCCAGGCATGCAGCAAGTACACAGCGCCTGTTCGGAAAACGGTTCCGCCATGGGAAACACCTGCTGACTTGATGGGCAACGAGCCTTAGCCAGCTCACCGTGCATGTGTACCACATGGTGGCTACCGCCACGTTCATGAAGGTTATCAATATTCTGAGTGACTAGGGTTAACTCAATCTCTGGTGCTTGCTCCAGCTGAGCTAGCGCTCGATGGGCAGGATTGGGCTCGACGTCCGCGGTGGCCAATTGCTGCCAACGGGCGTTGTAAAACTCTCGAACCAACTGAGGGTTGCGCTGGTAGCCCTCAGGCGTTGCCACCTCCTCAATTGGATGCTTCTCCCACAAACCATCCTCTGCCCGAAAGGTTTTCAAGCCAGATTCTGCGGAGATCCCTGCTCCTGTTAACACCACTACTCTGATCACCCGTCATCCCTTCTGTCATCTTTTTTAACTGGTTGCGCTAATAAAAGTGAGCGCCGCTGCGTAAATTGTCAGCATTTCGCGCTAGATTCTTCATCTAACATGCTCTTTTTTTGCCACATCCACTGCTGAATCGCAATTCCCTTTTGTTTCCAAGGTTTATTGTTGCGGCTAAGCTCCCTATAATGGGTTGATTAGATTGGGTCGAACCCCACGACAAACAGTAAGAGACTGCCATGACGGATGAAAACCAAGCACTAAAAAAAGCAGGCCTAAAAGTTACTCTGCCTCGAGTTAAGATTTTGCAATTGCTGCAATGCCCAGGCAACCAGCACATTGCGGCAGAAGACCTTTATAAGCTTCTGTTGGATCAAGGAGAAGAGATTGGCTTGGCCACAGTGTACCGTGTACTAAACCAATTCGATGATGCGGGTATTGTTACTCGTCACCACTTCGAAAGCGGCAAAGCGGTTTTCGAACTGGCTTCTCAGCACCACCACGATCACCTCGTTTGCCTAGACTGTGGCAAAGTGATCGAATTCAGTGACGAAACCATCGAGTCGCGTCAGAACGAAATTGCCACCAAACACGGCATTAAGCTGACCAACCACAGCTTGTACCTCTACGGGGTGAGCGTCGACGGTAAATGCGACCACTAAACTAAGGCAGAGGCCAGCTACTTTGCGCCTCTAACCATTGGTTGCCAGTCCCTTAGATACAAAAAACGGAAGCCAAGGCTTCCGTTTTTTAATGGGTCAACGCTAAGGTTTAGCCTGAGATTTTCGCCCAAGTATCCCGCAGTCCAACGGTACGGTTGAAGACCAAGTTGTCTTCACGACTGTCTTCGCTATCTGCACAGAAGTAACCGATACGCTCAAACTGGAACGCCTTCTCTGCTGCCGCTTTGCCTAGGCTTGGCTCAACGAAACCATGCTGAACGGTCAGTGACTCAGGGTTGATTACCGACTCAAAGTCCTCAGCCGCCCCTGGGTTTTCCACGGTGAACAGACGATCGTAGAGACGGAACTCCGCAGGCATCGCCGTATTTGCGGCCACCCAGTGAATAACGCCCTTTGGTTTAACGCCGTCGGCAGGGTCCACACCCAGAGTGTCCAAATCAACGGAGCAGTAGATGGTGGTTACCTTGCCGCTCTCGTCTTTCTCAACGCGCTCAGCAAATACCACGTAGCCGCCACGTAGACGAACCTTCTTACCTAATACAAGACGCTTGAACTTCTTGTTGGCTTCTTCACGGAAATCTTCCGCTTCGATCCAAATTTCACGGCCAAATGGCACTTCGCGAGTGCCCATGGATTCATCCGATGGATGGTTAGCCACCGTCAAAATCTCAGTTTTGTCTTCTGGGTAGTTTTCCAGCACCAGTTTTACCGGATCCAGCACAGCCATGGCACGAGGGGCGTTGCTGTTCAAGTCATCACGGATGCAGGACTCCAGGGAACCCATCTCAATGGTGTTCTCCTGCTTAGTCACACCGATGCGCTTACAGAACTCGCGAATGGAAGCGGGAGTGTAACCACGGCGGCGCATGCCGGATACGGTCGGCATACGAGGATCGTTCCAACCATTTACCAAATTGTTGGTCACCAACTGGTTCAGTTTACGCTTGGACATCACGGTGTATTCCAGATTCAAGCGGCTGAACTCGTACTGACGTGGCTGACAATCGATGGTGATGTTCTCAAGCACCCAATCGTACAGACGACGGTTGTCTTGGAACTCCAGCGTACAGATCGAGTGAGTAATCCCTTCCAGCGCATCGGAGATGCAGTGGGTGAAGTCGTACATCGGGTAGATGCACCACTTATCACCGGTCTGGTGGTGGTGAGCAAACTTAACGCGGTACAGAACCGGATCACGCATCACCATGAAAGAGGATGCCATGTCGATCTTGGCACGCAGGCAGACAGAACCCTCTTTAAATTCACCAGCGCGCATCTTTTCAAACAGCGCAAGGTTCTCTTCAACGGGGCGATCTCGGTATGGGCTTGGCTTACCCGGTGCGGTCAGGGTGCCGCGATACTCGCGAATCTCCTCTGGGCTCAGTTCATCCACATAAGCCAGACCTTTGATGATCAGCTCAATGGCGTACTGATACAGGGTATCGAAGTAATCGGAAGAGTAATGAATGTCACCATCCCACTCAAACCCAAGCCATTGCACGTCCTGCTTAATGGACTCAACGTACTCCACGTCCTCTTTCTCAGGGTTGGTGTCATCAAAACGCAGATTACACTTGCCCTGATAATCCTGAGCGATGCCAAAGTTCAAACAGATGGACTTGGCGTGGCCGATATGCAGGTAACCGTTTGGCTCAGGTGGGAAGCGCGTGTGCACCTCAGAGTGCTTACCCGAGGCCAGATCGGCATCGATAATATTGCGAATAAAGTTGCTTGGACGAACGTCGTTGTCCGGCTGGGTCATGGGTGCCCTCGACTAACTTCAAAAAAAACCTATAAGCAGACTATGATCCACTATCACAGGGAGGTGAGCAAGCCCCAATCACTTCATCAGTGGTCACTTTTTTAGCAAATGGTACCTTCAGCAACATTCCTTACTTAGGTTTGTTGTGGGCCAACCCTTTGTGGCAGTCGATGCAGGTGCGGCCCATCTTTTCAATGCGCTTATGCATTGCCGCCGCTTTCTTCGATTGGGCATCAAAGTCCATGCGCTCCACGTCATGACAGTGGCGACATTCGCGCGAGTCGGTAGCTTTCATTTTGGCCCACACACGCTCTGCGAGCTCTTTGCGCTTAGACTCAAATTCCGCTTTGTCTTCATAAGGGTTAAACACCTGATGACTCACGTGAGACAACGCGCTGGTGCCTTTCACCCATACTTTTTGGAAAAACGGCTTAGGGATATGACAATCGTGGCAGCCGACAACCATGCCTGAAGCTGACTTAAAATGGCTCTTCTCTTTCCACTCCTCTGCCACCCACGCGGAGGGGGATTCATGACAGGAGGTACAGAACGCATCGGTACTGGTGACCTCCATCGACACATTGAAGCCAATGGTACCGAGCACACCCAGTCCTAAAAACACCAAACCGCCAATGGGGATACCCAAACGCCATTTGGATTTCGGAACCTGCCACATAGACCTTCTCCTCATAAAAAAGGCAGCCTCATGGCTGCCTTGATGTAATGAAGCTAGTCAAAAGTGACCGATTTAGCCACTTACTCCTTAATGGCGATCGGAATGTCACCTACACCTTGGTTGACTTTGCGGCCAGCACGGCGCAAGTAAAGCACCCCAAACACCATGATGGTGACGATGATGCCGATGTGGAACAGGGAGTGCCCTGGAGCCACCGCAAGTTGCGATAGCTGATAAAACAGCGTCGCCACGCAGTATGCCAGCACAAAGGTGTACACTGCACAGAACGCAGTCCAGCGGCCGCCAAACTCGCCAGCCATAGCACCCAGTACCGCAGCGCACGGAGTATACATTAGGATAAACAGCAGGTAGGCAAAGGCCGCAGCCTGAGTACCAAAGTTGGCTTGCAAATTGGTCAGAGTTGCGGCTTCAAAGCCAAACTCGTCTCCCATGGAATCCACGTCGTGGGAATCGCCAATATTCAGTCCCAGAGGATCGTCCCATGCGATACCAAACATATTCTCAGGAATGGTCGCCAAGCCGTCATTGAGTGCGCCCAGTAAGCTAAACTCACCGCCCTCTTCCGCTGCACCTTGGCTATACAAGCTGTTCAGGGTTCCCACTACCGCTTCTTTGGCAAAGATACCGGTGATCACCCCCACCGTAGCCTGCCAGTTGTCGTCTTTTACTCCCATAGGGCCAAATACCGGAGTCACAACTTGAGAGGCTGCAGAAAGCACCGACTTCTCACTGTCTTGGTTGCCAAAACTGCCGTCAGTACCCAATGAGTTGAACACACTTAGGATGGTTACCACCACCACAATGGTCTTACCAGCGCCAAGCACAAACTGCTTAGTTCGCTGCCATGTACGACGGCAGATGGCACCAACAGATGGCATCTCATAATCGGGCAGCTCCATGAAGCCTTGAGAAGCGTTTCCTGGCAGTAGGGTATAGCGAAGCAGCAGCCCCGTCAGAATCGCAGCAACAATGCCGATGAGATACAGCAGAAATACCAGGTTTTGGCCGTTGTCGGGAAAGAACGCCGCCACAAACAGAGCGTATACCGGTAACCGAGCGCCACATGACATAAACGGCGCCATCATGGCTGTCACGATGCGCTCACGGCGGGTATCCAAGGTCCGAGTGGCGGTGATCGCTGGCACGTTACAGCCAAAGCCCACAATCAGTGGAACGAAGGCTTTGCCTGGCAAACCAATTTTCTGCATCACCCCTTCAATCACAAAGCCGGCACGGGCTAGGTAACCGGAGATCTCAAGGATACTCAGGGCGATGTATAGGAACGCCACCACAGGAATAAAGGTCGCCACCGTCTGAATGCCCGCGCCGACGCCGTCAGACAAGATCACGGTCATCCACTCTGGGGCACCCACAGCGCCCATCACCTCGGCGACGCCGTCCACGAAGATGCCACCGGCAACGATATCGAAGAAATCGATGAAGGACGCACCCACGTTAATGGCGAACATGAAGGTTAGATACATCATGCCAAGGAAGATTGGCACGCCAGTCCAAGGACTTAGCGCATAGTGATCAAGCTTTTCTGTCACTGAGTTAAGCAGGGTCGGCTTGGTAACCACCTCATTGACCAGATCGCCAATCTGCTGATAACGCCCCTCAGCCAGCAGTTCTGCGGGGTTATGGCCATCAGCAATCAGTCTATTGTAGATCTGCTTTGCTTCATCATCTTCATGAGCCAGCAGTCGGCTGATGGCTTTGGCGCGGCCACTTCCCAAAGATGCCAGCGCTTGCTCGATGGAATCGTCCAATGGCATCGACAGATGGGGAGTGGTTTTGCTTTCTGACAGCTGCTCCAATGCCCCAACTACCTTAGTGATGTCATCACTCGCCTTAGCGGAGATCATCATCACTTCGCAGCCCAGCTTGGCTTTCAACGCGTCGATATCAATGGCAATACCGCGATGCTCAATAACATCACCTTTGTTCAGCACCAGCAGCATGGGAATACCCAGCTCACACAGCTGAGTCGTCAGATAGAGGTTGCGCTCCAGCTGGGATGCATCAACTACGTTCAGCAACAGGTCAATGTCATCATTTAGCAACACATCTCGGCTAATCTTTTCATCGATAAAGCCTTCAGCCCCAGAGGCTTCAAGATCATACAGGCCAGGAAGGTCAACGAGCTCGACCTCGGCATTAGCCATGGTGAGATGACCAACTTTCTTATCGACGGTCACACCAGCCCAGTTGCCGACGGTGGCATTGTTGTTGGTCAGTGCATTAAATAGCGTGGATTTGCCCGAATTAGGGTTACCCACGGCAACGCAGCGAATCGTTTTAGCCATGGTTATACCTCGATCTGAATCTGAGCGGCTAGCTTATTGTTCAGGCACAGATTCGCACCGCGAACCTGAAGTTGAACCGCTCCGCCTAGTGGTGCACTGCGCACCATGGTGATCTTGCTCCCACGGGTGAAGCCCAGCGCCATTAAGCGACGCTTCAACGCCAAAGGCAAAGAGTCGTCACCCAGTTGGGTTACGCAGCCACTCTGACCTTGCCCTAAATCCAACACAACCATGTTTGAAACCTGAACTAAATAGTAATTACTTTCATTTGCAGTAAGTATACATAGATGAACCGAAAAATCCTTGATCAAACTCTGCGTTTCTTGCAAAGAAAGACGAAAACCTAAGCATCTGCACCCTATAAAGCAAAGATAATCCAGCACCTTTTGATGATTTCGAACTCAATTCGGTTATTGATGTGGCAGTGTGCGCCAAAATCGACAAATTCCCCCAAAAAGCGCAATTGTCCAATTTAAGAGGCAAAGGGGTGAATACAGAAAAATGTGATCGCCGTCACCGTGGTGAAAAACCGAACATGGCGGGCTTCCAAGTTTTGACGCTATTAACATTTCGACATCATTGGCGTGATCTGCGTCACGCATCTGATTCACCGACTGACTATAATGCCGCCTCTTTTTTGCCCCTAGGGTATCTCCTTTTACTTTGAGGACATCATGTCACAAAAGATTGCTAACCCAGCCCCATTAGGTTTGATGGGCTTCGGTATGACCACCATTTTGCTAAACATCCACAACGCCGGTTACTTTCCTATCGACAGTATGATTTTGGCTATGGGCATCTTCTTTGGTGGCATCGCTCAGATCATGGCTGGCATCATGGAATACCGTAACGGCAATACCTTTGGTACTACTGCCTTTACCTCCTACGGCTCGTTCTGGCTGACTCTGGTGGCTCTGATTGTGATGCCTAACATGGGCATTGGCGTGAATGGTAGCTCAGCCCACTTCATGGGTTGGTATCTGGGTCTTTGGGGTCTATTCACTCTGTTTATGTTCATCGCCACCCTAGCGAACTACCCCCGTGTTAAGCAGTTTATCTTCGGTAGCTTGACGGTTCTATTCTTCCTGTTGGCCGCCCGTGACTTCACCGGCAGCGAGCTTATCGGCACCATCGCCGGTTTTGAAGGGATCATCTGTGGTGCCAGTGCCATCTACCTGGCCATGGCCACCATCATCAACGGCGAATACGGCCGCACCGTTATGCCAATTGGTGAACTGAAGAAATAACTTCAGTCCATAAAAAACGGGCCCTGTTACCAGAGCCCGTTTCCCCTATCGGCCAGTGAGTGAGCACTGACCTTTGATAGCCGATTACCAGCCAGTTACTTCACGCAGTGCGCTGCCGATGTCAGCCAGTGAACGTACGGTACGAACGCCCGCATCTTCCAGAGCAGCAAACTTCTCGTCTGCAGTTCCCTTACCACCGGCAATAATGGCACCAGCGTGGCCCATGCGCTTACCTGGAGGCGCAGTAACACCGGCGATGTAGGAAACCACAGGCTTGGTTACGTTAGCCTTGATGTAGGCCGCCGCTTCCTCTTCTGCAGTACCACCAATCTCACCAATCATCACAATCGCTTCGGTGCCAGGATCTTTCTCAAACATCTCCAGAACGTCGATGAAGTTAGAACCTGGAATTGGGTCACCACCAATACCAACGCAGGTAGACTGACCAAAACCTTCGTCAGTGGTCTGCTTAACCGCTTCGTAGGTCAAAGTGCCGGAACGAGATACGATGCCCACTTTACCTGGCTTGTGGATGTGGCCTGGCATAATGCCGATTTTGCACTCACCTGGGGTGATAACGCCTGGGCAGTTAGGGCCGATCATGCGAACGCCCGCTTGATCCAGCTTCACTTTTACTTCAAGCATGTCCAGAGTCGGGATGCCTTCGGTGATGGTGACGATAAGCTCAATGCCCGCATCGATGGCTTCCAAGATGGCATCTTTACAGAAAGGTGCTGGAACGTAGATAACGGTAGCAGTAGCGCCAGTGGCCTCTACCGCTTCCCGTACGGTGTTAAATACCGGCAAACCTAGGTGCTCGGTGCCGCCTTTACCAGGAGACACACCACCGACCATCTGAGTACCGTAAGCGATGGCTTGCTCAGAGTGGAAAGTTCCCTGACCACCGGTGAAACCTTGGCAGATTACCTTGGTATCTTTATTGATTAAAACGCTCATTACTGACCCTCCGCAGCTCGTACAACTTGCTGCGCGGCGTCGGTCAGACTGGTAGCAGCAATAATATTCAGACCCGACTCAGCCAGACGCTGCTGACCCAGTTCGGCGTTGTTACCCTCTAGGCGAACCACAACAGGAACCTTAACGCCTACCTCTTCTACTGCGCCGATAACGCCGTCTGCGATAAGATCACAACGGACGATGCCGCCGAAGATGTTCACCAGAACCGCTTTAACGTTGTCGTCGGACAGGATGATCTTAAAGGCTTCGGTAACACGCTCTTTGGTAGCGCCGCCGCCCACATCCAGGAAGTTAGCTGGCTGGCCGCCGTGCAGATTCACGATGTCCATGGTACCCATGGCCAAACCGGCGCCGTTTACCATGCAGCCGATGTTGCCATCTAGAGCCACGTAGTTCAGCTCCCACTGAGCTGCGTGCGCTTCACGAGCGTCTTCCTGAGATGGATCGTGCATCTCGCGAACGCTGGCCTGACGGTACAGAGCGTTAGAGTCGATGTTGATCTTGCCATCTAGGCAGTGCAGGTTGCCCTGATCGGTGATAACCAGCGGGTTGATCTCCAGCAGTGCGAAGTCCATGTCGATGAACATCTGGCCCAGACCCAAGAAGATCTTGGTGAACTGTTTGATCTGGTCGCCTTTCAGGCCCAGTTTGAACGCCAACTCACGACCTTGGTACGCCTGAGGGCCAACCAGTGGATCGATAGCGGCTTTGTGGATCAGCTCTGGGGTCTCTTCCGCAACCTTTTCAATCTCAACGCCACCCTCGGTAGACGCCATGAATACGATGCGCTGAGTGCCACGGTCAACAACCGCGCCCAGGTACAGCTCCTGATCGATGTCGGTGCAAGACTCAACCAAAATCTTAGTGACAGGCTGACCGTTGGCATCAGTCTGGTAGGTCACCAGATTTTTGCCTAACCAGCTCTGGGCGAACTCGCGAATCTCATCTTTGCTGCTAGCTAGCTTAACGCCACCAGCTTTACCACGGCCACCGGCGTGAACTTGACACTTAACAACCCACTTATCGCCACCAATTTTATCAGCGGCTTCAGCGGCCTCTTGCGGGGTGCTACAGGCGTAGCCTTCGGAAACTGGCAGACCGTACTCAGCGAACAGCTGCTTAGCTTGATACTCATGCAGATTCATATGTTCTATCCATATAACTTCTTATAATCCGGCCAGAAATCCTGACCGGGCATGGGGGGTTGGCCGTTCTTAAAAACGGCCCCGTTTAATTAGATATCCAACAACAGACGCGTTGGATCTTCCAATAGCTCTTTGATGGTAACCAGGAAGCCTACGGATTCCTTACCATCGATAACTCGGTGGTCATAAGAGAGCGCCAGATACATCATCGGCAGAATCTCGACCTTGCCATCTACCGCCATTGGGCGGTCTTTGATGGCGTGCATGCCCAAGATGGCACTTTGAGGTGGGTTGATGATTGGGGTAGACATCAGGCTGCCGAATACACCACCGTTGGTGATGGTGAAGTTGCCGCCGGTCAGCTCTTCCACGGTCAACTTGCCGTCACGGCCTTTGATCGCTAAGTCTTTAATGCCCTTTTCGATCTCAGCTACCGACAGCTTATCTGCGTCACGCAAAACTGGGGTTACCAGACCACGAGGGGTGGAAACCGCAATGCTGATGTCGAAGTAGTTGTGGTACACCATGTCATCGCCATCCAACGAGGCGTTCACCTGTGGGTAGCGCTTCAACGCTTCCACAACCGCTTTAACATAGAAGGACATAAAGCCTAAGCGGATGCCGTGACGCTTCTCGAAGATGTCTTGATACTGCTTGCGCAGCTCCATGATCGGCTTCATGTTGACCTCGTTAAAGGTGGTCAGCATGGCGGTGGAGTTCTTCGCTTCCAGCAAACGCTCGGCGATGCGCTTACGCAGGCGAGTCATAGGAACACGCTTGTCGGTACGACCAGACAGCTCAACCGCTGGGGCCGCTTCCTGAGCCGCTGGAGCGGCAGGCTTGGCTTTCAGGAAGGCTTCCACGTCTTCCTTGCTGATGCGACCACCAACACCGGTGCCCTTGATCTGGCTGGCATCCAAGTTATGCTCAGCAATCAGGCGACGAACTGAAGGGCTCAGGCTGTCGTTGCTCTCATCTTGTGCTTCGGCAACCGGAGCTTCAGATTTGGCTTCCGCCTCCTCTTTGCTCACTTCCGCACCTGGTGCCACGCCGGCTTTGAACAGGCCAATCACCTGCTCACCCAGAACGGTATCGCCTTCGCCGTGGGTGATTTCAGTCATCACACCATCTTCTGGTGCAGGCACTTCCAGTACCACTTTGTCGGTCTCAATGTCGACCAAGATCTGGTCGCGGCTAACACTATCGCCTGGCTGAACGTGCCAAGTGGCGATGGAGGCATCGGCAACGGACTCTGGCAGTACGGGAACCTTAATTTCGATGCTCATAGGTAAACTTTCCTTGTGCAATTATTCTTCAATATTCAGGGCGGCATTCACCAGCGCCTGTTGTTGTTTGTTATGTAATGACGGGTAACCCACCGCTGGGGCGGCCGATGCTTGACGCCCGGCGTAAGTGAGGGTGGCCCGTTTTGGAATCGCCTGCCAGAAGTGGTGCTGGCTTGAGTACCACGCGCCCTGGTTTTGCGGCTCTTCCTGACACCATACGAAGTCGGTCACATGCTGATACTGTTCCAAAATCGCTTCCATCTCTGGGTGCGGGAATGGGTACAGCTGCTCGACTCGAATGATGGCAACGTTAGTAAGCTCTTCACGGCGACGCTTCTCAAGTAGGTCAAAGTAGACTTTACCTGAGCAGAACACCACGCGGTCAACCTTGGTAGGATCCAGCTCGTCGATCTCAGCGATTACGTTCTGGAAGGTGCCTTCAGCCAGCTCTTCCAAGCTGCTTACCGCCAATGGGTGGCGCAGCAAAGACTTCGGCGACATGACCACCAGAGGACGGCGCATCGGACGAATGCTCTGACGGCGAATCATGTGATACACCTGAGCCGGCGTCGATGGCACGCACACCTGCATGTTGTGGTCGGCGCACATCTGTAGGAAACGCTCCAGACGCGCGGAGGAGTGCTCAGGGCCCTGACCTTCATAGCCGTGTGGCAGCAACATGGTTAGGCCACACAGGCGGCCCCACTTCTGCTCACCTGAGCTTAGGAACTGGTCAATCACCACCTGAGCGCCGTTGGCGAAGTCACCAAACTGGGCTTCCCACATGGTCAAGGTGGCTGGCTCTGCCGTGGCATAGCCATATTCAAAGGCCAGTACCGCCTCTTCAGACAGCACCGAGTCATAAATTTCAATCGGCGCTTGGTCGTCACTCAGGTGGCGCAGCGGCATGTAAGCGCTGGCATCGTTCTGATTGTGCAGCACCGCATGACGGTGGAAGAAGGTGCCTCGGCCAGAGTCTTGACCGGTCAAGCGGATGCGAGTGCCGCTCTCCAGCAAGGTGGCGTAGGCTAAGGTTTCCGCCATGCCCCAGTCCAACAGCTTTTCACCATTGGCCATTGCCTTGCGGTCGGTGTAGATCTTGTTCACTCGAGACTGCAGCTTATGACCTTCTGGCAGATCGCACAGGGTGTTACCCAGCTCGGTCAATTTGGCCATCGGAATGGTGGACTCGTAGTCACAATCCCAGTTGTGGCCCAAGAACGGACGCCAGTCGACAGAGTGTTGCTCCATCACTCGCCATTCAGGAACCACGCACTCACCGTGATCCAGCTGGTCACGATAGCCGTTCACCATTTCGGTTACGTCGCTATCCGCCATCACCTTGGCGTCAACCAGACGGTCGGCGTAGATCTTACGCGGCGTTGGGTGCTTCTTAATTTTTTGGTACATCAGCGGCTGAGTCGCATTAGGCTCATCCGCTTCGTTGTGACCGTGACGGCGATAACAGATAAGGTCGATCACCACATCGCGGCCAAATTCGTAACGGTAGTCCACCGCCAGCTGAGACACGAACGCCACCGCTTCTGGGTCATCGGCATTAACGTGGAAAATCGGCGCCTGAACCATCTTGGCGATGTCGGTGCAATACTCAGTTGAGCGGGTATCTTCCTGATTAGAGGTAGTAAAGCCCACTTGGTTATTGACCACGATGCGTACGCTACCGCCAACACTGAAGCCACGGGTCTTGGACATGTTGAAGGTTTCTTGCACCACACCCTGACCGGCAATGGCCGAATCACCATGAATGGTAATTGGCATCACCTTCTGGCCGTTTTCGCAGCCTAGGCGATCCATACGAGCACGAACTGAGCCCATGACCACTGGGTTTACAATCTCAAGGTGAGAAGGGTTAAACGCCAGCGCCAGGTGGACGTTGCCAGATGGGGTTGCGAAATCAGAAGAGAAGCCCTGGTGGTATTTCACGTCACCACTGCCCAGCCCTTCGTCGTGCTTACCGGCAAACTCATCGAACAGATCCGCAGGCTTCTTACCGAGGATGTTAACCAATACGTTCAGTCGGCCACGGTGCGCCATGCCGACCACCACCTCTTTGGTGCCGTGGTCGCCAGCGCGGTAGATAAGCTCACGCATCATTGGAATCAGCGCATCGCCCCCTTCAAGGGAGAAACGCTTGGCACCTGGGAATTTGGCCCCCAGATATTTTTCCATCCCTTCGGCGGCGTTTAGGCCGGAAAGGATGCGCTTTTTATGCTCGTCATCAAAGCTGGCTTTACCCGCCACCGGCTCAAGACGCTGCTGAATCCAGCGTTTCTCTTCGGTGTCGGTAATGTGCATGTACTCGGCGCCGATGGAGCCACAGTAAGTCGATTGCAGGGTTTTAAGCAGGCTCGACAGCTTCATGGTGTCTGAGCCGTATGCGAAGGAGCCAGTATTGAACTCGCGCTCCATATCGCCTTCGGTCAGGCCGTGAAACTCTGGGGTCAGCTCAACCACAGGAAGGCGTTTCCACAAACCCAGAGGATCTAGGTTAGCGGCCTGATGGCCACGGAAACGGTAGGCGTTAATCAACTGCAGTACTTTAACCTGTTTTGCGGTCAGGTCTGGGTCTACTGCGGTTTTCACGGAGCTGGTCTGCTCCATGGCTACCTGTCGGAAATAATCTTGAATGCGGCGATGATTCGCTTCTTCAGCCTGTCCATTGGCAGGTAGGGTATCGAAGATGTCCCGCCACTGCAGCGAAATCGCATCTGGATTTTCCAGATAGCTCTCGTACAGCTCTTCGATATAGCTTGCATTGGCACCGGCTAGATGGGAACTGTCCAGCCACTCTTGCAATGAGCCTTGTTGCATGTGTATTCCTTTATAAACCAAGCTTGGCTTGCGCCGTTTTACGGCAATCTTATTGTTTGTGCCACTGGCTTTTAGTCGAAGATGGGACAAGCTGTGGCTAAGCAATCATACAAAAAGGTCACCGCCTTGGCAGCACAAGAGGTGACCTGTTACTTCATATGCTTCGATAAGCAAAATCGTACAAGGTTAAACAGCCCGCTGCAGCAGCATTGACTTGATGTGGCCAATGGCTTTGGTTGGGTTCAATCCCTTAGGGCAAACGTTAACGCAGTTCATGATGCCGTGGCAGCGGAATACGCTGAAGGCGTCATCCAGTTCCGCCAAACGCTCATCGGTAGCCGTATCACGGCTGTCCACCAAGAAGCGGTAGGCGTGCAGCAAGCCACTTGGGCCCACAAACTTATCTGGGTTCCACCAGAACGATGGACACGCGGTGGAGCAGCAAGCACACATAATGCACTCATACAGACCATCCAGCTTGGCGCGCTCTTCTGGTGATTGCAGGTTTTCACGGCCAGGGTTCTTACCATCGTTGATAAGGTAAGGCTTGACCTTTTCATACTGTTTGTAGAACTGAGTCAGGTCCACAACCAGATCTCGCACAACCGGCATACCAGGCAGTGGACGAATGGTCAGCTTCTTGCCTTTAAACGCCGAGATTGGCGTGATGCAGGCTAGGCCGTTTTTGCCGTTCATGTTCAAACCGTCGGAGCCACATACCCCTTCACGGCAAGAGCGGCGGAATGCCAAAGTTGGATCCTGCTCTTTAAGCATCAACAACACGTCCAGCACCATCACGTCTGAGCCCTCAGGAAGGTTCAGGGTGTAGTCCTGCATCTTAGGCTTTACGTCTACGTCCGGGTTGTAGCGATAGACCGATACTTGCAAATTCATGTCTCGCTCTCCTTAGTAGGTACGCTTCTTCGGCGGGAAGGCTTCACGCAGCTTAGGTGTCATGTTCACCTCACGCTTGCTCATCTCACCGTTCAGCGGGTTGTAGATGGTGTGGCACAGCCAGTTGGCATCGTCACGCTCAAGGTAATCTTCACGTGAGTGCGCGCCACGGCTTTCGGTACGGTAGTTAGCCGCTTCCGCCGTTGCGATGGCGGTCTCCATCAGGTTGTCCAGCTCCAAACACTCGATGCGGTTGGTGTTGAACGCCTTAGAGCGGTCATCCAGCTTGGCGTTCTGCAAACGCGCCTTGATGGCTTTAAGCTCTTTCAGACCTTCTGCCATGGAGTCGCCCTGACGGAATACTGAGAAGTTCATCTGCATACACTGCTGCAGATCTTTGCGGATCTGCGCAGGGTCTTCGCCATTCTCATTGTTTTCCCAGCGGTTCAGGCGAGCCAAAGAAGCTTGAATGTCCTCTTCGGTGGCATCCTTTTGTTCTGGCTGAGCATCCAACGTTGCGCCAAGGTGCTTACCTGCTGCGCGGCCGAAGACCACCAGATCCAGCAGCGAGTTACCACCCAAACGGTTGGCACCGTGCACCGATACGCAGGCGATTTCGCCCACTGCCAGAAGACCATGTACTGGGTTTTCTTCGGCATCGATTACCTGACCATTTACGTTGGTCGGTACGCCGCCCATCATGTAGTGACAGGTTGGGATAACGGGGATTGGCTCTTTTACAGGGTCGACGTGAGCGAAGGTACGAGACAGCTCACAGATGCCCGGCAGGCGAGATTCCAACACCTCTTCGCCCAGGTGATCCAGCTTCAGCTTGGCGTGAGGGCCCCATGGACCATCGCAGCCGCGACCTTCGCGGATTTCGGTCATGATGGAGCGTGCTACTACGTCACGGCCAGCCAAGTCTTTCGCATTCGGGGCATAACGCTCCATGAAGCGCTCGCCGTCTTTGTTTAGCAGGTAGCCGCCTTCACCACGACAGCCTTCGGTAACCAGTACCCCAGCGCCAGCGATGCCGGTTGGGTGGAACTGCCACATTTCCATGTCTTGCACTGGCACTCCAGCACGCAGCGCCATACCAACTCCGTCACCGGTATTGATGTGGGCGTTGGTAGTAGAGGCGTAGATACGACCTGCACCGCCAGTGGCCAGTACAGTGGCCTTGGCTTTGAAATAAACAATTTCGCCGGTTTCGATGTCGATGGCGGTAGCACCCACTACGGCGCCATCTTCATTTTTAACTAAGTCGAGGGCGTACCACTCAGAGTACACCTCAGTTTTGTTCTTAACGTTTTGCTGATACAGGCAGTGCAGCAACGCGTGGCCGGTACGGTCAGCGGCGGCGGCGGTACGAGCGGCCTGCTCACCACCGAAGTTCTTCGACTGGCCGCCAAATGGGCGCTGATATACCTTGCCGTTTTCAAAACGGCTGAACGGCAAGCCCATGTTTTCCATCTCAATGATGGCTTCCGGGCCGGTCTTACACATGTATTCGATGGCGTCTTGGTCACCGATGTAATCGGAGCCTTTTACGGTATCGTACATGTGCCATTCCCAGTTATCGTCGTGGGCATTGCCCAGCGCTACGGTGATGCCACCTTGAGCGGACACCGTATGGGAACGGGTTGGGAACACTTTAGAAAGCAGCGCACAGGTCTTGCCTTCTTGAGAAATCTGCAGTGCCGCGCGCATGCCTGCGCCACCAGCACCAATAACAATTGCGTCAAATTCGCGAACTGGAATACTCACTTACACACCCCACAGAATCACAATACCTGTGGCCAAATAGGCCAGCAGTACAACATTGATGGCAAACAAGCTAAACGCTCTCAGTCGAGGCGGCTTGATGTAGTCGGTTGCCACCTGCCACAAACCAATCCACCCGTGAATTAGTACGCTAAACAGCGCCAAAAGGGTGAAAACTTTTGTGATGATGCTTCCGAAGAACTCTTGCCAAAGCGTGAAGGTAAGATCTGGCGTCATAACCAGATAGCCCACCAGATAGAGTGTGTATGCCAGCAGTACCAAGGCACTGGCGCGAATCAAAACGAAATCTTGAACGCCGCTGCGTCCAAAACTGGCTGCGTTATTTACCATACCCAAACTCCCGCCAATACTGAGACTACGATGGTGATGGCAAAGCTGATCTTCGCAGACGCGTTACCGGAATCCATCTCTTCGAAGTGCCCCATATCTTGAATAAGATGGCGAACACCAACGATGGCGTGGTAGGCCAGTGCAGTTAGCAGTCCCCAGATGACGAACTTCACGATAAAGAGGTCAAAGTAGGACTTAACGGCATTAAAGCCTTGCTCGGATGACAGGGAAGTTGCCAGTAGCCACATTAAGATGGCAATACCAACAAAGGTTATGACGCCACTGACACGATGCAAAATCGATGCAATCGCCGTAGCGGGGAATTGGATCTGGCTTAGATCCAAGTAGACAGGTCTTTGCTTATTCACAGCTGCTCACTCAGCTCCATTGAGCAATTATTGTTATATCCACCGAAAGGCGGCTTTTTTCACCTTTCCTAGGTAGGCATTTCAACCGAAATAGGCAATAACATAGCCGAGTGTAATTAGAAGGTGGTCCCTTAAAAAACTCACCGCTTACTGCCTCTTTCCAGCGGCCCGACGCCAGTATACATATCGCTGATTTTGATTACAAACATCACATTTTCTGGAATAACGAGATTTTTCGCACACGGCAATCTGTTAAATCAATCAATAGAAAAAGTCTATAAATTCGGCGCTTTAGAGAGAAACCTCCGACCAGACGATTGCTTTTTGTGATTCAGCTCTCGTAAACTAGGAGCCAACGTTATGGATAGATAACAATAATGTAGTAAGGAGAACGCAGTATGGCTGACACTAAAGCCACGCTTCATGTACAGGGTCAATCCGAGATTGAACTTCCGGTTCACTCCGGTTCAGCAGGTCACGATGTTATCGACATCAGTAGCCTCGGGAAGGAAGGATTCTTCACATTCGACCCTGGTTTTATGGCCACCGCCTCCTGTGAATCAGAAATCACTTTCATCGATGGCGGTAAAGGTGTGCTATTGCACCGCGGTTACCCAATTGACCAGCTGGCCACTCGTTCAAGCTATGTAGAGGTTTGCTACCTTCTGCTGTTTGGAGAGCTTCCAAACAAAGCTCAGCTGGAAAAATTCTCAAGCACCATTCGTAACCACACCATGGTTCACGAGCAGATCTCCACCTTCTTTAAGGGTTTCCGTCGCGATGCCCACCCAATGGCGATTCTGTGTGGTGTTGTTGGTGCCCTGTCCGCTTTCTACCACGATTCGCTGGACGTAAACGACCCACTGCACCGTGAGATCTGTGCATTCCGCCTGATCTCCAAAATGCCGACACTGGCAGCCATGGCCTACAAATACAACTTAGGCCAACCGTTCGTTTACCCTCGCAACGACCTCTCTTATGCAGGTAACTTCCTGCACATGATGTTCTCTGTGCCTTGTGAAGAGTACAAAGTGAACCCGGTCATCGAGAAAGCGATGGATCGCATCTTCATTTTGCACGCGGACCACGAGCAGAACGCGTCCACTTCCACCGTGCGTTTGGCTGGCTCTTCTGGTGCCAACCCATTCGCCTGTATCTCAGCGGGCGTGGCGTCACTGTGGGGTCCTGCCCACGGCGGAGCGAACGAAGCCTGTCTGGAAATGCTGGCCGAAATCGGCAGCGTGGATCGCATTCCTGAGTTCATTGCCAAAGCCAAAGACAAGAACGATCCGTTCCGTCTGATGGGCTTCGGTCACCGGGTGTACAAGAACTTCGACCCTCGCGCGACTGTAATGCGCGAAACCTGTCACGAAGTGCTGAAAGAGCTGAACATTCAAGATCCGCTGCTGGACGTGGCCATGGAACTTGAGCGCATCGCTCTGGAAGATGAGTACTTTGTTGAGAAGAAGCTCTACCCGAACGTCGACTTCTACTCAGGTATCATCATGAAGGCCATCGGCATTCCTACCTCCATGTTCACCGTGATTTTCGCCCTGTCTCGTACGGTTGGCTGGATTGCTCACTGGCAGGAGATGTTGGGTCAGCCTGGTCACAAGATTGGTCGTCCTCGCCAGCTTTACACCGGTAAAACTCGCCGTGACTACCTCAACGTTAGCGACCGTAAATAATCGCTATTTACGCTAACGATTAAACCAAGCCCTAACTCCGGTTAGGGCTTTTTGTTTTTAGGCGCCATCAAGCCGGATAGCTGATTAAGCCCTCTTTCTCAGCGGTCTTTTTCAAAAGCTGTACCATCTTACGGCACCGCTGCGACAGATACGGCTGGGAAGCGTAGATAAGGGTGGTCTTTAGATCGCTAAAGCGATGATCGGTCAACAGTGGCTTTAATATGCCCTCTTCAAATCCACGTTTTAACATTACCGTTGGCAACATGGCGATACCTTTGCCATCTCGGGCAAGATTACGTAACAGGTGAAGATCTTCGCTATAAACGAAGTAATTAAAGCTCTCAGGCAACTGCATTTTACTATAACGGCTGCCTAACAGCTTATGATGACGCAGATCATCGAGGCAGTGCGGCTCACCAAATCGGTTCACATACTCCACACTCGCTACCATGGCACAAGGAAGCTCAAGAAAATATTGCTGAACCAGATCATCATCCACCGCTTGTGAGTATACTGGCAACACTTGGATGTCGGTATTAGTCCGGCGTAGATCAATGGGTTGTTTTTGATGCTCCACCTCCACCGCGACCTTAGGGTAGAGGCTGGTGTAGTGTTCAATAACGTCGGTAAAAAATTCGGTGACCCCCAATACCGGAGGGATGGCAATGCGCAATGTGCCTTTGGGTTCTCGATTTTGCTCCTCAAGTACCGTCATCACCTCTTCGAGTACCGTCAGATGAGAGTTGGTTTGCTCATACAGCCACCGGCCTTGCTCCGTAAGCTCGATGGTATGGGTGGTTCGAATCAGTAGTTGATAGCCTAATTTTCGCTCCAACTCCTGCAAGCGCCGACTCACTTTTGAGCGTTGCATGCCCCCGGCTTTGGCCGCTGCACTGATGCCCTTGTACCGTACTACCTGACAAAAAACCTGCAGATCATCCAAATTCGGCATGGTCATGGTGTCCTGTTTTTAGCTCATCTACCGCTCATATTAGCCCCTACCATGCCCCCATAGACACCCCTAGAATAGAGCAAAAGTTCTATTTGTGAATCAACTCATATCTCATTGAGATTGTTTCTCTTTTAAGCCGTAATTTGACCATTGGAAGAGGTGTAATCATGTTCTTATTCGAACCCCTATCTCAACAGCAGATCCTCGCCGGTCTGGCTGTGTTAGCCGGACTCATCGTCCTAAATGAGATCTCTCGGCGAAGCATGTGGGCGGGTATTATCAGCTTTATCATTTTGCCTATCGTTCTAACCTTTACCGTATGGCAAGACACCACCAGCGCAGAAGGCTCCACCGTGGGTACCTGGTTTCACTGGGCTAAGGTGTATTCCTGCTTAGCAGGCTGCGTTGGCTTTATGGCACTGCGCTACATTAAAAAACTGCAAACCAACTCCTTCATGCTGTTCTTCCCTGCACTGATTCTCGGGGTCAACATCTTTGAAGCGGTACTACGCGATTTTCAGGTCTCCACTTTCGGCCTACCGAGCATGCAAGATGGCATGATGATTCAAGGGGGCGCATGGAACATCTTCAACGGCATCGCCGGTATTTTGAACATCATCACCATCTGTGGCTGGGCAGGTATCTTCATCAGCTCTAAGAAGTCTAAAGACATGCTGTGGCCCGACATGTTGTGGTTCTGGATCATCGCTTATGATCTGTGGAACTTCGCCTACGTTTACAACTGCGTGCCAGACCATTCCTTCTACGCTGGCGTGATGTTGCTGCTGTCCTGCACCATCCCCGCGTTCTTCATTCAGAAAGGCGCGTGGCTGCAACACCGTGCCCACACCTTAGGTTTCTGGATGATGTTTGTAATGACCTTCCCTCACTTCGTTGACACCTCACAGTACGCGGTGAAATCCTCCGGCAGCGTAACGGCACTGTGGGTGGTATCGCTGCTGAGCTTCGCCGCCAACGTTGCCGTATTTGCTTACCAAGTGCATCGCATCCGCACCCGTAAGCTGCGTCCAACCAAAGACGAGCTGTACACCGATCTCACTGGCTACAAAGAGGTTGCTGCTTTGAAGTACAGTTCAGACAATGCCGATAAAGGCACCAAGGCCGCCGTTGCGTAAACCCAATGAGCTAAGGCTCTAAACAACAAGCACAAAAAATGCCGCCTCATGGCGGCATTTTCGTTACTTTGACTCAATCAGAAACTATCGACTAATCCAGCACCGTCAACAGATCCGTTAAACTGTCGACCACCTTAATCGGACGATACTCCAGCAATTTTTCCACTGAGGCCGCACCAAAACTCACGCCAATACCATTCACATCGGCGTTATTGGCCATCGCCAGATCAAAGCCCGCATCCCCAACCATGTAGGTATGCTGCGCCTCAACCCCTAACCGCTGACGCAATTGATTGATCATCTGTGGATCCGGCTTAGATGCCGCTTCCGTTGGCGTAATGGTTGCAGCAAAGTAGTGACCTAAGCCCGATGCATCAAGAACCCGATCTAGCCCCTGACGACCTTTGCCGGTGGCCACCGCCAAGGTAAAGCCACGCTGCTGTAACCCAACCAAAGTAGACTCAGCGTCACTAAACAGCGGCGTTTCCACCTCGCTTAGATTGAGATACCAGTCGCGATAGCGGTCTTTGAACCTGTCGGCAGTCGTCGCATCCAGTCCAGGGTAGAGCGTATCAATGGCCGCTTCCACACTTAATCCGATCACCCCTTTGACGGTATCCGCACTCAGGTGCTCCAGTTCAAGCTCCGCCGCCGCTCGCTGCCAACAATCGACAATGCGAGCAACGGAATCCATCAAGGTGCCGTCCCAATCAAAAATAACCAGTTTATCTGTCATGTGATCCCTAAATAGTGTGCTTGGGCCTTACGAATTAGCCTTTAAGTGAATTGAGCAGTTTCTTTAATTTTGGTTCCAGCGGCGCTTCCAGTTCAATGGTGGTGTCATCCCCTGGGTGGATGAATTTCAGCTTGTGTGCGTGAAGGAACAAACGATCTAGCCCCTTGCTGCGCATTTTGCCGTCAAAGGCATCGTCACCATAGCGATCATCGCAGGCGATCGGGTGACCTTTACACTGAGCGTGCACTCGAATCTGGTGGGTACGCCCCGTAATCGGGCTCGCTTCCACCAAGGTAGCCTCTCTGCCGTAACGCTCTACGGTGCGAAAGCGGGTTTCCGATGGCTTGCCTTCACTGTCCACCCGCACTAGGCGTTCGCCGGACTTCAGGGTGTTTTTCAGCAGCGGCTCACTGACCAAACGATCCCGGTCTTGCCATTTGCCTTTGACCAAGGCCAAGTACTGCTTATTCATGGTTTTGCTACGCAGTTGATTCTGCATATGCTTCAGTGCCGAGCGGCGCTTCGCCAGCATCAGCAGCCCAGAGGTCGCCCGATCAAGACGATGCACTAACTCGAGATTTTTCTCCTCGGGACGCAGTGCTCTGAGCGCTTCAATGACACCAAAGTTGACGCCGCTGCCACCATGAACCGCAATGCCCGAAGGTTTGTTGATCACCATGATCAACTTATCTTCATAGACGATCTGCTTCTCAAGGGAGGAAACCTTGGTCAATTTGGCCGACGGCAATTGCTGCTCTGGGTCTTTTTCAGACACCCGAATCGGAGCAATACGAATTTCATCACCGCCCTGCAGTTTATATTCTGGCTTGATGCGCTTTTTATTTACCCGGATTTCGCCCTTTCTCAGCAAACGGTAAATGAGGCTTTTAGGAACGCCCTTAAGGAAAGTTCTTAAAAAGTTATCGATACGTTGATCTTGATAGTCAGGATCGACGGTCACCCACTGCACCTTGGGTGAATTGGCTTTATTTGAATCAGTCATGGCCGCTATTGTACTACGAAACCGCAAATCATCGATAATCTTCATATTGTAGATTGCCGCTTGAGCATTGAGTTGCTATATTCCTACCGATGCAGTCAAGCATGCAGAAGCAAACTGACTTGATTGCATATTTTTTGGTCCTGCTAAGAATTTCTAATAGCAAATTCGTGCCCTATCGCCTCCACTGCGGTTTAAGCTTTACCGATGGAGCCAAGCACAAAAAAACGGCAGTTGACCCCTTTAATAGGAATGAAATCGGAACCCGATTCAGGCCTCGAGTCCGGATAACCGGAAGTATACCAAGCCAAAACGCCAAGGCGTTTTGGTCGCAGCCGTTTGCTGCACAACCAAAGAATCCAAAGCGGATAAGACCATCTGTGGCAAGCCTACAGCCCGCTTTGTGACAACTTAATGTGTTGATGGGCGAATCCCAGTCAACCAGTCGTGAGACTGCCTACAATGCGCTGGGACTCCGGTAGATACGGATGCTCGACCTGAAACGGTGACTGACAATTTGGATAGAGTCACCAACAATGAAAAGAATGCTAATCAACGCAACTCAATCAGAAGAGTTGCGTGTTGCCTTAGTCGATGGGCAGCGTCTGTACGACTTGGATATTGAAAGCCCAGGTCATGAGCAGAAAAAAGCCAACATCTACAAAGGCAAAATCACCCGCGTAGAACCTTCCCTAGAAGCCGCATTTGTAGACTATGGCGCCGAGCGTCATGGCTTCCTGCCGCTGAAAGAGATCGCTCGCGAATACTTCCCTGAAGGCTACTCCTTCCAAGGTCGCCCAAACATCAAAGAGGTGATCAAAGAAGGCCAGCAGGTTATCGTTCAGATTGATAAAGAAGAGCGTGGCAGCAAAGGCGCCGCCTTGACCACCTTTATCAGCCTAGCCGGTAGCTACCTGGTGCTAATGCCTAACAACCCTCGTGCCGGCGGCATCTCCCGTCGTATCGAAGGCGATGAGCGCACCGAACTTAAGGAAGCCCTAAGTAAGCTGGAAGTGCCTCAAGGCATGGGGCTGATTGTACGCACCGCTGGTGTGGGCAAAGCGGCCGAAGAGCTTGACTGGGATCTTAAAGTTCTGCTGAACCACTGGGACAAAATCAAACAGGTTTCCGACTCTCGCGATGCGCCTTTCCTGATCCATCAGGAAAGTAACGTCATCGTTCGTGCTATTCGAGACTACTTACGCCGCGATATCGGCGAAATTCTGGTGGATCACCAGCGCATCTACGAGGAAGCCATTGAGCACATCAACCTGGTGCGCCCTGACTACGTCAACCGCGTTAAGCTGTACAAAGCGGAAGTGCCACTGTTCACCCACTACCAGATTGAAACTCAGATTGAATCTGCGTTCCAACGGGAAGTGCGTCTGCCGTCAGGCGGCTCGATTGTTATCGACCCAACCGAAGCGCTAACTGCCATCGATATTAACTCTGCCCGCGCAACTAAGGGTGGCGATATCGAAGAGACTGCGCTGCAGACCAACCTAGAGGCGGCCGATGAAATTGCTCGTCAGCTGCGCCTGCGTGACCTAGGTGGCTTAGTAGTGATCGACTTCATCGACATGGGTCCTGCCCGCCATCAGCGCGAAGTGGAAACCCGCCTGCGTGATGCCGTCCGTCAAGACCGTGCCCGAGTTCAAATTGGCCGTATCTCTCGCTTTGGCCTGATGGAGATGTCCCGTCAGCGCCTGCGTCCTTCTCTGGGTGAGTCCTCTGCCAACATCTGTCCTCGCTGTAGTGGACAAGGCGTGGTACGTGGTACCGAGTCTCTGGCCCTGTCCATCCTTCGCTTGATGGAAGAGGAAGCGATCAAAGACAACACCGCTCAGATTGAAGCTCAGGTTCCAACTGACGTAGCGGCCTTCCTGCTAAACGAAAAGCGTAAAGCCATTCGTATCATCGAGCAGCGCCACAAAGTTGAAGTGTATGTGATTCCTCACCCTCATATGGAAACACCACACTACATCGTGACTCGTCATCGCAAAGACGACACCATTACCGAAGCCAGCTACCAGATCGCTGAAACGCCAGAGCCAGTGCTGTACGAACCTCGCAAGCTGGAAAAGCAGGTTGCCGACCGTCCAGCCATTCGCACTATGGCAGCACCGAAGCCAGTCGCGGAAAAGCCTAAAAAACCTGAGCCAAAAGCGAAGAAGCAAGAAGAGCAGCCTTCTCTGTTCGCTAAGCTGGCCGCAGGCCTCAAAGCGCTGTTCTCCAGTGAAGAGCCCAAAGAGGAGAAGAAAGGCAAATCTTCTCGTGATAGTAAGAGTGGTGACAGCCGTCGTCGTAACGATCGTCGTCGCAACAACCGAAACGATCGCAATCGTGGTGAACGCGGTGAACGTGGCGAGCGCGGTAACCGCAATGAGCGCGGTGATCGCAACGAGCGTGGCAATCGCAATGAGCGCGGCCGCAACCGTAACCGTGATCGCGATGAAGAACAGCAAAATACTCAAGACACACGTCGCGGCAATAAGCCAAACAAAGAGCATACTGAAAAGCGCAGCAAAGAGGGGCGTGAAGACAAGCAGCCTCGTAACCGTCGTAACCGTCGTAAAGATGAGAACGTCGATCACAACAAGCAGGTAGAGACTGATCAAACGGCAGCTCAACCTGAAAAGCGTGAAATCGTCAAAGAACGTCGTCAACGTCGCAAGCTAGACAAGACCGTTCGCCTGCAAAACGAAAACGCACCGCAGGCAGCAGAAGCGCAACCGGCAAAAGAGCCAAAAGCTCAGGAACCTAAAGCGCCGAAACGTAACCCTAAGCCTAAAGCACCTAAGGTTGAAGACGTTGATACCAAAGCGGTAGAGGCTGAAATTGTGATCGCGCCAGTTGTTGAAGCAAAAGTGGATGCTCCAGAGGAAGCACCTGCCAAAGCGCAAGACAACCAAGAAGGCGAAGAGCGTGAAAGCCAGCGCCGCAGCCGTCGCAGCCCTCGCCACCTGCGCGCCGCCGGTCAACGTCGTCGCCGCCAGCGCGATGACGAGCCAAATGGCAGCAGCGATGCTCAGGATATCGAGCGTAAGGCTCAAAAAGACCCAGTAACCGCTCGCTACCCAGAAGCAACGGATGCAGGACAAGAAACTCAGTTGGATATGTTCGCGGCAGAAACCTCTGCGCCAGCAGCCGAGCCTAAGCCTGTCGCTGAGAAAGCGTCTGCGCCAGCGGCCGAGCCTAAGCCAGTCGCTGAGAAAGCCTCTGCGCCAGCGGCTGAACCTAAGCCAGTAGCTGAGAAAGCGTCAGCGCCAGCGGCCGAGCCTAAGCCAGTCGCTGAAAAAGCCTCTGCGCCAGCGGCCGAGCCTAAGCCTGTGGCTGAGAAAGCCTCTGCGCCAGCAGCCGAGCCTAAGCCTGTGGCTGAAAAAGCCTCTGCGCCAGCGGCCGAGCCTAAGCCAATGGCTGAGAAAACCTCTGCGCCAGCGGCCGAGCCTAAGCCTGTGGCTGAAAAAGCCTCTGCGCCAGCGGCCGAGCCTAAGCCTGTGGCTGAAAAAGCCTCTGCGCCAGCGGCTGAGCCTAAGCCTGTGGCTGAAAAAGCCTCTGCGCCAGCGGCCGAGCCTAAGCCTGTGGCTGAAAAAGCCTCTGCGCCAGTAGAAGCAAAAGCGGAGCCGGTAAAACCAGCCAGCCGTTTTGCTAAGGCTGCGTTCTCTCAAGCGGCCACTCCAGAGGTGGAAGTGCCTGAGTTTGACTCTGCCCCAGTGTCTGCTGCAGAACAAAAACCGGCTGCCGAAGCCAAGCCAAACGACTTTGCTCAAAGCCGTTACCGCTTCTCTTCCAACGCCGAGATGACTAAGCCGGAAGACAGCGAATAACTCGCAATCTCCGACGCAAAAACGGCAGTGTTCACGCACTGCCGTTTTTTTATATCTCAAAGAAATTAGAAGAAAAATCGAAATAGTTTTTCACAAGTGAAAAAAATTCGGGCAGTAGTTAACAGATTGTCAAAACCTCTATATGCTACAGAAACTTAAACCACTCTAATCCCTTCTAATTAGGCAATCTGTTTGAGCTAGGAGCCTGTTTAGGTGAAACACATTTTTTATGCATTGATGATAACGATCTTATCCGCTTCAACCTTTGCTGCGGATAGCGATTGGTATCAGAAAACGCCCAACGGTGAACCGCAAGTGAATCTGTACCTGTTCTGGTCAGAAACTTGCCCTCATTGTGCCGAGGCTCACCCCTTTATTACCGACACCCTGATGCCCCACTACCCGTGGATCACGCTGAAGGATTACAAGGTTTCCGATCCAGGAACACAGGAGCATTGGCAGCACATTGCGGAGTTGACCAACAGCAACCCAACCTCTGTGCCCTTTATGGCGGTGTGTGGCCAAGCCATTGTCGGCTTTACCGGCGTTTCCACCACAGGGCAATTTCTAGAGACTCAACTGCGCAACTGCTTCCAGCGTTTGGGCGGCGATCTCAGCCAAACGCCTCCTGTGGCCGCTGAAGACATCTCGATGGATATGCCTCTAAACCTAGGAGCAACCTGTGAAGAGGGCGATGGCGGCAGCTGTGGTTTCGAGGGCTTTAGCGAAGTCCAACCTGCCGTACAGAAAGTCGAGATCCCATTACTTGGTGCGGTTGACCCCCAGTCACTCTCCCTACCCATGCTGACCGTAGCGCTAGCTGGCGTTGATGCCTTTAACCCTTGTGCCTTCTTCGTGCTGCTGTTCCTACTTAGCGTGATGGTTAACGCCAAGAGCCGCTCGCGCATGCTGATCGTCGGAGGCATCTTCGTATTCTTCTCCGGCTTCATCTACTTCCTATTTATGACCGCTTGGTTAAACCTGTTCCAGTTACTGGGCAATGGCTCCGACGGCGGCTGGATTATTCTTTGCGCCGGCTTATTGGCTATTGTGGCGGGCGTCATCAACGTCAAAGAGTTCTTCTTCAGTAAAGGGGATGTATCGCTGTCGATGTCGGCCTCCAATCGCACCGGCCTGATTAAGCGCATGGGCAAGCTTTCATCCGCTTCCAGCCTAGGGGCGATGATCGTCGGCAGTACCGTACTGGCGATCTTAGCCAACGCTTATGAGCTACTCTGTACCGCTGGCTTCCCGATGATCTACACCAGTGTGTTGTCGATGCATGAGCTGAGCGACGCCACCAGATACATGTATCTGGTGCTATACAACGTAGTTTACGTCATTCCTCTGGCGGCCATTGTCACCGTATTTGCCATGACCATGGGCAAGCGCAAACTTACCGAAAAAGAGGGTGAAGTACTGAAGCTGATGTCTGGTGTGATGATGCTTGGCTTAGGTGGTACGCTGGCCGTTGAGCCAAACTCTCTGCAAAGCCCGCTGGTGGCTGTAGGCATGATTATTGGTGCCATCGTTATCACCGCCATTGTGGTACCCATCAAACGCAAATGGCAGGCAAGATAAACCGAGATTTATCTCGCGATAACGCAAAACCGAAGCCGAAACCGGCTTCGGTTTTTTTATGGATGGTTGTTCATTGGTGTCGTTACCACAATCAAAGTCACTCGGTTACTTCAAAATCCAGATAGAGGTCTGACCCGTCATAGTCAGAAACAATCACATCAGCCACCTGCGCCTGGGGCGGCCCTTCATAAGCCCAGTCCAGCATGGCATCAACCGCCTTATCGGCACCTTGAGCCAACATCTCAACGCTGCCATCGTCCAAGTTGCGAACATAACCGGTCACGCCTAACTTAAGCGCCGTCTCTTGTGCGCTGGCGCGATACCAGACTCCCTGCACCCGACCGCTAACTTTCATCATCAAACGCTTCATTCAGCCCCCGAAATGACACCCAGTAACTTCAGTGTAGCCTCGTAATTGCCGACCAACCAAAGTCGATTAAAAATCAACGTCAATAACCCGTTGTGGGTCTCTGGTGCAAAGGCTTAAGCGGACGGCCTTCACCAATAACGATACACCGCTGGCTGAGCTATTTTTAGTCAGCATTATTAGGTAAATTAGAACTCACGAGGATCGTAGTAACAGGTTAGGGAAAAGCCATGAACAAACTACCACTGGCGCTATTGGCGATAATAGCGATATCTGGATGCTCATCGAACCAAGAGCTAGCAACACAGCCCGAAGCTAAGCGTAGTCAACTTCAAAGCGCAAACTATTACTCGCTGGATTACCCCATCTCTTTACCAGCCTCTACCACCTCATCCATGCACAAAGATCAGAGTCAACTGGGGTTTGACCGGGATCTGTTGGCGCTGCCAAGCAGCACTTCAAAGATGTACACCAAGCAGCTGACTCAATCCGCCTCCATCGGTTCGACGGGGCTATTTGGGCTGGGTGGAGAGAAAAAACACTACCGGACCATCTACGACACCATTCAGTACGCGTCATACCCTCTGTCATTAACGGTGCCCATCAATAACGCCGACAATTGCCTTCAGAAGGCTCCTGCAAGCTGCGAGCAGCGTAAAATAAACATTCTGCCCCTTATTGGTGCTGGCGTACGAGTAACCGCTGACTACTATACGGCCAAAGCTAACGGCTCCTTAAGTCTCACCGCACTCGACGCTGCCGCATCAGCGTCCGAGCTTGAGGGCACCTTGCAACTGCAACTTATCGGCATCAACCGCTTAGGAGCCAACGCCGCAGGCTTTACGCAACTGGACTTAACGCCTGACTCCATTGCCATGATCCAGCAGCAGATAGGCTCAATGATGTCGCAGATGTGGATCAAAGACACCATCATCCAACCTCAGATCACCGGCTACACCATCTTAGGTAACCCGGATCTTTCCAAAGTCAGTCAAACAGACATCGTCGACCAGATGTTGGCCCACAGCAATACCCTATCCGATAACTTTTTTGAGGCTATTTTGAAAGAGTCCATCCGAATCGGAGACGTGGCATTAACTGAGGTAGACGACCTTCGTCATCAATATGAACTTGAGAAAGTGATGGCCAATAATATGGAAGAAAAAGCGGTGATCGCCCAGTTAATTCGTTATCGATTGGCGGACCGAACCGCATTGACGCCAACCCAGCGCCGGCTGGCCTTAGAGCATGCTATCAAAAACGTCCCCACAACCGTTGCCAACATCAGCTTTGACGACCTTCCTAAGCTGATTCAAGATGCGGTTAATTACGCCAAAGCGCGGCCTACATCACAAGTAGAGGCTCAGGTAGCGGACGCAAGTGATACCGAATAAATGCGCTGCCAATAAGCAAAAGGGCGGTGAATTGTCACCGCCCTTTCCATAATAGATTTTAAGATTATCGCTTTTTAAACTCAGCGATCGCCTTTAAGTGATGAGACAGATCTTTGAATTTATGCTTTTGATGCTCATCCCAGTTCACGTTGTAGAACTGTGATAACTCGTCGCTGATGCGACCGGTATCCAGGATCTCATCCTGCTTAGACAAAATGCACAGGCAGCCATCGCCATTTTTAGAGCGGAACTCGCTAACGCATTTCTGCTTGATGTCCTGATACTCCTCAGGGCGGTCAATCAGCCCTTGCATATTCTCTTCAGGCCATAAATTTGGATTGACGATCACCGAGCGCAACCCGCTCAAAAATGCAATGCGTTCAGCCCAAAATCCCCCTAACCCCACACCAACGATGATGGCGTCTTGGTCGTCACTAAAGCGTTTTTGCTTATCAACCTCTTTTAAAAGGTGCTGCATATCATGGCGAGGGTGGAGGGTAGAGTAGTTAATGAATCGCACGTCTTCATCAACAAATTGAAGCTGAAGTACCTTCTCGTGGTTACCTGGGCTTGTGGCATCAAAGCCGTGGAAATAGATGATCATAACGACCCCCATAAAAGACCTTGACTCAATATAGCGCTCACAATCTCAAGTACAACCCCAAGGCTGCAATCATTAGCATAAGCGACTAAGAGCTAGTCTATTGTTAAAGCAGTAAAACTTTACCCCACCTACGCCCTACTTCCTCACCGAAACTCCAGCCAAAGGTGAATATTCGATATTTTATGCTAAATACAACAGGTAGGATTTTGCTTTATTCAGACCTAAGTTACCATCTGGGCCATACTGAAAACATCACTGCACCGGCACTTGGGTAGCAGTTAACTCTACAGGGAACGCAATATGATCAGTGTATTCGATATGTTTAGTATCGGCATTGGCCCCTCAAGCTCTCACACCGTTGGCCCTATGCGTGCCGCCAACCGCTTCATCGACAGCCTGAAACAACATCAACAGTTTGCCGAGGCCGATGAGCTGCAGTGCGAGCTGTTTGGCTCCTTGGGGCAAACCGGCAAGGGGCACGGAACCGGTAAAGCCGTGGTACTCGGCTTATTGGGCGAAGCGCCAGAATCCGTAGACACCGATAAAGTGGATGCCATGCTGGCCGAAGTAGAGACCATGCAGAGCCTGAAACTCAACGGTGAGCGTGACGTGAGTTTTACCCGAGCCAATGGCATCACCTATCACCGCCGTAAAACCCTGCCGCAGCACGCCAATGCCATGACCATCAAGGCGCTCAAAGAGGGCAATGTCCTCTACGAGCAAACCTACTTCTCCATCGGCGGTGGCTTTGTACTGGATAAAAGCGAAATCGCACAACCGGTAGTCGCCAGCCAGAACATTGAGATCCCCTATCCGTTCGACAGTGCCGCGGAGCTTTTAGGCCACTGCAATAACAACGGCTTGTCTATCGCGGGTCTGATGATGGCTAACGAAACGGCCGTGGCCAAAGAATCAGAGGTTCGAGCACAGCTGTGGCAGATCTGGCTGACCATGAAAGCCTGTGTCGATCGAGGCTGTCGTCAGGAGGGCTTGCTCCCCGGAGGACTTAAGCTACGTCGACGCGCATCAACCCTATATCGTCGACTCGCGGTGGAGTCCGACAGTAATGATCCGCTCAACGTCATGGACTGGGTTGACCTATTTGCCCTCGCGGTGAACGAAGAGAACGCCGCGGGAGGCCGTGTGGTGACCGCCCCCACCAACGGCGCTGCCGGTATTCTTCCCGCCGTACTGTGCTATTACGATAAGTTTGTGCAGCCTGTGAATGAAGAGATCGCCTGCCGGTACCTATTAACGGCGGCCGCCATCGGTATCCTATACAAAAAGAACGCCTCCATTTCCGGAGCGGAAGTCGGCTGTCAGGGCGAAGTGGGTGTTGCCTGTTCGATGGCGGCAGGTGCTTTGACGGAGATCATGGGCGGTACCCCGGCGGTCGTTGAGTGTGCGGCTGAGATCGGCATGGAGCACAACTTAGGGCTAACCTGCGATCCCGTTGGAGGTTTGGTTCAAGTGCCCTGCATCGAACGAAATGCCATGGGCGCCGTCAAAGCGATTAATGCGTATCGATTGGCGTGCCGAGGCGATGGCCAACATAAGGTATCCCTAGATAAAGTGATTAAAACCATGTGGGAAACCGGTCAAGACATGCGGACCAAATACAAAGAAACCGCCAAAGGCGGTCTGGCAGTTAACATCGTCGAGTGTTAGCCATATTAGTCATAAGCAGCGCCTAAAACTAAATGCCATAAACAGCAAAAAGGCCCAACTCAATGAGTTGGGCCTTTGCTATCGCACCAGATGCAACCTGGCAACGACCATTACTTCACGGCAATTTTGCCAGCAAAAATCAGAGGCGCGAAGCTGCGCTTCAAGGTTTTGCTTTCAAAGCTTGGGAAGCTCATCTGCTCGTCAAACTCAACAACATCGCCTTTTTTCACGTCGGTTTGAGGTGCCGCAGCCCAGATCAGCTTGCCCTCTTCCTTAATCTGAACGTAGGTGTAGCCACCGCCGTTTACGGTATCTAGAACTTCACCTGAGTGCATGCCTTTACCGTGGGCATCTGCATGAGCTTGAGCACCAAATGCCAAACCCAGAGCCAAAGCGGCAGTGGTCGCCAGTTTCACAATCTGCTTAAACATAATTATCCTTGAACGCGTATCTAGTTTGCTTCATTAAAGCACCCTCGCCTATGCCTTGCCACGCCAACCTTCAGCTCTGCAAGCACCATCACAAAAATCGCGACAATTATTTGATAGGGGAACTTTTTGTGAAAACAAGGTATTAGAAGAGGACATGACAAGGTACAAACAATCTTGAGCGTTAAGCAGGCTGAGCGTCTCGAAAGCGGGGCTCAACCATCATCAGCATACTCTAGCTGGCCAATAAAAAAGCCGCTTGGCGCGGCTTTTTATCAATCGATATTCAAATACTTGTGGGTTTGAACCGACAACCGCCAATTTCGAGCAATACAGGTAGCAATGGCGAGCTCAGTGGCTCGCTTCTGGGTGCTAATGGGCTGCAAACAGATTTGAGGTTTTCGAGCCAAAGTACAGGGCTCAAGCAGCTGATCCAGTTCATCGATGTGCTTCTGCATCGAAACTGGATGCTTTATCTCATCGGCACGCTCAAGGGCCTGGGTCAATACCGGCAATCCCCCCTTCATGTTGATCTTTGGGGATACCGTAACGTAGGTGCGCTCATCACAACGCACCTCTGCACACCCTGAGGTTTCAATCTGACATTGCCAACCGCAATCACTCATCTTGGCCGTCAGTTCAGTAAGATCGAACAAGCAGGGTTCACCACCAGTTATCACCAAGTGCCGAGCCGTGAATCGACCATCGGTCAGCACATCCACCAACTGCTGCGCCGAGTAGTTAGCCCACTTCGGAGTATCGCCACTGATAGTTAGCACTTCGTTTGCTGCCACTTCATCCTGAGGTAGCTGCTCCCAAGTGTGGCGAGTATCGCACCAAGGGCAACCAACTGGGCAGCCTTGAAGACGAACAAAAACCGCCGGAACGCCAGTAAAACCACCCTCACCTTGGATGGTTTCAAACACTTCATTTACCGCCAGCATCGATTAGGTCTCCACCTGATGGGTCCGCGACGATGGCCATGAGTTCACCACCGCTTTCACCAGTGTTGCCAGAGGAATGGCGAAGAACACTCCCCAAAACCCCCACAGGCCACCAAAAATGAGCACCGCAACGATGATGGCGACAGGATGGAGATTCACCGCTTCCGAGAACAAAATCGGTACCAGCACGTTACCATCTAGCGCCTGAATAATGCCGTAAGCCAACAGCAGATAGCCAAACTGCGGCGTCCAGCCCCACTGGAACAGTCCCACCAGCGCCACCGGAATGGTAACAATGGTGGCACCAATGTAGGGGATCAGCACCGATAAGCCGACAGCCAGCCCCAACAACGCCGCGTAGCGCAGATCCATAAACCAGAAGGTTAGGTAACTGGCCACACCGATGATCAAGATCTCAATGGCTTTGCCGCGGATGTAATTAACGATCTGGCCGTTCATCTCTGCCCACACCTTCTGTGCCAACTCACGGTTATCAGGCACAAAACGAGTAAACCCTTTGAGCAGTTCGCGTTTATCTTTAAGGAAGAAGAACACCAATAGCGGCACCAAGATGGCGTACACCGCCAGCGCCACTAAGTTGACTAACGAGCCTAACGACACCTGCAGCACCTGCTGGCCCCAGGCCAACAACCGACTGTTGAGGGTTTGCATTAGCTCGTCAATTTGAGATTGGCTAATGAGCTCTGGATACAGCTCAGGCAGAGTGGACACCTTGGCCTGCAGCCAAGCGAACATATCCGGCAGCTCCCGCGCCAAACTTTCACCCTGATGCCAAATCTGCGGCACCGCGATCAGCATAAACATCGCCATGGCGCCAAGAAACAGCATCAACACGATGGACGCCGCTATCACTCGGGGAATGCCTCGGCTGGCCATCTGAGCCACGGGCCACTCCAGCATGTAGGCCAGCACTAGCGCCACCAACAGCGGCGTAATCAACGGCCCATAGAAATAGATGACCGCAAAGCCAACGGCTAGGATCATCGCTAGAGTGACAGCTTGCGGATCCGAGAACTTTTCCCGATACCAGCTGCGGACCAAATTCCACATTACTTGTTAGACCTTTTCTAAAAACTTGGGGGCAATCAACGTGATGTCATTACAGTCATCATGGCACGTTTGTGTTTCAATGGCGTAACCTTGGCTCCTTGCGTAGCGCAAAAGATCGGACACGGTGGCGCTGCCACGCAAACGCAGTTTCAATCGACTCTCAGGAGTCATAGCGCGTAATGCGAGCTTGGCCTGAACAAAGGCCATGGGACATTGCAAATGACGCAGATCGACTTCGGACATCCTTTCCCCCTGACAAAATCCGCCACATTATCCCGTCCCCGCCTCAAAACTACAAACCACCAACGCAAGATTCTGTAAACAAAATTGAACCTTATTAAGGTTCTGGCAAACTAAAAGAATGAAAAATAGTAAAAGAAGATCACTAAAGCAGTACGGTTGATTCTCCCGGAACTTAGGAACTGAATGCCCGTGTCAATCGGCTTTCACGCCATGCTAGCCATTAAAAGCCCAGCCTCGTACACTGACACTAATGCTTGTAGGGACAAATAAATACGTGATTAAAACCATTACATCGACATTAGCCGCCGCCATCTTTGCCATCGGGATCGGAGCCACCGCCCAAGCATCGCAGCCGGAGCTGCCTGAGCTGGGAACCGCTGCCGCCAGTACCCTGACCATCGACAAAGAGAGCCAGATTGGTGATTTTTACATGCGGATGCTGCGGGGCCAGCTTCCCATCGTTCATGATCCGGTCATGACCGAATACTTATCTGACATTGGCAATCGTCTGGTTGCCGTTGCCGATAACGTCAAAACCCCCTTTACCTTCTTCTGGGTCAACAGCCGCGAAATGAACGCATTCGCGTTCTTTGGTGGTCATGTTGGAATTCACACCGCCATCATCGATGCCGCCGATAACGAAAGTGAGCTGGCCTCAGTTCTTGGGCACGAAATCTCCCACGTCACACAGCGTCACTTAGCTCGCGCCATCGAAGCCCAAAAGCGAACCGCCCCCGCTACCATGGTCGGTGTCATCGGCTCCATCATCTTAGCCATGGCCTCACCAGAAGCGGGCATGGCCGCACTGCAATCCACCTTGGCCCTGAGCCAACAATCCTCCATTAACTTCACCCGAAGCAATGAGAAAGAGGCGGATCGCATCGGCATTAAAACCATGGTGGCCGCAGGCTTTGATCCCAATGGCGTCCCGAGCTTCTTTGGTAAAATGGCGGCCAAATACCGCTTTGCCTCTAAGCCGCCGCAGATGCTGCTGACTCACCCCTTGCCAGAATCTCGTATCGCCGATGCCCGGGCTCGCGCCGCGCTCTACCCCTATCGGCCAATTCCAGAAAGCCTGCTGTTTCACCTAGCTAAAGCCAGAACCAGCGTGCGCTACAGCAACTTGGACAAAAACCATGCGCTGTACCTTTTTGAAAAACAGAAAAACAGCGGCGACCCCGTGATAATCCAGGCTGCAAACTATGGCATCGCCTTGACCCATTTGGCGCTAGATAAGCCCGATGAAGCTCAGCCGATCATGGAAACACTGCTCAGCAACGGTCCACAAAACCTGTTTTATTTAGACACCATGACCGACGTTTACATGGCTCAAGGCAAACCTGAGAAGGCCATCGCCATGCTCAAAAACGCCCGTAAGCTTCGCCCGGACAACAGCGTCATTGAACTCAACTTAGCCAATGCCCTTCACACCAAAGGCGACGATGACCAAGCGCGAGTCATTCTGGAGCGGCAACTGGTGTTGGATAAGAACAACGTGATTGCCTACGATATCCTTTCTGGGGTTTACAAAAAGCTGGGGATGATCGCCAATCAACATATGGTGCAAGCGGAGCTTATCGCCCTATCAGGAGGCTACGAGAAAGCCATTGAACAGCTGCAGTACGCCTACCGCCAAACGGGCAACGACCCGCTGCAAAAAGCCCGAATTGACGCGCGAATCAAAGAGCTGCGCAAATCCCTTCAGGAAGCAAAGTCCCTTTAAAAAACCGTTTGAGGCCCGTAAAATGGGCCTCAACTTTATCGATCACAGGACGATCTTCATGACCCAAATTTGGCACAACCCTCGCTGTTCCAAGAGCCGCCAAACCCTGCAACTTCTCAACGACAACGGCATCACTCCTGACGTGGTTGAATACCTCAAAACGCCGCCAACGGAAGCAGAGCTTAAGCAAGTGCTGTCACTACTTAAGCTGGCACCACGGGAACTGATGCGCACCAAAGAGGCGGAATACAAGGCTTTGAACCTTAGCGAAGCCAACGACGACGCCCTAATTGCCGCCATGCTGGCTACCCCAAAGCTGATTGAGCGCCCTATCGTGGTTCACAATGGCAAAGCCGCCATCGGACGCCCGCCAGAGCAAGTGCTGGAGATCTTCAAATAAGATGACCACATCGGCTTTAGGCAAGATCGCCTTGGGCAGCTACCTAAGCTGCCTCGTTTTCATTCCTCTGTGGTATCTGGTTCTCAGCCCGAGTCTTGGCTACTCAATTGGGTTTCAAGCCCTGATGCTGCTGCCTTTAGTGTTGCCATTGCCAGGGCTACTCAAGGGGAAACCCTACACCCATGCGTGGTCAGGCTTTATCGCCTGCCTCTATCTGCTCTCAAGCCTTACTGCCATCTGGACCAGTGAAGAGCAACGACTGTGGCCTTTTATCGCTACGCTTCTGCTGTTATCGTGGTTATTCGCGAGCAGTTTCTATGCCCGACAACGAGGTCGAGAACTAGGCTTAAGTCTTAAGAAACGCAAATAGACACAAGGAGTTCAGGATGAACCGAACGCTTCCTTTATTGACCCTGACGGCCATGTTAACCGCCTGTGGAGGCGGCAGTGGCGGAAGTTCATCCACTCCAGTGGATCCACCCACAACGCCCCCGAGCTCTCCCAGAGTAAGTGTGGTTGAAGAGCAAGGTCAAGGCTCGCTGTCTGCAGCGCTGGTCTACGACGGTTATCTGGCCCGCGAGCTTGACTATCAGTGGCAGCAGACCAGTGGCCAAAGCGTTAACATCACCAACCCCACTTCCCCTTTATTGGCATTTGATGCCCCCCAAGCCGGCAGTTATGGCTTTAGCTATCGCATCAGTAATCGCAGCGGCGAGCTCATCTCGGGCAACCTAACTCTAAATGCCGATCGCGCTGGCGACGACGTACGCATACGAGGTGATCAGGTCACTCCGGAAGGGGGACGCGTGTCCCTGCGTTTAGGTCGTAGCGGCAACCACACCGCCGCAGCCAGCAATATCCAGTGGCGACAAGTTTCAGGACCAACCATCTCGGATCTTAACTTCGAGAATCCAGAACTGGCGACCTTCACTGCCCCCAACGTCAGCCAAGACGCGGTGGTGATCATCGAAGTCACGGCAACCAGTGGTGGCAACAGCTACCAAGATCAGGCGTTAGTGCTGATCACCGATGAACTGCCTCCGGTGAATGACGCCCTGTTCGACGAACCCATCACTCGTGTTGAAGCATGGAATGCCAACTCTCCTTGGAAAAGTGCACTGGAGCGCTGCGTCTATTCCACCCAATTTACTCAAAACAGCGTTTGTGGCGTTAACGAATTACCCCTGATTGGCCAAGAGACCAGTAACCCCAGTTTGGATGAGGTGATGGATCGCGTGGTGGTGTCCCACCCGTGGATGGGGGATGCCTTTAAGGCATTTTTGCAGGAAAAAGATCAAAGTGGCGACTTCAAGCAACTGCTCGCCGGGGTGACGGCGGTTGTCATTAGCTATGACATCAGACCGTCGTTCTACTGGGTGGTGTCTGGTGCTATCTATCTGGACCCCAGCGATTTGTGGCAACAGCCTTGGCAGATGGCCACCATCAATGAAGACCCCGATTATCGCTCCGGATTTGGCAGTGAGCTGCAGTTTCTGATCCCTTGGCGCTACACCAAGAACAACAACTATGCCAGCCTCTATTTTGCACCGGAGTTTGAGCTGCAGCGCACGCTTACCCAACTCGAGCCAGATTTTGCCAGCCTGCTCTATCATGAGTTGGCGCACGCCAATGACTTCTTCCCCAAGTCGATTCACAACGACATCACCGAGCCGTCGCTGCTGCAAGAGTTCTTTAAGCGCAGCAACAACAGTGAACTGATCTCCGATAGGCTTACGGCCCAATCGCCACTGACCAGTGCCGAGATGCACGCCCTAGGTGACGTTCTGTTCCGCGGCGAGTCTGCCTCCGCAGCTCAGAAAGCCTATCAGCCTGATGACATCGCCAACTTCTTTGGTAACGACCGCGCCAGCGACGACTACGCCTACTCCACCTCAAGAGAGGACTTAGCCATGCTGTTTGAGGAGGCGATGATGCGCCACCGCTATGGCATTGAGCGCGACATAGCGGTCACCAATCTGCCGGAGCAGATAACCGGCGATAGCATCTTAGTGGAGTGGGGCCAGCGGGGTCGCATCGGTGAATCTCGGGTCAAAGCTCGCTTGCCACTGGTGTTAGAAGAGATTTTGCCATCGGCAAACGGCGACAGCATCATCAATGGACTGCCCGCACCTACACCGATGATTTCGGGACTTAGCTGGAATGCCAACCTGGTTTTAGGCAGCTCCGCTCTGAGATTGGCTCAGCCTAACCACGCCTTGGGTTCTCAATACGTTGGCAAAGAAGGCGCCGCTCGCCATAGCGACCGAGGGCCCACCTGGCAATTGAAACCCTAGCCAAACATCAAAAAGGGCCGCATTATGCGGCCCTTCGATTATCTGACTTATACCAATTCAATTAAGGAGATAATCAGCTTAGTGCGCCGAGTAAATTGTCTCAATCTAGACGCTCAATGCCGTTGCTAGTGGTTCTAACAACAAATTGAGCAACGAAGAGTGAGGCAATTTAAACAAGCAATAATGACTAGATCTTTAGTTGAATTGGTATTAAAGGTGCAACGTCTCTTTGACGAAAGGAATGGTCAGCTTACGCTGCGCCTGCATCGACGCTTTATCCAATCGGTCCAACACTTCAAACAGCGTACGCAGGTCCCGCGCCAATCGCGTCAACAAAAATCGCCCTACGTCTTCAGGAAGCTCCAAGCCGCGAGCCTTGGCTCGGCGTTGCAGCGCAGTCAGTTTCTCATCGTCGGTCAAGGTTTGTACCTGATAGTGAACGCCCCAGTTTAGGCGCGACACCAGATCCGGCAACAGGAAGCCAGCCTGACCTGCTGCAGCACGACCAGAGACAATCAAACGGCAGCGCCCCTGCTCGGCAATGCGGTTGTAAAGGTCAAAAATCGCCTCTTCCCAAAACGGGTTTCGAGCCACAGAATCGATGTCATCAAGACAGATCAGCGATTGATTTTCTAGCCCCTCTAGCACCGCTGGAGACATGCTGGCGTGAATCCCTAAAGGTAGGTAAAACGCTTGCCGTTTTAGCTCCCTGGCATGAGCACAGGCGGCGTGTAACAGATGGGTTCGTCCAGATTTAGGTAAGCCCCAAAGGTAGGTGACCGTTTCCCCCTGCCCTTCGGCAACTTGCCTGATGGCTTCCAACAGTTGCTGGTTGGCCGCCGGGTAGTAACTGCCAAAGGTCTCATCGTCAGGTAGATGAACCGGCAGCGAAAGCTGAATGGGAGAACTGGATTTCACGTGTTACTTGGTTTCCTGTAATAAACTGAACTCATTGTATCATGGCGACGGGAGCCACCCAATTTCAGGGCTGGCCAATCCAACGATACAGAGACCGTTCGACCAATTGATCGTCAGTTGGCAGCGCTTCCACCTTAGGATCGAGCTCTAAGATCTGTCTCAGCGCCTGCAGCGAACCCACCACCTCAATCTCGAAGCTCACTTGGTTATCTTTCAGTGACACCAAGGTAGCGCTGGAGATACTGCTTTGTTGATTCAGATAGCGCTCAATTTCAATCAGCTCCTCCATCTGACCGGAAAGCACAAAGGTGAGCTGCTTTTGACCCTTCTCTTCAGAAGCAACGGAGGCATAACGGCGGGCGAAGTAATCGGCGATATCTGCCTGCAGTGCGTGTTTGGCTGCCACGTCATCCGCCAACACACCGCTGGATTGCATCACGCTGCGGCGAACGTTGCCAAAACCATACCGATCTTCAGAAGCGGGGGCCTCGTAAGGATACAAGGTTACCCAATATTCCCAGCCCTCGTCGGTTGGCGACAATTTGGCCAACGCAAAGAAATCCGCACGATAGCGCTGGCTGGCATCGGCAATGGGATCCACAAAGAAGCCCCATACGTCATTCACACTCACCCGCATGGCATCTTCCAGATCCATCAGGGGTAGAGACAACGGCAAGCCCTTATCGTCAGCGCTTTGTTGCCACTGTGCCAATGTGGCCGGCGGTAACTGCTCAGAAAACATCTGGCGATCGCCGGACTCATCTTCCGTAGCCAACCACACCAGAGTCAAAGGCCGCTGGTTGCCCCAGATCGGCAGTCGCTGCTGCCGCATGGTCTTTAGCAGTTGCGACGGGTCAAAATTCACCTGCAACCGCAGTGGACTGGAGAGGTACTCGAACTTGCTCACGTAGCCTGTTGCAGAGGCCAGCATCTTCTTAACGCGGGGATCGCTGCCGATTTGGGCATCACCGGTCAGTTTTACCAGAGTTTGCGTCAACGCCTTTGGGTAGTTTCGCTGACGCTCTCCCCGAGAACGGTCATTAACCGTCACTTCAGTTTGATACAACTGGGTCACTTCGACCGCTTGCACACTGGCCGCCAGCAACAGCATTGAAACGAGATAAAACAGTGATTTCACGTTAGGTCCTACTCACAAACTTAAGTCAAAAAGTGTATCACAACCTTTTGCTATATTGCCCTGTGTCGTCCTGAAATGCGTTGACACTTTTCAGTTAGAGCCAGTTGCATCAGCAACTGGCTTTTCCATGCACCTCGTTTGGGGTTTTCATTCCCAGGCTAAGGTGCGGTCTCAAGTTGTTATAGGT
>NZ_SWCJ01000007.1 GCF_005116665.1 Ferrimonas aestuarii | reverse complement strand
ATGGCTGGGCTACCAGGATTCGAACCTGGGAATGGCGGGATCAAAACCCGCTGCCTTACCGCTTGGCGATAGCCCAATCAAATGGTGCGGGAGGAGAGACTTGAACTCTCACACCTTGCGATACTAGAACCTAAATCTAGCGCGTCTACCAATTCCGCCACTCCCGCATTTCTTTGAATTTTACATCGTAAGAGACGATGGCATAACTGCTTATGCTGGTAATAAAAAGCCACCTTGGTGAGGTGGCTTAATGATGTATGGCTGGGCTACCGAGATTCTCGAACCTGGCACTGATGCCGGGATAAAATCCGTTGCCTTGTAACCATATTCAATTAAATGGCTGGGCTACCGATATTGTCGAACCTGGCATTGATGCCGGGATCAAAATCCGCTGCTTTAGAACCATATTGAATTAAATGGCTGGGCTACCAGGATTCGAACCTGGGAATGGCGGGATCAAAACCCGCTGCCTTACCGCTTGGCGATAGCCCAACAAATTGTCTAATGGGTGCGCATGCAACCATTCTAAAGATGGCTGGGCTACCAGGATTCGAACCTGGGAATGGCGGGATCAAAACCCGCTGCCTTACCGCTTGGCGATAGCCCAATCAAATGGTGCGGGAGGAGAGACTTGAACTCTCACACCTTGCGATACTAGAACCTAAATCTAGCGCGTCTACCAATTCCGCCACTCCCGCATCTCTTTATTTTTACATCGTAAGAGACGATGACTGGTAGTATTCCTACCAAATAATGGTAGCTACGGCGGGACTTGAACCTGCGACCCCAGCATTATGAGTGCTGTGCTCTAACCAGCTGAGCTACGTAGCCACTAAATTGTTTTGAAGCTTTGCTTCATTGTCAGCTGCTTGGTAGTGCAACTAACAAAAATATGGCTGGGCTACCCGATTCGCGACCTGGGTGCTGACGTCGGGATCAAAACCCGTTGTCGTTAGCCACATTTCTTAAAAATGGCTGGGCTACCAGGATTCGAACCTGGGAATGGCGGGATCAAAACCCGCTGCCTTACCGCTTGGCGATAGCCCAACAGGACAACAAATTGTAATGCTAGCTAAATGCTAAAACCAACTCTTTATAAGAGATGGTAGCTACGGCGGGACTTGAACCTGCGACCCCAGCATTATGAGTGCTGTGCTCTAACCAGCTGAGCTACGTAGCCATCACAAATTGTTGCGCGCTCCCTCACTGGGAAGCGGGGCGTATTATGCGTAGAACCGCGGAATCGGTCAACCGCTTTTTCAAGGGAATTTTGCTTTGCGCAACTGTTCGTTTGTAAATTGTTCAGTTCGACGCCGCATCAGGCAACTTTGTGCTAATTGTCGTTCAATTTGCTGCAGATAAAATTATGCCCCGACTTGCGGGGCATAGAGAGTTATTGCGGCAACGATTACACGTTGAAACGGAAGTGGATCACATCGCCATCTTTTACGATGTAGTCTTTACCTTCCAGACGCCACTTACCGGCATCTTTAGCGCCGGACTCACCCTTGAACTGGATGTAGTCGTTATAACCGATGATTTCGGCACGAATAAAGCCTTTCTCAAAGTCGGTGTGGATTTTACCTGCGGCTTGAGGAGCGGTGGCGCCAACAGGAATGGTCCAAGCGCGCACCTCTTTCACGCCTGCGGTGAAGTAGGTTTGCAGGGTCAGTAGGCTGTAACCACCACGAATTACGCGGTTCAGACCGGGCTCTTCAATGCCTAGGTCAGCCATGAACTCATCACGCTCTTCATCGTCTAGCTCGGCAATTTCCGCTTCGATTTCGGCACAAACTGGCACTACGATGGCGTTTTCAGTGGCGGCAATTTCGCGAACCTTATCTAGGTAAGGGTTGTTCTCGAAACCGTCATCGTTAACGTTAGCGATGTACATGGTTGGTTTTAGCGTCAGCAGACCCATGTATTCGATGGCTTTTTTCTCGGTGCTGTCTAGTTCTACAGAGCGGGCCATGCCGCCCTCTTCCAGTACTGGCTTTAGCTTATCCAATACGGTGATTTCGAACTTGGCGTCTTTATCACCGCCTTTGGCGCGTTTACCAAGACGCAGAAGAGCACGTTCAACGGCTTCCAGATCCGCCAGAGCCAATTCGGTGTTGATCACCTCGATGTCGTCTTCTGGGTTAACGCCACCAGATACGTGAACGATGTTGTCGTTCTCGAAGCAGCGAACCACGTGACCGATGGCGTCGGTTTCACGGATGTTGGCTAGGAACTTGTTGCCCAGACCTTCACCGGAAGCCGCGCCTTTTACCAGACCAGCGATGTCCACAAATTCCATGGTGGTTGGCAGGACGCGCTCTGGATTTACGATGTCTGCCAGTGCTTGCAGGCGCTCGTCTGGCACAGGAACCACGCCAGTGTTTGGCTCAATGGTACAGAACGGGAAGTTAGCCGCTTCGATACCAGCTTTGGTCAGTGCATTAAAGAGGGTGGACTTGCCGACGTTTGGCAGGCCGACGATACCGCATTTGAAACCCATGGTGAAAAAACCCTTTGTGTTCGCTTAGGCCACTTCGGCCTTAAATGTGTGGAGACGATTCATTGCTTTGGTGATGCCATCCTTCAATAGGATATCGATGCAGCGTGAGGCTTCATCGACGGCTTCATCTATGGCGCGTTGCTCTTTTTCTGGGGCTTTACCCAGAACGTAGCCGCTTACCTTGTTTTTGTCGCCGGGATGGCCAATGCCGATCCGCAGACGATAAAATTCTTTGTTGTTGCCTAGCTTTCTGATGGTGTCCTTAAGGCCATTGTGACCGCCATGACCCCCACCTTTCTTTAACTTGGCAACACCAGGAGGCAGATCCAACTCATCGTGTACGACCAGAATCTCCTCGGGCTCAATGCCGTAGAAATTGGCCATGGCGGCGATGGCTTTGCCTGATAGATTCATGAAGGTGGTCGGAATCAGCAGGCGCATGTCTTGGCCATTTTGCTGAATGCGACCGGTTAGGCCGAAAAACTTGGATTCGCTTTTCAGCACCACATTGTGCATACGGGCTAACTCTTCAATCAGCCAAGCACCGGCATTGTGCCGAGTGCGGCTGTATTCGGGGCCTGGATTGGCCAGACCCACAATCAGGCGGATACTGTTACTCACTGTCTTGATTCGTCTCTTCCGAGTTGTCGTCGTCACCGCCGCCCTTCGCAGGATGGATGGTAACCACGGAGTAGTTGTGTTCGTCGCCTTTACCTAATGCCACCAACTCAGTGCCTTCGGGCAAGGTGAGATCGCTTAAGTGAAGGGTATGGCCAGCCGCCAGATTGGCAATGTCCACGTCGACAAATTCGGGCAGTTTACTCGGAAGTGCCCGCAGTTCCAACTCTGTTAAGTGATGATGTACTTGTCCTCCGGCTTTTTCCCCTACCGATTGGCCTTCATTAAGGAAGTGAATCGGTACTGTGGCGGTGATGGCTTCACCGGCGGTCACTCGCACCAGATCAATGTGTAGAAGCTTGGGTTTGTATGGGTGGCGCTGCAGGGCTTTGACAATCACTTGAATGGGCTTGTCATCGAGAGACAACTGAATGACTTGGCTGTAGAACGCCTCTTGCTCCTGAGCTTTGATCAGTTGATTGTGGGGGAGGGCAACAGAGACGGCGGCTTGGTCTCCTCCATAGAGTACGCCGGGCACTAAGCCCTGATTACGTAATCGGCGGCTGACGCCGGTGCCATGTTCAGTGCGAGTTTGGGCTTCCAATGAGATGGTGGTCATGAAGGTTTTCCTTGAGGTTGGTATTGATCGCGATTAGATCCTTTAGTCGATGAATGTGCGCTTTACCAATCCCCAAAAATAAAAGGCGGCCATAGGCCGCCTCTATTCATGGTGTTAATCAGCTGTGATTAGTCCATGTACTTGATGGTAACGGTTTCAAATGGCAGAGGAGCCAAAATGCCTTTTGCATCAGAGTAGTCGATGAAAGACTGTGCATCGGTGTTGCAACGAACGCCATCGGCTTTACAGTCTGGAGCATTGCCATCTTTGTAGTTTACGGTGAAGGAGATAGCACCATCGTCAGCCACGTTTTTGGTTAGGCTATCCACTGGGTAACCTACGTATTCGCCGTTTTCGATTACCACATCTACACGGTCGGTTGAGCCAACTTGTGCATCGCCCATGGCAGTCCAGCCATCACGGCCGTTAACGTTGTAACCGTTGATAACCACAACGTAGTCTTGGCCATCTACGATGTCAGCCCATACTGGAGCTGCTTCGGTTCCGGTGTTTACCTGCAGCTGAGTGATAGAGCCAGATACGCCCTTCACGGATTCGGTGAAGGTGTAGCGCATGCCACCAACGTATGGGAATTTACCGGCGTGTGCCGCTTTGTCCAGAGTTGGGGTAATGGTGGTTTCCAGCAGGGTCTTAATCTCTGCGCCAGACAGGCTCAGAACAGACAGCTGGTTGGAGAACGGCAGCAGTTCTAGGCTGGAGTTACCTTCGCGGAAGTCACCGGCACCAATGTTGGTACGAACGCCACCTGCACCTACTAGACCGATTTGTGCGGTTAGACCGGTTACGGCTTTAACGGCATCTTGGTTGGCCCAGAACACTTCTGCTTCACCCACTAGAGGTGCTACGTCAGAGCCGTGAGCATCGGTGTTGGCATCGCCAGGACGGCGTTCGTGGTTGATTTCAGCTGGAACCGCAGCAATGACTTCGCCGTAAGCCGCATCAACCGCAGGCTTGTAGAAGGCATCGATGTGAGCACGTAGATCCGCATTCTCTTCTTCAACGGTGATCTGTTTGTGAGCGTCGATGAAGTCGATCACATGTTGATGGTCGTTGCCGATCACCAGTGAATCACTGCCGCGAAGTGCGTCGGTAAAGAAGGTGTCGTTGGACAGTAGCGTGTTATTACCGGCACATTGCACCAGTTCACCTTCAGGGTTGAACTCAACGTTTACTTTACCGATGGCTTGGGCCAGTTCACCAGCTTGGACGATACAGGTTTTGCCTTTGCCATCTGCATTGGTGACTAGCTCAGCGTATGCGCCAGGGTTGCCTTTGCCTAGATCGGTGAAATCGCCAAGCAAGGTGTGGCTGTGGCCACCAACGATAACGTCGATGCCGTTTACACCAGCTGCCAGAGCTTGGTCACGCTGCAAACCGATGTGGGACAGAACGATAATTTGGTTAACGCCGTCAGCTTTCAGAGCATCAACGGTCGCTTGAGTGGCAGTGATCTCGGAAGAGAAAGTCACATCGCCAGTGCCGGTGGAGATGTCTTGCAGGTCTTCAAGAACCACACCGATAACGGCAACAACCTTTTCGCCTTCAACGGCGCCGCTGGCACTGCTGATTTCACGCTTCATGTTGCCGTTAAATGCGAACAGCTGATATGGCTTAAGGTTAGATACTTGACCCAGTGCCGCGTCGGCGCTGGCATCGATGTTGTTGGCCAATACTGGGAAGGTCACGGTATCGATGAAGTCTGCCAACTCGGTGGTAGTCAAATCGAACTCGTGGTTGCCCAGAGCCATGGCATCGATGCCCATTTGTGACAGAAGATCCGCGTTAGCGCGACCATCGTTTAGCTTAAAGTAAGCGCTGCCTTGCCAAGCGTCACCGCCGTGCAGAAACAGAACGGAATCGTTGTTTGCCGCTGCTGCGCTCTTCACTTTGTTTGCCGCTTCTAGCAAGCGAGGGTAGCCACCGAATTCGTTGTAAACCAGGTTGTCTTCACCGGCTAAAAAGCTAGAACGAACTGGATCGAAGGTGGAGTGAGTGTCATTGACGTGCGCGATGGTCAGCTCAAAATTCTCTACCTGAGCCGGTGGCGGTGTATCGCTGTCAGAACATGCGGATAGCGCCGCCATCAGGGAGATAGCGATCATCGATTTTTGTAATTTCATCATACTGGATAGCTCTTTTAATATTTTTTAAGAATCTGCCAGTTAGGCGGTCGAACCGTATCATTATCTGAAAATTCGCTGAGTGATCTGGATCACGTTGAGGGGTTTTGGGTTGCACAAAAATGAAGCGAAAGTTTCAGCTTGGTAACTGAATGCCATTCGCTAAAGCATGAGGAAACTAAGCTAGAAATGAAAAAGGGCGCTGAATAGCGCCCTTTTGAATTAGGTGTTGTGCTTAGTGCTCAAACATTGCCGAGATAGACTCTTCGTTGCTCACGCGACGAATCGCTTCCGCCATCACGGAAGACATGGTCAACTGAGATACTTTGCCAGTGGCTTTCATCTCGTCACTCAGAGGCACAGTATCGGTTACGATCACTTCGTCGATCACCGACTCGGTGATATTTTGAGGCGCGTTGCCGGAGAATACTGGGTGAGTGGCGTAGGCGAATACGCGGCGAGCACCGTGTGCTTTCAGCGCTTCAGCGGCCTTACACAGGGTGCCGCCGGTGTCGATCATGTCGTCAACGATAACGCAGTCGCGATCTTTCACATCACCTATGATGTGCATCACTTGAGATACGTTGGCGCGTGGACGGCGCTTGTCGATGATGGCCAAATCGGAATCATCAAGCAGTTTGGCCACGGCGCGAGCACGTACAACGCCACCGATGTCAGGAGAAACCACAACTGGGTTGTCCAGTGCCTTTGCACGCATGTCTTCCAGTAGCACAGGGCTACCAAATACGTTATCCACTGGTACGTCGAAGAAACCTTGAATCTGCTCGGCGTGCAGGTCGCAGGTTAGAACGCGGTCTACGCCAACGCTGGATAGGAAGTCGGCAACCACTTTGGCGGTGATTGGCACACGAGCAGAGCGAACGCGGCGGTCTTGGCGAGCGTAACCGAAGTATGGGATTACCGCGGTGATACGGCCAGCGGAGGCACGACGTAGAGCGTCGACCATCACAACCAATTCCATCAGGTTGTCGTTAGTTGGAGCGCAGGTAGATTGGATAATGAAGACATCCGCGCCACGAACGTTCTCGTTGATCTGAACGCAAATCTCTCCATCAGAGAAGCGACCTACTTCAGCATCACCCAAAGAACAGTAGAGGCGATTGGCGATACGGTTTGCCAGTTCGGGGGTAGCGTTTCCGGCAAAAAGCTTGATGTCAGGCACAGTATTAACCTCAGGCTAGGCTTATTTTTAATAGGGTAGGGAGGCGCAAAGCGTAGCTCCAGTTAGGGCTGCAGCGTTCGGTCGAGCAGGGGCGAACGGTTACGGCCTCGAGCAACAAATCCTTGCCACTCGCTTGGCAATTCTGCAAGCGCATATTGGGCATCTTCTTGATTTGTAAAGGTGCCAAAGATGCAACTTCCAGTGCCAGTCATTTGAGACGGCGCATATTCTATCAACCACGCCAACGCGTTTGCAACTTGACCATAACGCTTGATAACCGCGCCAACGCAGTCATTTCGCCATTGAGTTTGGTGAAATTCCGGTTGTGCCAGCTTGGCTGAATCTCGAATCAGGTCTGGCGCGCCAAAGATTTCCGCCGTGGAGACTTCAATCCCTGGGGCGACCACCAAATACCAAGGCTCTTCCACTTCAACAGGGCGCAGCTTCTCGCCCACCCCATCGGCCACGGAAGCCAAGCCGCGAACAAACACCGGCACATCGGCACCTAGGCTCAGTCCCAGTTCTGCGAGCGTGTCGACGCTTAGGTTCAGTTGCCAAAGTTGATTCAGAGCGACCAATGTGGTTGCGGCATCGGAAGAACCACCGCCTAGGCCTCCGCCCATCGGCAGCTGTTTTTTCAGCTCAATGAGAGCGCCTTGGTGCGTTCCTGAGTGTTGCTGAAGCAATTTGGCGGCGCGAACAATGAGGTTATCGTCGTGATTGACCCCTTCCACTTCAGGCGTCAGAGAGATGTGGCCATCGTCGGTGATGGCAAAGTGCAACAGATCGCCATGATCAACAAATTGAAATAGTGATTGCAGCTCATGGAAGCCATCTTCACGACGACCATTGATGTGCAGGAAAAGATTCAATTTGGCGGGGGCAGGCCAGTTACGGCTAAATTCAGGCATTCCCTTAAGGCTCCGGTTGCCACTCATAAAGCTTTAATTTTAAGGTCTTATCGAGCTGGCGCAAGTTAATCGCCTTTGGAATTCGGTAGCCATTGAACTGTTGCCACCCTTGGTAGGTCAGAGTCCAAGCCGGAGCCAGAGGGTCCACTTCGACTTGGGCGAACGCGGGCCAGCCATTGGCATCGTATTGGACGGCGTGTTCACCTGAGGGTTGGCCTAAAATCCAACTGGTGAGCTCGGTGAGTGGGAATTGCCAGCCGGTAAGACGTTGGATGAGCGCATTGGCGCTGTTCCCTGTATGATGTTGGCCATCCAATAGGACTGAGGCGTATTCAGGCTGGGATTCCAGTAGAAGTACGGTTCGTCCGAATGGGTCGGACAAGCGAATTTTATCTTGCTGCTCAAGGTGTTGCCACTGCATGGTTAGTGACAACCGCTCGTCAGGGGTGATGATGGCCAGTTTTCCTTTTATCTGCCAGCGAGTTAAATCGGCGGCAGAGTTGGAGTTTTGGTTGGCGTCAGGGGCACTGGCACAGCCGGTTAGCCATAGGGCGAGCAGCACCAAGGTGGTGCACTTAACGAAAGCTTGAAACATAAATTACCTATTTTGTGCACTGCACCACAATCAACAACATCGATCTAGCAAAGAACAGCATTGCTGTTTTCAAGGTTGGCTGTTTGCGCATAGAATTGCCCAAGTCTCGACCCAAGTTCAATTTTCGGGGTGAAGCTGGAGAGCCATGACGTTAGTAGCAATTGGAATCAACCACAAGACCGCAAGTGTATCTTTGCGTGAAAAGTTGGCATTTGGACCAGATATCCTAGCTGATGCTTTAAAAAGCGTATCCAAGATCACCGCCACCGGTGAAGCTGTCATTTTGTCTACCTGTAACCGTACTGAACTGTACGTGAATCAGGCGGAGAGTGAAGCGTTGATCCGCTGGTTGGTTGAATACCATAGCTTGCCAGAAGATGAGGTGCGGGCCAGCCTGTACCTGCACGAAAACCAATCTGCCGTAAAACACCTGTTGCGGGTTTCCGCGGGGCTGGATTCTCTGGTTCTGGGTGAGCCGCAGATTTTGGGTCAAATCAAACAAGCTTTTAGCAGCGCTCAACAGCACGGCACCGTGTCCCATACCGTTGATCGCATGTTCCAGCATACCTTCAAGGTGGCGAAGAAGATCCGTACTGAGACCAATATTGGTGCCTCAGCGGTTTCTGTTGCCTTTGCAGCGGTAAACTTGGCGAAACACATCTTCGATGATGTGCAAGGCGCCAACGTACTGCTGGTGGGCGCGGGTGAAACCATCGAACTGGTGGCCCGACACCTGAAAGAAGCTGGCGTGACTAAGATGACCGTGGCTAACCGCACCGTCAGTCGTGCAGAAGGCATGGCGGAAGAATTTGGTGCCCGAGTCGTGACTCTGCAACAGATTCCGGAATGTCTGCCTGAGGCGGACATCGTGATCTCCTCTACCGCATCACCGCTGCCGATCATTGGTAAAGGGATGGTGGAGAATGCGCTGAAGAGCCGCCGTCAACAGCCGATGCTGCTGGTAGACATCGCCGTACCTCGAGATATTGAATCTGAGGTGGGTGAGCTGGAAAACGCCTATCTGTATACCGTAGATGATCTTCAGGGCATCGTTCAGAAGAACATGAAGAATCGCTTAGAAGCGGCGGAAGAGGCGGAGCAGATCGCCTCAGAAGAAGCGAGCGAGTTCATGGACTGGCTGCGAAGCCTGGATTCCATTGATACGTTGAAACACTATCGCGATCAGAGCAGTGCCATCAAAGACGACATGTTGGAAAAGGCACTGACCAAGCTGCAATCCGGCGGTAACGCTGAGCAGGTGGTGAGAGAGTTGGCCAACAAATTGACCAACCGTTTGATCCATTCTCCAACCCAAGCTTTGGGGCAGGCCGCACGAAGTGGCGATCTGAATTCACTAGACCTCTTGCGTAAGGCCCTCGGCATCAACGACAATTAGCGCCAGCGTTATTTGTCAAAGATGAAATCATGAAGCCTTCCGTATATGCAAAACTTGAAGGCTTGCTCGAGCGTAATGAAGAAGTTCAAGCGCTACTGGGCGAGCCGGATGTCATTTCCGATCAAGATCGGTTCCGCGCTCTGTCAAAAGAGTTCTCTCAGCTGGAAGAGGTGGTTGCCGCCTTTCGTCGTTACCAGCAAGCCCTAGAAGATATCGAAACCGCCGAAGAGATGCTGTCTGATCCTGACATGAAGGAGATGGCAGAAGAGGAGCTTAAAGAAGCCAAAGCGGTGGTAGCCGAACTGGAAGATGAGCTGCAGATTTTGCTGTTGCCTCGTGATCCGAAAGACGACAACAACGCCTTTATTGAGATTCGTGCTGGTGCTGGCGGTGATGAAGCGGCGATTTTTGCTGGCGACCTGTTCCGCATGTACAGCCGTTATGCGGAAGCCAAAGGCTGGCGCATTGAGCTGATGTCTGCCACCGACGGCGAGCATGGCGGTTTCTCCAAAGTGATCGCTAAGCTGTCTGGTGACGGCGCCTACGGGGTAATGAAATTTGAAAGTGGCGGTCACCGCGTTCAGCGTGTCCCCTCCACTGAATCTCAAGGTCGTATCCACACCTCCGCTTGTACTGTGATTGTGATGCCAGAGCTTCCAGAAGCTGAGCTGGTTGAGATCAATCCAGCGGATCTGAAAGTGGACACCTTCCGCGCCTCCGGTGCTGGTGGTCAGCACGTAAACAAAACCGATTCGGCGATCCGTATTACCCACATCCCTACCGGCGTGGTGGTGGAATGTCAGGATGAGCGCTCTCAGCATAAAAACCGTGCCCGAGCGATGTCGATTCTGGGCGCCCGCTTGCAGGCGGCCGAAGATGAGAAGCGTCGTCAGGAGGAGCAAAGCTCCCGCCGTAACTTGATGGCGTCTGGTGACCGTTCTGAGCGAATCCGCACCTACAACTACCCTCAAGGCCGTGTTTCTGACCATCGCATTAACCTGACGCTGTATCGTCTGGCGGAAGTAATGGAAGGGGATCTGGATGCGTTGTCGCAGCCAATCCTGCACGAATATCAGGCTGACATGCTGGCGCAGCTGGCCGAGGAGTAAGGGTGCGTATAGATGCCCTTATCGCCAGCGCTACTCAGGCGCTGGCGGACGCTCACATTTCAGAAACGCCTCAGTTAGATGCTCAGCTGTTGCTGTGTTTCGTGCTGGATAAGCCCCGCACTTATCTTTACACCTGGCCTGAGAAAACTCTGGATGCGGTCACACTGTCGCGGTTTGAAACGCTGTTGACTCGTCGCTTACAGGGGGAGCCCATTGCCCACCTTACTGGTGAGCGGGAGTTTTGGTCTCTGACACTTGAGGTCAATCCCAGCACCTTGATTCCAAGGCCAGATACCGAAGCGCTCATTGAGCACATTCTCGCTTTACCGCTGCCTGAGGCCGCTCAAGTGGTGGATTTGGGTACCGGTACCGGTGCCATTGCGTTGGCGCTGGCCAGTGAGATGCCTCGCTGGCAGATGCATGCGGTGGACCTGCAGCAACCGGCGGTGGAATTGGCGTGTCGGAATCGGGATCGCCATGGACTGCGTGTCGATATACGCCAGAGCAGTTGGTTTGAGGCGTTATCAGGCCTTAAATTTGATTTGATCGTTTCCAATCCGCCGTACATTGAGGCGGACGATCCTCATCTTAGCCAAGGTGACGTGCGATTTGAGCCGTTGTCGGCACTGGTCGCCGACAACAATGGCTTGGCGGATATTGAACATATCATTGAAAAAGGTCGCGATTTCTTGAATGATGGCGGCACCATGGTGTTGGAGCATGGGTTTGAGCAAGCCGGCGCAGTTCGGCAGCTGTTTGAGCAATATGGCTATCAGCAAGTCGGCTCAGGAAAAGACCTAGCCGGTAAAGACCGTTTCAGTTTTGGTCGCTTGGGCTAATCCCACAGCGACGACTTAGGAGAGTTAATGGACGCACTGTATCCTGGAATGAAACATTTCCATATGTTAACCATCGCCTGCAGCGTGACCTTGCTGCTGGTACGTTTCTACTGGCACATGGCTGGTTCCGCGATGATGGAGCGTAAGTGGGTTAAAATAATCCCCCATGTTATCGACACTCTGTTGCTGCTATCCGGCATCAGTTTGTGTTTTTTGATTCAGCAATTCCCTGGTTCTTCCGAATGGTTAACCGAGAAAGTGTTGAGTGTTGTGGCTTACATTCTGTTGGGTGTATTTGCATTTAAAGCCAAGGGCAAAATGCTCAAGGTGTTCGCTGTGTTGGGGGCGCTGGGTTGGCTAGGAATGATTGCCAAAGTGGCGATGACCAAAACCCCAATCTTGTTGGGCTAAGCCTCTGCTAAAAGCAATGGATTTTCGATATGATGGCGCTTCGGCGCCATTTTTGATGCGACCGATAAATACAACAACAAAAAGCCACAGGCAGTGGCAATAACAACGAGGAAGTTATGCAAGAAGTATTGATTACCAACCAAGCGTCAGTGTTGGGGCTGTTGATGTTGGTGTTAGGGGCGGTGTTTTACACCCACCAAAGCGTACACCCATTTTGGAAGAGTTTCTACAAGTACGTTCCGGCACTGCTGCTGTGCTATTTCATCCCATCGTTGCTGAATAGCTTCGGGGTGATCGATGGCAGTGACAATACCCTGTATTACGTGGCGTCACGGTTCCTGTTACCGGCGGCGCTGGTGCTGTTGACCTTGAAGTTGGACCTAAAAGCCATTGCCGGCCTGGGCCCGAAAGCGCTGATCATGTTCTTTACCGGCACATTGGGGATTGTAATTGGTGCCCCCATCGCGTTGCTGGTGACTTCCACCTTCTTCCCTGAGCTTATCGGTGGCCATGGCCCAGAAGCGGTTTGGCGTGGCATGACCACCGTGGCCGGCAGCTGGATTGGTGGTGGCGCTAACCAAACGGCGATGAAAGAGATCTATGGTGTGGGTGATACCATCTTCTCGGCGATGATCGCCGTAGATGTGATTGTGGCGAACATCTGGATGGCGGTGCTGCTGTTTATGGCGGGACGTGCCAAGCAGATTGATGCCGCCAACGGCGCCGATACCAGTGCCATTGAGTCTTTGAAAGAGAAGATGGCCCACTGGCAAGCTACTAATGCTCGCATTCCGGATCTGAATGATCTGATGTTTATTGTGGCGATTGGCTTCGGTGTTACCGGCATCGCCCATATTGGTGCCGATATCCTAGCGCCCTATTTTGAGGTGAACTTCCCGGCGCTGGATAAGTACAGCCTGCACTCGAAGTTCTTCTGGTTGATTGTACTGGCGACCGCCATCGGTATCATTCTGTCGATGACCCGAGTGGCCAAAGTGGAAGAGGCAGGAGCTTCTAAAATAGGCTCTGCCTTTATCTATGTGCTGGTGGCCAGCATCGGTATGCACATGGACATCAGCGCCATTTTGGAGTCGCCGGTGTACTTCCTGCTGGGCGGCATCTGGATGTTGGTGCACGCCAGTTTGATGCTGTTGGTGGCCAAACTGATCAAAGCTCCGCTGTTCTTTATGGCGGTGGGCAGCCAAGCCAATGTGGGTGGCGCAGCCAGTGCCCCAGTAGTGGCCAGTGCATTCCACCCAAGTTTGGCTCCCGTCGGCGTATTGCTGGCGGTATTGGGCTACGCTGTGGGTACGGTTATGGCGTGGTTCTGCGGCCAGCTGCTGCAAATTTTAGCGATGGGTTAATCAAGTTTATCGGCAATTCGATGCGCTTGAGCCCGTCTCACCGAAAATAAGTGAAGAGAGAAACTATGCAACATCGCACTATTGAAGTGGCCTCCCTTGAGGTAGCCAACGACAAGCCGTTTGTGCTGTTTGGTGGCATGAATGTGTTGGAGTCTCGAGATCTGGCAATGCAGATCGCCGAGCACTACGTCGAGGTGACCAGCAAGCTGGGCATCCCTTATGTGTTTAAGGCGTCGTTTGATAAGGCGAACCGCAGCTCAATTCACTCCTATCGTGGTCCAGGTATGGAAGAGGGCTTGAAGATCTTCGAGGAGATCAAAGCTCAATTCAATGTACCTGTGATCACCGATGTGCATGAGATTCATCAGTGCCAGCCTGTTGCCGACGTGGTTGATGTGATTCAACTGCCAGCGTTTTTGGCTCGTCAAACCGACTTGGTTAAAGCGATGGCAGACACCGGTGCGGTGATTAACGTTAAGAAACCGCAGTTTTTAAGCCCGGGTCAGATGAAAAACATCGTCGATAAGTTTGGCGAGTGTGGCAATGACAAAGTGATTCTGTGTGAGCGTGGCAGTAACTTCGGCTACGACAACTTAGTGGTGGACATGCTGGGTTTCCGCACCATGAAAGAGTGCAGTGGCGGTCTGCCAGTGATCTTTGATGTGACTCATGCACTGCAATGCCGCGATCCTCTTGGAGCTGCGTCAGGCGGTCGTCGTCATCAGACGGTTGAGTTGGCGAAAGCGGGAATTGCGACGGGTTTGGCGGGACTGTTCTTAGAGGCGCATCCAAATCCGGATAAGGCGCGGTGTGATGGTCCGAGTGCTCTTCCTCTGGAAGTGTTGGAGCCGTTCCTGGCCCAAATCAAAGCACTTGACGATCTGATTAAGGGTCAGCCGGACCTCAATATCAGCTAACCCTTGCCTATTCGTCTAGGCTCTTCTCCTGCAGCGTGGGTCGTTATTCGGCTCGCGCTGTTTTTGTATCCTTACCCTCTTTTGCAACAATAATTGGTTCGTAAACGTCCATCTGTTGAGCTTGACGCTGCATGTTGAGCATCTGGTCTTCCAGTTGCATCTCAATCTGCTGTTGAACTTCGGTCAGATTAATTTGTGGCATTTCTGGTTGAGCCAGTGGGTTGTGCAGAGCAACGGCGGCTAGGGTTGGAGCAAGAAAGCTAAGTGTGATCATGGTCGGCCTCATTGGAGAAGGTGTAAAAGCTGTTCAAATTCGGGGTGAAAAATAGCCGAACCCCGTAGTGGTCACAAACGATTTAATATAATATTTGGTATTAGAAAAACTTATTCATCAGCCAAGGGAGCACTGATGTCTCGGCGTCTACCCCCATTAAATGCGGTTAAAGCCTTTGAGGCTGCGGCTCGCAACCTGAGTTTCACTCGCGCGGCAGAGGAGTTATTTGTGACTCAAGCCGCGATCAGTCATCAGATAAAGGCATTAGAAGAGTTTTTAGGATTAAAACTTTTTAGGCGTCGTAATCGATCTTTGCTCCTCACTGAAGAGGGACAAAGCTATTTTCTCGACATTAAGGATTTGTTTACCCACTTAAGTGATGCCACTGAACGTCTGCTAGCACGAAGTGCCACTGGCTCTCTGACGGTGAGCTTGTCGCCAAGCTTCGCCATTCAATGGTTGGTGCCTCGATTGGCTAAGTTCTCGGAGCTGCATCCAGAGGTCGACGTTCGCATTAAAGCCGTGGACATGGATGAAGGCTCGCTGTCAGACGATGTGGACGTAGCCATCTACTACGGACGCGGCAAATGGCCGGGGCTGCGTGCCAATAAATTGCGGGCAGAGAGTCTGTTGCCGGTGTGTTCCCCAAGAATGCTAACCGGACCCAAGCCACTGAAAACGCCTGCGGATTTAGCTCAGCATACGCTATTGCATGACATGTCGCGCCGTGACTGGAAGGCGTGGGCAAAGGTGGCCAACATCGAGCTGCCCAATGTGAACCAAGGTCCTATCTTCAGCCATTCCTCTTTGGTGCTGCAGGCGGCGATTCACGGCAGTGGCATCGCGTTGGGGTACTCTGTGCTGGCGCGTCCGGAGATCGAAGCGGGTCGATTGATCTGCCCGTTTGAGGAGGTGCTCCCTAGCAAGAACGCCTACTATCTGGTGTGTCAGGAGGGGCAGGCGGATCTGGGTAAGATCACCGCATTCAGAGACTGGATGATGGAAACCTTCCGCGAAGAGACCGAGAACGAAGCCATTCCAACCCCAGGGTAGACTGATGACTGAATATCGAATTGATGGCAATACCCAAGCCAAAGATTACCTATTGTTGGCCCATGGCAGCGGCGCTGGCATGGATCACCCGTTTATGAAAACCGTGGCTGAGGCCATTGCCGGAGAAGACTTGTGTGTGGTGCGGTTTGAATTTCCCTACATGCAAACCATTCGGGCTACGCAAAAGCGTCGTCCACCTGATAGAATGCCGCGCCTGCTTGAGGCGATGTCAGCATTGGTGGCGGAATTTAGCCAACCGGGGCGTCGAATCTGGTTGGCGGGAAAGTCGTTAGGGGGCCGTGTGTCGGCAACCTGGGCGCTTGAGCATGAGGTTCATGGAGTCATCGCCCTTGGTTATCCATTCCACCCTGTGGGCAAGCCGGATAATTGGCGTTTGGAACCGGTCCTGGAAGCTCGTCAACCGATGCTGATTTTGCAAGGGGAGCGAGACACCTTTGGCAATCGCTCTGAGCTTGACGGGATAAACTTTCCCAAGCCGGTGACCCTGACATTTTTGCCTGATGGTGACCACGGTTTAAAACCACGCAAAGCCAGCGGCTACAGCGAAGCAGACAACCTAGCGCAAGCGGCCAAGGCGTGCCGTGAGTTTATATTGAGGACATGATGCACAGATTATTGATGGCCGTTGCTGCCTTTCTGGGAATGACGGCAACGGGTTTGGGCGCTTACGGTGCCCACGGGTTGGCGAAAGTGGCGCCACCCTACTTAGTTGAGAGTTTTAACACTGCGGTGAGCTACCAGTTCTTCCACTGCCTGCTGCTGATGGCTGTAGCGTTGTGGTTCCGCCAGTGGGGCGGCCGCATCTTACTGGTGGCTGGCAGCCTGATCACCGCAGGGATTTTAGGATTTAGTGGCAGCATCTACTCTTTAGTGCTGTTGGGAACCAAGGGAATTGGCATCATCACCCCCATCGGGGGCAGTTTATTAATTCTGGGTTGGTTCACCTTACTGGTGGCTGCGTGGCAATGGGAGAGAGACAGATGAACACGGTATTACTGCATTGCCGTCCAGGTTTTGAAAAAGAGTGTGCGGCGGAGATCCAAGACAGCGCCGCTACGTTAGAAGTTTATGGCTTTTCCCGTTTGGAAGCGGGCAGCGGCTTTGTGCTGTTCGAGTGTTACCAAGAGGGCGATGCGGAGCGATTGATGTCCGAGCTGGACTTTAGTCGTCTTATCTTTGCTCGCAGCTGGTTTGTGGTGGTCGGTCAGCTTAGCGACATGCCTCTGGGCGATCGCGTTGGTGCGGTTCTGGCCCACGCCAAGTCGCTGCCAAAGTCTGGTCTACTGTGGGTGGAATCTGCCGATGGCGATGCCTATCGTCAGGTGCTGCCGTTCTGTAAGAAGCTGGCGGTTCCTATGCGTCAGGCGCTGCGTAAGCAGGGGATCTTGACGGCCAAAGAGAAAGATAAGATGCCGCGCATCCATCTGTTTCTGACTGACAACCAAAATGGTTATGTGGGTTACAGTCGTTCGGATAATGGTTCGCCGTTCTACATGGGTATTCCGCGGCTGAAATTCCCATCGGACGCCCCAAGCCGTTCAACCTTGAAGTTGGACGAAGCGTTTCTGGTGTTCCTCAATGAAGAGGAGGCCGAAGAGCGTTTGTGTGGTGGTTTGCGTGCCGTTGACTTGGGGGCGTGCCCTGGAGGCTGGACCTATCAGCTAGTGCGTCGTGGCATGTTCGTTAACTCCGTGGATAACGGCCCGATGGCGGAAAGCCTGATGGAGACCGGTCAGGTAACTTATTTCCCTGAAGATGGCTTTAAATATGTTCCTGAGGATCCTCGCATTCACTGGATGGTGTGTGACATGGCGGATCAGCCTCATAAGGTGGCTCAGCGCATGGCAACCTGGATCATCGAAGGCTGGTGTAAAGAGACCATCTTTAACCTGAAGCTGCCGATGAAACAGCGTTATCAGGCGGTGGCGGAGTGCTTTGGTGAAATGACCGCCATGCTGCGTAAAGCGGGTGTGCGATATGGCATACAGGCTAAGCACCTCTACCATGATCGCGAAGAGATAACCGTTCACCTCTACCGCATTCATAAATGATGAAAACACCCCGCCACGCGGGGTGTTTTTTTATCTGCGGTTCAGGCGCTTAATTACCCGAGCATAGGGGCTGTGGCGTTTGGCAAACTCGCCAATGCTCAAGCCATTACACTGGATCTTTTTTTGAATACCAAGGTAGCTGTACTGTGAGTTCGCGACAGCCTGATGCAGTTGAGCGGGAGTGCCTTTAGCGGCGAGCATGCACATCTTCGTGGCGAACTGTTTGTCTGCGGCTTGAAAGCTGACGCTGTGGGCAGAAGCGCAGAGAAGTAGGGCAGCAATAGGGATTAAATACTTCATCGGTACCTCCATTAGCTGGAAGTATAAGTAAAGTCGAAAATGAGTGAGTTTTTGAGATTACTGCGCTTTAGATGCAAGCCCTTTGATCTTTCGCGCTTTGTTTTTGAGCACTAAAAAAGGCAGCCGAGGCTGCCTTTTTCTGTATTTAAGCGAGTTTACGCGATCTTAGCCAGCACACGCTCTGCGGCGGCGATGGTGGCGTCGATGTCAGCGTCGGAGTGCGCCATAGACAGGAAGCCCGCCTCAAAGGCAGACGGTGCCAAGTTTACGCCCTCTTCCAGCATGCCGTGGAAGAATGCATTGAACTGCTCCATGTTGCACTGAGTTACCTGCTGGTAACCGGTTACCTTCTCTTCAGAGGTGAAGAAGAAACCGAACATGGCGCCAACGTAGTTGACGCTCATTGGCACGCCCACTTTGTCTGCTGCTGCTTTTAGGCCCAGAGCCAGCTTCTCAGTTTTGGCTGCCAGTGCTTCGTACAGACCAGATTCGCGCAGCAGGTTCAGCTGAGCCATACCCGCCGCCATGGCGATAGGGTTACCAGACAGGGTGCCGGCTTGGTATACCGGGCCAGCTGGAGCCAGATGTTGCATAACGTCAGCTCGGCCACCGAAGGCGCCCACAGGCATGCCGCCACCAATAACTTTACCTAGACACAGCAGATCAGGTCGCACGCCGTAGTGGCCGTGAGCGCCGGTCAGAGACACGCGGAAGCCTGTCATTACTTCGTCGATGATCAGCAGAGCGCCGTGCTCATCACACAGAGCGCGCAGACCTTCCAGGAAGCCTTCTACGGGCGGGATGCAGTTCATGTTGCCTGCAACTGGCTCCAGAATGATGGACGCGATCTGGCCTGGGTTTGACTCGAACAGTTCACGAACGGAGTCCAGATCGTTGTAGTTTGCGGTCAGGGTGTGCTTGGCGAAATCGGCGGGCACGCCTGGGCTGGTTGGCTCACCGAAGGTCAGCATGCCTGAACCAGCTTTAACCAGCAGACAGTCGGCGTGGCCGTGGTAGCAGCCTTCGAATTTAATGAATTTGTCGCGACCGGTGAAACCACGAGCCAAACGCAGGGCGCTCATGGTGGCTTCAGTACCTGAGTTCACCATACGAACCTGCTCAACGTGAGGCAGGATGTCGCATACCAGTTCCGCCATCTCCACTTCGGAGGCGGTTGGCGCGCCAAATGATAGGCCATTTTCAGCGGCTTTTACTACGGCTTCGCGGATGGCGCTGTGGTTGTGACCCAGAATCATCGGGCCCCAGGAGCCAACGTAATCGATGTACTCTTTGCCATCGACGTCGTACAGGTAGGCACCGTCGGCGCGCTCAATGAATACTGGGGTGCCACCAACACCTTTAAAAGCACGAACTGGCGAGTTTACGCCGCCCGGAATGGTCTTTTGGGCTTGTTCAAACAGAGTTTCGGAGCGATTCATCTTTATCCTTCCTGGGTGGGGTTGCTTGCCAGCGTCCCCGTTGCAATGAGCTAACACAAGCCGAGATTACTCGACTCTAGGAAAATTGGGGTTTGGGAGCCTATGTTAACGACAATCTTCGTTTGAATACAGTTCCCGAACAGACCGCTAAGGTTGGCATTATGTGACCGGTGTGGCAAGGAGTTGCATCACAGCTTTATGGCTGTAGCTATAGGCGAGGTGTGGTTCACCTACGTGGCGCCAATGAAAAACGAAAACTTCGTTTAAACGGGGTCGTATCATTCTTTAAAATAGATTGATTCTGGCCAACCGTTGCTAGAAACGGCCGGCTCGAATCTCTTTTCTGAGCATGGACCAAGTGAGCAGGCCAATGGGGTGATCAACGTTGCCGTCATGGATGTAGACCGCCTGACGGCGATTTTTATTGAGCAGCAGATACACCTCAGCCAAGGTGGCGGTGTTGGGCAGCGGGTGGGCAACCGTCCTATCGAGGGGAGCATCATCGCTGCTGTAGTTGGCGTGAAGGCTAACCAGTTCACAGCGATCAGAGTGGCGTAGCAGCAATCGCTGTTGATTGGCTTCCTGCATCAGCGTTAGCAACTGCTCATCACTTTGCTGCGGACTGCCAATGACAAACTGTCGGTCGGCCAGTGCCAATACGCCGGTTTTCTGCAGACCCTGCAGCGTGGGAGATACCCGATACTCCAATCCCATGGCGTCAAGCTGTTGCAGGAAGATGGAGCGGGAGCCAAAACCAACGAAAGACAATAGGTAGGCTGGAATGGTCACCAACAGCGACGGCAGAATAATTGCCGCATCTTGGGTCATCTCCAAGAGTGCCAGCAGCGCCGCCAAGGGGGCGTGCAAACAGACTCCCATCATGGCCGTCATACCCAGAACCGTATAAAGGGGAATATAAGCTTGAAGTTCGGGGAACCAAGGCACCATGAGCCAAGCCAGCAGGCTGCCGATGATGGCACCGATACCGTAGAGTGGGCCGATGATACCGCCGGGAATGCCCAAGCCGATGGCGGCAATGGTGGCTAAAATTTTGGCGGCCAGCAGGGCAAACAACAGAGCCAGCCCCGGGTTTTCCCCAAGGGCAATGGTCAAGGCGCCATGTTCGGTGCCCAGCGCTTGTGGCAGTTGCCAGCCGATGGCCGCGGTTGCGATGCCTGCAAGCAGTAACTTAACGGCTATTGGCCATTTGCGGGTGAACTCGGTAAGAGAGATTAGCCCATGGCTGAAGCCGGCGGCGATGGTGCCGATCAGCAGGCCGCTGACCACTAAAAATGGATATTGGGCGATGGGAATGGCGCTGATAAACAGCTCTTCGTAATGGTGCACATTGCCGAAGATGCTCTGGGTAATGACGCTACCGGTAACTGAGGCGATCAGAATGGGAATAAAGCTGTGAATGCGATACTCCCGCAGCACCACTTCCAATACGAACAGCACCGCCGCCAAGGGAGAGTTGAACGTGGCGCTAATGCCCGCGGCAATACCGCAGGAGGCGAGAATAGTTAAAGCGTTGTCAGGCAGTTGCCAGCGGCGAGCAAAGCTGGTGGCAACGGTGGCACCTAGGTGAATTGCCGGCCCCTCCCGTCCCACGGAGAAGCCACAGCCCAGGGCGACAATGGCGCTGAAAAATTGATTGGTCGCATTGCCCAAGGGGAGACGGCCGTAATGCATCTTAATGCGATGGATAACATAGGCGATGCCGAGGCGTCGGTACTTGCTGGCGGTCATTCGGGCGATTAATGCGATGATGATCGCCCCAGATATGGGCAGAATGGCTCGCCATAGTAGGGGGAGATCGCTAAAATCGTCTGGATTATTAAGGATTAGCCCATGGCCAAAGTCGATAATGGCCCGAAATAGCACCAGCAACAATGCTGCCGCAACCCCCACTAGCAGCCCCAGCAAACAGATTGGGTAGCTGAGTTTCGGGTGGTGCAATTGCAGGTTGTTCTTTAGCATTGGGCACTCTCGACTTTAAGTGGCTAAAGTTTAACAACAAAAATGCGAATTCACTATGCAGAGATGGAAACACCGTTGGCACGCCCTGGTTCACCTAGAGCAAAGCTTTCGTCCTCGAGGGACGTTTTTGGTGCTAGGCACCCTTGCGGCGATTGGCCTTGGTTACCTAGCTGCTCAGCCACAGCTTTGGAAACTGCAGTCAAACGTTGAAGTTTTACAGATCGAGGCCGGGCTGCAAAAAGAGCGAATTCGAGGCTTGAATGAATCCCATGGTGCGCTGGAAATTGAGCTGCAAGCGGAGCGCCAAGCTCAGCATGAAACCATTGAAGCGATGACCGCATTGCGTAAAGAGGCGGCAATGCTGAAAACTGAGCTGAGCTTCTATCAGAACGTGATGGCACCGGAGCGAAGCGTTGACGGTGTCTTGATTGAAAAAGTGGCGCTGGAGTCGAGCGCGGCCCCGGGTCACTATCGTTTTCAGGTGCTGCTAACCCAACAGAAGAAGCGCAAAACCTTTGCCAAAGGCAGTGTGAGTATTCGCATCATTGGCAGTCTGAAGGGCAAAACTAAGACGCTGAAGTTTGAAGACTATGGTGTTGATGCCTCTAAACTGGCGTTTGCTTTTCGCTATTTTCAGGAGCTTGATGGCAGCGTAACCCTGCCGGAGGGTTTTACTCCAGAGAAGCTTGAAGTGAGCGTTAAGGTTCGCGGTAAGGGCAAGTCAAAGTCGACCCAATCCAGTTTCGACGTGGCCACGTTGTTGGGCAGTTAAACAGAGATAGTGGACAAAACTTGAACCTATTACTCGGGTATTAGATAATCCTCCGCAGAAAGATGTATTAGAGGTAAACATGACAGCTGCAGCAGAACAAGCGATGCCGATTCAGTTCTCCGATGCCGCCGCTCTTAAGGTTAAGGGGCTGCTGGAGGAAGAGGAAAATCCGAACCTGAAATTGCGGGTATACGTAACCGGTGGTGGTTGCAGTGGTTTCCAGTACGGTTTTACCTTCGATGAAGCCGTAAATGACGGCGATACCACTATCGAAAAAGAGGGAGTAACCCTGTTGGTCGATGCCATGAGTCTTCAATATTTGGTTGGCGGCATGGTTGATTACACCGAAGGGCTAGAAGGCAGCCGATTCTTCGTGAATAACCCGAATGCGACTACCACTTGCGGTTGCGGCGCTTCCTTCTCAATCTAAGTGCTTCGGTTAGCAAAAAAGCGCCTATCTGGCGCTTTTTTTGTGCTCTTATTTCATCATTAATGTGATTTCCATCTACTGCAATTTGCCCATGAGTTGCTGAAATTAGCGGCCTTCATAACACTCTTCTGCTAATTCAATATCTAAAAAACTGCCAGTCCATACAATGGTTTATGAACGAGATGGTCAGCAAAATCATCTGTTATTACCCGTTGTTATGAGGTGGGTGTATGAACAAGTTATGGATAGGGGGGCTTGCGCTGCTCTCTTTCGGAGCTTTGGCGATTGAAGGGTGCAATGAGTGTCATGATGAGAAATGGCAACTGACACCGGCCCACATCTGGATCGATACCGAGGATCATCTAGATGCGGTGAGCTGCATGGACTGTCATCGCTGGAAAGAGGGAGACGATCTGCCTCCCGTACTGCCCAGTGCCAAGACCTTAGCTAAGGACTGCGGTCTGTGTCATCACACGCCGGAAGATCTCGCCAAAAAGATGAACATGCAGCAGTATCAGCAGCTTGAAGAATAGGTTTACAAACTAGGTCGAAACAGCTTTTCGAAGGCGTCGTAAACCGCCAAGTGCAGGGTGTCGCCATGGTCCAGTTGCTCGAAATAACCAAAATGAATAGAGAACTGGCGCTGTGGCTCCTGCGCTAATTTTCGGTGCAGGACTCTGGCAAGCTCTGTCATAACCTCCCCCTCTTTTCCCACTCCCACATACACCGACTTCACTTGTGGTGCGTGTTTATATGGCTGGCTCAGCAACCCTCGTTTATCCCACCAGAGACTCGGACTGATGATCACATAGTGATTGAACAGTTCCGGTTTGGTTAACAACACCTCGGTAGCCAGCAGTCCGCCGAGGGACTGTCCTATTAGAGTTTGCTGGCCGCGAGTTCGATATTTGGAGGCGATAAGGGGCTGAAGTTCCTCTGCCAGCATCTTAATGAATGCTGCAGAGCCGCCGGAGGTTGGGAGCTCTCGTCGGTCGATGTCATCGGAGCTTGGGTAAGTAAAATCGCGTTTTCTGTCTACGTTGGCGATGCCGATCACGATGGACTCCGGCAGCTGGTTGACCCAGGAGAAGCTGCCGAATTGAACCAAGCCCGAGATGTGAATGAAATCCTCATCCATGGAGCCGTCAAGCAGGTAGATAACGGGGTAGTCTTTCTCGCCTTTGTGGTAACTCAGGGGAAGGTACACGTTGATGGTACGACTTTCCCCTAGGGCGGTGGATTCAAACTGCCACTGTTCACCGATGCTCAGGGGGATTGGGGCACTTTCCGTTATCGCTAGGGTGCTGAAGCTCAGCAGGCTTAGGAGCAATAGTAGGGGCTTCATTGTCACGTCCTTGTGGTTTTGAATTGCCGATTAAGCTATCAAAATTACTCATCAGTGAGTATGTTTTGCCTAAGAGGTATTGGCTATTTTGACCTCGTATTGGCGAAACTGGCACAGCTGGCTAGTGGTGAAAATACATCAAGATATTGAATTTATTTAATTATTTTTTTTGGCCGGTTTTTTGCTTTGTTACTGCCATCATTAATTGAAACCAAGGATGAATAATGAAAACCGTCATGACGTTATGTTCAGTTGCTGCGCTAGTGGCAGCAGCGAGTTTTTCCCTTAGTGCTGCTGAACGCTGTTATCAAGGGCAGCCTCAATCTCAAACCCTAACGCTTGAGGCTGGCTCGGTTTCGATGTTAGATATTGAAGCTGGCGCAGGAACCATGACCGTTGAGGGCGTCAGCGGAAGTCACATTGAGGTTGTGGGAAAGCTGCATGTGGGCGATCCAGATAGCTACCGATTTGAACTGCTAAAAAAGGGCAGCAAAGCGGTACTTAAAGCCTACATCGAAGAGGGGGGAAGCTGCAGCGGTTCTGAGTCTCCATTTATCGATATTGCCATTCGAGTACCCCGCAGCTTAGACCTTGAGATCAGTGATGGCAGTGGTGACATCAATGTCTCCAATATCGGCGGTGAGTTGTCGGTAGCCGATGGCAGTGGTCACATCCGCATTGCCGACGTTGATGGGGAAGTGTCCGTGGACGATGGCAGTGGCAACATCGAGCTGGCGAACATTGGTGCTGAGGTAGAGGTGAACGATGGCTCTGGGCATATTGTTATCAATGGCGTTAACGCTGGGGTAGAGATTAACGACGGTTCAGGCAATATCGATCTGCAGCGTATTCAACGTTTTGCTGAAATTAATGACGGTTCTGGTCACATTCGCATTAGCGATCTAACCGCAGGCTCGGCGCGCTCTCCTAAGATTGAGATTAACGACGGTTCTGGCGACATTGAGATCAATCGAGCCGAGGCTTGGGTAAGTGTCAGCGACGGCTCCGGTGACATTGAGGTGAACTCTGCCAAAGGGCTCACCATCGAAGGCGATGGCTCCGGTGACGTGCGAGTGTCGGACACGGATTACCAACAAGACTCCAACTATTTGATGTAATTAAGCTTAGATAGACAAAAGGCCGCGTTTGCGGCCTTTTTTGGTGTTAGCGCATGGCGAGCTGCAGTTGATGGCGGTGCTCTAGTTGCTCTAGCTGATCGCCAGCAAAGGCGAGAAAAGCTTGGCGGTCTGATCTCTTAATGTCTTCCGCTTCCGGCAGTTTCACTTTACGTGGGTTGCGGTGGGTGCCATTTACGAGGAATTCATAGTGCAGGTGGGCGCCAGTCACTCGCCCTGTGGAGCCAAGCAGACCGATGGTTTGTCCCTGTTTTACGCGCTGCCCCTGTTTCACTTTACGTTTCTTCAGGTGCAGGTACTTGGTGACGTACTTGCTTCCGTGCTGAATGAATACGTAGTTGCCGTTGAGATTGTTGTAGGCAGACTTAATCACCTTACCGTCACCGGCGGCCATGATTGGGGTGCCTACTGGGGCGACGTAGTCGGTGCCATTGTGAGGGCGTACTCGCTTGGTAACCGGGTGCAGACGACGTGGATTAAAGTTTGAGCTAACGTAATTAAACTGAACCGGTGCTCGCAGGAAGGCTTTGCGCATCGCCTTACCTTTGTCGGAATAGAAGTTGCCGTCGGTGTGGCGTACCGCCTTAAAGCTGTCGCCTTGGTTGGTAAATTCAGCGGCGATGATCTGTCCTTCACCTACATAATGGCCGTTGATGAACTCCTGTTCATACAGCACTTTGAAGGTGTCGCCCTTGCGAATATCTAGGGCGAAGTCGATATCCCAACCAAATATCCCCGCCAGGCTCATGATCTGGTTCGGGCTCATGCCGGCATCGATGCCCGCATTCCAGAAGTTGCTGTTGATGGTGGCCGCAGCGAAATGGCTGCGCAGCTCGACCTCTTTGGTATCGATGCGCTCTTGGTATTCTCCATCCTCGGATTTGATGATCAGGGTTTGTTTACGATCGATGGCGTAGCGCAGCTCTTGGAGTTCACCGCGGTCATCGCGGCCCAGTTCGATGGTTTGCCCCGGCTTAACCTTGCTGAGGCGCTTTTTGGCAATGGGGAGTTGGGTGATGCGATAAAGCTGTTGTGGAGAGAGGCCTGCGCGGTCAAACAGTTTAGCCAGGTTATCGCCACTTCCGAGGGTGTAATTGCTCCAATCCAGCGAGGCCTGGATCGTCACGGGAGAAGAGGAGACATTCACCTCCAAAGGGAGGCGCTGGTTGAGCGGCAGAGGCTCAACAAATTCCGCGGCCAACTCTTTGCCTGACGGCAAGATTAACATCAGCGCAATCAGGCCGAATGCAGACATTACGCCTAATTTGTGTGGGCGAGGCAGTTGCCAAAAAAGTGCCAGCCAAGAGCGAAATTGAGTCGACTTTGAGCGGTGTTGTTTTCTAGTCATCAAAGATTTGCACAAAATTCTGATATTAATCACCCAAACACTGGGTAAAGCGGTCGAACAGCTTAGTCTACACTCTTTCCTTTATTCTGCCTAACCAGTAACATGACTGGCTTTAGTATATACACGTAACACCGGCGGAGTGGCTTGATGAGCGAGTTGGAACGGGCGTTGGCAGAGATCCGACGCGGCACCGAAGAGATCCTAGTTGAAGAGGATCTGGTTGAGAAACTAAAGCAGGGTAAACCCCTAAAAGTGAAGCTGGGTGCCGACCCAACGGCTCCTGATATCCACCTTGGTCATACGGTGATCTTGAACAAGCTTCGCCAGTTCCAAGAGCTGGGTCACGAAGTGATCTTCCTGATCGGTGATTTCACCGGCATGGTAGGCGACCCATCTGGTAAGAACACCACCCGTCCTCCGCTGACTCGTGAGCAGGTATTGGCCAACGCTGAAACCTATAAAGAGCAGGTGTTCAAGATTCTGGATCCGGCTAAGACCCGCATCGAGTTTAACTCCAGCTGGTTGAACGAGCTGGGCAGCGCCGGCATGTTGCGTCTGGCGTCGAAGCAAACCGTGGCTCGTATGCTCGAGCGTGATGACTTTAAAAAGCGTTACGGCAGCGGCCAGGCGATCGCAATCCACGAATTTATGTACCCACTGCTGCAAGGCTGGGATTCCGTGGCTCTGGAAGCTGACGTTGAGCTTGGCGGTACCGACCAGAAATTCAACCTGTTGATGGGCCGTGAGCTTCAAAAAGACGAAGGTCAGCGCCCACAAACGGTGATCACCATGCCACTGCTGGTGGGTCTGGACGGCGTTAAGAAGATGTCCAAATCTGCCAATAACTACATTGGTGTGTCTGATCCGGCCAACGAGATGTTCGGTAAGATCATGTCCATCAGTGACGAGCTGATGTGGAACTACTACGAACTGCTGTCGTTCCGTCCGCTGGAAGAGATTGAGCAACTGAAAGCCGATATGGCTAACGGTGCCAACCCTCGTGATATCAAGATCGCTCTGGCGAAAGAGATCATCGCACGTTTCCACGACGAAGCCGCTGCAGAGGGCGCTCATCAGGACTTCATTCAACGCTTCCAGAAGAACGCCATCCCTGATGAGATGGACGAGCTGGAATTTGACGCGGGCATGGGCATTGCCAACCTGCTGAAAGAAGCGAACTTGGTGGCATCCACCTCAGACGCCATGCGCATGATCCGTCAAGGTGCGGTGAAGATCGATGGCGATAAGGTAGAGGATACTAAACTGGTACCTGAGGCGGGCGTCGCCGTGTATCAGGTGGGCAAGCGAAAGTTTGCTAGAATCACCCTGAAGTGATGAAACAAGGCCGCACAATGCGGCCTTTTTTGATGCTCAAATTGGCTCTCTGCTTAATACAAACGTGCTCCTAAGCGCTGTATTAAGGTGCTGCGAAGAAGCAATGGTAGGTCTGTTTCGATGACGTGGTTTACTCAGCTTGCACTTGGTTTTGGCTTGATGTTGCTCTGCCTGCCGTTGATATGGGCTCTGCAGCAGCTGTCGCCGTGGATGTTTGCCACCTCATGGTATGCGGTGGCCATTGTTCAGGATGCACTGGTGATCTTCAGTCCCGTTTGGGTCAGTTATACCTGGGCTGGTATCAAATTGCGCCTGCCGCTATTTAGCCTTTGGAGCCTGTTAGGGGGCATGCTGTTTTGTTATCTGCTGCTGCCACTATTGTTCGGCAGCAGTTGGTCGCTGGCGGCTTGGCTGTGGAGCCAGCCAAGCGCATTGGTGGCATTGGGCTTGAGTGCCGTTCTGCAGTGGTATATTTCTGAAAGTCATTAGGGGCTGTTGACCTTTCTTGCTCATTTTTGCGCGACAAATTGCCTCTTTTGTTCTGAATTTAACTGCTTGTGTCAGGTTAGATGGCAAACAATGAGTGTCTGGGCGCCCTTCGGGGTCTGACTAACGGCTTTTACTCTGCGTCAAACGATTTCGACGTATAACCACTATGCCTTTAATCGTTTTCCTTGATTAAAAAGCCGTTATCCTAGACCAAAATTTCATCACCAAAGATAAACAGACCCTAGCTAGATTGATCTACTGCGCCGCCAACTGATCTCTCATGGTGTCGTAGTCCAGCAGGTCAGTGTGGGTTTTGATCTCGCGATCGTTGAGGTCCACTTCGATGGTGGTAACCCCTGGAATTTGTAATTCGATATTCTGCCCAGGCTTGCCAAACAGATCCCCACGAGACTTGTATTTGTAGGTGCCGATGTAGACCACGAGGGAACCGGAATGGAAGGCGTGGTCTACCTCAAAGCTGTAGTCCAAGGTATAAACGTGGATGCGGCGGAGGAAGGTCAGGATATCACTGCCGCCGGTGAGAGTCTTTTTGGCGGTGCGATCAACAAATTTGGTTTCCCTTGAGTAGAAGCGAGACAGCTTGCCGTAGTCGCGTGCGGTTAATGCAGCGAGATACTCGTTTGCCAATTGAATCGCATCTGGAATCTGTTTTGAGGGAGCTTCCACCTGTTCGGGAACGATATCGGCTTTGGCCTGACCGGCAATGATAGAAAACAACATTATCAATATTGGCCAAAACTTCACTGGTGTCCCCTTATATCATTGTTATTTGGATTGGCTGTTTAGCTCAAACGCTGGCAGTGACAGGCTCCAATAGATGGCAGCAACTCGAATAATGAGTGCGCCCGCCATGGCAATAAGCATCGCTGGAACCTGACTTATCTGCAGTGCTAGACTGATGGTATACAAAATCCCCCCAACAATGGAAGCCGTTGCGTAGATCTCTTTTCGCAGCACCAGAGGGATCTCGCGGCACAGCACATCTCGAATCATACCGCCAACCACACCGGTCATCACCCCCATCATCACGGCGATCATTGGCGAGGTACCAAAGCTTAAGGCTTTTTGGGCGCCGATGACGGTGAACAGCGCTAACCCAAACGCATCGGCCAGTTGGAACCAGGTACCGGAGAGGCGCCTTGGACAGCGAACCAGCGCCATAACGGCGACGGCGGTGATCAAGATAACCCAGATGTAGTTGGTGTCGGTGATCCAAAATACGGGAGTGGCGCCGAGTATGGTGTCTCGAATGGTGCCGCCACCAATGGCGGTAACTGCAGCGAGTACGGTAACGCCGAAGGGGTCCATACGAAGTCGTCCGGCCGCGAGTGCACCGGAGATGGCGAATACAGCGGTGCCGAATAGATCGGCGAAATAGACAAACTCGTTCAACGTCAGATTTTCCACTCAGAATTTTGGAGCTGCATTGTAATGGTTTACGTCAAAGTGGGCTAGCTAACTGAGCCCACTCTGCGGCGACACTTGTAGTGGCTTTTCTGCCACAAAACCGCGACTCGCAATAGGATGTTATTGCGGAGCCACCATCATCAAAGACACGGAGATGGCAATCAGATTGACCATGGCGAGCCACAGCCAACTGGCTAAGTTGACCAGCTTATCGGCACGAATCAGATCCTGAGGTTGAGGGCTGATATTTGGGCCTAAACGAGCGAACTCCAAACGACGGTCGTCCAGCTGCCAAGGGCCACCTAACTGCACGTTAAGGTAATAGGCCATGGCCGTTAGAAGCCAATTACGGCCGCCTTGGGTTTGCCACTGGGTTTTTGGCAACTGCTGCAGACAGGCTCGGGTATTGCCATACAAGCTAAGGGTGAGCCCTAATAGCAGGTTAATGGGCATCAAGATGGCAAAGGAGAGCAAGGCGGGCCCCATGCCGAAGTGCTGATAATCTTTTCGGCCAATGAACCAATGGCGGTGCAGCATCTGAATGATGGCCATCGTCAAGGTGAGCTCTAAGCCCAGTAGAGGGTAATACAACAACCACAAAAAGGTGGTGCTGGCTTCATGAGTTAGCCGGCTTTCAATGGCGGCTTTTAATAGCCCAACCTCGCTGAGCTTATCGGTTTGTCTCAGAGTGAAAGGGGCTAGAGTCAGACGTGCTTGCTGTTTACGTCCCAGATGAAGTTCTGTGGCCAATTGTTGGTGGCGCTTCCATTGCAGCCTACCGGGCAAACAGAGGGCGATGAGCAGCAGCTCAAAGACTTGAGGGAAAGCTGCCAAGTGAATGATGGCGGCGCTGATGCCTACAAACGGCAGCAATATCATGGTCAAAGAGAGCCAGCCAGCGAGACGTTGCTGGGTGGCATCCCGCTGCGGATTGAGCACTTTCTGGGTCAGGGCGTCGGCCACTAGGTGGATCCAAGTGGCCAATTGGAATTTGGCTGGCAGCACTAAGCTGACGATAAACGCCAGCGTTAGTACCAATGGTGGCATTAGCCAGTCATAAAACGGGCCGAGCTCTTGGATCATTACTGGGCTGCCAATCGACTAACCATGGCCATAACTACTTTGGCGGAGTGCTCACCGGCTTTAACGATGAAGCTGTCAAAATCCACGGCAGAATCGTCATTGGCGTTGTCGCTGATGGCACGAATGACCACGAAAGGCATCTGGAACTGATGACAGGTCTGTGCGATAGCGGCTGCTTCCATTTCACAGGCGGCCATTGCTGGGAAGTGGGAGAGCATCACTTTGGTGCGCTCAGGATCAGCAATAAAGCTATCGCCGGTGCAGATCAGCCCTTCGATGGCGTTCACTTCGCCAACCTCGGCGATGCAGGCCTTGGCGGCGTCGACTAAGTTTGCGGCGGGAAGAAAAGCGGCTGGCTGGCTGGGTAGCTGTCCCATTTCGTAACCAAAGGCGGTGACATCCACGTCGTGATGACGCACTTCGGAGGAGATAACCACATCGCCGATGGCCAGCTCTTTACGGAAACCACCGGCAGAGCCGGTGTTGATCACTGCGTCTGGGGCAAAGCGTTCAATCAGCAGCGTGGTTGCGATAGCGGCGGTTACCTTACCAATTCCTGAGCGAGTGACGACCACTTCGGCACCGTCCAAATTGCCAGAGTAGAATTCGATGTTGGCAATGGTGGTAATAGTGAGATCTTGAAGCTGGCTACGTAGCAGGGCAACTTCCTGCTCCATGGCACCAATAATACCGATTTTCATGGTGTTGATTCTTGGTAGGTTAACAGTGGCGCCAGTGTAGCATAGAGCAGAGAAAAAACGCCCTTAAAGGGCGTTCATTGCTGCGCCTTATGGGCACATTTCGCGGTAAGGAGTGCGAGGATCATCGCACTGCTCAATTGGCGGTGGGTTGTCGCACTTGGTGGTGCAGGTGGTGACGCAGCCTTGAGCACCTGTTGCGGTGGCAGGTTGGGCACCGGCGAAGATCAGACCTAGGCCGAAGGCCGTAACCATTAGGTAGTGTTTCATAACGAATCCTTGTTAATTATTGATTTGTTTACGCAAATAGTGCGTAAGTAACATTACAAATGTCTGGTGAGGCAGAGTCAATGCAGGGTTGTAAGTGAAATCAGGCGGTTATTGTGGCCGTTGTAAGCGAGCATTTGTAAGACAAGGTCGGTGTTGTTTTTGCGACAATAAACCGATCTCGCGACCTCGTGCACTATGGCGGGAGGTAAGAGAAAGTAAGTGACGGCCGCAGAGGCCGTCACTTGATACTGATGGGGATCTAAGGTTGGCTGTCGAACAGGTTTACCATACCGATGGCGGCGTGACGGCCTTCATCGATGGCAGTTACCACTAGATCCGAGCCGCGCACCATGTCTCCGCCGGCAAACACCTTTGGATGACTGGTCTGGAAAGCAAATTTGCCCTCTCTCGGTGCCTGCACTCGGCCGTTTGGTGCGGTGATGATGCCAAACTCGCCAAACCAAGGGGCTGGGCTGGGCTGGAAGCCAAAGGCGATAAGCACCGCATCGGCTTCCAACAGGTGCTCCGAGTCGGCAACCGGTTCTGGACGACGACGGCCGTTGGCGTCAGGCTCTCCCAGTTCGGTATGGCAGCAGCGAACGCCAGTCACCTGACCTTGGTCGTCAGTTTCGATGGCCAGAGGCATGCGGTTGAATAGAAACTCAACTCCCTCCTCTCGAGCGTTTGCCACTTCGCGGCGGGAGCCGGGCATGTTGGCTTCGTCGCGGCGGTAAGCACAGCTGACGGTGTCGGCCCCTTGACGCACCGCGGTGCGAACGCAGTCCATGGCGGTATCGCCGCCACCGAGCACCACCACCTTCTTGCCCGCCATATCGACAAAGGGGTGTTCGCAATCGTAGCCTTCAACTTGACTGGTGTTGGCGATGAGATAGGGCAGGGCTTGATAGACGCCCTGGGCATCTTCGCCTTCAAGGCCTGCCTCCATCGCCTTATAGGTGCCCATGCCGAGGAACACCGCATCATAGTCATCCAGCAATGTTTGGAATGGGATATCTTGGCCGATGCTCACGCCTAGCTTAAAGGTGATGCCCATCCCTTCCATTAGGGTGCGGCGGCGGCGAACCACCGATTTTTCAAGCTTGAAGCTGGGGATGCCGAAGGTCAGCAGGCCGCCAATTTCATCCTGGCGGTCGAATACGGTGGCACTGATGCCATTTCTGGCCAGCACATCGGCACAGCCTAGGCCAGCGGGCCCGGCGCCAACAATGGCCACTTTTTCTGTCCGTGGCACCACTTGGCTAAGATCCGGTTTCCAGCCTTGCTCGATGGCGGTATCGGTGATGTATTTCTCAACATTGCCAATGGTTACCGCACCAAATTCATCGTTGAGGGTACAAGCGCCTTCACAGAGGCGATCCTGAGGGCAAACTCGGCCACACATCTCAGGCAGTGAGTTGGTTTGGTGTGACAGCTCGGCGGCCTCAAATAGTCGCCCTTGCTGGATTAGCTTTAGCCAGTCTGGAATGTAGTTGTGAACGGGACACTTCCATTCACAGTAGGGGTTACCACAGTCAAGGCAGCGAGTGGCTTGCTCGGCAGCGGTGTGAGACTCAAACGGGCGATAGATCTCCACAAACTCCTGCTGGCGGGTGGCCAGATCCTGCTTTTGCGGTTCGTGACGCTCAACGTCGATAAACTGAAAATCGTTGCTCATGGTCACTCCTTAGCTCGCTTGAACGTGCAGGCCCTGGCTCTGCTCGATGTTGATGAGATCCCCTAAGTGGCTGGCTTTGGGCTTGACGATGCGGAACTTTGGTAGCCAATTGCTGAAATCGGCCAGCAGCTCGGCGGCACGCTCTGAGCCCGTTAGCTCTAGGTGTTGCTCCAGCAATCGTTTTAGGTGCAGTTGCACCATCGGTTCGATGACCGGCAATGCTTCCACCATCTCAGGGTTGAGGCGGCGTTCAAGGGCATTTTTCTGGTCAAACACGTAGGCGAAGCCGCCGGTCATACCGGCACCAAAGTTAACGCCGGTACGACCGAGCACCAGAACCACGCCGCCGGTCATGTATTCACAGGCGTTGTCGCCACAGCCTTCGATTACGGCGATGGCACCGGAGTTACGAACGGCAAAACGCTCTCCCGCGGTTCCTGCGGCGAACAATTTGCCGCCGGTGGCACCGTAGAGACAGGTGTTACCCAGAATGGCCGACTTATGGCTCAGGTAGGCGACGCCTGGCGGTGGCGTGATCACCAACTGACCTCCGGTCATGCCTTTACCCACGTAATCGTTAGCATCGCCGGCGAGAGACAGGTTCATGCCGGCCACGTTCCACACCCCAAAGCTTTGTCCCGCAGAGCCGCTGAGCTTGATCTCAAGCGGTGTGTTCTGCATCCCTTGGTTGCCCCACTTAGCGGCGATGTAGCCGGCAACGGAAGCGCCTAGGCTGCGATCGGTGTTGGCCACTTGAAGGTTAAAGCTGGCAGATTGCTTTTCGTCGATGGCGTTTTTGGCCATCTCCAGTAGCTGTTGGTTTTTGATTCCTGGGTCGTCTGGGTGGTTACGTTGGGTACCAAACAGGGCACTGCCTTCAGGCGCCGGTGCTGATGCCAATACCGGAGCCAAGTCCAGTTGACCTTGACGTTTGGTTTCCCCGTTCAGCTGCTTCAATAGGTCGGTACGACCAATCAGCTGATTGAACTCTCGCACGCCCAAGGCGGCCATGTGACGGCGCAGATCTTCGGCGACGAACTGGAAGAAGTTAACCACTTTGTCAGCGGTACCGTGATAGTGGTTATCACGCAGATCTTTTCGCTGGGTCGCCACACCGGTAGCACAGTTGTTCAGGTGGCAGATTCGCAGGTATTTACAGCCAAGGGCGATCATTGGGGCAGTGCCAAAGCCGAAGCTTTCTGCACCAAGTAGCGCCGCTTTAACCACATCTAAGCCAGTTTTCAGGCCCCCATCAACTTGCAGACGAACCTTGTGGCGCAGGCCATTATTGACTAAGGCTTGTTGAACCTCGGCCAAACCCAGCTCCCAAGGGCTGCCGGCGTAGTGGATGGAGGTTAACGGGCTAGCACCGGTGCCGCCATCGTAACCGGAGACGGTGATCATGTCGGCGTTTGCTTTGGCCACGCCACAGGCGATGGTGCCGATGCCAGGCTCCGATACCAGCTTCACTGAGATGCGAGCCTCGGGATTGATCTGCTTAAGGTCGAAGATCAGCTGGGCTAAGTCCTCAATGGAGTAGATGTCGTGGTGAGGTGGCGGTGAAATTAGCGTCACGCCTGGGCGCGAGTAGCGCAGGGTGGCGATCTCAGTGCTGACCTTATCGCCAGGTAGCTGTCCACCTTCACCGGGCTTAGCCCCTTGGGCCACCTTAATTTGAATCACGTCGGCGCTCATCAGGTAGGCGGCGGTTACCCCAAAGCGGCCAGAGGCCACCTGCTTGATGCGGGAGTTGCCTGGGCTATTGAAGCGGCGAGGATCCTCACCACCTTCACCGGAGTTGGAGTGGCCTCCAAGGCGATTCATGGCCACGGCCAGCGCTTCATGAGCCTCTGGAGCCAGAGCGCCGATACTCATGGCCGCAGTATCAAAGCGCCAGTAGAGGTTGTCAGCGGCTTCGACGCAATCGCTGTCCACCCCCTGTTGCGGTGGGTTTAAGCCCAGCAGATCGCGCAAGGTAGCCACAGGACGGTCATCAACCAGTTGGCAGTAGTGGTCATAATCGGCTTGCTTGCCACTGGTGACCGCTTGTTGCAGTGCCTGAACCACATCGGGGTTAAAGCAGTGGTATTCACCGCCATGCACAAATTTCAGCAGCCCGCCGTGATTCAGAGGTGAGAACGGTGCAAAGGCGGCTTTGTGCAGCGCTTGCTGGTCGGCTTCAATATCATCGAAGCTGGCCCCGCCGATGCGGTTAGTGACGCCGTTAAAGCACAGCTCGGTTAACTCGCTGCTAAGGCCAATGGCTTCAAACAGGCGGCTGCAGCGGTAACTGGCGATGGTGCTGATCCCCATCTTGGAGAGAATCTTCTGCAGGCCCTTGTTGATGCCTGCGCGGTAGCCAAGCAGCAGTTCGCGAAGGCTGGTTTGTTCACCTTCTAAAGCGCGCATGGCGGCAATGGACTCGTAGGCCAAATAGGGATAGATGGCGGTGGCGCCAAAGCCCAGCAGTACCGCAAAGTGATGCGGGTCGCGGGCGCTGGCGGTTTCTACCAGAATATTGGTATCACAGCGAAGGTTATTATCAACGAGTGCTTTTTGCACTGCGCCCACTGCCATGGCAGCAGGGATTGGCAGCTTGTTGGCGTCCAAGTTACGGTCGCTTAGTACCACCATGGTGGCACCATCGCGGGCAGCGCGAATCGCTTCAACGCAGGTGCGTTCGATGGCGGTCTGAAGCCCTTCGGTTTGAGGGTAGTGCAGGCTCAGTACTTCCGAGCGGTAGTGCTCGTTATCCAGCGCCATGAGCTGTTTAAAGTCGGAATAGAGCAGCACCGGCGAGTCAAAGATCACCCGGTTGGCGTGACCTGTGGTCTCATTAAAGGGGTTTTGCTCTTTACCGATGCAGGTGGCCAGGCTCATGACGTGCTTTTCACGCAGTGGGTCGATGGCCGGGTTGGTCACCTGGGCGAACTGTTGACGGAAATAATCACAGATATGGCGCTGCTGCTTGGACAGCACCGCAATTGGCGTATCGTCACCCATGGAGCCGATGGCTTCCTGGGCGCCAGCGGCCAGAGGCCACAGTATCTGTTTGAGCTCTTCACGGCTTAAGTTAAACAGTTTCTGATACTGCTTGAGTTGCTGGGCATCAAAGCTGCTAGAGCCCAGCGCGTCTTCACTTAAGGTTTCCGGTGGCGTTAAGCGTTTGGAGTTGACCCGCATCCACTGCTCATAAGGGTGACGCTGTTTTAGGTCTTGATCGATCTCGAAAGAGCGCATTAGGGTGCCGGAGAAGCTGTCCAGAACCAACAGCTCTCCAGGGCCTACGCGGCCTTTTTCGACCACTTCATCCGGTTGATAGTCCCAGATGCCCACTTCGGAGGCCAGCGTTAGAATGCGGTCTTTGGTGATCACATAGCGGCTTGGACGCAGGCCGTTACGGTCTACGGCACAGGCGGCATGGCGTCCATTGGTCAAAACGACGCCCGCCGGGCCATCCCAGGGCTCCATGTGCATGGAGTTAAAGTCGTAGAAGGCTTTTAGTTCGTCATCCATCTCTGGGTTAGATTGCCACGCAGGTGGAATCAGCAGACGCATGGCGCGTTTGATGTCCATGCCACCAGCAAGCAGCAATTCCAGCATGTTGTCTAGGCTGGAGGAGTCAGAGCCTTGCTCGTTTACAAATGGCGCGGCGTCGTGCAGATCCGGCAGCAGTGGTGAAGCGAACTTGTAGGCACGGGCTCTGGCCCATTGACGGTTGCCAGCGATGGTGTTGATCTCGCCGTTGTGGGCCAGATAGCGGAACGGTTGTGCCAACTGCCAACGAGGCTGGGTATTAGTAGAGAAGCGTTGATGGAACAGACAGATGGCGCTTTCCATTCTCAGGTCGGCCAGATCCGGAAATACATTCGGCAGATCCACCGGTAGCATCAGGCCTTTGTAGACCACCACCTGGCCGGAGAGGCTAGAGACGTAGAAATCACCGTCGTCGACCAGCAGCTTCTCGATACGGCGACGGGCCATATAGAGGCGGCGGTCGAGATCTTTGGAGCGCCATCCCACAGGAGCATTTACAAACACTTGCCAAAATGCCGGTACCGTTTGAATGGCGATGCTGCCGAGTACCGCTTCATTAACTGGCACTTCTCGCCAACCGATAACGCTCAGGGTTTCTTTGCCTAGCTCCTGTTCAATGATCGATTTGGCGTGCTGCTGACGTACAGGGTCTTTGCTCATCATCAGCATGCCAACGGCGTATTTGCTGGATAGGCGCCAGCCTTGCTCGGCAGCAATGTGTTGGAAAAAGCCATCGGGCTTTTTCATCAGTAGGCCGCAGCCGTCACCGGTCTTACCGTCGGCGCCAACTGCACCGCGGTGTTTTAGACGATCCAAAGCCTGAATGGCCGTGCGGACAATGCGGTGGCTGGGTTCGCCATCCATGTGAGCAATGAGCCCAAAGCCACAATTTTCTCGCTCAAAATTCGGCTGATGTAACGACATACCCTTCCCCTCCGCGTAATGCAAAACTTTTTATCAACAACACATAATTATGCAGGCGAACTACTCAAGGTACTCAGGAGTGGACTAAAGGTCAAACGCCCGTATGAATGTGGTGTCGATTCGATAATGGAAGCATATAGGATCTATATCCTCTCTTTTGCCCCATGTAAAACTTGAAATGAGGTTGAATTCGTGATGGTTCACTGGCTTGAGCGAAAATTAATCCATATAAACTCTGTGGTTTCTTTGAGATGAGGCTGTTGTGCTCAATTTTTGTTACTGCATATTTTTTCATAACGTTATCGCTGAATAACCATTTCGTATAAATGCTGGGGATGTGATCCACCTCCTATGGATGGTGATCACCTTTCAGTAGAATGGCGCACTTTTTCGCCACCGAGTAATTGCAATGGGTTTGGATAAGTACGTTCATACGTTGGGTAACTACATGAAGGGCCAGTATGGTTCGAAGATTCATAAGTTAACCATCGATGCCAGTTTTACCTGCCCAAATCGAGATGGTTCCCTTGGGCGCGGTGGCTGTACCTTCTGCAATGTCTCCTCTTTTAGCCGAGAGTTTGGTAGCCAAAAATCCGTGGCTGAGCAGTTGGCGCAGGGTAAGCAGCGTCGCGGTGAGAATAAGCGCTACATGGCGTACTTTCAGGCCTATACCTCCACCTACGATGAGTATCAGGTGCTAAAGCGCCGCTACCAAGAGGCGGTAACGGTGTCAGACATCATTGGCCTGTGTGTGGGGACCCGTCCGGATTGCGTGCCCGATGACGTATTGGATCTGCTGGTGGAATATCAGCAGCAGGGGATGGAAGTGTGGCTGGAGTTAGGGCTGCAGTCTGCCCATGATGCCACGTTAAAGCGCATCAATCGCGGTCATGGCTGGGCTGAGTATGAAGATACCGTCCGCCGAGCTCGGGCTCGTGGCCTAAAGGTGTGCACCCACCTGATCATGGGGCTTCCCGGTGAGGGCGCTGAAGAGGCTTTTACAACCCTAGATAAGGTGCTTGAGGTTGGAGTCGATGGCCTGAAACTGCATCCGCTGCATGTGGTTCAAAACAGCACCATGGCCAAACAATTGGCAGCCGGTCGCCTAGCGCTGATGCAAGCGGATGCCTACATGGATATCGCTGCCGAGATGATTCGCCGTACGCCAACATCGGTGATCTACCACCGCGTTAGCGCTTATGCCAAGCCGCCAGAGCTGATTGCGCCGGAGTGGTGTTCAGATAAGTGGTTAGCGCTTAATGGCATCATTGAGCGCCTAAAGCGAGATGGTGGTCAGGGCTCTGCACTAACAAATTAGCCATTTGCGTATAAAAAAACCGATGCTCTGGCATCGGTTTTTTGTGAGTAACGTTATTACTACTTATGGCTGGTAGCCGTCGGCCAAGCCTTTGCAGGTTACTGACACCGCATCATGAGCGTGCAGGCTTTCTAGGTGGTTTACTCGCAGCCAGAAGTCGAGAATTTGAGTATCGTCGTTTAGGGCTAATTTCAAGCGACGAGCGGCATCTTCCACAAACATCAGGTTCTGGCCGTTCAAACGAGCAAATTCCTGCTCATCTTCCCGTTTTACCGCAGCTTGAACCGGCGTTTGCAGCGCTGATTCGATGCGATCTACCAAGCTGACAATCGGCAACTCTTCCATCTCGGGATCAAGTTTTACCCACACTTCGGCGATGGAGCGTTGGCTGTGTGGCGTTGCGACAACACCTTGAGTGGTGCCTAGCCACTGCTGTACCTGCTCTGGGGTTAGGCTTTGCTCTTGGCCAAACTGAGTGTTGAAAGCGTCTTGAATCAACTGGCGAGCCAGGGCTGCAGAGCATGGGCAGGTTGAAGAGTAGGAGACGTCCACGTTCATCTCCATGCTCAACTTACCTTGGTTGAGGCTGCCAACCAAAGTCACTGGATAGGAGCGCCAGCCGCTATTGTCAGACAGCAGCGAAGAGCGACGCAGATGATAATCGAAGCTGATCTTCACCCGAGCACGGTCAGACAGTGCCTCATGACTGGAGATAAAGTCGTCCAGCAGAGACTTTAGGCTGTTGAGGTTCAACTCACCGGCAAGGGACATCTGATCCAGTGCCAAGTACAGGCGCGACATGTGGATGCCTTTCGCCTGAGGATTAGGTAAGTTGACGAAGGCTTCAACTTTAGCGCTCACAGCTCGGGGTTGGCCATCATCAGCACGGATGGTCAACGGCAACTCAATATTGCTCATTCCCACCCAATCCAGGGTACCGCCGATTTGGGCTTTGGCACTGCTTGCCACATCGGGCATGATTGTCGCCATGGACGTAGACTCCGTTTTTCTATTGCCGTACTTCTTAATGGGCACGGATTGTAACATGAGGCACGAGGGGACGCCGTCAAAAACTTTGGCGTTTATACGATTAGCTTAATCGACCCGCAGAGGGCTCTCGCCCCGTGCTTAGAGTAGGGTTGAGCCTAGGCTCAGTGTAAGGCAGCAAAACTTACCTTAGAGAGGCGATGGAGCGCAACCATGGATTTTGTGGGACATTATTCAACGCCGCCAAGGCCGCTTGGGCTTCGGCGCGAGTCCCAAAGCTGCCCCAAAACAGTTGATACCAGCCATTTTGGTGGCGAATGTGGACGTTGTCCCCTAGGTTGAGCTCTTTGGCTAAGGTCAGTGCGCTGGCCCGTTGCTTAGCGGCCATGAGCTGCCAGGTAAAGTTGGCGGCCGGTTGTTGGCCTAGCCAATCAGTGGCGTCAATTTGCTGAGGCTCTGCACTATTACGCTTGGCCCACTTGAGGTAGACGTTGTGTTGGTATTGCAGACCCGTAACCGGTTTTACCAGAGGCAGGTTATTGGCAAATTCTTTCGGAATGTCGCGCAGGCCATATTGTGCCGAGCGTTCGTTGGGGTATTGACCCGCAATCAGAAGGTACATGGGTTGGTCGTCACGAATGACGGTAACCTGTTCTAAAGATTGATGCGGGTAATTTTCCCGTAACTTATTTAGATTAAATGCCTTTCTCTGAGCGGCGATCTGAATGGTGTAGTCTTCACTGTCCATCCGCATGATGCCTTGGCCCAGTTCCGGTACTTTATCAGCTTGTTTTGGGGTTGGCAGGGTTTCTTCTACGTTGCCTTGAGCCACATTGATTTGGGAAGCTTGCTCAACGTACTTGATGCGAAGATCCCGTTGCTGGTGGTCCAATTTGCGTCCAGACAGCGCGATGGGAAACAGGGGCTCTTCCTGCAGTTGTCCATAGTCGTCCAGTTGATCTGGGCGCATCTGCAATAGGTAGTAGCCTGGTTTGATGTTGCTAAATTCGTACTCGCCACGACTGCCGGTCGTTAAGTTAGCCAGTGGTTGTTGATGCAGGTCTTTAAGGCTGATTTCAATTCCAGCCAAAGGCATGTCATCGTGATCTTTGAGCACCTGGCCTTTTATGTCGGTAAGTGCAACCAGTGGCAGATCCACGGTCACCATCTTGCCGGTCATCGGCATCACTTCGATAGGCCCATCCCTGAGAACGAGGTTATCGGGAAGGTTTTCCGTAATGGGAGCGATGGTATAGAGCTGGTTGGATTTCACCTGGCTGAGTCGAATCTCGCCTATGTCATTGCTGGCCGAGTGAGGTAAGCTGGGTGACGAAAGCAGGTGTAGCCCTTGGAGTGGCTGATCGCTAGAGTCAAAGCGGCCATTGTTGTTGTTGTCGATGAACACATTGACTTTGATGTCGGCAACCTGAGGGCGGTAGTCCTCACCGCGTACTCGAGAGTCTTCATAGTTTAGGGCGATGACCGAGGTGGCGCTGACTTGCCAGTCGCCTCGAGAATCGATCTGCCCGCTGAGGCCGGCCGTGAACCAGTCCCAGGTCATTGAAATGCGGTGCTCATAACCGTAGCGGCTCTTATCGTCGATTGGGTCATCGAAGTACACCACACTCTGGTTGTTAATGCCCCGCCAAGGGCGCCAGCGAAACACAGTGTTAAAGCCGGTGATGCCACTGCCACTTTCGTAACTCAAAGCGCTGGTTAGATTCCAGTCCAGCATCGGAGTATCGATCAATAACAGGCCACTGGTTGAGCGGTCAAAATCGGTCAAGTGGCTGTCGTAGGCCAAAAAGTGGGTGATTGCCATATTGCCTAGCTGAGTCGATACACGAGAATCGATCAGATAAGAGCTGTCATCGCCCTGACGATAGCTGGCACCAATTTTATATTGAAACGGGTGCTGAGCATTGAAACTGCCTTCCAGTTCGGCGCGCAGGTTGGAATCGGCACCAATACGGGCAAGGTCCTTAGAGAGATCGGAATCGAAATCTTTGAAGTTGTAGTACATGACGCGGGCGCTGTGATCTGTACCCAGTCGTTTTTGCCAGCCGAAGGTGTAGGCAGTGCCGCCATCCTGCTGGGTTGAAGCTTCCATGTTCCAAGTGCTTTTAAGGAAGTTTGCCACCACGTTACCGCCAAAGTAGTTGCGGTTGGTGGTGCGCCCCCACTCATCAATGCTCTGCTGGCTGTAGGTCGCACCAACGGTGATTTGGTCCGTCAGACCATATTCAAGGTGACCATTGAAACTGCGGTGGATATTGAGCTGGTCGATCTCTTGTTGAGACTTTTTATTAAACAGATCCGTGGTTTGATCAATGTAGAAGCCGGAGTAGCTCCATTGCCCTTGTCCGAGGCGCTGGCCACCACTTTGGACGGTCTTTCGGCGAACCATGTATTCACCGTTGGGGCCGAACATGCGGATCTCAAACAGGTTGGAGCCTTCCAGTACAGGAATACCGCTAAAGACGTAACGGTTATCGCCATCGGCAATGTCGATGCGAACCAATGCGTGGTTGCGATACAGGTGGATGCTCCATCCTTCTGGGGCATTGCCTTCAATGGTGGTGCGGCCAAAACGGTTGTTGTTTATATCGGCGGCATTGCCAAATACTACCCCTTGACCAGACAGGTAGCCGTGGTTGAGGTCGTCACCATAGTACTCAACGTCACCCAGCTGATAACCACCAACAGAAACCGGCAGACGGCCATCGAGGTCTCCTAGGTCTTTGGAGATCTGCAGTCGATATTGAGTGTCCTCTCCCTGAGTTCTCTGGTAGCCAAATTCGTAGCTATGAAAGCCCAGATCGCCGGTACTGAGAAGATTGAGATTGTAGTCTTGGGTCAGGAAGTCATCGCCAGCGATTGCCGCATCACCTTGAAGGTAAAATAGCGGCGGGGTCATCGCTTGATAGTCGTGAGGGTGCTCAGGATCAAAAGGCGTGACACTGATCTCTTCGGACTCTCCCGGTTCATTGGTCACTTGGTTTAGGGTGATCGCCTGCTGAACCGCGGGCAGTGGAACCGTTGAGCTGACGCTAATGCGTTGCTTTAAATTGTTGGCGGTGATCTGAATCGGTAACAACTGCTGGATAAAACCGGCTTCCAGATAGATGTCGACATTATCCCTGCCCCAAACCAATTCCGGTAAGATTGGAATTTGGGTAAAACCTCTTCTGGCTTGGTCTTTGTTCAGATCCAGCATCAAGTTAGCGTTTTCACCTTTTATCCATCCTGATGCGATGAGTGAATGAGGATCGACTTGAATGTCGATTCCTAGCTTGCTTGAAAGACCTTGAAGAGGGAAAAGTAGCTTTTTTTCATATTGATAGACCGGAAGTTGGTCATCCAGTTGAACGCCTTGCGCGGTCAGTTCGAAAGGTTTTAACTGCTGCTTAGGTAGTTGAATCTCAGAAGCTGCCACTGTATTCAAACAGCAACTTAACATTACTGATAAGGCAACGGTTAATCTTCGCATCGAACTTTCAACGTATAATTAAAAAAGACATTTTATCATACCATTTGATGGCCATAACTCGAACTATAAAGCTTTATTTTTGACTGATTAAGCAGCTTAGCTATGATAGGCTGGATGGATAAGCATCAACTTTTTGGGAGTCGGGACATGGCTGAGTCGAATGAAGCTACGTTGGATATAGCAACGTTGGAAGCGTACTGCAGTGCCATTGGCGCCTCAACATTGCTAAAGAGCGTAGTGATGTTTGAGCAGATGGCTCCGGAATACCTGCAGACCATGGCTGCAGCGATTAAATCTGGGGATAAACCACTGCTGTGCAGTGAAGCGCATAAATTGAAAGGGGCGGCAGGCTCAGTGGGTCTAAAGCGAATTCAAGAATTTTCTCAGCTGTTACAGCATGGGGACCAGCCCGAATGGGAAGGTGCGCACCTTGAGTGGTACAAGGCGATTGAGTCCCATTTAGATGAAGACATTGCCGGGTTGAAGCAATACTTGAGTCGGTAGGGGCAAAGATACCGAGCTTTAGATGACCACGTTGAAATATGAGGTATGGCTGAGATAACAGAGCCCATATCGTTTTCGAGTGAGCGGGATGTCGGTATCTTAATTTGAGCCACTGTCTCCAGACACAAAAAAAGCCGCATTAAGCGGCTTTTTTGCATTTTTCCTATCGACTTAAGCTTCTTCAAGCTGGCCGCAGAAACGGTAACCTTCACCATGGATGGTGGCGATGATTTCCGGAGTCTCTGGGTGGCTTTCGAAGTGCTTACGGATACGGCGGATGGTGACATCCACGGTACGGTCATGAGGTTTTAGCTCACGGCCAGTCATCTTCATCAGCAGATCCGCACGTGACAGGATCTTTCCAGGGTTTTCTACGAAGTGCAGCATGGCACGGAACTCACTGCGAGGCAGCTTGAACGGCTCGTCACTTGGGCTAACCAGTGAGCGGCTGTTGATTTCCAGTGTCCAGCCGTTGAACTGGTAATGCTCAACCTGAGGCTTATCTTCAGGCTGCTTGCCGGAGTTAACGATGCGGTTCAGCAGGTTGCGTGCGCGGATGGTTAACTCACGAGGGTTGAATGGCTTGGTGATGTAATCATCGGCGCCAATCTCTAGACCCAGAATCTTATCAACTTCGTTATCGCGGCCGGTCAAGAACATCAGTGCAATGTTGTTGTTCTCACGCAGTTCACGGGCCAGAAGCAGACCGTTTTTACCAGGCAGATTGATGTCCATGATCACCAAGCTAACCTTGTGTGCTTTCAGAATGTCGTGCATCTCATCGCCGTCAATGGCTTCAGAAACCACGTAGCCTTCGGCTTCAAAAATGCTTTTCAGTGTATTTCGAGTGACGGCTTCGTCCTCGACGATCAGAATGTGTGGATTTTGCATGTTCAGCTACCTAGAAGCTTGCCGTTATCTACCAACCGCCTGGCTGAGGACCTCCTCATGCGCAGGCACAATGCCTATGCAAATTCCTTTTCGGCGTGTGAGAACCTGTGTACATCGTTAGGTTCTTTGGACAAAAATCGCGACCCATCAGGGGGTCAGCTTCAATCTTGGATACAAAAATACAGTAAAAGGGCTTAAATGTTAGCCGCAAATGTTAACAAAACCCGATTTCTGGTACCTAGATCACAAATAATTAATGTCACTAGTGATTTTTGTTTCAAGGGATTGGGTCCAAGCCGTAAGGCGTTGGTAATTTTAGACCAAATTTCAATAATGTTTACGCTGCATTAAGTCAGTTTGGTGTTCCTTATTGCGTATAAGGCGCGTTTGCCAGACGCGATTTGGCAATAATCCGTTTAAAACTGCCCACAATGCGTTAATCACATTGACAATGAATTTCCAATAAGGTTTAGTTGCGGTCACTCCCTGTACACCTAAGTGGCGAAAATGTAGCCATTAGTGTGCAGGGCCAGAAGAGGTGCGTTACCCAGGCAGTTTTGACGAGAGCGTCGACGCTCAGTGAGCCAAAATCAGGGGGAGTAACGCCGAGAGGGAGCCGGTGGTCGATCGCCCATCCCTCGGTTGATAGGGCTGAATCCCTATGACTGTCACCTAAGGATGTGGTGGAGAGCTTCTGGTCGAACATGCCTAAGTGGTGGCGTGTTGTCGAGCCAGGCTCTTCGAACAAAGTTACAGGTTCGAAGTTATGACGAATGCAAGTACACCTCTACAAGTCGCCAAGTTTGGCGGCACCTCCGTTGCCGATTTTACGGCTCTCTCTCAGTGCGCATCCATTATTGTGTCCGACCCCACAACTCGGGTCGTGGTTGTTAGCGCAGCGGCAGGGGTTACCAACCGATTGGTTGAGTTAACTCAAGCGGATCTTCCTAACAACGAGCGGCAGCGACTTCTCAAAGAGATTGCCGCCATCGAGTATGCCATCGTCGATCAATTGAGTGGCAGCGAGATTCGCGCGGCCGTTGATGCCTTATTGACGCAGATGGCCAATTTGGTGGATCGCATCAGCCATTGTACTGGGGATCAGCTTGCCCCATTGGCTGATAGTCTATTGTCGATTGGCGAACGCTGTTCCTCATTATTGCTGACTCAGGTTTTGAAACAGTTGGGTGTCGATGCGGTCAATTTTGATGTAACCCGAGTGATGAGAACCGACGGTCATCATGGGAAAGCCACACCCGATTGTGCCTCACTTACCTTGAATGCGTTAGAGCAGTTGTTGCCACTTACCGAGAATCAAGTCGTGGTTACTCAAGGCTTTATTGGTGCGGATGATGAAGGGAATGTCACCACGTTAGGACGAGGTGGCTCGGATTTTAGTGCGGCGCTGTTGGCAGAAGCGCTGGGAGCCAGCGCGCTGGCGATTTGGACTGACGTGAATGGTATTTATAGCTGCGACCCTAGAGTTGTGGTAGATGCTAAACCCATTGCTGAGCTGAGCTTTTCCGAAGCGGCTGAGATGGCCACTTTTGGTTCTAAGATTCTGCACCCCGCCACCATTTTACCTGCACAGCGCAGTCAAACACCGGTGTTCGTCGGCTGCACTCGCGCGCCGGAACAGGGCGGAACTTGGATTCGAAACCACTGTGAGAGTCGACCTAAGTTTCGTGCGCTAAGTTTGCGTCGAGGCCAGACGCTATTGACTGCCCACAGCTTGAACATGCTGCACTCCCAAGGGTTTCTGGCGGAGCTATTTGCGATTTTGGCAAGGCATCGAATTTCAGTGGATCTCATTACCACCTCTGAAGTGTCGGTGGCACTCACTCTCGATCAGACCGGTTCAGATTCCAGCGGCCGCTCTCTAATAACCGAGGCGCTACTGGAGGAGTTAGCACCACTTTGCCGAGTTGAGGTGGAACGAGATCTGTCGTTGCTGGCGGTAATAGGCAACCACATTGCCCATACCTCGGGGATCGGCATTCGAGTGCTCGATGCGATTGGCGATAGCAACATTCGCATGTTCTGTCAGGGAGCCAGCGCTCATAACCTGTGTTTCCTAGTGGCCAGCAGTGAAGTGGAAGCGATCACCAATCGTCTGCATGCACGCTTGCTGAATTGAATCGGTTTTGCTGCCAGGTTCCGTCGTTAAGGCTGAATCTGGCGCATGATCGGTTGTTGCAGTGACAGCAGTGTTTCTGTGGATTGGATCTGTTCGATGCACTGGATGTGGTTCACCAGTAGATCATGCAGTGCATCGATATTTCGAATCAAAATTTTAGTGAAGATGCTGTAATGACCCGTGGTGTAGTAGGCTTCAACCACTTGCGGTAAGGCCTGCAATTTGGCCAGCACTTCAGGATAGTCTCCAGCCGCCTTTAGGTTGATGCCGATAAAACAACACACCTGATAGCCCAACTTTTTGGGATCCACCATCACCTGAGCCGAGGTGATGATGCCTGCCTGTTTCATCTTCTCCACTCGCACATGAATGGTGCCTGGGCTGACGCCATTTTGTTTGGCCAATTCAGCGTAGGGAGTTCGGGCATCCGCCTGCAATGCACTTAAGACCGCTTTATCGAGATTATCGATTCGGTAATCTGTGGACATTTTTTGTACCTATAAATAATGATTTCTCAATTCTAGCGCTAAATTTTAATGATTTAAAATGCGTAAAGCTTTATTTGTTGATGATTATTGAATAAAGGCTGTGTTCTGTTGAATTATTAAATGCAGAAGCACTTATTAACTGAGGAAAATGCCATGAAGCAGGGCTTTATTGAACGTCAACAACAGATCGGTTTTGTCAAAGACACCTTTAGCCGTGAGCTGTGTCAGCGCCTGAATCTGTTGGAGGTGCAAGCGCCGATGCTCTCTGAAGTGGGCTCTGGCATTCAGGACGATCTGTCCGGTTACGAGCAGGCGGTCTCAGTAAAGGTAAAAGCCATCCCTGAGCGTAGCTTTGAGGTGGTGCACTCACTGGCGAAGTGGAAACGGGGCCTGTTGGGTCGATTTGATTTCTCTGAGGGCGAAGGCATTGTGGCGCACATGAAAGCGCTTCGTCCTGATGAAGATAGTCTTGGGCCTAAGCACTCGGTGTATGTGGATCAGTGGGACTGGGAACAGGTTCTGCCTCAAGGTCATCGCACTTTAGAGGGGCTGACTCAACGAGTGGAGGCGATCTACGGGGCCTTAAAGGCCACCGAGCAGCAGATCAGTCAGCAGTATGGTTTACCAACCCAATTGCCAGAAACCATTACCTTTATCCATGCGGAGGCCTTGCGCCAACGTTACCCTGAGCTCACTGCGAAACAGCGTGAGCAAGCGATCTGCAAAGAGCATGGCGCGGTATTCTTGATGGGCATCGGTGGCAAGCTGGAAGACGGTGAAGCCCATGATTGTCGCGCTCCGGATTACGATGACTGGAGCACCATGTCAGAATTGGGGCAGGGGTTAAACGGTGACATCTTGGTGTGGCATTCGGAACTGGAAGATGCGTTTGAGCTTAGCTCAATGGGCATACGCGTTGATGCCGAGGCTCTGCAGCGCCAGATGACATTGGCTCAGCGTGAAGCTCAGATGGCGCAGCCTTGGCATCAGCAGCTTCTGCAGGGGCAACTGCCGCAAACCATTGGTGGTGGCATCGGCCAGTCTCGATTGACCATGTTTATGTTGCGTCTGTCTCACATCGGCCAAGTGCAGTGTGGTGTGTGGCAGCAGCCTTGCCAAACCATGCTTTAATCTGAGCCACGGCTCAAGCATCTCAGCGACAGAATTAAAATCGCCTCCCATTGGGAGGCGATTTTGCTTTGTTGTTGCCGTGATTAAAACGGCAACGGTGCTTCGAACTCGATCGGGTCATTGCTTTCAGGATGAGTAATGCAAAGCTTGTGAGCATGAAGCAGCAGCCTGTCCGCAGCATTAAAGGCGTCGCCCTCTGCATAAAACTCATCCCCGACAATGGGGTGGCCTAGGGAGAGCATATGCACTCGAAGCTGATGCGAACGTCCGGTAATTGGCGTCAGCTCGACGAGAGTGCTGGTGTCGTCTTGGCTAAGTGTGCGGTATTGGGTCTGGGACGGCTTGCCGTGTTCGAAACAGACCTTTTGCAGCGGCCGATTAGGCCAGTCGCAAATTAGCGGCAGATCCACTTCGCCTTCGGGTTCACTTAGATGACCCCAGACGCGAGCCAGATAGGTCTTACTGGGCTCTTTTTCGCGGAACTGGCGATGCAACTCTCGTTCGGCGTCTTTTGTTAGCGCCAGTACCATTAACCCTGAGGTGGCCATGTCCAGTCGGTGCACCACGAACACTTGTGGTGTTAGGGTGAGGGCACGGTTGTAGACGCTGTCTGCGTGTTTAGGATCGCGCCCCGGTACCGATAGCAATCCGCTGGGTTTATTGACCACCATGATGGCGTCGTCCTGATACAGGACATCAAGAAATGGGGTCGTTGGGGGGCGGTAATCAAGCAGCGCCATGGGCATCACCTCGTAAAATCGGGCGATAACCATACGCATTTGCTGGGGTTGATTCAAGGGCTCTGACAGCCGCTTATGTTGCGTAGCGGCTCAACTCACTTGATGAAAAGAGTAGTCGGCTTTATCCATAAAGCCGTCTCTGGATTACTCTGCTTTAAGTGTGGCAACGCGACCTTTGAGTTTACCGCCCGCAGCAAAGGTTACGACTCGGCGACCGGAAATCTCATGTTCTTCGCCAGTTTTGGGGTTACGGCCGGGGCGAGGGCTTTTGTCTCTAAGATGGAATACCCCAAAGCCACTGAGCTTAACCTCCTCGCCATTTTCTAGACAGTTTCGAATCTCTTCAAAAAATGCATCGACCAACTCTTTGGCGTCGTTGGTGGATAGGTTGAGCTTAGTCACCAGATTCTGGGTCAACTCCGACTTGGTTAAGGACATATAGGACACCTCAATACTCAAACGATGGATTGCCTCAAAAATTAAATTAAGTGTAGTGACTGTATTGAGAAGGTGCCTAAAAATTAACGGTTAAGGGTGAATTTTGATCTTTTTGAGTGTGGGAGGGACTTGGCCGACAAAGCGTTAAATTGAGAAAAGGTGGCAAAATCGTGACTGGATCATGGACTGAACCCTAAAGTTGCATATAATTGGCATCAATTCTATTAGGAGTACTGTTATGTCTGATTCCATTCACGCCCATGAACTGTTAAACCTGATTGGCGAGCAATCTGAGCCGTTGACGCTGGAGCAGTTGCAGCAGTTAACCGTTGCCAATTTTGGCGAAGCGGTAAAATTTCATACCTGTCGTTTGGAAGATCAAAACATCGATCAGATTTTGAAGTTCTTCATTAAGATGGAGAAAGTGGCGAGTCAGGGCGATGGCTATGTCTTGAATCGTGGCAACATGTGCAGCCACTAATCGGTGTCTATATTTATCCGTGAATTAAAAAAGGCGCCTTGAGGCGCCTTTTTGTTATTCGTTGTTTTCCGGCAGCTTGATGGCTTTGCGCTTGGTCAATTGAGCGTAGTTGATGACCAGAACTGTGGCTGCTAACAGCAGAGCTGAGACGGAGACCGCCAACACCCGCCAATCTTCCATCGCTTTCATGTCGAGAATCAGATAGCGAGCCAAGGCGACAATGGCGATGTAAATTGGCATTCGGATCGGAAGGTGACCCTCTGCCGCATAGCCTGCCACCATGGCCAACACTTCTAAGTAGATGAACAGCAATAGCAGATCCGCTAGGGCGACGTGACGATTGTTGACCATGATCGCGATCTCTTGGCCAATGGCCACTAGTGTCGCAATGGTGATGATGATCAATATGAAGTGCTCAAGGAAGGCGATGCTTGGTAGACCAAAGCGTTTGTATAAATAGTTCATCCACGGTTTCCTTAACCAGAATTTGGTTTCCCTACAGTCTATCTCCAGCGTTATAAAGATTCATGCGCAACTCTGTGAAGGGGATCACGACTGGGAGTTGGTGATGGCTAAAAGGCTGATATCCTTATTCTATCCCTATAAATCGGAATAATATCGGTGTTAATTTTTTTTAAAGTTCTGGCGGCAGTGGCTGCGGTCGTGGGTTTGGCTTGGCTGGCTGAGCGAGTGGGGCCGCGCATTGCGGGGGTCTTATCTGGCTACCCTTTGGGTACCGCCATCGTGCTGTTTTTCTATGGTATTGAGCATGGTGCCGATTACGCTTCCGAGGCGGCGCTCTATGGATTATTGGGGCTGGCCGCGACTACGGGCTACTGTGTGGTATTCACCTTGCTAGCGGATAGAATGCAGATTAAAAGTTGGTGGCCAATGGTATTGTCTGTGGCAGCACTAGCCAGTTTTGCCGCTGTGGCTCAGTCTTTACCACCTTTAGGTGTCTATGGCGCATTGGTGGCAACGGTTGTGGCACTGTTAGCAATCTATCTGTGCCGTGATGTGAAAGAGCCTGAATTTGTTGCTGTTAAACCTTCCAAAGCGATGATTTGGGGACGAGCGTTACTGGCGGCGGTGATTGTACTGATTATTACGGCACTGTCTCACTGGTTGCCAAAAAGCCTTGCAGGGGTAATGGCGGCGTTCCCAGTGACCCTGTTCCCGTTGATGTTGCTGCTTCGCTTGGATTATGACAACCGGCCTGTGATGGTGCTGGCAAAGCATTATCCGTTTGGGGTGGGCAGTTTGATTGTTTACGGCTTGGCAGTGTACGCCTGTTATCCATTACTGGGCGTAACGTTAGGAACTGGGGCCGCCTTGGGATTGGCGACCCTCTATCTGATGTTGTACCTAGCTTGGCGTCAGCGCGCTAAGCGTCGAGTTGCGAAGGCAGAAGCAAGCTGATTCCCCAAGCGGTGGCCAGCATTAAGCTGGAGACCAGCAAGCAGGTTTCCAGACCGCCAATTTGATACAGGGCGCCGGAAAGCACGGTGCCCAGCAATCTGCCGCTGGCGTTGGCCATGTAATAGAAGCCAACGTCCAGTGATACCCCTTCACCTCGGCTGAACGCGAGGATCAGGTAGGAGTGCAGGGAGCTGTTGACCGCAAACAGGGCGCCGAAGATAAGTAGGCCAATGGTGAGGCTTAAAGTCAGGTTCCAACCCAGGGCTAAAGCGCCAATGATCGCCAGCGGCGATAGGGTCAATGGAGCTAGCCACAGTAAGCAATCACGCCAAGGCCGATTTGCTTTTCCTGTCAGTTTTGGGCCAATGCCCTGGACCAAGCCGTAGCCGATGATCCACACCGCCATAAAGGCTCCAATCTGTTGTTGGCTCCAATTGAGCTGAGATGCCATGAACACCGGCAGTGCAATTACAAACCATACGTCTCGAGCTCCGAATAGGAACAGGCGGGCGGCGGAGAGCACATTGATGCTGCGACTGTTGGAGAACAGTTGGCGGAATTTGGGTTTGGCTTTGGTTTTACCCAGCTCCTGAGTCAGTCCCAGCTGAGTCAGTACCAATATCAGAGCCAGAGCGATGGCCATAATGGTGACCGCAGATTGAAATCCAAACTGGCTCAGTAGCACGCCCCCGAGGAAAAAACCTACCCCTTTTAGGGCGTTCTTAGACCCAGTCAGCAAAGCCACGTAGTGATAGAGCTTGCCTTGTTGCTGCTCGGGCAACAGAAGTTTGACGCCACTTTTTGCGCTCATCTTATTGAGATCTTTGGCGATGCCTGAGATCCCTTGAGCGGCCATCACCCAGACCAGTGTCAGGTAACTGTCGGGAACCGCCAACATCATCAGGGCGCCTATCTGCAGCACCATGCCAATTTGCATGGTGCGATTTAGGCCTAACCGAGCCCCTAGGTAGCCACCAACTAAGTTGGTGACAATGCCGAAGATCTCATAGAACAGAAACAGCGACGCCAAAGCAAAGCCGGAATACCCAAGCTGATAGAAGTAGAGCACCACCAACATACGCAGAGCGCCGTCGGTCAGGGTAAAGCCCCAGTAGTTGGTGGTGATCAGCAGGTACTGTTTAAGCCCTGCGTTCATTTAGGCGTTTCCGACTTTTAGAGCCAGTTCGATGGTGCGATTTACATAACCCCACTCGTTGTCGTACCAGGCGTAGATCTTCACTTGGCGATCGTTTACCACCATGGTGGACAATGCATCGATGATGCTGGAGCGTGGGTCGGTTTTGTAATCCACGGATACCAGTGGGCGTGATTCAAAACCCAGAACGCCTTCAAGTTCGCCTTCGGCGGCGCACTTAAGCATGGCGTTAACCTCATCGGCGGTGGTATCTCGCTCGACCTCAAATACGCAATCGGTAATAGACGCGTTGGCCAGCGGCACACGGATGGCGTGACCGTTCAGTTTGCCGGTCAGCTCTGGGAAGATCTGAGTGATCGCTTTGGCCGAGCCTGTGGTCGTTGGGATCAGGCTTTGGCCGCTGGCACGGGCACGGCGCAGATCCTTGTGGGGCTGATCCAAAATTGACTGGGTATTGGTGATATCGTGAATGGTGGTGATGCTGCCGTGCTTGATCCCAAGCTGCTCATGGATCACTTTAACCACAGGTGCCAAGCAGTTGGTGGTGCAGGAGGCGGCGGTCACAATTGGGTGCTTATCAGCATTAAACAGATGATCATTGACCCCAACCACCACGTTGAGTACCGAGTCATCTTTGACCGGAGCGGTTACTACCACCCTTTTAACCCCTTGAGCTAGATACTTATCTAATTGCTCACGGGTTTTGAATTTTCCGCTGGCTTCAATAACGAGATCGCAGTCAGACCAGTCATTGGCATCGATGTCACGGTGTTGGGTGTAGCGTATCTGTTGGCCGGCGATCAGCATCTGCTCATCGGTGGCTGAGATTGACTCATCCCAAGTGCCATGAACGGAATCAAACTGCACCAGGTGAGCCATGGTGTGGGCATCCGCCGCAGGATCATTTACCTGAACAAACTGGATTGGAAGTTGACGTTGCATGGCGGTGCGAAGCACCAAGCGACCCATACGACCAAAGCCATTAATACCAACACGTAACATCTTTTGTTCCTCAAATTTGGCTAGCAGCGTGAGGGGCGTTCTGCCATGGCTGCTAAGCGCTTAACATCGGCTTGATAGGTTTCAGCCAGACAGTTGGAGTTACCTAATGCCGCCACAATATTTCTTAACCAACCTGGGTGCTCCTCACTCACAGAGTAGAATACCCACTGACCTCGACGACGATCTTTTAGCAGACCATGGCTGCGCAAGGTTGCTAGGTGGCGGGAGATCTTAGGCTGGCTCTCTTCCAGAGCACTAACCAGCTCACACACACACAGCTCCTCTTCACGAGCAAGAAGCAGAACGCAGCGCAGTCGGGTTTCGTCGCTGAGTAGTTTAAAAAATTGATGCGGATTCATGGTTTCCTCATATCTGGATATGCGCATATTAACCCTGTTATTGAGTTAATCAAGCAATCTGTGCCAGATGTCACAAAAGTGTCATGTTTGAGTTTGTCTTTTCAGCAAGCCGAAAAAGAGCACATTGTATCGAATTGTAGGTAGTTCAGAAATGAAAAAAGGAGGCCTAGGCCTCCTTTTCTATGACTATCAGTCGCTTAATTTCAAAGAATTAGCGCTTCAGGCCTTCATTCAGGTGAGGGCGCATGGTAGTCAGCAGAGCTGCAGTAACTTTCGGGGTACCGGCAACGATGTTTCCGTTCTTCAATTGATCGTGGCCACCCGCGAAATCACATACCAAGCCGCCAGACTCTTTAACCAGCAGTTCGCCGGCTGCAATGTCCCAAGGCTTCAGACCGATCTCAAAGAAACCGTCTACGCGGCCAGCGGCAGCGTAAGCCAGATCCAGAGCAGCAGAACCCGCACGGCGTAAGTCCGCAACTTCGGTGAATACGTCGCCGAAGATCTTCATGTAGCTTTCAGTGTGCTGACGAGCTTTGAATGGGAAACCGGTCGCGATTACGGTGCCGCGCAGAGAGCGAGCACCAGAAGTACGAATGCGGTAGCCGTTCAGCTGAGCGCCGGCGCCACGAGAAGCTGAGAACAGCTCGTTACGAATTGGATCGAATACCACGGCGTGCTCGATGCGACCTTTGATCTGCAGAGCGATGGAGATGGCGAAGTGAGGGATGCCCTTCACAAAGTTGGTGGTGCCATCCAGTGGGTCGATAATCCATTGAAATTCGTCGTGCTCACCGGCGATGGTGCCAGTTTCTTCACCAATAATGGTGTGCTTCGGATAGGAAGCTTGAATGGTGGCAATGATGGCCGCTTCAGAATCGCGATCCACTTTGGTGACGTAATCGTTGGCGCCCTTCAATTCGGCGTCAATGTTGCCTTGTTCAGAAAACGCGTGCGCAACTACTTTGCCGCCGGCACGAGCTGCTCGTACGGCGATGTTTAGCATCGGATGCATATCGATACCCCTGGATGTAAAAGAACGGAACCCGTTTCGGGTGGGCGCGAATTCTAGCAAAGAGTTTGCGTATATAAAAGCGGGAATTCGTTATAAAGGAGTTTAGGTGGCTGTGTTAGCATATGGCTCCTTTGTTGTTTATCTAAGTAATCAAACGGATGCTAGAAAATATCCGCATTATTCTGGTGGGCACCTCCCACCCAGGAAACATCGGCTCCGCCGCCCGTGCTATGAAAACCATGGGGTTGTCGCAACTGATGTTGGTGGCACCGAAAGTGGAACCCGATGGCAAATCGGTGGCATTGGCCGCTGGCGCCGTTGATGTGCTCAAAAACCTCACCGTGGTGGATACCCTAGAAGAGGCCATTGCCGATTGCCCTTTGGTGATTGGAACCTCCGCGCGCCGCCGTGGCTTAGATTGGCCGCAGCTTGATGCCCGCGAAGCGGGAGAGCGGCTGGCCGTTGAGGGGCAAATCAGCCCGGTAGCCCTAGTGTTCGGTCGTGAAAACCATGGCCTGAGCAACGAAGAGCTGCAGCTGTGCAACTTCCACGTCAACATTCCAGCGAACCCGGAATACTCCAGCTTGAACTTGGCCCAAGCGGTACAGCTTTTGGCGTACGAAGTGCGCATGAAGCATTTAAGCCTCAATGCTGAACCAAAACCCGAGTTGGAACCTTACCCCAATGGTGAGCAACTTGAGGGGTTTTATGAGCACCTTGAGTCGGCACTATTGAAGACCGGATTTATCAAGCCTCAGCACCCAGGGATGATCATGGCTAAGCTCAGACGGTTATTTAATCGAGCTCGGCCTGAGCAGCAGGAGTTGAATATTCTGCGAGGCGTCCTCACATCTATCGATAAGACCTGCAATAAATAGAGTTAACCCATGGGTATACGCGCGAGACTAAAGGAAGACATAGCTTCCATCTACCATCGAGATCCGGCCGCAACCGGCACCTTTGAGATCTTGACCAACTACCCCGGAATGCACGCCATCTGGATTCATCGGGCGGCCCATAAATTGTGGCGTCGTGATTGGAAATTGAGTGCTCGATTGCTGTCCACTTTTTCTCGTTGGATGACTGGCGTGGAGATACACCCAGGCGCCAAGCTCGGGCGACGTTTCTTTATCGACCATGGCATGGGCATTGTTATCGGTGAAACCGCCGAGATTGGTGATGACGTAACCCTGTATCATGGCGTTACCCTTGGGGGCACCAGTTGGAATGCGGGTAAGCGTCACCCTACGCTGGGCAATAATGTGGTTGTCGGTGCTGGGGCTAAGATTCTTGGGCCTTTAGAGATTGGCGAAGGAGCCCGTGTTGGCTCCAATTCGGTGGTGGTGAAGGCGGTCAACCCAGGCACCACGGTGATCGGCATTCCAGCCCGCGAAGTGCTGAGTAAAGAGCTGAGAGAGAAAGAGCACAGCCGCAGCCATTTGGCGAAAAAGTATGGCTTCGATGCGTATGCGGTGTCACCGGATAACCCGGATCCGGTAGCCAGTGCCATCGGTTCGATGCTGGATCACATGAACCTGATGGATGCTCGCATGGTAGAGATGTGTCAGGCCCTGAAAGCGCAAGGTTGTAGCATTGAAACCAGTGAGTTACCCAAGCTCAATGTGGACGCCTTTGAAGATGCCGAGCAACAAGCCGCCGATGTTCGATTGAAAGAACATCAAAGATTTGACCCAGGCATTTGAATCCCGCTGCTGAATCATGTTAAATGCCCCAGCAAGTTGCTGGGGTATTCCCCTTTCTTCAAAAATACCGATTTTAATGATCGAAATAATACTTGAGTATTTTACTAGGGTATATGGTATGATTCGCGTATTGCAGTTAGGGGAAAGGTTATGAGATTAACATCCAAAGGCCGTTACGCTGTGACCGCCATCCTTGATGTCGCGCTTCATTCTGCTGAAGGCCCCGTGCCGTTGGCAGACATCTCAGAGCGTCAGGGTATCTCTTTGTCTTACCTGGAGCAACTGTTTGCTAAACTTCGCAAAAATGGTTTAGTCAGCAGTGTACGTGGTCCAGGAGGCGGATACCTGCTAGGTCAGGATGCCAGCGACATCGCAGTGGGCATGGTGGTTCACGCAGTCGACGAGTCAGTGGACGCCACCCGTTGCCACGGCATGAGCAACTGTCAAGGCGGAGCTCGCTGTTTGACTCACTCGCTATGGGGTGATTTAAGCGACCGCATCGCCGGATTTTTAAATGGCATCAGTTTGGCTGACTTGATGTCAAACCATGACGTGAAGGTTGTCGCCCTGCGTCAGGAACACCAACAAGCTAAAGCACACGCTCAATAGGTTTTTGGCGGCAACGCCATGATGTAACTCACCGCCGGCACCATGCATTTTGGCCGGCTCAAGTCGGAGAAGATAATGAAACTTCCGATCTATTTTGATTATTCAGCAACCACCCCTGTGGACCCTCGTGTCGCAGAGAAGATGGTTCAGTATATGACCACCGAAGGCATGTTTGGTAACCCAGCTTCCCGCTCTCACAAATACGGCTGGCAAGCCGAAGAGGCGGTAGACGTTGCCCGTAATCAGGTAGCTGACCTGCTTAATGCCGATCCTCGCGAGATCGTGTTTACCTCTGGTGCAACCGAGTCTGATAACTTGGCAATTAAGGGTGTGGCTCACTTCTATCAGAAGAAGGGCAAGCACGTCATTACCAGTAAAACCGAGCACAAAGCGGTACTGGATACCTGTCGACAGCTTGAGCGTGAAGGTTTTGAAGTTACCTACCTAGAGCCTGATAGCAACGGCATCATCCCTCTGGAACGATTTGAACAAGCGATGCGTGACGACACCACTTTGGTTTCCATCATGCACGTAAACAACGAAATCGGCGTAATTCACGACATCGCTGCCATCGGTGAGCTGTGTCGTAGCAAAGGCATTTTGCTGCACGTTGACGCTGCTCAAAGTGCTGGCAAACTGCCGATTGATGTTAAAGCGATGAAGGTGGATCTGATCTCCATCTCCGCTCACAAGATGTATGGCCCGAAAGGCATCGGCGCTCTGTACGTTCGTCGTAAGCCGCGTGTTCGTCTGGAAGCCCAGATGCACGGTGGTGGCCACGAACGCGGCATGCGCTCCGGTACCTTGGCAACGCACCAGTTGGTTGGCCTAGGCGAAGCCTGTCGCATCGCCAAAGAGGAGATGACCGCTGAGACAGAGCGTCTACGCGTACTGCGTGACCGCCTGCTTGATGGCATCAAAGACATCGAAGAGGTGTACATCAACGGTGATCTGGAACAGCGCATCGTGTCTAACCTCAACATCAGCTTTAACTACGTTGAAGGTGAATCTTTGATGATGGCCTTGAGTGACCTCGCGGTTTCCTCCGGTTCAGCCTGTACCTCTGCCAGCCTAGAGCCAAGCTACGTGCTACGAGCTTTGGGCATGAACGATGAATTGGCGCACAGCTCAATTCGCTTCTCTATCGGTCGTTTCACTACCGAAGAGGAGATCGACCACGCCGTGGGTAAGATTCGCGGTGCCATCGACAAGCTACGCGAAATGTCTCCATTGTGGGACATGTTCAAAGACGGCATCGACCTGTCCAAGGTTGAATGGGCGGCACACTAATTTGATACGAGGGCCGGAGTAACGGCCCCGCAAGAGATTGGAGCGTAAATATGGCTTACAGTGAAAAAGTGATCGACCATTACGAAAACCCTCGTAACGTTGGCGCATTCGACAAGAACGATCCAAGCGTCGCGACCGGCATGGTGGGTGCACCGGCCTGTGGTGACGTGATGAAATTGCAGCTGAAGGTGGATGAGCAAGGTGTTATCGAAGACGCCAAGTTCAAGACCTACGGTTGTGGTAGCGCAATCGCTTCCAGCTCACTGGTTACCGAGTGGGTGAAGGGTAAGACCCTAGACGAAGCGGCTGCGATTAAGAACACTGAGATCGCCGAAGAGTTGGCGTTGCCACCGGTTAAGATCCACTGCTCTATTCTGGCGGAAGATGCCATCAAGGCGGCTATCGCCGACTACAACAGCAAACACGACAAGTAATAGCAGGAGTCAACATGGCCATCTCTATGACCGATGCGGCGGCGGAGCGAGTACGTCAATTTCTGGCGAATCGCGGTCGTGGCATAGGATTGCGCCTAGGACTGAAAACCTCTGGCTGTTCTGGTTTAGCTTACGTGATTGAGTTCGTTGATGATCTCAATCCAGACGATGAGGTGTTTGAAGCCAATGGCGTCAATGTCATCGTCGATGCCAAGAGCTTGATTCACCTTGACGGGGTGGAGCTGGACTTTGTCAAAGAGGGACTGAACGAAGGATTTAAGTTCAATAACCCCAATGCGCAGGGCGAGTGCGGTTGCGGCGAAAGCTTTACCGTATAATACCTGATTACCCCGAAAGCCCGGTTCTGTCCGGGCTTTGATGTGAATGGTGAAAGGGAACCATGAACTACTTTGAGCTGTTTAACCTGCCGGCGGCCTTCTCCGTCGACTTAAGTGCCATCTCTGAGCACTACCGTGAGCTGCAGCGCACGGTTCATCCTGACAACTTTGCCGATGCCAGTGAGCGCGAGCGCTTGCTCTCAGTTCAGAAAGCGGCTGAGATCAACGACGCTTTTCAGACATTGAAAGATCCTATTCTTCGTGCTCAGTATCTGCTAAAACTCAATGGCGTTGAGCTGATGGGGGAAACCCAAACCATCAAAGACACCAGCTTCTTGATGCAGCAGATGATGCTGCGCGAGTCTTTGGAAGAGGTGGAGCACGCCAGCGATCCAGAGAGCGCGGCCATGGATTTTGCCGATGAGCTTGCTGGGTTAACGAAAGCCTTGATGCAGCAGATGCAACAGCAACTGGCCGAACACCAGTGGCAAACCGCCGCCGATTCGGTTCGCAAACTAAAATTTATGAAAAAGCTGGAGGAAGAGCTGGTTCAGCTAGAAGATAAACTTCTGGCCTAGCACTTCAGAGCACTAATTATGGCACTATTGCAAATTGCAGAACCTGGCCAGATGGCCGCACCTCATCAACACAAGCTGGCTGTGGGCATTGATCTGGGCACCACCAACTCCTTGGTGGCCTCAGTGCGCAGTGGCGAAGCCGCCACCCTTGCCGATTCCCAAGGCCGTCATCGTCTGCCGTCGGTGGTTCGCTACCTGGAGCAAGGGGTTGAAACCGGCTTTGATGCCTATGCCAACGCCAGCCGCGACCCGCAAAACACCATCGTTTCGGTGAAGCGTTTTATGGGACGCTCTCTTGCTGACATTAGCGAGCGTTACCCAAAGCTGCCGTATCAGTTCGAAGCCTCTGACAACGGCCTGCCATTGCTGGTGACTCGTCAGGGCAAGATGAACCCTGTGCAGGTTTCCGCCGAAGTGCTGCGGCCTTTGGTTGCCCGCGCTGAAGCTACCTTAGGTGGCGAACTGCAAGGGGCGGTGATCACCGTGCCGGCCTATTTCGATGACGCCCAGCGCCAAGGCACCAAAGACGCTGCTGAACTGATTGGTATCAAGGTTCTGCGTCTGCTAAACGAACCCACTGCCGCTGCCATCGCCTATGGCCTAGACAGCGCCCAAGAGGGCGTGATCGCCGTATATGACCTCGGTGGTGGTACGTTCGATATCTCGATTCTGCGTCTGAACAAAGGCGTATTCGAAGTATTGGCTACCGGCGGTGATTCCGCTCTGGGTGGTGATGATTTCGACCACCTGCTGGCGGATTACCTCTCTGATGCTGCTGGCATTGCCGATGCGGATGCCAGCTTGCTTCGTCAAATCCAATCGGAAGCTCGCCGCGTAAAAGAGGCGCTTACCGACACCGACAGCGTGACCGCACAAATTGGTGACTGGCAAGGGCAAGTGACCCGCAGCCAGTTGGACGAGCTGATTGCGCCATTGGTTAAGAAGACCCTGATGGCTTGCCGCCGCAGCCTTCGTGATGCTGGCCTTGATAAAGAGGAAGTGCTCGAAGTGGTGATGGTGGGCGGCTCTACCCGTGTACCTTTGGTTCGCGAGCAGGTGGGTGAGTTCTTTGGCCGTACGCCATTGACCAGCATCGACCCGGATCGAGTGGTGGCCATCGGTGCAGCGATTCAAGCAGATATTCTAGTGGGCAACAAGCCTGATTCCGACATGCTGCTGCTGGATGTGGCGCCGTTGTCTTTGGGTTTGGAAACCATGGGTGGCCTGACTGAGAAAGTCATTCCTCGTAACACCACTATTCCGGTGGCCCGAGCTCAGGAATTTACCACCTTTAAGGATGGCCAAACCGCCATGGCAATCCATGTGGTGCAGGGTGAGCGTGAGATGGTGGCTGACTGCCGCTCGCTGGCTCGTTTTGAACTGCGTGGTATCCCGCCAATGACGGCGGGCACCGCGGTGATTCGAGTGACCTTCCAGGTGGACGCCGATGGCTTGTTGTCGGTTACCGCCCAAGAGAAGAGCTCTGGGGTTCAGACCTCTATTCAGGTGAAGCCATCCTTTGGCTTATCGGAAACTGAAATTACCCGCATGCTCACCGAGTCGATGACGCACGCTAAAGAGGACATTGAACAACGCATGCTGACTGAGCAACGCATCGAAGCTCAGCGTGTGATTGAGAGTCTTACCGCGGCACTGGATGCCGATGGCGAAGAGCTACTTCGTGAACATCAGCAACAGGAGCTGCGCCAACTGATGGTGGCGCTGAGCGCTCTGTGCCAAGGCACCGACGGTCAAGCGATCAAAACCGCAATCGAACAACTAGACAAAGCCAGTGCTGAATTTGCTGCCCGCCGTATGGATCTTTCCATTCGCCGTGCGCTGTCCGGCCAGGCCGTAGATAAAATGTAAGGGGTCGGCCATGCCGAAGATCATCTTTTTACCAAGTGAAGAGCACTGCCCAGAAGGGATGGTGGTGGAAGCCGCAACTGGCGAGAGCATTTTAAATGTGGCGCTGAAAAACGGCATTGAAATTGAGCACGCCTGTGAGAAGGTGTGCGCCTGCACCACGTGCCACGTAGTGGTGCGTGAGGGCTTTGACTCTTTGGAAGAGAGCGATGAGCTGGAAGATGACATGCTGGATAAGGCATGGGGTCTGGAGCCAGAATCACGCCTTTCCTGCCAAGCGAAAGTTGCCGACGAAGACTTGGTGGTGGACATTCCTAAGTACACCGTTAACCAAGTTAGCGAAAACCACTAATCGAACCTAAGGGGGCATCGATGCAACTGAAATGGACTGATGTGCAAGATATCGCCATCGAACTGGTTGACAGCAAGCCAGATGTGGACCCAATGCAACTGCGTTTTACTGAGCTGCGTCAATGGGTGTTGGAGCTGGAAGGTTTTGATGACGATCCAGAGCGTTGTAACGAGAAGATTCTCGAAGCGATTCAACAAGCTTGGATCGACGAAGCGGAATAACCTCCACATTGAAACGGCATCAAAAGGCGAACCTGCGAGTTCGCCTTTTGTCTATCTAATGGTGAGGTAGATCACACTTTGTGAGTTGGGTGGTTTTCTTAAGCAATTTTGTAAATGAAACTTGGTCTCATTCGAAATCTGGCTCAGATTGCTGGATTCATTGTATTGGCTTTGTTTTAATAGCCGCTATCCAATATTAACGAGACTGTTCTGTGACTTACTCGAACCCTTCAATGCGTCAAACGCAATCGAAGCGAACACTGGCCATGGCGCTGGTGTTGTTCGTGTGCCAGATTTTCGTTAATTGTGTGTGGGCCTCAGTGGAGGTCACCGACAACGATAACGCCTTTGGGCTTTTCATTGTCCACAGTCACTCTCACGCAAGTGATCATGGCCATGATCACAATGCCGACCACAACCCAACACCTAAGCAATGTGATTGCTGTTCCTGCTCTGAGTTGATCAGTCCCTCTGAGGACGCTAACCACGAACATGAACATACCAATCACTCTCACGTGACCTGTCATCCGCCTAAGAACTCTTTGGTCGACGCCATACTCTTGGCCGGCGATCGGGTTGCTCCAGAGATCCAACCTCTGCTTAAGCGCACCTACGCGCCACTCATTCCACCCCCAGATACCCAGCGCCACTCATAGTCTTTTACTGTTTGCTTTGGGTTTGTGACTGCGGTTACTGACCTACATTGGGCGTGTTTTTTTGCCATCGATAATGCGATGTCAACCGACTTGCCGTACCAATAGCGCATTCAGTTTTCCTTTTGTTGCATTGATGTCGGCGGCCATGACCGTCGATGGTGGAGTTTACTGTGGTGCACAACAAAAATGGTGTTAGCCAATGGCTAAGACTTTGCTTTATATCAATTTTTGCTTTTGGGCTGTCCGGCGTTGCTATTGCTGGAACTATTAAGCAAACGATTGATTTGCCTTGGGTATTGGGGCAGACCCTACTCAATAACCCCAACTTAAAAACCTTTCCTTATGAGCAGCGTGTTATCGAAGCGCAGCAGCTGCAAGCTGGGATTCGACCGAACCCACGGGTGTCGATGTCCTTAGAAAACGTGCTGGGAACCGGCGCTATGTCGGCACTGAGTAGTGCTGAAACCAATCTGGCATTGAGTCAATTGATCGAGATGGGCGACAAACGACAGCGCCGTATTGAGGTGGCGGAATTTGAGTTGCGCCAACTGAACAGTGAGTTTGAGCTTACTCGCTTAGATGTGCTGTCTGAAGCCGCCAATCGCTACTATCAACTACTGCGCTTGCAGGCATTGGAGGAGTGGAACCAACGTCGTATCGAGATTGAACGCAACGCGTTGGCGACCATAGAGAAGCGCGCAAATGCCGGTGCGATCGCTCGAGCGGATGTGTCGAAAATGGCTCTGCGTGTGGCTCGCTCTGAAGCGGTGGGGCTGCGTCTAGGGGGAGAATTGAGAGTCGCTCAACGTCGACTCGCCGCCATGTGGGGCAGTGAGGGTGACTTTTCCCAAGTGGAAGGGCAGCTTTCTGAGTTTCCTCAACTGCCCGAGGCGGCTGATGTGCTTAATGCCATCGAAACCGCTCCAAGTTTTGTTCGCTTGCTGGACCTGGAGCGGCTGAGTCACACCAAGGTTCGCTTGGCTCAGGCGAACGCCAACTCGGATATTACCGTGGGGATGGGCATTCGCCGCAATGAGGCGCTGGATGATACCGGGCTAACCTTTAACTTCTCCATCCCTTTAGCGCTGACTAACCCCAACGAGGGCAATATTCTCGCCGCCAAAGCCGAGCAGGACAAAGTGCTGGAACAGCAACGTCTGGCTCGCAGTGAGCTCAGGCTGTCGCTTTTGGAGATTCATCAAGGGATGAGCAACAACCTGTCTCAAGGGCAACGACTGTCCCAACAAATCTTACCTATCGCCAAGCAGCTTCTTAAAGACACCGAATCCGCCTATCGCATCGGTCAGGCCAATGTGCTGCAACTGGTTGATGCGCAGAATGAGCTGTTTGCCATTGAGCGAGAGCTTATTGAAGCCAAAGCCGCCACCTATCTTCAGCTCTTAGAGCTGGAGCGAATCACTGGCCAATCTATGACTAAGACCGAACTGAGCTCGGTGCAGGAGACACTCTAATGACTTTGAAACTAACAAGCCTTGTTGCTGCCATGATGATCGCGTCGTTCGGAGTTGTGCCTCAAGCCCTCGCGGGTGACCACGGTCATGGCCATGATGAGCACCAGGAAGAGGCCAAAGGCCCCAATGGCGGCAAGATGATTGAGCAAGGGGATTTCGACCTAGAGATCACCGTATTTGAAACGGGCATTCCACCAGAGATGCGGGTGTTTGCCTATTCCAAAGGCGAGCCAGTGGATCCGAGCCAAGTCAATCTGTCGGTAGTGCTTTCTCGATTGGGAGGCGCGGTGAACAACTTAAGCTTTACCCCTGAGAACGGCTACCTAGTCTCAAATCAGGTGGTGACCGAGCCTCACTCTTTTGATGTGGATGTAAGTGCTAACTTCGCAGGTAAGGCTTACCAGTGGTCGTATGAAAACCACGAAGGTCGAACCACCATCAATGATCGACTCATCAAACTATCTGAAATTGGTACTGAAACAGCGATTAGCCAGCCGCTTACGTTTACGGATGAGCTATTCGGTATCGTTGCACCGATTGCCAGTGAGGTGTTTGCGGTGAATGCGCCTTATCAAGGCATCATTCAGCGACTGCACGTCAACATTGGTGACCGTGTGAAAAAGGGGCAGGTAATTGCCACCGTGGTGAACAACGATACGTTGCAAAGTTATCAGGTCACCAGTCCTGCCAGTGGTGAAGTCACCGAGCAGTTGCTGAACGCCGGCGACCGCACCAACGCCTCCGCCATCGTTACGATCACCAATACCGACACCGTGTGGGTTGAGCTGTCTGCCTTTCCGGACAGCTTAGAAAAACTGGCCGTCGGCATGTCGATGGTGGTGGCTGACATGCATGGCGGCGAGCAAGTTGAAACCGAGCTGAGTTACATCGCACCGGTGATGACTGGTGGACATATTGCACGAGTCCGTGCCGTCATCGATAACCGCGATGGCCATTGGCGTCCTGGCATGCACGTTAAAGCCCAAATTCAAACGCGAACCAAGCAGGCTCCTTTGGCGGTCAAAGTGAGCGCATTACAGAAGTTTCGCGATATGGACGTGGTGTTTGCCAAGTACGGCAATACCTTCGAGGTGCGCATGGTGGAATTGGGTGAGCGTGCGGGCGATTACGTTGAAGTATTAGGTGGGCTTGAGCCAGGTACCGAATACGTCACTGAAAACAGCTATGTGTTAATTGCGGACGTGATGAAAGACGCCGCCAAACACGACCATTAGGAGCGCAGTTATGATGGACGCCATTATTGCGTTTGCGCTTCGCAGACGCTGGTTTGTGTTGGCGGTGACACTCTTCATCGCCGGATACGGGGTCTACAACACCCTGAAATTACCCATTGATGCGGTGCCTGATATCACCAATGTGCAGGTGCAGGTGAATACCATGGCTCCGGGTTACTCGCCGTTGGAGAGCGAGCAGCGAATCACCTATGTGGTGGAAACTGCCATGGCGGGCATTCCAAACTTGGATTACACCCGTTCGGTTTCCAAATATGGCTTGTCACAGGTGACGGTGATCTTCGATGAAGGCACCGATATCTACTGGGCTCGCCAGCAGATTGCCGAGCGCCTGCAGGGCATCCGCAGTGAGCTGCCCCAAGGGCTTGAGCCAGCAATGGGCCCCATTGCCAGTGGCCTAGGGGAGATCTTCACTTATACCGTGAGTGCCAAAGATGGGGCCCTCAAAGACGATGGAACTCCCTATAACGCGGAAGATCTGCGCACCATTCAGGATTGGATTATCCGCCCGCAGTTGGTGAAGGTGGAGGGGGTTACTGAGATCAACTCCATCGGCGGTTATCGTCGTGAGTATCAGGTGGCACCGGATCCCGGCAAGTTGCTCTCCTTTAAGGTCACCATGCAGGATGTGATTGTGGCGCTGGAGCGTAACAACCTGAACGCGGGTGCGGGTTATGTGGAGCGAAACGGCAGCCAGTGGCTGGTGCGCTCCCCTGGGCAGCTGAATAACTTGGGTGAGATCCGCAATGTGGTGATCGCCAAGCGTGATGATGCGCCAGTAAGAGTTCGTGACGTGGCCAAGGTTTACTACGGTAAAGAGCTGCGCACCGGTGCAGCAACCCAAAACGGTAAAGAAACCGTGATGGGGACCGCCTTCATGTTGCTAGGGGAAAACAGTCGTTTGGTGGCCAAGGCGGTGGGCGAAAAGCTCAAAGAGGTCAACCTCAGCCTGCCGAACGGTGTTGTGGCAGAAGCGGTGTATGACCGCACCACCCTGGTGGACAAAACCATCGAGACGGTACAGAAGAACCTGTTCGAAGGGGCGGTACTGGTGATCGTGGTGTTGTTTGCGCTGCTGGGCAACTTCCGAGCTGCCTTCATTGCTGCCATGGTGATCCCACTGAGCATGCTGTTTGCCATCTCAGGCATGGCGGCCAACCGCGTTTCCGGTAACTTAATGAGCCTTGGTGCCATCGATTTTGGCGTCATCGTTGATGGTGCGGTGATCGTGGTGGAAAACTGCCTGCGTCGCCTCGGCATGGCCCAGCATAGTCATGGCCGTCTGCTGACTCTGGAGGAGCGATTGCAGGTGGTGGCGTCGGCGACCAAAGAGGTGTTCCGCCCTGCAGTGTTTGGGGTGCTGATCATCATGTTGGTGTATCTGCCGATCTTCGCCCTCTCTGGCGTGGAAGGAAAGATGTTCCACCCCATGGCCTTTACCGTGGTTGCGGCTCTGCTAGGTGCCCTAATCTTCGCCATTACCTTTGTGCCAGCGGCCATTGCGCTGTTTGTGCGCGGTAAGGTCAATGAGAAGGAAAACTGGCTGATGGCCAGTGCTCGCAAAGTGTATGAGCCGGTGCTGTTCTTCTCTTTGAAGCGCCCTGCGGTAATGCTGCTTACTGCGGTGGCCATTGTGGTCTTTGCTTCTCTGCAGGTGAAACGTCTTGGCGCTGAGTTCCTACCTCAGCTGGATGAAGGCGATCTGGCGGTGCACGCACTGCGCGTTACCGGAACCGGGCTTGATCAATCCATTCGGATGCAGATTGAGCTGGAAAGCGTGATCAGAGAGTTGCCGGAAGTGGCGCGAGTGTTCTCGAAAATTGGTACGCCAGAGGTGGCCACCGATCCCATGCCGCCAAGCGTGGCTGACACCTACGTGATGATGAAGCCCCACAGCGAGTGGCCAAATCCAGCCAAAACCAAAGCGGAATTCACCGCTGAATTGCGCGAGTTGGTGGAGTCAGTGCCAGGCAATAAGTATGAGTTCACCCAACCCATCGAGATGCGCTTTAACGAGCTCATTGCTGGGGTACGTACAGACGTGGCGCTGCGAATCTACGGCGACGACCTTGAGGTACTCAAAGGGGCTGGTGAACGAGCTGAAGGGCTGCTGGGCGGCATTTCAGGAGCTAAAGATGCTCGGGTAGAGCAGTTATCAGGTTTGCCGATGTTGTCGGTTGAGCCGAATCGGGATCATCTGGCGCTGCTGGGCCTCACCGTCGTGGACGTGCAGCAGGCACTGCAGACGGCGATTGCCGGTACTCAGACTGGGATCATCTACGAAGGGGATAAGCGATTCCGATTATTGGTTCGTATGGATGAGGACACCGGTAAGGATCTGCAACAACTGGCGAAACTGCCTATTCCGCTGGACAGCGAACTGAACCCGGATCTGAGTTATGTGCCTCTAGGGGAGGTCACGGATCTGGTGGAGACCAATGGCCCCAATAAGATTGGTCGCCAGAGCGGAAAGCGTCATGTCATTGTTACTGCTAACGTTGAAGGTCGAGACCTAGCGTCATTTATTGCTGAGACCAAAACCGTGATGAATCGCGACCTTGGCTTGCCCAGCGGTTACTGGCTTGAGTATGGCGGTACCTTTGAGCAGTTGGAGTCGGCAACGCAGCGCCTGATGGTTGTTGTGCCGCTGACGCTACTGCTGATCTTTGGCCTGCTCTACAGCGCCTTTAACTCTTTCCGTGATTCGATCATCGTCTTTACTGGCGTGCCGCTGGCGCTGACCGGCGGCGTGTTGGCGCTGGCGGTTCGGGATATGCCGTTGTCGATCTCTGCGGCGGTGGGATTCATTGCCCTGTCGGGAATCGCGGTATTGAATGGCGTAGTGATGCTCTCCTTTATTAAGGAGCTTCGTGAAAAGGGATTGGCGTTGTTTGACGCGGTTTCCAGTGGCGCTAGCCAACGATTGCGTCCGGTATTGATGACCGCACTGGTGGCCAGCCTTGGCTTTATCCCCATGGCGCTGAATACCGGTACCGGCGCCGAAGTGCAGCGGCCACTGGCGACGGTGGTGATTGGCGGCATTGCTTCGTCGACACTGCTGACCTTAGTGGTGCTACCAACCTTATACATGCTGGTTTATCGCTTAACAGGCCGCCGCAGGGCTGAGCCACAAGCACAAACCGCATAACCGAGTTTGCGTCACCTTTTGTCTGATGGGTGGCGCGACACCGGGAGCCCCTTGGGGGAGGGGCTCCCACCCTAACTAAAAGTAAAAAGTGAGAACTCTCATGAGTCAAACCATAGGAAAGGCCACTAGTTGGATAGTGTTGCTGCTGGCTTTATGTGCTTCATTTTCGCTGTGGGCCCACGGCGTCGATGATGACACTAAGCAGTTTTTAACGGTAAATCAGGGAGTCAATATCCTTCCCTACATGTACATCGGTGCCAAGCACATGGTCACGGGCTACGACCACCTGCTGTTTTTGGTTGGTGTTATCTTTTTCCTGTTCCGCGCCAAAGACGTACTGATCTACGTCAGTCTGTTTACCCTAGGGCACAGTATTACGCTGCTGTATGGGGTCTTGGCGGACGTGCATGTGAACGCGTATCTGGTGGACGCCATCATCGGCCTGTCTGTGGTCTACAAAGGTTTTGATAATCTGGGCGGCTTTAAGCGGTTACTGGGGTTTCAGCCAAATACCAAATGGGCGGTGATGATCTTTGGTCTGTTCCATGGATTTGGTTTAGCGACCAAAATTCAGGAGTTCAACCTGCCCAGTGACGGTTTGGTATCGAACATCCTTGCCTTCAATGTAGGGGTTGAAATTGGTCAGTTTCTGGCTCTTGGTGCCGTACTCATTGCCATGTGCTTCTGGCGGTTGCATCCCAGTTACCTCAAGTTTGCCAAAGTGAGCAACGTGCTACTGATGAGTGGCGGCATGATGCTGTTTGGGTACCAGCTGACGGGCTATTTGGTTAACTAATTGATTAGAACAAGAAATAAAAAAAACAGAGAGTTAAGGATTTATCATGAGTGAATTTAACGCACCGGTTTATTCGGTATCGACCCTAGTGAAGGCGACGGTAGCAGCAGCGGGTATCGCCGCGGTGGTCTTGGTGAGCTGCATTTTGCCCGCCGAATACAACATTGACCCAACGGGATTAGGCAAAGCCATGGGGTTAACGGAGTTGGCTGAAGCCGCGGCAACGCCGCCAGTAGTGGATCTCAAACAACAATTGAAATCCCCACAAGTCCTTGCCGAACGCAGCGATCAGGTGACGGTGACGGTGGCTCCGGGTAAGGGCATCGAATATAAGTTGTTGATGGAGCAGTACGGTCATCTTGAGTATCAGTGGAAAACCGATGGCGTCGAGCTCTATTTTGATTTCCATGGGGAGCCGAAAGGAGATACCACAGGCTACTTTGAGAGTTTTGCCATCACCACATCCGATGGCATGAAGGGCTCCCTCACTGCTCCTTGGGCGGGATCCCATGGTTGGTATTGGAAGAACAACAGTGACCAAGCGGTTGTGGTTACTCTGTTTATGAAGGGGAACTACACCATTAAAGGTTAATTGGGCTTAATGAGGATCGGCGTGTCGCAAGCCGATCCTCATTCGACTTCTGTTAATTTGTGATCCCTGTCTGTGGTTTTTCTGATTCAGAACAAAGTTTATCTCTATAGATGCTGAGTATTATGACTGCCCGACACTGCACTGAGCAGACTAGTCAGAAGAGTATTCCTCTTTGATAGGGTATTTATAAACAAGGATGATGCGTCTATGCATGAGATGTCATTGGCAGAGGGGATCGTTCAGATCATTGAGCAGCAGGCACAAAGCCAGCAGTTTCAACGCGTTAAAGAGGTACAACTTTCCGTTGGTGAGTTGGCTGGCGTTGAAATTGAAGCGCTGCGATTTGGTTTTGATGCGGTAACCCGTCACACCTTGGCCGAGGGCAGCCGTTTGGTCATCGACACTACGCCCGGCTTGGCGTATTGCTTTGATTGCGCCAAACAGGTGCCACTGTCTCGGCGTGGCAATCCATGCCCTCTTTGTGAAGGGCACAGTTTGCAGGTGGTTGATGGCACTCAGATGCGCGTCAGTTCGCTGGAGGTTGAGTAACCATGTGTACCGTATGCGGCTGCGCCGAAGGTAATCTGAAAATAGAGGGTGAAGATCACCATCACCACCATGATCATGATCACAGCCATGATCACCACCACGACCACAGTCATGCCCATGACCATGGTCACCAACGTGCTCACCCTCACGGCCACGAGCCGACTTCTACTCCAATTGTTCACCATCATTATCACCATCAAGGTGATGTCCACCACCATTATCACTACCACATTACAGAGTCTGCAGTTCAGCCAGATGCAAAACCGGCAGTGACAGGGTTCTCCCCTGAGCGCGATGGTGACAATCTGCATTATGGTCAAGGCCCTGCTCACGCTCATGCACCGGGCATGAGCCAAACTCGCATGGTTCAGATTGAGCAGGACATTTTGGGCAAGAATGATGACTTAGCGGCCATCAACCGTCATCGCTTTGCCCATGGCAAGCAGTTGGTGGTCAATTTGGTATCCAGTCCTGGGTCAGGTAAAACCACATTATTGACGGAATCTTGCCGCCGTATTGGTAGCGATAAAGTGGTGGTGATTGAAGGGGATCAAGAGACTGCCAATGATGCCGACCGCATTCGAGAAACTGGGGTGCGAGCCATTCAGGTCAATACCGGCAAGGGCTGTCACTTAGATGCAGCCATGATTGGCCGCGCCTGCGACCAATTGGAATTGGTTGGCGGCGAATTGGTCTTTATCGAAAATGTAGGCAACCTTGTGTGTCCTGCAGGCTTTGACCTAGGTGAAAAACACAAGATCGCCATTTTGTCGGTGACCGAGGGTGAAGATAAACCACTTAAGTATCCCGACATGTTCGCAGCGTCTAGTTTGATGCTGGTAAACAAGATCGATCTGTTGCCACATCTGAATTTCGATCTACAGCTTTGTATCGACAACGCCAAGCGGGTAAATCCTGACATTGAGGTGATCTGCGTTTCTGCAACCTCGGGTGAAGGTATGGATCAATGGTTGGCATGGTTACAATCGCAAAGCTAAGGGGCAGCCACAACTGGTGACTAAAGATCGCGGGTAAATGATTCCGCACCGTTGGTTTTTATGCAGATTTTTTGCAAAAAAAGTAACTTTCTCAGGAATCATTTTCCTTGCGAAGTTGTCTCAGTTTTATTGAAACTGTAACTACCCGTAATGTGCAGAACGATGAGAATGGTATTCGTTACTTGGAACCAGCGAATGGCCAATATCTACGGGGAGATTGAAATGGTAATCGCCACATTTGTCTCATTAATGGGATAAAAAGGTTTTTTTTTAATCGCCGAGCACGTATGTTGTTCAATTGATGAGCGAGGTTGACTCGCTCTTGGCATCAATAGTTGTCGAATTCAGTGCGAATGATTGGAATACGCCTCGATAATTTGGGCATTGGTTCTTTATTCCGAGCGCAGTGAAGGGATTGGTGGTGAAAATCGTCAAATAATCCAGGGCGGAAATAATAATGCAACCGGACATCCGCAATACTTATACAGAGAGTTCACCCAGCGCTTCGGTGCAGGCCAGTTTTCCTGAATGGAAATATCGTTTCATTCTTCGTAAATTGGCGCTTAAGCGTGGCGAGAAGGTGCTGGTGCTATCGCCGTGTGAAGAGGGGTTTGTCCGGATACTATCCCAGCAAGTTGGCGAACGTGGCCAAGTTCATATTCTCGCCCGAGATAACCAAGACGTCGCCCTCCTGAAACAGCAATACGCCGATCTGCCCAATGTCGCTATCCACCCCCGCGGCCCAAGCCTTAACTCCATCAGTTATCAAGCCCTAGTGTGGCTTCGCAGCGAAGATCAAATCACCGATGATAATTACAAGGCACTTCAGTTTGGCTGGCGGTTGTTGGCTAACTGTGGTCGAGTGATGGTGGTCTTTCCTCAGAGCCTAGGTTGCTGCACCTCAAAAGAGCTTAATGGCGTAATAGAGCAGGGCAACGAGCTCGGTTTCGTTACCCGTTTGCGCCGTTGCTGTGACGAGCACAGCATGTGGATTGGGGTCAAATATCAAAGTAAATTGTGAGCTTTGAGGTTATAAAGTCTCCAGCGGCTGTGATTTAGGTCGAGATCTTTGTCAGCTTTTGGCATATAATCCGCGCCAATTAATAACGACATACCAAAACTGGAGCAGAAAATGGCGATTGAACGCACTTTTTCTATCGTAAAACCCGACGCTGTTGCTAAAAACCTGATCGGTGCTATCTACAACCGTTTCGAAAACGCTGGCCTGAAAATCATTGCTTCTAAGATGGTTCACTTGAGCCGTGAGCAAGCTGAAGGTTTCTACGCTGAGCACAAAGAGCGTCCTTTCTTCGGCGCACTGGTTGATTTCATGACCTCTGGTCCAATCATGGTTCAAGTTCTGGAAGGCGAAAACGCAGTTCTGGCTAACCGTGAAATCATGGGTGCTACCAACCCAGCTGAAGCCGCTCGTGGTACCATCCGTAGCGATTTCGCTAACTCCATCGATGAAAACGCGGTTCACGGTTCTGACGCCGTTGCTTCTGCTGAGCGCGAAATTGCTTACTTCTTTACTGCTGAAGAGCTGTGCCCACGCACTCGCTAATCGTTCAGTAGATAAAGACCTAAAAGGACGCCTTTGGCGTCCTTTTTGCGTTTTAGAGGGCGGTATACTTTCCGAATATGGAAATTGAGTAAAGTCGGTAAAGTGTCCTTCATTCTCTTTGGGGTTAAAAATTAGAAGCGGTGCTTGCTTAGTTAGGGAATATGCCTCCGGCGGGCAAGGGGTTTCACCCCTCTGCACTCCCCTTAGCCGATGACGGGACGTATCTCCTCATTCTCGCTTACATTCAGCTTTGGCAACGGCCCGATGCGTCATCCCTGACTTAGCGGGCCTCTCGGACATCCTGTCCTCGGCCTTGCTTCATCGTAGCGTCATTTCGGCGTCCCGAGTCGGTAAGAGGCTCCCGCATCAGAATTAAGAGTTGGTGAGTTATCAGCGATGACGGTTCCGAGTACGTTTTCACTGCAAAAGTGAATTAGCAATCGATAGGTTTTAAGGTGTCAGCTTAATGTTGGCTAGCCCCTTGCCCGCCGGAGGAGTTAAATAGCTGACTTTATAGAAAGTTTGAAGGGATATAAAAAAGGCGCCATTGGCGCCTTTTTCTTGCTTAGAGTGCAGCAGAGAAGATTATGCCTCTTCTGAGTCGTTGTCGCTCAATTGAATGCGGTGCTTCTTCTGGCGCTGCTCCCACAGTTTTTTCGCCACTTCCTGCATGTCAGCAGCAGGGTCGTTAAGGTCAACAATTTCTAGTCCCAACAGGGATTCGATGATGTCTTCCATGGTCACTAGGCCCAGCACGCTGCCGTACTCATCGACCACAATGGCAACCTGAGTGTGGCGTTTCAGAAGCTGCTCGAACACTGCCATCAGCTTAGTGCCTTCCGGCAGCACCAAGATTGGCTTTTTCAGAGAGCGCAGTGCTTTCTCAGGATTGTTCTTTTCCGCGAGCAACACCTCGGCGCGATGAACGTAACCGACGATGTCATCACGGTCTTTGTCATGCACTGGAATACGGGTAAAGGTAACGTCAGCATTTTCCGTGACGAACTCGGTGAGGTTCAGGTGCTGGCTGGCGGAATGGATCACCGTTCTTGGGGTCATCACCGCCGTTACCGGTACTTCACGGGCATTAAGCAACTGCTTGAGAATGTTGGACTCCTGCTTGTCCAGTTCCCCCGCTTCATGGCCAATTTCCGCCATGGCGCTCATCTCCGCGCGAATGTAATTACCTTGCTCGCCCTTACCCATCAGTTTGGTGACCTTGAGAGACATCCATACCAGTGGCTTGGTGAAGGTCACCATCCAGGTCAGTGCCAGAGAAACACTTGGAGCTATGGTACGCCAGTAGTTGGCACCCAGAGTTTTAGGAATGATCTCGGACAGGAAAAGAATGCCTAGGGTCAATACGGCAGAGAACACTCCTAGCCATTCGTTACCAAACACCTTGGTGGCTTGGGCGCCAGCACCCGCAGCACCTGCGGTATGGGCAATGGTGTTTAACGTTAGGATGGCCACTAGAGGCGCCTCAACATCGGCTTTTTGTTTTTCCAGTCGAGCTGCTGCCTTAGGGTTAGTTTGCTTTAGATTGGCGATGTAGCTTGGCGTTACGCTGAGCAGTGCCGCCTCGAAGATACTGCAGACAAATGAGACGCCAATGGCAACGGCAATATAAATAACTAAAAGTAGCATTAAGGTTTATCAGTAAGAATGAATGAGCTGTAGTGTATCATGAAGCGGAGGCACTGCTACTAATAGCGACGACGCGGCTTTGGCTAGACTTTATTACCGAGATGCCTGTACAATTGCGCGCCATTTTTCGGGCTAGAATCGAGGAGTAATCTGATGACTGAAAAGGTCAACCTACTGAATTTGGATCGCCAAGGACTGCGTGCTTTTTTTGCCGAGATTGGTGAAAAGCCGTTCCGTGCCGATCAGCTAATGAAGTGGATCTATCATTTCGGTCAGGATGACTTCGAACAGATGACCAACCTGAACAAAGGGTTGCGTGCAAAGCTGTCCGAAATGGCGATCATCGAAGCGCCGCAGATCGCCGACAGTCAACATTCCAGCGATGGCACCATCAAGTTCGCCATCGATGTGGGTAATGGTCAGGAAGTGGAAACCGTTTACATCCCTGAGGACGATCGCGCCACTCTGTGCGTGTCGTCTCAGATTGGTTGTGCTCTGGAATGCAGCTTCTGCTCCACGGCTCAGCAGGGCTTTAACCGCAACCTGACTACCGCTGAGATCATCGGCCAGGTTTGGCGCGTGGCCAAATATTTAGGCTTTACTAATGACTCGAAACAGCGCCCTATCACCAACGTTGTGATGATGGGCATGGGCGAACCATTGCTAAACGTTTCCAATGTGATTCCAGCGATGAACCTGATGTTGGATGATTTAGGCTTCAGTCTGTCTAAGCGCCGCGTGACGCTATCGACCTCCGGTGTGGTTCCGGCTCTGGATAAGCTGGGGGATCAGATCGACGTAGCGCTGGCGATCAGCTTGCATGCCCCAAATGATGAGCTGCGTAACGAGCTGGTTCCGGTCAATAAAAAGTACAACATTCAGCAGTTTTTGGCGTCCGTGCGTGGCTACCTAGGTAAGTCGTTTGCCAATAAAGGCCGCGTTACCGTTGAGTACGTGATGCTGGATCACATCAATGACAGCATGGAACAGGCCCATGAATTGGCGGAATTGATGAAAGACACGCCATGTAAGATCAACCTGATTCCATTTAACCCTTATCCGGGCAGCCCGTACGGTAAAAGTTCTAACTCGCGCATTGATCGCTTTTCTAAAGTATTGATGGAGAAGGGCTATACCGTTATTGTACGTAAGACTCGTGGCGACGATATTGACGCCGCTTGCGGGCAATTGGTCGGTGATGTTCGCGACCGCACCAAGCGAATGCTAAAAAAACGCATGCATGGTGAACAAATTTCAGTAAAAATGAACTAACTGAGACTACCTATTTCAGTTGGAGGCACCATGCGCACAGGATTGGCGGTGGTGATATTACTGCTCAGCGCTTGCGTAAGTCAGACCACACTTGATGGACAACCTGTGGTACGCGAAACTGATCAGCCGCAGCGAGTCGCTGCGGAGCGGGTGGCACTGGCTATGGCCTACATGGAGCGTGGTCAGTACTCCCAAGCTAAGGCGAATTTAGAACGGGCCGAAGCGCTAGACCCAGATTCAGAATCGTTGCTGCTGGCAGCGGCGCTCTATTTTGAGCAGGTCGGAGACGTTGATGGGGCAACTCAAAGCTACTTAACTGCTCTGAAACGTGCTCCAGATAGCGCAGATCTACGAAATAACTACGGTGTGTTCCTCTGCCGAGAGAAACGTTACGAGGCGGCCCAAGAGCAGCTATTGCTGGCGGTCAATCAGCCTCACTATCGGCAACAGGGAAGCACTTATGAAAATTTGGCTCGCTGCGCACTGCAGGCGGGGCAGGTTAACGATGCTGAGCGATATTTTGGGAGGGCGTTAAAGTATGATCCCAATCGCACCAGCATTTGGCTAGAACTGGCAGAATTGTCGCTTTCTCAGAAGCGTTTTGACGATGCCGGTGAGGCGTTGGCACAATTTCACGCTGTTTCGCCAGCGACGGCCTCTTCCCTCTGGCTTGGGGTAGAGATCGCCATAGCGGCCGAGCGCCGCCAGACTGCTCGCCACTTTGGTGCGCGGTTGTTGCTGGATTATCCAGACTCGAAACAAGCTAAAGCATACCGGGCAAAGAATTACCAATGAACGATATCGAGCAACACCAACAACAAGAAGAAGCAAAGGTGAACACGCCAGGGCCGCTATTGAAAGCGGCTCGGGAAGCAAAAGGGATGACAACCCAGCAGGTGGCGCAACGCTTAAGTTTGCGCCGCTCGGTGATCGAAGGCATTGAAGCCGATGATTACGAATCCAACTCGTCATCCACCTATCTTCGCGGCTATGTCCGCAATTACGCTCGCTTAGTGGGCGTATCTGAACAACAGATCGTTGACGCTTTGGCATCGATTCACATCGAAGATAAGCCGACGGTAATGCAAAGTTTCTCCAAACGCACCAGCAAACAGCAGCGAGACAGTCGCTGGATGTTGATCACCTGGGTGATCGCTCTGGCTCTGATCGGGCTTTTGGTGTGGTGGTGGCTGTCGAAACCGCAGCCGTTGAGCGAGCTGACTTCACAGCTAAGCTTACCTGCGGTGGAAGAGCAAGCGCAGGTGACTGAGCCTGCAGCACAACCGGTGTTGCAGCAACCAACCATTCAAGTGGCTAAGGCCCAGCCTGAGCAGACAACTGACTCCGTTGAGCCAGCCGCGTCTCAAGAGGCCGAAATGCCGGTGATCACCGAGGTGGAAACCGCCGCTGAGCCTGAAACCAGTACTGCCGACTCTCAGTCCAGTGCTCCGCAAATCAGTGCTCTTGAAGTCAGTGAGCCAGTGGCGGAGGTGATCGATACCACCTTAGCAGCGGCAGAAGCTCAAATCGATGCACCTGCAGAGCCAGTTGTGGCTCATGACACCTTAAGCCTTAGTTTAAGTGGTGATTGCTGGATGTTGGTTCGTGACGCCGATGGTAACACCCTCGTGGAAGGGTTGAAGCTGCAAGGCTATCAGACCGAGATCACCGGTTCTGGGCCGTTTAAAGTTAAGCTAGGCGCGCCAGAAACCGTGGCTCTGTCCTTAAATGGTAAAGCAGTGGACATGTCCCGTTACCGCCCTGGCAAAGTTGCTAACCTCACGTTGTCTAATTAAGGTTTCCCATGCAACACGAATCCCCAATTAAACGTCGTCCAACTCGCCAGGTAATGGTGGGGAACGTCCCTGTGGGCGGCGGTGCGCCAATCTCGGTGCAGTCAATGACCAATACTCGCACTACCGATGTGGATGCAACTGTCGCTCAGATTGAAGCCATTGAGCGCGCTGGTGCTGATATCGTGCGCGTATCCGTGCCCACCATGGAAGCGGCGGAGGCCTTTAAAGCGATCAAGCAGCGGGTCAACCTGCCTCTGGTGGCCGATATTCACTTTGATTATCGCATCGCCTTGAAGGTGGCCGAATATGGTGCCGATTGCCTGCGAATCAATCCTGGTAATATCGGTAATCAGGAACGCATCAAAGCGGTGGTGGATGCCGCTAAAGAGCGCAACATTCCAATTCGTATCGGCGTCAACGCTGGGTCTTTGGAAAAAGACATTCAAGAGAAGTACGGCGAACCCACGCCGGCGGCTCTGGTTGAGTCAGCCATGCGCCACGTACAGATTTTGCGTGATTTTGAGTTCGATAACTTCAAAGTCAGCGTGAAAGCCTCAGACGTATTCCTTGCGGTGGACGCCTACCGTCTGCTGTCAAAAGAGATCGAACAGCCGATTCACCTTGGCATTACCGAAGCGGGTGGCCAACGTGCTGGCGCGGTGAAGTCTGCCATCGGTTTAGGAATGCTGCTAAATGAAGGCATTGGCGATACTCTGCGAGTGTCCTTGGCTGCTGATCCGGTAGAAGAGGTCAAAGTGGGCTTCGATATTTTGAAAAGCCTGCGCATTCGCTCCCGTGGCATCAACTTTATCGCCTGCCCGTCGTGCTCCCGTCAGGAGTTTGATGTGATCGCAACGGTAAATGAGCTGGAGCAGCGTCTGGAAGACGTGACCACGGCCATGGACGTATCCATCATCGGTTGTGTGGTTAACGGTCCTGGCGAAGCCTTAGTGTCCGATTTGGGCCTAGCTGGCAGCAATCGCAAGAGCGGTTTCTATGTGGATGGTCAACGTCAAAAAGAACGTCTGGATAACGACAAGCTGATTGAACTATTGGAAGAGCGTATCCGCAAGCAGGTTGCCATCAAGCAACAGCAGATTGACGTCAAAGAGATTTAAATTTAGGTTCTAACACCTCGTGAAGGTGAGTTTGGCTTTATCCAGCTCACCCTACGGGGTTTTACTTTATTAAAGAGAGTATTGTGAGCAAACAGATTCAAGCGATTCGCGGCATGAACGATTGCCTTCCGCAAGATACGGTGAAATGGCAATGGGTTGAAGCGGCACTGCGTGATACCGTCGGCAGCTTTGGTTACCAAGAGATCCGCACGCCAATCGTCGAAATGACCGGATTGTTTAAGCGCGCCATCGGCGAAGTCACCGACATCGTTGAGAAAGAGATGTACACCTTTGAAGATCGCAATGGTGATTCTCTGACTCTGCGCCCTGAAGGAACGGCGTCGACGGTACGTGCGGGTAATCAACATGGTTTGCTCTACAACCAGGAACAGCGTCTGTGGTACATGGGGCCGATGTTCCGTCACGAACGCCCTCAGAAAGGTCGCTACCGTCAGTTCCACCAGTTTGGTGTGGAAGTGTATGGCCTAGGCAGTGCGGATGCCGATGCCGAAGTGCTGATGATGTCTGCACAGCTGTGGAAGCGTTTGGGCATTGAAGATCAGGTTCGCCTTGAGATTAACACTCTGGGCAGCAGCGACGAGCGTGCCGCTTACCGTGATGCGTTGGTGGCCTTCTTGGAGCAGCACAAGGCGCAGCTGGATGAAGACAGCCAGCGCCGTATGTACTCAAACCCACTGCGAGTTTTGGACTCCAAAGATCAAGGTGTTCAGGCTCTGCTGGCGGATGCGCCAGCGCTGATGGACTACCTCGGCGAGGAATCCAAGCAACATTTTTCAGTTTTATGTGAACTGCTGGACGCTGCTGGCATCGAATACCGAGTAAACCCTCGTTTGGTTCGTGGTTTGGATTACTATAACCACACCGTTTTCGAGTGGATTACCGAGAGCCTCGGCTCCCAGGGAACCGTGTTGGCTGGCGGTCGTTACGACGGCTTGGTTGGCCAGTTAGGCGGGAAAGACACACCTGCCGTTGGTTTTGCTTCCGGTATTGAGCGTTTGGTTTTGCTACTGGATACCCTGGGTAAATTCGATGCACTACCAAGTGGCGTTGATTGTTACGTGTGCGCCATGGGTCAAGGCACCCTGAGCAGTGCCATGGCACTGTCGCAGCAGTTGCGTAGCGAGGCTGGCCTGAAAGTGATGACTCACTGCGGCGGCGGTAACTTTAAGAAACAGATGAAACGCGCTGATAAGAGCGGTGCTTTGGTGGCACTGATCATCGGCGAAGATGAACTACAACAAGGCGTAGTGACGGTTAAACCACTGCGCACCGAAGGTGAACAGGCGCAAGTTAGCCGTGATGAGCTGGCAGCGACCTTGTTAAACCTGATTAAGGCTTAAGGGGATAGTCCAAGTGGAAATCTACAGCACCGAAGAACAACAAGTCGAAGCGATTAAGTCGTTTTGGAAAGAGTACGGTAACTCCATCATTGGTGGTGCCGCCATTGGCCTAGCAGGTCTGTTTGGCTGGAACACCTACCAAGACTATCAGCGTGAACAAGCGGAAGCGGCTTCGGCAGCATTTGAATCTGCCATGAATCAGGTGGGTGCCACCGATCAGATGACCAAGGCGGTTGAAGAGCTGAAACTGGCTCACGGCAGCAGCGCGTACGCGGATCTGGCTACGTTGACTCTGGCTAAGGCGGCTGCTGATGCCGGCAACCTGTCACAAGCAGAAACCTACTTGACCGAGGTTCTCGCCACCATTGATGCCGACTTTAAAGGTCTGGTTCAGTTGCGTCTGGCCAAGGTGCAAGGTGCTCAGTCTAAAATGGACGAGGCTTTAGCCACCCTGGCGGGCATTGATAACGAAGCGCTGAGTGCGCAAACCAATGAACTTAAAGGCGATCTGCTGCGCCAAAAGGGCGATCTTGCTGGCGCTCGAGAAGCGTACCTAGCGGCTCAGGCTGCGGGCGGTAGCCAAGAGCTACAAATGAAGATTGACGATCTGGCCAACTAAGGATGAGTCTGATGGGTGCAAGAAAAGGATTGCTGGCCGGACTCATGATGGTCGCCCTGGCTGGTTGTTCCTCTAACGATGAGGAAGAGATCGGCATTCAGGTGTCGCCATTGCCAGAGATTAGCTCTAGCGTCTCAGCCAAGGTGTTGTGGCAAGCCAGTGACGGTGATGGTGTGGGCGACTATTGGTCAAGCCTGTCTCCGGATGTGGGCTACGGTAAGGTGTTTGTTGCCGAACGTTTTGGCCTAGTTAGCGCATACGATCAGGAAAGCGGCAAAAAGCTGTGGAGCCAGAACCTGCGCCGAATATTTGCCGAAGGCGCCTTGGTGAAGAACAACGGTGCACGCTTGTCTGCGGGCATCAGCCACGGCTTTAACCGAGTTTACATCGGCAGTGAGAATGGCGTGCTGTTCGCACTCGACCAAGAAACCGGCGAGCTGTCATGGCGAGCCGATACCCGAGGCGAACTGCTGTCGGATCCGGCGGTCGTTGACGGCTACGTAGTTGTGAACACCGGCTCGGGCAAGGTGCAGGCTTTTGATGCGGAAACCGGCGAAGCCAAGTGGACCTATGAATTGACCATGCCATCCTTGGTGCTTCGTGGTACCAGTGGCATCAACGCCAGCCAAGGGGCGGCGCTGTTAGGTTCAGCTGACGGTAAATTGGTCGCGGTATTCTCAGAGCAGGGTGCTCCAATTTGGGAAGCGCGCCTAGCGGAAGCCAGTGGCTCTAGCGAACTGGATAACGTGGTAGACGTAGACAGCAAACCGTTGATTTTGGGTAGTACGGTGTACGCCAGTGCTTTCAATGGCAACCTTGCGGCGGTTGAGCTTCGTAACGGCCAGATTAAGTGGAAGCGTCAGTACTCCTCTTTCTCACCTCTGGCGCTGCAGGGCAATGATCTGTTCCTGACCGACAGCGACGGTGCGGTGTACTCAGTGGATCGCCAAAATGGTTTGGAAAACTGGGCAAACTCCCAGTTGACTGGCCGGGTGGTGACCGGTCCGGCCGTCTATGGCGATTATCTGCTGGTAGGCGACTTCGAAGGTTACTTGCACATGCTGCGCCGCGATAGCGGAGAGCTGGTTGGTCGCATTCAGATCGATGGCTCGGGCATCTACACTCAGCCTCTGGTGGTGGACGATAAAGTCTACGTTCAGACTCGAGGTGGTCGCATTGCCGTGGTGACAATTCAGTAAGTCGCTGCTAAACTACTGCGCCCCCAATCTTGGGGGCGTTTTTATTTGAGAGGTTTTCACCATGATGCCAGTGGTAGCCCTGGTTGGGCGTCCGAATGTGGGCAAATCGACCCTATTTAACCGTCTGACCCGCACGCGGGATGCGCTGGTGGCAGACTTTCCCGGTTTGACTCGTGATCGTAAGTACGGCCAGTCCAAACTGGGTGAGCACGAATTTATTGTGGTGGATACCGGTGGTATCGATGGCACCGAAGAGGGCATCGAAACTAAGATGGCCGAGCAATCGCTGGCGGCCATCGACGAAGCCGACGTAGTCCTGTTCCTTGTGGACGCCCGTGCTGGCTTGACCGCCGCGGATCAGGCCATCGCTCAGCATCTGCGTAGCCAGCAGAAAGACGTATTTTTGGTGGCCAACAAAACCGATGGCATCGATGCCGATTCTGCCGTGGGTGAGTTCTACGCCTTAGGGTTGGGGGAGATCTACCAGATCGCCGCCGCACAAAACCGAGGCATCTCTCAGCTGATCAACTTGGCGTTGGAACCGTTCGTGGAGCAGTTCGTCGGCGATGAAGACCGCGCTGACGATGAGCATGACGAGTTTGCTGACGTGGAGGAGACCTTCACCGAAGAGGATGCGGAAGCGCAGGCTAAGCGTTTACAGGATCAGCCAATTAAACTGGCCATTGTCGGTCGTCCTAACGTGGGCAAGTCAACCCTGACCAACCGCATCTTGGGTGAAGAGCGTGTGGTGGTGTACGACATGCCCGGTACCACTCGCGATTCGGTCTTTATCCCGATGGAGCGTGATGGCCGTGACTATGTACTGATCGACACCGCTGGCGTTCGTCGTCGCGGTAAAGTGCATGAGACCGTTGAGAAGTTCTCGGTGATCAAGACGCTTAAAGCCATTGAAGAAGCCAACGTGGTATTGCTGACCATTGACGCTCGTGAAGGCATTTCCGATCAAGATCTGTCGCTACTGGGCTTTACCCTGAACGCAGGCCGAGCACTGGTGCTGGCGGTGAACAAGTGGGATGGGCTGTCTAACGACGTCCGTGAAGAGATCAAGCGTGAGCTTGACCGCCGTTTGGGCTTCATCGACTTTTCCCGAGTGCACTTCATCTCCGCATTGCACGGTACTGGCGTCGGTCACCTGTTTGAGTCGGTTCAAGAAGCGTATGCTGGTGCCACTCAGCGCCACAGCACCTCGGTACTGACTAAGATCATGAAGATGGCGGTAGACGATCACCAGCCTCCGATGTCCCACGGTCGTCGTATTAAGCTGAAATACGCCCACGCGGGCGGTTACAACCCACCAATTGTGGTGGTGCACGGTAACCAGGTTAAGGATCTGCCTGATTCCTATAAGCGTTACCTGATGAACTACTACCGCAAGTCGCTAAAGATCATGGGTAGCCCAATTCGGATTCAGTTCCAGGAAGGCGCCAACCCGTTCGATGGTCGCCGCAAGAAATTAAGCGGAGACGATCTGAAGAAGCGTAAACGCGTGGTTGCCCATCTGCGTAATCGTCGCTAAGTGAACTTAAGAAGAAACGAGCCTAACGGCTCGTTTTTTTGTGTCTACAGGTAATCTACCTGAATGTAGGTGCGAGTGCTGGGTGGCGTGTTTGCCTTGGCGCGTTTCGGCGCGGAAGGTAAGGGCATTGGGGTGGACTGGATCTCCCGAACGGAGATCTGCCGGTCTGAACGGGCATCAGCTTGCGGCTGAAGCAGCGCTTCCACCTGCAGTGATTCTGGCATCACCAGTTGAAAATTGGCCTGTAAGGTCAAGGTGGTCAGCAGCCATAAGGGCACAATCAGCGGTCTCCACGTCTTCCACAGGAAGAGTGTAGACGATTCTACTTATTGCTGAGGTAGGTAGATTGTGCCTAAGCTCACAATTTCGCCATCTGCAGAGAGAGTGACTGGATATCGATGGTTTCTCAGTTCGAGTTCGTAGGCGCCAGGTGGGATGCCGTCGAGAACAAAAACGCCATCAAAATCAATAACTCCACGGCTTTGTAGAGCCCCATTTTCTGTGCGAAATAGTCGAACTTCCATCCCTTTGGCTGCAACCTCTTCACGGGCTGCCGTCGTCATCATTACTCGCCCTTCAATTTCGCTGGTCATGACCACCGCCAAACTGATCCGTTCGACCAAACCACTGTGTAGCTGCAGGTGTTTGGTGACAAATGAGGCCTTCATAAAGGGATCGGGTAAGCTGGCTTCGATCAGCGCGAGACGAATGGTGCTGTCAGCGGGCAGATCCGTCAGCAGCAGTTTGCCGTTATTATCGGTTTCGCTTTGCGGTTTGCAGCCACTGCAGCGAAAGCCGATGCCCGCCAGTCCCGGTTCATCCTCATTTTGGTGACCATCACCATTTTGATCCCAATAAGCGGTGATCTCCATGGCCCCTTGGGTGGTTAAGTCTTGGGCTGACCAATGCCATTGGTTGTTGCCGGTCTGCCACAGGGAACCAGTGCTAAGCTCCATGCGGGCGAGGTAGTCCTCGTCATTGCCACTGAGGCTTACACTAAACAACCATTTGGGAAACTGATAATTAAGGTATTGGGACAGAAACCATTTCCCTTTGGTGGTCGGCAGGTAGCTAAGCTCGGTGGCGGCGGAGTTACGTTGACTCAAGGGGTAGTTGAGATTGACGCCAACTCGAGCCAATTCGAACTCCGGTTGCCAGGAGAGATCGGCGCTGCCGCGAATTCTGACTTTGTTCGCTCGGCCAGATAGGGTGAATTGCTGGGTGATTTTACTGTGCTGATGATCTTGCCAAAGTAGGCGATGCACCCAGTTTCCAAGCTTGGAACGTCCTTGGGTTTGCACTGTGGTGTTGGTGTAGTTACCCGATTCTCCTTCGGCCTCGAATTGCCAGCCTAATTGTTGCCAATAGCCGAACAGCCGGGTGTTCCAGCGCCACTGGTTGGCTTCATGGAGTTCTACGCTACTGTCAAAATCGGAGAGGTAATCGGCATTGAATTGCCAGTTCCAATCACCAAGGTAGCCTTGAGAGCTAAATTCCAGCGCATAACCTTGCGCTAATTGCTCGATAAATCGAAATTGGCTCAGGGTATTAAACAGTTGACCAGACAGTACCGCGCTGACGTAGCTTCCTCCGCCACGGTGATCAAGGTTTTGCTGAGCCAGCCCTAACTGCAGGCTCCACTGCTCTGATAGCCCCATTCCCCAGTTAAACTGCGACTCTATGCCTTGGTTATCTTCCCTTTTAAGGGCGCTTAGCTGCCACTGCTGCTCTCCTTGTTTCAAGATGCTGGTGTCTACCGGCCTGTCGAAACTGAGCTGCTGCCGCTCGCCATTTGGCCCGTAAAGCTCGATCACGAAGCGGTTGCTGCCTAGATACAGGGGAACCTGCTCAAATCGATAGCGTCCTTCGGAGTTGATGCGCTGGGCGTCCAGCAGTGCGCCATTGCGATAGAGCTCTGCGTCCCAGCCAATAGGCGCTGGGCCTTCCAGTAAAATGGTACTGATGTCATCGGCACCTAGGCTGTCGCCCTGAGAGAGGCTGGCCCCCCAGCCCAGTTGACCACCAAAGAGTAACGGGCTGGCTTGGTTGGTGATGGAGCCGAAGCGATAGAAATTCATCAGTGGCGTATCGAGCTGCTTTTGAAGCCCCAAACGTAGCCTATGGGTGTCTTCATCCAGCACTAAGTAGAGGTCGCTTTGATGATGAGCGATGTCGGATATGGCGTCCAACTGCAGGCTAAGATCGGTATCGCTACCATCTTGATTCAGGCTAAGTTGGCCATAGAAACTGGGATCGCCAATTGCCGCATTGGCACTGATTTCGGGTTTGGGTTCCCGTTGGCGTTGCTGGCGCTTTTCGAGTTGTTGCTGCCGCTGCTGTCGGGCCCACAGAAGATCAATGGGCAATTCGACACGGCTGGTGAGTGCCAATTGTTGATTGAGCGCGTTGTAGTCGACGTCCAGTTGCCACCAAGTTGCCATTTGCGGGGCTGGAATAAACAGGTCCCAATCGTCGTTTAGCATGCCATCGAGCTTAATGTACGGCTGCCCGGCTCGGCTTAATAAACCCGATTGCAGCCGAAACCAGTGGTCATCGTGGCCAAGTTGACCCTCGACTTGATTGTGGTCAAGATCCACAAGAGTTTGTAGCTTTAGGAGTTCACTGAGCTGCTGTATTGGTAGGTAGAGTTCGCCGTCAAGATCGTAAGCCAGCAGGTCATCACTCAGAATCTGAGAACGATACTGTAGCTGTAAAACCAAGGGCTCGGCACGATTGATGTCGATGCTACTTCCCAAGGCTTGAGAAAAGCTGGCCAGCAGCCACAGGCTGATGACCACAAAGGGGGATCTCAAATTTGAATTCGAATGTCGAGGTCGCCGCCGTACTCTTCCGCTTCCTTAAAATGAAGCTCTATGGGGGTGTCGTTATTCACCGAAGCCTTCAAAGGGATCTGAATCTCTCGGCTTAAGGTTTCACGGTAAAAGACAATGCCCTCTTTGCTGCCAAGCTCCACCAGTTCGCCGTTTTGCTGCTGATGAAGGGTCAGTCGGCCATAGATAGAGCGATTGCCTTGAGCATTGAGTTTTAATGTCAGCTCGGTAGGGGCGCGGCTAAGTTCTTCAAACTGCAACTGCTGGCGAGTGTCACCTTTGCGGGCGATGATGGGGATGGACATCGCCATCAATGGCCTCATGGCAAATTGCAACGCCTCCTCGCTGTCCTGCCCTTTGAAGGTCGCTGGGGTCGGGATCTGCTTCATCTGCAGGTGGCTGCGGTATTCACCATCTTCTGCATCCCGTTTGAGCCGCAGTGCCAAACGGATGGTTTGGGATTCTCCGGGGGCCAAGGTCACCCGTCGAGGGGAGTACCTGAGCATTGATTTCAAGCTATGAGGGGAGCTCTCAATGGTTTTGATTTGGCCATTGGTATCCATGACTTTATCGATGAGACTGATTTCGAACTTTTGCGTCTCTCCCGAGGTGTTCTTCAGCAGCACGCTGTCGCCGCGTCCTGGCTCGATCACTAACCGGTGAGGAGAGATAAGTAAGTTTGCCTGTGTCGGCAGGGTGCAGAGAAGGGCTAATGCCAATAGAAGGTGTTTCATAGAAACTTCTCAACTAACGTTTTTATTATTTTTGGCGTTTTTATTATTCATGGGCGGCTACCAACAGGCAGCCGCAATACTAGGCTGAACCAGAGTTCGGCTTAGTTGTAGTCAACGGTTACGGTGTAATCCAGGCTGCTACCGGACGCGCCAGCAGCAATGTCCAGAGTACCGCCAATGGCGATGTCCAGATCACCACCGGTCAGGGAGTTGATGGTGCCGTCAAAATCAGGGGTGAAAGTGACGTTGTTGGCAGAGGAACCGACAACGTTCAGGGTGATGGCGGCATCAGCGGCACCAGTAATTTTGACACTACCGGCAGCAACACTGCCACCCAAGCATCCAGCACCGGTGGCGGTGCCGGCACGGTCTAGCACACACTGAGAGCCAGCGGCACCGCTAACGTCACCAAAACTCAGTTCGGTATTTTCAGACAGAGCGATTGGAGCAATCAGGTTATAAGTGGCTTGAAGAGTAATATCTGCAGCCATAGCTGAAGTAGCGATTACCGCAGAAGCGGCCGCTGCAAGAGCAATCTTTTTCATTAATACAATTTCCCAAAGTCGTTATTTACGCCCCAAATCCACTGGATTCGACTGCGGGCCAATTTCCATTTGTCTAGCGCACTAAGTCAAGATGTTACACGAATGAAACATCTTGATATAAATTAATAACAAATTTACTCTCGCAATACTACAGTAAAATACTCAGATAATTTTCAGGGCTGGAAAGTTTTGGTGACTCTTGTACTTTTTCTTCTTTTATCAGTGAGTTCCTCGGTGATGGCGGCGGTTTCTATCACTGAAATTCAAGGGCTTCATTATCCCTCTGTTATACAAAATACAAATAAGAGCAGTAAGGTAGTTTTGACTTGGAAAGGCACTTTAGGGGGATCGACGAATGTGGAGTTGGTGGATCAGTTCTACCACCAAGCCAAATTTAGAGTGACCTCAAATGGAACTAGTCCTATTTCCATAAACGTCACTTCCTTAGGTAATGAGGCTAAGGTTTCGCTGAGAGGTTTTAAAATAAGATATAAAAATAAAACCTATAAGAAATTTCCCGTAACCGGGTTGGACAATCCTGGATTAACGGGGGAGGAGATCTGGCTAGGAGCTCAGGTCAAAGCTGGAAAGCGGGCCAAACCGGGCCTTAAACGGCCCGAATATTTGCTGGAGATCAACGACGACTAGTCGTTGGATTGGTGAGTCACGGTTACTGTTAACTGCCCCTGATGCAGGCGAGCGGTCAACTCGTCCCCTAGTGCTACCTGTTCTGCTGAGGTTAGCGCGACTCCCTGTTGATTTTGCAAAATGCTGTAGCCGCGGCCAAGTACCGCCAAGGGGCTAATGGCGTTTAGTGCTTGTGCTTGGCTTGCCAGTTGCTGGTGCTTGCTTTGTTGCAGCTGTTTCATCCCTTGGAGCAGGCGGCCATTAAGGCTGTTCAACTGTTGTTGGCCAGATTCGATTTGGCGACTAGGATGAACCCCTTGTAGTCTCATGGCCAGTTGCTGCAGTTGTTGAGAGGCGCTGCCTAACTGCTTTTCCATCTGGTAATTCAGTTTGAGCTCCGCTTCGTCTAAGCGCTGGCTCAAGGTCTGTAATTGGCGCTTGGGGTGGCTGGCTTGCAGCCGTGACTCGAGTAGGTTCAGTCTCGCCTGTTGTTGATGCAACTGTTGTGACAACGCCGATTGCAAACGCCCTTGTAGGTTGGCGATCTCTCGACGCTGGTGGCTGTTATCACCACTGAGTTGCTCGGCCGCCGCCGATGGTGTTGGGGCTCGAAGGTCGGCAACAAAATCGGCAATGGTCACGTCTACCTCGTGGCCTACGGCGCTCACTATCGGCAGGTAGGAGTCAAAGATGGCACGCGCGACCGCCTCTTCGTTAAAACACCAGAGATCCTCCAACGAACCGCCGCCGCGAGTCAGCAGCAGGCAGTCTACTTCATCTCGTTGATTGGCAATCTCAATGGCCCTGCAGATTGCTGGCGTCGCTTCTCGACCTTGAACCAAGGTGGGGTAGATGATCACCTCCAAAGAGGGGTTGCGGCGCTGAAGCACGCTGAGCACATCGTGGATGGCAGCGCCGGTTGGGCTAGTGATTACCCCTAGACGCTCAATGTGGCTGGGTATGGCTTGTTTCGCGCCAGAGGCAAATAGACCTTCGCCAGCCAATTGCATCTTTAACTGTTCAAACTGCTGCTTGAGCAGGCCGTCGCCAGCGGGTTGCATCGAGTCGATGAGCAGCTGCATGTCGCCACGAGGCTCGTACAGAGTAACGTTGGCACGCACCAATACCTGCATGCCATTTTCTGGCCTAAAGCCAACGCGGCTATTACGTCCTCTAAACATGGCGCAGCGAAGTTGGCTGCGTTCATCCTTCAGAGTGAAGTACCAATGACCCGAGCCAGGACTGGCGAAATTGGAGATCTCGCCACTGAGCCAAACTCGGCTCCATTGCTGTTCCAGAGCGGCTTTTAGCTGACGATTTAGGGCGGAAACGGTGAGAATCTGGTTAGACACAACGGTAGGTATTTTTGAGGTGATCCTCAATTATTAACAATAAAGCATTGCAGAGGCAAGGCCGAATCTCTATAATTTGCCGGCAATATTTTACAACTCTAACAACCCTACCGGTGAAATGTTGCCATGCTAAGAATTAAACAAGAAGCTCTGACCTTCGACGACGTCCTACTCGTTCCTGCGCACTCTACTGTGCTTCCTAATACCGCCGAGCTTGGCACCCAACTGACCAAATCCATCCGTCTGAACATTCCTATGGTGTCCGCAGCCATGGATACCGTGACTGAAGGCCGTCTGGCCATCGCCATGGCGCAAGAGGGTGGCATCGGCTTTATCCATAAAAACATGAGCATTGAGCAGCAAGCGGCTCAGGTTCGCATGGTGAAGAAGTACGAAGCGGGCATGGTGGCCGATCCGGTTACCGTTACCCCTGAACTGACCATTGCTGAGCTGAAAGTCATCTCTGAGCAGAATGGCTTTGCGGGTTACCCAGTGGTAAATGAAGCCAATGAATTGGTGGGCATCATCACTGGCCGTGACGTTCGTTTCGTTAACGACTTGAGCTTGAAAGTCTCCGACGTGATGACTCAGAAAGAACAACTGGTCACTCTGAAAGAGGGTTCCCCTCTGGCGGATGCTCAGCAGCTGATGCAGGCTCACCGCATCGAGAAAGTGTTGGTCGTTAACGACGCTTTCCAGCTGGCGGGTTTGATCACCGTAAAAGATTTTGAGAAAGCCGAGCGTAAACCTAACGCCTGTAAAGATGAGCAGGGTAGCCTGCGCGTTGGTGCTGCGGTTGGTGCGGGCGGCGGCAACGAAGAGCGCGTTGCGGCTCTGGTTGAAGCCGGCGTTGATGTCATTCTGATTGACTCCTCCCACGGCCACTCCGAAGGCGTACTGCAGCGCATTCGTGAAACCCGTGAAGCCTTCCCTAACGTGCAGATCATTGGCGGCAATGTTGCCACCGCAGAAGGCGCTAAGGCCTTGATTGAAGCCGGCGTAGATGCGGTGAAGGTGGGCATTGGCCCTGGCTCTATCTGTACTACCCGTATCGTTACTGGTGTGGGCGTGCCTCAGATCACTGCCGTATCCGAAGCCGCTTCCGTGGCCAGTGAGTATGGCGTCCCAGTGATTGCCGATGGTGGTATCCGTTACTCTGGCGACATGGCCAAAGCGATTGCCGCTGGTGCTAGCTTGGTAATGGCTGGCTCTCTGTTTGCTGGTACCGAAGAAGCCCCAGGTGAAATTGAACTTTATCAAGGCCGTGCCTTTAAGTCCTACCGTGGTATGGGCTCACTGGGCGCCATGACTAAAGGGTCTTCAGACCGTTACTTCCAGAGCGATAACGCCGCGGACAAGCTGGTTCCAGAAGGCATTGAAGGTCGCATCGCCTACAAAGGTAAGCTGAAAGAGATCATTCACCAGCAACTGGGCGGCCTGCGCTCCTGCATGGGCCTAACTGGCTGTGGCACCATTGACGACCTGCGCACTAAGGCCGAATTTGTTCGCATCAGCGGCGCTGGCATCAAAGAGAGCCACGTTCACGATGTGACCATTACTAAGGAAGCCCCGAACTACCGCATGGGCTAAGTTCCGAAAAGGTAGACTGAGTCTGCCTTTTTACTCCCCGCTTCTTATGTGAAGCGGGGATAAACCTCTGAAAATTTATCTCTACCCCATAACGATAAAGAGAATTTAGATGACCAACATCCATGACCATCGCATTTTGATTTTGGACTTCGGCTCTCAGTACACCCAACTGATTGCTCGCCGCATCCGTGAGATCGGCGTTTACTGTGAATTGTGGGGCTGGGACGTATCTGAGCAGCAGATTCGTGATTTCAACCCAACTGGCATCGTGCTTTCCGGTGGCCCAGAGTCGGTGACCGAAGCCGATTCCCCTCGTGCGCCTGAGTATGTATTTAATGCGGGCGTGCCAGTACTGGGCGTGTGCTACGGCATGCAAACCATGGCTGAGCAGCTAGGCGGTAAAGTATCAGGCTCTGAGCTGCGTGAATTTGGCTACGCCCAGGTGAAAGTACTGGAAGCCACCAAGCTGTTTAGCAACATCGAAGATGCCATCGCCGATGACGGCAATGCGCTGCTGGACGTATGGATGAGCCACGGCGACAAGGTGACCGCGATTCCTGAAGGCTTTACCAAGATTGCGGAAACCGAAACCTGTCCGTTTGCGGCCATGGCTGACGAATCTCGTCGTTTCTACGGTGTGCAGTTCCACCCTGAGGTGACCCACTCTAAGCAGGGCAAGCGCATGCTGGAGCACTTTGTTCTGGACATCTGCGGCTGTGATGCCAAGTGGACGTCGGCGGCCATTATTGATGACGCCATCGAGCGCATCAAAACCAAAGTGGGCGACGACAAAGTGATTCTGGGTCTCTCCGGCGGCGTAGATTCCTCGGTTGTGGCCATGTTGCTGCACCGCGCCATTGGTGACCAACTGACCTGCGTATTCGTTGACAACGGCCTGCTGCGCTTGAACGAAGGCGATCAGGTGATGGAGATGTTTGGTGACCACTTTGGCCTTAACATCGTGCGTGTCGACGCCGAACAGCGCTTCCTGTCAGCGCTGGAGGGCGAAAGCGATCCGGAAGCCAAGCGTAAGATCATTGGCCATACCTTCGTTGAGCTGTTCGATGAGGAAGCGTCTAAGATCCAGAACGTGAAGTGGTTGGCACAGGGCACCATCTACCCAGACGTGATTGAGTCCGCAGGCGCTGTCACCGGCAAAGCCCACGTGATTAAGTCTCACCATAACGTTGGCGGTCTGCCAGAGGATATGGAGCTGGGTCTGGTTGAGCCGCTAACTGAGCTGTTCAAAGATGAAGTGCGTAAAATTGGCCTCGAGCTGGGCTTGCCGTACAACATGCTTTACCGTCACCCGTTCCCAGGTCCTGGTCTTGGTGTGCGCGTGTTGGGTGAAGTGAAGAAAGAGTATTGTGACCTGCTGCGCCGTGCCGATGCCATCTTTATCGATGAGCTGCACAAAGCGGACTTGTACAACAAGGTCTCCCAAGCCTTTACCGTATTCTTGCCGGTGAAATCCGTTGGTGTAATGGGCGATGGCCGTAAGTACGATTGGGTGGTGAGCCTTCGTGCAGTCGAAACCATCGACTTTATGACCGCCCACTGGGCTCACTTGCCCTATGACTTCCTAGGTAAGGTTTCGAACCGCATCATTAATGAAATTGATGGCATCTCCCGTGTGGTTTACGACATCTCAGGTAAGCCACCAGCGACCATCGAATGGGAATAAGCGAGCGTCGCTAACTCATTATTAGAAAGCCCGGCTGTAAAGAGCCGGGCTTTTTGCTGTTATTGGTAGTGAGTTAATACGCTGTTCGCCAGACGTTCTAACTCCTGCCACTCCACCGCGTCATTGACTAGATTCACCACGTATTCATCGGTCATCACATAGTGAACCAAGATGTTATTGTTGCTGCAGATCACCTGAAAATCGATGCGATTGTCATTGGCTTTGATTTCGCCAAAACGACGACTTTTGATCTCTGCGTCGGGGCAGTGGCCGCCATCGATGATCTGCTGGTAGAGATCCCGAGCTTTGTGAGCATTGTCCAACAATTGTTGTGCTTGGGTTTGATTGAGCCAATAGAGGCCGACGGAATCAACCCCTCGATTGCCGAACATAGACCAGGTTATGCGGTGGTCGCTTTTCTCGACTTTGGTGATGGGTAGGTTGATGTTGTTGCGCTCAATGGTGATGGTCTTTGTCAGGGCTTGGGCACCATGGCTGCATAACAGTAGTGCGCTTACTGCGGCTATCGATCTGAACGTCATCAAGATTCACTCAAATTAGGCTGAATACCATAGTTTAACTTGAGTGCTATTTAGGACCTGTTGAACTTTTGCGATCATCTTTGCGCCATCCGTTGGATGTTCTTGTTTTGAATTTAATCTCTTGTGAGATTTTGGTGACAAATAGAAGGGCAGGGCGCCCTACGGGGTCTGATTAACGGCTTTTACTCAGCGTCAAACGATTTCGACGTAGAACCACTATGCCGTCAACCGTTTTCCTTGATTAAAAGCCGTTACTCTAGACCAAAGCTTCATCACCAAAGATAAACAGGTCCTAGATTTAGGAAAATGGCATTGTTAGCCTTTTAGGGAGCCAGAATAAGCTTGGCCAACTGGTTACCCGAGCGTAATCCCCATTTGGGCTAACTATCACCCTGCTTGGATGAGCCTCGCTTGAGTAGATCGCTAACTAGCCACTTGAGCGCACGGCCTTTGTGGTTATTGCGGTGCCCTAGGTAGAGAGGGCTGATGGCAGACCCAGATTCCGTAGCCAGCTCGACTAATCTGCCTTGCTCTACATAGGATTGAACGGCGCAGCGTGGCAGATAGCCGCAACCTAACCCAGCTATCTGGGCGCTGATCTTTTGCGGGATGGTCGTCACCGACAGCCTTGGTTGACGTTCTAATAGGTTGCGAGTTAGCGGAGGTAACTGTTTGGACGAATCTCTTACGACTATGGCTCGATAATGAGCCAATTGCTCGTCACTTATGATGCCTTGATGTTGGGCTAAAGGATGAGTTGGCGCAACCATTGGCACCATCTCTACCGAGCCAAAAGGCAGTAGCGTAAACCCTTGAGTGTGGTTTGGTGGCTCAGAGACACCTACGGCTAGATCCACACGACCGCTCACTAGCGCTTCCCATGTGCCACCTAACACCTCATCGTATAAATTGAGCTCCAACTGGGGATGCTGCTCTGTAAGTCCAGTTAAGGATGGGTACAGTTCAGTGATGTCGAAGATGGTGTCCACTGCGATGTTGAGGCAGGACTCCCAGCCGCTGTCTATCTGCCGAGTTTGCTCGACCAACCGATCTGCCGCTGCCAACAACTCTCGCCCCTGAGCCAATAGCGCTTGCCCTGCAGGGGTCAGAATTGATTTTCGTCCTTGTCGAATAAATAGCGTCACGCCTAGGTCCTGCTCCAGCTTTTGCATGCTGTAGGTCACCGCTGAGGGCACCTTGTACAAGGTGGCTGCCGCTGCTGCAAAGCTGCCTTTGCGGTCGATGGCATCAAGCACTTCTAGGGCTTCTAGGGTCAGTCGATTCGACATGGTTTTATCGTGACTTTTAATTGTTCAAAAATTTTGAATGTATTGGTTAGTTTATTCCGATTTTTTTCTCGCTGCCAGTCTCTAAACTTATCTCTATCGACATTTGATGCATTGTCATCAAGTCAACAAATTGAAAGTGAATAGCGAGATTAAGGAGAACATCATGACAACGGCAAACGCAGCAAGACACCAAGCATCCATGAGTAAACTGAAGGCGCTGCTGGTGTCCAACGCTGGGGCATCCGCACTGGTATTGCGAGTGCCGCTGGGCGTTATTTTGGCGGCCCATGGCTCGCAGAAGCTGTTTGGTTGGTTCGGTGGTTATGGCCTGGAAGCAACCGGTCAGTGGATGGCATCTGTGGGATTTGCCCCCGGTTATCTAATGGCGCTGATGGCTGGCAGTGCTGAGTTTTTCGGTGGGCTGGCGTTGATTCTAGGATTGCTTACTCGTCCAGCTGCGGCAGTGGCGGCGTTTACCATGCTGATGGCGATGACGGTTCACCTAGGCAATGGGCTGTTTGTGAGCAACAACGGTTATGAATTTGCACTTATTCTGCTTGCGGCCAGCCTGTCTTTGGTATTCAGCGGTGGTGGCAAGCTGGCACTGGATAACCAATTGGCGAAGTCTTAATTGATGTCTACATAACGAAGGATAACGGAGGATGCGCAGATGGGATTGTTAGTGAAAGGTAAGTGGCATACGGATTGGTACGACACCGAGTCTAGCGACGGCGAATTCATTCGCACTGATGCTCAGTTTCGAAACTGGATTACTCCAGCCAGTGAGGGAGGCGAGTTTCCAGCTGAAGCAGGGCGCTATCATCTGTTTGTATCCTTGGCTTGTCCTTGGGCTCATCGAACTTTGATCTTTCGAGCGTTGAAACAGCTTGAATCTGTGATTGGCGTTACCGTTGTCAAAGCCGAAATGTTGGACAAGGGGTGGGAGTTTACCGAGGACAGTGGTCCGGTGGAGGGGCTTCGTACAATGGCGCAGCTGTATTGTAAGGCCCAAAGTGATTACAGTGGCCGAGTAACGGTGCCGGTTTTATGGGACACCAAGACCAATCGCATCGTTAGCAATGAGTCCTCGGAGATCATTCGCATGCTAAACACCGCTTTCAACGCGTTGACGCCGGTGCAAACGGATTACTATCCAGCAGCGCTTCGTGCAGAGATCGATGCGGTAAATGAGTGGGTATACGATGCGGTGAACAATGGCGTTTACAAAGTCGGGTTTGCGACAACACAGGCAGCCTACGAGCGACACTTCCACGGGTTATTTGATGCTTTAGAGCAATTGGAACAACGCTTAGGTACACAGCGCTACTTAGCTGGAGATACGCTTACGGAAGCAGATTGGCGCCTGTTTACCACCCTGGTGCGTTTCGATGCCGTCTATGTGGGCCACTTTAAGTGCAACCTGAAACGGATTGAAGACTACCAACACTTGCCTCACTACCTGCGGGAGTTGTACCAGCACCCAGGCGTGGCTCAAACGGTGAATTTTGATCACATCAAAACTCATTATTACTACAGCCATGACACCATCAACCCCACTCGGGTGGTGCCTTTAGGCCCAGCGTTAACCCTTGATGGTGACCATAATCGCGACCAGCTCTTTGGTGCTGCCACGTCAGGAGGGCAGGCGTCATGAAGTCAATTTCTTTATTGAAACAGGCCCAAGTGGAACAGATATGGCCGGCCAGAGCGGTATCCGATGGCGCAGGCGTGCGCATCAACCGCAGTGCGCATAGCAATGATATGGCTCGCATGGATCCCTTTTTGATGTTGGATGAGCTTGGCTCTGACAACGCCGATGACTATATCGGAGGCTTTCCAGAACACCCCCATCGTGGTTTTGAAACCGTGACCTACATGCTTAAGGGGCGGATGCAGCACAAAGATCACATGGGCAATGTGGGGGAGCTGGCCAGCGGCGATGTGCAGTGGATGACGGCAGGAAGAGGCGTGCTGCACTCGGAGATGCCGATGCAGGAGTCTGGTCGTTTGCATGGCTTCCAGCTGTGGGTAAATTTGCCTGCGGCGCAAAAGATGGTATCAGCCAAATATCGTCATATTGATGCCAAACGCATTCCGATTGCTGAAGCTTCAGGCACCGCCGTTAAGGTGATTGCCGGTCAATTCCAAGCCTGGCAACAAGGTTGGCAACCGGCTGTTGAAGGTGCGGTAACCGGCATTGCGACATCCCCTTGGATGTTTGATATTACATTGGATGCGCAAGCGGAGCTGCAACTGGCACTCAACCCACAGCATAAGGTGCTGTTGTATGTGTATCAGGGGCAGGTTCAAGTTGGGGAGCAAGGCCACTCTCAAGTCGTGCGTCAGCAGCAGATGGTGAAATTGACCGCTGCCGAAGCACTGGCATTGACAGCCGTTGATAACGTCAAATTGCTACTTTTAGCGGGCAAGCCCATTGGCGAGCCGGTGGTGCAGTATGGCCCCTTTGTAATGAACTCCATGGCGGAGATCAACCAAGCGATGTTGGATTATCAGCAGGGGCGCTTAGTTTCAAATAATACCGAGTCTGCTTGTTAGAGCATCTTTAGCAGCTCAAATAGAGTAAGGCTCAGTACTAAAAAGCCAGCGCTGGCTTTCATGCCATATTTTTGATGCGCTTGATACTCAAAGTTACTCAGCTGCAGCAGATGTTTGCTCTGGTATTGCATGATGAAGCCCATGGCAAACAACAGGTGCGTAAAGGTGATGAGGCTGACCTCCGACATCTGGATGACAGCGCTGGAGAAGTGCAAGTCGGTCATTAACTTGAGGCAAGCCTCAGTCAAAACCAGTCCAAAGAGTGCGCTGATGATGGATAGCAACATGGAGACCTCCGCAAGTTGATTCGCTAAAAAGATGAATTCAGTAATGAGTGATCTCTAATCTAGCACTCAATTAAATCAAATGATAGTGGTTATCATTTGCGTTAATCGTTTTTTTGAGTTTGACCGCAAAAATCTTCAAAACAAAAAAAGCCGCTTTCTGTAGAAAAGCGGCTTAGGTTTCATCTGGAATCTGGCCCTAGCGGGATTCGTCGCGACTAGATCACCCCAAGTTCCCTTAGACGTTCCATTAGGTAGCTGTTTGCGGTGTGCTTTTCCGATAGCACTACCTCTGGACGCGGGTGAATGAACAGTGGTAGTGACACTCGAGAGCGATTGAAATCGGTACCTTCAGGGTTGATTACTCGGTGAGTCGTTGAGGGGAAGTAACCTTGAGAGGCCTCTTGCAACATGTCGCCGGTATTAATGATTAAGTTGCCAAAATCGCACGGCACATCCAGCCATTGACCATCTTTGCCTTTCACTTGAAGGCCCGGTTCATTGGCGGCAGGCAAAATGGTGATGAGGTTGATGTCTTCATGAGCGGCAGCGCGTATGGCTCCGGGCTCCTCCTCGCCAGTCATCGGCGGGTAGTGCAAAACCCGAAGCAGAGATTGGTCGCTGCTTTTGATCATATTCGACAGTGGTTCGCGATAGTGTTTGGCAATGTCTTGAGGAGTGAAGTGCTCAATCCATTCCAGTAGCGTAGTGGCAAAGCCTAAGGTGGTGTCGTAATAATCTTGCAGATCCGTTTTTAGCGACTTAGGACATTGACCCCAAGGGTAGTAATGAAAGTACTCCTTGATGTCGCGTTTGTCAGAGCCTTTGGCACTTTCGGCAACCTCGGCGGAGAAAAAGCCATCTTGTGCTTCCGGGTTGAAAGCAAACTGATGCTTCTCTTCGGTATCGAAAAAGCCGAGCCAGTTGTCGTAGATTCGTTGTACGTGCTGTTGAGATAGCGGGTGGTTTTTGAGGACGCCAAAGCCGGTGTCTCGAAGGGATTTCACAAAACGCTCTGCGGCATCTGGGCTGTGAAAATCCACGGCTTCAATCTTAGTGATTGGGCGTGTTACTGGTGTATCCATATTGACCCCTTGCCCTGCTTTGCAGGTGCTTATTTTTATCATCCATTGATGCGCCCGATACTTGAGATGCGAGTCGCGGCGCTATTTTAACCTTCAAAAAAAGTGTGATCCAGCGCAAAAGTAAAGCCGCTTATTTATCAGGGTCTTGGAAGTTTTAGTATGGGGCTGCCTAGGAAGAGAGAAAGTAATCGTCCTCAAAGCATGGCCTAAAGGACGATTTGGCGTGGTTCGGGGTCAGCTAAAGGGCGATCACCTTGGTTTGGTTATGGTAAATGCTGATCAGATCATGCATGGTGCCCACTCGGCCGACGGCCAATTCTTCGGAGAGGGAGAAGTAATCGAGGCAGGTGCCGCAAACAATGAGGTCGCAGCCTTTCTGCTGCAGGGCTTGTAGACCCCCTAGAGCAGGTGAGTCCGCTACTGTTAGCTTGACGCCAGTATTCAGGAAGAAGATCGATTGCGGTACTTGCTTGTAATCGCCGCTGACATTGAAAAACGCATTCATCAACTTAGTACCGATTACGTCATCGCCTTGGCCCATTTGATCGCTGCCGACTACTAATGAGGTGGAGTCCATGACGCCGTCGTGGTTTAAGTTGGCGATGATCACCTGGCTCTCTTTGGCGCTAAGCAGTTCACACTCGGCCTCTGATTTTGCCAACAGTTCCAGTATGGTTTGGGTAACGGCTTCATCAGAGCATTGAATCTCCAGTGTGGTTACGCCCGCTTGGTTTAGGGCTTGATGCAGGGCTTGTTGGGCCAGTTCGGGCGTAAGCCCTTGTAGATCAACGGTACTTTTCATAGTGATTGACTCCTTGACGTGGTTGTTTTGAGTACAGGTTGGAATAGGCGACGGACAGGCTGTCCAGCGCCTCGAAAACGGCTTGGCTGCTTTGGTTTTCAATCAGTAGGCAGAAGCCGCATTGAGAACTGATAACCCGAGGGGCTGAGATCAGCCGGCAGCTCATCTGCGATTGCGCTAACTGTTGCTCGGCTTTGAGGGCCAAGTGGCTGGACTGAAAGGTCACGATGCAGTCTTGGGTTGAGTTTGGTTGTGTCATGGTTTCCCCTATTACAGGCCCTTTTGAGCAATCAGCGCCGCTCCGAGGGCACCGGTGATCTGCGGCCGCTCTGGGCGAATCAGCACCTGAGTGTTGAGCCTGGCTTCAATGGCCTCGGCAACGCCGAGATTTTGGGCAACGCCGCCGCTAAAGCCGATGGGACCATCAAAACCGATTTTCCGGCCGAGGGAGACGATGCGTTTGGCCACCGCATCACACACCCCTTTTAAGATCACCTCGGTAGGCACTCCTTGATGAATCAGGCTGATGATCTCCGATTCGGCAAACACCGCACACATGGAGGAGATTTCGCAGCTTTGCTCGCTGCTGGCGGCCATGCGGCCGATGTCTTCCACCGCTAGGTTCAGGGTATGGGCCACCATCTCCAGAAACTTTCCCGTTCCCGCTGCGCAGCGGTCGTTCATCACGAAATCCAGTACCTTGCCGCTAGGGGCCACTTTGATCACCTTGGAGTCCTGCCCGCCAATGTCGATGATGGTGCGCACCTGTGGCTGCAGGAAGGTAAGGCCAGCGCTGTGGCAGATGATCTCAGAGGAGACCTTGTCGGCATCGTCGAAATAGTTGCGCCCATAACCGGTCGCCAAGGTGCGATCCAGAGCCGAGGATTTCAGCCCATTGGTCTCCAGCAGGGTGTGAAACAGCTGCTGAGCATTGGCTTGAGGCGTGGCGCCGCTAAGGCCAGTAGCCCAGTCGAGGAGCTGACCATCTTTAACCAGTACTCCCTTGATGGTGCGAGAGCCAATATCGATGCCGCAGGTTAGCATTGCGCTAGCTCCAGCAGGGTTTGTACCCGCACTTTAAGCTGTTCACGATCAGAGTTGGAGTAGTCGGTTTCCACCTTGAGGTAGGGCAGTCCCAACTGCTGCTGGACGTAATCTTGAATGAGTACCGCTTCCACGTTGTAGGTGTGACAGGCCTGCCATACCAGTTCGATCACCACATCCGCTTGGTACTCATCAGCTAGGCGCTTGAGCAGATCCTGTCGGCCCTGATTTGGAGTCATGCAGGAGCAAGGCGTATTAAAGTGTTTGCGAGCGATCGCTTCCAGCGGGTCGCCCTGTTCGTTTACCGGCTCAAATACGCCTTTGATGCCAGAGCAGGCCTCTTGCACCACCACGATGCCGCCGCACTCCTCAATGACCTCAATCAGTTTCTCGGTGCCTTGGCCGGTAGGGCAGCCGGTCAGCAGCACTCGAGGAGCACCTGCAGGTGCCGCTTGATAGCCCGAGTGCTGGCGCTGCTTGGCCATCTGCAGGAACTGTCGCATCTGATGCAAATTCTGCTCAAAGCCTGCCACTCGGTAGCGGGTTTGCGCTACCTCATAGCCGGAAACGATGGCTGGGCGATGTTTGCCCAGCTCCTGAATTTCGAGAATCAAAGCTCGCTCTTGGTTCATCTTACGAATGGCTTGAGACAGCTTGTCGTTGGTGATCTCAACCCCAAAGTGTTGCTCGAGTTTGAGTTTGAGATCCTCCACTTCCCGCAGCCAGTGCTTAAACGCCAGCTCGTTATCAACCTTTTGGGTGAGTTCCAGCACATGAATCGGCTTGGTACGCGCCATGATCTCGTACATCTTTTTCTTACCGTCGCAGGTGGTTTCTGCCACGAACAGATCGGAGTCATTTACCAGCGGACATTTGCCGCTGACCACGTAGCCAAAGGAGGATTTGATCAGTGGACACAGGTTCGACGGCAGCAGAGTTTCTGCATCGGCGATGGAGCTTTGGCTGCTGCCACACAGACAGATAGGCACAGCATCTGCGGCCAAGATCAGATCCCTTGGGGTGTACTCACAGTAGAAACCGACGATGCCTCGCCCCTTGGCCTTTTGCTCTCGAACGTATTGGATCTCACTAGAGATCGCCTTTTTGAAGTACTCCAGAGGTGCGGTGCTGATGCTGCTCTCCTCGGTGGAGATGGTACCCGGAGTGGTCTGTGTGGTTTGGGGACTAAACATAGGAATATCCTGTAAATTATTCGTCGGCAGCGACGGTGGCGGTGCAGATCGCCTTTACGGCGGCGATGGCGCAGTCGACATCCTCCGCTGTAGTGGTGGCGCCGAGGCTGAAACGGATGCTGCCCTCAGGAAACGTGCCAAGGGCGCGATGGGCCGCCGGAGCGCAGTGCAGCCCGGTGCGGCAATATATTTGATGCTGATTTCCCAGTAGGTCGTCCACCTCGCCGTTATCCATACCTTTGATAACAAAAGAGACCACCGCCGTTCTTGGAGCATTCATGGCTGGGCCGATAAGACGAACATTGGGCAGTTGGCTAAGACCCACCATTAAGCGCTGACACAGGGCTAACTCTTGTTGATGCAGCCGGTTGATACCCTGTTGCTGCAGCCACTTCACGCCAGCATTCAGACCGGCGATTCCGGGCAAGTTCGGTGTGCCGCTTTCCAGTGCGTCGGGCAGAAACTCCGGTTGGTTTTCCGATTCTGACAGGCTGCCAGTGCCACCGAGTATCAGTGGTTTGATGCCATTTTTCTGGGCTCGGGTATTAATTATCAGGCCGCCGGTACCCATGGGGCCCAGTAGGCCTTTATGACCGGTGAAGGCCAGCAGATCGATCTTAGCGCTCGCCATATCTATGGGCAGATGACCTGCGGTTTGGGCGCAGTCTGCCAGTAGTAGACACTCATGCTGGCGGCAAAGCTCGCCGATGGCATCCAGAGGCTGTAAGGTGCCAAAGGCGTTGGAGGCGTGGTTGATGGCCACGAGCTTGGTGTTGGTAGAGAGGGATTGAGCCAGCAGCTTTAGGTCAATCACTCCGGATTTGGGATCGCTTGCTATCTTGGTAATGCGCACACCTTGCTGCTCAAGTAGGCGCAGAGGGCGCATCATGGCGTTGTGCTCTAGGCTTGACACCAGCACTTCATCCCCCGGCTTGAGTAGGCCAAATAGAGCCAAATTTAAGGCTTCGGTAACGTTGGCGGTAAATACCACTTCGCCGGCCGCTTCTGCGCCTAGAAAGGTCTTTAATCGCTCCCGAGTTTCAAATAGCAACCGAGCGGCGCGATTGGCAAGAGGGTGACTGCCTCGTCCCGGATTGGCACTGCCCTCACTGGCATAGTGCGACATCGCCTCGATGACACATTGAGGCTTTGGATTGGAGGTAGCGGCGTGATCCAGATAAACCATAAACAGACACTGAGTTAGCGACCCTCAAGGGCCAAAGTTCTATTTCTATGGTTTGGTTTCTCCATCTTGATTACCGTGATCTCATTCACGGTGTGCTTTTATAAGGGCTTGGGTTAAAAATTGCGCTGAAATCATCATTTTGATAGCTATTTTTCTAAGTGGTATCGAAATGATAGTGGTCTTTATTTGTGATGGGGCGTTCATTGGATTTGGGCTGGCAGTATCAATTGTTGAAGAGTCTAGAGGTGATGACAGCACAATCTGATATTTAAGTCTTTAAAATCAATTTATTAGCATGATTCTGTTATCGATTTAGTGGGCAGGAAGATACAGGAGAAGCGCGAGCCATCATGAAAGTGTCAGCTTAGGGCCGTTTGGTTGAAATTGTGGTATTAGATAGGCATTTTTAGAAAATAGATGAACTATTATAACGATAGTGATGAGCTGAGGTGACGGGCTTCACGAATGGGGTTTCCGTTGCTTTTCCTTATGGTTGCCATACAAAAAAGGCGATGCAAAATGCATCGCCTTGGGAGTCAGAAAGAGCGCTTATTCTTCGCTGTGCTTGGACTTCTTAACGAACTCGGTCAAGATGACGATGCGCTGGCCATTCACACGGCCTTCGATGTGCAGCGGGTTGTTGGTGGTGCCGATGTTGCGCACTGCAGTACCACGCTTGGCGGTGAAGTTACCGCCTTTCACGACGAGATCTTTAATCAGGTGCACGGTGTCGCCGGCAACGATTACGTCACCATTGCTGTCACGGTGAACGATGGCATCTGGATCTTCCTCTTCTGGAAGGCCTAGATCAGCCCAAGCTTTGACGTCCTCTTCCATGTACATCATATCCAGCAGATCTTGAGCCCAGGTTTCGCCCTTCGCAACCAGTTGGTGCAGTACGCGATAAGCAACCACTTGCACAGCGGTTACCTGGCTCCACATGGCGTCGTTAACGCAGCGCCAGTGGTTTACGTCAAGTTCGCTGCCTTCGGCCAGTTCGGTTTTGCACTTCAGGCAGGTCAGTACTGCCTTGTCTTCGTGGCTTTTGTCTACCGGCGGCACATCGTAAACGCTCAGCTGATCGTTACTGCCACACAACTCACACTTGGAGTCACCACGCACCATCAGGGTGTTTTCAATGCTCATGATTTTTCTGTCCGAAAATAGAAGGTAATCGACAATTATATCAAGCCTACTCGGGATTCGGTCAACCGAGTTGGTCGCAGAAATTGCAGCGAGAGACTTAAAGGACGGTTATTTTCCCGTGGAGACACCAAAACTAGAACAAAAAAGGCCGCAATCGAGGTTGCGGCCTTAGGTTTCAAAAGGAATTAGCTCCTAACAAATGCGCGGTAGCAGCTCGCCTTTCGGCAGTTCGAGATAGCGCTGACTGCCCCAAGGGGAGGTCAGTACCACCTTACCAAGGTGCTGTTCGACCACGGTGCCGATGATGGCGGCGGTGGGTTGGCTTAAACGCAAAATCTCTAGGGCGGCGTCCCCTTGCTCTTTGGGCACGGCAAGTACGAAGGTGCCTTCGTTGGCCAGCTCCATCGGTTCAAACCCAAACAGTTCACACAGCCCTTGAACCTCATCGGTGATGGGAACCTGCTCTTGGGTAACGTCGATGCCCAACTGGCGACCATTGGCCCACTCATTAAGCACGGCAGCCAGTCCGCCTCGGGTGGCGTCGCGCATCGCTTTAACCTCAATTCCGGCATTCAGCAGTCGTTCGACATCAGGCCATAGGGTGGCGCAGTCGCTGCTGAGATTGCCCTCAAGGCTCATTCCTTCACGGTTAGCCAGAATGCAGGCTCCGTGACGACCAATGTCCCGAGACACCAGAATCAGGTCGCCCGCTTCTAGGGACTTCCAGTTAGGCGCTGCCAGACACTCGCCAACCCCAGAGGTGTTAATGAAGACGCCGTCGGCTGCACCTTTGGGCACCACCTTGGTGTCGCCACAGACGATCTTGGCACCGCTTTTGGCCAGCTCGTCGGCCATGGACTTGACCAACTGTTCTAGCTCGCTGAAGGTTAGCCCCTCTTCGATGATGAACCCACAACTTAAGTACTGAGGACGTGCGCCAGCCATGGCCAGATCGTTAACGGTACCGGCGATGGCAATCTTGCCCAGATCGCCTCCGGCAAAGGTGCGGGGGCTGACGGTAAAGCTGTCGGTGGTAAAGGCGATGGGGCCGGTCATTTCCAGCCGAGCGGCATCTTCGTCTCGAAGCAGGATGTCATTGCCAAGATACTTAAAGAACAGCTTTTGGATCAGCTGATTCATCTCAACGCCACCACCGCCGTGGCTCAGTTGTATGCGGCGTGGGGAAGGGGTGCTGGTCATAACTGAACTCCGGCGTATTTGTAGTGGGCATGGCAGGCGCCCTCGGAGCTGACCATGCAGCTGCCCATGGGCGATTGTGGGGTGCAGCCTCGGCCAAATACCTTGCAGTCGTTTGGCTTAGCGAGACCCTTTAAGATGGCGCCGCAGAGGCAGGCTTTGTGATCATCCAACTCTTCAGTCGGCAGTTGCTCGGCAAAGAGCAGTTCAGCGTTGAGATGGTTAAACTCAGCTTTTAAGGTGAGCGCCGATTCAGGTATGTTGCCTAGTCCACGCCAACGGAATTTGTCTCGAATGGCGAGGGTGTCATCGATCATCTTCTGAGCTTGCAGGTTGCCATCCATGTCGACTGCGCGGCGATATTGGATCTCCAGTTCGGCTTTATCGGCGAGCTTTTGTTCCACCAGCATCAATACCCCTTCGAGGATGTCCACCGGTTCAAAGCCAGAGACCACCACGGGAGTTTGGTAGGCATCAACAATAGGTTGGTAGATTTTAGCGCCGGTGATCACGCTAACGTGTGACGGGCCAATGAAGGCATTCACCTGGGCTTGGCCATCTGCCATGACGGCGTGTACCGCCGGTGGCACCAGTACGTGATTAACGTGCAGCAGCAAGTTGGTGAGCCCCAAACGCTCAATCTGCTGCACCAGTACCGCGGTCATCGGCGTGGTGGTTTCAAAACCGATGGCGAAATAGACCACGGTTTTGTCAGGGTGCTCCTGAGCCAGTTTGATGGCGTCCATGGGATCGTACAGGGGGCGAACGTCGGCACCTTGGGCTCGTACTTGAGACAGGCTGGACTTGGAACCTGGCACCCGAATCATGTCACCTAAGGTGCACAGAATCACTTCGGGTTGAAGGGCCAAAGCGATGGCCTGATCGATGCGCTCTTTGGGCATGATGCACACCGGACAGCCTGGGCCATGAATAAATTCGATGTTGTCGGGTAGACTCTGATGCAGGCCATATTTCATGATGGAGTGGGTATGGCCGCCGCACACCTCCATGATTTTGAGCGGTTCACTGAGGTGTTGCGCTCGCTCGGCGATGTTGGCAAGCAGTGCTTTAATCGCTTTGGGATCGCGAAAGCCTTGATAGAGGTCGTTCAGCTGCAGCTCAGGCATGTTCGGTACCCATCTTGTCGATGATCTCTTTGTACAGCTCAAGGCTCTCTTGCGCCGCTTCATTGTCGATCTTGTTCATGGCAAAGCCGACGTGGATCAGCACATAGTCCCCGATAGCCAGAGGCTCGTTAATGAGGTGGGTGCTGACCCGTCGAGTTACCCCCATGGTGTCCACGGTGGCGGTGGTGTCTTCTGGGTGCAGCTGCACCACTTTCGATGGGATAGACAAACACATGAGCTGCAGTTCCTGTAATTATTGTTCGAGTAGTATTCAATGCTTGAGCCAAAGCTGCCTTGATTTTGGACAGCTTTGGGTCGTTAATCTTGGGGCTTAACCGGCCAAAAGCATCAACCCTGTGGCCAAAGAAACTCCCCCGGCACAAGCGAAGGTGCGTTTTACGTTCTTCTGACTGGTGAGGAAGTGGCGGTTAAACAGCAATACCGCGCCACCAAATAGGCTGAAACACAGCAGCACACCAGCCACAAAGGCCGCCACGAGAGAGAGGTTGATGCTGGCGGCATCCACCACACCCAGAGTGACCAACATGCCTCGTACGCCGCCCATGCCCATCAGTGCGCCGAGAGCCAAAGCGGACGCTTTGTCTTTTTTGTCATGTTCGTGGGCTTTGCCAAACCAGATGTGGATGTGAGGCTTACCCTCGTGCATATGCTGGCGGAATTGAATTTGATTGGTGAGCGCCATGTAGAGCAGATAGGCACCCATCAAGCAGATCACTGAAGCGGCAATGAGATCGCCACTGGCGGTGACCCACTCCGGTAGAGGGTAGAGGCTTAAAATCTTGGCGAACACCAACAGCATTAGGCCATGACCTATGGCGAACAGCAGTACGTTTGCAAAAGCGGCCTTGCTCTGCTTGCCGATGGAGAAGTTGGCTATCACCACCAGATGGTCAGGACCAAAGCTGTGGAGGATGCCGTAGAAAAATAGGATGAGTAGGCCAGTTTCCATAAATGTCTCGCTAATTGGATAGGTCTGAGGATTGGGACTGGTTCAGTGCGAACCACAACTGACCCTGGGCCAAGCTGCTGTCGTTGACGGCAGTGCGCATTGGCCACAACCAACGCTCGCTGTCTATGTGGTGCTGAAGCTGTTCCAGCAAAATTCGGTTCTGCATAACGCCCCCAGCCAGCACAAGTGGCAGTTGAGGGTGAGCGTTTGCGATCTCAGCGATGAGCTGAGCAATCCCTTTAATGAATCCCAGCGCCAGAGCGGGGATCGATTCGTGTTGGCGGTTAATCATGGCCTCAACGAGTGAGTGGGTATCGATATAGCCGTCGACTGTGACCGATAACTTAAGTTCAACATCGGTTTCACAAGTGAGATCTTGATCGCCAGATAGGCCGGATTCGGCGATCGCTTCCAGCATCATGCCGGTTTGGCCATCAAAGTCGCTGTTAAGACAGACACCAAGCCAGGCCGCGACGGCGTCAAATAAGCGGCCCATGGAGCTGGAGTAGGGACTGTTGATGCCCCGCTGCCACATCCGGTGCAGGTTGGCCACCTGGCTTGAGCTCAGGCCAAAGCGCTTAGGCCAACACGAAGCTTGCACCTGCTCGAGACTCATCTGCTCAAACATCAGCGACAGTGCGATGCGATAGGGCTGCTTAATGGCCTGTTCGCCGCCAATGAGGCGAAACGGTTTGATGTGATGCAGTCGCTCATAGCCGTTAACGTCGGCTTTGAGTACCTCACCGCCCCACAAACTGCCATCGTCTCCAAGGCCGGTGCCGTCGAAGGCAAAACCCAGAACAGGGCCTGTGTGCTGATGCTCCGCCATCACCGCCAGTAGGTGGGCGTAATGATGCTGTACCTGCAATAGTGGCAGCTGTTTAGCGTGAGTGTATTGCTGTGCCCACTGGCTTGAGCCATAGCCTGGGTGGCGGTCGGAGACCACCATCGATGGCGTCAGTTGGTAGATGCGACTGAGCTGTTCTAAGGTGTGTTCAAAGTAAGTTTCGGTGGCCAGATTATCCAGGTCGCCGATGTGAGGACTGGTGATTTGGCGGCTGCCAAAGGCCAGCGATAGTCGATTCTTTTGCTGAGCGCCTACCGCCAGAATGCAGTGGTCGTCAGAGAGCGAGAGTGACGGCGGCAGCGGCTCCGTTTGTGGGGCGATGCCCCGCGCCAGTCGCCACCATTGGGGGCGACCGCACACCACTTGGACGACGGAGTCATCACAAGGGTTTAGGATGGGGCGATCGTGATCCAATATGCCGTCGACCACCGAGCCCAGTTTCGCCAATAAAGGCTCAAGTTCCGTAATGACTGGCTCGCCGGAGAGGTTGGCGCTGGTGGCCACCAGTGGCCGCTTAAGTTGGTTGAGTAGCAGCTGATGGATTGGCGTATAGGGCAAAAACACCCCGAGGCGGTCGATGCCAGGCGCCACATTCGCCGCAACGGCAGTTGGCCCGTTGTCAGTTTGAGCTTGGCGGCGCATGATCACTACCGGCCGCTCCTGGCTGGTGAGCATCTGCCATTCGGCGTCATCGCCCTGCACTAAGGTTCGCGCCGCAGTCTCGTTGGCCACCATGACCGCCAGTGGTTTGCTGGGGCGGTGCTTACGTTTTCTTAACGTGGCCACGGCCAACTCGTTGCTGGCATCACACATTAGGTGGTAGCCACCTAGCCCTTTAACGGCGATGACTTGCCCCTTGGCCAAGGCGTCGATGCATTGCTGCAGCGGCGCTTTACACTCCACGGGCTTACCGTCGGCGCTGCGCCAACTGAGCTTGGGGCCGCAGTTAGGGCAGCTTACGGGTTGGGCGTGGTAGCGGCGATTCAGTGGGTCTTGGTACTCTTTGGCGCACTCGGGGCACATCTCAAACTCGGCCATGGCGGTTAAGGGCCGGTCGTAGGGCAGATCCCGAATGATGGTGTATCTGGGGCCGCAGTTGGTGCAGTTGGTAAAGGGGTAGTTGTAGTAGCGACTGCTGGGATCGCCAATCTCCGCCAAACATTCCGGGCAGGAGGCTTTGTCGGTGGCCAGCGCCACTTGGGCCCCTTGCTTTGCTTGGCTAGCGATGATGCTAAATTCAGTTTCGGTGTCAATGACTGGGTGAGAGGTGATCTCGAAGCGATCCACCTTGGCCAGTGGCGGCAGTTGATGCCGCATCGCCTGTTCAAACTGTGCCAGCGCTTCCAGAGGGCCTTGAACTTCGATAAACACCCCGTCGGCATCGTTGAGTACGTTGCCGGTGAGTTGATTTTCGATGGCGTGGCGGTAGACAAAGGGTCGGAAGCCGACCCCTTGTACTGTGCCGCCAATCTGGTAGTGCTGACGGGCGATCATGCACGGCGCCTTTGTTGCAAGAACAGGCCGCCCATGGCCAGATTGTTGCCTTCGAAGTCGGTCTCTTGTGGCAGCAGCAGCGTGAAGTTATTGCCCAGACGCCGGTGGATGCGATCCAGCAAAATCGGCGAGTGGAACTCGTCTCCAGCCAGTGCCAGTTGATCGATGCCGATGTCATCGTCCAGTTGCTCAACCCAGTTGGCGATGAAGTCCGCCAGGGAGTCAACCACGCCGTAACATACCCCTTGGGCGCTCTGCTCATCGGCCAGGCTGTAGCTCAGGCAGGCTTGTAGGGCCTTAGCCACTTGTAGGGTGAGTACCTCCTGTTCACGCTTCAACTTGAAGTCGATGCGAGGGCTAAATTTGCCATCAAAGCCCAGAGCCAGAGCGGTAAATTTCTCTGCCGCCAGACGCGCATCATCTTCAGGGCTGGCGACCTGAATGAGCCAAGCCACTAAGGCGTACAAGCTGGAAAGGCCACCGGCCATGTCGCTGTTGCACTGCTCCTCTAGCGCTTTGGCGCGTTCAGGCTGAGCTTGCTTGAAGCGTTCCACCAACCGAGCCCCGGTATCTGGATTGGCGGCGATGGTTTCCAGTACTTTGCCTGCGCCGGGCAGGGCATCAGGCAGTTTCACCAGCCATTGATATTCACCCTGTTTGTCCTGATACAACAGGCCAGATTGGCGCTGGCGACTTAAGAACAGTACCGCGGTAACGCTGTTTTGCGGCGCGGTTAACTGCGCCGTATGCAGGGCACAGGCGGCGGCCCATTTATCGGCAATGGTGGCATCCAGCTCTGGGGCAGGTTTGACCTGAAGCTGGTCGTTGTCGATGCTGGCGCTGTAACCGCCAATTACTGCGCCATCCCATAGGGGCTTTGCAATCGATGGGGCTTTGGGTTGTTGACGGTGGCTCAGTGCCAATGGCTGCTGATCGAAGATGCTGAGCAGCAGTTTAGGTTGATTGTCCTCGACCACCACGGCATCAATGCCCTTGGCGGCCAGCGCTTGGCTTAGCGCAAGGGTCAGGCGGTCGTCCGCCAGATGCACTCGGTGCAGTACTGGGGCTAACTGGTGGCGTTCAATGAAGCTGTCTTTGGCCAGCAGTTGCAGCATCGGTTTTTCTAAACTGGAGAGCAGGCGAATGCCCTCGTTGGAGATGTGCAGCGCTTCATTTAAGGCATCAATGCGGCAGAACAGCAGCTGTTTATGGGTGCTAAGGTTGAGCTCGGTAAGCTTATGGAAACGTCTGACCGTGCCACCAATGTTGAGTTGGCACACTCCGGTTTGCATAAACTGCTCAACCGCTTGCTCAATCGGTTCGGCGCTCAGTGCTTCACTGCCGCAGTAACGGCAATCGTCAAGGTGTTCCTGGCAGTGGAAGCAGTAGGGAGACTGGCAGGGGCTGTGGCTTAAGGCCAGAGTATCACCACTGAAGTCATCAATCTGAACCATGTTGCTCTGCTTGAGCCAGCAGGAGAGTGACCACTGCTGGCCGACCTGCTCGGCCAGTTGGCTTAGCTCCGCCAGATTGCCTTCGGCTTCGAAGTAGTAGTTGTTGCCGTCGATGCCGGTGGCGAAGACATGGGGGTGGCTGAGCAGTTGGTTGCACTGCTGGGCATAGTAGGGAACAGGGCGGTGGCAGTGGAAGTTAAATCTGAGCTTCATAACGGGCGGCTCCGATGGTGGTGCTGGTATCTAGCGCCAGTTGTTGAATGTCGACATCTCGCACTTTGGTGGCGTGGATGCCGAGGCTCTGTAGGTGTTCGATTAGGGCGCGTTCCATAGTGGGCAACGCCGCTTGCACCTGCTCCGTGAGCTGGAAGCTCATGGACTCCAGAACCGTTGGAATCACCCCAAGCACATAGGTGGTTGGGCGATCGCCAATCATGTCCATCATATTCAGGGTTTGCAGCATCTCCACTTCGTGGGCGCTGCCTTGCCAGTCCACTTGGGCTGGGGCTTTGTCGAAATCGAAAAAGAAAACTTGGCCGTAAACGGCGTTGGCGGCATTGATGGTGTCCACCACCACCATGTGGTCATAGGGAGCAATCAGAGGGATTAAGGCGTTGGCAAGGGTGCCGCCGTCCATAAAATCGAGCTGGACGCCATCCTCTGACTGAAACTCATAACAGTACTGGATGTAGTTGGCAAAATGTACGCCGATGCCTTCATCGGCGTACAGTACATTGCCAATCCCCAGTATGAGGATCTTTTGTGGCATTTAGTGCTTGTCCTTCATTGGGTGGTAGTCGTAGCCAGACACGATGGAGTCCACCGAGTTGTGCTTAAAGCGAATGCCGCTAAACACCGCCATGTACACATGGATGACCACGAAGATGACAAAGAACCAAGTCAGGAAGTGGTGCAGTTCGCGCACGAATGCCAGAGTGCCAAACATCGGAATTAATGCTTCGGCAATCGGCATAAAGGCGCCACCAATTCCTTCGTGATAGACGTGTGCATGCAGGATAAGTCCGGTAATGCACATCACCACAATCACTAGGGTTAGCCCAATGTAGGTCACGTACTGCAGTGGTCCATAAACCCCTGACTTATGCATGTGGCCCATGTACATGTAGGCTTTGAGGTTCTCAATCCACGCTTTGGGGCTGATGGCGTCCTTGAAGGAGCGGCGCTCGATGTCACTCTTACCGAAGAAGTAAAGATAGAATCGAGCTAGGGTGATCGCACAGAGTGCGAACCCTGCCACCAGGTGGCCAAAGCGTACCCAGCCCTGCATCAGATTGTCGGTACCGCCGTACTGCACCAGAAATGGCCAGGACAGGTAGAAACCGGAAATCACTAGCAGCACAATGGCAAGTGCCCGCAGCCAGTGACAGATCCGAATGATCGGGCTAAAGATCAGATCCCTTGAGTGAGGGTTGTTAGCCATAGCTCCTCCTTTAGGCGTTTGGCGCCACGTGGAACTGCCCCAGATCCTGACCCTTGTAGTCCATCACGTGCACTGCACAGGCCATGCAGGGGTCAAATGAGTGGATGACTCGAATCACCTCGAGAGGCTTGGTTGGATCTTCCAGCTTCATGCCCACCAGAGATTGCTCGAATGGACCGACTTTGCCCATGGCATCCACAGGACCGGCGTTCCAAGTGGTCGGTACCACCGCCTGGTAGTTCTCGATCTTGTTGCCTTTGATGCGAATCCAGTGACTGAGCAGGCCGCGAGGGGCTTCGATGATGCCCACACCCTTGTACTCTTTGTTGGGATCCATCTGCGGCTCAACATAGGTGGACTCATCTACCTGAATGTTGCTAACCAGAGCGTCGAAGGTCTTCAAGCTGGTCTGCGCCACCAAAATGGTCTGCACCAGACGCGCCGCAGTACGGCCCAACGTGGTAAACAGAGCATCGATCGGCAGGCCGGTCGCTTTCAAGACGAAGTTAACGGCGTCGACAACGGCCTTGTTGCCCTTGGCGTAGCTCACCAGCAAGCAGGACAGTGGGCCCACTTCCATTGGCTCGCCGTTGTAGCGAGGCGACTTAACCCAGCTGTACTTGCCCTCTTCGTTAAAGGTAGGCAGCTTGCCGTAAACGGTGTCACGCTCAATAAAGCCGGTGTAGTTTGGCTCGGTAACGCCATCGTATGGGTGACGGGCTGCGCCATCTTCATACCAGGCGTGGGTGACGTCCTCTTCGATCAAGCTCAGGTCGATCTCTTGAACGTTGGCCAGATCGCCCTCCATGATCACGCCGGAGTCGAACAGGTATTCGCCGTTGCCCAGGTAGAAATCTTGTGAGGCGAGGAAGTTCTTCACGCCTACGCCGCCAAGTACCGAAGGTTCAGTCTTATAGACGTCAGCAGCCATCAGCACGTCGGCCAGATAACCTCGGTTGATGAAGTCCATTACGGTGGCGTGCTTGTCTTTCCACTCCTGCAGACGAGCAGGGCTTAACATGTCACGCACTGAGGTTACACCGCCCACAACCAGAGATTGAGGGTGCGGCTGCTTACCACCGAAGATGGCCAGCATCTCTGCAGCGATACGCTGAATTTCCAGTGCTTTTAGGTAGTGAGATACGGCGATCAGGTTCTGCTCAGGGCTGAACTTGTAGGTGCCGTTGCCCCAATACGCGTTGGCGAATGGTCCCAGCTTACCGGTGTCCACAAGGCCCTTAACGCGTTCTTGAACCGCACGCAGTTCACCTTCGCCGGCGTTGATCGGCTTGTCGGAGTACTGCATGGCAACCTGAGCCGCTTTGGCAGGATCCGCAGACAGGGCGGAGACGATATCCACCCAGTCCAGAGCGTGCAGGTGGTAGAAGTGCACCACGTGGTCGTGCATATACAGGGAGGCCTGCATCAAGCTACGCAGCAGTTTGGCGTTTTCTGGAATTTTTACATCCAGTGCATCTTCAACCGCTTCGATACTGGCACGGTAGTGGGAGTAGGTGCACACACCACAGATACGCTGAACAATCAGGCCCGCATCCATTGGGGTACGGCCTTTCAGGATGGTTTCGATGCCACGCCATAGGGTGGAGCCGGACCAGGCCTTGGTGATGACGTTATTCTCATCAACCTCAACCTCGACACGAAGGTGTCCTTCAATACGGGTAATGGGGTCGACTACGACTCGTTTGCTCATCACTTATCCTCCACGTCTTTGGCAAACACGCCAGCAACGGCGTGGGCGCCAATGCCAACTGCGGTGACACCGAGAATGGCGGTGCCGATCATGTCCGCGGTCATATCCAAGCTGTGGATGTCGCGGCGGCCTAATGGCTTCTCAAAATCAGCCATGGCGTCCCAGAAGTTCGGCTCGGAACAGCCAATGCAGCCATGACCTGCCAATACCGGCCAGCTGGTGTGGTGGTTGAAGCGCTCGGTTGGGCAGTTGTTGTAGGTGTATGGCCCTTTACAGCCCACCTTGTAGAGGCAGTAACCGTCTTTGGCGCCTTGGTCACCAAACTTCTCAACGAATTCACCGGCATCGAAACGGCCACGACGTTCACAGTTGTCGTGAACTCGAGCGCCATAAGCCCATTTTGGACGGTTGTACATATCCAATGCGGGCAGCTTGCCGAACATGATGAAGTACATCAGGGTACCCACAATGTTCTTTTCACTTGGAGGACAGCCACCTAGGTTAACCACGGGCTTGTGAATCACTTCGCCTACGCCTTTGGCTTCGGTTGGGTTAGGCGATGCCGCCTGAACCCCACCAAATGCGGCACAGGTACCTACAGACACAATGGCTGCGGCGCCTTCGGCGGCGTGGTGGATGATGTCCAGACCGGTGTGCCCCTTACAGCCAACCGTCAGGAAGTGACCGTTGTTGGCGGTAGGAATGGCCCCTTCTACTGCCAGCACATAGCCGCCTTTATAGGCTTCCAGCGCGTGCTCAAGGTTCTCTTCCGCTTGCCAGCCGGAGGCGGCCATCAAGGTTTCGTGATATTCCAGAGAGATGTGGTCAAAGATCACCGCATCGATGGAGGGGGTGTCTGCGCGAATCAGAGATTCGGAGCAGCCGGTACATTCCGCCATGTGCAACCAGATAAGCGGCACACGGTCAGCGATCTCAGCCGCTTGCGCGACCAGAGGACTGAAGGAAAGCGGGAGGGAAAGCATGGTGGTGACCTTAGCGGTCCAAGTCATGAAATCACGACGAGAAATACCATGTTGTTCCAATTTTTGCTGTAGCGGGGTGCTTTTAACTGGAGTTATTTTTTGTAACTCAGCTATACGCTTTTCTCCCCGGTTATATAAAGCATCGTACTGTCCCATATATAGATCCTTTTTTGGGGTACAACTAGAGTGCCCGTAAAGTGTATGAAGTTCGAATATTGAATTAATGATTTAAATCAATATTCCTTGGGACTATCAGAATGATTTCACAAAACCTTATTTGAACTGTGATCTGGGTCACTTTGTGTTGTTGTGGCTAGTGAAAATGGTGATCTATATGGATTTTACGTTGTTTTATAACGATTTTTCTTACTGAAAACTTTTACTATGAAGCTGATTTATTAGGCGAAAATCAGGTTTTTGAGACAAAAAGTCCCAAAGGTCAGTTGAGCGAAAATCCGTTTGGGTCGCTTTTCACTATTTTTATCCTAATTTTATTTTGTGCTTTATATATGAAAAAAAAGAATGAACCGAATTCTGAAAATAAAATTCGGCTCACTCTTATTAAAAACTATTTGCGAAATATAGGATAAATCTGATAGGTAAAGTCGAAATAAGAACTATTCCTATAAAACCAAGCTAATCGTGCTTTGGGGTTATTTTTAAACTCCGAGTCATTCTCGAGTTTTTGTTTAAATTTTTTGGCCAGTTCTGGGTCACTATCCAGCATCTGCTGTGCTAGTGGTTCTACGGCATAGGCCTCGATGTATTCGGTGCGAGTAAAGATGGTGTTGAAGAATCCCCATTGCAGCAGCGAATCGCTGCTTTGTGGCTCAAGCAGCAAAATTGCCAGATCCCCAAGAGGTTGTTTGGTGTCGACTCGCCAACTTCCTTTTGGAAGTGTGCGTTTTTCATAGATAAGGTTGGCAGTGGCGGAGACTCGCTGGCGACCTTCATAACTGCTGGTAGCAAATTTAGGCTCAGTGAGCCGATAGCTGCTGCCCTCGATGACCTGCTCCTGTTCCAAACGAGTCATCTGGATACCATGAACTTGTAGGCGCTCGATGACGTGATGCCATTGCGGAGGAATGTAATAAGCCTGTGGGCGCTCAATGCGAACCTTCGCTTTGGTGTTGCCGATTACCGGCAGGTTAGGGTAGAGCTTTGGCGTTCCTAGCCAGCGCACTACCTCGCTGCCACTGATGGGGCTGGTTTCAATGCGGTAGTCCACGCCTTTGAAATCCCAACCCTTGGCTTGCTGCTCGGAAGACCAGCTAAGGGTAATTGGCGAACTGTGGCGCTGCTGATCCGCGTTGACCGCTTGTTTAAGGCTAGCGCCATCGGATGCCAACAGTTTTAGGCTCTGTTCTAGCATCACATAGGTGCCCAAAACCCGCTGCTGATAGGGTTTTAAGCTGTGGTTTTCTAGCAAAATGGTGGGTAGATGTCGGGCATCGCCGTAGCCGTTGGAGTATCGAGGTGAGGCATTCCATAGGCTTAGGCCCTTACTCATGTCGCCATTATCGATGGCAAACACCAATGGCCCAGGAGTGTGCCCCATCTGAGTGAGCCTGGCATCCATCGCTGGACGGTAGGTGTGTTCCAACCACTGATGGATGGCGGGGCTGTAGCCGACATCTAAGTTATAGCCATAGGTGACGTCGTACTGGTAGTCGATGCCGTCGGTGACGTGGGCATCGATATAGAGATCAGGCTGCCATTGGTTGATGGCTTTGAGCATCGCCTGCATCTCAGGGGTATCGGCTTTGGCGTAGTCTCGGTTGAGATTGAGGTTAGTGGAGGTGGTGCGCCAGCCCATGGTGACTGGCCCACGTTGGTTTACTCGGTTGTAAAGCCCACGGCGTTCGTGGCCGTCAGCATTGAAAATAGGCACAAACAGTAGGTTGGCGCCTTTCAGTAGATCGGCTTTGTCCCCTTGAACGATGTCTCGCAGCAGCATCATGCCCGCATCTTTACCGTCAATTTCACCTGCATGGATCCCTGCCTGCCACAGCAAGGTGGGTTTGCCATTGGCGGCTAAGGCTTCAGCGTTGCTGGCACCCGAGTCGGAGGCGATGATCATCCACAGCTGTCGTCCTTGGGCGCTTTGTCCAATGGACACTTTTTGAAGCTTATCGCTGGTTGCTACAAGCTTATCCAGCCAAGCAAAACTGGCTTGGTAATCGGGGGAGTCGGCAAGTCGCATCTGTTCTGCTGGCGTTGCCAGAGGGTCGTCGGCGCTTCGTTGCAGTGATTGACTGGCACCGCTGAAAGGCAGTTGCGGCGGGAGAATCGAATCGTTGATGTAGTGGCCGTGAGAGCCGGCAGCCAAGATAAGTGGCAACGCTGCCAAAGTAGTCATTTGAGATGTCCTTATACTAGGGTCTGTTGACCTTTTGTGTCTGTTTTTTGCGCTTTAGGTCTATTTTCTTAAGTTTGAGTATCACCACTGGGGTGACTTAGATAGTAAACAAGCGCCCTACGGGGTCTGACTAACGGTTTATACCAAATGCAGTAATGCTCTGTGCAGTTCAGAAGCTCTCACAAGTTTTGAATCAAGGCAGCGTTGCGAAGGAATGTTGGTACCTTTCGAACGACGCTAACGCAGAGTCGGAGCTTGTGAGAGCTTCCCGGAGGGCTGATTTAATCGGCTCTCATACTGCGTTAGTAAACCTCACTTTAGACCCACTAGAGCTTCACTTTACTGCCTTGTCTGAGCACCAATTAATTTCAGCTGAATGAACAGACCATTAGTGCAATTGGTATCACTCTGCGTTAAACGATTTCGACGTAGAACCACTATGCCTTTAATCGTTTGCCTTGATTAAAACCCGTTATCCTAGACCAAAATTTCATCACAAAAGATAAACAAACCCTATGGTCTGTTGACCTTTTGTGTCTGTTTTTGCGCTATTGGTCTATTTCCCTAGGCTTGAGCATTACCAAAGATAAACAGACCTTAATTTTTAACCTCCATCTTAAGCTCAGTCGGTGCTAATACAACCAATCCAACCACTTATCTTTTGAGTGACGCCAGTTCAATTTGCAACTGATTCTTATTACATGGCACCAAATTTGATCTCGATCATCCTTATTTAAAGTTGCATCAAAAATGCCTTTTAAACTGTTTTGGGGAGGATTATGCTTTGCTCACATAAACATTCAAATGATATGCAACATTAAAGGAGCGCCCTGTGTTTTGTATTCAGTGTGAGCAAACCATGCAAACCCCAGTGGCCAATGGCTGTCAGTACGCCATGGGCATGTGTGGAAAAACTTCCGAGATTTCTGATCTTCAAGACGTACTGGTGTACATGCTGCAGGGCGTAAGTGCTTACGCAAATGCAGCTCGTGAAGTGGGCGTGGTGGATGCCGCTGCTGACGCTTACATTCCACAGGCGTTCTTCTCAACTCTGACCAACGTAAACTTCGACGCTGAACGTCTGGTGGCCTACACCGCAGAAGCGGTAGCGGCTAAAACCCGTTTGAAAGCAGCCTATGAAGCGGCCTGTACCGTGCAGGGTGTAGAACCGAAGACCCTTGTTGGTGCTGCTCAATTTGAGATCAGTGCTGAAAAAGCGGCCATGCTAAGCCAAGCGCCTCAGACTGCGGTAAACCGTGATGTGGAAACCATCGGTGAAGACATTTTGGGTCTGCGCCTACTGAACTTGTATGGCCTGAAGGGTGTGGCGGCTTACATGGAGCACGCTCGCATTCTGGGTCAGCAAGATGTTGAAGTATATGGTGAGTTCCATCGCATTATGGCTCGTCTGGGTGAAGACCCAAGCGATCTGAATGAACTGCTTGAACTGGCGATGGCCACCGGTCACCTGAACTACAAAGTGATGGAGATGTTGGACAAGGGCGAAACCGATGCTTTCGGTCACCCTGTACCAACCAAGGTTAATATGAAGACCGTTGCCGGTAAGGCAATTCTGGTTTCAGGCCACGACCTGATTGATCTGCAGCACATTCTGGAGCAGACCAAAGACAAAGGCATTAACGTTTATACCCACGGTGAGATGTTGCCAGCCCACGCATACCCAGAGCTGGGTGGCAATTACCCGCACTTGGTGGGTAACTATGGTAGTGCGTGGCAAAACCAGCAGAAGGAGTTCGCCAACTTCCCTGGTGCCATCGTAATGACCTCCAACTGTTTGATTGATCCAAACCCGGGTTCCTACGCCGATCGCATGTTCACTCGTAACATCGTTGGGTGGCCTGGCGTGGTTCACCATACTGGTGATGATTACAGCGCAGTAATCGAGAAAGCGCTGGAATGTGAAGGCTTTAAGTACGACGAAATCCCTCACTACACCATGACCGGTTTTGCACGTAACGCCCTGATGGAAGCCGCTCCAGCGGTTATCGAGCAGGTTAAAGCGGGCAACATTCGCCACTTCTTCTTGGTTGGCGGCTGTGATGGTGACAAGCAAGAGCGCAACTACTTCACTGAGTTCACCAAAGCAACTCCAGATGACACTCTGATGCTGACTCTAGCGTGCGGTAAATTTAAGTTCAACGATCTGGAGTTCGGTGACGTAAACGGCATTCCTCGTCTGCTGGACGTGGGTCAATGTAACGATGCTTACTCTGCCATCCAACTGGTGATCGCGCTGGCGGAAACCTTCGAATGTGGCGTTAATGACCTGCCTCTGTCTTTGATTCTGTCTTGGTTTGAGCAGAAGGCAATTGCCATCCTGCTGACTCTGTTGGCATTGGGCATCAAAGACATCCGTGTTGGTCCTACCGTACCGGCGTTTTTGACCGAGAACCTGATCAACCACCTGAATGAGCAGACCGGTCTGCGTCTCATCACCAACGTTGAGCAAGATTTGAAAGACATTTTGGGCTAACCAAAGTCTAGGGTTGGGGGCTGCGGCCCCCTTTTTTTGTTCCCAGACCGTTTTTTATCAATACCGCTTTTTGTTTTAGATTTGTATTGCTGTAGGAGCCTTTGATGCAACTGACCTGCACCGAAATTCGCCAAGAAACCGCTGACGTTAACACCTATCTGTTTCAGTCGAACTCCGATATCGATTTTATCCCTGGCCAGTTTTTGCCGCTGCAAGTCAGCATCGATGGCCAGCAGCACAGCCGTTGCTATAGCTTGGCATCGATTCCCGGAGACGATCATTTGGCGCTGACCATCAAGCGCATCGACGGTGGTCTGGTATCGAACTACTTGGCAGACCATGCCAAGGTCGGGGACGCTTTTGCCACTCTGCCAGCAGCGGGAGAGTTTCACTATCAGTATGCCAAGCAGGGTAAGCTGTTGCTGCTTAGTGCTGGCTGTGGCATCACGCCGGTGTACTCTATGTTGCGTCAGCGTTTGGCTCAAGATGCGGATGCCGACATTGTGTTTGTACACAGCGCCTCACACTCAGCGGATCGTATCTTCGTCAATGAGCTTGAAGCGTTAGCGGCCGCTCACCCAAACCTGACGTTGCACTGGGTGATCTCCAACGATCCCCAAAAGGGGCAGGTTCAAGGTAAGTTGGATGCGCGCCTGTTGTTGTCTTTGGCCACAGACATTCGAGATCGCACGGTACTGATGTGTGGTCCAGAGGGCTATATGTTGGCGGCCAATGAGTGGTTTAAGGCTCTGGGTGTGGCGGAAGATAAGGTATTCCAAGAAGCTTTTCACAGTGCGGTAGCGGATTACGCCAGTGGCGAATCACAGCAGGAGAGTGCCCAAGCTGGATACACCATGACGGTAGGCGACAAATCGGTGGCCATTGGTGAAGGCCAAACGGTACTGGAAGCGCTGGAGAGTGAGCAACTGCCAATTTTTGCGGCCTGTCGTTCAGGCGTGTGTGGCAGTTGCCGATGTAAAAGCAGTGATCCCACTAAAGTAACCAGCACTGCGGCATTGGCGTTGCCACCGGAAGACGTTGAGCAAGGCTACTTCCTCGCTTGCGCCAGCACCCTATCGGGAGATGTGGAAGTTAGTATTGGTTAGGCTAAAGCTGCTCCTAGATGCAAATCAAACGCTACCCTTTGGGGTAGCGTTTTTTGTTTTGGAGAACAGTCATGGCTAAAGCACTGGGTGTAGGTGGCGTCTTTTTTAAGAGCAGCAATCCGAAATTATTGGGAGAGTGGTATAAGCAGCATCTGGGAATGGACGTGGGAGAGTTTGGCTGTAATTTTGAACCAGCAAAGCTACCCGAAAACGCGTTGACGGTGTGGTGTGCCTTTGATGAACAGACTCGTTATTTTGACCCATCTGAGCGGCGCTATATGATCAATTTGATCGTGGATGATCTGGATGGCGCTTTGGCCCAGGTAGAGCAGGGCGGCGCAACACTGGTGGCAGAAGTGGTTGAGGAGAGTTATGGCCGCTTTGGTTGGTTCGTGGACCCTGAAGGCAATAAGATTGAATTGTGGCAACCGGCGTAACCCTTTAAAATCGGCATCTTTTCGTTAAGGGGGCACCAATGGAACAACATCAAAAGTGGATGCGTTATGCCATGAAATTGGCGCAGCAGGCGGAAGCCATTGGTGAGATCCCGGTCGGTGCGGTGCTGGTCAAAGGAGATCAGGTGGTCGCGGAAGGTTTTAATCGCAGTATTATTGATCACGACCCCAGTGCCCATGCAGAGATGCAGTGCCTGCGCAGTGCCGGACAGGTTCTTGAGAATTATCGTCAACTGGATACCACTCTGTATGTCACCCTTGAGCCCTGTCCTATGTGCGCGGGGGCGTTGGTGCATGCCAGAGTGGGAACCGTGGTCTTTGGCGCCAGTGATTTAAAGACCGGCGCCGGGGGTAGTGTGATGAATTTGCTACAGCATTCTGCGCTGAATCATCAAGTTGAGATAATCTCAGGGGTGCTGGCTGACGAGTGCAGCGAACAGTTGAGTGCTTTCTTTCGTCGCCGCCGAGCGGAGAAAAAAGCGCTAAAGCAGGCTCAAAGGGCCTCTAAAGCGGACTCTTGAAGGAAAACCTTAGCGCGATGCAGGGTTTTCATATGGTTGCGTTTTCGCAAGTTTCTTCGGCGCTCGGATAAGCTACTCAATGCTTTACGCCTTCTGGTTGGTGTCTTCATCATAGACAGTTCTCCCTTTGTGTTTGTGGTGGAATGTATCCCCTCTGTGTTTCATGAAAATGACAGCGTGACCAGCCATAAAATGACACTAGCTGTTTGTTAAAGATGGCATTTTTTGAAAAAAGTTCAAATAAACGACAAATCTTCATCCATAAATAGTATCGCCTATGGTGGTTTTCAAGAGGTTTAGCAAAATATTGTGGGAAAGACCTTAAAAAGAGGGCTGAGCGTGAGCTGCAGTAACAGTGGCATTCGAATCTTGATTTTCCAGCAGTACTAAGGTGTCGTAGTAGCGCTTAATGTTGTCTACATAGTGGGCGGCCACTTTTCCTTCGGCAAAACCATAGCGGGTGTGTTGGTAGTAGCGTTTTTGATTGAGCCTAGGCAGCATCGATTTAACGTCGCGCCAACTGCTGGGATCGAGGCCGTGACGCTGGGCAATCACCCGGGCGTCTTCCACATGTCCCAAACCAATGTTGTATGCCGCTAAAGCAAACCAGATCCGTTCTGGCTCGGGAATGGAGGCGGGTAAGCGTTTGATGAGATCTTGCAGATATTGACTGCCGCCGCGAATGCTCTGCTCTGGATCCAGCCTGTCTTTGACTCCTACCCGTTTGGCGGTAGAGCGAGTGAGCATCATCAACCCGCGTACCCCTGTGGGGGATTTGGCTCTGGGGTTCCAGTGGGACTCCTGGTAGCTCACTGCCGCCAGTTTGCGCCAATCAAGGTTTCCCGAGTACTCCTCAAACCATGGTTGATACTTTGGCAGAGTTTTTTTGGTGGCACGAATAAAGGCCCGAGTATCAACAAAGTCGAAGCGTTTTGCGTGACCAAAGTACTTCTCTTCCAGTTGAGGCAATCGTCCCTGTTGATTGAGGCCATGCCAATAATCTAATAAGTCGCTAAACAGCGGGTTACTGGTTTTGGCATGCAGGGCCCAGCCGACTTCCAATTCCTCCCCGAGATTAAAGGCTGAAGCCAGTGTTGGGTAAAGGCGCTGGGCGGCGGCTAAGGTTTTGGCATCGGCAATGGTGTAGTCCAGTTCCCCAGAGGCGACTAACGCCAGCAGCTCGTGACTGGCTTGAGTGTCGGTTTCTTGCCAATGTAGGTAAGGGTAATCGGGACTGAGTTTGGCCAAAAGCTCCGCATGACTGGAGCCTGCCATCACCATAATGCCGTTGTTGATCTGATTGAGATTTGCCGGTTTGGGCTCACCACGGCGATAAACCAGTTGCATCTGGGTGGTATAAAGCGGCGGACTAAAACGCCAGAAGCTTCGGCTTAATGTAGTGTGTGGCAAACTGGAGGCGATCAGATCCAGCTTGTCGTTACTCATATCATTAAACAGTTGCGACAGGGAGGAGTAGGGGACGAGTTTGAGCTCTCGGCCTAGGTGACTCGCGAATCCTTCGGCCAGTTCATAATCCAGCCCCATGGGGCCAGCGCTGCCAACCACATAGGTCGTCGGGCCGTAGAGCGTGCCCACTCTAAGTGGTCCAGGCTCGGCCACTTCGACCTTAGGAGGTCGTTGCACCTCCAAGTCTAGGCAGCCACCTAAAAGCAACAAGCTTGACGCCAAGGCAGCGAATTTGATTATAAAAGGATTAAAATTCAGACCCATCTTCCTTTTAAAGTAGGCTGTTTTGCCACCGCCGTTTCCACTATAATAGCGCCACCTTTGTTTCCGGACCCAGTGATCCGATTCGGAACACGGTCACGGAGCACCCTACACACAAAAACTATATAAGGTAAAACACCGTGATTAAGATCCTCCGCGGCGCGCCGGCTTTGTCGACGTTTCGGGTTCAAAAGCTGATCTCAGCTTGTGAAGACGCCAACCTTCCCGTTACCGATCTTTATGCTGAATACGCTCACTTTGCCCATCTCTCCGCTCCGCTCAGCCCTGAACAAACCTCCCACCTCGAACAGATATTAACCTATGGCCCTAAGTTGGAACAGCACCAACCTGAAGGCAAATTGTTACTGGTGGTCCCCCGTCCTGGCACAATTTCTCCTTGGTCATCAAAGGCTACCGACATTGCTCATAACTGTGGCCTTAGCCCTGTTAAGCGTCTTGAGCGTGGTGTTGCTTGGTATGTTCAGCTTCAAGGCGAGCTAACCGCAGAGCAACAGAAGCAGCTTCTTGGCCTGATTCATGACCGCATGGTAGAGGCCGTTCTTGACAGTTTTGAGGCCGCTGATGCCCTGTTTGCCGTGGCCGAGCCTGCGCCTCATAAAAGCGTAGACATTTTAAGTGGCGGTCGTGACGCCCTAGCGGCGGCGAACCAGACCATGGGGCTGGCGCTGGCAGAAGATGAAATTGATTACCTTGTAGAGAATTTCACCCGTCTTGAGCGCAACCCTAACGACATCGAACTCTATATGTTCGCTCAGGCCAACTCGGAACATTGTCGCCATAAAATCTTCAATGCCGATTGGACTATCGACGGAAATGAACAGCCTAAATCGCTGTTTAAGATGATTAAGAACACCTTTGAGCGCAACCCGGAAAACGTACTGTCTGCTTATAAAGATAACGCCGCCGTCATGGTGGGTTCTGAGGCGGGCCGTTTCTTCCCGAATCCGCAAGGCACCTATCAATATCATCAGGAGCCGGTTCATATCCTGATGAAGGTAGAAACCCACAACCACCCAACCGCCATCAGCCCATTCCCTGGAGCGGCAACCGGTTCTGGTGGTGAGATTCGTGATGAAGGGGCTACGGGCCGAGGCTCTAAGCCGAAAGCGGGCCTGACTGGATTTACCGTTTCTAACTTGAATATTCCAGGGTTTGAACAGCCGTGGGAGCAGCCATATGGCAAGCCGGACCGCATTGTAACGCCTCTGGAGATCATGACCGAAGGTCCTCTGGGCGGCGCCGCCTTTAACAACGAGTTTGGTCGTCCGGCATTGCTGGGTTACTTCCGTACCTATGAGCAGCAAGTGAGCAGCTTTAATGGCACCGAAGTGCGTGGCTACCACAAGCCAATTATGCTGGCGGGCGGCTTGGGTAACATCCGTGAGGAGCATGTTCAAAAGGGCGAAATCCCCGTTGGCGCCAAGCTGATCGTCTTGGGCGGCCCAGCGATGAACATCGGCTTGGGTGGCGGTGCCGCATCGTCGATGGCGTCAGGCCAGTCCTCAGAGGATCTCGACTTTGCTTCGGTTCAGCGTGATAACCCTGAAATCGAACGCCGCTGCCAAGAGGTAATCGATCGCTGCTGGCAGATGGGGGATGCTAACCCTATCGCCTTTATCCACGATGTGGGTGCTGGTGGTCTGTCGAACGCCATGCCTGAGCTGGTAGACGACGGTGGCCGCGGTGGCCGCTTCCAACTGCGTGATGTGCCTAACGATGAGCCGGGCATGTCGCCGCTGGAGATCTGGTGTAACGAGTCTCAAGAGCGCTACGTCATGGCGGTTGCCCCAGAAAACCTAGCTGCTTTTGATGAGATCTGCCGCCGTGAGCGGGCGCCATATGCGGTTATCGGTGAGGCGATTGAAGAGAAGCACCTTACTCTGGAAGACAGTCACTTTGATAACGCACCTATCGACATGCCGATGGAGGTGCTGCTGGGCAAAGCGCCTAAGATGCATCGTGACGTTGAGTCTCGTACTAACCAATCACCGGCGCTGGATTTTGCCGGTGTTACTGTGGCTGACGCCGTGCGCCGAGTATTGCGCCTGCCAGCCGTGGCAGAGAAAACCTTCCTGATCACCATCGGTGACCGCAGCGTAACGGGCTTGGTCGCTCGGGATCAGATGGTTGGCCCTTGGCAGGTGCCGGTGGCCAACTGTGCGGTGACCGCTGCCACCTTAGATAGCTACCACGGTGAAGCGATGTCCATGGGTGAGCGCACGCCACTGGCGCTGATTAACTACGGTGCTTCTGCCCGCATGGCAGTCGGCGAGGCGATCACTAACATCGCTTGTGCCAACATCCCTTCACTGTCCAACATTAAGTTGTCTGCTAACTGGATGGCCGCTGCAGGTCACCCCGGTGAAGATGCCGGTCTGTACGAAGCGGTGAAAGCGGTGGGCGAAGAGCTGTGCCCAGCATTGGGCTTGACCATTCCGGTGGGCAAAGACTCCATGTCGATGAAGACCGCTTGGAATCAAGATGGTGAGGACAAGAGCGTAACCTCACCACTGTCGCTGGTGATTACCGCCTTTGGCCGTGTTGACGACGTGCGCCGTACTTTGACCCCACAGCTGCGTTTGGATAAAGGCGAATCCAGCCTAGTGCTGATTGACCTCGGTAATGGCAAACAGCGTCTGGGCGGTTCGGCTCTGGCTCAGGTCTTTAACCAGCTGGGCAACGAAGCGCCGGATGTGGACAGCCCTGAGCTGCTGAAAGGCCTGTTCAACGCGCTACAGCAACTGAACAGCGAGCAGAAGCTTATCGCCTACCACGATAAGGGCGATGGTGGTCTGTTCGTGACTCTGGCAGAGATGGCCTTCGCTGGTAAAGCGGGTGTTCAAGCGGATCTGACTGCCCTTGGCAACGACGTATTGGCATCCCTATTCAACGAAGAGTTGGGTGTGGTGCTGCAGGTTGCCGATGAGCAGTTGGAAGACGTGGCAGAGATTCTGGCACAGCATGGACTGGGCCAGTGCAGCCACGTGATTGCCAAGGTGAATGATGGTGACCGTATCGTCATCAGCCAAGGCGATGCGGTGGTGGTGGATGAATCTCGCCTTGAACTGCGTGGCATCTGGGCTGAGACTACCCATCAGATGCAGCGTCTGCGTGATAACCCAGAGTGTGCCGATGAAGAGCATCAGGCTAAGCTCAATGGCGACGATAAAGGCCTGTCAGCTCAGCTGAGCTTTGATCCTAGTGAAGATGTGGCTGCGCCATTCATTCTGTCGGGCAAGCAGCCGAAGATGGCGATTCTGCGCGAGCAGGGCGTGAACTCCCACGTTGAGATGGCCGCCGCGTTTGACCGTGCCGGTTTCGAAGCGGTAGACGTTCACATGAGCGACATTCTTGAGGGCCGCTTGACGCTAGAGCAGTTCCAAGGCCTCGTTGCCTGTGGCGGCTTCTCCTACGGTGACGTGTTAGGTGCTGGTGAAGGTTGGGCGAAGTCGATTCTGTTTAACGACCGTGCTCGCAGCCAGTTCCAGCAGTTCTTCGAGAGTGATCAGACCTTGGCACTGGGCGTGTGTAACGGTTGTCAGATGCTGTCTAACTTGAAGAGCATCATTCCGGGCTCTGAGCACTGGCCACACTTTGTGCGCAACCGCTCTGAGCGTTTTGAAGCGCGCTTCTCTTTGGTGGAAGTGCAGCAAAACCCAAGCTTGTTTTTCCAAGGCATGGCGGGATCTCGAATGCCGATTGCGGTTTCTCACGGTGAAGGTCGAGCAGAGTTTGCATCTCAAGAAGCGTTCTTGGCGGCGGATAACTCTGGCACGGTGGCGCTGCGTTATCTGAATCACGATCATCAGATTGCGACGGCATATCCAGCCAACCCGAACGGCTCTCCTGCGGGCATCACCGGTTTAACCACCACTGATGGTCGAGTGACCATCATGATGCCTCACCCAGAACGTGTCTTTAGAACGGTTGCGAATAGCTGGCATCCAGATGAGTGGGGCGAAGATTCTCCATGGATGCGGATGTTCCGTAATGCTCGGGTTGCTTTGAAATAACCTGAAGTTTAATAAAGCGGCGCCTACCCAGGCGCCGTTTTTTTATGAGGCGGAGTGGCCTCCATGATGCGCCATACCCACGACCAGAGCGCGTATTCCGGACTGTTGCAAGTAGCTGGCACCCAGATGAGTGGGGCGAAGATTCCCCATGGATGCGGATGTTCCGTAATGCGCGAGTGGCTTTGAAGTAGCACATGCTTGAATGAAATAACGGCGCCTACTCAGGCGCCGTTTTTTTATGAGGCGGAGTGGCCACCATGATGCGCTATACCCACGACAACAGATCTTTTGAAGTAAGTCCGTGCGTTTGCCTCCGGCGGGGGAGGGTTTCACCCTCTGCACACCCTAGGCCTCCAGGGTGACATATTTCCTCGCTCTCACTATCGGCCCGATGCGCCACCGGTGGCTTAGCGAGCCTTTCGGGCGTGCTGTCCTTGGTTTTGTTGCGTCGAGGTTTCTCTCGGCGTCACCAGTCGGCAACTGGCGTACGCATTTCGCTTCAGTTTTGAAGGGGAGCTTTAAAAGGAGCAGGCATTAGAAATGTTGTACAAACTAGGACGAAATGTGATGTGATTTTACATTATAAATTCGTTAGTTACGTTTTTCGGCTAGGGGGGGGCGAAGCGGTATGGGTTGGCTGGTGTAATAAAGATGACTGATTTATGTCATCGGTCAGGCGCAGAATAAAAAAAGGCCGCTCCAAGAGGGGCGGCCAAAGAATGCACTAGCATTTCGCAAAGAAGGTGATACTTGCTTGCCTAGGGAGCGGCAAGCCGGGCGATCACAGAACCTGTGATTGGTACAGTTCGGAGAAGCTACGTTGATAGTGCTTAACCAAACGAGATAGCAATAAAGTCATCAGGGTCTCCTAAAAGAAGAAACGGTTTTCAACAGTGGAATCAGCTGGCTTATAAAAAGCCCCCTTGATTCGACGGCGCTATAGTAGTTTTGGTCTGTCCAATTAACAAGACAAAAAAACTCGAAATTCGCATAAGATTTTCTAATGTTTGTTGAGGGGTTTTAGAGGATTGACAGCCTATTCAAGAGCTGTGGCTATTTAGTCACTCGCCGCAGGTCGAGATAAAGATGAATCACTCATTTGAACTCGCATAACGCAGAGGAATAATCGGTAAAGTTTATCGAATTTAGTTTACATTGGGTGTCAAAGGTTGCGGATTTGTCGTTTTGTGATTTGGCTCTCTACCAATTCAATTTTTTTCTGGCAGGGTAGAAAGCGTTGACTGGTTCAACCATAAAATAAATCGAATTTGTTAGCTGGCTCGTGGATTATTCTTGCTTATAGGCGAAGAATGACAGCCAGATTTAGGTTAAAGATGTTAATGAAGGTAGTTGGTGGAATGGGACGTCCCCTGCGTATCGTAGAGCCGAAATCATGGCGTTCAGTACTAAGCGTATTGAGCGCGTTTTGTGGTACTTGGTGTGTGGAAAGTCCGAGCCCACTGTCTTCGTTGAACTCTTTTTATTTGCCCTCCCCTAGCCACTTGTTCCTGAGTTCTTGTTATCCGCAAACAGCAACTTTAGGTATAAGGAGATCCCAATGATTGTCGATGAAGTAGTCGATCTGTCGCGGCTGCAATTTGCGCTCACGGCGATGTACCACTTTCTATTTGTGCCCCTAACTTTGGGTATGGCCTTTTTGCTTGCCATCATGGAGTCGCTCTATGTGATGACGGATAAGCAGGTCTATAAGGACATGACCAAATTCTGGGGTAAATTGTTTGCCATTAACTTTGCTCTGGGTGTTACCACGGGTATCACCATGGAGTTCCAGTTCGGTACTAACTGGGCTTACTACTCTCACTATGTGGGAGACATTTTCGGTGCGCCTTTGGCCATCGAAGCCCTGATGGCGTTCTTCCTTGAATCGACTCTGATCGGTCTGTTCTTCTTCGGTTGGGATCGCCTGTCTAAGCGCCAGCACCTTGCTGTAACTTGGTTGGTTGCTCTGGGTTCTAACATGTCCGCGCTGTGGATTCTGATTGCTAATGGTTGGATGCAGCATCCCGTTGGTGCAGAGTTCAACTACGTGACCATGCGTATGGAGATGGCCAGTTTTGCGGAGGTGGTATTTAATCCTGTTGCTCAGGTTAAATTCGTACACACCGTGGCTTCCGGCTACGTAACGGGTTCCATGTTTGTACTGGGTATCAGTGCTTACTACCTGCTGAAAGGCCGCGATATTGCGTTTGCTAAGCGTTCGTTCTACATCGCATCGGCGTTCGGTATGGCTTCGATTCTGTCTGTTATCGTACTGGGCGATGAGTCTGGTTATGAGATGGGCGACGTTCAGAAGGTGAAACTGGCAGCAGTGGAAGCGGAGTGGGAGACTCACCCAGCACCTGCGTCCTTTACCGCAGTCGGTATTCCTGACAGTGACGCCGAAGAGACGCATTTCGCGGTTAAAATTCCTTATCTGATGGGCATTATCGCCACTCGCTCTCTGGATGAAGAGGTGAAGGGCATTAAAGACCTGAAGATCGAGCATGAAGAGCGCATCCGTAACGGTATGGTGGCGTACTCTCTGCTTAAGAAAGTTCGTGATGGCTCTGCTACCGAAGCTGAAAAAGCTGAGTTCAACGACCGTAAAGTTGATTTGGGTTACGGTTTCTTGCTGAAGCGTTACTTAGAAGAGATCGACCAAGCGAGTGACTCGCAAATTAAAGCGGCCGTAGACGATTCCATTCCAAACGTTGGCCCGATGTTCTGGTCCTTCCGCGTGATGGTTGGTTTGGGCATGGCGATGCTGCTGATTATCGGCATGTCGTTCCTGCAAAGTGCCAAGCAGCGCATTACCGCCAAGCCTTGGTTGTTGAAACTGGCGGTGGTTGCCATCCCAATGCCGTGGATTGCGATTCAGTGCGGTTGGTTTGTGGCCGAGTACGGTCGTCAGCCTTGGACCATTGCTGAAATTCTGCCAACGGCGATGTCGACCTCTAGCCTGAGCGCTTCTGATCTTATCTTCAGTATCGTTCTAATCTGTGGCTTCTACACCCTGGCCTTGGTGGCTGAGATGTTCCTGATGTTCCGCTTCGCTCGCTTGGGTCCAAGCAGCCTGAAGACCGGTCGTTACCACTTTGAGTCTGATGCCAACGCCGCGGAAGATGCGCGTCTGGTAGAGCAGATGAACACTGCTGAGACAAACCGTAAGCTCGCCAAGGAGGCGTCCAGCCATGCTTGATTATGAAATGCTTCGCGCCATCTGGTGGCTGCTGATCGTCGTTCTAATGATCGGTTTTGCGGTCACTGACGGCTTTGATATGGGGGTTGGCGCTCTGCTGCCCTTCATCGGAAAAACTGACAACGAACGTCGCGTAATGATCAACTCCATTGCGCCACACTGGGACGGTAACCAGGTTTGGTTGCTGACCGCTGCCGGTGCCATCTTTGCGGCTTGGCCACTGGTATACGCTGCGGCTTTCTCAGGCCTGTATATCGCCATGGTGTTGGTGTTGTTCTCGCTGTTCTTCCGTCCTATCGGTTTTGATTACCGCTCTAAGATTGATGATAAGCGTTGGCGTAATGCGTGGGACTGGGGCCTGTTCCTAGGTGGTCTGGTTCCACCACTCATCATTGGTGTGGCGTTTGGTAACCTGTTCCAAGGGGTTCCGTTTGAGTATGACGAGTATCTGCGCGTGTTCTACCGTGGCAGCTTCTTCGGCCTGCTGAACCCATTTGCGTTGCTGGTTGGTCTGCTGTGTGTGTCCATGTTCTTGCTGCAAGGTTGTACTTGGCTGCAGATGAAGACCGAAGGTGAGCTGTATCAGCGTGTGGGTAAAGCCACTAAGGTTATCGGCGTGGCCGGTGCGGCGCTGTTTGTCCTGATTGGCCTGTGGATGTACAGCGGCATCGACGGTTATGTGGTGACCTCTGCCATGGATCACAATGGTCCATCGAACCCAACACTGAAAACCGTAGAAGCGGCTAGCGGCGCTTGGTTCAGCAACTACAATGCCATGCCTGCACTGTATGTGCTGCCTCTGCTTGCGGTACTGATGCCTTTGGCAACGGCAGCGCTGTCTAGCCTGAACCGTAACGGTTTGGCGTTTGTGACCAGCTCTTTGAACTTGATTGCGGTTATCGTAACGGCGGCAGTGTCACTGTTCCCATTCGTGATGCCTTCCTCTTTGAACCCAAGCCACTCACTGACCATGTGGGATGCGACCAGTTCTGAGATGACCCTGAACATCATGTTTGCAGTCGCTTGCATCTTCGTTCCAATCATTCTGGGTTACACCACCTGGTGTTACATCAAGATGTTTGGCCGTTTGAACAACGACTTCATTGAGTCTAACAAGCACTCGCTTTACTAAGGAGCCCAATACTATGTGGTATTTCACTTGGATTTTAGGCGTGTTGCTGGCGTGTGCATTCGGCATCATCAACGCCCTGTGGTACGAACACAGAGAAGAGATGGCCAATAAGCAGTCTGAAGACTGATTGCTGCCGTCCTAACTCACTGAGTTAATACAGAAACCGTCCTCCATTGAGGACGGTTTTTTTATGGCTAGCTGTTTTTAGTGATGCAATTGTTAATGTTTGGTTAATTTAATATTGTATCCAATATCTTATTTGTGTAGTTTGTATACAGTATGCCGATGGCATCACATTTAGGGGCAGATAAAACCAACAGTACCCGCAGTACCCAAAGCTCCAGGGATGGGACGCTTAGATTGCAATTAAAGGACAAAGATAATGAAACGCTGTCAGTTAGCTACGGTGATCGGTGCCATGATGGCTACCGCTTTACCAACCGCAGTTTTTGCTGAAGAGGCTGAAGCTGAAGAAGTTGAACGAATTGAAGTTACCGGTTCACGTATTCAACGGATTGATATGGAGGGAGCTTCTCCCGTTACCGTATTGAATGCGGATGAGTTGAAAGATCAGGGCTTCGCAACCGTTGGTGACGCGCTGCGCTCGTCAAACTTGAATGCTTTCGGCTCTTGGGGCGGTGGTGCAAACAATGGTTGGTCATCTCAAGCAACGGTTCGATTAAAAGGGGCTTCGTCCAATCACACCCTAACTCTGCTTGATGGCCATCGTATGGCCAAATCACCCGTACTGGATGGTGGCGCTTCAAACATCAACACCATTCCAATGGCGGCAGTAGATCGGATTGAGATTCTGACCGACGGTGCTTCGGCCATCTATGGTACTGACGCGATTGCAGGCGTGGTCAACGTGATTCTGAAGAAGGACTTCGAAGGCGTTATGTTTGAAGGCCGTTTGGAAGAGCCGGATCGCGATGGTGGCGGCAACTCCAATAGCTTGTCTTTTACCGGCGGCTTGAGCAGCGACAAGGGTAATTTGGTCTTTACCATTGAGCACTACGAGCAAGATAAAATCATGATGAAGGATCGCTGGTTCGCCAATGCCCGTGTTCTTCCTGGTGGCGACCCGACGGTGCAGCAGGACTGGACCAATATTAGTGGTACCGGAAGGGTACTTCAGCAAGGTGCTGCTGGCGGTTGGATGTGGTCTCACCCTTTTGAAAATGAAGATCTAACTTGCGCTGACGTCTATGGCGATCGTTTTATTGGCGTGCTGGATGACGCCAACTACCCAGGAGACACTCTGTGTGGCTACGATTACGCCCAAACTGCGGCTTTGAGCGCCGGAGTCAAACGTAATAACACGCTCATTCATTATAACTATGAGCTGACTGATAATATTGAGCTGACGGCTCGGGCCTATTGGGCTGCCAATGAAACTTTGGATTTGTCTGCTCCCGTTCCGGTTTCCAATGAATTTAAGATTCCTCAAGGTTTACCTGCTTACACCACTGCTGAAGGCATAGAGCTGCGGGAGTTGGTGGCCGATCCTGACGCAGGCATGAGCTTCCGCTTCGATACTGCAGGTAACCGTCGTGCCGAGCATTACGACAACATCTTCGATTACTTGCTGGCGTTAAACGGTACCCATGGCGATATTACCTGGGACTTTGCAGCTAACTACAACCGTTACACCAACCACACCTGGGGTACTGGTTATATTCTAACCGAGAACTTGGGCGATCTGGTGGGGTACTGGGATGAGGAAGCCAATGAGTTTGTTGGCTGGGATCCTCGAGATCCAAACTCAGAGATGCCTGGGGGTGCCGCTGCGAACTTCGATAAGCGTCGTCAAGCTTCTTACTTAGATATCTCCGGTGGCTTTAGCGTTCCTCTGTTTGAGCTTCCTGGTGGTGACGTGTCCATGTATTTGGGGGCAGCCTACCGTGAAGAGGAGCTGGACTCTAAAGTTGATGCCTTGGCTGAGGCTGGCAAAATCAAGGGCGGTAATGGCGGCTCTGGTGGCGTCGGTGAGCGTGACGTTAAGGCGGCGTTCTTCGAATTGATGGTGCCCATCATTGAGGATCTCGAGCTGAACGTCGCGGGTCGTTACGATGATTACTCCGATTTCGGTAGTACCTTCAATCCACAGGTTTCTATTCGATATAACGTATTGGACTCGCTTTTAGTTCGAGCCTCTTGGGGTGAAGGTTTCCGAGCTCCGACGCTATCGGATCTCTATAAGGGCGAAACCGAAAGCTACGGTTGGGTGAAGAACTACGTTGGTTGTTATGAAAATGGCGAAGATATCAGCTCCTGTGGCCAATGGGAGTCAAGTGTTCGCTCGGTAACCGCAGGCAACAAAGAGCTGCAACCAGAAGAGTCTGAAAGCTACAACATCGGTATCGTCTATGAACCGCTGGATAACATGAGCATTTCCATCGACTACTGGAAGCTCGAGACCGACGGCCTGATCGAAACCATCGCGGCCGATGAGATTGTTAAAACTCAAGCGATTCTGAATCAGATTGCCGATGAAGCCGGTCAACCTCGTGTCGGTGTAGATGTTATCTATCCAGGTGCCAGTGTTGAGCTCGGTGGCAATGGCCGTTTGAAGAACGTGACCTTGGTTACTGCTAACCTTGGTATGAGTGAGCGTGAAGGTACCGATGTTAACTTCAACTACAGCCAAGAAACCGCATTTGGTGATTTTGATTTAGACATCAACTGGTCTCACTACATCACTTACAAAGATACCTATACCTCTCAAGGCGTGCAGATTGTTAGCGACGATTGGACTGGTCGTGAAGACTACCCTGATGATCGCATCAACTTAACCTTAAGCTACACCTATGGTGATCACTCTCTGACTTACTTTGCCAATTATATTGATGAGCAGAAAAGTTGGGATCTGGTCAGTGACGATAGCGATGAGTTCTACTACGTAGACTCCATCACTTATCAGAACATCACATACAGCTGGAATATGCCATGGAATAACCGCTTATCTTTGGGTGTATACAACCTGGGTGACGAAGATCCTAAGTTCCAGAAAAATGGTGACTACAACGGCAGCCTATATGATGAGCGCGGTCGTACTTACTGGGTCTCTTTCCAGCAGACTTTCTAAGTTAATTAGCTAACCGCAAGAATTAAAAAACCGGAGCATCTGCTCCGGTTTTTTTATGCTGGATGGTGACCTAAAGCTTATGCCTTAAACTGTCCCAATTGCTGGCGAATTTCGCGAGCCAGTCCAGTCAACTGTTCCGCGGCTCCTACGGTTTGGCCTGCGGTCTGTTCCGACTCGTGAGCCAATTCGGTGATGCCGTTAATGTTACGCGCAATCTCTTCGGCTACGGCACCCTGCTGCTCAGTTGCGGTGGCGATGGAGGTGGCGTTTTGAGACAGGTCCGTCACGCTGCGAGAGATGTGGGTCAGCGCTTCACCGGCTTGCACACTCAAGTTAGAGGAGGTTTCCCCTAACTGGCGACTTTGATGCATCTGGCCAACGGCGTCTTGGGTACGCTGCTGCAGCTGCTCAATGGTGCCGGTAATTTCGCTGATGGAGTTCTGAGTACGTTGAGCCAGAGTACGAACCTCATCGGCTACTACCGCAAAGCCTCGGCCTTGCTCACCCGCACGGGCAGCTTCAATGGCGGCGTTCAAGGCCAACAGGTTGGTCTGCTCTGCAATCTCATTGATTACCTGTATCACTTTAGTGATGGCGTGACTGCCCTCTTCAACGCGACCAATGGCTTGGTCGCCACCATTAAGGGCTTCCCCTAGAGCAGTCATCTGGTTGATGACTCGGTCGACCTGATGGTCACCTTCACGGGCGGCTTCATCCACGCTGGCGGTTTGCTCAGCAGAGCTGGTGGCGTGGCGGGCAACTTCTTGCACCGAGGTGGTTAGCTCCTCGACAGCTGCTGCAATTTGATCGGTTTGCTGCATCATCTGCTGAGCACCGCTGCCATTCACTTGGGCAACGTTCTGCATCTCGGCCGCCGCTTGTTCCAGCTGGTTGGTCGAGGATTGCAGCGTTCCAATTAGCTCTCTTAGGCTGCCAGACATAAAGGCCACACTGGCGGTAATGCGATGCACTTCGTTTTTGCTGGTCTCATCGGCGTGGGGCAAAGATACCGTCAGATCGCCGTGGCCAATCTTATCGATTTGACGTGATAGACGTTCCAGAGGCTTGAGATTGCGGTTCAGCATCAGGTTCAGCAGCACGGTGATCAGCAGCACGCCAAATACTGATAGGCCGATGTTGGTTTGAGCCAGAGGTCCCAGAGCTTTCTTCATCTCAGCCTCTGGCACCATCAGGGCCACCATCCACTGCGCCTGAGGCACTGGGGTGGTCATGATGAACCAATTTTCACCATTAATGGTGTAGTTATGTTCGTAATGAGTGCGAGAGTCCAGCGCTTCTTTATACACGGGAACGTTGTCGTCGCTAACAAACTTGGTGTACGACTCGTGGGAGTACTCTGGGTGATAGAGGATGTTGCCATCTTCATAGCGCAGCAGTGACACATAACCGGTCTCGCCAATGCGGGTTTTTGCCAGCGCTTCCCCGAGGGAGTCCATCATGGCAGACACGTCTTGGCCGGTGTACAGAATGCCGACGATGCTGCCAGCCTTATTGCGGATTGGGCGGTAGCTGGTCAGATAACGGGTACCGAATAAAGTGGCGTAGCCTTCGTAGTTTCTACCTGCCATGATCTCTGCATAAGCAGGGTGGCTCTGTCCTAGGCTGGTACCGGTAGCGCGTTTGCCATCGGCTTTTTTTAGGGACGTAGAGATACGAACGAAATCGTTACCATCTTTTACAAATACCGTGGCTGTGCCTCCGGTCATCTTGGCAAACCGGTCAACCTGAGCCACGGAGCTGTTGACGAGGTTACGACCGTGGCGAAGACCCGGTGCATTGGCGCCGGCGATATTGACTCGGCGATCCATCAGTTTAAATTCGGCGGAGAACATCTTATCGAACAGGTCGGCGTTATTACGAACCTGACCGATCATCGACAAATATTGCAGATCCAGTGTGTCGGCCAGGGTATTGGCCATTTCCGACTCGGTGTCTTTTAAGGTTTTAGTTATGCTGTCGGCGGCTACTTGATAACCGAAATATCCGGTGATTAGGAAGGTGAAGATTGTAAGTATGAATGCTGACACGCCGAGTTGACGGCCAATATTCCAATTTTGAAAACCCATATTATGTCCCTGATGGTGCCGCATGTGGGGAGGCGACATCGACTCTCTCAATTCTTCTGCGCGATCTTAGGGGAAAATGAGATTTAATGAGATGATCTAAATCACGTTCAATGGAGCTTAAAGGTGATCAGACACTAACGGGTTTTGTTGACTTCTGAGAGGCTTGTGGCTGGCATCGACCTATGGAAATGGGTAGTCTGAGGCAAGATAAATACAGTGTTGGAGAGCAAAAATGCCTAAATGGACCTGGGTTTTACTGACCTTACTACTGGCCGGTTGCAGTAAAGTAAATCAGGAAAACTATGACAAGCTTGAATTGGGGATGTCCAAACAGGAGGTGGAAGCGGTGATTGGCGGCTCCGATGAGTGCTCCACCACCCTAGGAACAGAAACCTGCTTGTGGGGCGATGACACCACTCAAATTAAGGTGGGTTTCGCTGGCGATCGCGCCATCTTATACACTCAAAAAGGCCTGAAGTAATTTCTGCTGAGGTTGCTGGAGCGATTTACGTTCCCTGTCTAAGTTTAATGGTGGATTCTAATCGACAGAGGACACCCCTATGCTTGGAGAAAGCCACGCGCTGACGGATGATTTTCCAGATTATAAGGATCGGATCCACGCCCTGAAAACGGTGGACGTTGAGTTCGCTTCCATGGCCAAAGAGTACCACTCTTTAGACCATCGAATTCGGGGGCTGGAGATGAATGATGTACCTACCAGCGACGATGAGTTCATGCGTCTTAAGTCGCGGCGGGTAGAGCTGAAAGATCAGCTCTACAACCGCATCATCAATGGCTCAGGTCGCTAATTGGCTTGGGCTTTATACCCAGTTACATTAATGATCTGATCAGTAGTGTGATCGCTGTTAAGGGGCTTTTGGCCCCTTTTTCGTACCAGAATGTAGGCAGAGGGCACAAACACAAACGACAGGAAGGTGGTTAACAAGGTACCGCCAGCAATGGCCACTGCAAAAGGAGGCCAAAAGCCACCACCGGAGAGAATCAGTGGCAGGAAGCCGCCAAAGGTGGTGATGGTGGTCGAGCCGATGTGGCGACCACAACCAACGACGGTATCGATGATCGCCTGTGGTTTCCCCTGTTGAGCTTGCTCGTTCTCCTGCAGTTCAGACAAGATCACAATCGCGGCGTTGATCGCCAATCCCGCCAGACCCATTAGCGCAATGATCACGTTGAAGCCGAAGGGGTAGCCCATCAAATAGACCGACAACAGCCCTAAGCCTGCCGATTGGCCGGCGCTGGCTAGAATGATGGTGGTCAACTTAAATGAGTTGAAGCTCATCACCACAACGGAGATCAGCAGCACCATGATGATGGTGACCGATGACATCAGCTTCGACACCGCTTGGTCTCGCTTAGCGCTTTCTCCGCCAATTTCCAGTGTGTACCCAGCAGGGAGGCGCTGCTGAAACTCGGCAAGATCCAGCTCGATCTGGTTGAGTACTTTGGATGGCAATATTCCCGCGGTTAGGTAGCCCTCAATGGTGTTGATGCGCTGGCCATTGCGGCGGGGAATGGCTGCTCGGCCAGACTCAATTCGCATCTGTGCTACTGCGGAGAGCGGCAACATATTGGCATGCTGACCAATCAGCTGAATGGAGCCGATGTCGGCGGCCTGGTTGCGATCTTGGGCATTAAGTCGAACTCGCACCGGGAGATTCTCAACCCCTTCTAAGACACTGCCACCTTGTACGCCATCCATGGAGGCTTGCAGTTGGCGAGAGATCTGCGACAGCGCCAAACCATTGGCCAAACTGGCTTCCTCATCGATGTCCAGCTTCACTCGAGCGGCGCCACTTAACAGCGTGGCTCGAGTTTGGGTGATCTCCGGCTGGCGGTTGAGCAGCAATCTGAGCTCATCCCCAAGCTGGGTCAATCGGTCCAGCTCTGGGCCATAGACTCGCAGTTCGATAGGCGCGTTGAACGGTGGTCCTTGCTCCAGCTTGCGAACCAGAATCTGCATTTCAGGGTGACGCTGCTCCAGCGTTCGCTGCAGTTCGGGAATCAAGCGGTCCGCTTGTTCAAAGTCGGTGGCGGTGATCATCCCCTGTGCGTAGTTGGCGGCGCCGCGGCGTCGCTGCATCAGGTTGTAATAAAACGAGGGGGCGTTGCGGCCAAAAGTCCACGTGGTTTGCTCAATGCCCGGTTGCTGTGATAGCCAAGCATCCAGCTGCTGCACCTGCTCTAAGGTGTTGGGCAAGCTGGCGTGTTGCGGCATGAATACCTCAATGTGGAACATGTCGCGGTCGGCGGTGGGAAAGAACTGCTCGGTCATCTGCCCTGCGGCCCAAAACCCGGTGGCAGGGGTGAGAAACATCGCCACTAGCGTTAATTTGGGCCAAGCCAAGGCGATGGCCAAGGTTTGACGCAGGGCTCGCCCAAGCCAAGGTAGGGTGATGCCTTGAGACCACCAGCCTTGCTGCTCTCGGGGCCGAATAAATCGCCCCCCCAAACCGGCGATGACGGTCAGTGAGATAAAGTAGGAACCGGCCAAGGCAAAACTCACGGCCAGGGCGATGCCACCGACAAACTCTCCAGCGGGACCTGGCATCAAGAAGATGGGGGCGAAGGCTAAGATGGTGGTTAAGGTTGAACTCAGCAGAGGCAGCCAGAACTGCGTTAAGGTCGCGCTAACTGCGTCAACGGCACTCATGCCGCGGCTGCGCCGCTGACCGATGGCGTCCACCACCACGATGGCGTTGTCCACCATGATCCCGAGGGCAACCACGAGGCCTGTGACCGACATTTGATGAATGGGCAGGCCGTAAAGCTGCATGCCGAATAGGGTAAACAGGACGGTGATCGGCAGGGAAAATGCCACCAGCATTGCACTGCGCCAACCAAGGGTGACAAACAGCACCGACAGGATGAGCACAAACCCCAGACCCAAGTTGTTCACTAATTCCGCCAAGCGAATGTCGGTGTAACCATGTTGGTCAAATAGGGTACGTACCTCAACATTGCCAGCCAGCAGTGGTGAGAATCCAGCTAGGGTCTCCTCCACGTGGTTGCTCCAGATGTCGATGCGAGCATCCGGTAACATTCTGACCGCCACCAACACCGCTTGTTGGCCTTCATTGATGACGTACTCTTCCGGCGGCCATTTGCCACTGCGGCTGACGCTGGCAACATCCATCACTCTGAGGGTATTCAGCTCATCCCCTGGACGCAGTGGGACTTCGCGAATGCGGTTGAGAGACACCAGTTCACCGTCAACCTCCAGCTGGGCTCGAATGCGATTGCCCTCCAAGTTACCTGAGGCAGTTTTGCTGTCGGCGGCTTGCAGTTGATTGGCCAAATCGTCGATAGACAAACCCAAGGCAAACAGCTCCGCATCGTCGATGCTTACTAGAATCTCCTCCTCAAGCTCGCCAAATACCTTGGCAAAGTCGGTTCCCGGAATCAGTCGCAGACGGCTCGCCAGTTCCTGAGCGTAGCGCCCTAGCACCGTGCCGTCGGTTTGGGTTGGTCCTTGCCACTGCACCGCAAAGATGCGGGTAAAGGCGTAGGCGAGTTGGTCGTCCAGTGACGGCGTGCCGCTGCCTTGAGGCAGCGAGGGGGCAACGTCGTTGACCAGGTCTCGGGCTCGGGTCCAAACCGGTTGCGCATCGATGATGCGGTCTTGAAGCTCAATGGTGATGACCGAGATGCCAGGCCGTGAGGTGGAGGTGAGGTTTTTAATCTCATCTAGCTGCCGTAGCTGCGCCTCCAAAGGTTCGGTGAGCAGCGCCTCCACTCGCTCTGCGGTGGCGCCGGGGTAGGGGGTCACGACCGCGGCGACTCGGTTGGTTAGGTTGGGGTCTTCCGTTTGCGGCAGGTTTTTAAGGGCGCTTAGACCGGTGACCAGCAGCAGCGCCGTCATCAGGACAATGACCCTAGGATTCTCAACCAAGGCTTTGATCATAGCTGCGTACTCTCAAGGCCCGCGGTATCGAGTTGGGACTGATTGGCTTCGATCTGCACTCGCTGTCCAGCCACTAAGCGTTGCAGTCCGGTCGCGACCACCGAGTCATCATCGACGATGGCGCCGCTGACCCAAGCTTCACTGTCGTTGGCGTGCAGCACGCGCACGTCTCGGCGCTCCACTTGGAAGTCGCCATTGTCTAAGCGCTCCAATACATAGAGGCTCCATAGACCTCGCAACCCAGCGGTGAGGGCCGACAGTGGCACCTTGGCGTTGCGACTGGCGATCTGCTCTTCCACCTCTAGGTAGATAAGTTGCCCATTTAGAAGGCGTTTGTCTGGGGCCACCGCAAATCGCAGTGTCACGGTGCGGGTGCTGGCATCCACCTCGGCGCTTTGGCCTAAGTAGTTAAGGCTTAAGGGCTCACCATCCACATTGGCGCGCCAGCTGGAGTTAGGATCCAGTTTCGACAGCAATCGCACCGGCAAGCCAATGCGCGCTTCGACGGCACCTTCCGGCACCAAGGTGAAGGCCGGTTGTCCGGCACCGGTAACCTGTCCTTCGTTAATGTGGCGCTTGATGACCACACCGGAATAGGGAGCCTTAAGTTCGCTTTTTTGTAGGCGGATGGCGTTGGCATCCAGATTGGCGGTCAGCTGTTGTGATTGGGCGGTCAGCTGAGCTTTCTGGCTACGAAGCTCATCCAATTGCTGCTCAGACTGATACCCCTGCTTCGACAGAGACAGTTGACGCTTTAAGGTGGTGTTGACCAGATCCAGATCCGCTTGGATTTGGGCGAGTGAAGCTTGCAGTTGCCTGGATTCGCTTTGCAGCAGTCGAATATCCAGTCGAGCCAGAGTTTGGCCAGTGTCAACCCGTTGCCCAAGTTCTACATTAATCTGCTCTACGGTACCTGAAGGCTCGAAGCCGAGATCACTGGTTTGAGGATGGAAAATGCGGCCGACAAATTTGTGGGTGATGGGGTAGCTGTCCTGCATGCTCAGGGTGACGCTTTGAACCTGAGCAACTGGCGACTCTGCTTTGGAGGTCACCTCTGGCTGGCACCCCATTAGCAGCGAGGCTAAAAACAGGGTTGGGATTATGGCTGAATGTGTCATAACATGAACTTTACATTTAGACTGATGAGTCCAGTTTGGGTTAATCAAACTGGACTGTCTAGTCCAGTTGGTGAATTTTTTGTAAATAATTTGTGAGTTCTTATGGGCGTGGTAGCTAAGGATCGGAAAAGTAAGAAACGTTGCCAGATCATGGAAGCGGCGACAGCACTGTTTATGCAGAAAGGGCTGGAAAACACCTCCATGGACGAGGTGGCAGAACACGCCGGTGTGTCTAAGCAGACGGTCTACAGCCACTTTGGCAGCAAGAACGATCTGTTTGTGCACTGCATCGAGGATCGCTGTGTGAGCTCGCAAATGACCGCCGAGAGTTTCCAGCTGGATGCCGAGCCTGAGCCCCTGTTGCTGGACTTCTCTCATCGATTCTTGGAGATGATCCTCAGTCCCGAAGTGCGCCATGTATTTTGCTCCTGCGTGCGTTGTGCAGAGAGCCACCCTGAACTCTCCAGCCTCTATTACGAAGCTGGGCCAAAACGGATGTTAGAGATTGTCAGTGGTTACTTACACCGGCTGAATGAGGCGGGTGTCTTGGTGATCCCCAATATCACTTTTGCGGCGCAGCAGCTGCTGTTGATGTTGCACAGCTTGGATAAGATGCGTGGAGATTTAGGCTTGGCCCATGTGATGGGCCAACAGGAGCGCAAGGCTTATGCAGAGCAGACGGTCGCGATGTTTCTAAAGGGCTATCGCCCTTAGTCGCTAACGGCTTATTTTTGTTGTTGGTTCCATTCGTTGATGCGGTCGATGGAGTCTAGGTACAGCTGTTCAACCTTGTCTCTGGCCCAAGGGGTTCGACGCAGAAACTTGAGGCTGGATTTCACCGATGGGTCGCTGTTGAAGCAGTTGATGGGAATGCGGCGGCCTAGCTCTCGCCAACCATAGTATTCAGCCAGCTGTTCAACAATCTTCTGAAGCTTTACCCCATGCAGTGGGTTATTCGGTTGGTTGTCCATGGGTACCTCGGGATGGGACGGTTGAGCATAAAAGGCGGCAGTGTATCACACCCCGCCTTTTTGAGCCGGAATATCCCCTTGCTTCAGCGCCAGAGCACAGTTCAGTTGCCCAGCATCTCCTGCTTGAGATCGTCATCTGCAGGGTCGTCACCGAGCCAGATGCCAAAGAGCGTGGTTCTAAACTGCTCACCTTCAACCAAGGTCAGCAGTTCACCATTTTTGAAGGCTTCCACACCAGTACCGGGGATGGACACAAGAGTGAATTGGTCGCCCTCTTCAATGGGCTGGTTAAAGACCGCAATGAAGCGCTCGATCTGCGGCTTTAAGTTGTCGTAGTCCCCTTTGGCCGCTTTCTTAAAGCCCGCTTCGATGGTGTCGATCATCTTATCTGAGGTGATGAGCCCAGAGACAATATTGAGGCGAATGGCATTAAGGTCATCGCCGCTGAGAACTTGCTCGGCACTGATGTCAGCAGCGCTGGAGTAGAGCGACCCCACATAGAGATCCATAAAGAATTTGGAGCGGATTCCGGCGCCTTGCAGTGTCAACGGTTGCCCTTGGGTGTCGAGGCTTGGGCTGAGAGTCACGTCGGCGATGGTTTTGGCCGCTGCAGGGAGTGTGGTTGCCGCCATCAGGCTGGCCATAATCAGGTACTTTTTCATGATGATCCACAAACAACTTGGAGGGGGCTCAGTGTTGCAGGTGTTGCTGGTGGTCACAAGGGCTTTTCGGGAAAGCCTGTGCTGGTCAGAGTTGTTGTGAAAATGTAGGGAAGTGGGGGGATAAGATGGCGACATCAGGAGATATGTCGCCATCTTTTTATGATGAGCTGAGCATCAATCGGCTCATTAGGTAGACTTAGAAGCTGAAGTTATAGCTGTAGTCCAGATACAGGCGGATGTCGGTTTCATCCCCTTTCACGCCATCGACAGTGCCGGTTTCATCAGAGTTGTAATCGTGCCATACGCCGGTGAATTTCAGCCCTTTGATGGTTGGCACCTTGTAGATGACGGCGATCTCTTTCCAGTCTTCATCCGCGGTGCCTAAAGAGGCGTCGATTGAGTTCTCCGCATCCCAGCCTTGTGCGGCGGCGATCTCAGTGGTTAGCCCAGGAACGAGGCTGTTCCAGTTGTAGCTGAAGGCCAGCTTCGCCACGGTTTCATTGGCGTTGGTGAGATCCGGGCCAATACGAGAGCGGGTAGGGAATGGGTTGCGACCATGGTCGCCAGCAAAGTTATCCTCAATCCAGATGTCGTCGAACTTAGACACGGCCGCGGACAGTTGAAAATTGTTTTTGCTCCAGATCGCTTCCGCAAAGATACCGGTAGCATCGTTACTGCTTGGGGTTTCGCCTTTGACGGCGTCATTGCGATTTTCATCATCGGTATCCCCTTCGGCACCGGTCACGAACAGATCGCCATCGTCTTTGGAGGTGACCAGACCGGCGGTTAGCTTCAGTTTTGAATCGCTGAAGTTGGTAACGTAGCTGCCTTTCACTCCCAGCTTGCTGAGGTAATCTTTGGAGTTGAGGTACTCGGTTTCCAAGGTGAAGGCATCAAACTTGTACTTAAAGCCCATCACCGCCACGTAATCGATGGCACCCGGCTCAGTTTGGTCGGTGCGAAAGCCTTCAAATTCGTCGCTGTTACGGGCTGACCACTCATCGTAGACGGCGCCGTAAAGGCTCAGTCCTTTCATTGGCTTATAGCTGGCATTTACGCCTTGATAGGTGTTTGGCACCGCTCGGCTTGAGGAGGAGCTCAGCAGCATCGATTTGTGTAATTGGCGGCCGATCTTAATTGACATGGCATCGATGGGCGTCAGGTTGACGTAGGCCTGACCAAGCAGGGCAAAGCCACTCATTTCGCCGTCTTTCACCGCCAGAATATCGGCTTTAATGGCACCATCAGAGTCGATGTCTTCGACAAAGTAGGGAGACAGTCCCACGCCGATCCAGCCACCGTATTGAGGTGTGGTCCAATCGGCGGTAATTGCGAAAGCAGACTGGCTGCGATCGGAAGCATCATTTTCGTAATCACGATCAAAATAGACCAAACGCGATTTGGTTTTTAATTCGTATCCTTTGCTATCCGCATCGGCGGCAAATGCCGATGTGGATAGCAAAGCTGTGGTAATACTAAGAGCCAAAATGCTCTTATTTAATTTGCGCATGCTCACATCTCCAACTCTATTCTTGGAATGAAATGGTTTTATTAAATTGCTTTTAAATTCGGCTTCTTACTGTTTCTTTAATAAGAAAATCTCTGTTTCCTCAGTCAGTTCAAGTTCTTATGTGTCAGTGATTTTAATGGTTTCAAACTAACCTCTTGTTTTGATTGAGGTTGCCTGGCTGCATTGAGCCATCGCTGACGCATTGCTGATTAAGTTGATAATTAAGAAGAACTTTTTAATATTGTGTTTCCCGAATCTGGATACAGTGTAAATAGCGAAATAAATTCGCTTTTTGAGTTGGGTCACGTCAGTAATAATTGGCCTTCAATTTTATTGAAACGGCATTTAAATATTTGAAATGTAGTTAATGGGTAGTTTGAAGTCGGTCAAGTTTATCCCTTTGGTGGTATGGGTATTCTAAAAATGAATTAAGGCACTTATTCTTTTTAAAGGGTTTTTATTGTGAAACTTAAATTGACCTGTTTATCCGTTGCGGCGGTACTGCTGAGCTTATCTGGTACGGCTCAAGCGAAAAATGATTTGGCAGGCTTTCACTCCGAGATGGGTGGTTGCGAAACTTGTCATGCTGGCGAAAAGCTAAAGCAGATTAAACAAGGCCTGACGGACAGTCAGACCCACGAAAACCAGAGCTGTAAAGAGTGTCATGGTGGCTATGACGAACTGGCTAAAAACGATGGCCACGATCACTTTGATCCCCATGCGTCGCACCTTGGCGACATCAACTGTACCTCTTGTCACAGTGGCCACGACAAGCCCGAGCTGACCTGCAACCGCTGTCACTCCTTCGACGACATTGAGATGCCATTTGCCGATTCCAAGAAGAAGAAAGATTGGGATGCGGATTGGAACCAAGACAAGATCCAAAAAGCGATCGACAAAGGCCCGAGTGAAACCGTTGACGTGATCGTTGTTGGTGCTGGCTCTGCGGGCTTCAACGCGGCCATTTCTGCCAAGATGAATGGCGCCAATGTCATTCTTCTTGAAAAAAATGAATACACTGGCGGTAACTCCATGCTAGCGGCTGGTGGCTATAACGCTGTGGGTACCCCACAGCAAGCGAAGAAAGGCATCGAAGATTCCATTGAGTGGTTTGTGGAAGACGCCATGAAGGGCGGCCGCTACCAGAACGACGAAAAACTGGTGCAGATCATGGCGGAAAAATCCGCTGACGGCATCAAGTGGCTGGAAGAAATGGGCGCCAACATGGATGACCTGAAACGCTCAGGCGGTGCTCGCGTTGAGCGTACTCACCGTCCATCTGGCGGTTACTCCGTAGGTCCGCACATCATCCATACGTTGCGCGCTGCTGCTGAGAAGCGTGATGTTGATGTGCGTGTTAACTCCCGTGTTGAGAAGATTGTCCTTAATGAAGACAAATCCATCGCTGGTGTGGTGGTTCACGGCCGTCACTCCGGTTACAACATGATTGCTGCCGACGCGGTGATTTTGGCTACCGGTGGCTACGGCATGAACAAAGAGATGATCGCCTACTACCGTCCAACTTTTGCTGACATGACCAGCTCCAACAACGTAACTGCCACTGGTGACGGCATCAAGTTGGCGAAAGAGATTGGCGCCTCCATGACTGACATCGATTGGGTACAAGCGCACCCAACCATCGGTAAAGATTCCCGTATTCTGGTATCTGAAACCGTGCGCGGTGTGGGTGCCATCATGGTGAACACCGATGGTCAGCGTTTCATCAACGAATTGACGACCCGTGACCGAGCCTCTGATGCCATCTTGAAAACTGAAGCGCAGTGGGCGTGGTTGGTATTCGACAAGCAATTGATCGAGAAGAAAAAGATGGTACAGGGCTATGAGCACCTGGGCATGCTAAGCAAGGCCAACACCATCGAAGAGCTGGCGAAAATTACCAAGATGAAAGATCTGCCGACCACAGTCGCTAAGTACAACGAGTACCAGAAGACTGGCGTCGACAAAGACTTTGGCCGTGATCAGATGCCACTTAACCTGACTAAGGCACCATTCTACGCGGTGCGAGTTCAGCCAGGTATTCACCACACCATGGGCGGTGTGGCCGTGGATACCGATGCCAACGTACTGAACTTGCAGAGCTGGAAGATTGAAGGTCTGTACGCGGCCGGTGAAGTGACTGGTGGTGTTCATGGTTACAACCGCTTAGGTGGTAACGCCATTGCCGACACCGTAGTCTTTGGCCGCATTGCCGGTGAAAACGCGGCCAAGTTCGCCAAAGACAAGCAGTAAGCTACAGCGTTAAGGACTGGCCTTAAGAGTGGTGAGAGCACGATTAGGGCCAGATTCCAATCATCATCATTCGCGCAAATGGAGCCTTCGGGCTCCGTTTTTTTATGGCTTACGCTGTTTCGCTTGCGGCTAAGGCTGTATCGGCGCCAATCCATAGTGGTTGATGGTGCCGTCAAAGAACTGTTTTAGTACCGGCCACTTGGTGAAGTAGAGCGTCATTTTGCCTTCCCAAGGGGTGAGATCCACCTGATTCCGGTGGCCGTCGATGGCATTTTTTAGATACACCATTCCCGAGGCTCGAATGTTGGCCGCGCAGTGAACCAATACGCTTTTGCCCTGTTGCTGCGCCATCACTCGGCGAAACTGCTCCATGGAGTCAACTGGATGGGCTTCGTCGAAGGGTACGTTGTAGTAGATAAGGCCCGCTTGGCGAATGGCAGCCACATCGGGTTGGGGTTCGTCATTTTGTGGTGGAATGACATTGATCACCACCTCAACGCCAGCGTGCTGAAACTGGGCAAAATCCGCAGCGCTTGGCAATCCGGCACTGACCAGTGTAGGACTGTGCTGATAGATGCCACGAACCTGGGGAAGGGCGCTGCCGTCAATATCGGCATAGCAGTGGCTGGCTACCAGTAACGATGCCAATGTCGCCGTGCGTAGAGTTTGAGTCATGGTCGAGTCTCCAATCTAGGGGTGTTTAGGTTTGAGGAGACTGTATCCACCTTCGGCCTGCTCGCCCAGAAACACCCTGAAGGCGGTGTGCCAACTGAGACAGTGGTGGGTTATTGTCTCGCGTTTATCTTACTTGGCGCATGATTTTTGGGTTGCTGTGAGCCTGTTCTCCAATTGAGTTCAAGGCTCGAATTTTTCCCATGGCGATTGGTCTATGGGGTATTAAATACCGATTAAGAGCAGCTCATGCCCTATCAGAGAGGCCAAAGACAGAGCCGACGTAGTGTCGATTTTATTGTGTCGTCATTTTCTAAATTGATGAAAAGTCGAGATTATTGCCAGTTGACCGTGGCCAACATCAGCGAACACGCACAAGTGGGGCGCAGCACCTTCTATCGTCACTTTAACTCGAAGCTGGATATCCTGGTTCATCTCCATCGAGGTTATTTTGGTGGGGTGTATCAGGGGTATCGGCAGCCAGCGGATTGGTTTTCTGAATTGCCGCCTGCAGGGTTAGCCCGGTGTCTCCAGCGTTTTGTGAGCGGCAGTCGTCTGCGAAGTTCGGTGTGGCATCAGTTAGGTGCCGACAGAGATCAAGCCCAGCGGCGTATTGAGGAGGCGATGGCTGAAGTGTTGAAGGATCAACTGTATCAGAGTTTTGTCGCCAGCCAGTTTGCGTTGCCGATGGAGGAGTTGGCTTGGTCAATGAACGCGGTGGTTCGGGCACAATTGGCTCGCTGGAAACAGGCGGATCATAGCCTGTCGGCTGATGAGATGGCCAAGCGTTGCCATCTATTGCTGAAAGCCTTGCTGCAAGGGGCGATGAGGTCGCAATCTCAAACAAATTAAGGAGTGCAAAAGTGTGATTGCTGAGGCGGCAATTTAGGGCTTTCGCGGCGGGGATAACAGAAGCAAAGCCGTTTTTGATATAGGCTTGAACTCCAGTCGAGGAGAGCCGTAATGCGCATCACGTTAAAACAACTTTTGGTCTTTAAAACCGTCTGCGAGACCCAGCAGATCTCGAAGGCCGCCAGACAGCTGCATCTGTCGGTGTCTGCCGTCAGTATGAGCCTGAAAGAGTTGGAATCTTCACTGGATGCTCAGCTAGTGGAACGCACTCCGTCAGGATTGGTGGTCAATCAATCCGGACAGCGGGTGTTGCAACATGCCAACTCAATTCTGTCTCAAGTGCAGCATCTGGAAACCCAATTTCAGGAGCAGGCGGCTGGTTTGGGCGGCAGTTTGGTGATTGGTGCCAACAAGACGGCTGGCAACTACGTGCTGTCTCGACGTTTGCCGCACTTTAAGCGCATGAACCCCAATGTGCAGACACGGCTTAAGATCCTTTCCAGTGTCGCCATCGAAAAGATGCTCATCAACAATGAGTTAGACTTGGCTTTCATTGGCCATCCTCCGAAAGACAAAGGCTTGCATTACATACGCTGGCGCAGCGATCGCTTGTGTGTGGTGGCCAGCCCTGGCCACAAGTTGGCGCATCGGCCGGCATCGGCAGCGGATCTGTCTGCAGCCACTTGGGTACTGGATGAGGAGGACTCGGCAACCCGAATTGAGTCGCTGCACCTGCTTAAAGCCTTAGGAGTGAGTGTGCACGATGAGATCATCATGAACACCATGGGGGCCATCAAGCGGGCAGTGGGGACCGGGTTGGGGCTCAGCGTATTGCCGCTGTTGTCGGTCGATGCAGAGCTGGAGCGGGGCGAGCTTCGTGAAGTGGCGACTGGCAGTGAAGCGCAATCGCGTTACATCTACGTCATTTTTAAACCCGAGCGTCGTAATGCGTTGATTGAGAACTTCCTCAACAGTTGCGATGTGCCATTGGACGATTGAGTCAAAATATTTTCATATAAAAATCAATCGCATGATAATTTATTTCTAATTTTGTGGAAATAAATCTTGCGCTTAATATTCGTCTTCTCTAATATTTCGACAAAATTCGAAATGAGTTAGTCTTTTTTAGGAGGCGACCATGAGTCCCGAACTGTTATCCCAATTGGCAGAAACTGCTGACATGTTTCTGTTCCTTGCTGCAGAGCTCACCATTCTGTTTTTGGTGATCAGTTACCTAGTTGGTGTGCTGCAGGAGTTTTTAACGCCGCAAAAGATCCAATCGATCTTGAGCAGTCGTAAAGGCAAAGGTTACATCGTTGCGTCACTGCTGGGTTCCATCACCCCGTTCTGCTCCTGCTCCACCATCCCATTTTTGAAAGGGTTGTTGCGTGCTCGAGCTGGGTTTGGTCCGATGATGGTGTTCCTGTTTTCAAGCCCATTGTTGAACCCAGTGATCATTGGTCTGTTTGTGGTGACCTTCGGCATTAAAGTGGCGGTGTTTTACTTCCTCGTTGCCATGGTGGTTTCCGTGGTGGCCGGTATTGTGCTGGAGAAACTTGGTTTTGAGCGTTATGTAAAGCCAGAAGCGTATGAGTCTGCTACCGATTCAGGTTGTGGAACCAGCTGTGGCGACAGCGCCAAGCCTGCAGCCACTGAGTCGTGTTGTGGTGACACCGCTGAGCCAGCTGCCAAAGCCGAGTCCTGCTGTGGTGACACTGCTAAGCCAGTTGCTAAAGCGGAGTCCTGCTGTGGCGACACTGCCAAGCCGGTAGCTAAAGCCGAGTCCTGCTGCGGTGATACCCCTAAGCCTGCTGCGAAAGCGCAGAGCCGTTGGGTACGAATTTGGAATACCACTTGGAAAGATTTTAAGCAGGTGTTCCCGTATCTGTTGCTGGGCATCTCATTGGGTTCGGTTATCTATGGTTTCATGCCAACCGAACTGATTGCGAAGTACGCTGGCGAGGGTAACTGGTATGCGATTCCGGTGGCGGCTGTGATTGGTATCCCACTGTACATCCGTGCTGAGGCCGTAATTCCTCTGAGCTCGGCTCTGGTTGCCAAAGGCATGGCGCTGGGTTCGGTGATGGCCTTGATTATCGGTAGTGCTGGTGCCAGTTTGACCGAAGTGATTCTGCTGAAGTCTATCTTCAAGAATCCAATGATCATCGCCTTTGTGACCGTGATTCTGACCATGGCCATGGGAGCTGGTGTGCTGTACACCGTAATCTTCTAAGCCGAAGTCGTCGAGTTAGCAAAACCACAAGGCCCAGCATTTGCTGGGCCTTTTTTAGTTTCACCGTTACTAAATCGTGCTTACCGATCTTTCGCTCGTCTGAAGATCTTCATTGCGGGCAACATCGGCCGACTCGGAACGCCGAGTGTAGCGGCGATGAACTGACGGCTTTGGTTCTTCGCTTTGGCAATTCTCGGTTAACAAGCTTAGCTACCTGATTGTTCCTGCTTAGCTGGCTCCGTCTTTGCGGGCGTAGTCTTAGCTGGCTCAGTCCTCGCTACCCACACAATCAGCAGCAGTACCGGCAGGCCTATCAGGCAGCATAGGCTGAAAAACAGCGGGTAGCCCATGGCATCTACCAGCGCGCCAGAGAACCCGGCCAAGCCCTTCGGCAGTAACAACATCATCGATGACATCAAAGCGTACTGAGTGGCGGAGAATGCCACATTGGTCAGGCTAGACAGGAAGGTAATGAAGGCCGCAGTTGCCAAGCCTGCACTAAAGCTATCGATGGCAATTACCGCAGTCAGCAAGGTGGTGTTATAACCAATGGTGGCTTGCAGGGTGAACAACAGGTTGGTCAGCGATACCGCCAACGCTCCAGCAAATAACATCCTCAGGGTGCCAAATTTGGCAATCAATGCCCCGCCAATGGCCGCGCCAACCATGGTCATGATCACTCCGTATATCTTGGTGATGGTAGCGATCTCGGTTTTTGAAAAGCCCATGTCGACGTAAAACACGTTGGCCATTACGCCCATCATCACATCAGCGATTCGATAACAGGCGATCAGAGCCAGCAGCAGCAGCGCTCGCTTACCAAAGCGGTGGTAAAAGTCTTTGAACGGGCAAAGAATGGCGGTGTAACACCACATGGTAAGGCGTTGTAGCCAAGGTGGCAGGTGGCTAATGGAGGAGAAAGGTTCCAGCGCTTCCAACTGCAGCTTGTTGGCATCAATGGTCGGTTCTTTGGCCAGCAGGGTGGCGATAACGCCAATCACCATAGCAACTGCCATGGAGAAATATGCCGTTTGCCAGCCCAAGGGGTCGTAGCCGGTGTCTTGCCCGGCCCAAGCGGCGATGGCTAAGGCACCGGCGGTTGCAAGCATCATCCCCAAGCGATAACCGGTTTGGTAGGCTGCGGCCAAAGCGCCCTGCATCTCTTCCGGTGCGGTTTCGATTCGGAAGGCGTCAATGATGATGTCTTGAGTAGCGGAAGCGAAGGCGACGATCAGGGCGAAGGTGATCAAGCTGGTTAAACTGCTGTTGGGCTCAGATTGGCTCATGCCAACTAATGCCCCGATCAGCACCAGTTGTGACAGCAGCATCCAGCTGCGTCGTCGCCCTAACCAGCGGCACAGAATCGGTAACGGTAATCGGTCGACTAACGGTGCCCACAAAAACTTGATGGTGTAGGCCATTGCCACCCAACTGAGAAAGCCGATGGTGGTGCGATCCAGCCCCGCTTCTCGAAGCCAGAATGACAAAGAGCCAAACACCAACATCAGTGGCAGACCGGAAGAGAACCCCAGTGCCAGCAGCACCAATACGCGCTTGTGAAGGTAAACGGAGAAAGCGCCAAAGCGCTGCTGCAGGGCGGTACGCATTCAGTTAGGCTTCCGGTAGCAGAGTGGCTTTAATCAAAATCAGCGGCTCAACCGGGCGGCTTTCTGCGCCCATGTGAGGGTCGTACTCCACGGGCACTTCTCCCATGGCATCCAACACCTCCAGCCCCTCGGTGACCATACCAAACACGGTGTAACCCCAGCGGCGACGGCTAGGATCTAAGTTGGTGTTGTCTTTGAGGTTGAAGTAGAACTCATTGGTGGCGGTGTGTGGTGAATGCTCTCGGGCCATGGCAATGGTGCCGTATTCATTAGAGAGACCGTTGCCCGATTCGTTGAAGATGGCGTCAAACGCCGGCACCGGATCGTCTTTGGGAGTATAGCCACCCCCTTGAACCACAAAGTCTTTTATCACCCGATGGAACACGGTGTTGTCAAAGCGGCCGCTGACCACATAGCGCAGGAAATTATCGACGGTGATGGGAGCGCGAGTTCGGTCCATCTCGATGGTGATGCTGCCTTTGCTGGTTTCAAACACCACGGTTGGAAACAGGTTATCTGGCTGTATGTCGTTGCTGCTGGCCATCGTCGACCAGCAACATAACAGCAGCAGAGCGGAAAGTAGCTGTCGCATCCTTACCTCTTAAATGTGGAGAAAAACTCAACGAATAAACTGCTGCAGCTCTTCGTCGTTAACGATGTTGGTCATCAGCTGTGACAAGCGGTCGTTGACCTCACGCTCGATGCGAGCCAAATCCGGCTTCATTGGTCCGGAAAACGCGCTGGTGACGGTAAAGGTTTTGGTCAGGGTTTGTACCTTGGTGTTGATCTTCACCGTGGCCTCAAACAGGCCTTTGGCATCGTGACTAAAGGTACCTTGGTCAATCTCCAGTACCGCTTTGTCCAGAACCAGAGTCATCTGAGTATTGGACGCGGGATCCAATTGGTAACCCAGTTGGCTAAAGCCTTTACGAACGCCTTGATCCAGAAGCTGGCGAGGGGCTTGTGAAGGGCTCAATAGCTCGGCGGCACCATCGCCATTGCGCACTTTCACTACGTACTGCTCGCTGCGGCGGTCAACACTGGTGAGCTGCAGGCTGCCCTGTTGGACACTGCTGGTGATCAGAGGGGCATCGGGGGCCAAAATCAGACTGGTTGGGGCGCTGGCGCAGCCCGTGAGGGCCGCGGCAACAATGGCGGCGCTCATCAGAGAACGAAACATAAAAAGTCCCTTAAATAACGTCGTTATTAGCGTTTAATTGCGTCGAGGATAACAAATTTGGCGTTGGCTGCCACAGTTTCTACCTTACCAAATAAGCGGTTTAGCTTGATGTGATAGCCCAGGTGGCGGTTGCCGATAACTCGCAGCCGGCCGCCACTTTCCAAGGTGCGCTTGGCATCGCGGAACATCTGCCAGGCGATGTGATCGGTGACAGAGCTTTGCTGGTGAAACGGCGGGTTACATAAAATCAGATCCACGCTCTCCGGTTCAAACTCGGTTAGGCAGTCGTCCCAATGCAGCTGAAACTGTGACTTGGCAACCGATGCGCTTAGGTTGTCGCCACAGCTTTTAATGGCGTGCCAGCTTTCATCAACGGCATGGATGGTAGCCTCCGGGTTGGCTTTGGCCGCCGCCAGAGACAGTACACCGTTGCCGCAGCCCAGATCGATGATGTTGTTATGCCCCTGTGGAATGTGGCTCAGCATCAGGTGGGCGGCGATGTCGAGGCGCTGTCCTGAAAATACGTTGGGGTAGTTTTTTAGCTCCCACGGGCAGCCGTCGGCTTTCCAGCTCAGTGTGAGTGGTTTTTGGCTGCGGCGGGAGGTGGTTTTGCCCACCAGCAGCCGCGCCTTTTTGCGGATGCGAGATGGCGTGATCTCATCCAGATAGGCTTCGGTGATCCCTTTTAGGGTCGTCGGCATCTCTTTCAGGCGAGCGGCGATCACCACTGGAGTTCCCTCCGGCAGGTGGCTGTTGAGGTAGTCCAGCTGGTATTCCAGATAACGCAGATTGCGAGGCAGTTTCATCCATACGCAGTCCACTGGCTGAGTCAGCTCATCAATGTCTTTTAGCATCTGCTTAGGGCTAGGCAGCGCATTGAGATCCAGATTCAAGCGGGTGCCCTGATGGGCCACGAAGGAGTCGTTTACCCAGATTGGGCTTAGCTTGGCGGTGCCGCAGGCCAGCGCACCAAAGCTGTCGTTTAGGATCAGCAGTTGGCTTTGCTCTTGCTGCATTAGCTCTTCTAAGGCTTGCGTCAGCAGCAGTTCATCGGCGGCGTCCCAGGCAATCAGATCCGACTGCTGGGTATCGGGAAATCGGCGCAGGCGCAGCTGCAAGCCATCAAGGCTAAGGGTCTCAGACATGATCAACGTATAAAAAAGGGGTAGCCTTATATTGTCGCAAAAACTCACTAGGGTTGCATCCGCAACTTAGGGTGAGAGCCTGAAGAGAGAGCAAACCGTCCATGCAGTTAATTAGTCATAACGGCGTCATTGAGATTCGAGATGGCCAGCTCCTGATAGGGCGCTGCTGGCCCAATTGGCTGGCCGATGGTGAGGCCGACAATCTCTATCGGCACTGCCTTAGTGGTGACTGGCAGCAGCCCAGCGTGAAAGTGTTTGGCCGCTGGCACCCTATTCCTCGCCAGCAGCGCTGGTTGGGCGAGGTAGGCTGTGACTACCGTTATAGCGGCTTGTTGATGTCGCCAGAAACGCTGGATAGCCAATTGTCTGCGCTGATGAGAAAGGTGAGCACGACTGCCGAGCATCGCTACAACAGCGTGTTGATGAACCGCTACCGAAATGGCGACGACAGCATGGGCTGGCACAGCGACAGTGAACCTGAGCTTGGCATTGCACCTCAGGTCGCCATTTTAAGCTTGGGGCAAGCTCGGCCACTGCAGCTGCGAGATAAGCGCGACCATCAACGCAAGTTGGAGCTGGAACTGCCCAGCGGCAGCCTGCTGCAACTGCTCCCCAGCGCCCAAAGCGGGTATCACCATCAACTGCCAAAACGAAAACGGATCCAAGGTGAGCGCATCAGTCTCACCTTCCGCCATATCATCCCCAACTACTGGCGAGATTAGGAGAAGTAGGGGCGTTGTTTGCGGGTTAGGTGACCACTGCTAGCTCAGTTTCACTTGCCACACTCTCAGATGGTTTACCGGCGAAAGCCGGTATCCAGAGTCTTTGACCTTTCTAATCTCCAGAGTGTCCTGCGAGCTAAGGCCGCTGGGCTCTGACGTTCGTCAGAGAATCGCTTGCGGGTCAGGTGATAACTGGTAGCTTAGTTTCACTTGCCGCACTTCCAAACGCCTTGCCGACGAACGCTGGTAGCCAGAGCCTTTGACCTTTCGAACCTCCAGAGTAGCCAAGGTCGCTGGGCTCTGACCTTCGTCAGAGAATCGTTTGTGGGGTTGGTGATAACTGCAGGTTTAGCTTCATCTGCCGCACTCCTAAACGCTTTGCCGACGTAGGTCGGTATCCTGGATCTTTGGTCTTTCGAACCTCCAGAGTAGCCAAGGCCACTGGGCTCTGACGTTGGTCAGAGAATCGTTTGAGGGTTAGGTGATAATTGCAGGTTTAGTTTCATCTGCCGCTCTATCAAGCGCTTTGCCGGCGAACGCCGGTAGCCAGAGTCTTTGACCTTTCGAACCTCCAGAGTAGCCAAGGCCGCTGGGCTCTGACGTTCGTCAGAGAATCGTTTGCAGATTAGGTGACAACTGCAGGTTTAGCTTCACCAGCCACGCTCTCAAACGCCTTGCCGGCGATGGCAGATTTTTACGCTGCGCCTTGCCGGCGAACGCCGGTATCCAGTGTCTTGGTTTTTCGAATCTCCAGAGTAGTCAAGGCCGCTCGGCTCTGACGTTCGTCAGAGAATCGTTTGCGGGTTAGGTGATAATTGCAGGTTTAGTTTCATCTGCCGCTCTATCAAGCGCTTTGCCGGCGAACGCCGGTATCCAGTGATGACCTGCTTTCTGCCAATATTGTGGGTACCTACAATGTGTTTCAGAGTGCTGCGGAAGCCGGAGTTCAGCGCGTTGTCTATGCCAGCAGCGCTCAAACTATTGAGGGTTACCCTCTCGATGTTCAAGTAAACGAAAATATGCCGACTCGGCCGAAGAACCTGTATGGGGCGAGTAAGGTGTTTGGCGAAGCTCTGGGTTCATACTATGCGTATCAGCACAACATCGAGGTGGTGGCCGTTCGTATTGGTGCATTTGAATATCAAAAAGAGTGGTGCCGATTGAGCTCACGAGATCTCAGCGCTTGGAGTGAGCCTGCGGACCTATGTTCTTTGCTGATTAACAGTATTGAAGCTGAACTCTGCGATGAGCCGTTTGGGATTGCCCACGGTATCTCAAACAACCGCTTTAAGCGCTTGGATCTGTCTGAAACCAAACGCACCTTGGGTTATCAGCCCAAAGCCGATGCGTTTGCCGCTTGGGATATTGCTCTTGCAGAACACAGTGAGCCCCAAGAGCCCGCCAAGGTGCTTCCCAGAAGTGCACTTTGGGGAGGCCTTAACACCTACTTTCATAAATCATCGGATTTAAGCTGCGAGGCTAACCAGCAGTGAACGGCTTAATACCTAAAAATGCGCATGCTCTGGTTTGTGGATAGCCAGTTTAGCTGCGCAAGAGTAATAGTGGCTACGCTTGGTTCTCAGCGTTTTAAGAACTAAATTGTTTGAGAGCTAAGCGATGCCAACCGTTAACAAGCTGCAGATTACCTTCTAAGGTATAGGGTGAGGATAAGCACGTCAGTGGCTCAGCTATTGTAGATATTCAATTGGCAGTCTCTAGTTAATTCTATGTGTCGTCCTGAAATGCGTTGACACTTTTCAGTTAGAGCCAGTTGCATCAGCAACTGGCTTTTCCATGCACCTCGTTTGGGGTTTTCATTCCCAGGCTAAGGTGCGGTCTCAAGTTGTTATAGGT
>NZ_SWCJ01000006.1 GCF_005116665.1 Ferrimonas aestuarii | reverse complement strand
GACCTATAACAACTTGAGACCGCACCTTAGCCTGGGAATGAAAACCCCAAACGAGGTGCATGGAAAAGCCAGTTGCTGATGCAACTGGCTCTAACTGAAAAGTGTCAACGCATTTCAGGACGACACACTGGCATTTAGAAACAGACGTAATCTCTCTGGCGTGGGTCTTGGCCTAGAGATCCTAGAACTAGCCAGTGCCAATGGATACCGGCTTACGGCCGCAAGCGTTGGAGGGAAAGGTTGGAATACGCTATCTGCTTATCCTAAAGGCGTCTTCCTCCTCCACCCTAGGCCATTCAAATTGCGTTATAGAATCCTTGCTTTTTTGATGCATAACCAACCATTTTACCGATCTGACAACTAAGCCTCGGAAAAGGCAAAATAATTCACTATTAACTGATCCGATCAGTCACTATAAAACGTGTTAGACCGCACAAATTCGGCGATATTTAGCTTACTTGTTTTGAAATAGTTGGGTAATATCACCCTCACTCAGTGTACGCATGTACGCTAAATTGATCTGGCGATTGGAGTGTAATCGTGGCCCAAACTAAGAAATTTCACCATCTTGTTGAACTGATCGAGAAACAAGCCAAGGAGCGGGCTTCTTTCGCGGCGATCTCTTATCGCGCCGACGCGCTTTGGCACGATGTCACTTGGGCAGACTTTAACCGCCAGATCAATCAGTTGGCTAAAGTGTTGATGCATTTCGGTATGCAGCCTCAAGAAAAAATAGCCCTGTTTGCGCAAAACTCCGAGAAGTGGATTACTGCAGATTGTGCCGGTATGAAAGCCCGCGCCGTTGTTGTGCCTATCTACCCAACCAACACCGCTGATCAAGCTCGTTATATTATTAATGATGCACAGGCAAAGGTGGTTTTTGTTGGCGATCAAGAGCAGTACGATAAGACCGTCGCAGTGTTATCCGAGTGCCCACAGCTAAGCCATATCGTATTGATGAAGCCTAGCATCGAGCGAGTGGAGTTGGACATTGAGCAGCATGATTACCAATCCTTGCTGGAGCTTGACGTAGCGGAGCATGCGGATGAGCTGATCAAACGCATTAACGAGCGCTCTCTCGACGACCTGCTTACTCTTATTTATACCTCGGGCACCACTGGTGAACCTAAAGGGGTGATGCTGGATTATCGCAACTTTGCCAGCACCACCCGTCAGCACGTTGAGATTCTGGATTTTGGTGCCGGAGATCGTACGTTGGCATTTTTGCCACTGTCTCACGTGTTCGAGCGTGGCTGGACTCTGTATGCACTAAGTCAGGGCGCTCAAGTAGGGCTATTGGAAGACCCTATGCAGGTTCAACAGGCGCTGACTGAGTTTAAGCCTCATACCATGTGTGCTGTGCCGCGTTTCTTTGAGAAGGTTTACTCTGCGGTAGCCGATAAGGTCTCCAATGCGCCAGCCAGTCGCCGTGCTCTGTTCCATTGGGCAGTAAATCAAGGCAACCGTAAGTTCCTATCTCAGAATGGTGGTAAGGCGTTGGGTCTGTTTGGCCAGCTAAAGGTGAATCTGGCCAATAAGCTGGTATTGCGTAAATTGCGGGGCGTATTAGGTGGCCAGATACGTTTTATGCCTTGTGGTGGTGCCAAGATCGATGAGCAGGTGCATGAATTCTTCCACTCTATCGGCGTTACTCTGATTTGTGGTTATGGCATGACCGAAACAACAGCGACCATCACCTGTGGTCGTCCTGGACAAATTAACTTAAAAGCCACCGGTCCGGCATTGCCAGAAGTGCAAATCAAGATTGGCAAAGACGATGAGGTACTGGTTAAGGGCGATACCGTGATGCGCGGCTACTACAATCGCCCTGAAGAGACCGAAGCCTCCTTTGAAGACGGTTGGTTTAAGACTGGTGATGCGGGCCATATTGATGAGCATGGGGTTCTGCACATTACTGATCGCATCAAAGAGTTGATGAAGACCTCCAACGGCAAATACATCGCGCCACAGCGCGTGGAAGGCATGGTGGGTCGTGACCCACTTATCGAACAGGTGGCGATCATTGCTGAAGCTCGTAACTACGTCTCTGCATTGATTGTTCCTGCGTTTGAATCCTTGGAAGTATGGGCCAAAGAGAAGGGCATCAAATATAAGGATCAGCTAGAACTGATTCAGCACAGTGAGGTGGTAGAACACTTCGAGAAACGCTTGAAAGAGGTCCAAAAGGAGCTGGCCAAGTTTGAGCAAGTAAAAAAGTTTACTCTGCTGCCTCGTGAGTTTTGTATGAAGCGTGGTGAGCTAACGCCCACTTTAAAGCTGCGCCGTAAAGTGATTAACGAGCGCTTCGAAGCCGAAATTGAATCTATGTATGCGAAGGCGAAGAAGTTCGTAGAAGCTAAGAAAGCCTCAATTAAATAATCGCTGAAATCATTGACGTAAAGGGTGCCTAAGGGCACCCTTTTTGGTTATTAGAAACGCAGCGCATAAAAAGGAGTCTTTATGCTAACCACTCAATTAGCACCGCGATTTTCAGAAACGGACGCGTTAGGCCATATCAATAACACCTCAATACCTGTGTGGTTCGAAGAGGCCAGAACCCCAATCTTTCGCTGCTTTGTTCCGAACTTAAACCCACGAGAGTGGAACCTGATCTTGGCGGGATTTAAGGTTGATTATCTACGCCCAACTTTTTATGGCCATGATGTGGAAGTGCGCACCGGCATTAGCCGCATTGGCTCCAGTTCGTTGCAGATTTGGCATCAAGCGTTGCAGCAAAATCAAGTGGTGGCTCAGGCTGAAGTGGCAATGGTGCATTACGATTATGCCAATGAGTGCTCCGCACCGATTCCAGAGCCAATTCGCGAGTCTTTGGGAGCATTGATGGCTGATAAGCCTTGGTAGGGATCTAGACTGAGAAATAAAAAGCGGGCACTAATGCAACATTGCAAAAAGTGCCCGCTTTTTCGTATTTCGCTACTGGCTTAGAAGCTGCTTAGCTTCAGCTCGCTGAAGTCTTTGATGACAGGGTGCTTGCCGATTCGTACTTTATCAGAGCGCACGATCTGGCAGGTTTTTAGGCCTGCATCTTTAGCGGCATTAAGCTCTTCCACATTGTCAGACACAAACAAGATCAGATTCGGCCACATGCTGATGGTATTGATGATATTGCGGTAGGCCTGTGACACCACTTTCTGGCCCACGTGGGTATCAAAGTGACCATGAAACAGGGCTCGAAGATCACCAAACTGACTATGTTGGAACAGCAGCTCTTGAGCTTCATTGGAGCTAGAGGAGTAGCTGTAGATTCGCTTACCTTGCTCCTTGAGAGACTTTAGGCCTTCCAGTGCGTCTTGGTAAACGTGGCCCTCAAAATCGCCCTTGGTGTAACCTTGGCGCCAGATAAGACCTTGTAGGGTTTTCAGAGGCGTGGCCTTTTTATCCTGTTCGATCCACTCCAGCAGAATGGTAACGACACGATCAAGGTCAGCGTCGGCTTCGCCTGCCAACTCTTTTACGTCCTCAATACAGTGAGAAACCACGACTTTCTGCTGATTTTCCTTCAAAAACTCCGCCATCTGCTCGGCTGAGTAAGAAAACAACACTTTTTGAATAAAGTCGTAATCCGTGGTGGTACCTGCGGTATCGACGATAACGGCTTGAATTCCCATAGTCCCTACAAATAATTATCTTGTGTCTAGGGCAAATAGTAGCGCCGAGGCACATTCAATGCCAGTGATTTACTTAAGGTAATCGCACTGAGTTGCCCTGTTTGTAGACAGCAACACAGGGGCGTTGTCCATATTGCCAAGCCAGCTCAACTGGGTGGCCAATTTGCCATTGGGCGATATCGGCATCCATTCCCACCTTGAGCTGACCAACTCGCTTATCCAGGCCCAGTGCCGCAGCGCTGTGGCGGGTAATGCCAGCCAGTGCTTCCGCAGGAGTTAGGCCAAATAGGGTGCAGCTGAGGTTGAGCATCAACAGCGCGGAACACAGAGGGGAGCTGCCTGGGTTAAAGTCTGAGGCTACGGCCATTGGTACCCCATGCTTTCTGAGCAGATCCACTGGTGGTTTACGAGTCTCTTTCAGGAAGTAAAAGGCGCCAGGAAGCAGCACAGCAACGGTGCCGGAGTCTTTAATCGCTTTAACACCGTCTTCATCCAGACACTCGATGTGGTCTACCGATAAGGCTTGGTGTTTCGCCGCTAGGGCCGAGCCGCCCATGTTGGACAACTGCTCGGCGTGCAGCTTCACGGGCAGGTCAAATTGTTTGGCCGCATTAAACACCTGTTCTGTCTGTTTCAGATCAAAACCGATGGTTTCACAAAATACGTCGACGGCGTCCACTAGGCCTTGCTCAGCCAGTTTCGGCAGTACGGTTTGGCATACGAAATCCACGTACTCTTGGTTGCGACCTGCATACTCTTTTGGAATCGCATGAGCGCCTAAGAAGGTGGTGCTGACGTCGATGGGGTGCACTTCACCAAGGTAGCGTGCCAGTTTGAGCATCTTCTCTTCGGTGTCCATATCCAGACCGTAGCCGGATTTGATCTCCACGTGGGTGACGCCCTCATTGAGTAGGGCGTTCATGCGTTGACGCCCTAGGTGGAACAGGTCTTCTTCACTGGCTTCGCGAGTGGCTTTTACCGTAGACAAAATGCCGCCACCGGCACGGGCGATCTCTTCATAGCTGCCGCCTTTCAGTCGGGCTTCAAATTCATGGGCTCGGCTACCGGCGAAGATCAAATGGGTGTGGCAATCAATCAATCCAGGGGTTAGCCATTGGCCTTTTCCTTGGATGACTGGGGTAAGGAAGGGGTCGAATTCGGGTAGCTCAGATTTGGGGCCAATCCAGGCAATTTTGCCATCTTTAACTGCCAGAGCGGCATCGGTAATTTCACCAAATTCACCGGGCTGTTGAGGGTCCATGGTAGCCACGTTTACGTCTAACCAGAGCTGATCCCAATCCATGCTTCACATCCTTTATGGGTAATTGTTTGGAACATTTTGCCTGCACTATTTTGTCTTTACCATCTTGTATATACAAGTTGTTTGTGTCATTTTTGGCCTGCTTTGAAACCAGACTGAGGCGATTTTGGCAGCCAAATTCATCGACATTAAGCAGCACCTTGTGGCTCAAATTGAGCAGGGACACTGGCCTGAACACCATCGAGTGCCTTCAGAAAACCGTTTGGCAGCGCAGTTTAACTGCAGTCGCATGACCGCTCGCCGCGCCCTTACCGAATTGGTGGAGCAGGGCGTATTGGTGCGTAGCCAAGGTCGAGGCACCTTCGTGGCGCAGCTGAAATCTCAAGGGTCGATGCTCAACATTCGTAATATCGCCGACGAGGTTCGTGAACGTGGCCATCAACACCAGATGGAGCTGCTCCGTTTGGAAGTGGTGGCTGCCAATACTGAAGTGGCCATCGCCCTAGGCATCAAAGAGGGGGAGTCAGTGGGCTTCTCTAGCTTGCTGCACTTCGAAGAGGCATTGCCCGTTCAGTTGGAGCATCGCTACGTCAACTTGCAGTTGGTGCCTGACTATCTGCAGCAGACCTTTGAGCGCCACACGCCCCATGAATATCTCAGTCAACAAGCACCGCTGACCGAGGCGCACCACGAAGTGGAGGCCATTGCCGCCGATGACGCCTTGGCAGCCCAATTACAGATTGCGCAGGGAGCGCCCTGCCTAAGGATTGTTCGCCGTACCTGGAGTCGCTCCGGTACCGTGAGTTTTGCCAGATTGACCCACCCCGGCAGTCGATATCGACTCGGTGGGCATCTGATTATGGAAAAGTGAGGAAGTCACCATGAGTACTAATAATAAGGATAATCCCCGTTTTGACGCCAGTCGTGTCATTCGTGCACCGCGAGGCACAGAGCTCAATGCCAAGAGCTGGCAGACTGAAGCGCCACTGCGCATGCTGATGAACAACCTGGATCCAGACGTTGCCGAACACCCTCAAGGGTTGGTGGTTTACGGCGGCATTGGTCGTGCGGCTCGTAACTGGGAGTGCTTCGATCAGATCGTCGCCACCCTGAAACGTCTGGAGCTGGATGAAACCCTGCTGGTGCAATCCGGCAAACCAGTGGGTGTATTTAAAACTCACGAAAATGCCCCTCGGGTGCTGATCGCAAACTCCAACTTGGTACCACACTGGGCCAACTGGGAGCACTTTAACGAACTGGATAAGCAGGGTCTGGCGATGTATGGCCAGATGACTGCCGGTTCCTGGATCTACATCGGTACTCAGGGCATTGTTCAGGGCACTTATGAGACCTTTGTGGCGGTGGCTAAGAAACACTTTGATGGTGTGGCGGCTGGCCGCTGGGTGCTGACCGGTGGTCTTGGTGGCATGGGCGGAGCTCAGCCTCTGGCTGCCACCATGGCTGGCTTTTCGATGATCGCCGTAGAGTGTGATGAGAGCCGAATCGATTTCCGCCTGCGTACCGGCTACGTTGACAAGAAAGCCTACAGCCTTGATGAAGCGCTGGCGATGGTTGAACAAGCCAAGGTCGAAGGTAAGCCGGTTTCCGTTGGTCTGCTGGCTAACGCCGCCGACATCTTCGGTGAACTGGTAGAAAAAGGCGTGACCCCAGATGTGGTGACTGACCAAACCTCTGCTCACGATCCTCTGAATGGTTACCTACCGCAGGGGTGGACCATGGAGAAAGCCGCCGAGATGCGCCAGCAAGATGAAGCGGCAGTAGTGAAAGCGGCTAAGGCATCGATGGCGGTTCAGGTTCAGGCGATGCTGACCCTGCAATCTCGTGGCGCCGCGACTCTGGATTACGGTAACAACATCCGCCAGATGGCGCTGGAAGAGGGCGTAAACAATGCCTTCGATTTCCCAGGGTTTGTTCCTGCCTACATCCGTCCGTTGTTCTGCGAAGGCATCGGCCCATTCCGTTGGGTTGCCCTGTCTGGGGATCCAGAAGACATCTATAAGACCGATCAGAAGGTGAAAGAGCTGATCCCAGATGACCCGCATCTGCATAACTGGCTGGACATGGCTCGTGAGCGTATTCACTTCCAAGGTCTGCCGGCTCGTATCTGTTGGGTTGGTTTGAAAGACCGCGCTCGTTTGGGCCGCGCCTTTAACGAGATGGTGAAAAACGGTGAGCTGAAAGCGCCGGTGGTGATTGGTCGAGATCACTTGGACTCCGGCTCTGTAGCATCGCCGAACCGAGAAACCGAAGGGATGATGGATGGCTCTGATGCAGTATCCGATTGGCCGCTGCTGAACGCCATGCTGAACACCGCAGGTGGCGCTACTTGGGTGAGCCTGCACCACGGTGGTGGCGTAGGCATGGGCTTCTCCCAGCACTCTGGCATTGTGATTTTGTGTGATGGCAGTGATGAGGCGGATGCTCGCATCAGTCGTGTACTTTGGAATGACCCTGCTACTGGGGTGATGCGTCATGCCGATGCCGGTTACGACATTGCCAAAAACTGCGCCGAAGAGCAGGGGCTGGATCTGCCTATGCTCAACAAGGGAGACATCTAATGCTATCTCTAACCCTAAAGCCTGGTAGCCTGACCCTAGCGCAGCTGCGCGATATTGATAACGCCGCCATTAAGCTGGCTCTGCATGACGATGCCCATGCTGCCATTGACCGCTCTGCGGCAACGGTGCAACAGGTAATTGATGAAGACCGCGTGGTCTACGGCATCAACACCGGTTTTGGTCTGCTGGCCAACACCCGTATCAATAAAGAAGATCTGGCGCTGCTACAGCGCTCTATCGTGCTGTCTCACGCCGCCGGTACCGGCGAGCCGATGAGCGACGCCGCCGTGCGCCTGATGATGGTGCTGAAGATCAACTCCTTGGCCCGTGGCTTCTCTGGCATTCGTCGCCTAGTGATTGAAGCATTGATCGCCTTGGTTAATGCCGAGGTTTACCCCATCGTGCCTGAGAAAGGTTCAGTCGGTGCATCTGGGGATCTAGCGCCATTGTCACACATGGTGCTGCCGCTGCTCGGCGAAGGTGAAGTTCGCCATCAGGGTAAAGTGATGCCAGCCACCGAGGGCTTGGCCATCGCAGGTCTGGCACCAATCGAGCTGGCTCCGAAAGAGGGCTTGGCGCTGCTGAACGGCACCCAAGCCTCTACGGCACTGGCGCTACAAGGTCTGTTCCGTGCGGAAGACTTGTGGGCTGCAGGTTCGGTCGTTGGCGCCATGAGCGTGGAAGCCGCGTTGGGTAGTCGTCGTCCTTTTGATGCTCGTATCCATGAAGTCCGTGGCCAGAAGGGGCAGATTGACTCCGCTGCCGTATTCCGTCACCTGCTGGGCGATGTGTCTGAGCTTGGAGATAGCCACGCAGGATGTGAGAAGGTGCAAGACCCGTACTCTCTGCGTTGCCAGCCTCAGGTGATGGGCGCCTGTTTGACCCAGATCCGTCAAGCCGCCGAGGTGCTGCTGGTGGAAGCCAATGGCGTTACCGACAACCCATTGGTGTTTGCCGATGAGGGCGACATCCTCTCTGGTGGTAACTTCCACGCCGAACCTGTCGCAATGGCTGCAGACAACCTCGCGATTGCCATCAGTGAAATTGGGGCTCTGGCTGAGCGTCGCATTGCCCTGCTGATTGACCGTAACCTATCTGGCCTGCCGCCATTTTTGGTGGACAACGGTGGGGTGAACTCCGGCTTTATGATTGCTCAGGTAACCGCCGCAGCATTGGCCAGTGAAAACAAGACTTTGGCTCACCCAGCGTCGGTTGATAGCTTGCCAACGTCGGCAAACCAGGAAGATCACGTTTCCATGGCGACCTTCGCTGCTCGCCGTTTGCGAGACATGGCGGATAACAGCCGTGGCGTGTTGGCAGTAGAGCTGTTGGCTGCCGCCCAGGGCTTGGATTTCCGCAAGCCGCTGAAAGCCAGTAAGTCGGTGGAAACCGCCAAAGCTCAATTGCGTGAGCGTGTCAGTTTCTACGATAAAGACCGCTACTTTGCGCCGGACATCACTCAAGCGACTGAACTGCTTTACAGCGGGTTGTACAACCCATTGATGCCACAAAGCGTGTTACCAAGTTTGGGCTAAACTGCCTAATTACTGAATTGGATCAAGCCTCGCGAATGCGAGGCTTTTTTCTTGGTGAATGACTGCGTATGCTGGCACAAAAGTTACACCCTCATTTGTAAGAGGCTCTTATGGAACAAGAAGTTCAGAGTAGACTGCGTCCGATAATTGCAGATTGGTTAACCTCTTTGGGCATCCCCACTCAGGCTAATGATCTGCTTACCTTGGGATTGCTGTTGTTTGTCGCTTTTGCGGCTGCCAGCGTGGTCTATTTCATTGCCATTCGTATCTTAGTAAGAGGCGCTAAGCGTTTGATGGAGCGGGGCAGTTCCATCTGGTATGCGCCGCTGACTCGCCATAGCCTATTGGAGAAAATTGCCCAGATCGCGCCCATTGCGGTGCTGGATCTGTTTACGCCCATGGTGTTTAACCATTGGCCATTCTGGGATCACATGGCAACCCGTTTGCTTGAGCTAGTGATGCTGGCAATGCTGATGCGAGCGCTGTTTGCTGGCCTTGATACCATCCGCAGTGCGGCGGCGCTAACGACCTCTGGTCGTCGTCTGCCGATGCAGAGCATTGTGCAGCTGGGTAAGGTGTTCCTGTTTATTGTGGCGCTGATCTTCTTCTTCGCCATCATGCTAAACAAATCACCACTGTACTTGCTGTCTGGTTTGGGTGTGGCCACCGGTTTGGTGATGTTGGTATTCCGCGACACCATTTTAGGGTTTGTGGCTGGAATTCAGTTGGCGGCCAACCGCATGGTAAGTGCTGGCGACTGGATTGAGATGTCTAAGTACGGTGCCGATGGCGAAGTATTGGAGGTGACCCTAACCACGGTGAAGGTGCAAAACTGGGATAAAACCATCACCATGATTCCTGCCTATGCGCTGACCACCGATGCGTTTCGAAACTGGCGAGGCATGCAGGAATCCGGCGGTCGTCGTATTAAGCGCTCGGTGCACCTGGATCTGAATTCGGTGCGCTTTGTGGATGATGAACTGCTGGCCAAGTTAACTAAGATCAATTTGCTGGCTCCCTATCTTGAACAGCGCCTGGCGGAGATCAAGCAAGACAACATCGAGCAAGCCAATCTGGATATGCCGGTTAATGGTCGCCGTTTGACTAACCTTGGCTGTTTGCGGGCGTATCTGGATGCCTATCTGCAGCACAACCCAAGGCTAAACCCTGAAATGACCATGATGGTGCGTCAACTGGCACCGACTGAGTTAGGTATCCCCATGGAACTGTACTGCTTTACTAACGATACCCGCTGGGCGGTGTATGAAGGCATTCAGGCAGACATCTTCGATCATCTGTTGGCGGTGTTGCCACAGTTTGATATTAAGCCGATGCAGCGACCGACCGGTCAGGATTTTCATCCGGCAGGTTAAGTTGACAATGAAAACGCCGCCCTTTTGAGGGCGGCGTTTTTTTATGGCGTTTTTCCATCTTGCGTTGGTTGGTAGTTCGGTACTGGTTGAGGATATTTTCCTTCTATACCTCGGAAGAAATTCAAGATTTCATTCATCTCCGGCACGATATCACCACTTGGAGTGAGGGGCTCTCGAATCACGATCTGCTTACTGGCAAAATCAAAACCAACACAGTAGATGGGCACCTGTGCCTGATTGGCGATGTGGTAGAAGCCAGTCTTCCAGCGGCTAACGGGCTTTCGAGTGCCTTCTGGGGCCAGAGCCAAAATGAAGTTGTCTTGGGTTTGCAGCAGGTCAACCGCAGTGTTGACCAGATTGTTCTTCTCCCCTCGGTTCACCGGAAAGCCACCAAGGGCGCGAAAAAACCAACCGAATGGCCAACGGAACAGTTGGTGCTTGCCAATGAAGTTGGCGTTCATCCCTAGAGACCACTGCACCAACACTCCCAATGGAAAGTCCCAATTGCTGGTGTGGGGAGCCACGATAATGACAAAGTGCCCATGGTTGGGGATGGTGCCTTTGATGCTCCAGCCAAGCCATCTGAGCAGGGCTTGAGATAGACCTTGTTTCATATCTTAGGTAGTGTTTCAAAAATTACATTGGAGTAAGTATAACCCCACAGGGATACAGGAAGTTCAAAGGATGAAGGGGATGAAACACTATCTATTGGTCATTGCGCTGTTTTTAAGTGGTAGTGCATGGGCAAACGAATCTGAAGTTCGCCAAGTGTTGATGCAGCAGCAACAGGCTTGGAATCAAGGGGATATCCCAGGTTACATGCAGGGTTACTGGCAGAGTGAGCAGCTGCGTTTTATCTCCAGCGGTAAGATTAAGTATGGCTGGCAAAAGGTGCTGGATGGTTACCTAAGCCGTTACCCAGATCGAGATACCATGGGTAAGCTCGATTTTGAGCTGGAATCGATCACCATGCTATCGGACGAGTTGGCGTTGGTGGTGGGCCGATGGCAACTCACCCGTAAGCATGATCAGCCTAAGGGTGAGTTCAGCTTGGTGTTCAGGAAAATCGATGGTTATTGGCGCATCATCAATGACCATACGGGTTAGGGCCTGACTAACATTTCATCACTAAAGGTACTCATCCCTTAGTGAACGTGGCCGCTGTGGGAGATCTCCAGATGCTCGCTGGCCTCGTTGTGGCCATGATCTGGGTGGGCGGTCATCAGCAGCACCAGGAACAACAGTCCTAAGCCGCCGCCAATCCAGTGGCTGGAATGCAGCTTGGGCAGTTTGCCGTGGCTGTGGCCGTGATCATGGCCATGATCGTGATGATGTTCATGGGGCCGATGCCACAGTACGTGCATGATGGAACCCGTCACAAAGCCTTGTAGGTAGACAATGTGGTCGGCATTCATGATGTGCAGCAGCTCCGGGCCAACGCCATAGCCGATGATGGTGGTAAGCATCATTCCGGCGAGGGCCGCTGAGGCGATAATGCGGCCGTAAGCTGGGCGCAACAACCACCAGATCGCCAGACCTGCAGGCATGCGGTGCAGAATGATCCCCAGTGCCAATAGCATTGGCCCCTGCTCATTGGCTGCCATAAATAGCGCACTGCCGTCGGTGACTGCGTGTAAGAGCAGACCAAAGATCCCTAACGCAACGGTCAGGTTATGGGTAAATGCGGAGTGGCGTCGGAATAGTTTCTCCGACAAGCTTGGGCCGAATAGTCCGAGTAAGACGAACCCGAGAGCGAGCACTCCCCCTTGGGAGATCACCTGAGGCAATACATCGAACAGCATCAGGCCGCCAAGGGACACCATTACAAACGCGCCTATGGCGTTGATGATGCCCCGTTGTTTGCGCAAGCCATGATGCAAAATGGGACCGACCGCCAAGATAAGTAAGCTGGCGATTAGATAATTCATAATGATAACCGTTCTCAATTGGGGTGCGTACAGTACCCCAAGTGTTTGACCCTGTCTAGTTTGGCCAACAGTATACCCGATAGCGGGTTACCAAGCCGTTTAAATTCAGAGTATTCGGCGCGTTGGAGTGCGTCGCTACAGGTAGTTTTCCAATTTGAGCTTATAGTCGCGAGGATCCACTGCACGGACGACGTGTTCGTTGGTGGCTTCCAACTCAACTTCGGTGGCCATGCTATGGGTGTGGCTCTTGAGGTTGTAGATCACTTTAACCAAAGGCTTTTTAGGGTTTCTGTCCTGACCGTCGAGTACGATAGCCAGTTTTTGGTTACTCAGTTCCACCATGCAGCCGTCAGGGAACACCCCGATACACTGAATAAACTTGACCACCAGTTCCTGATCCAGAGAGTTGGGGGTCATACCGAGTAGGCGTTTTAGTGCCACCGTGGGAGGCATGCCTTTGTGATAGACCCGATCGGCGGTCATGGCATCGTAGATATCACAGATGGCAATCATCCGACCGGCTTTGGTGATCTCGTCGCCCTTGAGGCCTCGGGGGTAGCCCTTGCCATCTAGCTTTTCGTGGTGCATTGCCGCCACATCCAAGCTGACCTTGCTGATTCCCGGCGTGGCTTGAATGATGGTGTAACTGTGTGCCGCATGACTTTTCATCACCTCGAACTCTTCCGGGGTGAGTTTTCCTGGTTTGTTGAGGATCGCTTCTGGGATGCGAATCTTTCCAATGTCGTGCAGCAATGAGCCAACACAAAGCTGATGCAATGTGGTGCCAGTAAAACCTAAAAAGCGCGCGAACAGGGTCATCAGGATGGTTACGCCGATGGAGTGTTCTAGCAGATAGTCATCTTTGTCTTTGATTAAGCGTAAGCAGGCCAGTGCACTTTGGTTGCGGAATACGCTACCGATAAAGTCATCGGCCATGGCGTTTACCGGAGCCAGCTCAATCTGTTGGCCTAACTTAACGTCAGACATCATTTTGGCTTGCAACTGCTTTGCTTGCGTCAGCAGTTTTTTGGCTTTAGGCAGTTCCGATTTTAGATCGGCTTTTCGTTGAGGTGCTTGTGGTGTGGCCTTGGCTTCCTGAGTGGATGCCAAAGTCTGACGTTTGTCTGGATCAATAATGACATGAGCAATGTCCAGGCTCTGAAGCAGGCGCAAAATGGACTTATCGTTAACGAAGCCCTTCTTGACCATGTTAAGCGCGGGGTGTTCGGGGAAGCGCTCAACATACATACCGACCTTGAGCTGTTCTACCGGTATTTTTTTCATTTTTGTATCCGGAATGCTCGGGAATAAAATATCCCTCTACCTTATCTTTCTATTAGATTATTTCAATATAGAGCGCCGCAATTTACATAAAAATTGAATTTAATAAACCCAATAGCAGCATGAGTTGAGTTCGAAGTGCTCAAAGTGAAGTGAAATCAATTTCTTTTATTAGCGCGGATTAAGAAACTTGATTATGTTTAGAGAAGTAATAAGGGAATCAAGCTAGAGTGAAATAGGCAGGAGGTCTGTTGGTGGAAGAGGTACAGATCATTGGCGCACTGGAGTCTCACGCGCAGAAACAGTGGGTGCATTTGCTGAATATGCTGAGTCAGGCCACAGGGATGCAGGGGGCTTACTTGTCTCGCTGTGACAGCAAAGAGATGCGCATTTTGGCTACCAATGATACCTGCCCAAAAGCGGTGCAAGCCGGCGAACAATTTTCCATCTTCAGCCTCTACTGTGAGCAAGTCATGAAGACAGGCCGATATTTATCGGTCGATGATGCATGGGCCGATCCGAAATGGGCAAATAGCCGTGAAACGGATGCGGGTATTATTAGCTATTTAGGTCTACCGGTTCGACAGCCAAATGGTTATCTGTTTGGTACGCTTTGTATCTGGGCTCCAGAAGCGCGGCCTCATTGTCATCAATGGTTGGCTTTGATGCAGTCCGTGGTCAATATCATTGAGTCTGATTTGAGCCTGTTGGCGGTCGGCAAAAGCTTGGCCAACGACAGCATTACCGATCCGCTCACAGGGCTTAATAATCGCCGAGGTTTGGAGCAGCAGTTGGATGGGCTGCTATCTCTTGGCCACCGGTTGAGCGGCAAGTCTCAGGATAAGATTCCCTTGGGTATGATGATGTTGGACCTGGATCGTTTCAAAGGGGTCAACGATACCTATGGTCACATCGTAGGAGACAAACTGCTCAAGCATTTTGCTGACTTGATCCAAGGTGCTATTCGCCGACAAGATTTAGCGGTGCGTTGGGGGGGCGAGGAGTTTTTACTGCTGTTTCCCGCGATCTCACCTCGCAATTTGGCGATGCTGGCGGAGAAGATTCGTCTGCTGGTTATCGCTTCCCCATTAATGCTGGATCAAGAGGAGCTGGCCTTTACTGTATCCATCGGCTACGGCGGTTGGAATCAATCCCAGCTATCCAGTGAAAATATCCAAACCTTGGATGAGCAGCTCCTGTTGGCAAAGCAGCAAGGGCGTAACCGCTGCTGCGGTAAGCCGCTACTTTGTGCTTGAGTCGTTATCTTCCCAGAATGCAAACAGACCAAATACCAATACCCTTAAGCTGGCATTGAGTCCCCGTTGTTGGCCAAAGCCACAAGCCAGTGCCAAACAGAGATGGCCGGTAACGGTGACGAGAAAGGCCAATAGAATCAACTCGGAAAATGGCAGCGGCCAAGCAAGGTTGATAAGCATAATTAGCCAAGCCCAGGGCATCAGTGTCATGCCCATCTTTTTTAGAAGCGGGTTCATGCTTCACCTCGTTGATACAGGCGGTAGCACACTTGCCCGGCAACCTTCTCTTTCAAAAGTTGCCAATGGGCTGGTGGAGTCAGTTCGGTGAGTTTCGATTCCACTTCGACATAGATAAGAGCATTGTTGGCCAGCCAGTTTTTCGTTTCCAGCTTGTCTAACGTGGCCTGAGCCAAGTTTTGGCGAAATGGCGGATCGACGAATACCAGATCATAGAGTTCATTGGTGCCGTTATCCAAAATGGACAAACTGTCGCCCTGTTTTACTTCGCCATTGCTGGCGCCCAGAGTGGCGAGGTTGCGTTTCAGATTGGTTGCCGCTCCAGAGTTGAGCTCACATAGGGTGACCCATTTGGCATGGCGGGAGAGGGCTTCAAAACCTAAGGCACCGCTTCCGGCAAAGCAGTCCAGTACCCGAGCATTTTGGGTATCCCCTTGCAGCCAGTTGAATAGGGTTTCACGGACACGGTCGGTGGTTGGCCTTAGCCCTTGAAGATCGGCTACTGGCAGTTTTCGACCCCGATAAAGTCCGCTGATGATGCGTACCTGACCGGCATTGCCCTTGTTTGCAGGGCGAGATTTTTGAGTTCGTGAGCCTCTGGCCATGGATTCCTCGGATTTTGCGGCAATTGTGGGTAGACTATGGCGCTTGAAAAACTCGCTATTGTAACAGGGGCGAGGCTCTGAAACTAACGCAGAGAAGCGAGCGTTTTGATTGAGAGAGCTGGCTTTCAATCAAAACGCCAGACGATATGACACTGCCCCGAAGCGAACGTGAAAAACAGTAAAGGTTTTTAAAGATGGCGAAAGGCATTTTTTCTTGGTTTAACCGCAATAAAAAGCAGCAAGCCAACGAAGTAGAAGAACAAGCTCAGGTTGAGGCAGAAGCGCAAGCCAAGGCTCAAGCGGAAGAAGAAGCTCGCGTTAAGGCTGAGGCAGAGGCCAAGGCTCGCGCCGAGGAAGAAGCTCGCATCAAGGCGGAAGCTGAAGCTAAAGCCCGTGCCGAGGAAGAAGCCCGCGTAAAGGCAGAAGCAGAAGCCAAGGCTCGCGCCGAGGAAGAAGCTCGCGTGAAGGCGGAAGCAGAAGCTAAGGCTCGCGCCGAGGAAGAAGCCCGCGTAAAGGCAGAAGCAGAAGCCAAGGCTCGCGCCGAGGAAGAAGCTCGCGTGAAGGCGGAAGCAGAAGCCAAGGCTCGCGCCGAGGAAGAAGCTCGCATCAAGGCGGAAGCAGAAGCCAAGGCTCGTGCCGAGGAAGAAGCTCGCGTGAAAGCGGAGGCTGAAGCCGAAGAGGAATCCCCTCAGGAATCTGGAGGTTTCTTTGCTCGCCTAAAGGCCGGCCTTAAGAAGACTCGAGAGAACATCGGTGGTGGTTTCCTAGCACTGTTCCGCGGCAAGAAGATCGACGATGAGTTGTTCGAAGAGCTGGAAACTCAGCTGCTGTTGGCCGACGTAGGGGTTGAAACCACCACTCGAATCATTGATTCATTGACGGAAAAGGCCAGCTTTGGCGATCTGAAAGACAGCGACGCGCTGTTTACCCACCTCAGAAGTGAATTGAAAACCTCTCTGGAGAAGGTGGATAAGCCACTGGTGATTGAAAACGCCGATGGTCCATACGTAATTTTGATGGTCGGCGTGAATGGCGTGGGTAAGACCACCACCATTGGTAAGCTGGCGAAACAGTTCCAGGCTGAAGGTAAGTCAGTGATGTTGGCGGCGGGAGATACCTTCCGTGCGGCGGCGGTGGAGCAGCTTCAAGTGTGGGGAGAGCGCAACGACATTCCCGTGGTCGCTCAGCACACCGGTGCCGACAGTGCATCGGTTATCTTTGATGCGGTGCAATCAGCCAAAGCCCGTGGTGTGGACGTGTTGATCGCCGATACCGCGGGTCGCCTGCAAAACAAAGCGCACCTGATGGACGAGCTGATTAAGATCGTTCGTGTTATGAAGAAGCTGGATGTGAACGCGCCCCATGAGGTGATGTTGACCCTAGACGCTTCCACTGGCCAGAACGCCATTAGCCAAGCGCAGCTGTTCAATGAAGCGGTGCCGCTCACAGGACTGACACTGACCAAGCTGGATGGCACAGCAAAAGGTGGCGTTATCTTCGCTTTAGCTGATAAGTTTGAAATTCCAGTACGTTACATTGGTGTTGGTGAGGGTATTGATGATCTTCGTCCATTTGAGAACGATGCCTTTATCGAGGCCCTCTTTACCGAAGAATAATAGAGTAGAGCATGATTCGCTTTGAGCAGGTCAGTAAGGTTTACCCTGGGGGCTTTCGGGCCCTCAATCAGGTCAATTTCAGCATTGGCCGGGGAGAGATGGCGTTTTTAACCGGCCCCAGTGGTGCGGGTAAAAGTACCTTGTTGAAATTGGTTACCGCCATTGAGACCCCTTCCACCGGTAAAGTGATGGTGGATGGTCAAGATATTGCTACCCTGTCCCGCTCAAAGGTGCCCTATCTGCGGCGTAAGATTGGCATCATCTTTCAGGATCACAACCTGTTGATGGATAAATCGGTTCGCGACAACGTGGCATTGCCGCTATTGATTGAAGGGTTTAGCTCCAAAGAGATTGAGAAACGAGTCGAAGCGGCTCTGGATCTAGTGGGGCTGAGCGATAAGATCAAATTTCAGCCTCAACACCTCTCTGGTGGTGAACAGCAACGCGTTGGCATTGCCCGTGCCATCGTGACCAAACCTAAACTGCTGCTGGCGGATGAACCAACCGGTAACTTGGATCCCAGCTTGTCGGTGGAGATCATGCGTCTGTTTGAAACCTTTAACCGAGCAGGCACTTCGGTGTTGATCGCCACCCACGATCTGGGATTGATCGCCCGCATGCGCTATCGCACGCTGACGTTGAAAGATGGCAGCATGATCAGCGAAGCCTATCAGGGGCCAGCATCATGAGCATTCTGCATCGACTTAAAACCGGGCTTCAAAACCACTGCCGTCAGTCGGTGGCCAGTCTTGGGGATCTGTGGCGATTGCCGATGACCACCTTGTTGACGGTGGCGGTGCTGGGCATCAGCTTAAGCTTGCCATCCGTACTTGGGGTGATCGTTAATAACAGCCATCAACTTCAGCAGCAGTGGACCGATCCTACCGAGATCAGTTTGTTTCTGAAGGCCGATGTCAGCCCTAATCGGTTGGCTTCTCTGCAGACTCGGCTTTCGGGCATGTCGGAGGTTGCCAGCTTTTCCTATCAGTCTGCGGATCAGTCGCTGCAGGAGTTTCAGCAACTGTCGCAGTTCTCTGAGGCGCTGAACTACTTAGATAACAACCCATTGCCAGCGGTGATCACCGTAATACCCAGTAATCGTCATCGTGAGCTGGAGGCGCTTGAGCGGCTGAAATCCAAGCTGGAAGGGCTTAATGAAGTCGAGTTGGCTCGTTTGGATCTGGATTGGCTACAGCAGCTTCGTACTATGATTGCCAGTTTAGAGAAGATGGCTTGGGGCATGGCCAGCTTGCTGGTGCTTGCGGTCATTTTGATTACTGCCAATACCATTCGCATGGCGATCACTCAGCGTCAGGACGAGATTCGGGTGATGAAACTGGTGGGCGCCACCGATGCCTATGTTCGTCGCCCTTTCCTCTATGCTGGCGTGTGGTACGGCTTGCTGGCGGCGTTGATTGCGGCCATGCTTGCCAGTTCGATGCTGCTCTGGTTTGAGATCGCCTTAGCCGAGGTGATCGACAGCTATCAGACACAATTTACGTTACAAGGTTTATCAGGCTCTGATCTACTAACCTTAGTCTTTACCTCCATAACCCTAAGCTGGTTAGGGGCTTGGGTATCGGTGAGCCGTCATTTACGAGCTATTGAACCCCAATAAGCGATTGCAGCTGTGACGTGAAGCACACCTGCTTTCATGCTAGACTCGCAGGCCGATTAGGTTTTAGAGGTATCCATGAGCGAAGCTAACCAAGCAATGGGTTTGATGATCGTCCCTCAGGGCGGTGGCAGTCTTGAATCTTATATTCAGGCGGTCAATAGCATCCCAATGCTGTCTGCAGAAGAGGAATATCAGCTTGCGGTTCGATTGCGCCAAACAGGCGACATCGATTCGGCGAAGGCGATGATCATGTCTCACCTGCGGTTCGTCGTTCATGTGGCCAAGAGCTATTCCGGTTATGGATTGCCTCAAGCGGATCTGATTCAAGAGGGCAACATCGGCCTGATGAAGGCGGTGAAGCGCTTCGATCCGGAAGTGGGTGTTCGTTTGGTTTCCTTTGCAGTGCACTGGATCAAAGCGGAAATCCACGAATACGTGCTGAAGAACTGGCGCATTGTTAAGGTGGCCACCACCAAGGCGCAGCGCAAACTGTTCTTTAACCTGCGTAAAGCTAAACAGCGCCTAGGCTGGTTTACTGCCGATGAAGTTTCTACTGTGGCGGAAACCTTGGGCGTGAGTGAATCGGAAGTGCTGGAGATGGAATCTCGTCTCGCGGCTCAAGATGCCGCGTTTGATATTCCTAATGAGCCGGACGACCCTGACGCGAATTTTGCCCCTGCGCACTTCTTAGAAGATCACAGCTCCAACCATGCGGATGAGATTGAGCAGGAAGATCATGAAGCTCAGGCTCGAGATCGCCTTTACTCTGCCATGCGCACCTTGGATGAGCGCAGCCAGGAGATTCTGCGCACCCGCTGGCTTGAAGACAGCAAAGTGACACTGCAGGAGTTGGCTGACAAATATCAGGTGTCGGCAGAACGAATTCGCCAGCTGGAGAAAAACGCCATCAAGAAGCTGAAGCAGTTGATGGACGACTAGGGAAACAAGAGATACGTCTCTGTCCTTAGCATCTAATTTTTCGGGTCGGCTTTGCCGGCCCGAACTGTTTTTAGGAGAGGAATATGGAGTGTCGATTGGGTTGTGGCGCCTGTTGCATCGCACCATCCATCAGTTCGCTGAATAAGCCCGCTGGCGAGCGTTGTCGTCACTTGGACGACAACAACCTGTGCCAAGTCTTTGGTAAGCCGGAGCGGCCTCAGGTGTGCAGTGACTTTAAGGCGTGCGACTGGGTCTGTGGTAACTCCAATGAGTTCGCCATGAGGACTTTAACTGAGCTGGAACAGATAACCCTTAAGCAGGTTTAGCTCTTATAGGGCGGAGCTTAGTTTGTGCAGATAAGCGGTGGCAGGAGCCACCGTTTTTAATCGGGCTCGCTGCTGCTTGGAGAGCAGTGACGACGGCGTGACCAGTTGTATGTCCTTCTGCTTGAGCTTGGGCAATGCCGTTTCCAGGAATGCCAACGTTTCTGGGTAGGGGTGACCAATCAGAATGGCTTTGCCATAACGCCTTGAGATGTCGATGGCCTGTTGTAGTTGCTGTTGCAGATACGCCTCATCAAGTTGATTGTCGAGGAATACATGCCGCTTCAAGCTGGGAATACCGGCATTCTGCGCGGCTTCAAACGCGGTGGACTCCGGTGTAGTGAGGCTGTCGATAAAGTAGAGTTTCTGTTTACTTACCTCGGTCATGACCCTGTCCATCACTTGTCGCTGCTGGGTCAGTTGACTGCCCATGTGATTATTCAGGCCGGTTACAAAAGGGATGTCTGCAAGGGCGCGCTTAATGGTCAGCGCAATCTGCCACTCGTCCATGGACGCGGTAATGGCGCTGGGGCCTAGTTTGTTGCCCGCTTCGGCCACCATTGGTAGGTGCAGCATGATCTCATGGCCTCGACGCCAGCCCTCGATGGCCAATTCGTTACCCCAAGGGGTGTGGGGCAGCACGCTCAAGGTTACCGGTACGGGGAGACTTAATACCCCAACGTCGGTGCGGCGATAGCCCACATCATCAATGATTAGGGCCAATTTCGCCGCATTCACGGTAACGGACAACAAGCTTAAAACCAGTGCTAGTAATGCTTTAGTGGTCGACTCCATCAATCCCTGTCTTGTAATAACCAGTCGTAAGCGGCGTATAGCTGGCTGTCTTTCTGCCAATTTTCTTTAGCCTGTTGAGCGGTCATTATATGGGGCTTTGTGGATTTCTCCACCAACACATTGATGTCAGGGGTAATGCCGACCTTATTGATAAACTCACCACTTGGGGTGGCGTAGCGGGCGGTTGTGAGTTTAATGGCGCCCTGCTCGCTGAGTAGAGGAATCAAACTTTGTACGGTGCCTTTCCCGAAGGATTGTTGTCCCATCAAGGTGGCGCGGTCGTGATCTTTCAGGGCTCCAGCCAGAATTTCTGCCGCTGATGCGCTGCCTTCGTTGATTAGGATCACCACCTCAATATTATCGAATAGCATCGAATCTGAGGCGTAGTAGTCGCTATTGGCGTCCAAAAAGCGTCCGTGCGTTGACACGATCAATCCACTACTCAGGAACATATCAGCAATCTGCACTGCAGAATCAAATAGCCCGCCTGGGTTGTTGCGCAGGTCCAGCACCAATTGTTGATTGCCAAGCGCTTTCATTTGACGAGCAAATTGCGCCACCTGAGTGGCGGTTTGTCGATTGAAACTGGTGATCTGAACGTACGCCACTTGGTTACCCAACTCGAAGAACTGAGCACTGTCGATGGTGATGTTACTTGGCTCCAGCATCACGATGACGGGATCGTCAGTGCTGTTGCGCGATAGAGTAACCTGCAGGGCTTTATCATCTTGGCTGGACGCCTTGATGTAGTGGATGAGTTCATCCAAAGATTCAGGGGTTGCCACGATGTGGTCCACCTGCATCAGGATGTCGCCGGGCATCACGCCGGCTAGGGCGGCGGAACTGTGGGCCAGCGGGGTGATCACTTGAATCTGACCCTCTTCCACACTCACCTCTATGCCGTAGCCATAATAGTGGCCCCGGTTGGCTTCTCTAAGCAGTTCCAAGGTTTGCTCAGAGAGATAGGTTGAGTGAGGATCCAATGAGGTCAGCATCCCCTTAAGGGCTCCCTCAACCATTTTTTGGCGATCCACCGAGTCTACGTAGTAGTACTCAACCAGATCTTGAACCGATGACAGTAGCTGTTGAACTTCCTCGACAGTCGGCGTCGCCACCTCCCTGTGCTCCTTTGCGCTGACAGGCAGCGTCAAAAGGATGCCGACCAGTAAGGCATACACACGCGACATGGCGTTTCCCTCTGGTCATTTTTTTAGGGGCTGTGATTCAGTGTAGTCTAAAGTCAGAGACGTTTTAGGTAAGGACTGGGATTCACAGCGAGCCCCTGATGGCGAATCTCAAAGTATAGACCGCTCTGGGCTAAGCCTCCGGATTTTCCACTTAAGGCGATCACTTCACCCTCTTTGACCGAGTCACCCACGTTTTTCAGCAGGCTTTGCGCCTGCCCATATAGGCTGAGGTATTCTTTGCCGTGGTCGACCACCACCACCATGCCATAGCCACGCAGCCAGTCGGCAAACACCACCTGACCTGGGGCAACGGCTTTCACATCTTGCCCCTCTAATGCGCTGATCACCAAACCATTCCAGCGCAGCTGGCCTTGACGATGGCTGCCAAATTTTTTGCTGATTTTTCCAGATATCGGCCACGCGAGCTTACCCTTGAGCTTGGCCAAGCCGTCCAACTTTAGCGGTTGATTGGCCAATGCGATGAGGGCTTCCTCAATCGCTTGAGACAGCACTTCACTGTCGACTTCAAGTCGACTAAGGCTGCGATTACTTTGGCGCAGTTCGTCTTCAATCTTGGCCAGAGTGCGTTGCCGCTGTTGTTTCTGCTTTTTCAGATCCAGTTGCTGGCGGTCCAATTTAGATTGGGTCTTTTTAAGCTGGTCTCGATGCTCTAGCTGCGCTTGGTGGTTGGCCTCTAAGGCGATTTTGGTGGCTTTGATTGCCTCCATGGCATCGATGCGGGCTTGGTTGAGGTATTGATAATAGGTAAGCAGGCGCTGTTTATCGGCACTGTCTTGATTTAGCAGTAGTTGACCTACTTCGCCTTTGCCTGAGATCCAAGAGGCTTTGATCTGGGCTGCCAACTGCTGCTGCTGGCCTTGGTAGGTTTGCTCTAAGGCGTTTTGTTGTTTGGTCAGTTGTGCCAGATCCGCATTCAAGCCGTTGAGCTTGGTGAGGTTGGCTTTGATGGCTGCGGCCTGTTTGCTAATGGCGCGCTCATCCTGTTTTAACTTTTGAGTGGTGTTGTTGCGGCTGCTGCGCTGTTTAATCAGCTCGGCTTGCTTTTCGGCAATCTCCCGCTGCAACTGCTTAAGTTGTTGCTGTTGTTTGTCTACCTCCTCCTGACTGGCAGAAGCAGGTAAACAAAATAGGCCTGCCACAACAAGGGCAGGCCAGATGCGTCGCCATGGCGTCGTCATGATTACGATTAGCCTTTCAGCTGCATGATCGGCGTACCGGTCATCTCTTGCGGGATCTCAAGACCCATCAAGTGCAGCATAGTCGGTGCTACGTCAGACAGACGGCCACCACTGCGCACGTCGGCATCGCGACCCACGTAAATGAATGGCACAGGTTCGCTGGTGTGGGCAGTGTGTGCTTGACCCGTAGCCGCGTTCTTCATCTGTTCGGCGTTGCCGTGGTCGGCAGTGATCAGGCACTCGCCACCGGCGTTTTTGATCGCTTCCACTACTCGGCCGATGCAGCTATCAACGGCTTCACAGGCTTTCACTGCGGCATTGAAATCACCGGAGTGGCCAACCATGTCACCATTCGGGTAGTTGCAGATAATGGCATCAAAATCGCCGTTTTCGATGGCGTTGATCAGCTTATCGGTCAGCTCGGTGCTGCTCATCTCCGGTTGTAGGTCGTAGGTGGCTACGTTTGGAGACTTAATCAGAATGCGCTCTTCGCCTTCAAATGGGGTTTCTACGCCGCCATTGAAGAAGAAGGTAACGTGAGCGTACTTCTCAGTTTCTGAGATGCGCAGCTGTTTTTTGCCTTGAGATGCCATCAGTTCGCCGAAGGTGTTCTTCAGAGAAGCCGGTGGGAAGGCGCAGCTGGTTTTGATGTCTGCGGCGTATTCGGTCAGCATCACGAAGTCAGCCAGTTTCGGGGCTTTCTCTTTTTCAAAACCGTTGAAGTCGGCATCGACGAAGGCGCGAGTCAGCTGGCGGGCACGGTCGGCACGGAAGTTCATGAACACCACCGCGTCGCCATCATTGATGGCACCGTTTTCGGTGGTGGCGCTGGCGGCAACAAATTCGTCGTTCAGGTCGTTGTCGTAGCTGGCTTGCAGCGCATCGGTGGCGGAGCTAAAGCGCGCTTCAGATTTGCCTTGGGTCAGCAGGTCGTAAGCGGTCTGAACTCGATCCCAACGGTTGTCGCGATCCATGGCGTAGTAACGACCTACGATGGAGGCGATGGCACCGCAATTGAGCTCGGCAAACAGCGCGTCGAATCGCACTAGAGAATCGTGAGCACTGCGAGGTGGCGTATCGCGGCCATCAAGGAAGGCGTGCAGATAAACGGTGGCGCCTTTGCTGGCGGCCAGTCGCACTGCGGCTTCGATGTGGTCTTCGTGGCTGTGCACACCACCGGGAGACAACAGGCCCATCAGGTGCACGGCACCGCCGTTGGCAACGGCTTTGTCGATGGCACTCACCAGCGCTGGGTTATGGTTGAACTCGCCGTCTTCGATGGCTTTACCGATACGGGTCAGTTCTTGATAAACGATGCGTCCTGCACCTAGGTTAATGTGGCCTACTTCAGAGTTACCCATCTGACCGTCGGGCAAGCCAACGTCTTTACCCGATCCGGAGATCAGGGTGGAAGGGTACTCGCTAAAGAGGCGGTCCATGTTAGGGGTGTTGGCGCGGCTGATTGCGTTATCGTCGGCGTCAACACGGTGGCCCCATCCATCAAGGATTAGAAGGGCAAGGGGAGCTTTACGCTTAGTCATGGAGGTTCCTTGCGGCCTGATAAACAGGCTTTTGAGAAAAATACTGCAACCAGTTTACAACGTATCCATTTTTTTTTGCCAGTTCGTAATGAGAATCCCTATTAAGGAGTCGTGTGTTGGCCACAAAATCAGGGGTATGTTGCCTTTCTTTGCGGTTAAAACGGGGTATACTGGCGATTTTCAGCCCGACTGACTTTAAATAAACTAGGCGAATACATGCAGGAATATATCGATTTTCTTAGCCGTCACCCAATGTTGAGTGCCGCGTGGGTGGGTCTGTTGGCCGCCGTGGTGTTTATGACGGTTAAATCCCTGTTCTCTAAAGTGAAAAACATACCTGCTGCGGAAGCGGTTCGTATGATCAACAAAGAGGACGCGGTGGTTGTAGACGTTCGTGGTGATGACGAATTCCGCAAAGGTCACATCGCTAACGCCATCCACCTGCCGTTATCAGAAATTAAAAATAATGAGCTGTCTGCCCTTGAAAAGCACAAAGACGCTCCCATTATAGTTGTGTGTAACGCTGGCATGAGCTCCGTACAAGCGGCGCAAATGTTGGTTTCAGCGGGCTTTGGACACGTTTTCAGCTTGCAAGGTGGCATGACCGACTGGAAAGCTGCTAACTTGCTGGTAGTGCGCAAAAAGCGCTAAAGCGTAAGCTTTGGGTCGCGCAATCACAAAATTGAAAGGCAAAGGACTGGCAACAGGCAACAGGCGCGACCGCCGACTATCGCCTAAGGTACTGGACGCCGAGAACGATAAAACAAACTTTTTTTAGGATTAGACAAAATGGCAGAAGCAGAGAACAACGCAGCAGCAAACGAGCAGCAAGCGGCACCACAATTCCAAATTCAGCGCGTATACACCAAAGACGTGTCTTTCGAGACTCCTAACTCTCCAGCCATCTTCCAGAAAGAGTGGAAGCCAGAAGTTAAGCTGGACCTGGACACTCGCAGCAACAAGCTGGCTGACGACGTTTACGAAGTGGTTCTGAACATCACCGTAACCACCAAAGTTGAAGACGAAGTGGCGTTCCTGTGCGAAGTACAGCAAGCGGGTATCTTCTCCATTGCTAACCTGCCTGAGCCACAGCTGGCCCACGCTCTGGGTGCTGGCTGCCCGAACATCCTGTTCCCATACGCTCGCGAAGCGATCGCTAGCCAAGTAAACCGTGGTACTTTCCCTCCACTGAACCTGGCTCCAGTTAACTTCGACGCGATGTTTGCTCAGTACATGCAGCAGCGCGCCCAAGAAGCTGGTGAGCAAGCTGAAGCCTAATTAGGAGCTTTCAGTTGACTGAACAAGCCGCAGTAACGGTTTTAGGGGCGGGGTCGTATGGCACCGCCCTTGCTATTTCTCTGGCCCGCAATGGTCACCGCACCATTATGTGGGGGCACCTGCCTGACCACATGGCCAAGTTGCAGCAGGAGCGTCGTAATGAGGAGTTTCTCCCAGGCGTCGATTTCCCCGAGCAATTGGAAGTAGAAGCCGATCTTGAAACCGCCCTTAAAGCCAGCCGCAACGTGTTGGTGGTGGTACCTAGTCATGTATTCGCTCTGGTGCTTAAACAAGCTCAGCCACTGCTGCGTGATGACGCGCGAGTGGTGTGGGCCACCAAAGGATTAGAGCCGGAATCGGGTCGTTTGCTGCAGGATGTCGCTCGCGAAATCCTCGGCGAAAAGATGCCGCTGGCGGTGATGTCGGGTCCGACATTTGCCAAAGAGATGGCGGCAGGTTTGCCCACCGCAATCTCCCTAGCGTCTACCGACGATGAGTTTGCCGAAGACATGGCCAACCTGATGCACTGTGGCACTTGGCTGCGTGTGTATCGCAATACCGACTTCATTGGTATGCAGCTCGGTGGTGCCGTGAAGAACGTCATCGCCATTGGCGCTGGCATGTCTGATGGCATCGGTTTTGGTGCCAATGCTCGTACCGCCTTGATCACTCGAGGTTTGGTGGAGCTGTGCCGCTTAGGTTGTGCTCTGGGTGCCGATAAGAACACCTTCATGGGCATGGCCGGTCTGGGCGATCTGGTATTGACCTGTACCGACAACCAATCCCGTAACCGCCGTTTTGGTTTGGCTTTAGGCCAAGGCAAAGACGTCGATACCGCCATGACCGAAATTGGTCAGGTGGTCGAAGGCTACCGCAACACCAAAGAGGTGTTTATGTTGGCTCAGCGCGTTGGGGTTGAGATGCCGATTACCGAACAGCTTTATCAAGTGCTGTATCAAGGTAAGCCGGTAAAAGAGGTGGCGAAACAATTGCTGTCTCGAGACCCTAAGTCGGAGTAAAATAGCACCGCAGGTTATGATAGAGGGATGCCATGGGCATCCCTTTTTGTTTTCGAGTAGTGGGATAGAGTAATGAGTTTGCAGACCGACGTATTGGTGATTGGCGCAGGTGCCGCAGGATTGATGACTGCCGCCACTGCCGCCGCCCGAGGCCGCAAAGTGATGGTGATTGATCACGCCAAGCAGGCGGGCAAGAAGATCCTCATCAGTGGTGGCGGTCGTTGCAACTTCACTAACCTCTATGTTGAGCCTGCTAACTATCTGTGTAGCAACAAACATTTCGTGAAATCCGCATTGGCGCAGTACACCCAGTGGGATTTTATCGACATGGTGATGCGCCATGGCATTGAGTATCACGAGCGGGATCATGGCCAGCTGTTCTGTAACGACAGTGCCAAAGAGATCGTTGCTATGTTGCTCAAAGAGTGCGACAACGGCCAGGTGCAGATCCGCCTGCGCACCGAGATTGACTCGGTCAGCCAATCCGACGGCGGTTTTAGCGTTGCCACCAGCATCGGCCGCATTCAGGCTGAATCTCTGGTGGTGGCCACCGGCGGGTTGTCGATGCCGAAACTGGGCGCTACCCCATACGGCTACAAGCTGGCGGAGCAGTTCGGCCTCAAGCTAAAACCCACCCGTGCCGGCCTGGTGCCTTTTACCCTGCAGCCGCAAGAGAAGCAGCATTTCGAGCCGCTCTCCGGCATCAGTTTGACCACCAGCATTGCCGCTAATCGTGGCCCAAGCTTTACCGAACAGCTGCTGATCACCCACCGTGGCGTGTCTGGCCCTTCAGTACTGCAAGCGTCTAACTATCGCCAGCCAGGCGAAGGGGTCACCATCGACCTGTTGCCATCGGTAGATGTGGCTGACGCTCTGGCGGAGGCTCGCCAATCCAACCCCAAACGCCAACTGCAAACTTGGCTGTCAGAGCACTTCCCAGCGCGTCTGGCGGAAGCGCTGATCGCCTATCACGGTTGGCAAAATCAGGCCTTGGGTCAGCTGAATAAAGCCACACTGGAAGCGATTCCCAGTGCCATTAATGCATGGCAGCTAAAACCGGCTGGGGATGAAGGCTACCGCACCGCCGAAGTTACCCTTGGCGGAGTGGATACTGACGAGCTCTCTTCCAAGACCATGGAGTGCAAATCGGTACCCGGGCTCTATTTCGTTGGCGAAGTGATGGACGTGACCGGTTGGCTCGGCGGCTTTAATTTCCAGTGGGCGTGGGCGTCAGGATTCGTTGCTGGGCAGAATGCGTAAATAATTCTTATTCATAACTAATGATCTAACTCATTGTTTTTAAAGATTGTCGCTGTATGTTAATTGTCAGCTCGATCGTTAAGGTGGTCGGGCTCTGAAATGATTTGCTTGAGAACCCTCTGGAGTGTTCGAGCATTGTGAGCGATTAATCGAGCCTGCGATATGAATCCATTGCCCTATTTACAACAGATGACCCTCAAGCGAGACCAAGTTAGCTCTTTTGATGTCTATCCGTTTTCTATTCCTGCGATCAAAACCCTTGATAGGGTTGAGTTTGCAAAAGAGGTAACCATTTTTGTTGGTGAGAATGGCAGTGGTAAATCCACCCTATTGGAAGCGATAGCCGTCGGCTTGGGTTTCAACGCCGAAGGGGGAACCAAAAATTTTAATTTTGGTACCCGACATACCCATTCTGAGTTGAACCAGTTTTTGCGGATGTCGAAGTCTTATAAGCGATATCGAGATGGTTTCTTTCTGAGAGCAGAGAGCTTCTACAATGTGGCGACAAACATCGATGAACTCGATGAGGACCCTTATGCTGGGCCGCTGATTAAAGACTCCTACGGTGGGAAATCCTTGCACCATCAGTCACACGGTGAGTCTTTCCTTTCACTGATGATTAAGCGCTTTGGTGGGCAAGGCCTCTATATCCTCGACGAGCCTGAAGCGGCCTTATCCCCAACAAGGCAGTTAGCAGTGCTGAGCCGAATGTCGCAGCTCATCAATCAACAATCGCAGTTTATTATCGCTACCCATTCCCCAATCTTGATGGCGTACCCAGGCGCGTTGATTTATCAGATCAGCACGAGTGGGATTGAGCCAATCAAATACGAAGACACCGAACACTACCAAATTACCAAGGCCTTTTTGAATAATCCCGGCCCCATGCTTAATGAGCTGATGGAATAGCGCCTCTGCGCCATAGCCCTGCATTGGTCTGCTGCTGAATTTGGCTCATCGCTTTGACACCTTTGTTGAGTTATAAAACTCCTTTATAATCAGTGAATAACGCTATAGGTGGGTGGTAGATGAGCGACATCTGGTTTCAAACATTTAAAAAGATTAAAGGCGATAGCAGCTTTGCTGAGCAGCGTGAAGCGCTCGAGCAGCTGTTATCTGAAGGTGGTGATGTTAACGCCTGTGACAAGCAGGGGCGCACGGCGTTGGCGGTGGTGCTGAGCAAGCCGACTCCCAGTGCCAGAGCCATTGAGTGGTTGCTGAATCAGGGGGCGGATCCGCAGCTATGCCGCTATGACGACATCAGACTGGAGCTTACCGAGCTGTATCCGGCGGCCACCGACAGTTCGGCTCAGTTATTAGAAAAACAGTATCGAGCCGCACCTTATCTGCTGCTGATGCAGGCTCATGAGCGGCAATATGGCTGCGAAGAGGGAGTGGCTGGTGCTGAGTATTGGCAAGGCAAGTTTCATCAGGCGCTGAGCCAACGTCGCTCCATCGATGCCCTCAAGGGGCTGTTACCACAGCTTGGCAGTGGTTTTGCCATCAATGGTCAGCCGTTGCTGCAGCCGTGGCAGAGTCATTGGGGCGGTGAGCCCTACCTGCCTCAGCTTTCATTGCCCGCCGAGCTTGAGGCTCACCCCAGCAAAGTGCTGCTGTTGCAGTTGAACTTCGATGAGCTCAACCACAGTGCCCTGTCTCACCCGCTGCCCACCAGCGGTCTATTGCAGGTCTATGTGACGCCGCCGAGCGACGAAGACGATGAACCACACTTGGGCTCACCGTTGGCGCTGTTCTGGCCGCAACTGCCCATGGATCAAACCGGTTGGCTGTTGATGCCGTCTCGGAAGTTATGCAGTGGCTGGCTAAGGACAGAGGTGTCCGGACAAGCCCTAAAGTGGCAGGGCTATCGACAGCTGCCCCAAGTGGTGGATGCACAGGCGTTGCAGCGCCTCCCTGAGTTGCTAACGCCAACCACTGAAGCCATGGAGGCTGAGCGAGACAGCTATAACTTCGGTTTGCTGCCGCAATTGGGTGACTATCATCGGCCATTTCTGCCTGAGGGGCGGGTGGCATTGCTGCACCTAATGCACCGTGATCATGGCAGCTCACTGCTGAGTCTGCCGCTGGACGCCCTAGATGGCGATGGCACCGATTGGAGTCAGCTGCAATATCACTATTGCGACGACTGAGTCGCCCTACCTAGAGGAGGCAGGTGCACCGCGGTTTGAGCTAACCGCGGTGCGCCTTGCTGACGTTTTTAGGCCTCTAACTTCCCTATTCGTAAGGCACCGTTTTGAAATTTCCTAATCTCCTTTGGGCTCTTCTGGCGTTGAGTTTGCTGATCAGTGGCTGCGCTTCCGTGGTTGAGCAGCAGCAAGCACTGGATGATCGACTTACCGAGTTTCAGCGGTTGCCGACGAAAACCGACGCTCAGCGTCTGCAGATGAAACAGGAGCTCGCCGCCGCTCGCCACCGCAGTCCATGGGCAAATTTGGTATTAGCCTCATTTTACGACAGCGACTCCGCCTCTCCCGAGGAGCAGGAGAAGCTGCTGCCTCTGTATGAGCTGGCCATTAAGGATAAGCCCTATCCGAAAGCGGTGGCTCGTCTGGCCTATCTGCATCTAGAAGGAGAGCTTCCCCACGCCGATAGCGCCAAGGGTTATCACTATCTGCGCATGGCCGCCAATCTCAACAACGAATGGGCCCAGCTGAAGATGGTGGATCTGTGGGTTTTGGGTGAGCCCAGCATTAATCTGCCAGCACTGCCTAAGGTTGCGTCACTGTACCTTCCTGAAGACCACTTGGATGTGCAGGCGTGGCATTGCCTAAACACCTACGCTTATCGGTTGTCGAAGACCTGCGTCGAGGCGTTTGTGGATGCAGAGAAAGAGGGCGAGCTTTCGCCCTACGGTGCCATTGGGTTGGGGTTGGCTTATGCCCATGGTTGGACGGTAGCCAAAGACCTCAAGCAGGCGGAACGTCTGTTTCGCCGAGTTACTCAGCGCGGGGTAACCGAAGCCGATGTGCATCTGGCTGAGTTGTACTTGAGTTCAGATTCCAAAGCGCAGCAGGCTCAAGGGGAGGCGCTCCTAAAAAACGCCAGCTCGGAGCTTCCGGCGTGGCGAGCCTATGCCGAGACCCTGCTGGCGGAGCACTACTATCAACAGGGCCGGTATGACGACGCGCTGGAGATCGCCTTGAATACTGAGCCCTCTGCCGAGATCAATTATCAGCTGTATCAGCATTACCTCCTCGGCCGAGGTACCGACAAGGATCGGCAGCAGGCCAATCATTATCTGCAGTTGGCGGCCTATTCCGGTCATCCTCAGGGGATGTATGACCTGTACCTTGATGCACCTTTAGAACCGTCTGAACGAGTTCGACTCATGCGGATGTCGGCAACTCAAGGTTGCGTGGATGCCATGGTATGGATGGCACAGCATAGCCAAAATCGGGGTGATTCTGAGGCTCAGCGGTTATGGCAAAAGGAGGCGGCGATTGGCGGTCATGTGCCATCTCAGCTGGCGGTAGCCCAGAGTTTGGCGTTGGATCCTCAGCAACGTAAGTATGCTTATCCCTGGTATCAGCGTGCGGCGCAACAGGGCAGCCAGCCAGCGCAGAGCTGGTTAAAACACAACTCGGTTAATGCGCCAAAGCGCAAATCGGGGCGCTTACTTCAAGATGGTTCTTTTATTTTGCCTGAGCACCATGTGTTGCTGCCTGAAGGCAATGACATCTACCTCCAGGGCAACATCGATAAAGTGTGGCCGACCCACTGTGGCTGGGTGATTCAGCGGAAGTTTGGCGATGCTGCGGTGGTGGTGAACGAGCAAAAGCGCAACTGCATTCCCAGTGATCTTGAGTTGATGCAGCTGATGGACAATGGCGCGGTTGAGGTGGTTCACAATCATGGGGCGACGGCCGCGCTCTTGGGTAATGGTCAGTTGATCAGTTGGGGCTCTCGGCTAATGGGTGGCTATCTGATTGAAGAGGCCAACTGGCATGATGAGCAGGCGGCTGACTGGCCTAGCTTGCTCAAGATCTACCATCATCTGCAACGGGGTGTGGTGACCATTAGCGCAACGGAGTCGGCGCTGCAGGCACTGACCAATGATGGAGAGATCTGGCAATGGGGGCGAAACGGCGTTGCTTATCAAGTGCCGGGCGAATATCGCCAGCTTATCGGCGGCCACACCACCGTGGATGCCTGCGGGGTGACCACACAGGGCGGCCTAAACTGCTGGGGAGAGTTTGCACCAACCCAGATCACCCAAGTGGTAGACAGCGGAGTGAAGGTGGCAGCGTCAGTTCCTTACATGAGCGGTGGCTACGGCTTTGGCTTATTGGCATTGTTTGAGGGTGAGCAGCAAGGGCAACTTGGCGCTTGGAACGTCTATTATGGCGACATTAAGCGCGATCAGCAGCTGATGGCAAAATCTGAGCTGCGTGGTCACCACTGGCGTTCCCTGAAGGCTGAGCCAGCGGACAGCCTGTCGTTGTTTGCGGAGCGCGATGACGGGGTGAAAATTCGCTTTTACTATCCAGGCAGGTATCTGACTGGCAGTTATCGGATCGAGTCCAACTAGGGCAAACATCGCAAACATGGGCTGCAGCAGCCAAGTTCCCCTAGCCGCTTAAGCCGCCCCCCAGTGCCCGATACAGGCTGATGTGAGCCAGCAGTTGGTCCCGCTGCAGTTGGCTTAACGCCAACTGGGCGCTGAATAACTGCCGCTGGGCATCCATGAGATCCAGCGATGTGGCTACGCCATTTTTGTACCTGAGCCGAGCCAGACGCACGTATTCTTGAGACGCGTTGACCAACTCCTGCTGGGCTTCCATGGCGGTTTGAGCTCGGCGTACACCGGCAAGGGCATCGCTGACCTCGGTGTAGGCGGTAAGTACCGTATCGCGGTAGGCCAATTGTGCTTGCTTGAGCGTTTCAGCAGCGATGCGCTTTTGTGCATTGAGTTTGCCAGCATTAAACAGTGGCTGCGTGAGGCCGCCAACGAGGCTCCAAGTTACCCCTTCACTGTCGAGTACGTCCGAAAGCGTGTTGCTCTCAAAACCGTATTTTCCGCTGATGGTAAAATTGGGCAGCAGCGCCGCTTCTGCCACGCCAAGAGACGCGTTGGCGGCGATCAGCTGCTGTTCGGCGATGGCGACGTCGGGTCGCTGACTGAGTAGATCCGAAGGCACGCCAATTTCCAGCGCCTGAGGCACCCCAAGGGCACTCAGTCCTTGAGGCAATTGGTATTGGGTTTGCAGTTCATAACTGCCTAAAAGCCGCTTTAGTTGGTTCTGTTTTTGGTGGCGATCGAAGTCCAGCTCGGGCAAGGTGGTGCGAGCCGATTGATACTCTACCTCGGCCTGACGAACCTCTAAGCCGGAGATCATGCCGTTTTGTTTTCGAAGTTTGGCCAGCTTCACCTCCTCAAGCCGTAATCTGGCGGTCTCCTCCGAGATGCGATAGCGCTGCTCAATGTCCAGCCATTCATAGTAGCGGCTGGCAACGTCACTGATGAGGCTTAAGGTAGACAGATTCAACTGCTGTTCGCTGCTGAGCCGCTGAGCGTAACTGGCTTCGCTGCGGCGGCGATTGGCTCCCCACAGATCAATCTCCCAGCTCATCATGCCATCCAGATTGAAGGTATCGGAGATCTCCGGATCGCTGTTGGTTAAGCCACTTTCACTGTCTCGTTCTGCATTGAGCCCTAGGCTAAATTCTGGGTAGAGCGCGGCGTCGGTGACCGTGGTTTGTTCTCTGGCCGCCACCAATCGCGAGCGAGCTTGCTCAAGGCTTAAGTTGTCTTGCAGGGCCTTGTCGATCAATTGCTGCAACTGAGGGTCAAGGAAGAACTGACGCCAAGGTAAGGTGCCTAGATGTAATTCGGTGCCTGGGGTGGCATCGAAGTGCTCCGGCAGCGGCAGTTGAGGTCGCTGATACTCGGGGCCAACGGCACAGCCGCTAAGAGCCACAATAAGGGTTAGGGGCAACAGTCTCATGGGCGTGCCTCCTCGGTGGATTCTTCGGTAGCAGTTGCGGGCTGGTTGCGGGAGCGCAGCCAACCGGCGCAGGTGACAAAGAACAGGGGCACCAGCACGATGCCAATGCTGGTTGCCAGAATCATACCGCCAAGAATGGGGATGGCGATGGATTGACGGCTGACCGCGCCAGGACCAGTGGACAGCACCAAGGGCAAGACCCCGAGTATGAAGGCCATGGAGGTCATTAAAATTGGCCTGAATCGTAGCGCCGCCGCTTCCAGCGCCGCGTCGATGCGAGAGCGCCCCTGTTGGTGCAGTTGATTGGCAAACTCCACAATCAGGATGGAGTTCTTGGCGGCCATGCCGATGAGGGCGATAAAGGCGATTTGGAAGAACAGGTTGCTCTCCATGCCGCTGATCATGGTGGCTGATGCCGCTCCCAACATGGCGACGGGGGCGATCAGCAGCACCGCCACTGGCATGGTCCAACTTTCATAAAGTGCCGCGAGGAACAGGAACACAAACACCAGGGCAAGGGTGACCGCGATGCCTGTTTGGTTGGCGGATTGCACCTCCTGATAGGTCAGGCCACTCCACTCGTAGCGGAAGGTGTTGGGCAGCAAAGGCTTGGCGACGCGCTCGATGGCTTTGATCACATCGCCGGTGGCGTACCCCGGTGCTGGAGTGACGTTGATGGAGGCGCTGGAGAACATGTTGTAGTGGGTTACCGCCGCTGGGCCAACACTGTAGTCATATTTGGCCAACACGCCGATGGGCACCATGGCTCCGCTGCTCGAGCGCACGTAAAAGTCTTTGATCTGATCCGGGAACTGGCGGTATTCCTGCTCCGCTTGGATCTTGACTCGATACACCCGGCCAAACAGGTTGAAGTCGTTGACCGTGGAGGAGTCGGTGAAGGTTTTGATGGTGCTGTAGATGTCGGATACTGTAACGCCGATGGCCATCGCCTTGGCCTCATCCACCGACAGCCGCAACTGCGGGATCGCTGATTGCAGGGACAGTCCTGCGCGGGCGACTTCTGGCTGGCGCTTGAGTTGTTCCACCAACTCTTTGGCGTTTTCGATTAGCCCTTCAAAGTTGTTGCCTGAGGTGTCTTGCAGCTCCATCTCCACGCCGGAGCCGTTGCCCAAGCCGGGCACTGCCGACGGCAGATACAGGCTAAATTCCGCCTCCAACACCTGATGCAGGTCGTTTTGGATCTGGTGCATCACCTTCTTGACCGTGTCCCCTTGAGTCTTGCGCTGCTCCCAAGGGGTGAGGATCACCTCAAATTGACCGTTGGCTTGGTTGGAGCCGGAGCGGCGGTTCTCCCCCGCGAGGGTAAAGGAGTAGGCGACCGCTGGGTGAGCCATCACATGCTGCTCGGCCTTTTTTAGCACCTCTTGGGTACGATTGACCGTAGAGCCATCTGGCAGAGTCATGTCGATGAAAAAGCGCCCTTGGTCCTCATCGGGCATGAAGCTGGCGGGCAGCTGATTCATGATGAGGTACACACCGCCCACCATGATGGCAAAGGCCAGATAGCTGCGTTTGGCGTTGGACTGAGTCAGGCCAACTAGGGCGACATAGCGGTTGGTGGCGTTGTCCAGCACTCGGTTTATCCAGCGGAATAGGGCGTTGGGTTTGGCTTCCTCATTGGTGAGCAAGATGGCGCACAGGGCGGGGCTTAAGGTCAGAGCCACTAGGGTCGAGAGTAGCACCGACACAGTGATCGCCACCGCAAACTCTCGATACATGATGCCGGTGATGCCAGCGAGGAAAGACACGGGCACGAATACCGCCGCCAGAACTAAGCTGGTGGCTATCAGGGCACCGGAGAGCTCTTTCATGGCCGCTCGGGTAGCTGCTGGAGCGCTGAGTCCTTGCTCTTTCATCAGCCGTTCCACGTTTTCCACAACCACAATGGCGTCATCCACCACGATGCCGATGGCCAGCACCAGAGCCAGTAAGCTGACGGTGTTGATGGTAAAGCCAAAGGCCAACATCGCCGCCAAGGTGCCAACCAGAGACACGGGCACGGCAATGGCCGGAATCAGGGTGGCGCGCCAGTTCTGCAGAAACAGATAGACCACCGCCACAACCAGAATCAGGGCTTCCACTAGGGTTTTGACCACTTCATCGATGGAGTCTTCGATAAATTCCGAGGCGTCGTAGAACACCTGCCACTGCACGCCCGCAGGGAATTTGGTGGCCAGCTCTGCCATGGTCTCCTTGACCTTCTGAGTCACCTCAAGTGCATTGGCGCCGGGCAGCAGGTACACCTGAACAATGGTGGCGTTGGCGCCATTAAGCTGAGACTGCAGGGTGTAAGCGGAGGAACCCAGTTCGATGCGAGCGATGTCTCGCAGCCGGATCAGGGAACCATTGGCATCGGCGCGGACGATGATTTCATTGAACTGCTGCACGCTGGAGAGGCGTCCTGCGGCGGTGATCGGCAGTGTCAGTGACAGCTGGTCACTGTTGGGTTGGGTGCCGATGGTGCCTGCTGGGCTCTCTTTGTTTTGTGCCTTGATGGCGCCGATCACATCCGAGGTGGTTAGGCCGTAGCCAGCCATCATGTCCGGCTTTAGCCAGATGCGCATGGAGTAGCTGCGGGAGCCGGTATTTCGGGTGCGACCCACCCCAGGGATTCGTTTCAGGGCTGAGGTGATGTTGATGGTGGCGTAGTTACTGAGGTAGATCTCATCGAAGCGTTCATCGTCGGAGGTCAGCGCCAGCTTTAACAGCTCTACCGAGGCTTCTTTGGAGACCGATACTCCTTCGGTTTGCACGTCGATGGGCAGGCTACCAAAGGCCTGCTGGCTGGCATTTTGTACGTCAACCGCAGCCAGATCTGGACTGGTGCCCACATCAAAGGTGATGGTGACATTGGTGCTGCCGGAGTTGGTGCTCTTCGAGCTCATGTAGATCATGTTCGGCACCCCGTTGACCTCCTGCTCCAGCGGCGTTGCCACCGACTCGGCCGCAGTCACCGACGTTGCGCCGGGATAGGAGGCGGAGATCTTCACCTGAGGTGGGGTGATGTAGGGGTATTGATCGATGGGCAGTTGGAACATGGCCACCACCCCAAGCAATACGATGACGATGGAGATGACGCTGGCAAATATCGGCCGATTAACGAAGAACTGAGCCATCACTCTTGCTCCTGTGCCTGTTGTTGCTCAATCTGCTGCTGTTCCAGCGCCTGGGCTTTCTCTTTGGCGTCCTCTTTGGACTGATACTCTTCGGCGGTTAGGGGTTGGGCTAGCTGGCCATGCTGCACTCGGTGCATGCCCTCCACGATTACCAACTCGCCGGCGCGAAGGCCGCTTTTCACTACCACGCCCTCTTGCCCTTGATGCTCAATCACAATGAAGCGTCGCTCCACCTTGTTGTCTGGTAGCACCACCATGACGTAAACCCCACCCTGATCCACTCGAGTGGCCTTTTGCGGGATAACGATGGCGTTCTCCAATTCGGAGAGCTTGATGCGGGCGTTGGTGTATTGCCCAGGTAGCAGCTCTCGATCTGGGTTGGGCAACACTGCTCGCACTTCGAAGGTGCCGGTGTCTGGATTCACCGAGGGGTCGGTAAAGCTGACGTCGCCCCAGTAGCGATATTCGCTGCCATCGGGCAGAGTGATCTGCACGAAACCTTCCACGGTTTTGCCTTCGGTCTCCGCCTCTCGCTTGGCACGTTCACTGGTGATGCGGCGGCGTGCGTTAAGGTAATCCAGCGCCGACATATTGAAGTTAACGTAGATGGGATCCACTTGGCGCACCCGCGTCAATAAAGATTGCCCTTGGCTACCGACGAGCGCGCCGATGTCGACTTCTGAGCGGCTAACAAGGCCGTTAATGGGGGAGAGTATTTTGGTGTAGCTTAGCTCCAGCTGCGCTTCTTCTAGATCCGCCTTGGATGCGGCCAGATTAGACTTGGCTTGAGACAAAGACGACAGGGCGTTGTCGTAGTCCAGTTGGCTGGCGGCGTCTTGCTCATACAGGGGCCGCAGACGGTCCACGTCTCGTTGGGCTTTCTCTAGGATGCTGCGTTGGGACGCCAGTTTGGCCTTAAGTCGATTGACCACCACCAGATAGGGTTTGTCGTCGATCTGGTAGAGGGGATCCCCCGCTTTGACGGCGCTGCCTTCCACAAAGATGCGTTCCTCCACGAAGCCGTTGACTCTAGCCCTGACCTCCACGTCCAAAGAGGCCCGGGTGACACCAACGTAATTGCCATACAGGGGAACGGTGGCGGTCTGCACCTGTTCCACCACCACCAGCTTGGGCTCGATGGTGGTTTGAGGTTCTTGGCAGCCAAATAGGGTGAGAGCAGCGAGGGAGATCAGCATCAGAGAACGGGAAGAGCGAGTGGCCATCATTGCATCCTGCAAATGTCGAGTTTTGAGGAATCACCAGCAATCGCTGGTGATTTTATGATCACTATACTAGAGCTTAAGCACTTATTATTTCAATGGTTATTCAGGGTTTCTGATGATTGTGACTGGGGCGTTATGGTGGGATTTTCAGTGTAGTTCAAACGAACGTGGTTTCTTCGCTTGCGGTCGTGGTGGCACAAAAAAGGGAGCGCTAGGCGCTCCCTCTGGGTGTGCTGGTTAACCTTGGTGATTACCAGATCTCTTCCAATAGCTGCTCTTTTAGCTGTTCGGCTTTGGCAATGTCTTCGCCAGACATCAGCAGTTTCAGTTTGATGATTTCACGACCAGCATCCTCATCGCCGTACTCATCAGCCACATAGAACCAAGCCAGAGCGCTGATTTTGTCCTTTTCAACACCGTGGCCCTTGAGGTAGGAGAGCGCCATCATGTATTGGCTGTACGCATCCCCTTGGCCTGCGGCTTCGGTGAAGTAGTTGAAGCTACGGTTGTAATCAGATTTTGATAGGCCGCAGGCTTTCTTGTAGCGATTGGAGTAGAAGATGTCCCCCATTTTTGCGTTGGACAGCGCGTGGTTTTCTTCGTTGATGGCGGTTGTGAACAGCTCCATCGCCTTCGGGCAGCTCTTGTCTACACCTTCACCGTTTAGGTAGGCCACGCCAAGGTTGTAAGCGGCACTGACGTCGCCGAGAGCGGCCGCCTGACCAAACCAATAAGCGGATTTTTCATAGCTCTGTTTGATGCCATCGCCATTGTCGTAGGAGAACGCCAGTTGGTACATGGCGTCACTGCTGCCGCCTTTGGCCGCTTGCAGATAGTATTGAGTGCCTTTCTCCATGTCCGCCTCAGTGCCTTCGCCGTCGAAGTACATCACCCCAAGGCTATAAAGGACGTAGGGATCTTGGCCCGCTTCGGCTTTGTGATACCAAGCCAAAGACAGATCATATTCGTCGTTGTCGTAGTAGGCGTCGGCGAGGGCCACCATCGCCTCTTGATCGCCAGTTTCCGCAACTTGCTTTAGGTATTGATAGCCGCGATCGGTGTTTTCTTGGTACATGGACTGGTATATCAGCAGATCGGAGGCGGCTTTCAGCACCTCGGCGTCATCGCTGGTTTCGGCGGTTTTGAGTAGGGTTAGCTCCTCATCCTCAAAAATCTCAATGGACAGATCGTACGCCCAGCTTGGTGCCGACAGCAGCATTGCGGTGGTGAGCAAAACCGTATTGCTTAGGTATTTCATTGATACTCCGGTTTGGTGTGGTAACGGGGTGTCGTTCAGCCCAAGGCTGACGAAGCGTTACCGTGACTGAACGGCATTTGCGACGATTTGTAGCAAAAGTGCGTGTATTAACTAAATAATTTTCAGTCACTTGTGATATTTGACCGGCGCATTGTGCCACAACATGGTGGCATACGGCAGTGCACAGTGAGGGGAATGCATTCTTTGTTGTTGAGATCGAAACAAGCCGCAGTGATGCGGCTTTATTGTTTTGGCGGTTAGCCTTCAACCTGAATGTGGTTGAGGATGTAGTCGGTGGAGTAGATCCGAGTTTGGCTGGTTTTCGATTGCTCTTTAAGGCCAGTCACTTCGACCATCAATGAGGTCTGTTTCTCGATGCTGCTGGTGCCAAATAGGAAATCTTTGTCGATGTCAGTTCCAATTCCCGTTTGGCCAACGGAATCTCGGTCGACCCGCTCACTGGTGAAGGTGAAGTAGGGGTAACCTGCCTGCTGGCACAGCTCCGCCGATTTAAACAGCACGTAACGGCGTGCCAGTGCTCGGTCGGTGGCATTATTACCCACGAAGCTAATCTGCCAACTGTCGGGGGCGATCTGTACGGTGTCGAAGCCTTCACCAAAGGTCCAAAATGACTTTTCGGTGTCGTAAGAGGTGGCACAAGCACTGATCAGTAGCGCCAATCCCAAGCTCAGTGTCAGCTGCATCAAGCGTTTCATGATGGTCTCCTGTATCCAATTAGAAGCTGTAGGTTACGCCCAAAGAGGTGGCCCACTGGTTCTTACTGTCGATAAGTGGTGAGTCACCCATTTCACTGCCCAGTCGGGTGTAAGCTGCGCTATGGACCACATCCAGATGCTTGGTTACTGGCACGACCATCTGATACCCAGCGTGGTAACTGAAGTCACCGTCGCCTCGATAGGCTGGGCGGCCTTTAACGGCTTCCGACGCTTTAACGCCGGTGTAGTAGTTGACGTAATCCTTGCTGGCGTAATGCACTCCAGCGAAAGGCACGAGGTCGCCAAACCCGAGAGACACTGGGTGGAAGTAGGTCAGGTCTGCTTGATAACCTTTATATTTACCGGTGACATCGTGCTGAAATTTGGTGCTCAGGGTGCCATTTGCTAGGTGCAGGTCGGCGTTGATACCCAAATCGGCGCTGATGTCTCGGTCATCCATCCCTTTTAGGATGTCGGCATCATCGGAGTCGATCCCCGGGTTGGCAACGGCAAACACACTAAAATTCAGGGCGCTGTCGTTGTTACCGAAGAAGCGGTAGTTGATGCCGGATAGGTCGGCGTTGAAGTCGTCACCGTGGTAGCCACCATTTAAGTAAGCTGCGGTTTGGTGATCCTGTCCTTTGTAGAATTTGCTGCCAGTTACCACGCCCGCACCAGCAAAATACTGGCCTTGATGGCTGTAGATGTTGCCGTTGCGGATGTAGGTATCACCGTCGGCAAAAGCGTGGCCAGAGAGAAGCGCGGCGGTAGCTAAAAGTGCAATCTGTTTCATGTGAATTCCTCAGGTGGTTAACTGTGTGTTGGATCTCACTTTATCCACCCGCGGAACTGAACTCTGTATCCGAATGTATCCTAGCGTAGGATGTTTCTGATTTGTGAGTAGAATAGTCACTATCGATTCGGTTGTTGTAACCGAAATGGAGCAGTTAGGATCGCCGGATCCGGTGGGGGAATATGAGCGGCAGCAGAACAATACAGGCGCTGTTATTGGCGACTTCAATGACGATACCGAGTGCCTTCGCTGGTGACATTGTGGAAAGTGTTGCTGGTGGCGCAGCGCACAGTGGAGACGGCGGTTACTTTGAGTTAGGCGCTTCACTAAGTTACCTGGGGTCGAGTTCGGACGTCCGTTTGGAGGACGAAGACAGCCTGATCCCGTCGCTGCTGATCAGCGGTGTGTATCAATACAAGGGACTGTTTGCCGAGATGATCCATCAGTCTCAAGATGGCATCAATCTGGGGTTCAATTTCTGGAATTCAGAAAACTGGTCGCTGGACCTGTTGGCCGCCAATTTGATGGGATCCTACAGCCGCCTCGATGGTGTCGACCCGTCTCAATTGGATGAATTTGAGCGCAACCTCTATCTGCTTTCCGAAGAGGACTCGCTCTACGTTGGGGCCGGCATTCGCGCTACCCGTTACTGGGATAACCAGTATGTGTTGCAGCTGCGCCTGATGACCGACTACTACGATGACCAAGGGGTGTTTGGCTCTGCCCGTCTGGGCAAATCTTGGCAGGTGAGAAACTGGAACTTTCATATCTTGGGCAGCGTTGAGTATGCCTCGGCGACCCTGAATCAGCACCTTTATGGTGTCAGTCGCGAGGAAGCCACCACACTCTTTCCCGAATACAAGCCGGACGCCTCTTTGAGTTTTGGTGTTGAGGTGGGGGCGGCGTACCCCATCACTCAGAACCTGGTATTCCGTGGCTTTTATCGCTTCTGGTCGATACCCGGTGAAGTCAGTGACAGCCCGTTTGTGGTTGATGATCACAGCTCCATGGCGAGCGTTTCCATCAGCTACGTGTTTTAGGGGGCGATGATGACATTATTCATTCGCTCCCTATGGGGCACGCTATTACTGCTGACCATGAATGCTCAGGCCACCGAGACACAGGTGCACTTTACCGCGACTCCGGAACGCTGTATCGCCCTACACAAAGGCCAGATCTGCTATCAGGACGTGGAGTTCAGCTGGAAAACGCCAGAACGGGGGCGCTATTGCCTGATGCAGGCTCAAGATCGCCAGCAACTGCTGTGTTGGGATGGCCGCAATCGACAGCGCTACCTGCTGGCTTTTGAAGGGGATAAAACCACCCGCTACAGTTTGATCCGTGAGGGAGAAAACTCGCCGCTGGCGGAGGTGAAAGTTGAGGTGACCTGGGTGTATAAGGCGCCTCGGCAAAGTCGTTCTGGCTGGAGATTATTCTGATGAGCAATCATATTCTGGTGGTTGAGGATGATCACTCGCTAGCTGAGTGGATCAGTGACTACCTGATTGAGCACGGCTACAGCGTCTCGGTGGCCTCTCAGGGAGATTATGCCTTGACCATGATTGCGGAAGAGACGCCGGATCTGGTGCTGCTGGATGTGATGATGCCGGTAAAAGATGGCTTCGAAGTTTGCCGTGAGGCTCGTCAGTTCTATCAAGGCCCGGTGCTGTTCATGACCGCATGCAGTGAAGAGGGCGACGAGATCATGGGGCTGGATGTGGGGGCCGATGACTACCTGACCAAGCCTGTTCGCCCCAAGGTGTTGTTGGCTCGCATCAAAGCGCTGCTGCGCCGCACCAGTGATGCGCCTGCCAAAGAGCTGTTAAAGTTCGATCAACTGGAGCTGGATGCGGTGGCCAAAGTGGTTACGGTGTCTGGGGAAAAGGTGGATCTTCACGATAATGAATTTGATCTGCTGTGGCTGCTGGCCAGTCGTGCCGGTGAAGTGGTTAGCCGTGAAGAGCTGACCCAGAAATTACGTGGCATCGAGTACGACGGTTTGGATCGGTCTATCGACATCCGCGCATCTCGTCTACGTCGTCGGTTGCAGGAAGCACCGCCCCAGCCATACATCATCAAAACGGTTCGCGGCAAAGGTTATCTCTTCTGTGAGGAGCAGGCGTGAAGCGATTAACCCTGTCGCTGTTGCTGGTGGTGTTAGTCGCCATCGCTGGTTTGGGTTGGTCGATCAGTGAGTTGGCATCGGTTTATTCACAGGATCAAGATCGGCCGACTTCGGCAGCGCAACTGGCGGCGGTGAAGCGTTTAGGGGAGTCGTTGGCTCGAGCGCTGGATGACGATTTACAGCAGTCGCAACTCACGGCTGTCAGTTGGAATCGGCACAATCCTGAGCAGTTGTCATTCACCGAACTCAAGGCATTTGCGCTACCACCAAGTCTCGAGCCGGGGTTTCTGGCGGGGGAGCCTTTGGTGCTGGAGTCTGATGAGGGGATCTCGCTTCATTATCACCTTCCCCATACCCAACGGGTGCTGAGCATCAGTACGGGTCTGCAATTCCCTGAACAGGAGAGCGGCGTTGATCAGCTGTTTACCGTGCTGTTTTATGCGGGCATTGTACTGATTTTGCTGTTGTGGGTTTCGCCTCTGATTCGCAGCTTGGTGAACCTCAGTAGAGTGGCTCAGGCGTTTGGTATGGGTCAATTGGAGCAGCGGGTAAGCCCAGGACGGATCTCCTACATTGCCCCCATTGAGCAGGAATTTAACCGCATGGCGGACCGAATTCAGCAGCTTTTGGAAGACAATAAGTTGCTCAGTCGGGCGGTTTCTCACGATCTCAAAACGCCCATCGCTCGGCTTAGATTTGGCCTAGAAGCCTTAGAAGAGGTGCAGAGTGACAGCCAGCGCCAGCGTTATCTGCAGCGGCTGGGCAGAGATCTGGATGCCATGGAGGAGTTGGTGGCGTTGCTGCTGCAATACGCGCGCTTGGATGAAGCCAATATTACTCCAGACTGGCAAAAGGTCAGTCTTGTTCAGTTGGTTGAGCAGTGTGTGGCCGAGCATCAAGATACGGAGATGACGATTCGGTTCGAGGCGTCATGCCGCGATCGAGAGGTGTTGGCGGATCCTCGTTATCTGAAGATGCAGGTCAACAATTTGCTAAGTAACGCCCTACGGTTTGGTCGACAGCAAGTGGTGCTTTCCACCTCTAACGCTGACCAACGCCTGTGGTTGCATGTGGATGATGATGGCGACGGAATCGATGAGGCCGAGCGAACCAAAGTGCTTAAGCCCTTCGTGCGTGGCCGTCAGAGTCGAGGCAATGCGGGGCATGGAATGGGCTTAGCCATTGTCGCTCGCATTGCTCAGTGGATGGACACGCCGCTGGAGATTGGCCAAGCGCCACAGCTCCATGGCGCTCGGTTGTCGTTGGGGTTAAAACCGGCCTCTTAATTCGGCGGCCCTGTGACGATGATGAGATTCACAAAAACAGCCACATTGTGACCTGCTTTTGATCTAGACCAATAACTCTAATTTGGTTGGGGAGTACGCTGATTTGGCTTCTTTTTATCCACCTCGCTGAGGATCGTGTAACGTAATCGTCGGCTGGGCTTGGTTAGGGTAGGGATCAACGGAGTGAGGAAGCGAACAACTTGAATTCACCTAATTTCCAAGGAGGCGAAGGTGTTTAGAAGATTCAGTTGTACGCTTATAGCATGCATCAATTTGATCATTATGACTCTGGGCTGCGCAACCGCAGCGGAGCCTAGCGACGTCGACCCATTTCAGATGGGCCGCTGGCAGATTATCACCGAAGGGCCAGTGGGCAGTGGCGATGGTCTGTATCTGCTGGATTTCTACCGAGATGGTCGAGTTACCATTGAGCTGCAAAATTCAGATCGTAATGTGATTGATGAAAAGCATTGGCGTTTGGAAGGCGACCAGTTGCATATCCTGTCTAAAAAAAGCGACCAGATTCATGAATTTGAAACTGGCATCGCCACCTTCATCGATGCGGATACCATGAACATAGTGGTTGAAGGCAAGCCGGTGAATATCACCAAAAATAACGCGCTGGCATCATGGACGCATCTGATCCTGTTCTTTATCGGCAGTATCTTGGTGTACGAACTGTCCCGAAAATCCAAAGTGGTGATGATCACTCTGTTTGCCGTAGCACCTATTGTGCTGCTGCCTTATTGGATGGGTGTGGGTATTGATGCTTGGTTTAAATGGGCCAAGCTTTACTCGCCGATTGTTCATGGCTGGTTCTTTATTTTGATGGCGACCACTCAGATGTTCCGTAAAAAGTGGGTGCGTTTCACCATTGCGGCGCTGTTCATCATCAACATCCTTGAAGCCGTCGGGCAGGACTTTTCCATCGGTCATTTGCCAAATATTCTCAATGGCTTCGCTGGGATCTTTTGTGTGCTAGCGGTGACCCGTTGGGCAGGCATTGATCCTGATGACTCCCCAGAGCGAGATGTGCTGTGGCCCGGCATGACGCTGATTTTCATTTTGGTGTATGACGTCTGGAACATCACTTTTGTGTACAACAGCTTCCCCGATCTGACCTCGATTCAGATTGCGGTGCTGTCAGCGGCGACCTTGCCAGCCATCTTCATTAAGAAAGGGACCTGGATGCAGGCGCGAATTTTCACTTTGTCGATCTTCATGATGTACGGCTTTTCGTTCAAGACCTTCGTGGAAGTGCACACCGTGCCCACCTATCGAACCGATGGCTCTCTGTTAGCGGTGTCCGCCTTTAGCTTTGCAGTTAACTTGCTGTACCTGTTGTATTACTGGCGCTGGAAGTATCTACATAAGTCACCCAAATACATTGAGGTGGGACAAAACCCTGTCGCTTATTAACCGACTGCTCGGCTCCAATACTGGAGCCGAAGTTGTCTTAGGGGCGCCTCAGGATGCCTCGAAGCTGAAAACACACGCTCGATTAAACGGAAAACGAGATCGATGGCACTCTGGTGAAAAGCAAGCCTCACCGATCAACGGTCCTTAAGTAGTGATTCAATCGTAGCCATCAATGCAGCGCATTTATGACTATCTAGAGCGTCTGGGTGGGGCGGAGCAAAGTTGCCACTGTCGTTATCAAAATACTTGCCAGAGGCGTCTGCAAATTCCTCTGATAGGGCGGCACGAATCAGGATGTCTGCGCCAATGCTAAGGTCGCCACCCACAACGCCATAGGCCTCTTTTACCATCTTGCTGCCCAAGAACGACTTAGGGTTCACCGCCACGATCATCGGAGCGACCTGCTGGCTTAGCGCTCGGGTCCACATGGTGATCGCCAGTTTGCTTTGAGCGTAGGCGGCGTTATCGGAGAGTGGACGTTTTCCTTGCAACGCTTCCAGTGAAACAGGTGCTTGCGCCGCGGAAGAGAGGTTAACCACCCGAGACGCCGCGTTCATGAGTGGCAGCAGCTTTTGGGTAAGCAGATAAGGCGCCAGTGTATTTACGATAAAACGGTAGTCTTGACCCTCAGGGCTGATTGGATTCGCCAGTTGGTAGACACCGGCATTATTGATCAGCACATCTAAGTGTTCATGCTGAGCTGCAATGGTGTCAGCCATGGCGACCACTTGCTTCAGATCGCTAAGGTCTGCAAGGTAGATTTCAATTTGAGCATCAGGGTGACGACGCTTTAGTTGTTGCTCAACTTGCTGCAGTTTATTGGGGTTACGACCGTGTAGCAGTGCCTTGTGGCCTTGGGATAACAGCATCTCTGCGGTAACCAAGCCGATGCCATCGGTAGCCCCAGTAAGCAAAATGGTTTTCGTCATGGCCTGATGTTCCTCATGAGTGACCGGTGATTCTCGATAACCCAAGTCTATTATCCCGCCGCCATTTTGATAATATCGGCTACAGACGAATCACTTTATTCAAAACGAAGAAAATAGACGATGAATCTTGAGCACCTACGACTGTTCGTGCGCCTTGCCGCCACCCATAACATCAGTGCAGCGGGGCAGGAGTTAGGGCTGTCGCCTGCGGTGGCCAGTACCCACATCAATAAGTTGGAAGCAGCCTTAGGAGTGCGTTTGGTGCATCGCACCACTCGCAAAGTGTCACTGACCGAAGAGGGGCTGACCTTTTTGCCTCATGCCCAGGAGGTATTGGCTCAGGTAGAGGTGGCTCGAGCCTCGATAGGTGTGGGCAACATCATGCCTAAAGGTACGCTGAGAGTGTCGGCACCGGCGTCATTTGCCACCATGCACATGATGCCAAAACTAAAAGGCTTTCTGGGTAGATACCCAGAACTAACCGTGGACTTTCGACTGACCGATACCGTGGTGGATCTGGTTGAGGGCGGTTTTGATATCGCCATTCGTAACTCGGCATTAAAAGATTCCAGCTTGATCGCTCGCAAGTTGGCCCGAGATAAACGCATGCTGTGTGCTTCCCCCGAGTATCTGGCGAAACATGGAACGCCTAGGTCACTTGAGGAACTGGCACAACATAACTGCATTGTGCTGACCGGAATTGATACGTGGCAGTTTCAGAATGATGCCGAGGTGGTAACCATTCGGCCTAGGGGCAGTTTTCGCACCGATAATGGCACGGCCATGAGGCAGGCCTGCGTCGCCGGCGTAGGTATCGCAATGCAGGCCACTTGGAATGTGCATCAACACTTGAGAAGTGGTGAGTTGGTGCCCGTGCTAGAGGATTACCCTTTGGCATCAGATGTCGCAGTGTGGGCGGTCTACCCTAGCTCGCAGTTATTGGCGCCCAAGGTGCGCGCCTTTATTGATTATTACATTGAACAGTTCGGTACTCCGCCGTATTGGGACAGTTCGCCGCACGTTTAGGGATTTTCGCTATGTAAGCGTTTGTAAGCGCTTCAAAGCCCATCCGCTGGCGGCTGTTGTTCCCGAATCTGGGTCGCTTACTTAGCCTTACAGCATCCATCCAGTGCTTGGTTTACTTTAATGATCGTCATCATTTTTTCTTAAGGATTATTATGAAGAAAGTCATTGGGTTAACTATGGGAGCCATGGTCTTGGCAGCGCTGTATGGTTGCGGAGGCAGTTCTTCATCTTCCACCACGCCTACCCCAACTCCTGGGCCGACACCAAAACCGGACAATGAGTTAGGGATTACTGAAGTCCCCACAGCATTGCAGTCTACTTATACCAAGGCGTTGAAATTCGACCGCTATACCAAGGTGGACACCCCCAATGGCGGTGCGATTCACATCGTGGTTCAGGATGCCCTGACCGATAACCAGATTGTTCGCGCACGGAACGTGCTTGAGCACTATCTTACTAATTACCCCGGCTCTCAATACGGTGCTGATAAGAGCGCGGTGGCCAATAAAATGGCAGACAATGGCGCCATCTTGTTGCTGCTCAATGGCGTCGATGATGGCACTAACCCAGCTTCAGAGGTCGAGGGACAGCCCCTGTATGCGGGAGAGATTCAAGTAGAGGGTCACCCTTGGTACATCAACCAAAACTACGATCACCGAGATGCCACCTTTGAGGAGATCCTACATCTGGTGCATGACTATGGCATCGGCGTAGATCAGAACCCTCAATTCAATGGGGCACTGCCAGATTACCAAGCAGAGATCCGTACGGCGCAAGAGTACGCGTTGACGGACAAAAAGTGGGCTTGGGGTGAGGAGTCTGCGGGCTGGGTTAAGGAGCTAACTGAAGAAAATAGCCTGTCCCAGGAGTATCTGGCTTCTGTCATCGACAGTTACTATGGCCTTTGGGGAGCCCACGAGGGGCAATATGGCATGTGGAATCTGTATGTCGCCAAGACTCGTGAACAGATCCCAACCAAAGATCCCCGTGGCGCAGAATTGCTGAACAACAAATTCTTCCACCCTTATCTCACCTACACCGCCCGTATTGATGACAGTTTTGAGGGAGACTTTAGCCTCAAATTCAACGCGGCATTGGGCTACACCCATCATGCTCAATACCTGAAAGACCTGCGCTTAACCGGCAGCAAAAACAGCAATGTGATAGTGAACGGTCGCGACAACCATATTTGGGGTAACACCGGTACCAACAAAGTGCTGTTCTCTGGTCCATCGTCGGAATATGAAGTCAGCAAAAATGGTAAAGAGGTCAGTGTCAAAGATATGGTGGATGGCCGTGATGGTAATAACACCTTGGTGGATATCGAGTCTTTAGTCTTCAGTGATACCACGGTTGCGGTGAATAGTCTGTAACGTGATAAAGGGATCGTTTATGACATTTTCTGTAACAAAAAGGTGAACTTTCCCCTAAATTAGCAGGTCGATGCACAGTATTAAATCATCATTGCATTGATCTGCTGGGGGCGAGGTGACTAAGGGAAACATATTACTGGTTGAGGACGATCAAGAGATCGCACGTTTGGTTGCCATGTATCTGGAAGCGGAAGGGTTCAATGTGGCGGTGATCGACAACGGCACCGAAGCATTGGCGGCCATTCAGCTGCAAAATCCAGATCTGGTGGTGTTGGATCTGATGTTACCGGGGTTGAGTGGCATCGAGGTCTGTAAACGGGCTCGCAAATTCTACACCGGTGCCATTATGGTGCTGACTGCCTGTGACGATGACGTCAGTGAGGTGAGCTTATTGAAGCTGGGGGCCGACGATTTCATGGGTAAGCCCCTGCGGCCTCATGTCTTAACCGCTCGCATTGACGCGCTATTACGTCGCCACCGGCCGATGCCGAAATCTCAGTTTGAGGTGTGTCGTCATAGTCAAAGAGTGCAGTTTAGAGGTCAGCCTCTGACACTGACTGAGTCTGAGTACCAGATGCTGACCTTGTTGATAGAGAATATTGGCGATGTGGTCAGTCGAACTCAGTGTTGTCGCTCGCTCCGTGGCATCGATTATGACCTGTGCGACCGTTCCATCGATATGCGTATCTCCGCCCTTAGGAAGAAGCTTGGTGATAACCGAGCCCCCTACCAAACCATCATTACCGTGAGGAATCAGGGGTATAAATTGATCAATGCGGATACCTAAATTCACGCTGTTTACGCGCCTCTACCTCAGTATTCTGTTTGTGGTGTGTTTGACGGTACTACTTACTCTGTATGTGGTGGAGTCCCTGTACCGTGACGGTGATTTCTCGCTGTTTGTGTATGAGGCCAACTACCTTCATCAGCAGGTCTCTCAGGCGGTGCATGAGGGCAGCCAGAAAGATCTAGATATGCTGGCCTACCCTCTGACGCTGGACTTTTCTTTCAAGGTGCTCAGCGGCGATGAGCGCTACTTTCCCTGTCAAAACTGTAACTACATCAAGGCCATCAAAGGGGTGGATTACTACGAGTTGGAAGAGGGGGAGCTGATGGCGGTGTTTATCTCCCCTAGTAGCGATGCCAGTTTGGCGATCTACCAAAAACTGGATGAAGAGCGTACGCCGGAAGAGCATAAGTTCATGTCCAAGTTTGAGTCACAGTTTGAGCTGGGCGTTGGTGTGTATCCGTTTCTGGTGGTGATGGCCATGGTGCTGATTGGCATCACCATTATGTTGGTAGTGCGAAACCTTCAGGATCAGATTCGATCTCTTATTGGCTATCAGCGCCGCTTTGGCGACGGGGAGCTTCAGGTACGTGCCGATGAAAACATGCAGAAGCCGCTGGATGAGCTGGCCCACAGCTTCAACTTGATGGCCACCGATGTTGAAAATCTGGTGCGTGAACGAGATATTTTTGCCCAAGCTATTCCCCATGAGGTTCGAACCCCCCTAAGCCGAATTCAGCTGGCGACTGGTCTTATTCAGCAGCGCACCGAGCAACCGGAGCTCAAGCAGTTGACTGCAGACATTGATCGCTACGTGGACGACGTCAATGAGTTGGTGAATCAGGTTGTGGAGTTCTCGAAACTCAATGCTTCCGTGGATGGTGGCGATGAAACCCCGCCGCTATCGATAACCTTGACCCCATGGTTACAAACTCGGTTGCGGGAGATGGCCATGCCTGAGCAGCGGCACATTGAGCTGCAGCAGAGTCAAAAGTTGATGCTTAGCTGCAGCTCGGTCTATCTGCGTTTGGTGTTCGACAATTTGATAAAAAATGCGGTGAACCACGCTGCCAGCAAGGTTAGCGTAGACACCCGCTGCTTAGGAAAACGCTGCGTATTGGTGGTGGAAGATGATGGCTCAGGGATCCCTGAGGCGGATCGAGATACCGTCTTTTTGCCCTATGCTCGCTTGGATCAGAGCCGGAATCGACGCACGGGGGGGCTTGGATTGGGGCTGGCCATTGCCAAAGCCGCGGCGGCGCGAATGGACGCCAGCATCGAGGTGCAAGAGTCGTCCCTTGGCGGTGCTAAGTTTGTGGTGAGTTGGCCAGCTACGCGTTTTGCTTTGGCACTGTCGGGTTGATATCCCCCTGCTGGGCTTCCACAAGAGATAATCTAGGCCAGTGAGTAAGCCAGTTCTTGGTGCGAACTCGATTGAGAAACAGTTGATACTCTCGAGCTGGATTAGGGGTGAGCTGCCCAGCAAATAAGGAGGATAACCCGAATGGGGCGAGAATCTCGAAATCGTCGTCATCATTGAGCCTGACGGCGATGGCGGTTTCCAGTTCGGGCCAGCGACGGATGGCATCTTCGGTATTGTGATAGGGTGCATCACCGTGCTTTTGGTGCATCAGTGCTTGGTTTTTTACCTGCCAATTTAGGTTTGGTATCAGCTTGGTCAGCGAAGTTTCCAGTTCCAAGTCTTGCCAGCGCAGTTTGGGGTCAAAGTAGACCACATCCACATCATTTAGAACGGTGGCCTGATAGCCATGCAAATGGTCCCACACTAGGTTACGTACAAAGCCAGCGCCGATATAGGCATCAGGCAGTGATAACTGGCGCAGCGCGCTGAGCGCTGCCATTCTATCGGCATCGTCATACAGTAGCTGGCGCAGTTGTTGGTCGAGCATCGGCTTGAGCTGGTCTGAAGAAGCGGGGTTGGCAGTATATCAGAGACCTAAAAAAGCCGCCCGAAGGCGGCTTCACTATTAAATAATGATGATAGGGTGAGTTACTTGTGCATCTTGCCGCCAAGCTCGACCAAGCGGTCTAACTTGCTGCCTTCGGCGTGACACTCACCACAGGCAAAGCCGTCTTGAAGGTAAGGGTACATAAACTTACCGTCTTCGGTGATCTGGCCTTTGTCATTGAATAGGTCGATCTCCATGGTGTGGATCATCTGGTCACCGAAAGTCACGCCCGCTTTGGTTAGTGTCGAGGTGGCGTTCTTAACCACTTCAGGCATATGACAGGTGGTGCAATCCATGCTGGCGTGCAGACCTAGCATGCCTTGATCCGACATCTCCTTACCGGCGTGGCAGGTGCTACAGGCTTTGACGGCAGTGTCGTGTAGGCCGTCCGCAGCGCCCATATTCACGGTGGATTGGTGCGGGTTGTGACAGCTAGAGCAGCTCATGCCAGCGTTGTAGTGCTTGCCCATGGCGACGCCGGTATCTGGGTCAATGCCCATCATCTCATCGTGGCCCTGATGGTGACGAGGCAGGCCGCCTTTCACCGCAATGCGACCACCAAACTCTTCACCGTCAGGGAAAGCGGTGGTGTAGCCGTTGACGTAGTTATTACCTAGGTCGCCGCCCTCTCGGTTGCCATCACGAGTATGGCATTCTGCGCAGTGCATCGCTTCACCATAGCCCATTGAATCGCTTTGCAGAGACGCCGTAGTACGTGGGGTGGCGACTTTGGTGATGTTGTCTTTTGATGGAGCCTTAACGTGTTCAGAGGCGGCGCCGTGGCAGGCTTCACATTGAACGCCAGCGAAGGCAAAGTTACCACCCATGCCAGCTAGATCATCTTGGCGATGTTCGTAGCTGCCAGTGGCATATGGACGCCAGCCGGTATTGTGACAATTACCGCAGTCATACATCATGTCGATGTCGTTATCGTGGTAGCCACTCATGACGTCATCGCCTTCGCCGTACAGGTTAAACTGCACGTCAGTACCGGTCACGATGTGACCATTGTTATCGAACCAGCGCAGTTTCTTGAAGTAACCACCGGTGATGTAGGTTACGTCGGCGTAGCTCGTTGGTGCGCCCAAAGTGTTGTCGGTCTGGCCGTCGTTGTCGTCATCGGTAGCCGCATCACTAATCAGTTCCAGTGCACCGCTGATGTCGGTGTAGGGGAATACTGGCTGTTGACCATTTTCCACTTTGCTGATCTTGAAGTTGTGACCACTCTTCTGGTGGCTGGCGTACTGCTGCGAGTGACACATTTGACACTGGTCGCTGCCCACATAGCTCAATACCACTTCGGTTTCGGTCACAGTGACAGTAACGATTGCCTCATCGGTGTCGGTGCCGTCACTGATGCTATAGTCGATAACGTCTTCACCGACGAAGCCTTTTGGATCGTAGTGAATCAAGCCATCTTTGATGCTAGCTTGCCCTTTAACCGCTTCGGCGGCGGTAATGGTGAGTGTGTCGCCATCTGCGTCAGTGGCCTTGGCCAGCACGTCGATCTCAATGGCAACGGCACTTTCGGTTTCGCTGAGGATGTCAGCGGCAACCGGAGCGTTGTTTGGAACCGGTGGTGGGGGTGAGTTGTTGTCATCGTCGTCGCTACAACCGGTGACCAGGGTGGCCGCCAAGATGGATGCGATTAGGGTAATTTTGGTGTTCATCATCATCTCCTGCAGTGCTGAGCACTGTCTGTTTTTCCACAGACAGTATCCAGTAGCTTCAGGATTGGCTTCCAGATTAGGGCAGTTGACACCCTCGTAGGAGATGATAACTCCAGTTATCAGATTGGAGTTTATGCTTTGATATTAAAGGCTTTCTCTTAATGGTGATGGATCATTTTTTCTACCATTTGTTGCCCTTGGGTTGTCAAAAAATAGACTTTGTTCGCATTTTGTTCGACCAAGCCACACAGCCGCAATTGTTTGAGATGGAAGTTAAACTGAGTGTGGTTTTCTACTCCTGCGAGGCGGCACAGATCCATGAATCTGAGCTTCTTGTGCTGTGCCAGTTGTTGCAGTACTGCACGACGTAGAGGATTGGAAAGGGCGGAGAACACCTGATTGGCTTGCTCCTCCTCCATCACCATTTCAGGTTGTTTTTGGGCCTGCACTCGGCGCAGAGTCATGGCTAGGGTTGCCAGATTAAATGGCTTAGGAATAAAGTCATCGGCACCTCGCTTCATGGCATCCACGGCAGTATCTACCGTGGCGAAAGCGGTGGTGATCACCACGCCGATGCTGGGTTGTTGTCGCCGGAGCGAAGCGATGGCTTCGACCCCTGTCATTCCTGGCATCACCAGATCGAAAAGGGCGACATCAAATTCGTTTTGTTCTGCCAGATCCAGCGCCGCCTCGGCATCGTCTACCGCCTTGACGTTAAAGCCCTCCAATTCCAGAGCTTCGACGATGGATTCTTTAAGGTTAAGGTCGTCTTCGGCAACGAGTACGGAAAGGCTCATGGGTCGCTCCTCGGTAAGCTGATGGTGGCCAGCAGTCCCTGCTGACCATTGCAAAGGCTGATGTCGCCTTGGTGTTGTTGAATGATCTGTTGGCAGATTGCCAACCCTAAACCCGTACCTTGGCCTTGAGGCTTGGTCGTAAAAAATGGGCTCATCGCTTGCGGCAATTGAGAGTCGGGCATACCGCCGCCGCTGTCTTCGATGCTTAGGTGGATGGTTGAAGTGTCTTGCCACACTCTTAAGGTAATGCGTTTGCTGTCGGTACAGGCATCAATGGCGTTGTTCATCAGATTGATGATCACCTCCTCCAGCTTGATTGGATTACCGGTGAGGTTCAGGTTGGGCTCGATGCTGAGCCGCAATTGAAATTCTCTTAACGGATGGTGCATCAACTCGATGGCACTGCGTATGACGCTGCCCAATTCGATGGTCTGATGCTCCCCTTGATGGCGGGCGAAATTCAGTACCTCTTGGCTAATGTGGTTGGCACGTTCAAGCCCATGGCGAATTCGTTGCAGTTGGCGGTGGCCTTGGTGCTCGGATTCCAGTTGCCGTTCAAGCAGGTCGCAACTCAAGGTGGCATAACTGAGAGGGGTTTTAATTTCATGGGCGATGCCGGATGCCAGCTCGCCAATGGCTCGCAGCTTTTCAGTGCGCATGACCCGTTTTTGCTGATCCTGAATTTGATCGTGGTATTCCTGCTCAAATACCCGCAATGCCTGCAGTAAGCTCAGTAGCAGTGCTAAAGCACACAAGGTGCGTACGATTGGAACCCAAAGCCCCATAGAGGAGGAGAGCAATCCGGCTGCTAAGGCGTAGGCCAGCAGCGACATGCCGCAGTACGCAAAGGCATTGGCACCGGGGTGGTTGTGTTTACCAAGATGCTTGCCGTAGAGAATCATGGCGATGCCAGCAAGTCCACCACTCATTAAACCAAATATCCAGCGAGTGAGCTTTGCTGAGAGCAGCAGCGATTCGTGGGTTGGCAGTACCACTATGTGCACTAGGGTGGCGGCACCATAGAGGCACAGCAGTCCAGGGATCAGCGCCGACAGCCAGCGCTTATGGGTCTGCGATAAGATGTTCAGCATTAGCCAAGCGAACCACACCAACGCCAAAAATGAGCCGAGGAGTTTTAATATTCGCAGGATCTCAATGGGAATGCCCCACTCTTGAGGCAGGCTGTCGCCGTAGAGGATAAAGTAGAGTTCGGACCACTCGTGGAAGGCGTGGGTGATGCCAAATAGTGCCAATGCGGGCAGTGCTGAGGCGATGGCCAGTTTACTGAACTTGAAATTACGGAAGCTGATGACGCAGCCGATGGTGAAGAACACCAGGCCGTAAAACAGGTAAACATTGAATAGCATCAGTTCGTTCATCCGCCGCAGCGTAACGAACTTTTTGGAGAGGGTTTGTGAGCCGATAACAAATTTTGAACAGTGTTGCGGAGGCGACTCACAAAAACGCCCTCACTAATGAGGGCGTTTTTTATCTATTTCAGCTGGCTTATTTTTGGGTCGCTAGCCAGTTCATTAGGTCAGTTAACTGACCCAGAGTTTGGATGCTTCCCATATTGATCATGTACTTATCGTTAACGATAAAGGTGGGAACGCTCTGAATCTGGAATTTTTGCTGTTCCAGCATCCAGGTCATGATCTTCTTCTTAACCTGAGTGCTTTCGGCAATTTTGTCGTAGTCAGCAACGTCAACGCCAGCGGCGGTAAATACCGCTTTGATGTCATCGCGGTTTTTTACTTTATCTTCGTTTTCGTGGTGCTCACCTGGACCGTGGTTGTGCGGTACGATCAGGGCGTCAAACATCGGCTTTTTCACTTTGTCTGCTACACCCATCTCCTGCATGACTGCTAGAGACAGCGCCACTTCGGTGTTGATGTGGTCCTGCTTCCAGTTAACGTGGCCTTGCTGAAAGTCGATGGACTTATCCAGACCAGGCTTGATCAGCGGCAGGTAGCGTTTCTCCATGGTTTCGCAGTTGTGGCAGTACAGGGAGAAAAACTCTTTAATGGTGGGCTTTTCGGTGGCCGGGCCTTGGCTTACTACGGTGTAGTGGGTGCCTTCGACAAATTGGGCCGCCCAGCTGCTTAATGGGGCGATGGCTAGGGCCAGTGCTAGGGCAATACGCTTGCTCACGAGTGGGTCCTCAAAGTGAATGAAATAATTTCAGCGTAAGCTAAACCCTGGAGCTACCCCAAGGTCAACGACAATCGTAAATCTGGTGTGTGAATGTTGAACTGCTTCGCCTTTTTCGAACTTCTTTGAAATGACGGGAACTAATGGCAAAGCCAGCAATGGTCGTCGCTTGAGGAAGCGAGTTTGATGCGCCCCAAATGGCTATTTGGGGCATAAGCGGTTTAGCAATCGTCGCTGTGCTTCTGTTCTAGCTCATTCAGACGGGCTTCCAAGGTTTCGACCATCTGGCGAGTCTTAGCCAATACTGCGGATTGACGGTCAAACTCTTCGCGGCTCACCATGTCCAGTTTAGACAGTTGGCTCTGCAGAATGGTTTTGGCTTTGGCTTCGAAGTCGTCAGCAGCGGCTTTGATCCCTGATGGAAGGGCATCGTTCATCTGCTTAGCAATCTGTTCCAGTTTGTCTGTATTGATCATTTTGGGTTACTCCATAACGCGTAATCTCATGGTATCAAAGAACAATGGGCGAGTCGCTGTTGTTCCATTGCCGTTTCTCTGTGGATCTGCGCTAGAATACTCGGCTGAGTTCGAATGGGAGTTAAGATGAGACTGAATCCAGGGCAGCAGGCGGCGGTAGAGTACGTATCCGGCCCCTGTCTGGTATTGGCGGGGGCTGGCAGTGGCAAAACCCGAGTAATCACCAATAAGATTGCGCATCTGGTGCAGCAGTGCGGTTATCAAGCCAGACACATTGCAGCGGTGACCTTTACCAACAAGGCCTCTCGTGAGATGCGTGAGCGGGTCGCCCAAACCTTAGGTAAAAAGGAGGCCCGTGGTTTATGGGTATCCACTTTCCACACCTTGGGGTTAGAGATTCTGCGCCGTGAGCATAAGTCCGTGGGCATCAAGTCCAACTTCACCCTATTTGATGATCAGGACACCCTGGCACTACTGAAAGAGTTGACCGCCGATGAGCTTGAGGAAGATAAAGATCTACTCAATGCTCTGATCAACACCATCAGTAATTGGAAGAACGATCTGATCCTGCCGGAGAAGGCGCTGGAGCGCAGCAGCGATCCGCAGATGATGCTGTTTGCTCAGCTTTATGGTCGCTACCGAGATCACCTAAAAGCCTACAACGCCATGGATTTTGACGATCTCATCATGGTGCCAACCCTGTTGTTGGCTTCCAATGAGGAGGTGCGAGAACGCTGGCAGAATCGCATCCGCTATCTGCTGGTGGATGAGTATCAGGATACCAACACCAGTCAGTACCAGTTGGTGAAGTTACTGGTGGGCCAGCGAGCTCGTTTTACCGTGGTTGGGGATGACGACCAGTCGATCTACTCTTGGCGTGGTGCCAAGCCACAAAACTTGGTGTTGCTGCAGAAAGACTTCCCCAAGCTGAATTTGATCAAGCTGGAGCAGAACTACCGCTCTAGCCAGCGAATTTTGAAATCCGCCAACATTCTTATTGCCAATAACCCTCACGTATATGAGAAAACCCTGTTTTCAGAACTGGGCTACGGCGAGCCGCTGAAAGTGTTGACTGCCAACAACGAGGATCATGAAGCGGAGCGGGTGGTTGCCGAGCTGATTCGACATCGCTTCGTTAATCGTACCGATTACAAAGAGTACGCCATTCTCTATCGAGGTAACCATCAGGCGCGGCTGTTTGAAAAAGCGCTGATGACCAACCGCATCCCTTATAAGATGTCGGGAGGCACCTCATTTTTCTCCCGTGCCGAGATTAAAGACATCATGGGCTACCTGCGCCTGTTGGTGAATGGTGATGACGACAACGCCTTCCTGCGCGTGTGCAACGTGCCTAAGCGGGGCATGGGGCCGGCGACTCTAGAGAAGCTGGGTCGGTTAGCCAACCAGCGCCAAATCAGCCTATTTGCGGCGGCATTTGAGCCGGATCTGGAACAGCATCTGCCCAAAGCCGCAGCGGAATCGGTGATGGTGTTTACCCGTTGGCTGGTGGAGCTGGGTGATCGCGCCGCTCGAGGCGATACACTGGCGGCGCTGAAAGATCTGGTTCGAGAGATTAACTACGAAGACTTTCTTTACGATACCTCCCCTAGCCCTAAGGCAGCGGAGATGCGGATGAAGAATGTGTCAGAGCTGTATCGCTGGATCACCGACATGATTGAAGGTGATGACCTAGAAGAGCCGATGACTCTGCCTCAGGTGGTGACTCGTTTGACCTTGCGCGACATGATGGAACGGAACCAAGAAGAGGAGGAGGCGGATCAGGTGCAGCTAATGACCTTGCATGCCTCTAAAGGCTTGGAGTTCCATTACGTTTTTATGGTCGGCATGGAGGAGGGCTTGTTGCCGCACCAAAGCAGTTTGGATGAGGGTAACGTCGAGGAGGAGCGCCGCCTGGCCTATGTGGGCATTACTCGGGCGCAAAAGGAGCTAATTTTTACTCTGTGTAAGGAGCGGCGACAATATGGTGAGCAGATTCGTTGCGAGCCAAGCCGATTCTTAGCCGAGCTGCCTCAGGACGATCTGGACTGGGATAAGGGCAATCGTCGCCAAACGGAGCAGCAGCGCCAAGCGGCAGGGAAGGCGAATATTGCTAATTTGCGCGCCATGCTGAAGCAGAAAAAGTGAAATTCAGCTTAAGATGGTGACAAAAACCACCGTCTTAGCTATTTTTTGCACGGTTGAAGCGTTTTTGGCAAAAATTGTTGGACGCAGGGAGGGGATCCACATATTATAGCCGCCGTCGAAAGGAAGCGCCCATAGCTCAGCTGGATAGAGCGCACCCCTCCGGAGGGTGAGGCCGGGGGTTCGAATCCTCCTGGGCGCGCCATACTCCGCGCAGCTGGGTGTGGATGAGAAGACAAAAATTTGTAGTGGTGGCTGTAGCTCAGTTGGTAGAGTCCCGGATTGTGATTCCGGTTGTCGTGGGTTCAAATCCCATCAGCCACCCCATTATTCAGAAAAAGGCCAGTCGAAAGACTGGCCTTTTTCGTTTCTAATCATCCTCAAACAGCGATCTTCTCTCATTGAGTTTGGCGTCCAAGATCTCAAACAGTTGCTGTCGTTGCTGCTTATCAAAAGCGTAATAGCTGAACTCTGTCTTACCGTACTTAGAATTTAAGATGATAATGTCATAGGGGTGGGAACGAGAGATTTTGTAGTTCCGAAAATCAGACCAACTAAACTGGCTTTTTTCATTGTAGGTCAAAAGGGTAAAACCCTCGTCATTGAGTATCAGCGTTTTAGTGCCGCTTTTGTAGCGCACACCAAAATAGATCATGGGCAAAACTGGCCCTAAGGCATAGACGAAAAACGACCAATCAACACCTGTTGATTCGGACCTGGTTATCCAAGCAAATGCCACGGTGATGACCATTCCCCAAAGCAGATAGCAGACGAGTTCGTAGCCTCTGGAGAACATGTCTTGATATTTGGATTGGTGTAATTCGATTTGGGTCTGTTCCATTAACCACCTCGTTAACTCACATCCTAGTGGGTTTTGTCATTGGACTTATCATGGTTTGTTTTCAAACTCTTTTCCACAGTCCACTTTTGTTTTTCTCGGTTAGTTAATTAAAACCAGTAACTTGTTATTAATTTCGGCGGTGGATTTGCACGATATATTCATGTGGTTATCTGAAAACCTTATGCACCAAGGCTATTTGAGCGGTGTGTGCGGTGAAGGATCAAAACACACATTTGTCGGTCGGCCTGATGCCCTCAGGCTGGTCGATTTTTTTAATGAGTATTCTCGTTAATCCGGCCATCTGCCTTCTTGAGTAGCTCTAATGCGGATTGGCAAACGTGCGATGGGTGAGTCGGGTTTGAAGTTGGTATCAATGGAGTGCAAAGTGAATCGATCTATTCTGAAATTGGCAACGGTAGGTATGCTTACTACGGTGTTGCTGGGGTGTACTGCGGCTCAGACTGCGATGAAAAAGCAGGATCTGTCTGTTGAGTCAAAAACCTCTTACTCTGTCGTATTGGAGCCAATGGCACCTTCTAAGCGAGTTGTGTATGCCAAGGTGAGGGATTTGAGCGGCAACTCCATGCGCAAGCCGATGCAACGCAACTTGGAGAACATTTTCCGCAGCGAAGGGTTTGTGGTGACCGATGATCCCGATCAAGCTAATTTGATGATTACCGCATCCATTGTTTCCGCTGAGAAGACCGATAAAGCGGGCGCGGATCGTTTTTTGAATTCGGGTTACAAAGGCGGCCTTGAAGGCGGTGCCACTCTTGCTGCCATCGGTTCTGTTGCAGGCATGGACGGTCGCGATACGGCAGGTCTAGCTCTGGTTGGTGCGGCTGCAGGCTTTCTTGCGGATACGTTGGTGGAAGATGTTTATTACACCTTTGTGATGGACGTGCAGATGCGTGAGCGTCCTCTGGACGGCGACTCCATTGCCAATACCACCAAGAACAGCAGCGTTAAAGGAACGGCGGATCGCAATACTCGCATGAGCTCTACCAACAACAGTTCGGTGACCCGTGGCGATAACTACAACTGGATTGTGTACGAGACACGTATCGTTACCACGGCCAACAAGATGAACCTAAAGATCGAAGAAGCAATTCCTGAGGTTCAGCTGCGTACGGCACAGACATTGGCTGAGATTATGCTGTAGTACCACCTGATTGAATACTGGTTTGTTAGCGCGAATTGGTAAGAAAAAACCCCAAGCCTATCTCTAGGTTTGGGGTTTTATTGTATCTGGGTGAACTAGCCGCCAGTGAGGCTCATAAAGCGCAGAATTTGCGTGCCGTCTTCGTGGCCGAATAGGTGCTTTTCAGGTTTTACCTTCATCGCTTTGATGACGGCTGCCTTTACTGCTTCCACGTCGCCATCGTTGTCACGCAGCACCTGCTTCAGGTCGACGGAGTTCTCGTTGCCCAGACACAGCAGCAGTTCGCCCTTTACGGTAACGCGAACTCGGTTACATTCGTGGCAGAAGTTATGGCTGTGAGGGGAGATAAAGCCGATGCGGATGTCACTGTCAGCCATCTTGTAGTAACGAGCTGGACCACCGGTACGTTCGGAGGAAGCCGTGAGTGGGTATTGAGGCTCAATCAGTGCTCGAACTTCGTCGCTGGTACACAGGGTGTTGTCGCGACGCTCCTCTTCGATGGCACCTAGAGGCATCTCTTCGATGAAGCTGATGTCACAGCCTTTATCGCGAGCAAAATTGACCAGATCCAGCACCTCGTGGTCGTTTTGACCCTTCATGATTACCGCATTGAGCTTCACTCGCTCAAACCCAGCTTTGGTGGCCGAGTCGATGCCTGCCAGCACTCGCTCTAGGTTGCCCTTGCGGGTTACCTCGGCGAAACGATCCGCTTCCAGGGTATCCAAAGAGATGTTCAGACGTTGTAGGCCATTGCCAGCGAGCACGTCAGCAAACTTGGTCAGTCTAGAGCCATTGGTGGTCATCGACAGGTCTTTTAGGCCTGGCAGTTTGCCCAGTTTGCGCACCAGAACCGGCAGGTCGGTACGCACCAGAGGTTCGCCGCCAGTCAGGCGGATGCGCTCTACGCCGAGCTCGGTAAAGGCACGAGCAATGGTGCTCAGCTCTTCCAGAGTCAGTACGTCATCGCGGCGCAGGAAGGTGGGGTTTTCGCTCATGCAGTATACACAACGAAAATCGCAGCGATCCGTCACCGATAGGCGCAGATAATCAATTTTACGGCCGAAGCCGTCCATCAAGCTCATTGGCAGTTCCTACAGCAGATCGGCAAATGGCTGAACCCAAACTTTATCGCCTGGGTTAACCTCGGCCTGGCATTCATCAATTACGATTAAGCAGTTACCCAGCACCATAGAGCTGAGTACCCCCGATCCTTGGTAGCCTGTAGTAGCGACTTCCAATTCGCCTAGCGCGTTGAGTTTCATGATACCACGTTGGAACTCGGTTCGGCCCACACGGGTTAACATCGATTCGGTTGCGGTGGCACGGAACATTTGCGGTTTCCAGTTTGGCTCACCCATCATCTTGCGCAGCGCCGGTTGCACGAACTGCATGAAGGAGACCATTACCGCGACTGGGTTGCCTGGCAAGCCAAACAACAGGGTGTCGCCAATTTTACCGAACGCCAACGGCCGACCTGGACGCATGGAGATGCGCCAGAAGTCGATGCTGCCCAGGCGCTCCATCACTGGCTTAATAAAGTCAGCATCGCCAACGGAGACACCACCGGAGGTGATCACGACGTCTGCTTGGGCGGCGGCTTTCTCAAGTGCTGTGGCCATCGCCTCTTCGGTATCTTCTAAGATGCCCAGATCGATGACTTCACAGCCCAGTTTCTGCAACATGCCCTGAACCGTGAAGCGGTTGGAGTCAAAGATGCAGTTCGGTTTAAGTGGTTCACCCGGCTGGCACACTTCGTCGCCAGTGGAGAATACGGCCACCTTGGGTTTGCGCCACACTGGCAGTTGATTCAAACCTAAAGAAGCCAGCAAACCTTGCTCGGCAGCACCGATGCGTTTGCCAGAGTGAATGGCCAGAGCGCCAGTCGCAATATCTTCACCTGCTTGGCGAACGTTTTGACCAAGCTCAATGGTGCCTTCGAATTGAACTTGGTCGTTGTCTTCGGTGGCCAGCTCACGCATCACAACGGTGTCTGCGCCAGCAGGCAGAGGGGCACCGGTCATGATTTTGACCGCTTCGCCCGCTTTTAGGGTGCCGTCGTAGTGATAACCCGCCATCACTTGTGCCACCACTTTATAGCTGTCGCAGTTGTCATCTAGGGCGATGGCGTAACCGTCCATGGCCGAGTTGGTGTGCTGCGGCACATTGATTGGCGAGTGGATATCTTGAGATAAAACTCGGTTTTGGCTTTCCATTAGAGGCGCGGTTTCCGCTTCGGTTACCGGCTTTACCTCTTTTAGGATGCGGGCGATGCCCTGAGCCACAGACAGTTGCTTGCGGGTCATGTCATCACAGCCACAGCTGCCTAGGGGGGCATAACCCACCGGCTTCCAGTCGGCGGCGAACTGCTCTATGAAATCGGCGATGCCGTTTAGGTCATTGATGTCCATGACCGGCAGTTCAATGTCCTCTGGTAGCTGAGTATCCGCATCCACGGCGATCGCTTCGATAGCATCATCGTGGGTGAATACGAATGGCTTGCCAACCTCGGCGCGGTGCAGTTCCAGCTTTGGCAGCGGTAGCTTTTTGAAGCCTTCGACCAGGATCATGTCGACACGAGTTTGGTCGATCATACCCAACAGCTCTTTTAGATCTGGGTCACCATCGGTCATTCTCTCTGCCATCAGGCAGCGACGTACGTGGGAGGCCACCAGCATCTGTTCGGCGCCGCATTTACGCAGCTCGTAAGAGTCTTTGCCTGGTACATCAACGTCGAAGTTGTGGTGGGCGTGCTTCACCACGGCTAAGCGCTTACCGCGACGGTTTAGCTCAGGAATCAGCTTCTTCAGCAGGGTAGTCTTTCCGGTACCACTGTAGGCACAGATGCCCAATACAGGAACCTGACAATCGGCCAGGATTTGGTCCACGTTCATACTATGAATCCTTTTTGCTTTGCAGCTGAGGCTCGAGTTCGCTCAACTGTTCGACAGTGTTGATGTTGGCAAAAGCGTTACTGAGGCCACTAAACATAACTTTTGAGAGAGGACGTTGGTTGTACCAAAGGAGAATTTTGCGATCTCCGTTTGATAAAAATTCATCCAAAGACTCCAAAACCGTGCGGCGCATCATTAATACCACGGAGTGCTCCCGTTGCTCGTCACAGGCAACGGCGATGTCGCTTTGTTCCGTTTCCATCTGTTGATGCATGCGTTCAATCAGATCGTCTGGCAACATCGGCGCATCACAGGGCACCACTAATAATAGCGGCGTTTGGCAGTGACTGAGTGCCGTGCGCATGCCTGCCAGTGGCCCTTGGAAGCCTTCCATTTGATCGCCATAAACCGGGTGGCCAAAGGCTTGGTATTTGTCTTGGTTACGGTTGGCGATGATCTGAACATCCGCCACTTTGGGAGCGTATTTGGCCAGCACATGTTCAATCATCGCTTTGCCGGCGATGGTGACTAAGCCTTTGTCATCGCCGCCCATGCGGCGGGCTTTGCCACCAGCCAAGACCGCCAAACTGATTTGAGATTGGGTGTCACTCATGGGTTGGTGCCTCCAATTGAGTTAACTGGGTGTTTTCGATGCGCCAGTGCTGGTCGCATAAGGCGGTGACGCAGGTGGCCTGATGACTGGTTACCAGTAGGCCGCATCCCTGTTGTTGTAGCTGGGCCACCATGGACGCCACCACTTCAATGGAGTGTTGATCCAGGTTGGCGGTGGGCTCATCCAACATCAAAATTGCCGGGTTGATGATCCACGCTCGAGCTAGAGCCAATCGTTGCCGCTCGCCGCCGGAAAGCACTTGTGCCGGGCGGTCCGACAGATGTTTGAGTTCGGCTTTGGCCAGCGCTTCTTCGAGGCGCTTGGTTTTGGTGTCTGTATCCAAAGCCTGACGATTTAGCGGATACATCAGGTTGTCACGAACGGTGCCATCGAACAGATAGGGCGATTGGTGCAGGTAGATTACCTCTCCGGCACCGGAACGCATCCGCCACCAAGGCTGACTGCCACCTTGAATGTCCACTTGGCCCTTCTCCGGCTTTCTTAGCCCAGCTAAGGTTTTAAGCAGGGTGGTTTTGCCGACACCGTTGGGTCCTTGTAGCCAGACACTCTGGCCACTGCGCAGATCCAGTGTGGGGATGTCCAGCAGCAGTTCGCCGTTGAACTCAATGCGCAGGCCTTTTAGTGAAACATTAACCATTACGTCGATGCTCCTGGCGACCTTTTAGGCTGCCTAGCAGGAAGTTGAGAATCAGCGCCAAGGCGACCAACACAATGCCAAGAGCCGTGGCTTGGGCGAATTCGCCTTTACTGGTTTCCAGAGCGATGGCGGTTGGCATGTTGCGGGTGAGATTTTGGATGTTACCACCCACCAACATGGAACTGCCCACTTCGGTGATGATGCGGCTGAATGCGGCTACGATAGCAACCAGCAGTGGTGCCCGCAGCTCGTGACACAGAGTCATGAAAGCTCGCAGTTTGGTTGCGCCCAGAGTTCGAGCGGTTTCCCACGCGCGCCAGTCGCCACTGGCAAAGGCGGCATAGCTTGTGGAGACCAGAACGGGGGTCGCCAGCATGACTTGGCCAAGCATCATCGCTTCTTGAGTAAACAACCAGCGAAGGTCCCCAAGGGGCCCTTGCCTGAACAGCAGCAAATACACCATCAAGCCGACCACCACCGTCGGAATGGCTTGCAGGGTTTGGAATAGGGTGATGAGGAAATGGCGGCCAAAAAACCGCCCCTGTGCAAGCACAAAACCCGCCAAGATGGCGGGTAGGATGCACAGAGCTAGGGCGCGTACTGACACCGAAAAGGAGACCAAAATGATGCTCCAGACTTTCGAGTCAAACGACAACAGCAGGCTAAATGCCTGCTGTACAGTTTCTAAAGAACTACTCATTCATTCAGTTTTTGTAAGTTGCTCTAAACAAAGGCTGACCTTGAACTCGGAAGGCATCAATCATTTCCTGACCTTTGCTGCTGGACAGCCAGTCGCTCAGGGCTTTGGCACCTTCGTGGTTCAGATCCGGGTACTTTTTATCGCTGATCAGGATTACCTGATATGGGTTCAGCAGAGACTTGTCTCCTTCAAATTGTACTTTCAAATTCAATTTGTGCATGAACGCCAGGTAAGTACCGCGATCCGCCAGCAAGTATCCCTGCATTTCATCGGCAGTCAACAACGCTGGACCCATACCCTGACCGATAGCGCGATAACCGGAGTAATCGGTGCTCAGGTTGGCTTGCTTCCACAAGTTCAACTCTTTCATGTGAGTACCGGACTCGTCACCGCGAGATACAAAGATAGCGCCGGTGTCGTGGATGCGGGTCATGGCATCAACGATGTTTTTCGCTTGATGAATTTTAGCTGGATCAGATTCTGGACCCAAGATGATGAAATCGTTGGCCATGATCTGGCGAGGTAGACGGCCGTAACCCTCTTCAACGAACTTAGCTTCCGCACCTGGTGCGTGGGTCATAACGACGTCAACGTCGCCATTGCGGCCGTGACGCAGTGCTTTACCAGTACCCGTGGCGATCACCTGTACCTGATAGCCGCTGTCTTTTTCAAAAGCAGGCAGCAGGTAAGCCAGCAGTCCTGAGTTGTCGGTGCTGGTGGTGGTGGCCAGTTTAATCTGTTCTGCGGCGCTAAGGCTGAAGCTAAGTGCTAAAGCGATTAAGCCAGTTGCCAGTTTTTTCATCAATCTCTCCGTTCATTGAGTTGGCTTAACCAAAGGGGTGGTGTCCCTGTTAAGCCGATAAATCTGATATTGCAGATGTCACTGATATCTTCTTAGCAAAGGTGGTGCCAACTTCGCATACTCATTTTTTGTGACTGGGGTCACGAGATTTTGCCACTAAACTAGGTCAGAATGACGCACCCAAAATTTCAGATTAGCCATTTTGACCGGATGTGAGACAATTTGGCTGATTTTACTTGGAAAAAATTACCACTATGACCACTGAACTGATGCAAACCCCAGCGCTGTCTGTCCTGATTGTTGATGATGAGCCGGGCATGCGCTCGTTTTTGAAAAAAGCTCTATCAAAACGCTTTGCGTTGGTAGAGGTGGCCGGCAGTGTTGAGGATGCTGAGCGCCTACGCAGCCGCTGTCACTTCGATCTGCTGATTGTGGACATTCGCCTGCCGGGGCGCGATGGCATCGAGTGGAACGAAGCGCTGGATCCGGGCAGCCGTCGCTCCGACATTATTTTCATGACCGGCTATGCCGATATGGAAACCGCCATTCGCGCTCTGCGTGCTGGCGCCATGGACTTCATTATGAAGCCATTCCATCTAGAGCAGATGATGCAATCGGTGGAGCGCTGCCTAGAGCGCCGTTTGCTCCGCCGAGAAAATTTGCTGCTTAAGCGAGAGGTGGAGCAGATCCACGTTGGCCAAAATACCCTGATCGGCGTCAGCGATGGCATGGCTCAGGTGAAAGAGGTGATCAATCGAGTTGCCCCAACGAACTCTGTGGTGTTGATTGAGGGTGAGTCTGGTACCGGTAAAGAGCTGGTCGCCCGGTTGCTGCACCAAAAATCCGGTCGCAGTGGCGCGTTTGTGCCAGTGAACTGTGGTGCCATTGCGCCTGAGCTGCTGGAAAGTGAGCTGTTTGGTCATGTTGCCGGTGCCTTTACTGGCGCACGTTCCGCCCGTGAAGGGCTGTTTACCTTCGCCAGTGGCGGCACTATCTTCCTAGATGAGATTGGTGAGATGCCGCTGCAGATGCAAACTGCACTGCTGCGGGTGCTCGAACAGCGCGCCATTCGCCCCGTCGGGTCGGAGCAGGAGTCTCCGGTGGACGTGCGTGTGGTGGCGGCCACTAACCGAGAACTGCTTGAAGAGGTGGATGCAGGCCGTTTCCGCCGTGACCTCTTCTACCGTTTGAACGTGCTTAATGTGCACATTCCAGCGCTGCGTGAACGTCGTGATGACATCGTTGAGCTGGTGCACCATTTCACCCGTCAGTTGTCGGCGGAGCTTGGCTTGAAAGAGGTCAGCTGGAGCCACGAAGATATGCAGCTGATGACCAATCACGATTGGCCGGGCAACATCCGTGAGCTGCGTAACCTTGTTGAGCGCTGCTTACTGCTGGGCAAGCCGCCAGCAGAGTATTGGCGACAGCAACAGACGCCAGCGCCGACCACACAAGGAACCGGTGAATCCGGCTATCCAGATGACATGCCACTGAAAGAGGTGGAGCGGATGCACGTGATGCAGGTGGTGGAAAGCCAACAGGGCAATAAGTCCGCCGCCGCCCGAATTCTTGGGGTGTCTCGCAAGACCTTGGATCGTAAATTTAAAGAGTGGGGCCTGTAAGCCATCATGTTTAACCAGTGGCGTAATCGAATTGAGGGTGACCTCAAGGTTCTGACCAGTACGGTGCGGTCGCGACTGCTGGTCTTGATGTTGTTGCCGGTGCTGCTGACCTTGGCCAGTTTGGTGTTTGTCACCATCTACTGGAACGTCTCCTACACCGGTAGCCAGCTGTTTATGAAGGTTCGCGCCGATTTGGGGGTGGCCCAAGGGTTCGTACTGGAGCAGTTGGATGACCAAGAGCAGGCCCTGTCTCAGGTTCAAGAAGCGTGGCAACTGAAAAGCTTGCTGAGTGCCAAGAGTGAGCACCGCGCCGCCATTTCGCAGGTGCTGGAAAGTAACCGCATCGCCATCGGCCTTGATTTTCTGCGCATGGTCAGTGCCGAAACCATCGCCACCGATCCCCACCTGAAACACTTGATGCCAAGCGCCAATGCCAGAGCTAAGTCAGGCATTCAGGTATTGGATCGCGATGCTTTGGGTCAGCTCAGTACGGCGCTGACCCGTGAAGCGTTGATGCCGCTAAAACACACCGCCATGGCTGGGGAGCCGACGAAGGTCAGTGAAACCCGAGGCATGGTGATGCGTACCCTGTCTAAGGTGCAGGATACTCAGGGTAATGTGATCGGTTATCTGGATGGTGGTGTGCTGCTGAATCACAACCGCAGTTTGGTGGATGGCATTCGTGACATGCTCTATGCGCCCAACACCTTGCCAGAAGGCGCCATCGGTACCGTAACGCTGTTTCTGGACAACATCCGTATCAGCACCAATGTTCCGGGCCAGCTGGAAGAGGGGGGGCTTGGGGACGAACGCGCCGTAGGCAGTTTGGTATCCGAGCAGGTACGCATGGAGGTGCTGGAAAAAGGCCGCGTTTGGATCGATCGCGCCTTTGTTTATAACGATTGGTACATCGCCGCGTATGCGCCGCTGTTTGACGTTAGCGGCCATCGCATTGGCATGCTCTACACCGGCTTTACCGAAGCGCCTTTTGTTCATAACTATCTGCTGAATATTCTTGAGCTGGGCATCATCCTGTTGTTGGTGTTGTCGCTGTCGGCGCTGGCGGTCTACAAAGGCGCAACTGGCTTGCTGCAGCCATTGGATCGCATTCATAGTGTGGTTAGAGCCACCCAGCGAGGCGAAAAACGTCGCATCGGTAATCTGGGGCTGGATGACGACAACGAGCTGTCGCAATTGGCGAAGCAGTTTGACCAGATGTTGGATCTGCTGCAGCAGCGCAACCGTGAGATCAAACAGGCGGCGGAGCAGCTGGAGTTTAAGGTAGAGGAGCGTACCCGTAGCCTGAAACGCAAAACCAAGCAGCTCAAAGAGAACTTACAGCTGTTGGAAGAGACACGTTCGCAGATGGTCACCAACGAGAAGCTGGTGGCCTTGGGTGAGCTCACGGCGGGTATTGCCCATGAGATCAATAACCCCACCGCGGTGATCTTGGGCAACATGGAGTTGATGCGATTTGAGCTCGGCGATCGTGCCGAAGATGTGGAAGAAGAGATCGATTTGGTGCTGCAGCAGGTACAGCGCATCAAAGCGATCATTCAGTCTTTGCTGCAGTACGCTCGCCCCGGTGATTTTGATGCGCCGCTGGAGCGTCAGAGTATTGGCCCCATTGTCGAAGAGATGCGGGTGCTGGTACGTCACTCCATTGAGAAGCAGGCCATCGATGTGGATCTGGATCTGCAGTCAGATGCCACCGTTGTGGTTAATCGTCAGCAGCTGCTGCAGGTATTGATTAATTTGGTGATCAACGCCAGTCACGCCATGGAAAATGCCGGTGCCATTCGTGTTTCCAGTCAAAATTGGTTTGATGACAATGGCGAAGTGAAAGGGGTGAAACTGGCGGTGGCAGATGAAGGCGTCGGCATTAAGCCTGAGTTACTGTCGCGCATTTTCGATCCCTTCTTCACCACCCGCAAGACCGGTACTGGACTTGGTTTGGCTTTGAGTTACGGCATCATTCGCCGCTTTGGTGGGGTGATTGAGGTGGAATCGACCTTAGGGGTGGGCACCACCTTTACCATCAGTTTGCCGTCGGAGGCACCGCTGAATGAAGATCAGCAGGCGGTGAACCTCAAGGGGATTTTGTAATTCCTGCGGTTTTTACACATAAACAGCGTAACCAAAAACGCCGCACGTAAGCGCGGCGTTTTTTGATATCACTAAAGGTCACTAGGGCCTAGTTTGGGCTCCAGATGATCTTGCCACAACCAGAGAGATCGTAGCCGCCCAGTTTCTGGGCAAAGGCTTGGGTGTCCGGTGTTTGCATCAACTCGAACAACTGCTGCAGCAGGTAGCGGAAGTACACCCCTTGCGGCATCACCAGATCGAACGACTCTTTCCCCAGAGGGATGAAGGTGAGACCAAACTCCCCTGCAATGCCTTGGCAACCCATGCCAAACTCTGCTTCACCCCGGGCGATCATCCCCGCCAGTTCGCGTTCGCTGTAGGCGGTGGTGACCACGTTTAGATCGGTACTGGTGCGCTGCATCTGGGTCAGCCAGTTATCGAAGTGATGACGAGCACCGGCACCGGGTTGGCGGGTAACCCAGCGATATCTCAGTGCCAAGCTCTCTTTGAGGTCATTGCACAGATGTTGGTGGTCGCTGCGCATCAGGATGCCGTAATCACGGCTGCAGCAGTGCACCATCACCCATTGTTTGAATTGAGGGTGGCGTTTTATGAGTGCGGTATGACGCAGGTTACGCTCGGCCTCATCGCCCCAATGCAGGGCACACACGTCGGCGTGACCTTTGGCCAATTGCGACAGACCCAGTTGCGAGCCGCTGGAGCAGTAGTTCACCAAACCCTTGGATTCGATACGACGTCCGAGGCGGTTGATCACCCATTGCAGTAGGGGGTCATCACTGCCGGTGATGATCAATCGGTCGCTAAGCATGCCGAAGTGACAGGACTCCATCACCCAGCGGTCGATCATTGGTTTTGGAAATAACCATTTGCCGGTCACCTTGGTGCCGGGCAGCTGTTGTTCATTGGCCATGGCGTAGACTTTTTTCTCGTTGAGATCGAGATATTCAGCCACCTCTTTGGCGTTCATGAAAAGGTTATCGTGCTCTCTGCTCATGAGTTTGCCTCATCAAATTCCATATTCTCGGCACCGTTGTACACCAGAAAGTGACGGCCCTTGGCGCGAGAGACCAAGGTGATGCCTAATTGCTGTGCTAGCTCCAGACCCATTTCGGTAATGCCAGAGCGAGACACCAAAATTGGGATGCCCATCTTCGCCACCTTGATCACCATCTCTGAGGTGAGTCTACCTGTGGTGTAGAAGATAAGATCATCGCCTTGCTGTTTGTTGATAAACAGCTCGCCAGCCAGGGTGTCGACGGCGTTGTGACGACCAATGTCTTCCACAAAAGAGAGAATCTTGGCCTCACGGCAGACCCCGCAACCGTGTACGGCGCCGGCATTTTTATAGGTTTCGTTGTATTCGCCCAGATTTTTCAGCAGGGCGTAGACGGTGGATTGCTTCAGACTAACTTGGGGTAGGTTGATCTGATCCAGGCCCGCCATGAAGCTTCCGAATACCGAACCCTGACCGCAGCCAGAGGTGACGGTTTTCTCTTCCAGCTTCTGTTCCAGCCCTTCGGTGGATTCAGAAGTAATAACCGCAGCTGAGTTTACATCCCAGTCGATAATAACAGACTCAACCTTATCAATGTCCGTGATAAAACCTTGGTTTTTAAGGTAACCCAGTGCCAATTTTTCGGGACGAGCCCCCAAAGTCATCAGGGTCACGATCGGCTTCCAGTTCAGGTACAGCGTGAGGGGGCGCTCACAGGCGATCTGTTTTTCCACCGGTTGACCGGCGGCATCGATGGCCACCACGGACTTAGTCAGAGGGGCATCGCTTTGGGTTCGGCTAAACTGAGGCATAAGCATCCAACATAAAATGGGTGAGTGCAGTACCAAATGGCAGGGTGCTGCGAGTATTTGTAAATATTTAAGCAAAAACCATTCCATTACTATAGACGGTGAGTTGTGACTCAGATCACCAGATTGAGAGCAAAATGACCCAATCGCATTTTGCTCTATGGACAATTTGTCCCTAACCTTGAAGTGGATGTGATCTCGCTCATGAAAAACCGCTCTTTTTATAGTGGAATGGTTCTTGCTAGGAATGTTTAAGAGCAGAATTTACTCAGTCAACCAGCACGAGGCGTCGATGCAACGTAGCGAGAATATGTGGCCGCTGCAGGTCAAGCTAAAGTCGAAACAAGTCACCATGGGTCGTTGGACTCAAACCCAGTGGGAGGTGGACCAGCTACTGCCGGCAACCGCCGATGCGGTTGAAGGCGCCAGTGTGGTTGGCTTGGAGTTGTACAAAGATGAACGTGCCAACTATCGATTGAATTTGGATCTGGATAACCCCTTGCTGTTCGTGGTGTGTGACGAAGGTGAAGATGGCTTGCCTGTTCCCATGTTCGTGACTGCTAACCAGAACATCGCTGCGGGGTGCCTGGAGAGCGATCAGCCGGTGTTCACCTATCCACTGCCAAAAGCGGTTGGCTGCTGGATTGAAGCCTACATCACTCGCCATGGTGAGCAGCAGATCAGTGCCCACCGTCGTAAGCACATCGACCTTCGTGGCGAATTGAAGCAGAAGCGAGATAAGCGCGATGGCTAATTCGAAATCTGGCTTGTTTTCCCGTTGGCAGCAACGCCTGACTAAGGTCAAAGAGGAAGAGCAGGCACAGCAGATAGCTGAGCAAGAGGCGCAAGAGCAGCAGAAACAACAGCTTGCTCAAGCCGAAGCGGAGTCGGTTGAAACCGAAGATGCGGAAGCGCAGCAACAGCAGGAGCTGCCTGACCCAGAATCCATTGAGGAGGGCGGCAGCTTCGCCGACTTTCTCAAAGAGGGCGTTGACCCCACGAAGAAAAAGCAGGCGTTACGAGCCTTGTGGAGTCAGCCCCAATACAACATTACCGATGGCATGGCGGAATACGCCCTGGATTACAGTAATCAACCTAAGTTGACTGCTCAGGCGGCCAAAGAGGTGGCTAAGCAAGTATTCCGCCATCTGGATGCCAAATTGGAAGAGGAACGTAAGCAGCAGGAAGCGGAGCAGTTACGTTTAGCTCAGCAACAACAGGCCGAGGGACAAAATGACCCAGCCGCTGATGCTGAGCCACCGGCTATTGAGCCTTCCGATAGTGAAGAGCAGGGCGATACTCGCCAATCATAGTCAGATTTAAATGAGCTTGTCTTGACCGGCGCCGACAGAGTGCTGGCAACGACACCCAAAACAGGAACGCATTGTGAGCAATACTCAAACTGCTGTCGCCGCTCAGGCAAAGGCTCAGGTTCAGATGTTGGAGAACCTGATCCCACAAACGGTCACTTATACTACTGCCGGTCACCTTTTGATCATCGGTGCGGAAGATGCCATTCGCTTAGCCGCTGCCGATCTGGATGGCATGGCCAGCATCACTCTGGTGGCCACCGACGCCATCACCAGTCAAGATGAAGCCCACCTAGCTAAGGTGATGGAAGCGGTGGAGAAAACCGAGTCCGTTCCCGCGTATTACAGCAAGCAGGTGCAGGTAAAAGGCTTTTTGGGTCAGTATCAGGCCCACATTAAAGATGAGCAGGGTAACCACCTAGAGTTAGCACCTGCGGCGGTTCGTCGCCCTCACTACGATCTGGTGTTGGATTTAGGTCAGCAGCCAAGCCTGAGCTTAGAGCTGTTGCCACCGGGTTATTTCCACGTTCAGGATGATGCCGACAAACTGGCCGGTGCCTTGGCGCAACTGCCGCACTTAGTGGGGGAGTTTACTAAACCCCGTTACGTGAAGATCAACAGTGACATCTGCGCCCACTACGGCAGTGGCATTGAAGGCTGCTCTCGATGCTTGAACTTCTGTCCTGCGGATGCCATTTCGACTACCGGTAAGGCCATTGAAGTGGATCACAACCTGTGCCACGGTGCGGGCAGTTGTTCCAATGCCTGCCCAACGGGTGCCATCAGTTATGATCAGCCTGCACCTAAGGTGTTAGCGGATTACCTGAAGCGCCTGATCAGCAAATATATTGAGCTGGCAGACAACCGTCCGGTTATCGTATTCCACGATGAAACCGCCGGTGACGAGGCGCTGAAAGCCTTGCAGAATCTACCCGGTGCGGTATTGCCTGTGGCGCTGGAAGAGGTTGCTGTTGCCGCATCTGATGCTTGGATGTCAGCGCTGGCTTGGGGCGCACGTCAAGTGTTGGTTCTGACTACCGAACAGACCCCAGCTACCTTGATGGCTCTACTGCAGCGCGAACAGAAGTTTGTGGCTGAGCTACTCGACGCCATCGGTTTGAGTGACCGCGTTGAGTTGATTGCCACCACCGAGCTGGATAGTTTGGCAGCCAAAGTGGAAGCCAGTGCCCAGTGGCCGGAGTTGGCCATCGCGGCTTTCCCGTCGGAATTGGCCAAGCGCGATGCTTTCTACAACGGCTTGGATCACCTTAACGGTTGCGCCAACGGCATCAGTGATGAGCTTAAGATTCCACACCTGCCATACGGCATGGTCGAGGTGGACATAGACAAGTGTACCCTGTGTCAAAGCTGCTCCGCCCTGTGTCCTACCCGAGCGCTAAAAGATGGCGGTGACCTGCCTGCACTGAACTTCACTGAACAGGCTTGTGTTCAGTGTGGTCTGTGTGAAAAGGGCTGCCCTGAGAAAGCCATTACCATTAGCAGCCGAGTTCTGCTGGACCGCGACCAACGTCAAGCGCAGCGCGTATTGCATCAAGAGGAACCTTTTGAGTGCATTCGCTGTAGCAAGCCGTTTGCGACCAAAGCGGTGATCACTAAGATCACGGCTCAGATGCAAAATCACACTGCCTTCGCCGGTGATGCCATTAAACGTATCCAGATGTGCGAAGACTGTCGCGTTAAAGACATGTTCGAAGACGTGATTAACGATCCTGAAAAACAGCTACGCGTTTAAGCGAGGACTTTTTTATGACAGAACAACAGCAACAGCGCGTAGTGACTGAACTTCAGCAATTTCGCGCCGACATCTATCAACTGATTGCTGGCCTGCTGCGTGATGCACCATCGGTGGAGCTTTTGGCGTTTCTGAGTGAGCTTGAAGTCAGTACCGATGAAGACAGCGGCATGGTAAAGGCATGGAGCGGTTTGAAATTGGCGGCTCAGACCTACAATCAGGAATCGATCACTCAAGAATACACCGATCTGTTTATCGGCCTTGGTCACGGTGAAGTGATTCCATACGCCAGCTGGTACATGACCGGTACCTTGATGGATACCCAGTTGGTGCAGCTGCGTCAGGATCTGATCCGTTTGGGTTTTGCCCGCCAGGACACAGTTAAAGAGCCGGAAGATCACATTGCGGCTCTGTGTGAAGTGATGGCAGCCCTGCTGCTTGAGTCGCCACAGCATCTGCAGTTGAACTTCTGGCAGAAACACCTAGCTCCTTGGGTAAATAAGTTGGCTGGCGATATGGTTAATGCTAAAGGCAGTGCGTTTTACGCGGCCGTGGGTACCTTATTGCTGCAGTTCTTTGCTCAAGAGCAGGATGAGTTTGCAGCGCTGACTTTGGAAACGCCAATTCAGTAACAAACCTTTCTAGGTAAAGCGCGCTGGTTTCTGAAAGCCTTGGTATCAGGGCTTTGGGGCCAGCGCGCTTTTGCTTTCTAGGGGAAAAAGCGAACTTTGCAGGCTGTTCTATACTGAGCAGTTAGCAGTGTTTCTCATCCTATCCCTTACTGACACCATGGAGGTGTTATGAAGTCTAGAGAGCAACAACGGCGCAGCTTATTGAAAGCCTTGGGCGTCGGCAGTTTCACCCTGGTTAGCGGCACCGCAATCGCATCATCCCCCGTCGTCGTTAAACCGTCCTCCAACAAGCAAACCCGCTATCAAGCGACGGATCATGTTCAATCTTACTATCAGACCTTAAAAGACTGAGGGAGAGACGAGTATGAAACTAACGGCAAAAGTCCCCAATAGTGCAGTCACTCCTAAGTCGTCCATCGATCGGCGTCAGTTCCTGAAGCGGGCGGGGATCACCACCGGTGGTCTGGCGGCGGTTTCCATGTTGGGCGGCGGCATGATTAAGCGGGTGGAAGCATCCAGCGCCAAAGGTACAGGCCCGGTGGACACCAAGCGCACCATCTGCTCCCACTGCTCCGTGGGTTGTGGTGTGTACGCGCAGGTTCGCAATGACGTTTGGGTGGGGCACGAGCCTGCCTTTGATCACCCCATCAGCCGCGGCGGACACTGTGCGAAAGGTGCGTCACTGATTCACCACACTCATAGCGAGAAGCGGGTGAAGTACCCCATGAAGTTGGAGGGGGGAAAATGGAAGAAACTCAGTTGGGATGAAGCGATCAATCAGGTAGGCGACCTGATGCTGAAGATTCGCCAAGAGTCTGGCCCAGACAGCATCTTCTTTATGGGCTCGGCCAAGTTCTCCAACGAGGGCTGTTATCTTTACCGTAAGTTCGCGGCCATGTGGGGCACCAACAACATCGACCACTCGGCGCGAATCTGTCACTCCACCACGGTTGCCGGGGTAGCGAATACCTGGGGCTATGGTGCCATGACCAACTCTTACAACGACATGCATAACTGTAAGAGCATGATCTTCATCGGTTCTAACCCTGCCGAAGCCCACCCTGTCTCTTTGCAGCACATTCTGATCGGTAAAGAGCGCGGCGCCAAGATTGTGGTTGTCGACCCTAGGTTCACCCGTACCGCGGCTCACGCCCATGAGTACGTGCACATCCGCCCAGGTACCGACATCCCATTCATCTATGGCTTGTTGTGGCATATCTTTGCCAATAACTGGCAGGACGATGATTTCATTCGTCGCCGGGTATGGGCCATGGATGACATTCAGGCTGAGGTACAAAATTACCCGCCCGCTGAGGTGGAGAACATCACCGGCGTTCCAGAAAAACAGATGTATGAGGTGGCCAAAATGCTGGCGGATAACCGCCCAGGTACCATTGTTTGGTGCATGGGGGGAACCCAGCATACCGTTGGTAATGCCAACACCCGAGCTTACTGCATCTTGCAGTTGGCACTGGGGAATATGGGTATGTCCGGCGGTGGCGCCAACATCTTCCGTGGTCACGACAACGTTCAAGGCGCAACGGATTTAGGCCTGCTGTTTGATAACTTGCCAGGCTACTACGGCCTGTCTGATGGCGCTTGGAAGCACTGGTCTCGGGTGTGGGAGCTGGATTACGACTGGGTGGCCAATCGCTTCGATCAAGGTACCTACCTAGGCAAGAAGCCGATCAATGCGGCTGGCATTCCCTGCTCCCGTTGGCACGATGGGGTGATGGAAGACCCAGCTAAACTTGGGCAGAAAGACAACATCCGCTTGGCCTTCTATTGGGGGCAGTCGGTGAATACCGAAACCCGAGGTCGAGAGGTGCGCAAGGCGTTGGAGAAGATGGATGCGGTAGTCGTGGTTGACCCCTATCCAACCATTGCCTCGGTATTGGCGGATCGAAAAGATAACGTGTTCATTTTGCCGGCCTGCTCGCAGTTTGAAACCTACGGCTCGGTTACCGCTTCCAACCGCTCGATTCAGTGGCGTGACAGGGTGGTTAATCCGGTGTTTGAGTCCAAGCCGGATCACGAGATCATGTACCTGCTGGCCAAAAAGCTCGGCTTTGCGGATCAGTTGTGTAAGAACATCAAGGTCAATGGCACCGAGCCTCTAGTAGAGGACATCACCCGAGAGTGGAACCGAGGCATGTGGACCATCGGCATGACTGGCCAATCTCCTGAACGTCTCAAGGTGCACCAGCAAAACTGGAACACTTTTAGCTTTGAGGATCTGGCGGCGCCAGGGGGACCTGCAAAAGGCGATACCTACGGCCTACCTTGGCCATGTTGGGGCACGCCAGAACTGAACCACCCGGGGACTCACATTCTGTATGACACCTCTAAGAACATCATGAAGGGCGGCGGTAACTTCCGAGCTCGTTTTGGTGTTGAGTACGAGGGTGAGAACCTGCTGGCGGACGATCCCGGATCTCTGGGGAACGAGCTTGGCGGTGGTCACCCTGAGTTCACTGCCGACATGCTCAAGCAGCTGGGTTGGTGGTCAGATCTAACCCCAGCGGAGCAGCAAGCAGCCGAAGGACGCAACTGGAAAACAGACCTCTCTGGAGGCATTCAGCGAGTGGCGATGATGCATGGCTGTATCCCTTATGGTAACGCTAGAGCTCGCTGTAAAGTGTGGACCTTCCCTGATCCGGTACCGGTACACCGCGAGCCGCTGTACACCGTGCGCCGAGATCTGGTGAAGAAATACCCCAATATTGATGACCGACAGGTTCATCGTCTGCCAACCCTTTATAAATCGATTCAGGACAAGGTGATTGCTGAGGACTTGGATAAGAAGTTCCCACTCATCGTGACCACCGGTCGATTGGTTGAGTATGAAGGTGGTGGCGAAGAAACGCGCTCCAATCCGTGGCTGGCTGAACTGCAGCAGATCATGTTTGTGGAGATGAACCCCGCCGATGCCGCCAGTCGAGGCATTAATGAGGGCGATAAGGTGACGCTGCACTCTCCTGAGGGGGCGGTGATCCACATCCAAGCATTGGTGACCGAGAGGGTGCCTGCAGGCGAGTGTTTCATGCCGTACCACTTCGCCGGTATTTTCGAGGGCGAAAGCTTGGTGCCTCGATACCCTGAAGGCACAGTGCCTTACATCCAAGGTGAGTCTGCCAACACTGCCATGACCTATGGCTATGACCCAGTGACACAGATGCAGGAAACCAAAGTGTCCATCTGTCAGATCAATCGGGCTTAAGGAGGCTTCATCATGGCAACAATGAAATTTCTTTGTGATACCAAACGCTGTATCGAGTGTAATGGGTGCGTGGTGGCCTGTAAGAGCAAGAATGACTCGGCAGTGGAGTGGGGCATTCAGCGTCGTCGGGTTGTGACCATCAATGATGGTCAGGTGGGTAAAGAGACCTCCATCTCCGTGGCTTGCATGCACTGCTCTGATGCGCCTTGCATGGCGGTATGCCCAGCGGATTGCTTTGTAAAAACCGAAGACGGCCTAGTACTGCACTCTAAGGAGAAGTGCATCGGCTGCGGTTACTGCTTCTATGCCTGTCCATTTGGGGCACCGCAGTTTCCGAAGAAGACGGTATTCAGTTCTAAGGGCAAGATGGATAAGTGTACTTATTGTGCTGGCGGTCCCGATGCCGAACCTGGCTCTGAGAAGGAGATGGAGCTGTACGGGGCAAACCGCATTGCTGAAGGTAAGCTGCCGTTCTGTGCTGAGGTGTGTGCGACTAAGTCGTTGCTGGCTGGTGATGCGGAGCAGATCTCAGAGATCTTCCGTCAGCGTGTGGCACAGCGTGGCGCAACCAATGCGGGCTGGGACAGCTAAGGAGCAGTTATGAGATGGCTAAGAGTAACCTTGGCGATGTTGCTGCTCTCTTTTGGCACAGCATACGCTGCGGATAACGCCGATGAGCAAGCTGGCAAAGCGTTGATGGCGGCGCAAGCCGCTGAACTGCAAGCCGCTGAGGGGCAGGGAAACAGTGATGAGCTGAACCCTTTGTGGGTGTCGGTCAAAGAGGGGGTTGAGGGGCGAAGTTCGTCCCAAAGCCCCGGGGCAACGTCGCTGATCAACTCCTACGACCCGAAGTGGCTGCATACCCGAAGTGAGGTGACGGCGCCGATATTGTCGTTGGCGCTGTTCGGTGTGATTGTCATCTTCGCCCTGTTTGTGTTGGTCAATGGGCCGTCCAAGCTGGCGGCAGGGTTTTCCAATACCATGGTGAAGCGCTGGCCTAAGGCCGATGTGATCATCCACTGGGTGATGGCGATTCCCTGTTTGCTACTGATCATCACCGGGTTAATGCTGCTGGCGGGGCGCTTTGTGTTTGCGGATTGGATTGGTCCTGAAGCGGTCGCCGCTATGGCGGCCATGGCCAAGCCTATCCATGACTACATGGCGTTGCCGTTTGCGGTGGCTGGGATACTGGCGATGATCCGCTGGATGAAGCACAACTGGCCAGCCAGCTATGACTTGAAGTGGTTTGCCAGTGTGGGTGGGTACATTAATTTTGGCCCATTTAAAGGCAAACACCCGGATGCGGGCTTTTCCAATGCCGGGGAGAAGCTGTGGTTTTGGAGTTTCACCATCTTTGGTTTGGTGGTGATTGGCTCAGGCCTGTTGATGCTGTTCCCAACCATCTTCGAGCCGAGTCGAACCACCAGTCTGATTGCCATCACCCTGCATGGTGCCGCAGCCATTGTGCTGACCGGTTTTACTGTGGTGCACATCTTCATGGCAACGGTATTGTCAGAGGGAGGTATGGAGTGCATGGTGTCGGGCTACTGTGATGAGAATTGGGCCAAGCAGCATCACAACGTGTGGTATGACGAAATTAAAGCCGAAGGCAGCATCGAGTATAAGGCCACCTAATCGGCATTAAATGTAAAACGGGCTCTCTATTTAGAGAGCCCGTTTTGTTATTGGGAGATCGCCAGCCGCTGATAGTGGTAGTTATCAAAGAATGGGCTTCGAACTCCCTCTTGATTGCCTTGAGTAAATCGACGGTTTTGATGGGTGCTGTAGTCTATTCGGCTGCCATAACCGAAGGTGATAATGCTTAAACCATAAATCTCAGATTGTTCAACTTTTTGCTCAACTTCGTTGGGAAAACGTAGGTCTGGAATGGTGCCTTGTAGAGGGCCGTAGATGTCGATATAGAGGTTGTTCTCCCCTGAGACCGTGAAGGCTACTTCACTGTCATTATTGCTATAGGGGGCAAAGTTGTAACTGATTCCAGTATTGCCCGCTGCGACACTGAGTAGCAGTTGAGCTGCATATTGTTGGAACCCTATCGCATCGTTGCTATAGCTTAACTGGACATTGTTGGCACTGTCGATCCGGTTACGTTCATGGCTGGAATAACGACCGTATTCAGTTAGGTTATCAAAGGCGAAATAACCACCGAAATTATCTGGGTATAAGCCTGGGAAAAAATGTAGGTCATACAGCGTCGACATTGAGTTCCACAGCACTCTGCCGGAGTTGGTTTCTGCAAAGCTCGCAAAGCTATCTGCATCACCCAGACCTAAGAAGCTAAACGGCTGACTTAAATTCTGTTCGCCATCTAACGTTGCTGCATCGAAGGTATAGATATCGCCGTCTCGGTAGTCTGCAATGTTAACTTCAACGAGCGCAGCTCTGGGCTGAGGAAGGTCTTTGGCTATGACTTCCAAAGAGTAGGTTCCCGTTTCCCCATGACACCATTGGGCTTCATGGAAGTGACTGGGATCGGTCGTTCCATTGACAGTAATTTTGGTGCCGCCATTCTGACTAGAAAGGGATGCTGTATCGATATAGATAGATTTACAGCCACAGTTTTGGCTGTTGGAATCGTCACGACCATAAATGGTGGTTAACCCTTCTGCAGTGGAGTTTAGGTAGCTGGCAATGTCTGGCTGGGTCTGACCGTTGCTGTTGGTTCTCCAGTTAATGGTGCTTAAGTGGTGCGTACCTGAAGGCACTTCAGCTTCAATTTTTCCCGCAGAGTCCGCATTAGCCACATTGATGATTGAGCCGTTCTGGGCATGAAACACCACTAGCGCATCCGTGGCAGGAGAGGTAATACCGCAACTATTGTAGCTGTAGGCTTGAATATTGATTGTTTGTGCTGGCGGCTGACCGGTATTGGCTCCGGTGTCGCTACTGCTGCTGCCGCCTCCACCGCCACAGCCTGAAAGAATAGCCGCTGATAAGGATGCGGTAATTAAGGCTAGCTGTTTCATTATTAACTCCTTTTTATAATAGGAGGCAAAGGGTAAGTCATTAATAATGGTGAGAGAAGGGATGGAATATTCTGTCACTGGTGAATCCATCTTTTGGGGAGGATGGTGTTTAGACAGTTGCTATATTGAGTTTGGCTTTGTTGATGTATCCGACTGTAGCTTGATGATTTATAGGTTGTTTATGGTGTTTTTGAAGAATTTTTCAGTACCAGCGCCCAGCTTGGCCGCTGGTACTTATTTCTGAAACAGACTAGCCGCAGCAATTTGAAGAGCCGCATTGCCCAGCGGCTTGTGTCGATGCAGTTAGCTCACAACACTGATGAGCGGCAGCTTGGGTCTCAAGGTTGCTAGCGTTGCACTCACAATCTGGCTGACATTGGCAGCGACCTAACAAGGTATTGGCCGACAGATAGTAATTGCTGAAGTGTTCAAGAAAATCCTCTGGCACACTTTTCTCTGCGATACCGGTTGCCATCAAGGCGTGCTGCCACGCCTGCACCTTCGGGTAGCCGTGGATAAAGTCATACCCAGTTTGCTCCTTAATGATCTGCGCACGGTGCAACACCGGAAGCCAGGCTAAGTCCACCATGCTCAGCTCGTCGCTGTTGAAGTAGCGATGTGGGCCCAGCTCCTTTTCTACCTTGGCAAAGCTAGTGGCAAGCTTGGCGGTGCGCTCTTTAAGGGTGGCAATATCTTTGCTGCTTTGAGCGCTGCACTGCACCAAATATTGCTTACTGCCGAGATAGCTCCAAGCCCGATTGAGGGCGGTTTGGGTAGCAGAGAGCTGAGGCTGCAATTTCGGGTAAGCGTCTTCCAGATACTCGGCGATGGCATCGGACTCAAATAGGGCCGCTCCCTCCTCGGTGATCAGCAGAGGCACTTGGCCGTTAGGGGAGATATCCAAAAACCACTGCGGCTTGTCGCTTAAGCTGATGAACTCAACCTCATAGGGCAAACCTTTGGCTTCCAGCATGGCGGTAATGCGTTGAACAAATGGACAAATTTTAAAACTGACGACTTTTAGCACAGTAAACCTCGGTAGCTAATGATGAGTCGATGTCACTCGACAATGTGTGTTTGCCCTTAAAGACGAAAAAGCACCAAAAAGGATGCAAAAATCTCATCAGTCGAGGTTTTGCTCACGCATTAAGTGACCTCAAACGAAACTTTCTTCATTTTAAATTTGATGTAGATCAAGAAAATGGCAGATAGTTGCGATGGACCTCACCTGTAGAGGTAGAAGTGTATTAACCCCGTGTCCGTTATCCTCACTGCCAAATTGTCCATTAAGTGAGCCAGTGTCCCAAACTGACCTGTCACTCACATCTTTTTAACAATTGGGGTCAGCATGTCCCAATTTGTCCTATTAGTGACCAATTTTCACTCCCGATTCTCAGTGATCTCGATCACTTTTTTCTTGTGATATCAGGGCATAATCGTCCTTGCTGTTGTGAGCAAACTTCAAAAATGGATCGGAGTGTGACCGATATTCACCTAATTGTGATGCGGAGAGTATTAGGTCATAACCATCCTGAATACCTATTAAGAGGTAACACATGAGTAACAAACCCCAGCAAGCGCGCCGTGCGTTTTTGAAGAATCTGGGCAAGGGTACGGTCGCTGCAGGTGCAGCTGCCGCAGTAAGTACCCAAGCATTTGCTGCGCCTACTTCTCCGGCGGAATCCAAGAAGGCCTCTGGCTACCAGGAATCCGAGCATGTCCGTAACTACTACGCGACTCTGCGTGGCTAATCAGCGAGGTTGATGATGAAACTGGAACGTCAATCTAAGGTTGTAGCGACTGAGAAAAAGGCCGGAATGGGCCTAAACCGTCGTCAATTCCTTAAAAATGCCGGTGTGACTACCGGTGGTATCGCCGCAGCATCCATGTTGGGTGCCGGCATGATCCGTAAAGCAGAAGCGTCACAGGTTGCTGACTCTAATGCGCCTATCGAAGTTAAGAAGACCATCTGTTCCCACTGTTCTGTAGGTTGTGGTATCTACGCCGAAGTTCAGAATGGCGTGTGGGTAGGCCAAGAGCCAGCCTTCGATCACCCAATCAACCGTGGTGGTCACTGTGCAAAAGGTGCGTCTATTCGTCACCACGGCCACAGCGAAAAGCGGGTTAAATACCCAATGAAGCTGGAAGGCGGCAAGTGGAAGAAGCTGTCTTGGGATACCGCCATCAATGAAATTGGCGATCTGATGCTGAAGATTCGTGAAGAGTCTGGCCCAGATGCCCTGTTCTTCATGGGTAGCGCCAAGTTCTCTAACGAGCAATGTTACATGTACCGTAAATTTGCGGCCATGTGGGGCACCAACAACATTGACCACTCAGCTCGTATCTGTCACTCCACCACAGTAGCCGGTGTAGCCAACACCTGGGGTTACGGTGCGATGACCAACTCTTACAACGACATGCACAACTGTAAGAGCATGTTGTTCATCGGTTCTAACCCTGCCGAAGCTCACCCTGTAGCGATGCAACACATCCTGACTGGTAAAGAGCGCGGCGCCAAGATGATCGTTGTCGACCCTCGATTCACCCGTACTGCAGCGCACGCTGACGAGTACGTGCACATCCGTCCAGGAACCGACATCCCATTCATCTACGGTCTGCTGTGGCACATCTTTGAAAACGGTTGGGAAGATCCTGATTTCATCAAGCGTCGTGTATACGGCATGGAGATGATCCGTGAAGAGGTGAAGAAGTATCACCCTGCGGAAGTGGAAGATCTGACCAGCGTTCCTGCCGAGCAGATGCGTCGAGTTGCTAAGACTCTGGCCGAGCATCGCCCTGGCACCATCGTATGGTGTATGGGTGGTACTCAGCACACCGTTGGTAACGCCAACACCCGTGCATACTGCATCCTGCAGTTGGCTCTGGGTAACATGGGTACCTCCGGTGGCGGTGCTAACATCTTCCGTGGTCACGATAACGTACAGGGCGCAACCGACATCGGTCTGCTGTTCGACACCCTACCAGGTTACTACGGTCTGAAGACCGGTTCTTGGAAGCACTGGTGTAACGTATGGGATCTGGACTACGACTGGGTTAAGAGCCGTTTCGACCAAGGCACTTACCTGGGCAAAACTCCAATGAACACCCCAGGAATTCCATGTTCTCGCTGGCACGACGGCGTGATGGAAGATCCGAAGAAACTGGGCCAGAAAGACAACGTACGTATGGCGTTCTTCTGGGGTCAGTCTGTTAACACCGAAACCCGTGGCCGTGAGGTGCGTGAAGCACTGAACAAGATGGACGCAGTAGTAGTTGTGGATCCATACCCAACCATGGCCGGTGTAATGCACCAGCGTAAAGACAACGTTTACCTGCTGCCTGCGGCAACTCAGTTCGAAACCTACGGTTCGGTAACTGCGTCTAACCGTTCTATCCAGTGGCGTTCTCAGGTAATTGAGCCTGCGTTCGAGGCTAAGCCTGACCATGAAATCATGTACCTGCTGGCTAAGAAGCTAGGCTTCGCCGAGCAGTACACCAAGCGCATGAAAGTGACCAACAACCAGCCAGACGTGGACGACATGGTTCGCGAATGGAACCGCGGTATGTGGACCATTGGTATGACTGGTCAGTCTCCAGAGCGTATCCGTCAGCATCAAGAAAACTGGCACACCTTCTCTTGGGAAGATCTGGCTGCACCTGGTGGCCCAGCTAAGGGCGAAACCTACGGTCTGCCTTGGCCATGTTGGGGTACTGCAGAAGTGAAGCACCCTGGCTCTCACATTCTGTACGATACCTCCAAGCACATCATGGAAGGTGGCGGTAACTTCCGTGCACGCTTCGGTGTTGAGCACAATGGCGTCAACATTCTGGCTGAAGACCCAGGTTCTAAGGGTAACGAGATCGGTGACGGTCACCCAGAGTTCACCGCCGACATGCTTAAGCAGCTTGGCTGGTGGGACGAACTGACTGCAGAAGAGAAGAAGTACGCAGAAGGTAAGAACTGGAAGACCGATATCTCCGGTGGTATCCAGCGTGTTGCTATGAAGCACGGCTGTATCCCTTACGGTAACGCTAAAGCTCGTGTACGTGTATGGACCTTCCCAGATGAGATCCCAGTACACCGTGAGCCGCTGTACACCCCACGTCGTGACTTGATTGCTAAGTACCCGACTTACGATGACCGTCAGGTGCATCGTCTGCCGACTCTGTACAAGTCAATTCAAGACAAGGTGATCAGCGAAAACCTAGACAAACGCTTCCCACTGGCCGTGACCACTGGTCGTCTGGTTGAGTACGAGGGTGGCGGTGAAGAGACCCGTTCTAACCCATGGTTGGCGGAACTGCAGCAGGAGATGTTCGTTGAGATCCACCCTGCAGATGCAGCTGACCGCGGCATCCTAGATGGCGACACCGTTAAACTGCAATCCCCAGAGGGTGCGGTACTGACGCTGCAAGCCATGGTGACCGAGCGTGTTACTGCGGGTGAGTGCTTTATGCCTTACCACTTCGCCGGTGTCTTCGAAGGTGAAGAGCTGCAATACCCAGAAAGTGGCGGTGTGAGCACCAAGCCATACGTTGTGGGTGAATCAGCCAACACCGCCATGACCTACGGTTATGACCCAGTGACTCAGATGCAGGAGACCAAAGCGTCCCTGTGTCAGATTGTCAAAGCTTAACGGCCGTTAGAGGAGATTAGCTCAATGGCAACCATGAAATTCATGTGTGACACCAAGCGCTGCATCGAGTGTAACGGCTGTGTGACTGCTTGTAAGAACGAGAACGACAGCGCACTGGAGTGGGGCATTTCCCGTCGCCGCGTTGTTACTATTAACGATGGTCAGGTAGGCAAAGAAGCGTCTCTGTCAGTAGCCTGCATGCACTGTGCTGACGCACCTTGCATGGCAGTCTGCCCAGTGAACGTGTTCAGCAAGACCGAAGACGGCATTGTTCTGCACGATAAAGAGCGTTGCATCGGTTGTGGTTACTGCTTGTACGCCTGCCCATTTGGCGCGCCTCAGTTCCCGAAACAGTCCACCTTTGGCTCCAAAGGCAAGATGGACAAGTGCACCTTCTGCGCCGGTGGCCCGAACACCGAACCAGGCAGTGCCAAAGAGAAAGAGCTGTACGGTGCCAACCGTCTGGCGGAAGGCAAGTTGCCTATGTGCGCAGAGATGTGCTCTACCAAGGCGCTTCTGGCCGGCGATGCACAGCAGGTGTCCAACATCTTCCGTGACCGTGTAGCAAACCGTGGCGGTAAAGCATTCTCCGTATAACGGCTGATGTTTTATAGAGCACTCCTTTTGGGGTGCTCTTTATCAATAACACCCCTGGGCTGCGAGTCGCAGTGTCTGACGACTCAAAGCTCGGTCGGTGTTATCAGTAACGCGACGTTTCTTACCGAGGGAACTGATATGAAAACCCAATATTTGCGCCCATTATGGGTGCTGTTTGCCTTGCTGCTGCCTATGCTAGGATTCGCTGCTGACGATCCGGGTACCGTGGCTCAGCAGGCGGGCAATCAAACGGAAGTGGTGTGGCAGGCGCTCAAAGAGGGCCAAGAGGGCTACACCACCTCCAAGAGTGAATTCCACGCTCAAGCGATCAATACCTATGATGAGCGCATCTTGCCGACTCGCGAGAACATTCTAGCCCCAGGCATGATGTTGGCGCTGTTTGGCATGATCGCTGTCTTTGTACTGTTTATTTTGGTCAACGGCATCTCCAAGTTGCACGATGGCTTCTCTGGCAAACTGGTTTACCGTTGGTCTAAGGCCGACGTGGCCATCCACTGGTTGGGGGCGATCCCCTGTTTGCTGCTGATCTTGACTGGCTTGATGATCCTCGCGGGTCGTCTGTTTGTTGAACCATTGCTGGGGCCTGCGGCTTTTGCCAGCATCATGGCGGCTGCCAAACCGGTTCATGACTACATGGCAATTCCGTTCATGTTTGGCTGGGCACTGATGTGCATCAAGTGGGCTAAGAACCAGATTCCAGCGAAATACGACCTGGATTGGTTCCTCGTTGTTGGTGGTTACATCAACTTTGGTCCATTCAAAGGCAAGCACCCGGATGCGGGCTTTGCTAATGCCGGTGAAAAGATGTGGTTCTGGACCTTTGCGTTTTGTGGAGGCCTGATTGTTGCCTCTGGCATCGTACTGCTGTTCCCGAATGTGGTTGAACCAAGCCGCACGTTGAGCTTGTTGGCCATCCTTACCCATGGTGCTTCAGCCATCATCGTTTGCGCATTTTCCATCGTTCACATCTTCATGGCGACCGTTATGTCCGAAGGTGGTATGGAGTGCATGGTGTCCGGTTATTGTGATGAAAACTGGGCGAAACAGCACCACAACGTATGGTACGACGAGATTAAGGAATCTGGCGAGCTGACCTACAAGTAAGCACGGATTCTTTCCCTTGTTGAGAGTGCTTTTGAGCACTCGAGCATGATTCCTCGGAAGGGAAAGCCAAAGCCCCGGTTCGCCTAGCGACCGGGGCTTTTTATCAGAACAAATTAAATGGGTAATTCACCACCAGTCGGGTCTGATAACTGGTGCGTACGTTGCCAAATTCATAACCTTCACCAGGCCCGTACAGTCCCCGAGAGTAGTTGGTTAGCTTGTTTCGAGCATGCTGAAGGGTGATTTCACCACCGCTTTCGCCTAAAGCGTAGGAGGCTTTGAGACCATACTCTCTCTGTCGGTTGTCCAATTTATCCAGATCGTTTTGCTGCTTCTGAGGGCTGTGCATGTCGTAGGCGTAGATAAGATAGCCATCGACGTTGAGCCCAGGAATCCACTGGCTGAGATCGGCACCAATATTCCATTTGTATGCGGATTCACCAGCGTGATGGAACAGGGAGATGTCACTGTAGCCAGCAACATAGAATCCGCATGAGCCGCACGCTTGCCCCTGTTGGTTTTGCCATCGAGTGGACATCTCAATGTCGTCTTTGTCGTTGGTGTAGCTGTAGGCAAAGCCGGTTCTTAGGAACTGATAGCTGGCACCGGCTCGAACCGCGTAATGGTTGTTTTCCAGTTCAGTGCCGTAGTTGTCGATGGTTTTTCGTTCCCGATATTGAACTCCTCCCTCAATGGATAGGGCAGGAGTCAGGCGGGTTTTATACTCCAATTGTGCCAAACGGTAATAACGTAAGCCTTTCTGTCGGCCGTAACTGGCTAGCCCGCTGAGTTGGCCATCGGAGAACGCGATCTGGGCCACATCCACTGGAGCGCGACGAACAATGTTTCCTTGAGTGTCGGTTTTCCCGTAGCTGTCATAGTCCTGATTCGTGGCGGACGCGGAGTGGGTGGCACGAGTGAGGTCAAAGGTGACCAGATCCGTTTGATATTGAATGGAGGCCGCCAAAAAGGTGATTGGGGCGGTTTTGATGTCTCCCGATTCCAATAGTTCTAAGTCTAAGGGCATGTAACCGTATCGCAATTTGCTGCTTTGGGTCGGCATGATCTCAATGGCCCCAGTCAATTTGGCAAAGGAGTCATCTTTATTGTGCAGCACATAGATGGTGTCCATGCCATCTGGATTATCGACATCGGTATGGAGTTTACCGACCAAGTAGGCAGTACTTTCCAGATTTAAGTAGTCATTGATTTTGGCGCGGCCAAAAATGTGAAATGCCTGAGTCTGATACTTCTCATAAGATTCGTTAAATGACGGATAGGAGGTAACCGTCTCCGGATCAAACTCGTTGTAATAGCTGTCGCTGCGTTCTAGTGAATTCAGAAAGAAGGTGCGACTTAATACGTCGACCCGGTATTCTGGAGTTGCGTATGTCGGCAATGAACATAGCGCTGCTAGAATAATGAATGGATTTATTTTCATGACTCGGACTTAACCTGTTTATCTAATTCGAAGTTGAATGTTTCGCCATCGATAACGAATTTTATGTTTAATTGTGTGAGTTGCTCAGTGGCGGGATCCACCAATACATAGCCAGTGATTGATTGCCCACTCGCCACTTCTACCGCCTTTAATGGAGCGTTCCAACCTTGAGGAGGTTGGTAATTATGCATGGTTCTCGCAGGATCGACTTTGCAGTCTTTACCAAAGGCTGAGTTGGCAAAAGCGGTTAGAATGCTTTTTGCTTCATCACCAAAATAAGTGTGCAAATTGATATTTGATTGAATTAGCACTTGGTCTTTTGGATTGATATCTATAATTGAATTTCGATTATTCTCAATAATGAAAACGAGTTTTGATGGAAAGTTTTTATATTGTTTCTCTGGGAATAATGCGGTAATGGCAACCCCTTCTTTTGATAGTTTTGAAGAGGTAAATTCGGGTACGGTTATGGCATTGTTCTCAGAGTTTGGTTGAGTGAAATTAACTCTTTCCGGTGTGCTTATGCACCCTTGTAATAACAGTGTGCTCATGAATAGGAATAAGTAGGTAATACCTTTCCTACATTTGACTGGATTCTTCACGGGATTTAAATTGCAAGTGATTTGTAGTTGCTTGGTATTTTATGAGAGTGTCGAAAATTTGGTATTGGTTTTTATGTGGATTTCTTGAAATTTGAACCTTGTCTTGTTGTGATAAGTGAATAAATTTCAATAATTTCACTCACATCGAGTTTTGACTGGTATTACCACCGCAAATTCCAAGAAATCAGATTCACTAAGGTTGCTGTTAGCTCTCGTTAATGCTTGTGGGAATAAAGAAACAGACTTTTTTGTGTTACCTAGATCAGCTCTTTTAGGGCGTGGAGACATCGGACTTTTTAAAACTGCTTATGTATCGTATGAGTTGCGCATTAAATGAGCTAAATTGATAATATTTTTTATCATGATGTTTATTCCTAGATATGTGAAAAAGGAATATCCAAAATTATAGAGTAAAATATATTTTACCTTTTATTGGGCTCACTAATTTGAGAGTGGTTAAAGTAAAATTTGAGCCTGCTGATTGAGCTATTGCCATGAAAAACTTACCTGTTAGAAGAAAGATATTACTTATCTTTTTCGCCGTTGGGCTTGCCACCCTGTTACAAACCGCCTTTGTCGATCTAAGGCTTGCAAATCTTAATGAGAGAATCACAGATATCACCCAGGCAACGATTCCAAGTATTATATTGGTTCAAAATATAAAGACTGATTCAAACACGTTGAGAAAAGACCAGTTTCATTTGGCCTTGAATCTTGATGATGAAAAAGTAAATGTATTTTTAGCGAGCTTCAGCAAGCTTGAGTTGAAAATATCGAATCAGCTAGTTGAATACGAAAAAGGTCTTTGGGACGACACCGATACCGCAACCTATAATCGAGTTAAAAAAGCATGGGATGTGTATTCAGCGCACAATCAAGAGTTTATTGATCTGGTGCGTGCCGGTGATGCACAAGGTGCCAATCAATTGCTTAATCAATACTACCCTGAATTTTTGGCGTTGGTGGAAGCGATCGAGGGTTTGGTTGAATTGAATGAGCAATACGCTCTGTTGGAATCGGCTGCCGCCGAAGAGGCCTATACCAATACGGTTAAGCTAAGTGTGCTGGCGGTTTCCGGTATTGTGCTGTTAATGACGGTACTTGGTTGGTTATTGACCAATACTATCTGTCGACCTCTTGAGCTGGTAAAAGCACTGGCCACCAGTATTGCCAGTGGCGACTTAACTCATCAACTGCCTCGGGAGCAATGTAACAATGATGAACTCGGTGAATTAGCAGATAACTGCATAATGATGCAGCAAAATTTGCAACAGCTGTTGGAGTCGATTTCGGCTGGAGTGGTGCAGTTGGGAGGTGCCATCGACGAGATGGGCGCGGTAACCACTCAAGCTTCGGAGGGATTTGGCCAACAACAACAACAGGTTGATAGCATGGTTAGTGCCATGGATCAGGTACGTGCAACCGTAAATGAGATTGCCCAAAATACCGAAACCGCGTCGTCTACTGCCACTGATGCTCAAGACATTACCAATCAAGGAGTGGAACTGGTTACCGAAGGGATCAACGGTACCACCCAAGCCGAACAGGTAATTCTTGCTGCCAGCGAACAGGTTTTTCAGTTGGAACAAGACTCCAAAAACATCGGCGTGGTGGTCGATGTTATTCGAGACATCACGGAGCAAACCAACTTACTGGCGTTGAATGCGGCCATCGAAGCAGCTCGTGCCGGTTCTCACGGTCGCGGTTTTGCAGTGGTTGCTGACGAAGTTAGAACTCTGGCTGGCCGTACTCAAGAGTCGACCGCTCGTATTGTTGAGATTGTGTCTCAGTTGCAAGAACGTGCGTCGATTGCGGGTAAGGAAGCTCAACAAAGTTGCAGTTTGATCGCAGATTGCGTGTCTCAATCAAAAATGGCGGTGGAGGCGATTCAAAAAACCTCGGCGTCAGTGAAAGAGATTACTGACATGAACATCCAGATCGCGACCGCGTGTAATGAGCAGGCCGTGGTTTCGGAAGAGATCACTCGAAACATGTCGTCCATCGATGGGTCTTCCAAAGAGTTGGCCATCGGCGCTAATCAGATTGCGACTACCAATGAAGGGTTGAGCCAGTTGGCGTCTGAATTACAAACCATGGTTCATCGATTCAAGTTGGCGTAATTAGCTTCATATTGTTTGGCCCCGCTTCGCTTTGCGATTCGGGGCTTTTTTATTTCAATGTGGTCGCTCATTAGAAGCGATAATTTATCCCTACGGCATATTCAAGGCCGTCATTGGGGTTGGCACCTAGGCTTTTATAGCCCGTTAGCTTGCTTTGAAATTGCCAGTTTTCGCTCAATCATTAGAAGCGATAATTTATCCCTACGGCATATTCAAGGCCGTCATTGGGGTTGGCACCTAGGCTTTTATAGCCCGTTAGCTTGCTTTGAAATTGCCAGTTTTCGCTCAATGGCTGATTGGCCGCCAGTGTCAGTTGCTGGCCGTGACCATGATAGCCAAAGGTGTCCATGTGTTTGTCGTCTCTGAAATAGTGACCAATCCAGTCTAAGCTCAAGTTGGATTTGGCGTAGCGCCAGTTTAGCTGCACCGTGGTTACCATGCCTGACCAAGCGGCATAGTCCTGCTTTGAGAATTCGGAACGGCCAAATGAATAGTGGGCGCCGGCGCCGAATTTCATGTCGACGGTGCCAATGCGATTGCCCTGCTTGAGCCCCATGAACAGATTGTTCTCCACAATATTCTCACTCAGCATCGAAAACCCCTGTAGCCACAGCCCCCTCTGGCCGGTCGCCTGAGGCTGATAGCGACCAAAAAGCTTAGCCGCCTGTCGACCGCTGTGATGCTGCTGATCCTGCACTAGGCGTCCAGGGTTCTCCAACTTCACGGAAGTAAACAAACTTTGATTGGCCAGAGGCTGTTGATGGCTTAATAACAGATAGGGTTGGTCGAACGCGCCTGGATTGCGTTCTAGGGTATGGGATTCAAAGCCCATATAGCCGATTTCGGCTCGGGTATCGGTGCTGGCCATCAATGGTAGGGAGAGGCAAAGGCTGCTCATTAGAATCAACATTGAGCTTATTATTTTGGTCATTAAGAGTCCTTGAGTTAGTCACCTCAAGGAGACAGCAAATAGCGTACCAGCGGTATGAATACGCTGTTTTAAACGAAATTTCGTGAAAGGATTGAGACAGCTGCGGAAAAGCGATAATCCGTTACGTTATTTCATATTGGCGATGCAGATTGATTTAAAAACACGCAAGCAAGCCGTGCCAACGGCTTGTTTTTACGATATTCAGTAAATTCGCCGCTACGGCAGGTCATTGTCGTAATGTTGCTCCAGCTCTGCAGCTTTTTGGGCGGCTGGCATTTTGAGTAGCGCAATCAAGTAGCTTTGCAGTGCAGGGTAGTCTCCTAACAGGTTGAGCTCATTGGCAATCTCAACAATAAATGACAATAGAATATCTGCGGCGGAGAACTGAGAGCCCAATAACCACTCCTGTTGACTTAGGTGGTCATTGAGGTAGCCGAGAATCAACGCAACCTCCTGTTTGCTGTAACCGTCCAAAAACTGAGTCTTGGTACCATCCATCAGCAAAAAGTAGTGCAGCAGCAGCGGTAAAGCGGCGGAGCTTTCGGCGAAATGCAACCACTGAAGATAGCGTGGGTACTCTGGCGAGTCTTTAGCGGGAACCAGCTCATGGTGACCAAAGCGATCCGCGAGATACTCGGTAATGGCACCTGATTCAGCCAGAATTTGGCCATCGATCTCAATGACCGGAGATTTACCCAGTGGATGAACCTGCTTGAGTTCTGGCGGGGCCAGTTTGGTCTGCTTGTCTCGTTGGTAGGCCTTGATCTGATAAGGAACCTGAAGCGCTTCAAGTAGCCAGATAATGCGTTTAGAGCGGGATTTGTTTAGGTGATGTAGGGTGATCATGGTTCGGTTCCTCGTCCAAGTAAAAAGTGTCGAGAGTTAACAACTGGTGATCTTTGGTGCCCATTTTTACGTCGGAAGTTGGTTGTGGTTGCGTTAACTTTCATCACCAAAGACAAACCGCGCCTAGCAGGTTTATGTTTTGCAATTATATTGCGCGCAATTCATCTTGATGTCAAAAAAGACAGCATGTTGGTGGCGATGGTTTTGGCTAGCAGCCTTCATAAGGCAGTAAACGCAAGTCCATGCTTACAATATTTACAAATGAAAATCAGTCTTATCTAGGGCTTCACAAACTCTGCGTGATCTTGTGCTGAGGTGTTAGCAAGTTATTGCAGTGAGAATCGTTAGCATTTACAGTTCGCCGCAATATTTCAGTAAGAGATTTCACGGAGTACCTGTAATGAAACTATCTCCAATCGCAATGGCGATGTTGATGGCCTCTGCCGGAGTGGTTGCCGCCGAGCAAGATCAATATAAAGATGTTGAGCGCATCGAAGTGACTGCCAGTGGCTTTAACGACTACAAAAATGGCAGTGCATCAGGTGCTCTGCGTGGTGACATTAGCTTGATGGACACTCCACAATCCGTCGCCGTAATTCCAGAGATCGTTATTGATGAGCAGCTTGCCACCAACCTGGGCAAGGTGTTGACCAACGATTCTTCGGTAACCGCAGGCAGTGAAAAGTGGAACCGTCAGCAGTTCAGCCTGCGTGGTTTCCCTCTGAATACCGGTACTGGTTACCTGAAAGATGGTCAACAAGTATGGTCTCACTACATGCATCCCGTTGAGATTTTGGAGCGTGTTGAAGTGGTTAAGGGGCCATCCTCCATGTTGTATGGTCAATCTGCGCCAGGCGGTTTGATCAACATGGTCACCAAGAAGCCGACCGTTGAGCGCTTTGCTGAAGTGGCGGCCGATTTTGACGATCAAGGCTCTATGCGGTATCAGCTGGATGTGGGCGGTGCCCTGAATGAAGAGGGCACACTTCGTGGCCGCACTGTGCTGGTGAAGCAAGACGAAAAGATGTGGCGTGAGTACCAGAACGGTGAGCAGAACGAACGCGACCGCTTCTTAGGCTCTGTACAGCTAGAGGGCGACATCAGTGACTGGGCGACCATCAACGTGCATTATGACCGTACGGAAGATGAGGCCGGTATCGATGTTGGTGGCTGGTTGGATGCCGACGGCAACTTGATTGGCGGCGAAGACCAAGTTTGGGACCAACCTTGGGCTAAGATCGACGTTACTGCAGAAAACTACGGCTTCGATGCCAGCTTCTTCTTGGCAGACAACCTGACCTTGAAGACCGGCTACAACCACCAGAAATTTGAGCGTCACCGTTTCGATTCTGCGGCTCAGTACAAAACCTATGATGCGCAAACAGGCACCTACGACATCAAGCCGTTTGACCGTCACGACGATTGGCAACTGAAAACCTTCTATGCTGATTTCACCGCAGAGCTGTCTACTGGAGAGATCGAGCATCAGGTGCTGTTTGGTGCCAATGGTTTGGATTACTCCTACACCCAGTTACGCGAAAAAGGCGCTACTCAAACTGTCACCAATGGCAGCCCAGTGGCCGCTCCGGATCTGGACTACAACACGGCTACCCCTTACGAAGGTACGCCTTACCTCTACTATGGCGTCTACCTTCAGGATCTGATCACCATTAACGAGCAGTGGAAGGTGTTGGTAGGGGTTCGTTATGACGAGCTGGATAAAGATACCGATAACTCAAGCGACGACAGCGACAGTGTGCTGCCACGTTTCGGGGTGATCTATCAGCCGATTGATAATGTGTCCATCTACGCCAACTACTCTGAGAGCTTTGAGCCTCAGGGGCAAGTGAATAACGAAGATGACCGCAACGATGGCATGGATCTGGATCCTGTAACCGCGAAGGCCTACGAATTGGGTGCCAAAGCGGAGCTGTTTAATGGCCATCTGATGCTGACCGGTGCGTACTTCGATATCACCAAAGAGGACATCATTCTGACTCACAAGATTGATGATCCAAATTACACCGATGAAACTCGTCAAGATGGTGAGCAGCAACACAAAGGTTTCGAGCTGAGTGCTCAGGGCCGCGCAACCGATTCGCTGTTTGTGTCGGCGTCTGCCATGTACCTAGATGCGGAATACACCAAGCACACCAGCTTGCAGGGTAATCGTCCGATTGATGCGCCAGAGTGGAGTGCCAACGCTTGGACCCGCTACGAGCTGAACGATGATTTGGCTCTGAACTTGGGCGCAATCTACGTGGGTGAGCGTTTTGCCGATACCGCCAACACCATCACCAAAGACGGATACGTACGCTTTGATCTGGGTGCCAGCTACAAGCTGCCAACCAAGCACGCTGACATCGATATTCGTTTCAACGTCGAAAACCTGTTTGACGAAGACTACCTAGGTGGTGGTGACTACGACGAAGTGGCCATCGGTGAAGATCGCAACTTCAACCTGTCGATTACGGCGGCCTTCTAAGTCAACCTCCTTTAAGCACAATCCAAAGCCGCTGCCACCGCAGCGGCTTTTTTGTGCTTGGCCCTTAGAGAATGTTGACCCTTTGTGCTCATTTTTGCGTCACACACTGATTTGTCTTGTCCTGAACTAAACCAGTTGTGTGGTTTACCGGTCTATCGGTTTTGCTTGGTGAGCATGGCTAGGGCTATGAATAGGCGGGGTAAATGAGGGTTAAGGAGCGTTGATTGCAACCTCTGGTTGCAAGAGCGATAGCCGTTTGATGACAAAGGCTAGAGGGGCCGCCGGGTTGAATCTCTGAGATTAATTTAAAGAATGAACTCTAGAGGGGACCGAAGAGATGCAGTAAAACGCCTCGCTGGATGAGGCGTTTTACTGCAGAGCCATGGGGCGACAGCTAGCGTGGAATTCGCAGCTGCATCTCCAATCCCCCATGGGCACGGTTGCGGGCTTCAACGCTGCCGCCCATGGCTTCCATCTGGCGCTTAACCAGGGCAAGCCCAAGGCCAAAACCATCTATCTCCCTTGAACGGGCTTTATCTTGACGGTAAAAGGGCTTAAAGATGTCGGTTAGGTTGGCTTTGGGAACCCCTGGCCCCTGATCGCACACCTTAAGAAGATAGTGAGCCTGGTCTAATTCACAGGATACGGTAACGGTTGTGTGCTGTGGTGAATACTTAAGTGCATTTCGCAGTACGTTCTCGATGCACTGTGCCAACATGCGTTGATTGCCCTGTTCAATTGGGCAGTGTTGGTAGTGGCGCTCAATCCGGTGGTTTTGGTATTCAAAGGCCGCATCTTCAACAATCACGTCCAACAAGCTGGCGAGGTCGAAGTTATCTTCGTTGGCAATCTTCGGTTCTTCGCTGAGCCACGCTAAGGTCAGAGCATCTTCAATTAAGGCATTAATTCGCTGCAGTTCATGGTTGATGCGATGGTGTTGCTCTGGATGCTCTTGGCAGGTTTCTTTGCAGCGGTTAATGGCCAAATCGATGCGGGTTAATGGAGTACGCAGCTCATGAGACAGATCCCCAAGCAGTTGGCGCTGAGTGGTAATCAACTGCTGTAAACGGTCTGCCATGCTGTCAAAAGAGTCCGCTAGCTGGGTGATCTCGTCGTTGCGGTTTTTGGGTAGTTGGATGCTGGCGCGGCTGTTTAAGTTGCCGTTCGCAAGGGCGATGGTCGCCCGATTCAGTGCCTCAATGGGCCGCATAATATAGCGATACAGAAACCAGCAGAATAACAACAGTACAATGGTGGGAACCACTAAGGTTAGCAGTAACCGAATCAACTCAACATCGTATTGTGGGTACATATGAGCGGGCAGTTCAATGACAAAACTGCCGCCATCTTTAAACGGAATACCGATCACTAGGTTGGTAAAAAAGGTGTGGACCGGTGAGGTGATTTTGCGACGAAAATCGTAAGTATCCGCAAGGTGTGCTGGCAGGGCTTGATAAGAGTACTGGGTGCCGTTACTGGCTCTTAAGGCTGACCAAGCTCCTTGCTCGGCGGCGATTTTAGCGGTGAGCTGGCTAATGTTATCCAGCTGTCCATGCTGGTAGTAGTACTCGGCTTGCTCAGCATAGTCCAACAGTTGCTGCTGATGCTCTGGTGTCAGCCGAGTGAGTGAACTGTTTAAGGATGAAGCTAGGTTATGACTTAAGGTAAAGGTGCCCATGGCCACAATCAGTAGCCAGGCGAACATACGCAGAAACAGGCGCCGATTCATTGGTATCGATATCCCTTGCCGTGAACGGTGCGAATGCGTTTTGTGTCTAACATCAAGGCGCTGAGCTTTCCGCGCAGATTACTGATGTGCATGTCTAAGCTTCGGTCATAACGGCCGTAGGGCTTGTTTAGAACTTCCTGATACAAAAACTGCTTGGAGAGTACCTCGTGGCGCTGGTTCATGAGCACTTCGAGCAGATGATATTCGATGGGAGTCAGGTTGAGCTCCTGTCCTTGCCAACTGGCACATCGGGTCTTGGTGTCCAGTTGCAACTCGCCATCGCTAAGAGAATGAGTTTCCTGTTTTACCGGTGCGGATTGTTTACTGCGCCTGAGCAGGGCATCAATGCGCAGCATCAGTTCAGTTAGGTTGAATGGCTTGGGCAGATAGTCATCGGCGCCTTCCATAAAGCCGGCAATGCGCTGATTCTCATCGCCACAGGCGGTGAGCATGATCACTGGAGTATCTTTGGTTTGTCTTAACCGTTTTAACAGCTCAAAGCCGTCCAGTTTGGGCAGCAATTTATCCAATAGAATTAGGTGATAGTCACGAGTTAGTGCCTGTACTAAGCCTTGATGACCATCGGTCGCTAGCTCAACTCGATGGCCCCGTTGACGCAGGGTGTTGGCCAAAGACTCACCAATCTCGAGGTCGTCTTCAACCAAGAGAAGGTCGGCATAGCGCTTGGTTTTAAGGGCGCTGAGTTGAGAGTTTTGATCCAATTGAAGGCTCACTGGCTCATTTCCTACGTTCGATGGTTAGTGAATTGCAACAAGGCTTCCAATTTTGCCCGAAATCTAAATGCGATTCATTTTTAATCGTTATCTATGAAGTGGGATAAGCGAGGAAGTGTGACCAGGATCGGCACTCATGGGCTTAACTGGCGGGAGGCTCAGCCATAAAAAAGGCGCCTCACTGAGTAAACTCAGGGGCGCCGGAATTCGTGCTCAGATCCTATTTGGCTTTTGGTCTAAATGGCTTAATTACCGCTTCATCACAAACCAAGAACGGGCCATCCATCAGGTCGATGCAGTAAGGGATGGCAGGGAACACCGCATCTAAGCATTCGCGAATCGATTTAGGCTTGCCTGGCAGGTTAACGATCAGCGAGTCGTCACGCAGACCGGCGGTTTGACGTGACAGAATGGCGGTTGGGACAAACTTCAGCGATTCGGCGCGCATCAACTCGCCGAAGCCTGGCATCATGCGATCGCACACCGCTTCGGTGGCTTCTGGGGTGACGTCGCGCTTGGCAGGACCGGTGCCGCCAGTGGTCACAATCAGGCAACAGCCATCGTCATCGGCCATCTTAATTAGGGTGGATTCAATCACATCCTTCTCATCGGGAATCACCTGATACACAGGCTCCCACTCTGAGGTGAGGTATTCATTTAGGGTGTCGATGATCGCTTTGCCAGAGATGTCTTCGTAGATGCCGGCGCTGGCGCGGTCACTGACGGTCACGATGCCGATTTTGGCGATGGTCATGAATAAAATCCTTTAACGACGTACTGAAAAGTTTTCTAGCAGAAGCATAAAGCATGGTGAGTTGGAAAACATATTTTTTCCGCTTCATCTCCTTGGAGGAGGCGGTAGCGATGTTAAAAAACAGAGGACTCGCTGGTGACTTTAATTAAATCTTTCATCAAATAAGTGTTTTTTTTCTGTTTCTTGATGGTTACCAAAAATACGAAACAGGATCAAAGTATCACCAAAGTAGTAGGGGTAGACTGATCTCGCCTAACGAAAAAGCTTCTTAAAAGCTAGGGGTGATGATGAACTATTTAACAAAAATTTTAACAGGTTGTGGCTTAGCGGCTGCCTTGATGGCACCGGCTTATGCTGCGTGGGATAGCGATAAAGGCTGCTTGTCTTGTCACGAGGGGATCGAGCAGTTTTCCGATACCAAGGTGATGAGCAAACTGTCGTGTACCAAGTGTCACAATGGTGATGGTAAAGCTACTGAGCTTGAGCTGGCGCACAAGGAGATGTGGGCCAACCCCACGGATCTGCGGGTGGTGGATCAAACCTGTGGCAAATGTCATAAGAAGGAGGTGGCCAACGCCAAAACCTCCCTACACGCCACCAGCGCCGGCAAGATCTCTGGCACTCGGTATGACTTCGGTGCCCAGACTCGTGACTCCATCCACGCTACCTATGACGTCAAAGCATTGAAGACCGGTCGTGAAGGTACCGTCGCTGAGCTAACCCAACTGCCAAGCTATGACCCAACCAAACCGGAGTCAGACACCAACTCCATCGGTGATGATTACCTGCGTAACCAATGTCTGCGCTGTCACATCTGGAGTGATGGTCATCAACGTGATGGCGACTATCGCGCCTCCGGCTGTGCGGCTTGCCATGTGGAATACTCCAATGCCGCCACCTATGAAGGTGGAGACAAAGCCATTGATAAGACGCAGAAAGATCGCCCTAGAATGCACAAGATGAGTCGAGTGCCTTCGGTAACACAATGCCAGCACTGCCATAACCGTGGCGGTCGTACCGGCATGAGCTATGCGGGCATGATGGAGTCAGACGGCTACGGTACTCCATTTAAAGAAAATGGCGGTAAGCAGGGCAAGCTGCACGGGAAGCACTACAACTTCCTGCAGGCAGACCTTCACTATGACGCTGGCCTGACGTGCGTGGATTGTCACACCAAGAACGAAATGCACGGTGACGGTTATCTGTACGAGAAGAAAGAGTACGCCCTAGAGATTCGCTGCGAAACTTGTCACGGCACCACCGAGTCCCCAGCTACCCTGGCAACCATTCATGGGGATCCTATGGATCACCTTGAGCGCCAAGGTGACAAGGTGATTATTAACCTCAAAGGTCAAGATCGTGCCTTGGAAGTGCCTCAACTGATGCCAGCAGAGGAGAAAAACGGCCAGCTGCAGAGTCTGCCTCTGGCACTGTCGCCAGAAGGTAAGGTTGCCATGGTCGACATTCCTGTTCACATGGAGAAATTGGAGTGTCACACCTGCCACAGTGCCTGGGCACCTCAGTGTTACGGCTGTCATGCTAAGCAAGATATCGGCAAGTCATCCGGTGATTGGCTAACTGCCAAGCCCGGCGGCGATCCTTCCAAAGCGTCTCATAAGAGCAACCGCGCCGGTGATGCGTTTGCTTGGAAAGAGTCTCGCAGCTACGTTCGTTGGGACAGCCCAGCGCTGGGCATTAACCATCGTGGTAAGGTTTCGACTTATGTACCTGGCTGTCAGGTGTTCCTGACTCAGGTGAATGGGGAGCAGGGGATTATCTCGAATAAAACCTACACCACTAAAGATGGCACCAGTGGCATCGCGCATAACCCGATTGTGCCGCACACCACCAGCAAGCAGTCTCGTACCTGCACCGATTGTCACACCAACCCGAAAGTGTGGGGCGTAGGCAGCGGTATCTATGACATTCAGCGTAACTTCCCTGATGGTGAAGCGCCCATCGACTTCGAACTGGAGCGCATCGTGGATGAGCAGGGCATGCAGCTGCAGGCCACCAACCACAAAGGTGCTCGTCCGTTCAATAAAGCGGAGCAGCAGAAGATTCAGCGTGTGGGTACCTGCATCGCCTGCCACGCCGCTGAAGCGAAGAAGCTTAATGCCGACGCGCCCGATGACATTACTCACTCTAAGCTGATTCGCCAGCAGATGAACAAGTAATGTGACTATGAATAGAGGGCCTCGTATGAGGCCCTTTTTTTGTCTAAGAAAATGTTTAAGAATCGGGGGTACTTACACTGATTTTTAGGCACTATGGTATGACCCAAACCGCTGACCAACTTATCCAATCTCTCCAGCTTCAGCCCCATGTTGAAGGGGGCTACTACGCCCCAAGTTTTGTGTCTGATCAGGCTTTTGATGACAGTCGAGCGCTGTGGACCAGCATCTATTTTTTACTGAAGTGTGGCGAAGTGTCCCATTTTCATCGTTTGACCGCCGATGAGATGTGGTATTTCCACGGCGGCAAGTCGTTGACCATCAGCATGATCCATCCCGATGGTCGTTTAGAGCAGGTGCAGTTGGGTATGGATCTGGCGAACGGCGAGCGGCCTCAGGTGTTGGTGCCCCGAGGGGTTATCTTTGGCTCGGCCATGAACCGTCCCGGTTACTCATTGGTGGGCTGCATGGTGTCACCAGGGTTTACTTTTGGGGACTTCGAGCTGTTTGAACGGCAGGAGTTACTGGAGCTGTATCCTCAGCATCAAGAGGTCATTACTCAGCTAACTCGATAGCCGTTAAGGGGGGAGGCGCTTTAACAGCGCCTTGCTCTGGTTGGCACATCTTTACCCGTAATTTATAAAGAGAGTCCATAGGATTTAGTGAAGACGCTAATTCTGTTCTTGCGTCTCTTCGAGTGTTTTTTGAATGGGTTCTCTTACCTGATCAATACCCCCTTCTATTAGGTTGACAGGGGCAGAAATAAAGCCTTTTAGCACGCCTGTAGCCGCCTCTTTTCCCGCGGCCTGAGACACACTCTGAGCTTTATCTAACAATTGATCCGCACTTTGCAGTACCTGTGGAACCTGCTGTCGGATCTTCTCGGATTCGGCCAAAATTAAAGGTACTTGGGTGGTGACACCATCTACGCTGTTGGTAATGCTTGGCAGTTGATTATCGATACTGGAACGAAGCTGAGTAGATTCCGCGACCACATCATCAAGGACGCGGCGGATGTGGGCGGTTTCTTCTAAAATTGATGGAACTAGGTGTCGTACATTGGCCACCTCATCGACGATCAGTGGAATTTGGCGCTGCACTTTATCAATGGTATCCACCGTTGGTGGTATTGCCTTTGCGACCAGTTCGACCTGTTCAAGTATCAGGGGTAACTGAGCAGATTGCTCAATATTCTGAATCTGCACCATCAATGGGGGAAGGGCTTGCCTGACGTTCGCAACCTCATCCACCACCCTACCAATCTGAAAGGCCAAATAGCCTAAACTTAAGGCAAGTAGAACGGTGCTAATCGATTTTGCGGACATAAATCCCCCTGAGTGGCGTCAAAGCGGATCGTAGCGGTTTGGTTTTGGCGAACTACGGTTACTGCGCTGGTGGCTAGATCATCGTTAATGGCGCTATATTAACACTGTTATTATATGTTCCCACCAATTAAATTTATCAAAGTCTAGAATTAGAGAAAACAAAGAGCTAAGCCGGAGTCAACACCCCATTAAAGTTGCTAATAATACAGCCTCACTCATTCTGTGAAATAAAGTGATGAATAGTGAATTGTAGAATTTTTGGCTTTTTCATTTACCTGTATTTCACTTTTAAATTGATAAAGTGAATCAAGTTGTACCATATAGAACCCCTATTCCCATCTCCATGACATGCGCGAATAAATTTAAAGCTAGAATGGCCAACTCTCGATGCAAAAATGAGTGTGAACGCTTGTTAGCCTCTAGCCTCCCTTTACACAACTTGTGCCAAACTGGCGGGTTTTTCCAGCTCAAATCGAAACTCATGACAATAGATGGTTGCCCGATTCTGACGACAAAATCCCACTAGGGTGATGTTGCTTTTTTGAGCCAGTTCGATGGCCAGTGAGGTCACCGCGGATAGGGCAAACAGAATTTGAATGTTGGCGCTGGCGGCTTTTTGCACCATTTCAAAGCTGACTCGACTGGTCAATAGGACGGCGTTTGGTGGCGGCGTTTGGTTGAGGTGGCTAGCTCCAATCAGCTTATCCAAAGCGATGTGACGGCCAATGTCTTCATAGGCGTCAATGATGTTGCCATAGGCATCTAGGCCCATTGCAGCGTGAGTGGCGCCGGTAAGCTCAAACTGTTGCTGGTTGTCTTTAATGCCACTGAGGGCGTTTTCGATGTTCTCAATATTAAAGCGAGCATCGGAGTCCAAACGGATCACTGGTTTCACCGCTTCATCCAATTGCGCCACGCCGCACAGTCCACAGCCGGTACGACCGGCCATGTTACGGCGCATCTGCTTTAGCGCGGCGAAGCGACGCTGGGTGATCTCTATATGGATGATGATGCCGGATTCGACGTACTCCAGATCGATGCCTTTGATCTCGTCGGTATGTTCAACAATGCGCTCAGACAGAGTGAAGCCAATGGCAAACGCCTCTAGATCTCTAGGGCTGGCCAACATTACCGTATGGGAAACGCCGTTATAAACCAGAGCCACACGAACTTCATTAGCAACAAAATCAGTTAAATTAGAGATGCCATTTTTTTCAAAAAGAATAATGTCTTTCTTTGATGTTACTTCTGTATTTATATTGTCCATAACAGTCTTTTTAATAAGTGAAAGGTAATAGGTGTCTGTCCCGGATTTTAAAGTGAGATATAAATCACTAACCCAGGATTAAATATAAATTTGTATTGCTAACTTACGCGGTGGCTATTATTGTTCTCCCGTCTTCTGAAGGAAGAACTTCGTCTCCGGTGAGGCGTCCGGACTTCAAATCCGGGTGGGGCTGCCAGCAGTCCCAGGTAGGTTCGACTCCTATGTTCTTCCGCCACTCCCTTTCTGATTTAAACAATTCCCTGTCTCGAATCTTGCGGCAATTGCTGCGGAATTTTCTTTGAGTAAATCCACTGCGATCGAAATACTCCAACACCTGAATGCTGACCTTACGTCCCATGTTGACCATGGCTTTAAATTCGCTGGTCTCCAGCGCGGATGCGCTGTCCATGTGGGAGCGAATCAGATCGGCGAAATGGCACAGGGTGTCGGTCAGCAGGTAACGATCTTTGATCACGGCGGTGATGTAGCCTTGCTGCACCAGTTGGAAGCAGATTGGCCGCAGCTCTGCCGGTGAGGCATCGACCCACTCGGCCATCTCGGTAACCCACACCGGTGTGGTCGCCTGCGCCAGTTTAGGCGCTAGCTGCTGCCAGTAGCGCTGGGCATCCTCACTGAGAGTGGTCTGATGCTCAGGAAGCTGCAGCAGAGAGCCTCGAGTCTGCATGACACCCTGCTCCGTAAGTCGGCCTATGAGCTCCAGTGCCACCGGTTCTGGCAGTGAGCAGTGGCTCATTCTGAGTAACCGCTGACGACCCAGCCCCAACTGATCGGGGTGGGCTTGGTGGTATTGGCTGAGATGTTCAACCAAGTTCTGTTGTTGCTGATCAAGGAGCGCGGCTGATGCCAAGTGGTCGCCAATGGTTTCAAGTCCCATGGTGTGTGCCAGTTGGCTAACGCCTTGAGGACTCATCTGCCAACGCCAGCATAGGTCGTCATTCGCCAGCGCCTGACGCTGTGCCAATAGACTAATGGCCGTGGCGGCATCGGAGGTCTGGGCCAGAGCCGTCAGTAGCGATAGGCGCTCAGGGGTGCGCTTTTTGCGATTGGGGCTGGTGAGCGCCAACACTCGGGCGGCACCTAAGGTCTGCTTGCCATCGGCATGACGCAGAATGATGGGGTCGTCCTGACAGAGCTGCATCGGCTTTTCGAGCACCAGCTCCGCTAATCCGTTTGATTCATCGCTGGCTTCATTCAGCAGACAGACCCGCGCCAAGGTGTGGTCGCCCCCATGAAAACAGTGCACGCTTTGCCAGTGATTAATTGGAGCAAAGGTGCGGATGGTGACTACGGGTCTGGGGCAGGGCTCTGGCTGCTTAAGACTGCAAAGCCAATCGCCCCGCTGCAGGGGGCGATGATTGCTGACGCCTGCGAGATTCAGAGCCACCCGAGTACCACTGCTGGCGGTATCGCTAGTTTGTCCTTGGCAATGAATACCGCGAACTCGCAGGGCACCAGCTTGACCTGAGCTGTAGATCAGATCGCCAACCTGCACTTGGCCACTGATGACGGTGCCGGTGCCAACCCAGCCAGCGCCTTTGATGGTAAAGGCTCTGTCCAAACTCATGCGAAAGTTCTGTTGCTGGGGTTCTGTGTTGGCGCCATGGTGCTGAGCTAACTGCTGAATGTGCTGCTTAAGGGCAGTTAAGGCGGCATCGTCATTGGGGCAGAATTCAAAAACCTGATTGGCGCACATTCGATAGCTTTGCAGCAGCAGCTGAGCCTGTTGGGCGACCTGCTGAGCTTGGTTGGCATCCACCAGATCTCGCTTGGTCAGCACCAGCGTCAGAGACTGAATCTGCAGCAGCGACAGCACTTGCAGGTGTTCTCGGGTTTGCGGCATTACGCCATCGTCGCAGGCGATCACCAGCAGTGCGTGGCGGGCGTGACTGACGCCAACCAACATGTTGTTGATGTATTTCTCGTGACCCGGCACGTCGATAAAGGCCAATGGAGGTTGGTTCGGTATCGCCATAAAGGCATAACCCAAATCGATGGTCATGCCCCGGCGTTTCTCCTCCGGCAGTCGGTCGGCATCGGTGCCCGTGAGAGCCCGAATCAGGGTGGTTTTACCGTGGTCAACGTGACCGGCCGTCACCATGATCATAGGGCGTCTCCCAGCCGCTGCAGTTGGGCTTGTATGGCCAGAGCACAGTCAGCGCCGCGAAGGTCCAGCAACAGTTGGTCGTTGGTTAGTCGCCCCACAACCGGCCGTTCACATGCTTTAAAGTGCTTTTCTAGCTGGGTCAGGCTGAGCTTACCTTTGGCGCTAAAGCTAAGGGAGATCGACGGTAAGGTGGTGTCTGGCTGGGCACCACTGCCCACTTGAGTGCGACTGTTGACAAGACCAACGCTGAAGTGGGGCTCGAAATGTGGCTGGATCCGCTGTTGCAGTGTCGATCCCAAGCTGCGCAACTCCGTTTCGGTTCGCGCCAGTTTGGCCATGATTGGCAGGTGTTTGTCTAGGGTTTCAGGATAGAGGTAGTGGCGCAAGGTGGCTTCCAAGGCGGCCAGAATCATCTTGTCACAGCGAAGCGCCCGTTTCAGTGGATGGCTTTGCAGCTTTTTGATGAGTTGGCTTTTGCCCACCACCAGCCCAGATTGCGGACCGCCAAGGAGTTTGTCGCCAGAAAAGCTCACCAGATCGACACCATCGGCCAACATCTGTTGGGGGGTAGGTTCGTTGTTGAGACCGAAACGGCGTAGATCGGTCAATGAGCCGCTACCCAGATCGGAGATCAGCAGTACCCCTTTTTCGCGGCACAGCTGAGCCAATTGCGCCTCTTCGACTGAGGCAGTAAAGCCGCAGATGTGGTAGTTGCTGGTGTGCACCTTCATGATGGCGGCGGTGTTTTCGGTGATGGCCTCCTGGTAATCCCGAAGGTGAGTTCGGTTGGTGCTGCCCACTTCCACCAAGGTGCAACCCGCTTGGCGCATGATATCGGGGATGCGAAAGGCGCCACCAATTTCAACTAACTCGCCCCGGGAGACAATCACCTCTTTGCCAGCGGCGACACTGGACAGCATCAGCAATACCGCCGCGGCGTTGTTGTTGACCACACAGCACTGCTCGGCCTGAGTCAGTTGCTGCATTAGGTTGCTGATGGTGTTGTCGCGATGACCGCGAACGCCAGCGTGAAGTTCGAACTCCAGCGGGGTGGGGTAGCGCATTACTGAGGTAACCGCATCGATGGCCGCTTCCGATTGCTGCGCTCGACCTAGGTTGGTGTGCAGCAGCGTTCCAGTCAGGTTCCAGACTGGGGTTAAACTGAGGCGATGTTGCTGAGCGAGGCGATCATGCAAGTACCCAGGTAAGGCATCGAGATTGTCACACCAAGGCGGCAAACGCCGATCGGTGGCAATCAAGGTTCGAGCTTCTGCAAGTAGTTGGTCTAACGCCGTCTTAGTCGCGGTTTTGCCAAACTCCGTCTGCAGTTCACTTAGACCGGATAGCGCGAGCAAGCTGTCCATGGAGGGCAGGGTTCGATAAAGGTCTTGGAGTGATATAGGTATTTGAATCATCGTCTGTTTCATTACTGGTGTGGAGAAAGGGGAGGGCGAACCCTCCCACTTGATTTACTGACTGCCGTCAGCCTCGTGAGCCAGCAGCATTGGGTTGGTTGTGGTGGCCACAAACCCTTGCTCGCTGAGCTGTGCGTCGAGAACCAGAGTGGCCAGATCGTCGGCCACGGCATCCATCTCTGGAGCCTGACCGACAAACAGCATCTTGGTGTAGCCGTGGCATTCGTCACAGCTTTCAACGCGGACTTTGGCCTGATGATCGTCCATGCTCCACAGGCTCATCTCCTTGTCCTGACCGCAGTTGCTGCAATGGGCACGAATGAAATGCCATTCGCTCTCACACAAGCTGCAGTGCAGGTAGCGCAGGCCCGCTCGGGGCTCATCCTTGATGACGCTGGCTACCGGATGGCTTCCGCATACCGGACACAGAGGTTGTTGCTCTATCTGGCGCAGATCCATGCGCTTGATGACCAGAGGTGCCCAGTGAGACCAGTACACGCCCATGGCAGCCCATAAAAATAGGCTGAATTGAGCGGGAACCTGACTGATCTGTCCCTGACGCAGTGCCCGCCCCCAAGTAGCGATCTGCTGTTGCGATTGTTGCATCAGCAGGCGTACTACCCGAGCAATGGGCTCCTCGGTTTGCAGCAACAGTTTGGCCAACAGTTGCTGCAACACCCCTTGCCAGTAGACGTCAGTCTCCGGCCCGATGACCTTCAGAGAAGCCTGAGCTTCGGTGATTGGACTGGGGCCGAAATCAGCGTTGGCGGCTAAATCTGCCTGCACCAACGCCAGGCGTCGGCATAGCTCAAGGTAATCCGCCAGAGGGGAATCTGATGTCAGCGTTTCTAGGCGTTTTGCCCGATGCTGATACAGTTCCAAAGGGGCGGCAGCCAGCAGGGTTTTCAGTTCCAACGGTGACTCACTCAGTGGCGTCACGGGGATGTCGGCAGTCTGGGTCATTGATGCTTCTCCGTTTCCGAATCTTCGTTAAGCATTAGAGGGTGGTGTTTGCGGCACCATGCGCGACTGACTTTGCCGTACAACATGCCTGGGATGGATCCCTCAACCCAGGTCGCCATCCACAGGTGAACTAAGACAAAGATCATCATGATCACCGCACAAACGGCGTGGATCAGGATGGCCCAGTTCACGGTTTCTGGCGCGAAGTAAGGGGCAAAGTAGGGTTGCCACATGATGATGCCGCTGACGGTGAGACCGATAGAGGTCAGCACAAAGGCGCGGAACAGCACCTTTTGGCCAGGGTTGTAGTGCCCGACTGGAGGAATTTTGTCCTCGTTCTCGAACATCACATCCTTGATGGCCAGCATCCACGGCAGGTCGTGTTTTTCCCATTTGTTGTGGTGGTAGTAACGCACCAGCATCAACATCAGTGGCAAGCACATCATCAAGCCGATGATCGGGTGAACCGCTCTGGCCTGTTCTGGAGTGCCAGCGATGGCACCGAGCCACTGAAAGCTAGGGAAAAAGAACGACAACCCGGTTAGGAAGGTCACCAAACCTGTGGCCACAATGAACCAATGGCAGAGACGATCGAACAGGCTGTGACGATCAATCATTTCAGACTTGTTCATTACTTCTCCTCCTCTTGGGTGTGGGCGCCATGCTCGGCTTCCTCTTCCTCAACGATGTTGCGACCTACCGTCACTTTGTGGATGCACGCCACGGCAGCGGTGGCCAACAGGCCAACGGCGCCCAAAGGCTTGATCCAATCTTGACGCAGATCCACAGACAGCGGTGTGGTTGGCTTCGCAGGCAGACCGTAGGTGTCCGGCTTGTTGATGTCATGAAGTACCATGATCATCCCGGTACCGCTTACCCCTTCAGGGTTATAGATACCGGCGTTGTGATGACCTTTCTCCTTCAGTGCTTTGACGCGCAACTCGGCTTGGAACAGCATGTCTTCGCGAGTACCGAAACGCAGGGCACCTGTGGTGCAGGTCTTGGTGCACGCTGGCTCTAGGCCAACTTGAAGACGATCGATGCACATGGTGCACTTACGCGCTTTGTTGTTGGCGCTGTCCAGCTTCGGCACATCGAACGGGCAGGCGGAGACGCAATAGCCGCAACCGATGCACTTATCGTCGTTGAGCTGTACGGTTCCATTAGCCAGCTTAACGATGGCGCCTTTGGTGGAGCAGGCCTTCAAGCACGCGGGATCTTCGCAATGCATACAAGCGGTGTGGGTGAACTGCCAACGGAGTTTGTTGTTGTCCATCACCTCGTTGTATTGCATCAGTGTCCAGCACTGATCCGAAAGCGACGCAGGGTTCTGGTAGCTGCCTTGGAAACTGCCAACGTCAGCACGCAGGTCGTTCCATTCGGAGCAGGCCACCTGACAGGCTTTGCAGCCGTTGCATTTGGTGGCATCAAACAGCTTGGCCACCTTCTGCACGTCGTTAAGGGGGTTGCCTTTTTTGGCGTCCTCAGAGGTTCCGGAGATTTGAATAACGTCTAGTGATGACATGGTTATTTCTCCTTCGCTTCAGACTTGGTGACGTTGACCAGGAACGCTTTGTACTCTGGTACCTGGGTGTTTGCGTCACCCATTTCGGTGGTCAGCACGTTACAGCTGTAGCTTTTGCGCGTTAGACCGCCGTGGGTACCGTGACGAGGCAAGCCGACGGTGTGAACCCATTGGCCATTCACCTTCAGTGGCTGCAGACGTTTGGTCACCAACGCTTTGGTCTCGATCTGGCCGCGCTTGGAGCTGACGGTAACCCAGTCGCCATTGTTGATGCCTTTGTCTTTGGCCATCACTTCGTCGATCTCAACGAAGGTTTCCGGCATGGAGATGGCGGCCAACTTGCAGTGTGCAGACCAGAAGTTGAAGTGCTCGGTTAACGAGTAAGTGGTCGCCGCATACGGAAACTCACTGTTGTTGCCTAGCGTCTCTTCGACTCCCTCCAGCATCCGAAGCACTGGGCTGCGGCTGACTTTCGGGTGCAGAGGGTTGCCATTAATTGGCGATTCCACCGGCTCGTAGTGCTCAGGGAACGGACCCTCTGCCATCTTGCGCAGTGCGAATAGGCGACCGACGCCCTCTGGCTGCATGATGAACGGGTGGGCGGAATCTTGAGGGTTAAGCTTCATGTTGAAGTCACCCACGTCGATGCCTTGCCACTTGTCGTCTTTCCACTCAACGATGGTACGTTCTGGATCCCAAGGTTTGCCGTTCACGTCACAGGAGGCGCGGTTGTAGAGCACGCGGCGGTTCACCGGCCAGGAGAATGACCAGCCTGGGGTGATGCCTTTGCCCGATGGATCGTGGTTGTCACGACGGGCCATCAGGTTGCCTTGTTCGGTCCAAGAGCCTGAGTAGATCCAGCAGCCACACGCGGTGGAGCCGTCATCTTTCAGTTGGCTGAAGCTGTTGACCTGCTTACCTGTGGTCAGATCGCTGCCGCTCAGTTCCTTCGCCACCTCTTCCGGGCTAGGAGCGTGAGGATTTGCATAATCCCATTTCACCGCTTCAATCGGCTCTGGCAATACCCCGCCCTCTTTGGCGTATAGGGATTTCAGAGTCATCATCAGCTCAGAGAGGATCTCAGAATCTGACTTGGATTCGCCCGGTGGGTTGGCGCCCTTCCAGTGCCACTGCATCCAGCGACCGGAGTTGACGATGCAGCCCTCTTCTTCGGCAAAACAGGTGGTTGGTAGGCGGAACACCTCGGTCATGATTTCCGACGGTTCAACGTCGTTGAAGTCGCCGTCTTTCTGCCAGAAGTTGGAGGTGTCAGTGGCCAATGGGTCCAGCACCACCAGATACTTCAGCTTACTCAGGCCAGTCAGCATCTTGTTGCGGTTTGGCATTGAGTTGATGGCGTTGACGCCCTGAACGATGTAACCGTTCACTTCACCGCGATACATCATGTCGGTGTGTTTGGTGAAGTCGTACTGCAGATCCCATTTTGGCAGCCAGTCGTAACCGAAGTTGTTGCCGGCGTGGGCGCGGTCACCCCAGAAGCTCTTCATTTGTGACACGAAGAATTTCGGATAGTGGTGCCAGTAGTTGGTCTGTCCTGGACGCAGAGGAACCGGAGTGTGGTTCTCTAAGTAGGTGGCCAGATCGGTGTCTTTGTCGTTAGGCAGTTTCAGGTAACCGGGCAGCGCTTGTGCCAGTAGACCCATGTCAGTGGCGCCCTGAACGTTGGAGTGACCACGCAGCGCGTTTACACCGCCACCTAGTACACCAATGTTACCCAGCAGCAGTTGCACCATGGCCATGGTACGGATGTTCTGGGCACCCTTACTGTGGTGAGTCCAGCCCAACGCGTACATGAAGGTCGCCGCGCGATCGTGGGTGTGGGTGCTGGCGATGTTCTGACAGATCACTTCGTAGTCGTCTACTGGGGTACCAGTGATGTTGCTGACTGTTTTGAAGTCATAGCGTTCGACGTGCTGTTTCAGCAGGTTCCACACACAGCGAGGGTGGGAGAAGCTTGGATCGGTTTTGGCGTAGCCTTGGTCGTCCAGCTCATAGAACCAGGATTCTTTGTTGTAGCTGCCGTTTTGCTCATCAAAGCCGCTGAATAGACCATCGTGGAAGTCGAAGTCTTCACGAACGATGTAGCTGGCATTGGTGTAGGACTTAACGTAGTCGAAGTTGACCTGGTTGGTGTCCATCAGGTAGCGAATGACGCCCAATAGGAAGGCGATGTCAGTACCTGAGCGAATCGGCGCATAGTGATCCGCCAGCGAGGCGCTTCGAGTGAAACGGGGATCCACAACCAACAATTTGGCGTTGTTGTGTTCCATCGCTTCGGTTACCCAGCCAAAACCGACAGGGTGAGCCTCGGCAGCGTTGCCGCCCATGATGATGATAACGTTTGAGTTCTTGATATCGATCCAGTGGTTGGTCATGGCACCACGCCCAAATGTTGGAGCAAGACTTGCTACCGTTGGGGAGTGTCAGTTACGCGCAATGGTGTCGATGGCAACCAGGCCCAGTGCCCGGGCAAATTTGTGAGTGATGAAGGCGCCTTCATTGGGCTGAGCCGATGAAGTCATCATGCCGGTAGTGAGCCAGCGGTTTACCGTGGTGCCTTGATCATTCTGCTGAATCAGGTTGGCATCTCGGTCCGCTTTCATCAGTTTGGCGATGCGCTCTAGAGCATCTTCCCAACTGAGGCGAGTCCATTTGTTGCTACCTGGAGCACGGTATTCTGGGTAGTGATTGCGGTTGGGGCTGTTTACGTAGTCCACCAAGCCAGCACCCTTAGGGCAAAGTGCGCCGCGGTTTACTGGGTGATCCGCGTCACCTTCGATGTGGAAGATGCTCTGTTCAACGTTTTTACCGCCACTGCCGTGACTGTACATCAACAGGCCGCAACCAACTGAGCAGTAGCAGCAGTTGTTGCGCGTCTCTTTCGCTCTGAGCAGTTTAAATTCCCGAACGGCGGCATACGCCTTTTCGGACATTAACCCCAGAGCGGATATGGCTGAGGTGGTCGCCCCAGCCGCACACAGTTTAAAAAACTGACGTCTATCCATGGTGTTATCTCGATCATTATTGGTGATGAGTGTGAAAGGGCAGGTGCGTCGCACTTGCCCTGCGTAAAGTGACCTTTGCCACTTTAGTTCGTCGAGGATTATCTTGGTAACACCGTGTAAGTCTCAAATAATAACACTGGATCAAAATCACACTTTCTATTCATTGGTTCATCGTTCGCTGTATGGTTGCCTTGGCTTTATTAAATTCTGGTTTGATTGCTATTTGTGGTTTTTTGTTTCGATTATGGGTGATTTGAATGGGTGGGACATAAAAGGGCATGTTTTTGGGTCTTTTTGTCCAAAATGGCAAAATTGGCAAGTCAGTCTCGGTCTGTTAAGCGGAGCTGAGTAATAAATTGATGGCAGTGTTGGCTTTTTGATCTGCTTTGTTAAGCAAGAGGGAAAAACGACTGCAGCGAACCTAAATGCGAACTCCGGTTGCACAGAGCCAATTTGCTATGACTATTACTAGAAAGACGGGGTGGGTTATTAGCGAGGTGAGGGTATCGGCTCTGGTTTGGGCCACCCGGTTTTTGAAGCGTTGCTTTTTAGGAGAGCAAGCCATGGGATAGCTGCATCCGAGTTATTGGAATGAGGTCATTCAGGCAAAAAAGGGCGCTCAATGGAGCGCCCTTAGTGTCTTAGGTGTTACTGCAGTTTAAAGCGAGAGACCACACTGCCCAGCTGCTGATTGCTGCTTTGCAGTTGTTCCGTTTCACCCAATAGTTGTCTGCCGGTATCACCCAGCTCACCGACTAGCTCCTGAATTTGGGACATGTTCAGGTTGATCTCTTTGGTCACCGTACTCTGTTCCTCGGCGGCGGCGGAGATCTGGGCGCTGAGCTCATCAATGGCCACGATGGAGTTGGTCATGGTGTCCAGAGATTGGCTGACGCTGGCGGTATTGTGGGCACTGTGCTCACACACCTGCTTGGTCTCATCCATGGCGGCAACCACTTCCTGACTGGCGTGGCTGAGGCTGTTGAGCATGGTGTTGATCTCAGAGGTGCTCTCTTGGGTGCGGGCTGCGAGGGCTCGCACTTCGTCGGCAACCACGGCAAATCCTCGGCCCTGCTCACCGGCACGGGCAGCCTCAATGGCGGCATTCAGTGCCAGTAAGTTGGTCTGCTCAGCAATGCTGCCAATCACATCGAGAACCGATTCGATGCGCTTGGTGTCGCTGGTCATCGCCTGGATACGTTGTTCCATGGTCTCTACCTGGTTGATCAACTCTGAAGAGCTGGCAACGGCGTCTTTAACAACCTCTTTCGATTGGTTGGCTTCTTGGGCGGCGGATTGAGTCAGCTCAGCGGTTTGTACCGCATCTCTAGCAATGCTGTGGGCCGCTTCGCTCATCTGGCTGATGGCGGTGACCACCTGCTCGGTTTCGCCGGTATGCTTTTGCAGCAATTGGTAGCTTTGTTGATTCTGGGCTACCAAACGTTGGGTGCCCTGTTCGGAATCGGAGCTGGAGTGAGACACGTCGAGCATCAGCTGTTGCAAGGTTTCGATAAAGCGGTTGATGCTGCCTGCAATCTGACCCAGATCATCTTGGTTGCGAATGGCTAGGCGCTGAGTTAGGTCGCCTTGACCGCTGGCCAGATCGTTGACGGTATCTTTGAGTTCAAGAATGGGACGGTAGAGCACCGACAGTGAGGCCAGCATTGCCAGCATTGAGGCGATCAGCATCACCGCACTCCAAAGCAGGGTTTGAGTGGTGGCCTGTTTCAGCTCTGCATAGGCGACTGAGGTATCGAGGCCAATAAAGAAGTGCCATTGGTTGTTGTCATCCAGTTTGATGTTCTGGAAATAGGCAACTTTATTAACGCCGAAGAGTTCATAGTGGTGAGCACCTTTGCCTTCAGTCATCACTTTTTCTGTCAGTGGTCTGAGGCCGGAAACTTCCGCCAGTTTGGATTTGCCGGCTGTGTATTTATTGGTGTTGACCGCCAACATCAGGCTGCTGTGATCCATCACCATGATGGTGGCACCTGCAAAGCTGGCTCGCTCGATGATTTCATCCAGTTCATGGAGTTCGATGTCTGCCAACATCACACCATTGAGACGGCCGTCGTCGTAGAACGGGGTGGAGATGCTGATCATCATGGCGTTGGTGATGGCGTCGTTATACACCTCGGTGACCACAGTTCGGCCAGCGTTTTTTGCCAAGCGATACCAGTCTCGCTGTCTTGGGTCGTAGTTTGCGAGATCGCGTTTTCCGCCGATGGCTCCGTAAGAGCGACCATCTTCATAACCCACTAGAATGTTGGTGGCTTGAGACGCTGAGGCATGTTGACGCAGCATCGCGACGATCAGCTGGTCGTCATACAGGGAGGTAAAACTGGGGGCGGCTTCAATTAAACCATCGCGGATAGTGTGAAACCAATTTTCCACTTGAGTGGATGCTTCGGTTGCATTGCTCATAGAGAAACGATCAGCGTCGCTACTGATGGTGTGACTGAGACGGTTATAGGCAATGATGTTACTGATGGCCAAAGCTAGAGTGAGTAACAACATCATCATGCCGATCAGTCGGCCTTTGAAACTGGATAGCACGGGATACTCCATCGCAGGAATTTTGAAAAGAGTGGTTTGTTTATGGGGTTATTCAGATAAGCGACCGGTTAATCACAATGCTGATGCGCGATAAGCAAAATTTACACATTAATTAATGAATAATATTTAAAAATAAATTCTGATCAATTTATCACCATGATTGTAGCTGCTTTGTTGTCATCGGGGCTGTTCTGAATTGGGTTGCTGATTTTTTGTGGTTTTGCTGTAAAAAAAGTGAGTGTGTCTAGGCGATTTTATTACGCCTTAGTCTTGAATTAAATTCCGGTGATTTTATATCTATTTAGAAAGATAAAAGCGAGTGCTATTTGACGCTTTTGAGAGGATTTTATTCAATTTATTAGTATGTGTGAGTGGGTTTGGTTATCCTTTTCTATTCTTACTGATAAATTTAATCCGGCCTCGCTTAGCGAGAGAAAGTGATTGTGATGGGTTTAGTCGTTTATGAAAAAGCCAGCTTCGAGTATTCGAAGAGAGATTTTTAAAGAGAGCTGCTTCTATCTAGGCATCATATTTTTCTTTTATGTGATTCTTATGATTGCGCTGTTGTATGACTCTGAGCGCAGTAAAGCCCACGAACTGGTTAAGCAGAAAAACCAATCCATCAACTACAGTATCGACGCACATTTTAATGATATTTCCACGATGGTGGAGGAGTTCGCGACTACCGATATCGTCCGTGAAGCCGCCAGTCTGTCTGAGGTTGAACACCAGCAATTAACGAAAAAGTTCGGCATTGTTACTACGACTAGTACTCGGATCACTCACGTTTATGCCGGTTATCAGAACGACCTAATGCTGATCGATACTTGGAATGTTCCCGATGGTTATCAGCCTTCTACCCGCCCTTGGTATCTGCAAGCCATTGAACGTTCGCCAAATCGGGTTACCGGGTTGCCCTACCGTGACGTCGTGTACAACGATTGGCTGTTTACTACCTGCAAGGCATTCACCAATCCAATTGATGGCAGTCAAGGGGTGGTGGCCATCGACAGTGCGCTTGGGGTGATCACTGATCTACTAAATGAGCGAGCGACAGAGTATCAGTCTTTTTACAGTTTCATTACGGACTCTACGGGGAAAGTTATCATTCATGGAAACCCTGATCTAATTAATCACAATATTGATAGTGTCATGGACGCCAATGTGATTTTAGAAACGACGCAAGGCTTTACGAATTATCGCTATGCGGGTCACTACAAGTTAGCTTTCTATTCTACTATCGACGAAACTGGATGGCGGTTGTTTACGGTAATTGATCTTTGGGAAGCCCTTGAGCCTATTTTATATAAGGTACTGGGGAATATCGTTATCTTGGCTTTCGTGGCGCTATTGCTGATATTCCTATTCAGTTCGGTATTTAGTCGGAAAATTGCTCAGCCAATGCAGGAACTGTTCGTTCATGTTAAGCAATTGATTCGTAAGGATACTGAGCGGGGACGTCACTACGAGTTTCCCGATAATGAGATCGGTTACATTGCTCGAGAAGTGGTGCAATTGACAGAAAATGAGTTGTATCGCCGCTCCCAGCAGCTTGAGCAGGCTTATAAGGAGATCAATGCGTCCCACCTTAAGCTTGAGAAGCAGAACCAGTTATTGTCAGAGATGGCGACCTCGGATCAACTGACAGGGATCTACAATCGATACAAGCTGGATGAGTCTCTGCAGAAAGAGCACGTTAGAGCTGAGCGCTATGAGCGCGTCTACTCAGTGATTTTGTTTGATGTCGACTACTTTAAGCGGATCAACGACGATTTCGGTCATATGGTCGGGGATAAAGTGCTTCAAGAGCTGGTGGGGTTGATTCAACAAGGGCTGAGACGCGCTGACATTTTTGGTCGCTGGGGCGGGGAGGAGTTCCTCATTGTTTGCCCAGAAACCAACCTCAAGCAAGCCTTAGTGTTGGCTGAGAAGTTGCTGCTCAAAGTAGAAGCCCACCAGTTTCAATACATTGGGAGCCTGACCATCAGTTTGGGGGTTAGCCAGTGTCAGCCCAACGAGACTCAGTCCCATGTCCTAAAACGAGCAGACGACTGTTTGTATCAGGCTAAAGAACTGGGGCGAAATCGCGTTGAATATCTGAGCAAGGGGTAGAGCGGTTATTCCGAGCTAAATTTTCTTTGCCGCAATAACAAGAAAGGCCAGCTTGAACGCTGGCCTTTGTTTTGGCTTAGTTAGAGTTTGGCTTATCTGGGCTTAGGCGGGCAGGATAGTTAGCTCGCCATCTTTCCAGTTAACCAAGTGCGTGCGCACCTGGGCCAAGAAGGCTTGTGGGTTGTCGTAGAACGAAGTGCGAACCCAGTCGGTGCCATCCCAGAAAGTAGGGATGTTGTGGAAGGCCACCTGCACACCGTCTGAGGTGGCGGTTGCCACGCCAACGCCGTGTTCCCACATCTTTGAGAACTTCAGCTTTGAGGTGACGTCGTCACGCTTACTGGCAGTCAAAGCGATGGTATCGAAGAAATATTTGAGCTGATCAATCTCCTCCGGTACCGGCCCCAGCTGAGACAACAGACCTTGAAGGCCCTCATCCAAAAATGAGCCAAAGGTGCCAGAGCTGACCGAACTGGTGGTGAAATCGATGGCGGTATTGCCAGTGGCTGCATCCGTTGGGTGCTGAGTTACGAAGGTGGCGTGGATGTCGCCAGCAAAGGTGATGGTGCCGGTAGGGCTGAGCAGATCTTTAACCAGATTGGTTTTGTACTGTGGGAAGCCATCCCAGTGATCCACGTTGAGGTAAAGACGCTGTTTCAGAGACGACGGCACCAGATCGGAGTTAAGTACCGCCTCCAGATCCGGCACGCCGCTATCGGGACGGCTATCAGACAGATCCGCCAGTAGTGGCGCAAAAGACACCGAGGTTGCCATCATCTTGTGGGTGGCATCGCTTTGGGTCAGTACGCCGCTGAGCCACGCAAGCTGCTCAGCATCATAGGGGCTTTGCACGCTCTTTCCTTCCTGCTGGGCCAACCACTCTAGGTAGCCAGCATAGAGGTCAAAGGTGTCTTTGATCACCAGATAGCGAGCGCCTAAATCGGCAAACAGGCTGGTCTTGCCCAAGGTGTAAAAGCCAAGACCGGTTTCGATTCCGGTTTCTGGTAGTGGTGGCAACGCCTGCAGAGGGTGGTCTGCCGGCAGGCTGGTCTGAGCACCAGCGAGGGCCAAGTTCAGATAGCTGCTGGTCAGCTTACCTTGGATGGCATTCTGGGCTCGAGTGGCCGCTTCTACCGCCGCTGTGGCGGGGTCTATCTGCAATCGGGTGGCCAGCTCTTGGGTATAGAGACCGGTGAACAGGTCGATGAAGCTGGCTTTGTATACCGCCATTTCCGGTGCGTCTATGTCGATGACCGGGCTCATGGCGGCGACGGTGGCGTCTACAACCGGCTGCGGCATGCCTGTGGCGGTGAGAAATGCGGTGAGTGTGGCCGCATCCATGACCACGGTGCCGGGGAAGGCATCTTCAGGAATCAGGTGATCTGGACGGAAAGTCCGGTAATCGGTGAGCGCGAGGTGCAGGTGCTGACCGAAGCGCAATTCGCGATAGATCTTGGTGTTGGGAAACAGCTGAGATTCATCTACAGCCATCAAGCCAGCGCCGTCATCACCGTGGGCTGAGGTATGGTCAATGGGCATGAACTCAAAGTAGACCTGCTCAGCGTTGCGTTTACGCTGACTGTGTTGTTCGTCTTTGGCGCCATCGTAGTAGGTGGCGACGTCCTGCCAGCTGTCGTCGGAGAATTCGTGGTCGTCCCAGATGGCGACCAGTGGGAAGCGCTCGTGCACCTGTTGCAGAATCGGATCGCTGCGGTAGGTTTCATACAGTTGGCGATAGTTGTCTACGCTGGCTGCGGCTGCCAATGGTGCGTCTTCGGTGCCCATCTGAATGGCACCCTCTGGATCGCGGAATTCGATGCTGCGCTCTTCGGTGGCATCTTGAAAGCCACTGTCGCCTACCGTCTCGTAGATGTAGTCACCCAGATGCAGGACGAAGTCTAGATCGTCTTGGGCCAGCAAAGATAGGTAGGTGTTGTAGTAGCGACCGCCATAGTCTTGGCAGGAAGCAAAGCCAAACTTCACCGGCACATCGGCATCGGCCATGGCTGCGGTTTTGGTGCGGCCGATGCGGCTACTCATCCACTTACCCTCTTTTTGGAACATGAAGCGGTAGTAGTAGTGCTGATGAGCGTCAAGATCGATGACTCTCACTTTGAGGCAGCGGCCGTTGTCGGCACTGGTGGTGAAGGCTTCATCGACCAGTAGCTCGGTAAATTCGGCGTCTTTGGCGACCTGTAATGTCACACTGAGATCGGCATCACCATCGATGGCTCGGGTCCACAGAATTACGGAGTCTGGGCGGGGATCGCCGGACATCACGGATTGTGGAAAGTACTCTGGTGCAATGGTGGGCAATGAGTCCGAAGGTTGGCTGTCGGTATTGTCATCATTAGAACAGCCAGTCAGGCTGGACAGGGTTACAGCACCGGCAGAAACCACAAGAGTCTGCAGGAAACGGCGACGGGTATAGCTCATGAGTCTTCCTTGTTCTTCGTTATAGTTTTTAAGCCTCCAATACCGTAATGGTATGACATCCTTGGCTGTAGGCTCAGAGTAAGCCTGAGTAGTTTGATATCAGATTATTACCGTTATGTGAACAGGTATGACCTCGTAGGAAAACGCAGTAATCAGCCTGTTTTTCTTACTTTTTAGTGTAGGAATTGAGAGCTAATGAGGGTTACAGCGTCAATAAGACTTGGATGGGCTTAGAGATTATCAGAGAAAAAAATTGCTGCTTGAGGGGCTTGCCCGTGAGCCTGCTGCTAGAGAGCATTAGTTCAGAGTAAATACCCTAATTAAGTGAGTTATTCGCCATTGGTGTTGAGCGAGAAATCGAAACTTAGCCCCTTTGAATCAAACTCAGTCTGGCTCATGAACAAGGCGTTATGCTGGTGTGACAGCAAACTTGGGAACTATCTGTGGCGTTCTCCAAGGTTAAAAGCTGGGAACGCTAGTAAGTCGGACTTTTTGGCTTTGAAATACGGGAGGTGGACGTTGAAGTTCGTACGCCGCTGAGTGAAAACCCCCTACTTGTTACAAGGGCTAATCTTGTTATCTTGACGGCGCTTATACGGTGAATCTGAACAGGATGTTGTGAAGTGCGGCGCCGTAACCTGATGTTGTTGTCACGAGAAAGGATGTTCCATGACAGTAGTAAAAATTGGCATTGTTGGGGCCGGCCCCCGTGGTCTGAGTGCACTTGAACGTGTGTTGGCTTTTGGCCTGAATCACCCAGAACGAGCCTTAAAGATTACCCTGTTTGACCCCTCCATGGCTGGCCCAGGCTGTCACCATATCCATCAACCCGATTACCTATTGGTTAACACCATTGCCGAGCAAATCACCATGTTTGCCGATGAATCGGTGAAGCAGGCGGGAGCGGTGATTCAAGGACCCAACTTTTATCAGTGGTTATCGAGCCTGACTCCGGAAGAGGGGCGACCTGAGAATTTGAGAGTTGACGGTTACTACTCAAGACGTTTGTTTGGACGTTACCTCAACTGGGTATTTCTCTATCTTCAGGATCTGGCTCCAGCTAACGTTCAAATTGTGCATCAGCAGTGTGAGGTGGTGGACATTGAGCGCCATCAAGATGCTTGGGTAGTGATGGATGAGCTTGGAGAGCGCCATCATCAAGACCGATTGGTATTGGCCACTGGGCACACCAAGCCCAAGGCGGAGCAGCCTCAACATGACTTGGTGATTGAAGATCCCTACCCGGTAGACACTCAGCTGCAGGGAATCACTCCAGATATGACGGTGGCGATTCAGGGAATGGGACTAACCATGTGTGATGTGGTCGCGGAACTCACCGAAGGTCGTGGCGGGCAGTTTGTGCGCTCCCCGGTGGATAAGAGCTTGCGTTATCTGGCGTCGGGACAAGAACCTAAGCTGATGGCATTTTCCCGTTCTGGTTTGCCCCTGACCGGCCGCGCAGCCAATCAAAAGCATGAGAACCAACAGTATCAGGGGCGTTTCTTGACCTTTGAAGCGGTGGAACAACTGCGCCAGCAAGGGCAGATCGATTTCGTTAACGAGCTATTCCCGCTGCTGTGGTTAGACATGGAATACGCCTATTATCACGCCTACCTAAAAGAGAAGCAGGGGGTGATTGCCGCGCAGCGTTTTGCCAATGAATTCCTGTTTAGTGATGCCAGCGGCCGCCAGGCGCTGATCAGCAGCCGTATTCCTGCCACTGACCAATTGAGCTGGCAAGATATGGTAAGCCCCATACCTCAGTCGGTTCTGGCTTCACCACAACAGTTTGATCACTGGTTGATGGCGTACCTGCGAGAAGATCTGCATCAGGCCAATAAAGGCAATGTCGATAGTGCGTTTAAGGCCGCCTGCGACGTATTGCGAGATCTTCGCGACCCGATTCGAAATGCCATCGACTTTGCTGGCCTCACTCCGGAATCTCAGCGGTGGTTTAACTTAAGCTTTGTGCCGGTGATGAATCGCATCGCCGTGGGGCCACCGAAAGAACGAATTGAGCAGATGTTGGCGCTGATCGATGCGGGCATTCTTCGCATCAACTTAGGTCCAGATGTGTTATTTGAAACCTCCAGCGATGGCGCAAAACTCAGCTTACACAGCGCTCGTTGGCCAGAGGCTCGCCATCAAGCGGATCGGCTGGTGAAGGCTAAGATCGCCATGCCAACTCCGGGGCAGGACCAGCCGCCGTTGTGGCGAAATTTGATTCGCCGTGGTTACGCTCGGCCATTCTATAACCGCGACTACCACCCAGGAGGCATTGAGGTGACCTGCGATCTGCAACTGGTTGATGGCAATGGTCGGCCGGTTCCGGATATGTGGGCGCTGGGAATGCCCACCGAGGGCAGTAAATTCTACACCTTTATCGTACCTCGGCCTGGGGTGAATTCCACCGCAATTGTGGATGCTGGCCGAGTCGTCGCGCAGATGATGGCCCTTAAGTCGTCTCAGCCTGAAGAGGCGATGGCATGAGGGCGCAAGTGGTTAATCGCCAGTCCTTGTCGGGGCTGGCGGCAACCCTAGTCGGTAACGGCATCGGTCGGTTTGCTTACATCGCTTTGATTCCGGCGCTGATTCAACAGCAGTGGTTCAGTGAGGCCCAAGCGTCCTACCTCGGGGTTGCAACGCTGCTGGGGTACATCTTCGGAGCGCCAGCGGCCAACGCGTTGGTGAAGTATTTTGAGCGTGGCAATCTGGTTCGTTGGGCGATGATCGCTTGTACCCTGAGTTACCTCTGCTGCGCGTGGCAACATGGGCCATTATGGTGGTTTTATGGCTGGCGAACCTTAGCCGGCGTGGCTGGAGCCATGTTGATGGTGTTGGCACCACCGATGATTGTGCGGCTACACCAACCTCAGCTTAAAGCCCGTGTCAGTGGCGTGGTGTTTGCGGGCATCGGCATGGGGGCGATGTTATCGGGCACCCTGATTCCGTTGTTGCTGCTATTGAGCTTGCCCAGTGCTTGGTTGGGGATGGGGGCGATCTCATTGGTGGCTACCGTGCTCAGTTGGCCCATGTGGCGCAGTGATCCAAATGGTTCCACCATGGCGGCGACTGCCGGGCTGCGGGATCTGTCTCAAGGTCAGTGGGTGACCTTAAGCTTAATTCTGTTCGCTTACAGTTTTAACGCCATTGGTTACCTGCCCCATACGCTGTTTTGGGTGGACTTTGTGGTGCGAGAGCTGCAGATGAGCCAGTTCCATGGCGGCTTTTTCTGGGCTATGTTTGGTTTGGGCGCAGCCATTGGTCCGTTGATAACCGGTCAACTTGGTGACCGACTGGGGGTAAAGCGAGCCTTGGTGATGGCGTTTACCTTAAAAGCCTTCGGGGTGGCGCTGCCCCTGATCAGTACCAGCTCTGGCTCGTTGCTGCTTTCCTCCATTCTGGTTGGCGCCTTTACTCCGGGCACCGTGACATTGGTTTCAACTTACACCCTTGAATGCGTCGGGCTGGCTCGCCATACCAAGGCGTGGAGCATGATGACATTGGCATTTGCTCTCGCTCAGGGTGTCGTTGGCTATGTGATGGCCTACTGGGCCGATGGTCTTAGCAGTTATCAGCCTCTGTTTATGGTGAGTGCGGCGGCGCTGGGGCTGTCAATCATCGCCATTTTAGCCACCCAAACTCAGCCGCAGCCCCTTGCGGTAAATCATTAGAGGTGTTTGAGGCGGTATGGGCAAGACTAACGGTCTTTGAACGCAAGCTCCTAGCCTCCGACGTCATCGCCAAAGCAATACAGACCATAGGGAGTTGACATGAAACTGTATTTAAATGCCACGTCACCGTTTTCTCGGCTGGCGGTAGTGGCTGCAAAACTGACTGAAAATTTGCCGCTGTCTCTGACCTGGGTTGAGCCGTGGGAAAACCCTGATTCGCTGCTAGCGGTGAATCCGTTAGGGCAGATCCCCGCACTGGAGTTAGATGAAGGTGCCATTAGCGAAAGTTTGGCTATCTGTCAGTATTTCCAGATGGCGGGACAAGAACAACGGTTGAGTTTGCCTCAATCGTCTCAGGAATTTACCCAGCTGGGGTTGGCCAAGGGGCTGATGGAGCTGAGTTTTCGTTTTGTGGCCTTGAGCCGTTTTCACCCTCAGGCTGGCACCTTGCATCAACGCAGCCTGGATGGCGTTAGCCGCGCAGTGGTACGGTTAAATCAAGATTGGCATCAACAGCCTTGGCCGCCACAAACCAGTTTGAGTCAATTGGTGCTGTTGGTGGCGCTGGACTATCTGCAACTGCGGTTGCCGGAACAGCATCAGCAAGTGACTCCAGAACTGACAAGTTGGTGCGCCGAGCATCCTCTGCAACCTGCACTGCAACACGTTAGCTTGGAGTGGCTGGCGACTCAGCCTGCTGTCATAAGTTAAAAAGCACCCAGAGGGTGCTTTTATGGTGGGAACTAAGTGGCGGGATTTTGGGTTACCTCAAGCCAATGGCTGATGAAGAGTGCAGTTGTCAGGGATTGCACCAATGTTGAGGTAACCCGAACTGACCTCCCGCCTGAGTCAGGAGCGCGTCATCGACTTAGAAATAGAAACCGAAGTTGATGTTCAGACGGCTTTCGTTGTCGGTGTTGTCGTTATCCAGACCAACGCCAGGACCGCCGGCAAAGGTCATGTTGTCGCCGATGATGTAGTCGATGTAGGTGTAGATAGGACCACGAGAGATGCTAACGCCGGTGACGTTCTGCATGGAGTCATCCTGACCCTTACCCTCAGGTGCCACCAAGCCGTAGTCGTTATATACGGTGATGGTGCCCCAGCCCATGTCGAAGGCGCGGGCGACGTTGAAGTTGTAGCCGTAGGCTTCAGCGGCGATGTCGTAAGCGGCGCCAACCACACCTACGGTTAGGGTGTCAGCACCGTCGACGGTGTTGTACTTGTAGTTGGTTACCTGAGCCTGGAAGTTCCACGCACCCAGTTGCAGGTCGGCGTGGGCGGCGTAGGCGTAACGGCTGTCGTCTTTGCCATCAAACTCGGAGCCCGCTTCGCTAAAGTAGAGTTGACCGGCTTCAACGGAGGCACCCAGTTTTAGGTGGCCATCGTTCATCGGGATGGTGTAGACGGCACGGGCGTTAACCTGATTCATCTCTTCGTGAGCCCCGATGATGTCAGCGCCGTAACGCTCGGTGGTGTCACTGCCGTACTCGGCGCCTTTGATGAAGGCGAAATCCAGATGCCAGTTGTCTTTGTTCCATACCAGCTTGGCACCGGTATCGTAGTTATCTTCGAAGCCTAGGTAGTAGTTGGTACTGAACCAGTAGCTGTTGGAGAGGAAGCCTTCCTTACCGAAGGGGACTTTAACGATACCCAGTTGCAGTTGGGTGTTGTCGTTGAAGTCGTAGTAGCCGTAACCGCGTTTGATGTAATTGAAGCCACTGGCGAAACGGTAATCGACGCTGATGCCGATGTCGTCAATTTTGCCATCGAAGGTGATGCTCATGGCATCGAAGGAAGCGTCACCGCCTTTGTCTTTGGAGGAGTCGCTGTAGTCGACCAAGCTGTAGTTGGCGCGCACAAAACCACCCAGAGATAGGTCGCCGTTAACCGCAGCATGGGTTACTGGTACCAGCGCCATTTGGCAAAGGGCTGCCAGGGTGGCCAGTTTCATTGTTTTCATCATTCGTTCCTTTATGTGGTCTCTGCCCTACTGAGTTGGGTAGGGCAGGGTTTCGCTTACTTGCAAGGTATAGGCGGTGCTGAATAAGCCGGAGAGGTGCTTTTCAACTTTTAGTGTGCCTACTAAGTAAACGGGCTTACCCTTGCTGTCTTCTACGTTAACGCCTGGATCCATCTTTAGCTGAATCAGTTGGTTGGCAGGTGGTGGTGGCGTGTGAAAGCAGATATCTCTTTGGGGGCTTAATACCGTGATCACGGGTAGGTCGGGATTTAAAGTACCAGCCTCAACGCTGTGGCCTTCGCCCAGTTCGTTGGCGACGTTATTCACAATCACAAATCCGGGAATAACCACCTGTTTTCCATCTAGGTCAGGGTTGGTTTTTTCAAATACTGAGCTAGCCGTAGACTCTGTATTTACCAAATCGCGCCAGATAATTGAATTTGGCTCGCTGGCAAATGTCAGTGAGGAGAACAGCATGCTAACCATGCCAATGTAGAAAGACTTCATAGGGAATTGCCTTTATAGCAAGGGGCTCGTTAAGAGCCCCTTTGGGTGAGCTTACTGAGGACGCTTAGCGTCGAAGCCGTAACCGCCTTTACCTTCACGTACTGCGTGAGAATCAACGTAAGGGATAAAGTCAAACATCAGAGTTTCACCTGGGCCCACATCTTGTGGCCACTGGTACTTAAAGGTGGAGAACTTGCCATCCTGTGGGAACCAGTACATGTAGATCAGATCCTGATCATCATAGGTGTTTGGAGTGTAGTGCATTGCCTTAGAAGGAATTTCGATGAAATCACCAGGCTGGAACGCTTGCATGCGGCCTTGAGACCAAGTCAGACCTTCACCAGTCAGACCGTAGTAACACTCCATTTCACGGTGGTAGTGAGGAATTGCAGTACCTGGGGCAACACGTACCAGACCGATAACGGTAGGTTCGTCATTCAGCTCTTTCCAGCACATGCCCACTTCAGTTGCAGCAGCGCCACCTTCTGGGCAAGGGATTAGGTTCTCTGGATCCGCAATGCGCCAGGTCAACCAACCAGAGTCGTTCGCGCCTTTACCGCCGTGGTCGTTAGATTTAACGGTGTAGATGTCTTTCTCACCGGAACGCAGTTCTTCCAGATAAGCCAGAGCTTGTTCTTGCTTACAAACCTGTGGCATCAACTTAGTTGGTGCGTAAGGAGTGTACGGCAATGGCTTCTCGTTGTGCCATGGCTTGTCAGCTGGTTTGCCAGCGGCGCAAGCGGTGGTAGAAACCATAACCAGTGCAGCTAATACTGTTACTTTTTTCATCATTATTTCCTCGGAAAGGATTGTTATTTAATTGGTTTGTTACTTGGTAAATCTTGGGTATTTAAAGGTGTGGCAGTCCTGACACAGCGCTTGCTTATGCGAGTGCTCACTGTGACATTCCTGACACGGTACATCTTTGCCATAGTGCATGCTGTCGTGAGGATTCTGCTTGGCATACTTGCCTTCGCGTTTGGTCATCTCAGCGGTTTTGTCTGCATCGTGGCACTGGTAACACGCTTCATCCGAAGGGAACTTGCCAACACCTTGGTCGTGGCAAGTATCACAGCCCATTTCATAAACGGCTTCGTGATGTTCGCGCTTGTCTAAAGCGGTTGCTGGTAGGCTGATAGCCAGCGCCAGCAGCGCTGAAGAAACTAGAGAAAAAGTGGTCTTCATGGCGATTACGCCTCCATAACTGATCGAGCGGCAACAACGCCAAAGGCCAAACATTCTGGGGTAGCACAGGCTCCCAGGCGGCTGACTCCGTGGATACCACCGGTTACTTCACCAGCAGCAAACAGGCCAGGGATTGGCTTGCCAGTCTTGGCGGCCAGTACTTCTGCTTTGCGGTTAATTTGAATGCCGCCCTGACAGTAGTGCACCTTTGGCCACAGACGCTGAACGATAAATGGAGGGGTAAGTTTGACGCCACGAGCGGCATCCATACGCTTGCCAAATTGAGGATCCACACCGGTATCGATGTAGCCGTTCCAATCGGCAATTTGTTGTTTCAGCGGCTTCAGAGGCACGTCGAAGTGCTTAGCAATGGCTTCCACTGATTCAAATTCCCAGGCCACGTTGTACTCCAGAACGTGTTCCATGGATGGGTCATTCTTCGCTTCATGCTTAGGGGCAATCAGCAGGGCTGGGTTCGGGTTGCCATCTTTATCGCGACGCTGAATTTCCAGATCCGCACGAGTCTTACGGTCGGCGATCTCATTCATGAAGCGTTGGCCAGTGTTTCGATCAATGGCGATGGAATGTGGGAAGTTGTACAGGGAGAAGCCTGCACCGTAACCAAATCCACCTTCATCTGGAGACGCCCAAGGGCCGGATTGAATGAAGGCGAGGTGCAGTGGAGTTGCGCCTGCAGCCATCATTTCGATGAGGCCATCACCGGTTGCGCCTTTAGCGTTGGTGCAACCAACTTCTGCGGTCAGGGTTGGATCCTGAGCTTGGCGAAGGGCGATGTTGTAACCAAAACCACCGGTGGCGATGATCACGCCGCGCTGAGCTTTAACATTGATGATTTCGCCGCTGTCCTCGTGACCGAAGTGGTATCCCTTGCGAATTTGTACGCCGATTACGCGGCCTTTTTTGTCGCGAATCAGGTGTTCAAACTTGTGACGAGTCACGGTCTTAACGCCTAGTTTGCGTGCGGTTTTCAGCATTGGCTGGATAATGCCGGCGCCAGAACGTTCAACTACTTGGTGTGCACGAGTCGCACTGTGGCCACCTGTGGTGATGATGTGATCGCGATAAACACTGCCGCAATCCTTGGTCAGCTGGTAACAGTAATCGCCTAGTTCTGCGCTTACAGTAAGCAGTTCTTTGCTGGCATAACCGCGGCCGGATTTCAGCTGGTCGGCAACCATCATCTCTGGGCTGTCTTGGATGTTGTGCTTTTTCTGCAGAGCAGTACCAGTAAAGCAAGCTTGACCGGCGTTCAGCGTAGAGTTGCCTCCAAACATGGCCATCTTTTCGAAAATGGCAACGTCTTTGGCTCCTTGACGAGTGGACTCGATGGCTGCAGCCAGACCAGCAAAGCCAGAGCCAATGATGACGACTTCATGCTCATCGTCCCATTTGATCTCTTCAGCTTTGGCGGATGCGGTCATCGGCAGCATGACACCTGCTGCGGCCGCACTGGCACCAAATTTTAAGAATGAACGTCTGTTTTGCATTTGTTTTCTTCTCACATAGTGGGGATGGCTCTACTTTGGCCTTTTGCTATGCGGATAAATCTGACGCGGATCACACCCAAATACCGATGAAAAACTTTTTCGTGACTCTATATCAAAAATATTTTTTTGACCTAATAAGAAAAATAATTCTGTGGCCTAAATAACGAAATCTTTTTTCGTCTCATGGCAAACTTCTGTCAGAAGTTTGAGAGAGGTTAAAGATGCATTGCCCTAAGAGTAAAATGGATATGCTGCGCTGCAATCAATTGTTAGATGTGGCAGAAGATTTGATTGACCAGAATGGCGTTGTTTCGTTTCGGTTCGCGCAAATAGCCAAGGAAGCCCAATGCTCTAACCATACTCTGTATAAATTTTTCCGCTCCAAAGAGGATGTGCTGGTTTGCCTTTTTCTGCGCAACTGTACTTCCAACCATATGCCGGTTTTCCTCAAAGAAAATGGCGATCTAACGCCCATGGAAAAGGCGGCGCTTCCGGCCTTGTTTTCTCTCGCAGCAGTCAAGCGCAGTCCGACTTTCAATACGTTACGGGTAGTATCTATTAACAGCATGTTCTGGCAGATGGCCAGTGACGAGAAGGTTAGCCTGCTTAAGAACCGAGTTAATCTGTTCTGGAGTCGATTGGAACTGCACATTCGCGAAGCGCAAAAACATGGCGCATTGACGGCGGATGAGATGAAACTGAAAGAGTTTACTCAAGCGGTTTATTTCTTTTTGGCTGGTATTTTATCAAGTTACGAAAGTAAGTTGATGGACGATAAATACCTAGGTGATAAAAGTTCAGTTTTCTGTCGACACTTGGCTGAGATCTTCAACCGATATGAGTGGAATGAAATTGCCACTGAAGGCAAGTTTAGAACTCTGTCCGACCGGATTTTTGATTTCTTAGATCGGTCATACGATAAGAATCGCAACTGTGAACATTGTCACAAGTTTGATGGTTTTAGTGAGTGTGAGTCGCTTCCTAATATTTAAATGGCATTGGTAAATAACATTTTGTGATAAATGGTATTTTCTTTATTTACTATTTCAATGGCCGTCTTACTCATCAGGTTTGTATTAAATTTATGTCGGTGGCCTCACTTAATTTGAAAAAATGCCGCTAAGAATAGCGGCATTTTTCTTTAGGCTGGAGTTTAGTGTAAGCGGCGACGCAATACTAATCCGGCCATTGCCAGTAGCAGGTATCCTAGGCCACCTGAGCTGGTGGAGTTAGACTGAGCGCTGGCACTTTCGCTGATGGCGATGGTCAGGGTACCGGTGTTGGAGTCGACCGTACCGTCGTTGGCGGTGATGGTGAATACCAGAGAGGAACCCACTGAGTTCGCTGGCACGGAGAGCGCCAACGTGTTGCCTTCAACGCTGAAACTGACTTCGGTACCTGAGGTTTGCTCGATGTTCCAAGTCAGTGCATCTTGATCAACGTCGGTCACATAACCAGACAGGTCGAACTCGGCTTGCTGACCTTCAGTGGCAGACAGCGTGGTGCTTTCAGCCACAACTGGAGCGTCATTGACGTTTTCAACGGTGATTGAAACCGTGGCGTCACCGGCTGCCAGTTCGTCATCCTTCAGGCTGTAGTTGAAGCTGTCCTTACCTGCGAAGTTAGCGTTTGGTGTGTAGCTAAAGCTGCCGTCATCATTTTTCACAACCGAGCCGTTGGCGGGTTCGGAGGTGATGCTGGCCTCCAGCTTATCACTGCTAGCTAAGTTAAACTGATTGATCGCGCGTTGAGTTTTGTTGACCGTGGAGGCACTAAACTCCAGCGCTTGGGTGGCGCCCTTGAGATCATTTTCTGTTGGATCAAACTCGACGGCCATGTCTTCGGTAGCAGTAATGCTGTCGTCAGTTGCCGCATCGGTAGAGGTGACCATGAAGTCAAAACCGATCTCAACTAAGCCTGGTTCTGAACCGCTCACTGTGGCCATATCACCGCCAGCAACTGGGGTGCCCTCACCGTTGTGATACAGAGTTACGCCGTTAGCACCGCTGATGTCTTCGAAACCGACAGTCACGTTGCTTGGCAGTGCGTCTAGGCTGTGATACTCGAAGTGTACGCCTTCTTTCTCACCCAGCTGCAGCCAGATCTGGAAGGTGTATTTGTTGCCAGTGTCACTGTCGTACTCTTGGGCATCGGCCCACTCGAGAACCAACCATTGATTTACACCGTCACCAACGACTCCGTAGTACATGTTGCCACCACCGGTATCTGAATCGGTGCCGTCGTACAGATCAAAGTCGGTCCAAAACGGTGCCAAGATGTTATTTGGTGAACTGGAATCGGGAAGTTGACGGTTGGTGAAAGTCCCACTTGGGTTACCGCCACCAACAATGGCCAGACCGTTGTCGGACATGGTGATGGTGGTGTACTCACGGCCAATGTATTTGAAGCCAGGTAAACCCGAAGCGGTAAGATCAAGGGTGATGCTGGTCTCATCACAGCCGTCGTTACACCTTGGTGCAGAGCCATTTGCCTTCAAGCCGTAACCGAAGCCGCCAGCACTCAGTTTCAGGTCGGCATTAAATGCCGCTAGGCGACCGGTCCAGGCGATGGAGTTTCGCTCCGCATCCACTTTAAAGCCAGTTTGAATGCCACCGGAAACAGACAGTTTTACGGAGTCGGCATCCAGTTCGGTGTTTGCTGGCAGCATGGTACGTAGGGTCAGAAGATCGTTACTGCCAAAACCCAAGTTTTCAAAGTAGAGCTGGGTGTTCACTGGATCCGCCACTGTCGCTGTGGTGGTAGCCACGTTGATGTGGTTACCTGAGGCGCTATTGGCGAAGACTACGAGCGGCAGGTGTGCTTGGGTTTCATTAATGCTGATGTGACCAAACTGCCAGGTTTCTTGGGGCATCAATGAACTATCAACTTTGAATTGAATTTCAGCGGACTCTCCACCAGCTAGGCTGACGTTGTCCTTGCTGAACTCAATGGCAGCACCGCTGAGTATTGCTGCGACGTTGTATTCCACGGCGGTCTCATCGCTGGAATCACGCTTATCGTTGATCGTGAAGGTAAAATCACAGCTCTTCAGACAGGCGGAGTTGACCAGAGAAGCTTTATCGAAGCTGACGGTGGCGTTGAGCGCATCTGCAACTTCTAGGCGGCCGGCACCGATGTCGAACGCGTCTGCGGGAGTGATGGAGTCTTCTTTAACTAAGCCACTAGCCTTGGTTGACGAGGTCAGGGCAGTTTTGATGTCAATGGCTGACCACTCTGGGTGCTGCTGCTTCATCAGAGCGGCTGCTCCGGCAACGTGAGGACTGGCCATGGAGGTGCCGCTGATTGCGGCAAAGGTGGCACCGTTGGAACCAGGGTCATCCATCGACCAGGCCGATAAGATATTGGTGCCCGGAGCGGCCATGTCAGGTTTTAGGAAGCTGGAATCGCCATTAGGCCCTCGAGAAGAGGTGGCTGCGACGTTATCGGCATAGGTCGGATTGACCAAGGCCTTTGTCTCTTTACCTAGGGTGAGTTCAACGCCTTGCTCGCCGGCGGCACTGATCTGCGTCAACACGGCTTCACCGTCGGCTTGGTCGATCATCACCGCTGGAATGGTAGCACTGATCGACATGGTGAACGGTTGGCCTGGACGGTTGTTGTATACCACCAGCGCAGTGGCACCAGCCTCAGTGGCATTCGCCGCTTTGTCGGAGAAAGCGCAACTGCCGCGACTGATGACTGCCACTTTGTCTTTAAAGCTGTCAGCAGGGAAGGGAGCACAACCTTCGTAGTTGTCTGGATCAACGGTGATGGAGCTCAGTGGCATGCCGACAAAGTCAGTTTCCAGATCGCCCAAACGCGCTTCACCATTACCTTCGATGGCTACCAGATCGCTTAGGTCGCCAATGGACAGTCCATTAGCAAAAAAGCGTCCATGGGTGGTGTTGGCGACGGTGATCCCCGCCTCTATGCAGCCCGGGCAGCCGATGGTGTTAGCACCATAACCGCCATCATTGCCAGCGGCTGAGACGATGACAATTCCTGCCCCTTCGGCATTTTCAAAAGCTTCTAGGTATGGGCTAAAGGCGGGGTTTGAACCGGCACCACCACCCCAAGAGTTGTTGATGACGTCTGCGCCATCTTTTACCGCCATCTCCAGGGCTTCCATTAGCATGATGTTGGAGCCAGAGCCGCCATAGATGTCATCGGCAGGGGCGTATAGCGCTTTGTAAGACATCAGGTACGCACCCGGCGCGACACCGGAAATTTCGGTATCTACGCCGTTGTAGGTGGCGTTGATCAGGTTACCTACGGCGGTGCCTGCGACGTGAGTGCCGTGACCACCATAGCCTAGAGGGCTGAGGTGCTCATCTGGGGCAACAGCGAAGGTCGGAGTTGAGTAACGGGCCACAATCAACTTGTCGTTACAGAAGCTCTCATCCACGGTTGCGCAATAATCGTCATTAGGCAGGGAGGCAGCATCAGGAGCGGTAAAGCCCTCTCCAGAGAACATTGGGTGCTCGGGGCGAATGCCTGAGTCGATGATCGCAACGCGAATGCCTTTACCTGCTTGGCTCATGCCACCTACTAGCTCCCAAGCTTCAGGAGCGTGAATCAGGGCACGAGAGGCGTCCATATTGACGTGATAGAGCGCATGATCAAAGACGGCTTTTACGCCAGGCATGGACAGCAGCTTTTCTTTAGTCAGCCCTTTGCCTTTAACACTGATGCCGTTAAATAGGGTATCGAATTCGACTTCTACTTTGGCGCCTACCGCTTGGGCCTGTGAAGCAAAAGAGTCTCGCTGCGCCTTCAGTTGCGCCGCATAGGAGCGCACGGCACCGTTGCTGAAGTTCAGTTTGTTGTCTGCGGTACGCGAGCCTTTAATGCTCTCTAGGCCAGAGTGAGTTGAGATTGGTTCACCCTCAAGTTGAACCAAGAAACGAGGAGTTTGATCGATATGGTGATCACGGTTCTGCGGGGCATGATGTTGGCTAATGTCAGTTTCCAATTTCATTGAAATTGGAACCAAATCCGATGCGAGAAGCGAAGGCGCGGTGAGTGCCAGCGTTATCCCCAATGCGATTGGTGTCTTCATTTGCGAGAGAAGTCCTTTTTGTTGTGTTTTATTTATCCTTGAATGTCGCTGTTGCGACATTGTTAAAACACTATCACTCATTAGAATTTCTCTAAAGTGGTTTATTTTTCTCCTTTTTATACTCCTGAAGCAGCGCCATACTCTGGGTTGAGTGCAGTTTTTCTGCGGTGATTTGCTAGAGTTGGTGAACTTTCTGGCAAATAACAATATTTCAATGTGAAATTATTGTTAATTATTGCTGGATTTAAACGAGCCTTTGTGGAAAATACATCCAATTCATTGAATGTTAGGGTGATGGCGTTGGCAGATGCCAAGCACTACCGGTTAGCTGTTCAGAGATCTGCCAAAGTTGCTCGGCGATTTGGGGGTTGGTTATTAAGGCAGTTATTGGCGTGGACTTGGGTTTTCCCCTAAGACCAAACTGAGGCCCCCAAAGTGTCCCTCCTGTAACCGCAGTGGCAGTCGCAGCGTGCATTTGTGATTGCACGCCTTGGGACACTGGCGAGGCAAGAAATCGGCTCAGCCAGCCTCCAACGCCCACGGATTGTTGCCGCTCAGTGCCGGTGAGTCCAGGGTGGGCCGCTAGGGAAATTCCATTAATCTGGTGTTGGTCGAATACCTGCTGCAGTTGGTAACTGAAGAGTAGGTTAGCCAGTTTACTGTCGCCGTAGGATTTGACTCTGTGATATGGGCGTTGCTGCCAACCGAGATCGTCAAATCGAATGTCGCCCCACTTGTAGCCGCCGCTGGTTAGAGTGACGACCCGTGGTTGATTGGACTGCAGCAGCAGTGGCAGCAGGGAAGCTGTCAGGGCAAAGTGGCCAAGATGGTTGGTGGCCATTTGCAACTCAATACCTTGATGGTTTCGGGCCAAGTATTCCAAATTCACCACGCCAGCGTTGTTTAGCAGCAGGTCAACGCGATCTACAGTGCGTTGAAGCCGATCGCTAAACCTGTCGATGGAGTCGTAATTGGCAAGATCGAGCGTTAAGGTTTGTATCTGTGCCGCTGGGCAGTGACTTTTTATCTGTGCCACGGCTTGCTGGCCACGCTTTAGGTTGCGACTGGCGACAATGATGCGAAAACCTAACCGTGCCAATTGGCGGCAAGACTCAAACCCTAGCCCTTGATTGCCGCCGGTAACGACTGCGGTTTTCATTGTTTGGCTTCCGCCAGATCCCATGTTTGTAACGCCGGTTCTACGGATTGCCACCAAGTTGGATTGATTCTAGGTTGATTGATTGAGACCTCTTCACCAAAGATTGGGGTGACCAAGGTGACTTGATGTTGACGAGCCAGTTGCTGGATCCGCTCTAGGGGCTCAAACCACTCGTGGAGGGCCAAGTCAAAGGTGCCATTGTGAATGGGCAGCATGGCTTTACCTTGAAGATCGAGATGAGCTTGCAGGCTCTGTTCCGGCAGCATGTGTATCTCAGACCACAATTCGTTGTAAGCACCGGTTTCTATCAGTGTGAGATCAAAGGGGCCAAAGCGATCGCCAATCTCTTTGAAGCCGCCGAAGTAACCGGAGTCCCCGGAGAAGAAGATTTTTGCTTGCTGGGATTCAACTACCCAGCTTGCCCACAGGGTACGATCCCTGTCCAGCAGCCCTCGACCAGAGAAGTGCTGAGTGGGGGTGGCGGTTAAACGTATGCTTCCCAATTCAATGCTCTGCCACCAGTTAAGTTCCACAATTTTATCGGGGTTAATGCCCCAACGGCGCAGATGGTTACCCACCTTGAGAGGGACGACGAACTGCTCAACTTTGTCGGCTAGGCTAACCATACTGTGTTTGTCCAGGTGGTCATAGTGGTCATGGCTGATGATCACCGCTTTTAGCTTTGGCAGTTGCGCCATGCTGATGGGGGCATCGTGAAATCGTTTGGGCCCAGCCCACTGCACTGGAGAAGCGCGGTCACTGAAAACCGGATCGGTGAGTAGGTACTCACCATCAACACGAATCAACACCGTTGAATGCCCCAATCGATATAGTCCTGCTTCTGATTTATGTTGCAGTTCTGCTGGGGACAGAGTGCGAACGGGAATCGGTTGATTTGGAGTGGCGGCGTTTCGGTTATCCTGCCAATAGGCCTTAAACAGTTGCCATACTTTGGCTGGAGTGGTGGTCATAGAAGCTTCAGCATTCGCAAACTTTTTTGTATTTGAGTCACTTGCCACGATATATGAACTGGTCATAAGTACTCCTACGATAACGACGATGGCGATAGTCAAACGAGTCATAGATTAAATAGTTAGTAAACTAGTCGGTGTAGTTTACTAATTGGGATGTAAAAGTAAACTGCAAAGTGTAAAATCAGCGCATCTTTAATTCGCCGAGTCCGTCCATGCAACCAGTAAAACCCACCCGTAGCCAACTAAAACGTCAAGCCATTGTGGATGCCGCGAAAGCGCTGTTTACCGAGCTCGGTGTTCAAGGCACCAGCATGGACAACATCGCCGCCACCGCTCAAGTGTCGAAACGTACTGTATATAATCACTTTGACACCAAAGAGGCGTTGGTGATGCATCTGATTAATGAGATGTGGCATCAGTCGGTGGCCAATGTGCCGCTGACCTATGATAGTGAGCAAACGCTGCAATCCCAGCTCCAGCAACTGCTGGCTCATGAACTCGCCATCTTTAATGATCAGGCTTATCTGGATCTGGTTCGTGTGGCCTTTGGCCATTTCTTCTATCACCCCGAACTGCTTAGGACTGAGATGGAGAAGTATGCGGTGCAGGAGACGGCATTGATTCGTTGGTTGGAAGCGGCGATTGCCGATAAGCGCTTAAAGCCAATGGATATCCAAATGGCTCATGAGCAGTTGCACGGCTTGATTAAAGGTTGTGGGTTTTGGCCGCAGATGATGAAAGCAGCTGATCCGCTGCCCAAGCAGAAACAGTTGCAGGTTGCCGAGCAGTCAGCAGCGATGTTTTTGAGTCACTATCAGAGTTAACGAGGCACGACCACGCAATCGAAATTGGCTCGCTTTAATGCGTCGCAGGTTTGGGACGCTTGCCTACTATCGAAAGCACCGATCTTCAGGCGAAAAAAGGTTCCCTGTTTCAAAACCACCCGTTCAAATTTTGGGGACAGCCCTGCTAATTCCGGTAGATTTGCTGCGGCCACGGATTGCCAATGGCTTCGGGTGAGTGGCTGCTTCTGGGTGGAGATCAACTGTAGGGTGTAGGGCCCTGAGTTAGCTGAAGGTGCCGCCGGTACCGGCATCGGAGCTGCAGGAATTTGGACGATGGCAGCTTGTGGCTGTTGAGTGGCTATTGGGTTGGTGCTGAGATCATCATCCAATTTCGCCAGTTCGGTGGTGATGATCCGTAAATCTTGTTCGATGTCGATAAGATGCTGCAGTTGAGGTGCCATCTTAATCAGTTGTTGCTGCTGCTGATCTAAGCGTTCGACTCGCTGCTCCAACTTATCTAAGCGCAGAGCCAGTTGCTGCTCTGCAGAGGGGGTGTTGGCGCAACCTGAGGTAAGCAGGATCCACAGGCTGATTAGCCCCAGTCCAAATTTTTGCTTATGGTTTACGCTCTGCACCGACGATTCCTTGATTACAGTGACATCTGTTTAACGCTGCATTGTACGCCGTATTCCATCAAGGTTCGACAGCCGTTGTTTGCGGCAGATCGAGTTTCGTACAGATTGAAATTAAGCTGGAACTTGCTGTTCTGTTGTTGGGACCACAACTGTGCGTTTGCCTGCTGAATTGCGAAATGCTGGCGATTGAGGAGTTGTACGAACAGCGTCATGATTTGCTGTGAGTGAAACTCTCCTAAATTGAGGGTGAATCTTGACTTTGGATTTATCAGGTTGAGATCCAAACCGGCCACCACGGTTCCGGGTTGAGTCAGATCCAGTTGGTGTTGGGAGAGTTTTTTAGTGGCCAGATTAGGGCTAGCATCGGCATCAAGCCGGAGCTGGTATTGCCCAGGTAATAGGTCGGTAAATAGATAATAGCCATCAAACTCACTGCGGGTTCTTGCTACTACTTGCTGCTGTGCATCGACCAGCATGAGGTTTACGTAGGCCGCTGGCTGTTCAGAGTCTTGTTGATAGAGGGTGCCATCCACTTCGGTTGCTTCAACTAAAGGTACTGATAATGCGCTAATCAGGCCACGTTTGGGCTGTAAGGATACGCCAGGGGTTGCCGGAATTAAGAATGGTTCAGGGATGCTGTCGCGATCGACAATGATGTCGGAGCTTCGCAGAGCCGGCATGTTGTACAAGGTAGCAATGCCATCGCGGTCGGTGTGAGCTTGGCGATAGCTCTGAGGGGCGCGAATTTTCACTCCAGGTAGAACGGGCTCATTGACCTCGTGAATGCCGTTGCCATTCAGATCATGAAATACGGTGACCAGTAGGGTGCCTTGGTTCGCTAAAGAGGCACGGCTCACCAGTAAGCTGTCGGCTTGAGTTTGATAGCCAATGCTGACCTTGGCGAGTAGCCCAAAGCTCCATTTGTCATTACTGCTCCAGTTGCTATAGGTGTTCAGATACAACTGCTCTAGGTGCCAAGTAAAGCTAGCTCTGGTGTTGAGTTCCTCAATTTGAGGGCGATATTCCAGATCCAACTCACCGGATACCACAGGGGCTATTGGCATAGACCACTCAAGACCGACCAAGTTGAGCTGCCAATCGGGAAGTGACTGGAACTCAGTATCAAACTTGAGGTAGTGGCCCATGTGATTACTGGAGATGCGGAGGTTTCCAGAGAGTTGAGCATCACTGTCGCTGGTATCTAACCAATATTGTCCGTGCTCGAAACCGAGGCCCCATGCCTGCCAGTTGGCCGCCGCGTACCATTGTTGTTGGTCTCTAGAGTGGCTTTCCCAGACTTCTCCACCAACGCGATAATTTAGACGATATCGAGCGCCAAATTGCGGTTGACCACCAAGTTCAATGCCGTATTCAGTCAGCTCATTTCCCTGACTCCAGTCTTCGGGATTACGTAATTGCTGGCGCTCAAAATAGCCATATAGGTTGTGATCACCTAGGCCACCGCGTAAACCCAATTGATAGGAGTGATCCCCCAAACTGCCATACTGATACTGGCTGTCCATCAACCAGAAATCCCCCAAAGCGAGGTTAGAGGATAGGGAGAGGTCATGTCGCCGACCTTGCTTGCCCTCGATCAGGCTCGAACCCAGCTCCAGTCCAAGCCACGGAGTGAAATTTCGGCTGATGGTGCCGCTGGCTTGCCAGCCTTCGCTGGACTCATAGCGGTCGTAGTGTGAGAACACGCCTGTGTTGAGCTCAGCGATAGAAAAAGCGTAGTGGGTAGAGTCCGACTCTAGGCTTCGACTGTCGAGATAGACCGACTCTACTCGGCGTTCTACTTCGCCATAGGGGCCATACATCACCACTTCAAAGCGGTTGTCGCCGTAAACCAGTTTTACGTCGTTGAACTGGTAGCGACCCTGCTGGTCGCTGCTTTGTTTGGCGATCAGTAACTGATTGTGGAACAACTCGATGTCCCAGCCTGGTTGAATGTCTCCTTCGAGAGTCAGGGTTCGGTTGCTGTTGATGCTATTGGGCCCCTTGTTATCAAAGCGAACGCCTCGACTGAGTCCTGTGGTGTTGCCTGTTCCATGAACGATAGGGGTGATGTCTCCGACTTCAACATTGGTGGCCTTGAGTGCGCCGAGCAACTCCGGTTGGGCTGATTGTTTCGATAGGGTAATTCGAGCTTGATCCAAATGCTGATCTTGGGTGCCACTGAGATAGAACTGCGCATTACCGCGCAGTAGATCCTGACTTCCTAACAGAGAGTAGTTGGCGAAGTTTCGATCGCCATCGCCACTGTACTGCAACTGCAGATCCACCGAAGGTGGCGCGAGCCATTTATAGTCGGTTTCCTGCTCTGGCAAGCTGGCTTTGCCAACCTGTTTGCGTACCGTAAGAGGTTTTTCGGTTCGTTTTATCTGGGTAATGACTGGCAATGGTTGCTGGCTGCTGATAGCGACATGCAGATCGTCAAATTGAAATTTGATCTGAAGCCCGAACCAGCGTTCGAGGAGACCCGCTTCAACGTACAGTTGATCCTGCTTCTGTGTTATCTGTTGTGTATCTAACCGGTAGTGTTGCTCGCCAAGTTGGACAACGAAGTTCTCATCATTCACAGTCAGAGGCAGAGCAAAGCGATTCTCGGGAGTAAGAAACCAGCCCTCATAACGGTTGCTATCAGCCTGATACTGAATGTTGAATCCCAAAAGGAGCGCCAACTCTTCTAGGTTGATCATTGCTGAGCCAGTGGATTTAATCGCAAGAATATCTGCAATGGAATATCCCTCAACACTGAGTTCAAGCAGTAGCTCTTCGCCATTTGGAATTTGAGCCTGAACCGGTAGTGGAGACGCTTGAGATTGGTAACTTTGCGAAATGCGTTTAATGGCATCCAACAAACGCTGATTGCCGGATGCATCGGCGCTGGCCTGTGCCATGGGCACAGCCAACATCCAAGACAACCAAATGAAAGCGAATGGAAATCGGCGCACGGAGAATGATCAGTTAGGGTTTGATGTTAATCCAAGGGCTTTGGAAAAGTTGCTGCCCTTCCAGTGAGTTCAAGCCCGTAAATGTCACTTGATATTGTCCGTAGTTGGGTACCTGCTGGTAACTGGTTAGGCTGACATTGAGTTGAGTGAGCTCAGGGTAGATGCGAAACTGGTTAATTCGGGCCACCTCTCTTGGGGTATCGCTGGTGTTGTCTCGCCACAAAATCACTAAGTTGCCGCAGGTTGAGGTGTGGCCTTGATGAGCCAACTCTAGGTTAAATTTTGCCTTGTCTTTACCAATGAATTCATTGCTGGCGGTGATCAGTTGCGTGTTTTGTTTTGATGCGCCATGACGCACCATTACAGGCATGGTGTAGTTCATGACCACATCCAGGCTGATGCCGGAATTGTGACTTCTTGTTTCAGCCGGTAGCGCAATGAAGGACAGGTGAGAGCGGTATTCACCGTCGATGAGATCCTTGGGGCGTCTTGCAGAAACTCGAATGGTCTGTCGTTGCCCTGGAGCCAGTGTGACTTGCCGAGGGCTAAAGCGAATCATGGTGTCGGCTCGCAGCGTCAAGGGAGCGCTGTTTGGATCAATATCTTGGTAGCCACCCTGAGGTTGGGCTTGTTTTGTCTTCCAAACCAATCGATAGGTTTGAGTATGTTGGCCACTATTAATCAGGGTAATTTTGTTGCTGCGCTGCCGATCCTCCAATACTAGATGGGTGGGTGAAATCAGTAAGTTCCCATAGGCCATCTTTAGGCTAAGGAGAAAAAGTGCAATGCCAGAGAAAAGTCGAGTGCTAAAGGTGCTCATATTTGCCTGTTAATAGCTAATGGTGATGCTAAATCGAGTTTGATAATCGCCGTCTTGATAGTTGGGGTTGTTGTTTCCTGTCGATTCGATGACTCCCCCTACCGGTACAACCAATTCGCCGTATTGATCCGCGACCTGAGTGCTTCCCATCAACAGGGTTTTGAGTTCAAACGTCTCCCCTCTGCCGTTACCCATATGAACCAAAGGTTGACTAATTAGGTGGCTAAAATTGACTCGAGTGAAGGGGGCAAAACCGCTAAAGCGATAACGTCCGGGCTCTCCTGGGGTGATGCGCCATAGGGCGTGTGTGGAGGAAACATTGCCCAGTTCGGTAATAGTGAGTGAGCTTTTTACGCTGTTGTCACTAATGCTGACCACACCAAAATTTAAAGGTTGTTCCACGATAAAGTGCACCCCCAAACAGGGGGTGCTAAACCAAAAAAGAGTCAGACACTTGGCCACCTGCTTTAGGGAAGGCAAGTGCGGCGTGAAGACACGCAATGTAGACGCTTAGTAGGTTACTTCAACGGTATAGGTGCCGCTGTATGCGGTATCCATGTAGCTGGCGCCCACATTATCGACATTGTCGGTTGAAAGCGTTGCTCCAACGGCAAAGGTAACTTCACCACTCACGTCTGCTTGCAGATCGCCTGCAGAAGCATAGCGCGTGCCTGAGTTGGCGCCGCTGGTAATGGTGGCTTCGAAAGCATTAACGATCAGCTTAGATGCTCCCGGAGGAGCGGAGCCTGTGGTGAGGTTAACTGGAGTTGTTGGCAGTGTGAGAGTCAGGTTCGAGAACGGCGCCACACCGGAGACGGTGAAGGTTGCTGGCGCACCACCGGAAAGAACTTGAATGTTGGCTACACCACCTAATGATGGTGCTCCCCAAGAACCATTAGAGTTCAAGGCGATGGTAGCAACATTAGCAGGGGTGGTACCGGCGGTTGGGTCTGGGGTGGCTCGAATTTCACCAAAGTTTAATGCGCTGTCTTCGGTTAAGGTGAAAGCGTTGCGTACCGTCACGGTGGCGGTGGCAGATACGGTCTCGGCTACCGCAACCTGGCTTAGTGCCAAGGTGGATACGGCAAGGGCCAGAGCGAGCGGCTTTGGCATCATTGTCATGGAAGCTCCTTATTATTACAGCTACTGCAAATTCTCCTTGGAGTTCAGGAGAATGCGGCGTTTTTTTATAAAAGCGGGTGCGTCATCGCTCGAGCGCATCTTTTCCCGGCTATCTAGCTTATCGGTTGTTGAGTGATAAGCTGGACTTTTTCTAAAGGGTGGCTTGCCATATTTGTGAGCTAGATCAACCTTGATGCCGCAATCTGTGTTAACTGAATAGGCCTAATTTGTCGCCTTTAAAAAGGTTGGCTTTAAACCACTGCTGTTTAGGTGCCGGTTTTGAGCGCTTGAACTGAATGGGCTGGTTTTGGTGACTGTGGGTACCACCAATTGACCTGACTCGGTGTTTGAGTGAACAACAATGGCTCGCCAAGCATCGGGGTCATTAAAGGGACATGGTGTGATTTCGCAAGGGCATCGATCCGCTGTAGAGGATCAAACCAAGGGTGCAGCGCCAAATCGAAAGTGGCGTTATGAATTGGCACCATTACCTTGCCGCGAAGATCCCGGTGAGCCTGAAGACTTTGCTCTGGCTGCATATGCACATCCGCCCAAGCCTCATCATAGGCCCCGGTTTCCATTAGGGTAAAGTCGAATGGCCCAAGGCGACTCCCTATCTCCTTAAAACCGCCAAAGTAGCCAGAATCGCCACTGAAATAGAGGCTTGCCTCCACGCCTTTGATGCTCCAGCTGGCCCACAGGGTTTGGTCTTTATCCCTTAAAGTCCTGCCTGAATAGTGTTGACTGGGGCAAGCGGTAAGTTCTATGCCGTTCATATTGTGGTGTTGCCACCAGTCCAGCTCGATGATCTGTTGTGAACTGATGCCCCAACGGCGCAGGTGGTTGCCGACGCGCAGCGGGCAGATGAATCGCCCTGCCTTGGGCGCGAGGGCGATAACGCTGGCTTTATCGAGATGGTCGTAGTGATCGTGACTGATGATGATGGCATCAATAAAAGGCAGTTCCTTGATTTGAATGGGGGCTGGCTGAAACCGCTTGGGACCGGCCCAAGTCACCGGCGAAGCTCGGTCGCTGAATACAGGATCTGTCAGTAACCACTTGCCATCCAGATGAATAAGTACCGTGGAATGACCTAGTCGGTAAAGTGCGCCTTGTCGCTGCTGGTTTAATGTATCGGCACTGAGCGAAATTTGAGGCAGGCTACCTTGTGGGCGAGCGTGAATTCTAGGGGTGGTTAGATAGCGTTTGAGAGTAAGTAAGTGGCTTTTAAAGTTGGGTTTATAGAGAGTTTCCGTATTGCAAAAGCCGGTCTTGGTATGGTGCTTAACAGGTGCCATTATCGCTCCCAATCTCTGCATAGATTCACAGAGATTGTGGAGCTTGGCTTATGACACGACTGAGTCAGAAATCGGAATAATTGGGGTCAGAACTGTGACACTTCATGGTCGCGAAGGAATCGCCACTCGCCCTCTTCAAGGATGGGATCCAGTTCCAAATTGCCAATCTGCTGGCGGTGCAGAGACTCGACGCGATTACTGACGGCAGCGCACATTCGCTTCACCTGATGGTATTTTCCTTCCGAGATGGTCAGCCAGATTTCGTTATCGCTAATTCGTTCAACGTCACCGGAAACGGGATCGGTTTCCCCGTTGAGCATCACCCCTTGTTTGAGCTGGTCGATGGCATCGTCATCGATGGGGTGAACCAAGGTGACTCGATAGCGTTTCGGGCATTGGCTGTTAGGTGAGGTGATTCGGTGCGACCACTGGCCATCTGAGGTCAGTAGCACTAGGCCGGTGGTATCGGCGTCAAGGCGACCAACAATCTTGAGTTCATCCAACTTAGGCTCATCCAACAGATTAAACACCGAAGGATAGCCACCGTCGTCGATGTGTGAGCACACCATGCCTTCGGGCTTATGCACCATGATGTAACGCTGCCCTCGAACACTGATGGTTTCGCCTTCAATGCAGACTTGGTCTTGAGGCTGTACCTTAAAGGCGGCGTCTTTGATGATCTGTTCGTTGACCGTGACTTCACCCTGTTTTAGCAGTCTTTTCGCTTGAGAACGGGTCAGTTCGGTGGCGCCGCAGAGATATTTATCCAGTCGCATAATAATCTTGAGTAAAAAATGACGCTTCAGTATACCTCAGGCTAGGGTGAGTCAGTGAGACTGAAAAGGTTGAATCGAAATGGCGATTCCACCCCTATGGAGACCGCCTTACCAATACCCAGAAGGGGGGGAGCGTTGTTGAAGGAAACCGCATTGCTTAATGGATGGGTGTTATTGGCAATTTAGTCATGGTGTGAAGTGGTTTTTTTAGATTCTGCAGCCAGAACGTCGCGATCAGAATGGGGACAACCCTTAACTTCTCTGCATATCCAAATCGTTACTTTGAAGCTAAAGCCGCATCCAGTACTAGTGCCCGTGTATGGCGATGAATGATCTGGGCGGCGTGTTCGGCGCTTTGGTGAGGCTTTTTTTGCCTGAGGAGGCTGAGATGAGTCATATAGAGCCCACCGATGGAGTGCACCAGCAGCTCCAGTGACACAGCCCATTGATGATGCTCAAAACACTGCTCTAACCGATGTTGGAGAACGTGCTCCAAACTGGATTGAATTCGCCGATGAGCCAAATCACCATCGGCGCCCATCTGCGAGGTCATGGAACCATGAAGAATTCGCTGCCCTTCGAAGCGCTTTAGCAGCGTCACCAGTGACTCAGGGGGCGTAATGGCGTGCCAATCTTGTGGTTGCTTTAACTCTTTCAGCAAGCCGTGAAAGGCCAATTCATGCAGGCGCAACAACACATCCAATTTTGCTCCGAAGTGACGATAGAAGGTGCTGCGACTTACTTTTGCTTGGGACATCAGCTCGCTCGCCGTGATTTGGCTGTAATGGTTGATGCCAAGCTGGCGCTTGAATGCCTGAATAATCTTAGTTTCGCTGGTGCTCATGCTGTGAGTTCGGCTGTTTGCTTAATGGGTTAGAGCTCAGCGTTTGCCTGCGGTTCATCATAAGAGATTGCGCAGATCACAGATTCAGAACAAAGGATGTGGCGATGAAACAGAATGCTGAGGTTGTCTCTTAGCAGCGAATAAATTTGCTCTTACGCTGACTAAGTCGAGTGATTAAGAGAACAGATAACATGACTATGAGTGAGTGGTTAGCCATCGGTATTGCGTTACCTGTTGGTTTATGGGCTCTCGTTGTGGGCCAGAGGGTGTGGGGAGCGCTGTTAACGTTGGGTTTGTTGTTGGTGGCTTGGGGGTTAACCCTTGCACCCTGGGTTTGGGCTGTATTGGCTGGCGTGACGCTGTTGCTGCTGGCGGCGGAGAAGCTACCCAATTTGTCGGTGCGTTTTCCGGTTCTGGCTCGGTTGATGCCACCGGATCACAAACAGCGACATTGGAACCGCTGGCGCACGGCAACTCAGTGGTTGCTGGTGGCTGCCATGGCCATTGCGGCGCTTCAGTACGCAGTCTATATGTGGCAGCTTGGCGATGGTGTTCCTGATGTTGCTCGTCCAAACATCGTCGATGCGTTCTTGCCTGTGGCAGCGGCCATTCAATTAAAGGCGCTGTTTAGTTACGGCCTTTGGGATAGCGCTCATCCAGCAGGGCTGATGATGCTGCTGGTGGCACTGCTGCTCAGTGTGGTGGTCAAGCGTGGCTTTTGTGGTTGGGCTTGCCCTATCGGTTGGCTGGGTGAGCAGCTCTATCAGCTTCGGCGCCGAGTGCTGCCTGTGAATGCGATAGAACGCCTGCAACTCAGTGACCGCCGTTGGAGTAAGGCAGTGCTTTGGTTGACTACGGCCGTTGACTGGCTATTGCGGGCGGTAAAATATGCCTTGTTGGCAGCGATGATCAACTTGGTGTTTTTGGGGATGCCAGGGATGATGGTGATGCGCTATCTCAATGGGGCTTATCATCAAGCGGCGGACATGAAAATGTGGGTGATGTTCAGTTCCCCTTCCGCTCCGACGCTAGTGGGCATCGTCTCCATTGTTGCGTTGGCGGCGGTGCGTCGAAATGGCTTTTGTCGATACCTCTGCCCCTATGGTGCCTTGATGGCCATTGTTGGCGCATTCAGTCCTCTGAAGATTCGCCGTGATACCGACCGCTGCCTCCGTAATACCAAAGGCATGGACTGCGACAAGTGCCAGCGGGCGTGCCCTTCACGGATTAACGTGCACTTGGTTAACACAGTGCATAGTGATGAGTGCAATAGCTGTCAGCGCTGCGTATCGGCGTGTCCGAGCCGAGGGGCATTGGCGAGTGCGCTGCCAATGAACAGGATCAAACTGACGCCCTTGGCGATGGTGGTAATTATTGTGGTTACTCTGTTTGTCATTCCACTGATGGGAGCTGGGTTAGGCCTATGGAACAGTGATGTGACCGATCAGATTCGGGTGATGTTGTGGCAAAACATCGATAAATTACCCATGTTTTAATGGCCGTAAGGGAAAAAAAGGGCGCAAAGTGATCACCGTGCGCCCTGTTGAATGGTTAGAGCTTAAAGCCGCCCACCAAATGACCTAGTCGTACCGACAGGGATTGCAGCTCTTGGCTTGCTGTGGCCAGCTCAGAGGCGGTCTCCGTGGTTTGAGTGTTGACGCTGTTGATCTCTTCGATGTTCTGATTGATGGTGTAGACCACGGTGGATTGCTCCTCAGTGGCGGTGGCTACGTGATTGTTGCGATCGGTGATCTCCACAATGTGCTGAGAGATCTGTGCCAATACTTCCACGGCTTCATCAGAGCGGGTAACGCCCTCTTGGCTAATCGTTTTGCCTGCATCCATGGCGGCAACCGCTTGCTGAGCGTCATCTTGAAGACGGTTGATCATCTTCTGAATCTCTTCCGTCGAGCCAGCGGTGCGGCTTGCCAAACTTCGAACTTCGTCAGCGACCACCGCAAAACCTCGGCCCTGCTCTCCCGCTCGAGCTGCTTCGATGGCGGCGTTGAGTGCCAATAAATTGGTTTGCTCGGAGATACTGCGGATCACCTCAAGAATGGAGCCAATCTCTTGTGTGCCACTGGCCAGTTGTTCTACCACTGCCGTGGTGTTTTCCAGATCCATCGCCAGACGAGTAATCGCCTCTTTAGACTGAGTCACGACCGTTTGGCCATTGCCAGACTCCATGGATGCTTGGTTGGCGGTATCGGCTGCCGTTGCAGCGTTGGACGCGATCTCGGAGATGGTTTGCCCCATCTCATTGATGGATGCCACCACTTGCACGGTCTGGTCGCGCTGAATTTGGCTATTAGAGTGAGTGGTGTTGGCTTTAGTCGACACTCCTTCGGCGGCGTTGTGTAGCTCTTGACTCGCTGCGGCAACTTCAATCATCGACTGATGGATTTTAGCGATGAAGTTGTTAAAGCCTCGAGCAAGCTGGGCGATTTCATCATTGCCGTTAACGTCGATTCGCTGCGCCAGATCGCCATTGGCTTCTCCTAGGTTTTGGAAGCGTTCAGCGATGGCTCGGATTGGCTGGGAGATGGTTTTTGCAAATCCCATGCTCACCAGAATAAAGACCGCGGCGATGATCAGCGTTGTTATCATGATCTTCTGCATGATGGAGTTGAGCTCGGCAAACACTTCATCTACTGGAGCTACGCCGATCAGGAACCAATCCATCGACTTGATGTAGCTGCTGGAAACAAACACCTCTTCACCGTTCACCTGAGTGCGAATCAGATTGAAGCTGCTTTTGTTCAGCAGCTGGTTTACGTCGTTACCATATAGGTTTTGCAGGCTCGAGCCGTTTTTGTCGGTGTGTTTGTGGATCTTGATGATGCCTTGAGCGTCCGCCAAAAACACGTAGCCGGTCTCTTCAATTTTGAAGCCGTTCAGCAGGCTGACCATATCGTCCATGGACTTGGATAAGCCAGATAAGGTGCCTTTGCTGGTGGACTGGAAGTTGGCAAACATTTTCACTTCGCCATTGGCTTCCTGGAACATGCTCACCATGGTTGGCTGGTTTGAGCCGATAAAATTGAAGAACCAGCTGTCTTGGCTATGGTTGAGTTCGCGCAAGAAGCCGTTCTGGTTCCAATAGTAGGCGGTGTCTCGATTGGCGACGGAAGCGTCATTGAGATCATATTGATCGCGAATGGCATTAAGGTGAGCAACCAAACGAGATTCGGTGTTTTCATTGATGTTTTGTGGCTGAATCTCTTCGCGCACAAAGGGGCTGTTGGCAACCTGTTCGGCGGCCTCTAGCAGAGTGTGGACTTCGTAGTCGATCTGATTGCTGATTTTGGTCAGCATGGTTGGCATCTCAACATCCACATGACGATGAGTCAGCACCGTCTTAATCTGCCATTGGGCGATTAGGCCGATAAGAATTGTCGACAGCAACACGGCAAAAGTGGTGCCGGTTACCAATTTGGTGTTGATGCTCCAATTATTCAAACTCTGCACAGGTTTACCTCAGGAACTAAAAACGGATTCAAGATTCAATGGCCCAAACAGCAGCCGATGACAATATATCGGCATAGTGTAATTTTCTTTCAGTAAATCTTTCTTGTTTTAGTTCAAAAATCACCCGACTGAAGTGTGATCTCGATCTAATTGATTGAAATATATTCACAATGTTGGCTTGGAAGTGCGGCTAAGTTTTGGTTTTAAGTGTGGGCAAACAAAAATGCCCCATTGAAGTAGAGCGCTATTTCCAATCAGTGCTTTGGGTGAAATGGACGTATTTGTAATTTAATTACGGAAGTGAGGAGTTGGGGGGATTTACGTGTCGATACAAACTGCGCTTGTGGTTTCAGTACAGGAATTGAGATAGTTACCTGATATCACGCCAAGGAGGGGCGACATGTTAACCCACAGAAAATCGCTGATGCTGAGTGGCCGAGAATTGCATTTCAGCTATCGGATTTTGACTGGCGAGATTCGCATTCATCACGGGGAGCATCTGCTGTTTAAGCAACTGTTTTGGCTGCCGTTAAAAACCTATGAATTGGAGCTGTTTGATGAAGCTTATCAGCTTCGTGCCATGCTGCTACCCATCACTAAGATTGGCTTGAGACAGGGAGATTGCGTGATATGCGAAAGTCTGTTTTCCAAGCTACATCGATACACTCTATTTTCGTTTCTATTTAACAGCTCAAAACGAGCATTGTTGGCCACGGCTTACCTGTTGAGTTAGCCGTAAAGGGATTATTCACGTAGGACGGTGCAGGCGTTATCGCGGAAGGCGATAAGCTGAGCGGTAAGAGGCCCCAAACCGCTCTTGGAATTAGCCGGTTTGGGGCTGGTTCTTTTGTCTCAAATTCGAACCGGGATAGGAATCGAGTTTACATGAGGATCGCCATAGTCGGCGACGATGGCAATGTTGCAGTTGTTGTCTTTGATCTGTGCTGATGCTTTGCTACCGGGGTTAAAAGTCATCACTACCTTGTAAGTGATGTTTGCTATCTCCTGATTGTCTCGATCCATATTTCGCGAGTATTGGATCGCGCAATCGAAAAAGTCACTTGCTTGAGGGCTGTTTTCGGTGGTGATGTTTTTAAGCAGCCCCAGATAACCTTGCTGATATAACTCAGCCTTCATGGTGTCTATGGCATTGCTTGTATCGACGCAAGCACCAATAGATAGGCCGAAGTAGTTCTTTGGTGCTACCGGAGTGCCATTTTCATTGTAGGTACCAAACTCCGCTTCTACGATAACAATGTCGTTTACCGACAGCGGGTTATCTTCCGTTGGCCCCATGCCATTTTCCCACTGCACTTTAAATGGCCCATTGATCGCGGTTGAGGGAAACAAAGTGGCAAAGAATACTTGAGTTCGGGTGCTTGCCTCGACTTTAGAGGCATCTTCCATGATGGTCATAACGGACTCCTAGATTAAAAGGGGATTTCGCTGCAGAGGTGAGTTTCAGTGTAGATAGCGCCGTGGCAATGTTGGCTGCCACTGCTGTAAGTAAACGAAGTGCATTCCTGTAGGACAACGTTGTTTTTCTCTCTTGTTGGTGGCGAATCCAATGCCATATTCCTAGGGTATGGATAGGAATATCAGTGATTTCTGGAAATCAATGCGGGCATTATTGCGAAGGGTACAAAACTGGTTTGGTCAGGGTGATGGCTCAGAGAGCGCCAAATGGTCATGGCTACGGTTGTCCTATTGGTTGTTTTTGGGAGCCGTACTGGTGTCTTTGGTGAAGAGTTTTGGCAGCGATTACTACGCATTTAGTCAGATAAAAGTGATTGTAGAAACACCGACTCCTTGGACGACGGAGGAGGAGATGACCTGGGATATTCGACAACATCTGGCGGAGATGCGGCGGATAGGTTGGAGTCAGCAAGGGTTAAGCATCAATGCCGATCAAGAGGAAGCGGTGCTTGATGGTGTTGAGGTGTTTGGGGTGTCACTCAATGCAATCCGCTTCTTCGTTCGGGAGCTGTTTGGGATGGATAAAAAGCAGATTACCGGCCGGTTGGTCATTGCGGAAGGGCATGCGCTGTATCGGTTTTCAATATCTGGTAAAGCTCTGATTCATCGGCGTTATCCTATTTCTGAATCGGGCTTCGATTGGGAGAGTTATCAGCGCGTTATCGGCGATATTACCGGCGATATAATGCGGCAGCTGGATCCTTTTGGATTGGTGAGTTACCTGTGGGCCAAGCAGGAATATCAAGCCTGTATTGATGAAATCCGCACCATGTTACCCCACCTTGAGCGTGACTTGGTTGCCCAAGCTTATGTGATTTGGGGGGAAATTCTTTATCAGCAACGGCATTTTCATCAGGCGCAAACCAAGTTTATGCTAGCGGTTGAATACGACGCTGAGTTGGCCATTGCACATTATGGTGTTGGGCGAGCCCATCTGGCTTTGGAGAGGTCGCAGGAAGCGAGTGAAGCTTTTGCCACTGCCTTGGAGCAGGATCCTGAACTGTGGGACGCATGGTACTCCTGGGGTAGGGCGTTATCCCGTGCTGGTGCCGTCGAATTGGCCATGGTTCGTTTGCAAAAGGCCATTGAGATCGACCCTCATCGTCCAGAGGCGTTTAATGAATTGAGCTATCTGTTGATGTCGAACAATCAGCAGCAGCAAGCGATCGCAGCCAATCCTCATTCGGGCTTGCTTAACGCTACGTTGGCTGAACATTATTGGGTGGTGCGACAGCCCAATCGGGCGTTATCTCAATTGAGGTTGGCTGAGGCAAAAGGCTTCGACATCAAGGCGTATCGGGATTTTGAGCCTTATCGAAGTTACTTCTCCTCAGTAAAGCGTTCGGAAGAGCGTCCCAAGTTGTGATCTCGCCCATATGTGGTCAGGTTAACAGCCACTGAGCTCCAGTTCATATTTTGGAGTGGCATCGGGATCACTGCGATCGCAGGTATTGGGTGAGGTTTTGCCATAGGCCTGTTGATACATGAAGTAGCATTGGCTGGCTTTTATGTTGCTGTTACCAAAGCCAAAGTAGACCTTATCTACATCTTCATACTCAAACCCTAAGCTCTCATCGCTGTAGTCGAGTCGTTTGGCAACATCAGTGTTGTCTAGGTAACCGCATTTAAGCCGAGTTTCGTAGGTGCCATCACCATCGACGTCGACGTCCAACAGATCACCTCGACCCGATACCGCTTGAGTGCGATAACTTTCTAGCTTAGAGAGCAGGAACATTTGGTGATTGGCTTCCTTCACTGCAGAGCTAAATTGGGTTAATACTGCGCCTTTGGCATCAGCACTGATATTCAGCAGGCGTGGGGCGGCAACAACAGCCAATACGGCAAGCAGCAGAATGACGACCACCAGTTCAATCAAAGTAAAGCCGTTGTTGGAATTAGGGTGAGACACAGTAGCCCTCAGAGTAGGTGTAACAACATCCACTGTCGATTTTGTGGCAGTTTGACTTTGGTTTCAAGCTGATAGCCGTTTTTCAAACAATTTGCTAGTCGGCTATCTCAGTTGGTGTTTAAGGTTAAGTGCTTACGCGCGCGATAAGTAATCGCTGTCGCAAATAGGTTTGAAAAGCTATATACCCGTCATCTTTTCCTGACCATGATTTAAAGCGTTGGTTTTATAGCCAATATGAAAATATGACTAATTAAAACAACGAGGGAAATTATGAGATCTAAGATTGCACTGGCAGTTATCGGTATGGGGTTTGGTTTGGGGATGTCCTCAACTGTGTTTGCGTCCAATGAGTGCCGAGTGGCATCAAGTAACGCAAATTACTATTGTAATGTGGTGATGGATGACGCGCTTTGTAGTCACTGGATTCAGGTTATGCGTGAATGCCGTTTGGTCATCGATGTATAAGCTTATCTATGAGAAACAGCGAGCTACGCTGTTTCTCAATTTATGCCATAGGCTAACCAGCTTCCGCTTCTTTCTTCTTCGCTTCGTTTAGAGCATCTGTGGCTTGAGTCAAAGAGGCTTGCAGCATCATTAGTTCATTTCGCTTAGCTTCCAATAACTTATCTTTGGAATCTTTATCCATCTCTTGAGCTTGAATCTCTTGCAACTGCTCTTGAGCCTGCTGAATCTGTTCTTTAATCCGCTCAATGGTGGCTTCTAGCTGTGCGATGCGTGCCGAGGACTTGCTCTCTTCTGCAGGCTGTTGTTCCTGCATGAGCTTCTCGCGGGCGGCGTCGGAGATGGTCACCTTATCGGCGCTGCTTTGGCCTTTGTCACTGACGTTCTCGCCGTCAATGGCGGCAGCCGCGGGTTCACCGGTGAGTGGTGTCTGCCCTGTGGCGCTAGTGTAACTGAGGGTGCTGGCAATGTTGTTGGAGACGGTCATAACTAATATACCTCTAAGTAACAATTAGTTATCGGCTGTGAGAGCAAATCTCTTAGTGCTTTATATCAAAGAGATAAGCTGGTCGGGTGAATGACAATGATAAAAATCTCATTCACCCAGAGGGCTCAAGGGTGAATGCCGTTTTTCTCCGTTGGTGACGGGGCAGTTGAGTATCGATAATAATAACGCAGCAACACAATCTTGGTGAGGGCACTGGTGCTGGCCAGTATTGCCAATGGCCATCCCTGCTGCCAACCCATGGCAAAAACCAGCAACAAGGTGGACGCGTCCATGGCAAGTATCAGCTGACTCATTCTGGGGTTAATGGCACCCACCTGTTTGTGACGAATCACTTGCTTAATTTGGTGCCAATACCCTTGCGCCAGAAGTGCACTGATGGTCAGGAGCAATCCGGTGGCTATCCAGCGGCCTCCATCTTCGATGTATGCGCCCCCGAAAGCAAAGGCACCTAGGCTAGCTAGAGTGCAAGCTACAGTCATGATGGTCATGGTAAGGCTGGCGCTGGTGCGACGATCGCGATGGATATTGAAGATGATGGCCACCATCAACAGGGCGGCGGTTAGCCGAGGCCAAATCAGGTAGTGATTAGCGGGAGAGAGGCTAAAGCCATAAACAAAGAAGCTCCAGTAACCAAAGAAGCCGACGCTGAACTGGTTCAGCGATAGCAGTTGGCTGCCTTCTTGCCCCTGCGCTCGGCGCTGATAGATAGTTCGCAGCTGTGCCCACACACCAACTAAGCTGACGAGGGTTAATAGGCTGTGCAGTGAACCGGCCAAGTCGAGTAACGTCATCAATAGTCCTTAATAAAAAAGCCCCTTACGGGGCTTAGTGGTCTAATTGCTTTTCGGCGTGTCGACCAGTGTATCGGCGGGCACTCGAACCCAGCCCTCCATCAGCACCCGGGCGCTGCGGCTCATGATGGCGGCGTCGATCTGCCATTCACCCGATTTACCATCATCGGTTTGTTTAGCCTCTGCGCCCACCTTGAGGGTTCCAGATGGGTGACCAAAGCGCACGCTTTGACGGGCACCGCCTCCTGCCGCAAGGTTTACCAAGGTTCCGGGTACCGCCGCTGCCGCCGAAATCGCGACAGCGCAGGTGCCCATCATGGCGTGATGCAGTAGTCCCATGGATAGCGCCCGTACGTTAAGGTCGATATCACTGGCATCTACGGTTTTGCCACTGGATGAGGTGTAGCTTTTGGGCGGCGCCACAAAGGCGATCTTGGGCGTGTGCTGCCGAGTCTTGGCTTCCTCAATGTCTGAAATCAGCCCCATCTTAACGGCGCCATGGGCGCGGATGGTTTCTAGCTTCTCCAGCAGCGCTGCATCGCCGTTGATCTGCGGCTGCAGTTCAGTGCCTTCAAATCCCAACTCATCGGCATTCAAAAACAGCGTTGGAATACCGGCGTTGATCAGGGTGGCGTTGAAGCAACCGATATCGGGTACGTCGAGATCGTCCACCAGATTGCCGGTGGGGAATAGAGTGCCATCAACGGGGTCAGTAAAGGCGACTTCCACTTCGGCGGCGGGGAAGGTAACCCCATCGAGCACGAAGTCTCCTGTTTCCTGCACCAAGCCATCGGTCATTGGCACCTTGGCGATGATGCTCTTTTGGATATTGGCCTGCCAGATCCGTACGGTAGCAACGCCATTTTGCGGTAGCTTATCGGCATCCACGAGATCATTGCTGATGGCGAAGGCACCAACGGCGGCGCTGAGATTACCGCAGTTGCCACTCCAATCGACAAAGGCTTTGTCGATGGCGACTTGGCCAAACAGGTAGTCAACGTCGTGGTCAGGCTTTTGGCTTTTGGCCAGAATCACCGTCTTGCTGGTGCTGGAGGTCGCGCCTCCCATGCCGTCGATCTGTTTACCGTAAGGGTCTGGGCTGCCGACCACCCGCAGCAGCAGCGCATCCCGGGCCGGCCCCGGTTGCTGTGCGGCTTTGGGCAGGTCATCCAGCTTGAAGAATACCCCTTTGCTGGTGCCGCCACGCATGTAGGTGGCAGCGACCTTTATCTGTTGAGACATGCTCTGCTCCCCTATGCCGATTGAGCCAAGAAATCTTTGGCAAAGCGCTGCAGTACTCCGCCAGCGGCGTAGACCGATATCTCTTCAGCGGTGTCCAGACGACAGGTAACCGGCACGTCGATGGTTTCGCCGTTCTGGCGGTGGATCACCAGCGTTAGGGTGGCGCCCGGTTGGCGCTGCCCGATAACGTCAAAGGTTTCGGTGCCGTCGATGCCCAGAGTCAGGCGGGTGGTGCCCGGCTTGAACTCCAATGGCAGCACGCCCATGCCCACGAGGTTGGTGCGATGAATGCGTTCAAAACCTTCGGCGACGATCGCTTCCACGCCAGCCAAGCGAACCCCTTTGGCGGCCCAATCTCGGGAGGAGCCCTGGCCATAATCGGCACCGGCGATGATGCACAGCGGCTGGCTGCGATCCATATAGGTTTCGATGGCTTCCCACATACGCAGCGGCTTGCCCTCTGGCTCGAGTCGTGCCAATGAGCCTTGAACTACCTCGCCGTTGTCGTCTTTTACCATCTCGTTAAGCAGCTTCGGGTTGGCGAAGGTGGCTCGCTGAGCGGTGAGGTGATCGCCGCGGTGGGTGGCGTAGGAGTTAAAGTCCTCCTCCGGCAAGCCCATCTTGGCGAGGTATTCACCGGCGGCGCTGCTGGCCAAAATGGCGTTGGAGGGAGACAGGTGGTCGGTGGTGATGTTGTCACCCAGCACCGCCAGTGGCCGCATCCCTTTGAGGGTACGTTCGGCTGCCAGTGCGCCTTCCCAATAGGGAGGTCGGCGGATGTAGGTGCTCATTTCGCGCCAGTCATAGAGCGGGTTGTTGTCCTCGCCATACTCCACTTTGAGATCGAACATCGGCTCATACACTTTTCGGAACTGCTCAGGTTGAACGTGCTCGGCAACAATGGCGTCGATCTCGGCGTCGGTAGGCCAGATCTCCTTGAGAGTAATGGCGTTGCCATCTTGATCGTGTCCAAGCACATCCTGCTCGATGTCGAAGCGCATGGTACCGGCAATGGCGTAGGCCACTACGAGAGGTGGCGATGCCAAAAACGCCTGCTTGGCGTAGGGGTGAATGCGACCATCGAAGTTGCGGTTGCCAGACAGCACGGCAGTGGCGTACAGGTCACGGTCGATGATCTCCTGCTGAATCTTAGGATCCAGAGCGCCGCTCATGCCGTTACAGGTAGTGCAAGCAAAGGCAACAATGCCAAAGCCGAGCTTCTCTAGCTCAGGCAGCAGGCCCGCTTGTTCCAAGTACAGCTGCGCCACTTTTGAGCCTGGGGCAAATGAAGATTTCACCCATGGCTTACGAACCAGTCCCAATTGATTGGCTTTCTTAGCGATGAGACCGGCGGCGACCACGTTTCTGGGGTTAGAGGTGTTGGTACAGCTAGTGATGGCGGCGATGATCACCGCACCATCGGGCAGCTTGCCTTCGGCTTCTTCCGCTTTGGCGGCATCGAGGTTAGTGGCGATGCCACGCTCACCAAGATCCGTCGTCGGCAGGCGGCGGTGGGGGTTAGACGGCCCAGCCATGTTGCGGCCGACGCTGGACAGGTCAAACTCCAACACTCGCTGGTAGTGGGCGTCGTTCATGTCATCGGCCCACAGGCCGGTGGTTTTGGCGTACTGTTCCACCAACTGCACCTGCTCAGGTTCACGCCCGGTTAGGGTGAGGTAGTCCAGAGTCTGCTCATCGATGTAGAACATGCCTGCGGTGGCACCAAACTCCGGTGTCATGTTGGCGATGGTGGCACGATCGCCAATGGTCAGCGCTCGAGCCCCTTCTCCGAAGAACTCAAGATAGGCGGACACTACGCGCTCTTTGCGCAAGAATTCGGTCAATGCGAGGACGATGTCGGTGGCGGTAATGCCGCTTTGACGTTGGCCAGTAAGCTTGACGCCAACGATCTCCGGCAGACGCATCATTGATGGGCGCCCCAACATGACGTTCTCCGCTTCCAGTCCACCCACCCCGATGGCGATCACTCCAAGGGCGTCCACGTGAGGGGTGTGGCTGTCGGTGCCAACACAGGTGTCTGGGAAAGCGATGCCACCACGGTTTTGAATAACCGGTGACATCTTCTCTAGGTTAATTTGATGCATGATGCCGTTGCCCGCCGGGATAACGTCGACGTTATCAAAGGCGGTCTTGGTCCACTCAATAAAGTGGAAGCGATCCTCATTGCGGCGATCTTCAATGGCGCGGTTTTTCTCAAACGCATCGGGATCAAAGCCTGCGTGTTCCACTGCCAGTGAGTGGTCAACGATCAGCTGGGTTGGTACCACAGGGTTGACCTTGGCTGGGTTGCCCCCTTGGTCGGCGATAGCGTCTCGAAGGCCAGCCAGATCCACTAAGGCGGTTTGACCGAGAATGTCATGGCACACCACTCGGGCAGGATACCAAGGAAAATCCAAATCCTGCTTACTGTGGACGATCTGGCTTAGGCACTGGGTCAGGCTGTCACTGTCGCAGCGACGTACCAGCTGTTCGGCCAGCACCTTAGCGGTGTAGGTTAGGGTTTCGTATTTGCCGGGGGCGATGGCATCGCAGGCGGCTTTGGTGTCGAAGTAATCTAGGCCGGTGTCGGCAAGGGGCTTGCGGTAATCGGTATTCATAGTGCGGCATCCTAGCTACCCAAGTGAGTCAGCTCAGTTGGGCATGAAACACAACCGGGCAGCCAGCACCAAAGTGGTGGCTGCCCACAACAGGCTTAGCGTGCGCTCATCTCGGGAACCGAGCGTGGTGCTTCGCCGGTGTAGTCGGCGCTTGGGCGGATGATGCGGTTGTTGGCGCGCTGTTCCATTATGTGCGCGGCCCAACCGGTCAGGCGCGAACAAACGAAGATAGGCGTGAACAGCTTGGTTGGAATGCCCATGAAGTGATACGCCGAGGCGTGGAAGAAGTCAGCGTTGCAGAACAGTTTCTTCTCGTCCCACATTAACTGCTCACAGGCAACGGATACTCGGTACAGGCGGTCGTCACCGAACTCTTCCGCCAGCTTGGCTGACCAGCCTTTGATGATGGCGTTACGAGGGTCAGATTCACGGTAGATGGCATGGCCAAAGCCCATGATCTTCTCTTTATTGGCTAGCTTCTCTTTCAGGGTGCCGATGGCGTGGGCTTCATCCTGCATATCTTGGATGAGATCCATTGCCGCTTCGTTGGCACCGCCATGCAGTGGGCCGCGCAGTGAGCCGATGGCGCCAGTGACGCACGAGTGCATGTCTGACAAGGTCGAGGCACAAACACGGGCCGTGAACGTGGAGGCGTTAAACTCATGCTCAGCATAGAGGATCAGTGAAACGTCCATCACTTTCGCGTGCAGCTCGCTGGGTGCCTTACCGTGCAGTAATCGCAGGAAGTGGGCGCCGATCTGGTCATCGTCGGTGTCGGTGACGATGCGCACGCCGTCATGGCTGTAGCGATACCAGTAACAGATGATGGAGGGGAACGCCGCCAATAGCCGATCGGCGATGTCACCCTGCTGCTCGAAGCTGTGCTCGCCCTCTAGGTTACCCAACATGGAGCAACCGGTGCGCATCACGTCCATAGGGTGGGCGTCGGCTGGGATCTGCTCCAGTACGGTTTTCAGGGGTTGAGGTAGACCGCGCAGGTTTTTGAGTTTTTGGCGATAGGCGGTCAGCTCGTCGCTGTTTGGCAGGTGACCTTTGAGTAGCAGGTGTGCCACCTCTTCGAAGCTGACCTTATCCGCCAACTCGGCGATGTCATAGCCGCGATAGGTAAGGCCGGTGCCCGATTGGCCGACGGTACACAGGGCGGTTTCACCAGCGCTTTGGCCACGGAGGCCAGCGCCTGACAGTTTTTTATCTACCATGATAATGCTTCCTTTAATGTGAGGCGCCTAGCTAGCTCATGCTCACTGCGTCCGTGGTGTCGGCCACGGCCTGAAGTTGGCGCCTTGAGTCTTGTTGTCGCGTTATTTGTTGTTCTCTACTTAGGGCGGTTATTTGGATTCAGCGAACAGTTGATCCAGTTTCTGCTCGTAATCGTGGTAACCGAGGAATTTGTATAGGTCCATGCGGGTTTGCATGTTATCGACCTGATTGCGCTGATGGCCATCCTGCTTCAGAGACTCGTACACCTTGAGGGCAGCCAAATTGGCAGCTCGGAAGGCGGAAAGCGGATACAGCACCATGTCGGCTCCGGCTTCAAACAGATCCTGTTTGTCGAACAGTTCGGTCTTACCAAATTCGGTCATGTTGGCCAGAATCGGCGCATTCACGTTGGCTTTAAATTGACGGTAGTGGTCCAGCTCAGTCAGGGCTTCGGCGAAGATCATGTCTGCGCCCGCTTCTAGGTAGGCTTGGGCACGTTCGATGCCGCTCTCTAACCCTTCAACTGCCACCGCATCGGTTCTGGCCATGATGACGAAGCTGTCGTCTTGGCGGGCATCCACCGCGGCTTTAATGCGATCGCACATCTCTTCAATGCTAACGACGGCTTTATTGGGACGATGACCACAGCGCTTCTGTGCAACCTGATCTTCCATGTGCACTGCGGCCACACCGGCACGCTCGAATTCGCGAACGGTGCGGGCGATGTTGAAAGCGCCACCCCAACCAGTATCGATGTCGACCAGCAGCGGCAGATCGGTTGCTGCGGTGATGCGAGCGGCGTCGGTAACCACGTCATTCATTGAGGTCATGCCGAGATCTGGCAGGCCGAAGGAGGCATTGGCAACGCCCGCTCCAGATAGGTACAGCGCCTGATGGCCACTTTGCTCTGCCATTAGCGCCATGTACGCATTGATGGTGCCGACAATTTGCAGTGGCTTGGCATTGGCTACGGCATCACGAAAACGTTGGCCTGGGGTCGCTTTGGTCATTGGGTGTTTTCCTCCATGTAAGTTCGCAGCACCTTTTCCGTATTGGCTTGGCCCGCTTCGATGTGGCGGCGCATTAGCAGGGCTGCGAGTTCACCATCACCATCGGCAATGGCGGCTAAAATCTGTCGGTGCTGCTCTAGGGCGCGTTGTGGACGACGGCCTGCGCTGCATTGATTGCGGTACATCTGCAGTAGGTGGTAGAGGTCGTCGGTCAGCGTATGAATTAGGGTTTGGTTGCCACTGGCGTTGATGATGCCGAGGTGAAAGTCGATGTCATCGATGACCGCATAGTCCCCTTGCTGAGTTTCAAATACTCGCTGCTGGCGGTCTAGAATCATATGCAGCTCCGCCAGTTTGGCCGGACTTATCTGCTTGGCGGCCAAACGGCAGGCCATGGCTTCCAGTTCGGCTCGAACTTGGTACAGGTCGTTGAGCTCTTCGATGGTGAGTTTGGCGACTCGGGCACCAATATGAGGGGCTTTGACGACAAGGCGGCGACGTTCCAGTTTTTGCAGTGCTTCTCTGAGCGGACCGCGGCTTACGCCATACTGGGCGGCAAGATCTTGTTCGTTGATCTTACTGCCTGCAGACAACTGCCCTTGCACGATGGCTATCTGCAGTTGGTCTGCCAGTTGTTCCGCTAATGTTTGTTGACGCTCTGCCATGACTGCTCCCTGTGATATGGGTCACAGTCTGTGTATTTATTCGCCCATTGTCAACAATGGGTTAACTTTTACGTCAGCGTAATTCAGTGGTGAATATGATGGATTATCTTCTAAATTGTTGTATTTATTGGATTTTGCATGTTTGTTTACTTCGGGTTGGCTGAATGGGCATTAGACTAATTGTTAACATCGACTGTGGTTGTCAACAATGATGGCTTGGGCATTGGTAATAAAAAAGGCGCCATCTGGCGCCTTTTAGGGATTAAGCGTGAGCTAGCTGTTGCCGCAATTGCCCCCAGAGCTGCTGTTGCTCTTTCAGTTTAGATTTCAGCTCAGCCAGTTGGGCTTTGGCGCTGCTATCCAGGTCTTTTCGCTTCTGCCTCAAGTTCTCTTGCTGCAGCTGGTAATACGCTTTCAGCCGCTCTTGAACCTGATGGTATTGGCTGTCCAACTTGGCTAGCCACTCTTCACTTAGGCCTCGAGCTTCAGCCAGAGTTTGGCTTTGCTTGAGCTGCATCTGCAGTTTGGCGGACTCAATTCGCTCTTGAGGTACCTGCTTTAAATTCGTTGCCATCCCCAGCTTGGCGAGTAAGGCAATCAACCACTTGGTCGGATCGAAGTGGAACCAACGGATGCCGTTGCGCCAATCAAGCTCGAAGGTGTGGTGGAAATTATGGTAACCCTCACCGAAGGTGAGCAGTGCAATGATGCCGTTATCTCGACTAGAGTGCTTGTCACTGTAAGGTTGACTGCCCCAGATGTGCGCCAATGAGTTAATAAAGAAGGTGCCGTGGTGCATGGCAACTAAGCGAACCACGCCAATAAGCAGCAGGGCACCGATGACATCACCCAGTAGAGCGCCAATAACCAAAGGGAAGACGATGTTGGTCAGTAGAACCAGTTTGGCGTAATGGTTGTGCTGGAACATGACGATGGGGTTCTTTTGCAGATCCCGCACGTTGCTGTAGTCTGGCTCTCCTTGGTAGTCTCTAAGCATCCAACCGATATGGCTGTACCAAAAGCCGCGGCTGGCGCTGTAGGGGTCTTTGGTGTCGTGGTCCACATTTTTATGGTGACGGCGGTGATCGGAAGACCAGTGCAGGATGCTGTTCTGCATCGCCATGGCACCACCTATGGCAAGGCACCACTGAACCAATGGGCTGGCGTTGAAGGATTTGTGGGACCAAAGTCTGTGATAGCCCGCGGTAATGGATAACCCACTCCAGGCCCAACAAGCAATGGCAATAGCCACAATGGACTGGCTGTAGCCAGAAAAGAAGCCATACAAAGGCGCAACAGTCAAAGCGACCAGTGCAGTTAGGCTAAAGATCAGGGCATTGAGCCAGATCAGAGGCGGTTTCTCATTCATCCGTGAGTCTCTTTCAGCTTACATCTGTTCGCTATTTTGGAGTGCATCGTTCAAGATCTCAAGTGGCAATTGTGAAGTTTCAAAGATGAGCTTTCACTCTAATGACGATAGAATGGCGCCGTTATTGATAAAGGATAGTGAATTCATGGGGATTCGAGCACAGCAAAAAGAGCGCACTCGGCGAGCATTATTGGATGCCGCCTTTAACCAATTGAGTGCGGAGCGCAGTATTTCTAATTTGAGTTTGCGGGAAGTGGCTCGCGAAGCGGGTATTGCGCCAACCTCTTTCTACCGTCACTTTAAAGATATGGAAGAGCTGGGCCTGACCATGGTCGACGAGGGTGGCCTGACTTTGCGCCAATTAATGCGCAAAGGTCGTCAGCGGGCGGAAGAGGGGGGCAGCGTGATTCGAGCCTCCATTGAAACCTTTATGGAATTTATCGACAGCAACCCCAATGTGTTCCGGTTGCTTCTTCGTGAGCGTTCGGGAACCTCTGCGGCTTTTCGTGGCGCGGTAAACCGTGAGGTTCGCCACTTTATTGATGAGCTCGATCATTATCTGCAGGCCAAAGCCAACCGCCGCCCAGATCTGGCTTATGCCCAAGCGGAAGCGCTGGTGGTGTTAGTGTTTTCCAGTGGCGCCGAAGCACTGGATCTGAATAAAAAAGAGCGTAAGGCGCTGGCGGAGCGATTGATCATCCAGTTGCGGATGATTGCCAAAGGCTCGGACAGTTTGCAGCGCAGTGGTTACGAGTAATCAGTGCTTTTTTCATGTTCAAACCCGCACCCATTGGTGCGGGTTTGTTGTTTATGGGGTAATTGCGGTTCCGCTGGCTGAATTAGGTGTTTGATGGAGTATTGGTGCAGCTGGCGAACAGATCCAGATCTCGATGATACAACGACGTGCTAACGGACATTAGACCCAGAACCGAGTGGAACAGATTGTCGTGGGAGAACCCCCCAAGCTGTGCCTTTTGCGTTAGGCAATCGGTATTAAGTTGCGCTTGCTGAGCGAACTGCTCAGAGCTCCAAAACAGCATGGGAACCTGAGTTTGTTCCTCTGGAGCGAGGGAGTAGGGAAAACCGTGAAGGTAGAGGCCGTTTTCTCCTAAAGACTCACCGTGATCCGATAGATAGAGCATGGCGGTATTGTGCTGGCCAGCGTTGTTGTTGAGGATATCGATCACCTGCCCCAATACGTAGTCGGTGTAGTAGAGGGTATTGTCGTAGACGTTGACCAACTCCTCGCTGCTGCAATTTTCAATGCTTGCGGTTTCGCACGCTGGGGTGAAGGGCCCCTTCGATTTTGGGTAGCGCTTGAAGTAGGTTGGACCATGACTGCCAATCAGGTGCAGTACGATGACGCCATCATGGGTTTGTTGTTCAATCTGCTGTTTGAGCGGCGCCAATAGCACTTCATCAAAACAGACGCCGCCCTTGCAGAGACTGGGATTGGCCTTAGGATCCATCGTATGGAACGGGATGCGGTCGGCCACCCCTTTACTGCCGCCGTCATTTTCAAGCCATAACGTTTCCAAGCCGGCATGGCTAAGCATATCCATTAGGTTGGACTGATTACGTGCTTGTTTGCCGTCGAAGTTATCACGGTTAAACGCAGAGAACATACAAGGCACCGATACTGCGGTGGCCGTGCCGCATGAGCTAACCTCCATAAAGGGAATCACGCCACGCTCTCGGGTAAAGGGATTGGTATCGCGCTGGTAGCCATAGTGAGATGAGTTTTTCGCTCGGGCTGTTTCTCCCACCACCAAGACCAAGAGATTGGGCTTGCCCTGAGGATCGCTTTTGGCTTGCTGGGCGTCTAGCCCAAGGTGTTTGAAAGGTTCAGGCTTAGCCAGATAGGTATTGGAAACATATTTGGCGCCGCTATAGATGGCATGGGTTGGGATGATCATCGCCTTTAGGTAACTGTTGTTGCGACCCACGGAGGTGTAGTTCTGATAATACCCAGTGGCAATACAGAGTACGGTTGCGACACAAGCCACAATCACCAAACAAGAGGAGATGACGGCTTTATGGTATTTAAGTGCTGGGGTGAGTGGCGCTTTCCAGATGAGTAGTGATGGCAGCAGTGCGGTGACGACGAACCAGAGAGCGGCGCCTGGCGTGAGATAAGACAGCGCTTCATGACTGTTGGTCTCGGCGAAGTTTTCGATCATGCCGTAATCAATGACGACGCCATAGGTAAGCGAGGCATAACAGGCAAGTGAGGAAAGAACGACCAAGGTACACAACAGCGGTTTTCTCAAGGGGCCCCAGCAGATTAGGGTGAACAGCAGCGTCAGCACGGCACAGATAAACAATGGAATCGACAGCATAAAGCCTAAGTCGACTTGGCCTAGGCGATCGAAGATCTCTGCCAGCTTTCGGTAGAAGGGGAAGTTAAGCAACAGGCCGATGTAGAGGGCGACAAGCATCGGAAGCTGCCACGGATGCAGATGTTTGAATTTTGAAATGGTTGGGATCTTCAAGAACGCTCTCCTATGGCGGGTATTAGGAGAGGAATTGTCCCAAGGCCAGAGGCACAAGGGCGTAAGCACTCTGTAAGCGAATGTCATTAGGTAAGCGAGCTTATCTTATAGAGTGAGGGATAGTGGCTGGCTGTGATCGCGGATACGAAAAACCCGCCGATTGGCGGGTTCTATGTTGAAGAGCGTCAAAGTGGGTGTGATGCAGTGCGGTTACTTACGCTCCAGCAGCACACCCGCTTCCATATGGTGGGTGTATGGGAACTGATCGAACAGCGCTAAGCGGGTGATCTTATGGGTTTCGCCCAAGGTGCCGAGGTTATCCAGCAGTGTCTCAGGGTTACAGGAGATGTACAGGATACGCTCATAGCCCTGCACCATCTTCTCAGTCTCTTTATCTAAGCCGGCGCGCGGTGGGTCAACGAAGATGGTGTTGCAGTTGAAGGCTTTGAGGTCGATGCCTCTCAAGCGGTTAAATTCCCGTACCCCATTCATGGCGTCGGTGAAGTCCTCCGCCGACATACGAATGATGGTGACGTTGTCGATGTTGTTCTTAGCAATGTTGTGCTGAGCAGACTCCACCGATGGCTTCGCCAGCTCAGTGGCGAGCACCTTTTCGAAGTTCTGTGCCAACGCCAGAGAGAAGTTGCCGTTGCCGCAGTAAAGCTCCAGTAGATCGCCGCTGCTGTTGCGGGTGCAGTCTACCGCCCACTCAAGCATTTTCTCGGCTACCTTGCCGTTTGGTTGAGTGAAGCTATTTTCGATCTGACGGTAGTGCATGGGAGTGCCGTGTACATTTAGCACTTCATCAACGTAATCTCGCTCGATGCAGAGCTTTTGCTTTTTAGCACGACCAATGAAGTTAACGGTGACGCCTTCGGCTAACCATTGTTGGCGCAGCGCTTCGATGTCGCGTTCCCAAGCTTCATCCAGCTGGCGGTGATAGAGCAGGGAGATCACGAGCTCACCGCTCAGTGATGACAAAAAGTCCACCTGAAACAACTTAAACCGCAAGCTCGGGTTTGGCTTTACTGCCTCGATCAGTTTCGGCATAAATTGATTGATCAGCGCACTGGCCGGCAGGAACTGCTCAGTCTTCACTTTAGAGCGAGTTTGTTGATCAAACATGATGTAGTAGAGGTCGTCACCATCGTGCCAAACGCGAAATTCGGCGCGCATACGATAGTGTGCCGGTTCGGATGCGAACACCTCCAGCTCCGGAGCATCAAATGGGGCAAACATCGACGTCATGCGTTGGCACTTTTCAGCCAACTGGGCGTCGTATTGGGTCGGATCGAGAAGTTTCGGATCCATGGTAATCTCCGGTAGCGCAATAAAAAGAGTGGGAATTCTAACCAAGACGCTGGCTAAGTCCAGCTTCCTTGGTAAATGTGCCCAGCTGTGTGAAAATCATCGGCCTCCAGTTAAGTTTATCTCCTCTATATAAGTGTATGAGTTCGATCTTAGTTTTTGATTCTGGCGTAGGTGGGCTCTCTGTGTGTCAGCACATTCAGCAGGCACTCCCTAATTGGCCTATCCACTACTTGGCGGATAGCGCCCGATTCCCCTATGGGGAGTTAGAGTCAGAGACCCTCATACAAGGATGCGTTAGCTTAATCACTAAGGCGGTTGCGCGAATTCAGCCAAGTGTGGTTGTGGTGGCCTGTAACTCCGCCAGCACCTTGGCCTTGCCCGCACTGCGTCAGGTGTTGGATATTCCTGTTGTTGGTGTGGTGCCAGCAATTAAGCCTGCTGCATTACTCAGTCACCGAGGTGTCATCGGCTTATTGGCAACTCCGGGCACCATCTGCCGTTCCTACACTCAAGCATTGATCGATGAATTTGCGCAGCAGACTCGAGTGGTTCGCGTCGGCAGCAGTGAATTGGTGAAGCTGGCGGAGTCAAAGCTGTCAGGTCAGGGGATTGAGTTAAGCCAGGTAGCGACAATACTTGCTCCCTTGGTAGCGGCTAAGGTGGATGTAGTGGTGCTTGGCTGTACTCACTTTCCTTTATTGGCGGATGAGATCGCCCAGATTATGGGAGCTGGAGTCACCTTGGTTGATTCTGGCAGTGCCATTGCCCGGCGAGTATGCACATTAATAGACGGCCGAGTAGTGACTGAAAAACCGCCACAACACTGCTTTTATTACACGGGCAGTGAGCCATCAAAAGAACTGGTTCAGTGGTTAAATGGTCTCGGGTTCTTAAAAATAGCAGTTTTCGCCGTTTAAATTACCTGATTGATTAAAACTGAATCGATCGATCGTTTTTCTTGAAAAAGCCCTTGTGCAATCTGAATCCCTCCCTATAATGCGCTTCCTGTCGACGGGGCACAGCGGTTACCAAAACGGACGTTGAGCAAAACATCGACACTCGGAAAATCCTTTAAAAATAAGGGTTGACGGGAAACGAGGAAAGCGTAGAATGCGCAGCCTCAGCAACGGGAACCACGGTTTAAGTTGCAACGCTCTTTAAAAATTTATCAGACAATCTGTGTGGGCACTCGCGCAGGATTGATATCTCATATATCAATGTTGCACTGAGTGACTATAACAAGTTAATTCAGTAATTCATTGAGTCGGAATTTTCGGATTCCAAAAAACTTTTTAATTGAAGAGTTTGATCATGGCTCAGATTGAACGCTGGCGGCAGGCCTAACACATGCAAGTCGAGCGGAAACGACAGTATTGAAGCTTCGGTGGATTTACTGGGCGTCGAGCGG
>NZ_SWCJ01000045.1 GCF_005116665.1 Ferrimonas aestuarii | reverse complement strand
TTAATGAGCTTGCTGATTTTGGATTCAATCTTATCAATCTGATTTTTCAGAGCGGTGAGAATGGGCTTTATCGATGATTGAAGTGATTTAGGGAGAATTTGCAGCCGGTTTTTCTCCATGGTTTGAATGGTTAACAGCTGATTGCGTCTAGTGACTAAGTCGCTCATTAGCTGGATGTTTTCACTTTTGAGCTGTGTGAGCTTAGGCTTGATAGCCTCAGCGAAGTGAGCAATGAGAGCGGCATCAAGGCGGTCATTTTTAACTCTTTGGCCAATAGCTCCCGCAAAGCGTTTTATGTGCAACGGGTTTGCAATGACGTAAGGCAATTTAGCGTTATCACAAGCAAGAATGAAGGGCATTTCGAGACGGCCAGTGGCCTCGATGACGACGCGTTGAGGTTGGTGCTTCTTAATGGTTTGAACGGCCTCTTTGATGCCTTTTTCTGTGTTTGGAACGGTAAAGTAGATGTCGAGAGGGCGAATGTAGATATCAAGCTGATGTTTGCCGGTATCGACGCCAACATTAATATTTTGAAGTGCTTTGTTTTTCATAATAAGCTGACTCTTGCTTGCAAATGCGGGCTCGAGGCCCAGAAGACTATTCGAGTGTAATGCTTGGAGTTC
>NZ_SWCJ01000005.1 GCF_005116665.1 Ferrimonas aestuarii | reverse complement strand
AACCCCATCTTAAAAGTGGCTCCCCCTGCTGGACTTGAACCAGCGACATATGGATTAACAGTCCACCGTTCTACCGACTGAACTAAGGGGGAATCGAATTTTCAAATAAGTTGGTTGCGGGGGCCAGATTTGAACTGACGACCTTCGGGTTATGAGCCCGACGAGCTACCAGGCTGCTCCACCCCGCGACCGAAACTGTATCACTTCAATGTCTCGTCGCCATCAAAGCAATTTAATGTGGCTCCCCCTGCTGGACTTGTGTTAGCGGCATATGCGGTTTTTAACATAGCCAGTCCACCATTCGGGTAACCCCATCTTAAAAGTGGCTCCCCCTGCTGGACTTGAACCAGCGACATATGGATTAACAGTCCACCGTTCTACCGACTGAACTAAGGGGGAATCGAGTTTTCTGAGCTTTACTCCCTCCGGAGTCCGATTCTTTCACAGTCCACGTGGATTCTTCCGACTGAACTAAGGGGGAATCGAATTATTGAGTATTTAAGCTCTCTCCAGAGAATAAGTTGGTTGCGGGGGCCAGATTTGAACTGACGACCTTCGGGTTATGAGCCCGACGAGCTACCAGGCTGCTCCACCCCGCGACCGAGGCCATGCACTATAGCGGATTTAGTTTTTTGCTCAAGTATAAATTTCAAAAAAACCGATCACATGCCTATTTATACGCCATTTGGCCGCGATTACGATCAATGGCGTCGATTAATCCATCAAGATCGCATTTTACTCCCACACGAGCAACCCAATTATCAATGAAAACTCAGCTCATTAGCCAAGCACTCTCGCAACAAACGCACCCTATATAGAAAGAATGGCATTCACTTCCTTCTATATTGGGCAGAAGCCCGCCCGTGACACCGAAGTACGGAACTTTTTCCTTTGTTCCTCCTCTGAATAAGGCTCTCTATGGAAGCGAGTGATTGATTTTTATAGGATAGAACCACTTTTTTGGGAATAAAGGCTGCACCAATGTTGCTGGAAAGATTCGAACAAGCCAAAACTTATCTAAATCACATGGTCATCGGCCAGCCTGAGCTGGTTGAAGGACTGCTTATCGCGCTGGTCGCAGATGGCCACCTATTAGTAGAGGGACCACCGGGGCTGGCCAAGACCCGAGCAGTGAAAGCCTTGGCCGACAGCATCGAAGGGGACTTCCACCGCGTCCAGTTTACGCCGGACCTACTTCCTGCGGATCTCACCGGTACTGACATCTTTCGTCAAGAGACTGGCCAGTTTGAATTCCAAGCTGGACCTCTGTTCCACAATTTGCTGCTGGCAGACGAAATCAACCGTGCACCCGCAAAAGTGCAATCTGCGCTGCTGGAGGCGATGGCGGAAAACCAGATTACCGTAGGCAAAACCAGCTACCCTCTTCCGAAACTGTTCTTGGTCTTAGCAACCCAAAACCCGATTGAGAACGAAGGCACCTACCCCCTGCCAGAGGCTCAGCTAGATCGATTCTTGCTGCACCTCTCGCTGGACTACCCAGGCCCTGAGGTCGAAAAGCAGATTTTAGCCCTGAGCCGCCAAGAGGCTCTGTCCGAAGCGCCTAAACCGCCAACACCGCTAACTCAAGTCGAGATTTTCCAAGCTCGTAAGCGTGCCCTAGAGCTCTACATGGCCCCAGCGCTAGAAGACTACATGGTGCATCTCATCGATGCGACTCGCTCGCCAGCTAAGTACAGTGATGAGCTTGCCCGTTACTTAGAGTGGGGCGTCAGCCCTCGAGCAACCATCTCTTTGGAACGCTGCGCTCGAGCTCGGGCTTGGCTGTACGGCAAAGACTATGTCTCTCCAGAAGATGTACAGGCAGTACTGCCAAACGTGCTGCGCCATCGTCTGCTTCTGAGCTATCAAGCAGAAGCCGAAGGCGTAACCGCTGATAAAGTCATTGCTGACATCATCAAGCAGGTGGCTCTGGCGTAATGGATGCATTACCCCTACACGCTAATGGTGTTGACCTAAGCCTTGATGAACTTCTGGTCTATCGAGCCTATGGGCAGAGGCAGAACCCATTTCGGGCTATGCCTCGAGCCAGTGCCCGAGCAGGACAAAACCTGACTCGCCTTAAAGGCCGAGGGATGGAGTTTGACGAAGTTCGCCGCTACCAAAGTGGCGATGACGTTCGCACCATCGATTGGCGCGTTACCGCTCGCACTGGCGCGGCGCACACCAAGTTGTTTCGAGAAGAGCGCGAACGCCCCGTACTGATTTTTACCGATCTAGGCAATCAGATGCAGCAAGGGTCAGCCTTAGTATTGAAATCAGTACAAGCCGCCCACCTAGCCGCATTGATCGGTTGGCAAACTGTGGCGGCAGGTGAGCGCATCGGCGGCATCATTTGCCGAGAAGGCCACCACCACGAACACAAACCCAGAGCGCGCCGTCAGGGAATCTCGCCTTATCTAGAATCCCTAGTGGAACTGCACAAACAGCCCATTCAACCGGAATCGGATCAAGATCAGAGCTACCTACGCAGCAGTTTGTTACGCCTTCGAAGACTGGCCCACCCGGGCTCAGTCGTGCTGATCATCAGCGATGGGCAACAGCTTGTTGACGCTGAACTGGATCTGTTGGCTGACATCGCACGTCACTGTGAGGTGCGTCTGTTTGAGATCACCGATCCATTGGCACAGCGGTTGGCTCAATGCCCGAAATCGCAAATTGTACCCGTTTGGCATCAAGGCAAACTGGCGCAGCTCGACCACCAAGGTCGGATGCAATGGCTTAACGCTCAAGATCAACAACAACTTCGCCTGCGTAAAGGCCTGTCTCAACGAGGCCTCAAGCGCAGTCAGGTCAGCGCCGCCAAACGCTTAGATAAACAAATGGAGACGTTATGGCAACCGATCCTTTAGCCCAACTTCGCGACATCAGTACCGAGCCGCTGCCGTGGGCTTGGCCACTCTCTTGGCAAGCCAATCTTGCCTTGGCGTTACTGGTGACGCTGTTCATTGCTCTGGGTATCCTATTGTGGAAACGCCATCAGCAATTAAAGCCACTTCGCAGCGCTCTAGATGAACTCAACGCACTGCCCAAACAGGTAGACGCCGCCACCTTGAGCGCTCTAGTAAAACGCTGTGCGCTGGCTTATCACCCAAGAAGTGAGGTCGCCTCCTTGACCGGTGCCGCATGGGTGGCTTGGCTGGCCAAATTCCAAAAGCCCAATCAACAACAACAGTGGCAACAACTGAATGAAAAGCAGTACCAGCCCAACAGCGTGGTTGCCCTATCCGAGGTCAAAGCGATGGTGAGCACCACGTTAACGGGCTTGTATAAGCAAGGTAAGGCTCAGGAGGTAGGTCAATGTTGACCATCGAATGGCCCTACTTACTGGCCATGGCTGTTCTCCCCTGGTTATTCGCCCTATTTGGTCAAAAGCAAGCTCCCAAAGCTCAAGCAACAACCGCGCTCAAACTTCAGGGCAGTCATACCCTGCTGACCAGTGCGGTAATGGAAGATAAGCCTAAGTGGCAATCCTGGCTATTGCTGCTGGCATGGGGACTGGCGGTCATCGCTTGCAGTCGCCCACAGTGGCTGGGGGATCCTGTGCCACTGGAGCGCCAAGGACGCGATCTGATGGTTGCCGCGGATCTTTCCGGCAGCATGCAGGTGCAAGACATGGAGTTTAAAGGTCAGATGGTGGACCGCTTCAGTATGATGCAGTACCTACTCGGCCAATTTATCGAACGACGAGAAGGGGATCGTATTGGCCTGATTCTGTTCGCCGATGCCGCCTACCTGCAAGCACCACTGACCTTTGACCGGCCAACAGTAAAACGCTATCTCGATGAATCCGCCTTAGGACTGGTGGGCCAACAAACCGCCATTGGCGATGCCATCGCCCTCGGAGTAAAACGCTTTGCCGAACTGGATAACCCAGACAAAGTATTGATCTTAATGACCGACGGCACCAACAACGCGGGCCACTTTAAAGTGGCAGAAGCCACCAAATTGGCCAAACAAGCGGGCGTGAAAATCTACACCATCGGCATCGGGGCCGAATCGATACAGCAATCCGGTTGGCTTGGCATGCGCACCCGAGAGGTGAATCCAAGTAAAGATCTTAACGAATCTGCTCTGAAAGAGATCGCCGCTCAAACCGGTGGCCATTACTTCCGTGCACGCAGTGGCGAGGAGATGGCACAGATCTACAGCCGTTTAGATCAGTTGGAGCCAGTGGCTCGAGATGCCAAAATGTGGCGCCCTCGCACCGAACTCTACCCTTGGCCCCTCGCGGGCGCCCTTGGACTCACCCTACTGGTGTTAATGATGGCCCGAGGAGGTCGACGTGGATAATCTTCATCTACTGCGTCCCTACTGGGCTCTGGCATTATTGGTTCTCCCTGGGCTCTATTGGTGGCTTAAGTATCGCTATGGCCAACAGGTTAATTGGCAGCAGCTGGTTCCTAAGCACCTGCAAGCGGCCATGCTAATAGGTGCGGATGCCCAACCCCAACAGCAGCGACGCTGGCCTTGGTGGCTGGCAGCTTTGATGGTGATCATCCTGTCGGGCCCGACCTGGGTTAAACAGGAAGTGCCACTGTATGAACTGAAAAGTGGTCGCGTGCTGCTGCTAGACATGTCCTACTCCATGTATGCCACTGACATCGCCCCTAACCGGTTAACTCAAGCTCGCTATAAGGCCATTGACCTGATTCGTCAATTTGATGAAGGGGAAACCGCCCTGGTGGCCTTCGCCGGAGATGCATTTGCCCTCGCGCCGCTAACCGACGATAAGGCAACCCTGCTTAACCTGGTGCCCACCCTCTCACCAGAGATCATGCCGGTACCCGGTTCCGATCTGCCCAGCGCATTGGCCCTTGCCGATACATTGTTGAAAGATGCTGGCTATCAGAAAGGGGAGATCATTCTGGTTACCGATGGCATGGTTGCCGAACACGCCGATACCGCCATTGAGCAAGCTGCGTCCATGCCTTGGACGCTCAAAGTCTACGGCCTCGGAACCGAAGCAGGGGCGCCCATGCGCCGCGGTGACGGCGAGTTGGTAAAGAGTCGAGCCGGTGACGTGGTGGTCGCGCAAACCGACTTTCGATTGCTGAACAAATTGGCTCAGGCTGGTAATGGCGAACTGGTCCGTTATCGCACCGACGATGGCGATGTGGTGCAGTTGGCTAAGCTCGGTATCGATCGACAGCAGAGTCAAAGTAAATCGGATCAGGCCAGCGAGCTGTGGCAAGACATCGGCATCTACCTACTGCCCATATTGCTGTTGCCCATCGCTTGGCTGTTACGTAAACAGCTGCCCTTGATGCTGGTAGTCATCCTACTGCTGCCCAGTAGCGATCTTCAGGCGGCATGGTGGCAGTCAGATCGCGCCAAAGCGGTTGAGTTATTGGAAAACCAGCAGTATCAACAAGCCGCTGAACTGCTACCTCAAGGGGCACAAAAAGGCCATGCCTTATATCGAAGTGGCGACTTCAAAGGCGCGTTGTCTCAATATCAACAAGGTCAAGCTGATGCCCAAGGGCTCTATAACCAGGGCAATGCGCTGGCAAAATCCGGCGATCTTGAGGGGGCTCTGGCCGCCTATGAGAAAGCCTTGGCGCAGCAGCCCGAATTCGAAGACGCCCAGTTCAACCATGACTTGGTGAAATCGTTACTCGATCAGCAGCAGCAGCAGCAGCAGCAGCAGCAGCAGCAGCAGCAGCAGCAGCAGCAGCAGCAGCAGCAGCAAGATGAAAACTCAGACCAACAACAAGATCAACAAGATGACTCCCAACAGCCTTCTGAAGATCAGCAGGGTCAATCGCAGCAAGACCAGCAATCAGAAAGCGCGGATGAAGATCAGAGTGACAATCAGCAAGACCAGCAAAGTGATGCTGAGCCTCAGCAATCCGAGCCCAAACAGCCTGATTCTTCCCAAGCGTCTCAACAGCAAGCTGAACCTCAGGAGCCAAACGTTGATGACACCGAATCACAAGCTGAGCCAGCGGAACCGGAGCCTGGCGAGCAGCAGGGCGAAACTCAGGCTCAAGAGGCTCAACTGACGGACGACACCAACCCAGATGGGCAGCCTATCGATCCCAAGCTGCTGCAACGAATTCAAGATGACCCAAGCATCTTATTGAGAAATAAAATGAAACTAGAATACGAACGGCGCAGACGCCAAGGTAAGGTCAATGAGGAGCTCACCCAATGGTAAAACGCCTAATATTGTTAAGCTTGCTGCTTTTCAGCCACAGTGGTTGGGCTTACAGCAACCTAGAAGCCAGCGTTGATGCTAACCCTGTGGTGGTGCAGCAATCCTTCGTGCTGACCGTTGTTGCCGATGACGAAATCGATGCCAACGCTCTGGATACCGGCCCCCTAAACAGCGACTTTGTGGTGGCGCGCACCAACGTCAGTCGCTCCACTCAAATGATCAATTTCGATACTCGCCGTGAAACCCGTTGGCAGGTGGTACTGATCCCCAAAAAAGTGGGCAACTTTCTGATCCCCAGTCTCACTGCCGCCGGTCAGCAATCCAAACCGATTCAGCTGAAGGTGGTTGCCAATGCCAGCTCGGCAGGTCAATTGCCACAAGTATTCTTGCGAGCAGAGCTGGGTAGCGATGAGGTATGGCTTGGGCAAACGGTCGATTATCAGGTCAAACTCTACTTGGCAGGCGAGCTGCAACGAGGCGTCCTGTCAGAGCCTGAGCTAGAAAGCGCACTGATCCAACAAAAAGGTGCCGACAGCAATACCGTTGAAGTGATCAACGGCCGTCGTTATCGGGTCATCGAGCGCCACTACGGGGTTACGCCTCAGGTTGCAGGCAGCCATCAACTGAAGGGCTCCGACTTTAGCGGCGACATTCTCAAGCCAAATCGAAGCCGAGATCTATTCTCCCGCAGCCTGTCTACGCCGGTACAACTGATGGGGGACACGCTGGAGCTTAAGGTAAAACAGCCTCCTGCGTCTTTCACCGAACCATGGTTGGTGGCCAATCTGGTGTCTCTCAATGAGACTTGGTCTCCTGAACAACAAACCATTAAGGTGGGAGAGCCCCTATCTCGCATCGTCACCCTGACGGCCATTGGCACCACAGAAGCGGCCCTGCCGAATCTGGAGATCAGTTACCCTGACGGCCTAAAAAGCTACCCGGATAAACCCGATCGTAGCGATGATATTCAAGGGCAAGAGGTGGTGGCACGCTTAAGTCAAAGCACCGCGATTGTGCCAAACAAACCGGGAACCTATACCCTTCCAGAGGTAAAAGTGGCTTGGTTTAACGCCAAGCTCAATCGAAAAGAATACGCCACCTTACCGGCACGCACACTGACCGTTGAGCCATCGGCGAACGCTCCACAACCTGTGGCCGTTACGCCAGAAGCCACGGTGACCACCGTTGAAGTGGCCACGCCATGGCATAAAAATCTGTGGTTTTATATAAGCCTAATTCTGTGGGTAGCGCTGATCCTAAGTCTTATCTGGGGCTATCGCCGTGGTCATACCGCGCCAGCCATCGAACAAACGCACAGCAAGCCGGACAACAATCTCAGTGCCAACTTCGATGAACTGCTCAAACACAACCAGCTTGGCAAGGTACTGAGTATGTTGCCGGGGCAACTGGATGGGCTTCGAGGCGAAACACACACCCTCGCTCAGGTAAAACAACGCTTTCCTGAGCTGAAGGTGATATTGGATGACCTTGAGCGACAACGTTACAGCGGTCAAGGTGTCGCAATCGATCTCAAACCTCTCAGCAAAGCGTTAAATACGCTATCCAAGTCTGAGCAGAGTCACAGGCACTCCCTTGGGCCATTAAACCCGCAATAACTCAACCCACACTCTCATCTGAGCCGCCTGAACCAACAGGCGGCTTTTTTCTCTATTTATTACGATTCGGATTACCTCAAGCACCAATCGCAATTAATCATTGAAACTTAACCTAAAATTCATCGTACAATGACATCCATTTACTGTGTCGTAACCACGTGGATCGGCATCCCAATCAACAGCGCCCAGAATAGGCAGAAAAAATGTTGAGATTGTTGCGAAAGAAAAAGGAGCGCTCTCCGGTCTTAGATGACATGGTGAGTAAACAACGACGCTACGAGAGTTTAGTGCGAGCCCTAAGCACAGAGATCTACCGCTACGCCTATTGGCTAAGTGGCGATCCTACTGTCGCAGATGACCTGGTGCAGGAAACTTTCCTGCGAGCCTGGAAGGCCCTGGACTCTCTTAAAGATGACAAAGCCGCAAAAGCGTGGCTGATAACGATTTTGCGCCGGGAAAATGCCCGCCGCTTTGAACGAAAACAATTTGACCTGACCGACATCGACGACCATCCGGTTGCCGATGCTCAAGGAACCAGCCTTGAGCAGCAGGTGGATAACGACCTGCTTCGCAAGCAGATCTCCGAGCTGCCCGAAGAGTATCGAGAGCCTCTGGTGCTGCAAGTTCAGCACGGATTTAATGGGGAAGAGATCGCCAGCATCATGGGCCTGAATCGCAACACCGTGATGACCAGGTTGTTTCGTGCCCGAAACCAATTACGTGAGAAGCTGGAACAATCACCAGCTCGGGAGTTAAACAATGGATGAACTCGAGTTTCGCCGTCAAGCATACGCCGATCCCTACAGTGATGATCCGGCGTTTATCGACGCAATGAACCAAGAAGCCAGCCGCAAAGCCTTCGTGGAGGAGCTGCAGTTGATGGATCAAAAGATGGCTTCAGCCATGAAGGTCGATCCTCCTGAGGACCTAGCTGAGCGTATCTTGCTACAGCAGAACCTGACGCAGTTCCAGAGCAGCAAGCGTCATCACCGTTTGCAACTCGCGGCGGCAGCAGCCGTGGCCTTCGCCATCGGCTTGTCGTTTACCTTAATCCGTCAGCCAATGGACATCGGCGATCACGCCTTGGCTCACGTTGCTCACGAGGCCGGGTTTGCGGATCGTGTGGACGAGCAGGTCAGTTTAGACGCTCTCAACGTGAAGCTGGCCAGTTTCGGCGGCAAGCTGACCCACAGCAGTGGCCACATCTACTACGCCAATTACTGTGACTTCGACGGCGTGCGCAGCCTACACACCATCATCGATACCCCACAAGGGCGCATGACGGTGTTCTTTATTCCCAAGGAGCAAAGCCAGAAGATGGTGGATAAGTTTGCTAATGATGCCTACAAAGGCAAAGCCTTCGATATGCCTCAACTTCAAGTCGCCGTTGTTGGCGGAAAACTGCAGAAGCTGGAACCGGTGATCAAAGAGATTAAAGACAGCCTGATAGCCATCTAGTGTAAGCATTGGGGCTGCCAGCAAACGGCAGCCCCTGTTTCTCACACCCTATCAACCCTTACCAAACTCCAACGCTCCTTACTGTCTTGATCAGCGATCAACGTACCAGCCATGAAGACCGCAAATGAATTTCCAATATCACTTTGATTCAATTGCAAATCCGGCTTAAATCCAACAAAAACACTCATCAACGAAACCAGCGCAGTGAATCGAACTAATTGCTGATTTATTAAGCAATAGGAGGTCATCCGAGCACTGAGCCAAGCTTGTGAAGCTGGTCACACATAGATCTCTTTGGTAGGATCGAACTATTCGGCTCAGACACCAATCTAATTGGCACGACTGCTAGCCACACTCCCCGTCTACAGCAAAAGGCATTGCTGAATGTAAGACGGGCTTCGAGGCCTAAATTGAATTGCCCTTGGCTCCGGTCATCGACTCAATCGCGTTGACCCACAGCACTAACGCAATTCTGCGACCTTAAGGTACGCCTAGGCCTGACCCACTCACAACAGAAATGACATGATCTCATGATTTCAACCCCAGCTTTGATAACCTTCTTTGGTTACCTCATCCTTTTGCTTGTAATTGGCACCTTTGCCTACAAAGCCACCACCACCTCCAGTGATTACATTCTTGGCGGCCGAAAAATGGGCCCCGCGGTCACGGCACTCAGTGTGGGCGCATCCGACATGTCTGGATGGTTACTGCTTGGCCTACCCGGCTCAGTATATCTCTCCGGTTTGGGGGAGATGTGGATCGGCATCGGTCTGCTGTTTGGCGCCTGGCTGAACTGGCTCATCGTCGCCAAACGTCTGCGAATCTACACTCAGTTCACCGACGACGCGTTAACCATGCCGGACTTCTTGGAAAAACGCTTTCACGACAAAGGCGCATTGCGCTTAGTGGCCGCGTCCATCACCCTACTATTCTTCGTGTTTTACACCTCCTCAGGGATGGTTGGCGGCGCCATCTTGTTTGAACAGGTATTCGGCCTTGATTACACCACCGCGTTGATGATTGGCAGCGCCATCATCGTCTCCTACACCTTTGTTGGCGGCTTCTTTGCCGTAAGCTGGACCGATTTTCTGCAAGGGCTGATGATGCTGTTCGCCCTTCTACTCGTACCAACCGTGGTATTCACCAGTGATGCCCATGTGCTGGATAACCTGCCAAGCAACATGACTCAGTTGGTATCTGATAACACCACCACCATCGGCATGCTGTCTCTGCTGGCTTGGGGCTTGGGCTACTTCGGGCAACCTCACATCCTCAGTCGCTTTATGGCCATCGGCGATGTGAAAGACCTGCCGCTTTCTCGCCGCATCGCCATGAGCTGGATGGTGCTTTCGTTGATCGGTGCCTTAGCAACCGGTCTGGCTGGTGCGGTCTACTTCCACGGCGAACCGCTGGCAAACTCAGAAACCGTGTTCCTAGAGCTGTCTCGGGTGCTGTTCAACCCGTGGATGGCCGGCATTCTGATCGCCGCCATCTTGTCCGCCATCATGAGTACCATCGACTCTCAGCTACTGGTGTGTTCATCGGTGGTAACGGAAGACTTTTATAAAAAGTGGCTGCGCCCCAACGCCAGCGAGCGTGAAAAGGTAATGGTTGGCCGCCTAACGGTATTGAGTGTGGCCGTAATCGCCACCATCATCGCTCTGAATCCTGAAAGCACCGTACTCGAATTAGTTAGCTACGCCTGGGCAGGTTTTGGCGCCTCATTTGGTCCGGTGATTTTGCTGGCGCTTTATTGGCGTGGATATAGCCGGTTCGGTGCCATTGCTACCATCCTGGTTGGTGCGACTACCGTGGTGATCTGGAAACAGATAAATGGTGGAATTTTCGACCTTTACGAAATCCTGCCTGGCTTCCTGTTTGCAAGCATCGCTGGAATAGTAGTCAGCAAGTTTTTACCTGCCGATAACAACTCTCAACAGCAACACGCTGAGTTTGAGCAGCAGCTCTAATTCTTCCCCTGTGCGGGAGTACTCACTCCCGCACAATTCTCTAAAAATACGCCCAAAGAAACGAATATTGTCGGCAAAGCCCCATTCCCGAGTCAAAACTCTAAAAAAACTCGATTTTTTACATTCCAGACACAGATTTAAATAGTGCTTCACTTTGGCATAATTTGATGGCACTTTGTGCCCACATTTGCCGAACTTAGCCTCAAAATTGCACACGATTCGTACATTTTAGAACTAAGTTCAAATCATGGATGACGGCAGAATTTTCTAATCGTTCGCCAGTTTGGTGAGCTGGACATAGAAACTTCCCTCAATCCAAAAAAATAAAAAGCCATACCAAGTGAGAGCTATGAAAAACTTTAACAAGACGATTCTTGCAACCGCGTTGATGACGTTGGCAGGTAACGTGTCTGCAGCTGGATTCCTGCTAAACGAAACCTCAGTATCCGGCCTTGGCCGCGCCTTCGCCGGTGAAGGTGCTACCGCTGATGATGCCGCCGTACTGGCACGCAACCCAGCCGCGATGGCGCTATTTGATAAGACCAGTCTGTCCTTGGTGGGCACCTACATCGATCCAGGCGTGGACATGCAAGGGGTTACCAACCCGCTTAACCCAACGGATCCAAGCGGCCTGAACATTGACGGTGCCGCTCCAGAAGCTTTCGTGCCAGCCGCCTACCTCATTCACCCACTGAATGACAAAGTGGCCGTGGGTGTTGCCGCCTACTCTAACTTTGGCCTGGGTACCGACTTTGGCGAAGCCTACGATGCCGGTTCAATTGGCGGTAAAACTGAAATTCTGACCATGAACCTGAATGCCAGCGTCTCTTACCGCCTGAACGCCCACTGGAGCGTCGGTGCCGGCTTTAACGCGGTTTATGGCGATGCCGAACTTATCCGTAACCTAGGTGCGCTGGCGACACCGTTGAACAGCCAGTTACCTCCGGGTCTCAATACCCTAGAGCCAAGCAGTGATCTGGCCAACATGAGTGGCGATGGTTGGGGCTATGGCTTTAACGTCGGCGTACTGTATGAACTGAACGACAACCACCGTTTGGCTCTGACCTACAAATCTCAAACCACCGTTGAGCTTGAGGGCAAATACTCCAACGGCCTGCCTCAGGGCCTGCAATTGGACGAGTACACCAAAGGCACTGGTGGCAACAGTGTTTCCGGTACTCTAGACGTTGAACTGCCTGATCTGATTGAGTTCTCCGGTTACCACAAACTGAACGACCAATTGGTACTGCACACCACGGTAATGTGGTCTGGCTGGAGCGCATTTGAAGAGATCCGAGGTGTTGCCAGCGAAGATGTGACCTTCAGCGGCGGCATCTGCGGCTTGGATCCTCGTGGCTGTACCATCAATTCTGGCGATACCGTGCTATTGAAGCACGAAAACTTTGAAGACGCATGGCGCTTTGGCCTAGGTGCCACCTACTTGGTAAGCCCAGAGGTAACTCTGCGCGCGGGTATCGCTTATGATGAGACTCCAGTGCCTGAGACTCACCGTTCAATCTCCATCCCTGATTCAGACCGTATTTGGTACAGCTTTGGTGCCAACTACCGCCTGAGTGACAGTGCCGACATCGATCTGGCCTTCTCCTTCATCGATGGTGAAGAGGTAACAGTGAATGAAGATGGCTTCGTACTCAACTCAGAAGGGAATGCCATCCTGATCGGTGCCCAGTTTAACTACGCTTTCTAAAGTTATAGATTGCGATCGGTTCTCCACCCAACAGCCCAGCAAATCGCTGGGCTGTTTTTGTTCATCTAACGCCCTCTTAGTGTGTCCCTCTTTTCGCTCGCAACAACCGCCCTAACTTCCCGCTTAGTTACACTGCCCAGTGACTGCAACGCTTAGATTAGCTGCTCTAAAATCCGAGCTTTCCCAAACAAGTCATTCACAATCAATCAAACGCTAAAACATATAATCACAATCGTGAATTTTAAGCGCAATATCTCCACCAATTTAACCCTGGTCGGAGCAGTTACCCTCATTTCAGCTCAGTAAAATGGCATCAATAAACAAGGTTAGCTCTCGGTAACCCAACGGTACCCAGGGGATAACCATAACGCGCCACAACCGCGTAGATGATGACGCGAATTTGGGCGCACTCAAAAGCCCAAGAACAATAAAAGAGTATTCAATGAGAACATTTAACAAGACGATTCTCGCCACTGCGATGACCCTAGCCAGCACCCAAGCCTTCGCTGCCGGCTTTCAGTTAAACAGCCAATCGGCAACCGGTATCGGTCGTGCAATGGCCGGTGACGCCGTCATTGCCGATAACGCCTCTGTTCTAGCTCGTAACCCCTCCGCCATGGCACTGTTTGACAGCTCCGCCCTATCACTGGGTATTACCTATGCCGCTACCACCGTGGAAGTGGAAGATGCCTACTTTGATTCTGGGCTACCTAATGACATCGGTGATGCCAACCTTGGCCACCTCAGTGACGCAGCCGATGACAAGATCATCCCTAACGCATTCTACATTCACCCGGTAAATGACACTTGGGCTTGGGGTGTCGCGGTATTCTCTAACTTCGGAACCGGTACCGACATGACCGATCTGAAGCGCGGCTCAGACGCTGCGGCGGATCTGCTTGGCAACACCGAAGTCACCACCATCAACATCAACGCCTCGGTCTCCATGCGCGTAAACGAGCACCTCAGCTTGGGCGCCGGTTTGGACGTCATCACCGGCGGAGGCAAGATCGCCCGTGATGCTCAGGCGTTGCCTGTTTCCATCGTTGACGTCGATGCATCTGGGGTAGGCTTTGGCGGCATCGTGTCTGCCACCTACGAATTCAACGACAACCACCGCATTGGCGCTTCCTATCGTTTTAGCCCTGACGTAGAAGCCGACGGCGACGTTGCCATGGCTGGAACCAACTTTGACAATCTGGAGCTGCCATTAGCCGACATCTTCCAGATCGCCGGCTTCCATCAGCTAAACAACAAATTTGCCATCCATTACACCGCCCAGTGGACCCAGTGGAGCAACTTCGATCAGATCGACGTCTACAATAACGACTCAGACCGCACCGCCCTTAAAGTATACAACTGGGAAGATTCTTGGTTCCTATCCATCGGCGGTACCTACACCATCAATGAAAAGTGGACCTTACGCGCCGGTTACGCCCACGATCAGGGCGTAGTCAACGATTACCCATCGGTTTCGATTCCTGACTCAGATCGCGCATGGTACACCTTCGGCGTGGGTTACAACCTGTCACCAAAGTCCACCATTGACCTAGGTGTGGCCATAGTAGAGGGCGAGACCACGGAAGTGGTTGAGAATAGCTTGCTGGGGAATAACCTAACCGCTCACACCACCTCAGGTGCTACCTACATGTCAGTTCAGTACAGCTACCGCTTCTAAGGCGAGCTAAACGGGCAATGACACAAGGCGAGATTTTACTCTCGCCTTTTTCATAGCTTGCATATTAGATTTTGCTAATTTATTATCACCTCATTAATTAGGAACTTCTAATGTGAGCAGATGAATCAAGTCAAAGCCTGGTTAAGCCATGTCGCCACCACCTATCCCAGACGCGTGTATCTACTGATCATCGCGCTGACTCTGATTGCCGCCAGCCAAATCCCCAAACTGACGATCGATACGGATCCAGAAAACATGCTGCCCGCCTCTCACCCAGTTCGGGTGTTTGACGCCATGACTAAAGCCCGCTTCGCCCTCTATGACTCCATCGTCATTGGCGCCATCAATGAATCGGAAAATGGGGTATTCAATCCGGTGTCTCTGGCTCAAATGGACGCCATCACTCGGCAGATTTTGACTCTAGACGGTGTGGTGGCGGCCGATCTCATGGCGCTTTCCACAGTCGACAACATCAGTCAACAGGGGGCGGGAACCATTCACTTTGACTACATGATGCGTAGCGCCCCCACAGATCAAGCAGGCAGTGACCAGATACGCCGTGCATTGCAGCGCCTGCCCCTACTCAATAACACTCTGGTCTCTGCCGACGGAAAAGCCGCAGCCATCTATGTGCCACTGAAAGACAAATCGCTAAGTTTCGAGGTGGCTCAGCAGATTCGGGCCATCATCGCCGATCAACAGCCTCAGGATGATTACCACCTTACCGGATTGCCGGTGGCTGAAAATCAATTTGGCCACGAGATGTTTGTGCAGATGGCGGTGGCCGCCCCTCTGGCCGGTCTGATGATATTTCTGTTGATGTGGTACTTCTTCCGCTCCATCCCGCTGGTCATCGCCCCGATGCTGGTGGCAATGGCAACGGTAATCATCACCATGGGCACCCTCATTGGCTTGGGGTACACCGTCCACATCATGTCATCGATGATCGCCATCTTTTTGATGCCCATCGCCGTGGTGGACTCCATTCACATCATGAGCGAGTTTGCAGACAACTACCAACCAGGTGACAAGGTGAAAACCGTCATCACCAAGGTGGTTAATGATCTATTCACCCCGATGCTGTTTACCTCCATCACCTCGGCGGTGGGTTTTGTTTCACTGATGCTAACCCCAATCCCGCCGGTTCAAGTGTTTGGCGCCTTTGTTGGCGGCGGCATTCTGTTGGCTCTGCTCCTCACCCTACTGATCCTGCCGGCCTATTTGGTTAGGATGTCACCCAGCGCCCTTAGCGCAATGCAAAGCCGCCTTAAGCGCCGGCCTTCTCAGCTTGCCGGTGCTCTTGGCTGGCTGTCAACGCAAACCGTGCACCGCAGTAAGGGCATCGCCATCGTCAGTGCGCTGCTCCTCGGTCTTAGCTGGTGGGGAATAAGCCAGATCCGCGTTAACGATAACCCCATTCGCTGGTTTAAATCGGATCACCCACTAAGAATCGCCGACAGCGCCCTCAATCATCACTTTGCTGGCACCTACGATGGGTATCTGGTGTTGACCAGCATACCCAGCTCAGCTCCTCATGAGCTAACCCAAGCGACCATCAAACAGCTAAAAGCGCCACTTAGTGCCACCGTTATGCTCGCCGCTCAAGGGGACAACGAAGCGTTAGACCGTTTGCTCATGACGCTAGAAGACGCCAGTTTTGATAGTGGCTCTGACGCGCTATTACCCCTGATAGCGCAATGGGAAACGTTCGCCGAACGCCAGCGCCGTTTTCTGTCGCCAGCACTGCTGAGCTGGATGGAGGCGCTGCAGCAACATCTGGATCGAACCGGTCTAGTGGGCAAGAGCAACAGCTTGGTGGACGTCACCAAAACCGTCAATCGGGACCTGCATAGTGGTACAGATGACGATCTCGCCCTGCCCACCAGCGCTCAAGGCGTCGCCCAAGCCTTACTGCAATATCAGTCTAGCCATCGGCCACAGGATCTCTGGCACTTTGTTACCTCTGACTACCGCCATGGACTTATCTGGCTGCAGCTCACCTCCGGCGACAATCAGCATATGAGTCAGGTGATGGACGAAGTTTCCGCTTACCTCACTCAGCACCCGCTGCCGGCAGGAATCGACATCGACTGGGCAGGAAAGGCCTACATCAATGTGGCTTGGCAACAGGCGATGGTCAGTGGCATGGGCGAAAGCTTAATTTCCGCCTTTGTGGTGGTACTGGTGATGATGGTGCTGCTGTTCCGCTCGCCTCTCTACGGCGTGTTGGCGATGTTACCCCTAACTCTGACCATCAGCCTGATCTACGGATTAATTGGCTGGCTTGGCAAAGATTACGACATGCCCATTGCGGTGCTGTCCGCACTGACGCTGGGGCTATCGGTGGATTTTGCCATCCATTTTCTAGAGCGATTTCGCGAGCAGCTCAAGCAACTTGGTGATGTGCGACTCGCCCTTTCCGCCATGTTTGAGGAGCCAGCCCGTGCCATCAGTCGCAACGCCATCGTGATTGCACTGGGATTCACGCCACTGCTGCTCTCCCCTCTGGTGCCCTACGTCACCGTCGGTGTGCTGCTGGCCAGCATCATGGCGATCTCAGCTGTTACTACCCTGCTGCTGTTACCCGCCAGCCTGTGGTTACTTCGATCTGTCATTCACCCCAGCGGCATTAATGCCCCTGAGGCTCTGCAAGGAGAGTCAAAATGAAACCCCTATTCCCCCTCGCTCTGCCGCTGTTACTGCTCAGCAATTTGGCTTGGGCGCTCACCGCCGATGAGATCGTCGACAAAGCCAACCTGACCTCTTTCTACTCCGGTCAAGATGGCCGCAGCCAAGCTCGAATGCTGATTGTGGATGGCCAAGGACGCAAGCAGAGCCGCCAATTCACCATCCTCCGCCGCACCTTAGAGCAAGGAGGGGATCAACAGATGCTGGTGCACTTCTCTCGTCCCTCCGACGTACGAGGCACCGTCTTTCGGGTAGAGAAACACCCGCAGAGCTTGGATGACCGCTGGCTCTACCTGCCCGGACTGGATCTGCTCAAACGGATCAGCAGTGGCGACAAGCGCACCTCATTTGTGGGCAGTCACTTCTTCTATGAGGACGTCTCGGGCCGCAGCCTCAAAGAGGATAACTTTACACTGCTTGAGGAGACCGACAGCCACTACCTGATTGCTGCAACCCCAAAACACCCAGCCGAGGTGGAATTCAGCCGCTATCAAGTGTGGATAGACAAACAAAGCTGGCTACCCAGCATCGTGCGTTACTTCAATGACCAAGACCAAGCCTACCGCCAGGTCGAAACCGTAAAAGTCGAGACAGTCGACGGCTACCCCACCGTCGTGCGCTCCAAAGTCAGCGATCTTAAGTCCGGCGGATACACCCTGATGGAGCTTCGCGGTGTGCAATACAACCTGGGGCTGCCGGACACCCTGTTCACCGAGCAGTCTATGCGCCAGGTGCCCAACGAGTTCCTCAAATAGGGTTGCCACTGAATGAACGCCTTTTTGCCCCTAGGGCTCGTGCTCCTCACCCTGCCCAGTATCGCCATGGCTGAGAGCTCGCCCCGCCTTGATAAAACGGCCAATGACGGCTGGGCACAGACCAATCCCGAGGACGACTGGGAGCAGTGGGAGCAAGAGTGGTCCGAGCCTCAAACGAGCCCTTGGCGCACAATCACCGGCTTTGGTGAGCTAGGCGGCGGCAGCCGCCTGCAATCTCAACCATCGCTCTCAAACGATCATTTAGGCAGCTCAACCTTGGGCATGGGTCGGCTGCGCCTTGAGGGCGGCTATGACGGCGAGTCGGCCACCATCAGCTTTCGAGGCGAGCTTGGTTACGACTGGGTAACGGAAGATGCCATTAGCGAGTTTCGAGAGCTGGTCGTGACCAGCAGTATCAGCAGCAGCACCGCTCTAAAATTGGGGCGACAAGTACTGACTTGGGGCACCGGTGACTACCTGTTTCTTAACGACCTGTTTCCCAAAGATTGGCAAGCCTTTTTTGCCGGAGAGGACGACGAATACCTCAAGGCACCAATAAACGCCATCAAGCTGAATCAACGCCTTGGAAGCGCCTATCTGGATCTGGTCTACATGCCGGAGTTTGAAGCTGACAACGCCTTAATTGGCGAGCGATTTTACTTCTTCAGCCCAAACCAAGGCCAATTGGTGGCGCCAAACTATCGCGCTGAAGAACCCAATGACGACGCTGGGGCGCTGCGGCTCTACGGCGACTGGCAGGGCGTCGAGTTGGCTCTGTACGGCTATTGGGGCTACACCGGACAACCGGTAGCCACCACGCCCCAAGGTGAAGCGGTTCACAGCCGATTAAACGCTTACGGTATTAGTGCCCTTTCACCGGTTGGTCGCGGTTTGGTGAATATGGAACTTAGCTATCATCAAAGCCTTGGTGACAACAGCCCCTGTAACCAAAATGTCTGTTACCCAAACCTCGATAACGACAACCAGGAACCGCCACAAGGCGACGTACCTGAAGATAAGGTGCTGGCATTGATCGGCTATCAGCAAGAGATCAGTACGGGATTAACGCTGTCACTGCAGTACTACTTAGAGCACATTCGACACTATCAGCGCTATGTCGATGCACAGACACACCCGGAATACGCCAGTGATCAAAACCGCCAATTACTGACCTTGAGACTGGGCTATTTGGCCCTGCAAGACCGCCTTAGCCTCAACTTTTTCGGGTTTTACTCCCCCACAGACGAGGATTTTTACCTCAAGCCCTCCATCAGCTACCGCCTCAGTGATCAGTGGCAACTGAGTGCTGGCGTCAACTGGATGGATGGCAAACAGCAACATACGTTTTTCGGCCAGCTAGAGGAAAACAGCAATGGCTGGATGCGTCTGCGTTACTACTACTGAGCGCCTATGGCCTCTATCACCAATACCAATCTGGATAGGTAAATGGTCTGTCTAGTGCGATGAGGAAATCGATTCAATTAAGGCGCGAGATGCGATTGCTAGTGGTTCTAACAATAAATCTCGCAACGAAGAGTGAGTCGATTTAAGCAAGCAATAGTGACCCAATATTTATTCAGATTGGCATAATGTTAAGGAGAACAACATGAGTCAATTTTCCACCGAACGGGGCACCCTTCTGTTTGCCGGTATCATGGTGCTGGTATCTGTGGGCCTGACCCACTGGGTTTCACCGCTATTCTTCTGGTTCACAGTATTCATCGGTGCTAACCTAATCCAATCCTCATTTACCGGCTTTTGTCCCGCCATTTGGGTGATGAAAAAGCTGGGCATGAAAACAGAACAACAACTAGCCCATAAAAGAGAATAGACACTATGATTCGAGCCTTGCTTGCCTTGGTTTTATTGATCGCCTCACCATTGAGTTTTGCCAGTGAACGTGCCGAGCAGGCATGGCAGCTGATAAAGCAACAAGATGCGGTGATCATTGATGTACGCAGCCCAGGTGAATTTGCAGGGGGGCGCCTAAAGGGCGCCATTAACCTCCCTCATGACAGCATCGGTGAAGCCATCAGTCACCTGTATCTGGATAAAACTCAACCTATCGTGTTGTACTGCCGTTCCGGCCGTCGCTCCGGTATCGCTTTAGATACCCTGACTCAGAAAGGCTTTACCAATGTGGTCAATGGTGGCGGCATTGAGGAGATGCTGGAGGCTCAGCGCTAAGCCATTCTGACTCAAACGCTGTGCGAATTTAGCTGAGTCGATTCACTTCCGCTTCGATAACATGTTGAATTCGCATTACCGCCTCTTCCCCCGCCTGAATCGCTTCCGCCGCTCGCTGAAACTCCATGGTGTTGATCTCGGCGACTCTGGGCATCACCAACACATCAGGGGGATCGCCCATCAATCTGGCACGCTTATGACGCTGCTCTAAAATCTCCATCGATTGGTGCATCACCGCCAGCATATTCGGCTGACGCTTGACCTGTTCATCGCTGCTGGAAAAGCGCTCGGTAAACTCACTGATCAGCTCTTTGCCACTGGCCAGCAGATCCATAAAGCCATTGGAGCCGGTTTCCGTTTCCGGTTGGGGTAACGCTTGCACCGGCACCGGCTCAAGACGCACTGGCGCACTATTGCGATGACGCGCCTCTCCCGCTAGCGCGTCCCCATGCAGGTCGACGGCAATCACCAATTCGGCTCCCAAGGCTCGGCAGGCGGAAACCGGTACTGGGTTAACCACAGCGCCATCCACTAGATACCGTTCGCCAACCTTTTTCGGCTCCAAAAAGCCAGGAATGGAGCAGCTGGCACGCACGATGTCCTGCACCGAGCCTTGATCCAGCCAGATCTCCTGTCCGGTATAGAGATCCGTCGCTACCGCAATAAACGGCTTATTGAGCTCATCGACGCAGCCGATCCCTAAGGTTTCACTGGCGGTTTCAAACAACTTATTACCAGACACCAGCCCACCGCGGCCCCAGGAGAGATCCATCAAACTGACCACGTCCCAACTGGAGAAACTGCGAACCCACTGTTCCAGCTCATCCAGTTTATCCGCCGCATAGGCGGCACCCACAAAGGCACCGACGGAGCAACCGGCCACATAGGTCGGCATAATGCCGATGCGATTTAAGCCTCTTAACACACCGATGTGAGCCCAGCCTTTGGCTGCGCCGCTTCCCAGCGCGACACCGATCTTTGGTTCTGACATATTGAATCTGCCTCGTCCTGTCCACTGTTGCCATCATATCAACTATCAGGAAGTAGCAAAGTCATAAATAGGAGAGCCCCACTGTGGCCAACAACTATTCAATGGCCAATAATCCTTAGGTGTTTCCGGCACTATCATCCGCTGAATTAATAGAAATTTCCCGCAAATATACCCGCTAACAACAACAAAGCCAGATTAACCCTGAACTCGAACCACATTTACTTATATTTCATAAGGTTAATATCCTGAAATTTAATAGCAGACCTGACTTTATGGCCAAAGATAGCCGCATTCGTTTTGACGAATGCGCGGTTATAACTCAGACCTAAGCTAACATTGTCAAAATGTAATTATTTTTGACTAAGCTCACGAATAATGGCAGACTCGCCGACTTTTTAGTCGTCAATCAACTCTTATCACGTGGTGCATTAAGCAATGTTTGAGCTTAGAAGTAATCCCGATGCGTCGGCTAAGGCCGACATCCTTTCCGGATTGACCGTTGCCCTAGCCTTGGTTCCCGAAGCGGTGGCTTTCGCCTTTGTCGCGGGTGTCGAACCTATGGTGGGCCTGTATGCTGCCTTTATGGTAGGCCTGATTACCGCCGTATTTGGTGGTCGCCCAGGTATGATCTCTGGAGCCACCGGTGCGCTGGCCGTAGTGATGGTCAGCCTGGTTGCCGAGCACGGTGTCCAATATCTGTTTGCCACCGTCGTACTGATGGGGATCATCCAGATCGCCGCCGGTGCCTTTAAACTGGGCAAATTTATCCGCCTCGTCCCCCACCCGGTGATGTTGGGTTTCGTAAACGGCCTAGCCATCGTCATCTTCCTAGCTCAGCTTGGGCAGTTTAAGGTGGCTAACGAAGCCGGTGAAATGGTGTGGATGCACGGCAGCCAGCTTTATGTCATGTTGGGCCTGATTGCCCTGACCATGGCCATCATTCGTTACCTGCCTAAGCTAACAACCGCCGTACCGTCGTCTCTGGTTGCCATCGTAACCGTTACCGCACTGGTTCACCTTGCGGGCATTGAAACCGGCACCGTTATCGATTTTGTTCGCAACATGACCGGCGATGTGAACGCTAGCTTGTCAGGAAGCCTGCCTGAATTTGCCATCCCGATGGTGCCATTTACCCTAGAAACCCTGTGGATCATCCTGCCTTATGCCTTCATTTTGGCTGCCATCGGCCTGATTGAGTCGCTGCTGACCCTGACGCTGGTTGACGAACTCACTCAAACCCGTGGCCAAGGTAACCGCGAGTGTGTAGGCCAAGGTATGGCCAACGTAGTAACCGGATTCTTCGGCGGCATGGGCGGCTGTGCCATGATTGGCCAGAGCATGATCAACATTAACTCTGGTGGTCGCACGCGCCTGTCCGGCATCACCGCCGCCGTAGCACTACTGGCCTTCATCCTATTTGGCTCTAGCTTGATTGAGATGATTCCGCTGGCGGCACTGGTGGGCGTGATGTTCATCGTAGTACTGGGCACCTTTGAGTGGTCTAGCTTCCGCATCATGCGCAAAGTGCCTAAATCTGACGCCTTTGTGATTGTGTTGGTCTCTGCCGTAACCGTGGTAACCGATCTGGCCATCGCCGTATTGGTGGGTGTGATTGTCTCCGCCCTGCGCTTTGCGTGGGAGCACGCGACTCACATGACCACCCACACCAGCACCGATAAGTTCGGCCGTAAGGTATACAAACTGGAAGGTCCGCTATTCTTCGCCTCGACCACCAGCTTCCTCGACCGTTTCGATGCCAACAATGACCCTGAAGAGGTGATCATCGATTTCGCTGGCTCCCGCGTGTGTGATCACTCGGCACTGGAAGCGATCGATACCCTAGCTGAGCGTTACATGAAGCAGGGTAAACACCTGCATCTGCGTCACCTGTCTGACGAATGCCGCACGCTGCTGCAAAAGGCCGGTGATCTGGTGGAAGTCAACGTGATGGAAGATCCAACCTATAAGGTTGCCGCCGATGAGTTAGGTGGTTAATCGAAGTAGCCAGAACTTGGTTAGCTTTGTTTTTGGAAATTTCCGAAACAGAAGTTGCTGTAGTTTAAGACGCTTCCCATTGGCTACGCTAATGCGGTTAACACCATAACGGTAATAATAAAAAGCCCCTTAGGATTTTCCTAAGGGGCTTTTTTCTAGCATGCTAAGCCTGTGTTGTTAGCGAAAAAATACTGACATACTCAGCATCAGTTCGAGTAAACCCATGCCAACCACGATTGATAAAGGCTTGACGCACAGCGTCCCCAATCGACTTGGACACCACAACCGCGGCAAACCCATTTGCACCATGAGGAATGTTACCCAGCTTGTGGACATCTTGAGCGACACTGTCCATAAAGCGCTGTTCGTCGCCCTCCCTGAACTCACCAAAGGCCTTCAACTCTATCCATTGGTTACCACTAACAAGGTCGCAATACTGTGGGTTATTGGGGTATTTTACTTCTCGCTCTGTCGACTCTGCAGGTTGCTTAGTGACGTTCAAGTAGTACCACAATTCACATTGCAACCAACCTTCCCAACCGCCTTTACTCAAGCTTAACGCTGCTGCCTTTTGATTATTGACCACAGCGACAATGTCATTAACGTCCATGTTACCTCCACCACTAAGAAATTGATGATTGCCAATCTCGTTGACTCACTAAGCGTGGTTACCAAATCCGTTGTAAACAAGCGAGTAAGTTCAAAGTCTGCGTAAGAGATCTCTACTATGGCGCGACAAATTTAATGGGCATTGCCGTTGAATAACGCGAGCTCAAAAACAACAAAGCTCGCTAACGCGAGCCCTGTTGTATTCTGAACTAAGTCGTTTTGAATCGCCTCACCATCTGGTTAAGCTCCTGAGCTGATTGCGTCAGGGTTTCCGCATTGTGGTGTACCCCTTCGGAGATCCGCTCCACATTTTGCGTCTCCTCTTGGATATTCTGGATGCTGCGATTGATCTCCTCTGACACCAGATGCTGCTCCTCTGTAGCTGTGGCAATCTGGGTGTTCATCTCATGAATGGCAACCACAGAGTCGGATATGGAGTTAAAGGTCTGATCCACTGATGCGGTCACCTCAACCGTATCCGTTGACGCCGTCAAGCTTTCCCCCATCTGCTTAGAGACCTCATCGGTACGATTTTGCAGACGTTGTACTAAGGCATTGATCTCTGACGTTGAGTCCTGTGTGCGCTTCGCCAGCGCTCGCACCTCATCGGCCACCACGGCAAAACCACGGCCATGCTCTCCGGCTCGAGCGGCCTCAATGGCGGCGTTGAGTGCCAGTAGGTTTGTTTGCTCCGCGATCTCGCGAATGGTGTCCAAAATTAAGGTGATGTTTTGACTGTCTCGCTCCAGCTCTTTAATCACTTGGGTGGATGATTCAATCTTAGACGCCAATAAATTCACGCTTTCTACGGCTTTATGTATGCTCTGCTGCCCCTCAGTTACCATGCCTTGGCTGTGATTGGCAGCATCCGCTGCAGAAGTACACAAGCTGGCGGTTTCATTTGCCGAAGCCACCATCTCATTGAAGGCCGTTGACACCATCTCCACCACCTGACTCTGTCGTTGAGCCACCTGTTTTAACTCCGAAGAGACCGTGTTCGCCCCCTGAGCAACCTCGGTCACCTGCTCGCCAGAGTGCCCAATTTGAATTATCAGCTGCTTAATGGATCGCAAAAATTCATTGAAGTAACGAGACAATCGCCCAGTTTCATCGTTGGAAGTCACCTCAAGCTCCTTGGTGAGATCGCCCTCACCCTCGGCTATTTCCCTTAGGCTTCCACCCACTTCCGCTAAAGGTTTCACAATAACGTTAGACAATAGCAATGCCGCTGCAGTGCAGATCACCCCTAGCACGGCCATGATCACCAGCATCACCTCAACCATGGTGTAACTGGCGCTCATCACTTCATCTTTGCTGATTAGACCGATGAACTTCCAGCCTAGGGCATCAGAGTAATGAACGTTGGCCATATAGGTTTCCCCATCCAGCTCAATCTCAATCACGCCATGTTTGGTTTGCCCAAGCAGCTGATAGCCTTCTCCTAAACTGGCAATATTTTTAAAATTGTTGTCTGGGTATTTGGCATCGGCTAACACATTGCCTGTATCTTCAACCATCATGACGTAGCCGGTTTTACCGATGCGGATCTCTTTAACCAAATTGGTAAGGTCATTAAGAGAAACAACAATCCCGGTAATTCCTAAGTCAGTGGTGTTTTTCCGAGGATAACTAATCACAGTACCAACTAAAGTGACATCATCCCCCGAATAATAATAAGCAGGCGTTCTCGCTAGATTTCCATTATTTTTTATTGCTGTGGTATACCAAGGGCGAACCCTAGGATCATAGCCTGCAATATTATTGCCTTTTGGCCACTGGATATATTCCCCTTGTTCGCCAGCTGCGTGCACGTAAGCGTAATTAGAATGGGAATCTCCAAGCTGTCTTAAACGCTCGAAAATTTGTTGCTCAACCCAACCATTTTCGTCTGGCGTCATTGGCCCTTCCGGTGCCGATAGATAGCTGGTCACACTGTCGTCGAGACGATACAGCTCTTCACCTTCTAGCAAGGATCTGACGTTGTTCTCGATCTCTTGAAAGTAAACACTTACCAGCTCATCAACATGCTTCATCTCCGCACTGCTGCGCTCGACAAAACTGGTAAGAGCCTGCTCTTGGACTCGATTCATCACAAAGCCAGTCACCACCAGACAAGGCAACAAAGCTGCGGCAATTAAGCTAAATAATAGCTTCTGTTTAATACTCATATACTCTCTGTTCGCTTATCTGAACTGACACTATCCACAATAAAGAAGACTTAAGAACGCGAAACCGCACTTAAGATATATAACGTTTTATAAAGAACACACCATCAATGTTCATTCTAAGTAACTGCGACTTTTGGTCGTAGAAAATTTAGACTTGGCGACTAAATTTGCCCGTGACGCTCACAATTTGGAATTCGGTACAAATTATGTCCACAACTGAAACATGATAAAAATGACTCTTTAATAGACGAGCTAAATCGGAATCACAATAGCGAACGAGAAGTTGAAAAAATTATTCAAGGATGACATCACAGAAATGCATCACTGACTCGAATGGCTGTCAGATTTAAATGCTAAAAATTCAAATCTTCACCAAATTCTCATTTGATGTCTATCGGTGTGATTGAGAGAGTTGAGCCAAGGCGAAAACCACAATGATGGCTCAAAATATCGAAGAATAGGCGCCCTGTTAGTGATCGTGTCGAACCGCGAAGATTACCTTAGCACGGATCTGCTGCGGCTTTATCCAACCAATTTGGCTGGATGGTTTCCACGAACCCAAACGTCACCATTGCTGGCCACTTCGACAACGCGTTTAACCATAATTGGGTAACACTCATGACTAAACACGATGTTATCCCCAGGTTTAAGCCGCCAAAACAGGCGGCTGGTTACCACAAAATCACCATCAGCAAGATCCGGTTCCATACTTTGGCCTTTAAGCCTAATGATACGAAACGGCCACATCATGGCATTCTAATCCAGTTTAGGGTACACAACCTCTTCCGCAGGAGGATACGGACAGGTGGCTGTGAAAGTAGTTACTCCTTTGGTCTGCCAGAATATATCCGCAAATTCGTTGACCAACGCCAATAGCTGGACCGTCATGTCTCGGTCTACATGCTGCTTCGCCTTAGAGGCTTGCAGCATAATGTTATGAGTAAGCTGGTGAATCTGTGGAAATGCTTCGAGCTGAGGTTGTTTAAAGTAATCACCCCAAATCACGCGAATCGCTTCTTTAACTTCAACCCCGTGCTGCTCTTTCTGCGTCACCAAGCGCGACAAAGTGGCTTGCTCTGACAAACTCAGAGGCTGCTTAGCTTCAAGCTCTTGAATCAAATCCACCATGCGAATCATGGTCAGAACACCAATTTGCGCCGTTGACGGATCGTAAATTTTACATGGAATGTCACAATGAGCAGAAGCCTGCTCAAACTTCATCACCTTATCCAGCCGCGCCAATATCGAATGCAGCATATTATTGCTCCTCCTTTCGGCGAATTTGGCCTTTTCGCTTCCACAAAAACACCCCAAGGCCAATGACACCGGCGATACTCAGCGCAAAACCCAAGTGCACAAAATTGCTGATCCAGTGGGAGTGGTCATGGCCAGGGTGAGCCACAGCCACACTGGAAAAAACTAAAGCCATTAGAGAGATAAATAGTCGCATATCACGCTCCATGTCGAGATGAAATTAATGAATCCGTTTTGGTAATTCATTGAGGGTGTGAGTCAGTCGTTTCAATCTTTTTTTGCCGTCGACCACAAAGCGCCCTAGGTCGCTACTCACCTGCTGATTTAAAAATTGATTCCACTGTACCGTGACTTGAGAGATGCCGGTCACCAATGCCACTTGCTGGGTCTGGCTGCTGGGACGACCACAAAGACTGTTCAATGTAGAGAGACAGAACTCAAACTGCCTGACACAGGCGTCGGCATCCCCAAGTTCACGATGACAATCGATAAGATAAAATTGGCTGAGAAGTACCTGAGCAAGCGCTCGTTGAGGCTGTTCCGAAAACACCGCATTAAACTGCTGCTGTGCCAGGATAGATGCTTGACGATGATGAACGATGGCAGCCCACAGGACACAAAAAAACCGCCTTCAAAGTACTGAATAGCCGCTATCCGTCACCGAGGTTCATTTGCGATTTAAGATTCGAATATGCCTTCTTCATACACAGGTCTAGATAAACTACCGAAATAGAACTGTTCTCAAGATTCAGCAGCCCCTTTTATCCTTAAAAATGTGCGTTTTATCAACAACATAACTTTCATCAACCAAAGCGGCACATTAGGAATTCGGGTTTTGCTGTTGTAAGCTGGCCTGGCCTTGATTCGCGCCATCCAGGCAACCAGGTAAGGATAAGAAGACAGATCGAAATTCAGGACCTCAAGAAACAGAAAGTTTGCAATCCAGGCAATATCCGCCAGGGAGTAGCGATTCCCAATAAGATAATCTTTACCCTTTAATTCTGCGTCCATCTGAGCACAGAGTTTTGATATTCGCTCTATAACTTCCAGCTTTTGCTTTGAGGTCATCCCATCAGGATATTTGGTGTGGAATTCATAGAGTGCAGGGTTATGTTTCCGGTACCACTCCAGGTCCGGCTGCGAGCAAGGCCTGCCTCCGACGACCGCATAAAAATAAGACTTGTTGTAATCAATATGAGAGTCACAAGCCAAACGGACGCTGTTCCACATCAGCTCGATGTCACTTTCGTTCTCGGGTAAAAATCTCTGTTCTGGAAACTGTTCCTCCAGATACTTCAGAATATGAAAAGAGTCACTGACGGCTACTCCATTATGGATAATGGCCGGTATAGTGCCACCGGGGCTGATCGAGGTATAAGGCTCTTGCAAATTCTCAGAACGCATAAGGTTTACCCCATGACTCCGCCAATTGAGCCCCTTCTCCTCCATCAAGAGGGTTACCCTCATGCAGCTGTTGGAATAAGCACCACCGTAATAGTGCACCCCTTGCAAAGAGGCCAACTTACTGCACCTTAACTGTTCAATGGCCATGTATACCTCCAATGGTCACAATGATTAAAAGAAAAAAGCAAAGGCACAATGGCCTTTGCTTTTGACTACAGTGACGACCAATAATTAATGCTTGTTGTGCACCTTCAATACGTCGTATTGCTTACCACTGCCGTGGCAAACACCGCACGACTCTACGCCCAGGGCCTCTTTGGACTGAGCCAGCCCGGGTCCCCAGTTGTCGGTTCCAGCATCGGGCAGAGGATCACCGTTTTCGTCGCGCAGATAGCTGTTGCCATCAAACTCAACCACGGTGGCACCATTGCTCTTAAAGTGGGCCAGCGCAGCTTTGTCTGTATGAGCGTGACAACCTCTACAAGCTTCGGCGGTAGGCGACACATAGCCCTTCCACAGCAGATCTACCTGTGACTTCAACATCTCACGCTTTTCGTCCTCTGGCAGCTCATAGGCTACTTTAAAGGCTTCAAGCTGCGCCTGCTCCTGGGGCATACCGTCGGCCATCAGCTGTTGCGTGATCTCACCAACCTTCAAGATAATAGGACTCATGCTTCTGTTGTAGGTGTTTGAACCAACAAACACATAACGACGTCCGGATCTCAGGCCGCCATCTTCGGCAAAGAGAGGCTGCTCTTCCAGGTGACAGGTATCACAGCGGGTTTCACGAGCCGGGAAGCTTACCAGTTCCAGATTTTCATCCCTGTGCACTTCAGGCAGGCCTACATGCGCAGGTTTTCGGTCATACATACCGTTATGGCGACGGTGAACTGCGGTTGCAAAGTCACGAGTATTGTACTGAATTTCCGGTATACGCTTAAACTTAGGCAAACCGGCCAACAATGGGCCATAAGGCAGTGGCAGGTCATCTGGGTAATGTTCGCCCATATCATGCTCGAAGTCAGGATGGAAGGAGCCTGCCCAGTTGTTGTTGTGGCAATCGAAGCACTGGCCTAAGTGAGACACCCCATAGAGCTTCCCAACGGGGATGTTATCGTGACACTGCTGGCAGCGGCTTTCATTCACAGAGATGCTGTCTTCCTTGGCCTGACGAGGCAGAATGGCGTTCTTCTGACTCACCTCAAGCCCCATATCCAGGGAAGGCTCATCGAAGTAGTAGTTCTGCATGTCTACTTGTACGGCGTCGATCAACCCCTCTTGCATCCAAGCTTTCTGCTTAATCGCGTCAAACCCGCTGGGGCACGGCTCCACATCACCATCTTTAGTGCACAGGGAGATTTGAGGCGCAATGTAGAAGCTCTTACCCTTGAGGTTCAGGTGAGAGTTTCTGGCAGGCAGCTTGATCAAACCACCAACAGATGGGGTACCACTGATGTCCACCTCACCCAATTGGGTATTGTCGAAGACATTGTGAGCTTCAGAGGCACGAGTCGGCATACCATGTACATCGACGGTACCGATTCTCAGTTTTGACAGGCGACTGCCCACCCCTTTTTGATAGACAGGGGAGTAATCCTTGAAGTCAAAGCCGTCGGGTACTGGCTGGCCGTCCTTGGTAACTTTCAGGGTCAAAGACAGCTCATCACGAACCTGTCCATAAGGATCAATGGTGCCGGTATCCTCGGAGTATTCCACACCGACAATCTCAACCTTCAGACGCTTATTCGCCTTAGCACGGTCACCCACATGGTGATCACGCGAGATCTTATCGGGGCTGTGGCATAGTGAGCAGGCCTCATCATTCTCCATGGTGCTGTGGTCAACAAAGGTGTTGGGCCATTCTTCCTTGGGCTGAGCATGACAGGCTTCGCAGGCATCCATGCTGGGCGCAGTCTTGTAAGCATCGCCATTATCGTGACAACGGGTACACTCACGAATTTCACCAGGGAAGGAGATCATGGCGAACTTTTCTTTGGCCTCTCCAGTCAGCCAATGTAAGTTATCATAGCCACGATGGATGCGGTGGATCATGGGGCCCAAGTCCGCGTTCCAGCCAATCGTCGGGTCATTTTCACCACCGGCAACCGCTGGGGTATGACAGACACTGCAATTTTCCAGTTTTTGGAAGTTATCGTGGGCCTTCCAATTATCGATGCGCAAGTCACCCTCGGGGTAACCATCCAGATCTTTGTGGCATCGAATACAGGCAGCATCGGTCACAGAGCTGCGCTCTGCCGTAGCCAAACTGGAATCAGCAGGCAAAAAGTCCACGGGTTTGGTTAACACCTTGGTATTGAGAAACTCACCCTGAGGGGCACGAATACCCTGCAACTGCAGCATAATACGATGCACCTCTTGGCCGGAGTTTTCCGCCATCACCACAGGCGCATTGCCCTCTCCCTGCCACTTCAGGGAGTATTGACCAGGTGTGCTCTCATCAGCAATCAGGTGACACGGGGTCTCCACAGAGACATTTTCCTGGTCCAGGCCCTGCCCATCAATGCCGCAAGAAAGGCCGTTGCCCGCCTTGTTGTATTGAGTATGGCTTACCCACTGCACGGGCGCACCCACTAATGGATCAGAGTTGTTGCTGTGCTCACTGGCCACATACAAAATGACTGTCTTCAAGCCAACGAACGGCAACATCTTTCCAGTATCGCTCTTGGCAGAAACTTGAAACTTTAAAAGATTTTTCTGTCCTGCGGCTAAATTAACGTCTGCCAGCTCAAAGGCAGCTGACACCATACTAGCCTCAGCTACTCGAGAAAGGGTTGCACCTACGTCCGGTGCAGGATCGCCAGGATCGCCCTTATCCCCTTTGGGTCCTTGATCACCATCACTGCAGCCGGCAATGGCAATCGCAAATAGCGACGACATAAGCAGGCTCGTATAAGTTCGTTTCATCATAATCTCCTGATTTCTATAATCAACAGATCGCAGCCACACACCTCGTAGATACCTTAAGAGCACCAACCATTGTAGGCAATATGATTGGCCTTAAAAAACTAGAAAGCCGACTGTAATCTGCAACCAAGAGTCTATAGAGTTGACCCAACGCCCAGCACCGCTCAATTACGCCAATCAGGGTGGCAAAATTCGCCAATAAGAAGAAATGTGATCGACAGCCAATATATTTGCCAAAATCAGCAATTCGCTATATTCAGGGTTGTAGCCTTATTTCCCTTTATATTCTGATGGGCATTTACCAGTCCATCGTTTAAAAGATCTGCCAAAGCTTTTCACATCCGTAAAGCCGCATAAATCGCTAACAACTTGCACCGTTTTATTGCCTTGTCTTAGATAGTCTATAGCCTTTAATTTTCGCACATCGTCAAGAAGATGCTGATAACTGCAAGCTTCTTCTTTTAGCTTTCTACTCAAAGTTCTCTCAGACATCCTTAACACTACCGCTATATCGCTTAATGATGGAAAGTCTCCTTGGCATTCCTTTAATAACTTTCGCACTTCTGACTCAATATTACCTTGGCATTTCATTTCATCTATCAAAGACTCAACCAAAGACAGCATGGCGTTATTCACCCTACTATCAGGGTTCCTTATGTTTCGGCCATTTTCCAACTTTGGATAAACAATCATTGGCTTCGGGTGATTAAAGCGGACCTCACAGCCGAAATGCGCCTCCAAAGCCTGCTTGTCATCATTTTCCTTTGCGTCCAAACAGATCCATGACGGTTGGCTGGCTTCAGGGCACAAGATGCTCACGGTTCTGTATAAAAATGACAAACCACGCTCAACATTAAAACGATAATAAGAGGTGTCACCTTTGTCAGCTACGACTGTTTTATAAATAAATTTACTATCGGCATCATGGTTAACTTCTAAAGGTAAATAAAATAGTCTTTCAGATAGCTCTTTGTATCCATTAGTCTGGTCGGTATTTTTTGACGACATGAGTAGTTGCCCGAAGGGTCCGAAATTATAGAGTTTCAGAGCTTTCCCAACCTTAATGCCTGCCAACTTAGGATCTATAGATTGTAGCAAGTTCTTATGAAAGCGATTTACTTGTGATTCATCAACCATGAAATAGGGATCTGTAAAGAAGTCTCTCTCCAGACCGGTTCCGTCAAGTAAGGTGCTTTCTTCAACTTCTCTACCAAAAATATCTAATTCCAGTTTAAGTAGATGAGAAAGATATTTCTTAGTCATTCCCGCCCCTCCAAGGTATACAGCATTGACTCTGGCTTTTTAAGTCCAGATTCATAATTGGGTTTTGATGATACACCAACCCCACTGTAAACAAACAAGTAAGCTTAAAGTATGCGTAATAGATCTCTACTGAGGCAGCATAAATTTAACGACTATGACTATAACCGTTGGATAATGCGCACTCAAAAACAACAAAGCTTGCTAATGCAATCTCAGACCCATGACAAACCCCACTTTTTCAAAGTGGGGTTTGTCATGGGTTTAAAGCCGCCTAGATAGGCGGCTTTCTCATAGTTGGAGCCTTGTTAAGCCAACAGTACAAAGCCAAAGAAGGCCAGCACTGCGGCAAGCAGAGCATAAGGCAGTTGAGTTACCCCATGGCTCACTAAGTTACAGTCAGAGCCCTGCGCGGCCAATACCGTGGAGTCAGAGTAGAAACACGCCTGACTGCCAAAAGAGGACGCCGATAACAGCGCACCAATGACCAGCGGAATGTCCGCCTGCATCGAGACTGCCAGCGGCATCACAATTGGGATCGATACCGCAAAAATGCCCCAGCTGGAACCGGTAGCAAATGCCAGACACGCCATGGCCACAAACACCACCGCCGGTAGCATCTGTGCGGTCATGTAGGGGCTGAGCGCTTGTATCACGTACTCAGTCAGATGCAGCATGTCGCACACATCTTTGAATACGAACGCCGCAGTTACCGTACCAATGGCCGGCAGCATGCTCTTCACGCCGTCAATCATCTGATCCATCATTTCAGACAATGGCATCAAACGCTGCACTGCGTAATAGGGCAATGTAATCGCTAAAGTGGCAATCAACCCCAACCAGATATCGATGCCAAAATAGATAGTGAAACCCACCAGCAGCAAAATCGGCACAAAAAAGTTGTGCAGCTTACCGTCGCTATCGGCATTGGCAAATTCGGTCTCAATCGCCTTTGCAGCATACTCATCTGAGGTTTGCACCTGATCCAAGTCCACCTGCTTTAGCGCAGGGGCACCCTGCATGGCTAACTGCTGGGCCTTTTTCATCGGTCCAAACGCCGGAATAATGCCGGTAATCACCAACATCACCATAGCAACCGCCAGCCATGGATAAAGCATGTAAGGAATGGCTTCCATGTACACTGCGATACCCTGCCCCTCTGCGGCCACACCGTTATCTACCAACAGGCCGCCGAAAAACACCGCCCAAGTTGACAGTGGGATCAGCACGCAGATAGGAGCTGCGGTAGAGTCCACCACATAAGCCAGCATCTCTCGAGACTGCTTATATTTGTCGGTTACCCGCTGCATGGTAGAGCCTACGGTCAACGCATTGAGGTAATCATCAATAAAGATGATCACCCCCAGCACAAAGGTCATAAACAGTGACGACTTAGGGCCTTTGGCGAATTTCAGCGCCAAACGACCAAAGGCATTGGCGCCACCGGTTCGAACCAATAGGGAGATAAGGGCGCCAAAGCTACCACACACCAAGAACAACCAACCGATGGTCTCATCGCCCATAACGCTTAATGAGATGTCGGCAAAATTACTCAGTACCGACTTGGGATCCACCAACAGCAGACCTACAAGGGTACCAATAACCAGTGCAAAGATAGGACGACGTAGCCAGATGGCCAGGATTAATACCACCGCAGGTGGCACCAGACTTAACGATGTCAGAGTAGACATGCACTTAAATCCTCGTAATGTAATGCCTTAAAGGGCTTGTTACAGGAACAGTGCCAATTCGCCGGTTATTTTGTTGACCGAGTAAGTTAAGTTGAATGTAGAGGCACTGAACTTCTGCTTTATATTGGGGCCTGCCTCCAGACGGTCAATTTGCCGCTTTTGTAAGTGCCTTGGTCAAAACATCGAGCGGAATTTAAATCCGATTTCAGGGTGAGTCAATTTAATTTTTTACTTGATCGAGTAAAATTTTTGTTAACAACAAAAGAAACAACCCAGCTTTAATAACAACCCCGAAATCACCCTTCCAATATCCGGCTAATGCCTTGATATCATAGGCTCTGCTAGTAGATTGCCGATTCATAAACAGCGACAATGAAAACTAACGTTTTCAAACATTTTATTGATAAATCCCAGCAAATTGTTAATGCCATCTCTCCGCTCATTTTAGCCTGCATGGAGCCATGACTTCGACCAACGTCAAGTATTCCACCTATGGGCACAAACCAAACTGAGCATTTACTCTAAACACTGATCTGGCGCAACAAATCTCGATACACAAGCGTGTACGTTAGCCCTAAGAGACGTCGAGCAATTGGCGTCTTAGAAAGCATTTTCTAATTTGCAGCGTTAGCGTGTACGGCCGACCGTGTTTACAGTCCGTTCGCCCTAAGGTCGCATAGATGGCAGGGAAGATGCCTTTCTAATTTAAATCAATGGGCTACATAAGAAATCTTTCATAGTTTAAGGGAACCGTTATGAAGAAAAAGCTAACCATCACTCTCGGCGTGGTGCTGCTGTTACTCTCCCCCATTTTGTACATCATCTATGCCTTGACGATGACTGGCCCCATGCCCGATGACGAGTTTCAAAAGCAGTTACCCACCATTGTGAGTAATCTAGAAACCAAAATTGAGGGCGATGGCGAAGAAGCCTTAGTGATGATCCACGGCTATCCAGACAGCTTAGAGCTATGGGACAAACAAGCGGAGTACTTTAAAAAAGACTACACCGTGGCTCGTTTTACCCTGCCAGGCTTCGAGTTGAATGACAGTGGCGAGCGCCCAAGCTACAGCATCAAACAGATTCGAATGATCACCGATGAGTTCATCAAACGCCTAAACAAAGACAAAGTAACGGTACTGGCCCATGACTGGGGTGCGGTTTATGCCTTTAAATACCTTGAACAAAACGATTTAGTCGACCGCGTCGTACTCTTTGATATTGGCAGCTTCGGCAAAGAGGAGCGTCCAGCCATCAATGTAAAGTACACCTTCGCACTGGCTGTGGCCTGGAACCTGCCTGAATCCTTAGGGGAAAAACTGGCGCTGTACACCGCTGGTAGCATCTTAAACATCACCGATGTGGATCCTAATAAGACCGTGGACGACCTGCGTCCAGACCCACGCATGACCTACCCCTACTACCACCTTTGGAATGCGGTACTGACCAAATCCATCGGCAAATCCGCCGAGGTGGAGGAGTACGCCACCCCATTCCTGTTCCTATATGGCAAAGACAAGAAAGTATGGTTCCACGCCAAAACTTGGGAACAGCAAGTGGTCGAGCTAGGTAAAGGTCAGGTAGATAGCCTGCCTGGTGGCCACTGGTTTATGCAATCTTCACCGGATCTGGTCAATCAGAAAGTGGAAGCTTGGTTAACTCAAGGCCAAACAGAGAAAGTGGCCAATTTGGAAAACACAGAAGCTCTCTAGTCAGAAGCTTTGGCCAAGTAGTGATTAAGGGCAAGCGTAACGCTTGCCCTTTTTTGATGACTACCAGTACAACAATCCCACCACACACACCAGAAGCGTAATCGCTTTTAAACGATACCCCAGCGGCACCATCTCTTTGGTGGTGACCACGCCAGCGCCATACAAGATGGCATTGCCTGGCGTCGACGAAGGTAAGATAAACGAGCTAGACCCACCCACGGCCAAAATGATGGCCACTTGAGCCAAATCCAGTTGCAGCGGCGCAGACAGAAACAGCACAAAGGGACCCCAGATAGCAACGGTGCCAGAGTTACTGACGAACTCAGTAAACAGCATGATGGTCAGCAACATGCCCAAGATGTGAATCTCTCTGGGCAGCGCATCGATAAAATCACTCATCTCAACGATAAGGTAATCCGCCAGCCCATGGGTCCTCAAAATGGTACTTAAGATCAGTGCGCTCACGAAGATGCATACCACCGACCACTTAATTCCTGCCAGCAGTGACGACACTCTGTCCTTAGCGATGCGCGCCAACAGGGGAATACTAAGCCAAGGGATGAGCGTCGCCACCACTCGGCCGGTTTCGCCGCCATAGCGATAGCAGCCAAACCAAGACAGTAATACCAGTGCAATGGCACCACATATCCGCTTTTGCCGCGGGTTTAGTGAAGGGGCTGTTGGTAAAGGCTGTTCCAGAGCACCAAACTCTGGCCGAAATACCCAAGCCGCCATGATGGCACCCAACGCCGTAATACTTAAGGTGATGGGCAGCATCAGCAGCGTCCACTCAGACAGTTCAATGTCAGTTAACCCAGAGACAATCAAACTGGTGGTACTGCCAATGATGGAGGAGATGCCCCCCATGGTGGCATAGAGAACAATTACCACACCGATGTATTTTTGCAGCGGTGTCCCTCGCTCTCCCGGAGTGTAAGGCGCTAGGCTCAAGGCGATGGGAAACATCAGCGCCACGGTAGCGACGTTAGTGACCACCATGGAGGTGACAAAAGCCAATAGCGCAAAGCCCATTAACGCCAAAGGCTGACTGCCTCCACTGAGGCGAAGCACCGTTGCTTGGACCCAATTCCCTAGGCCGGCACGGCGAAATAGGTGAGCAAACACAAACCCGAATACGAAGACGCTGACCACCGGATTGAACGCTTTGGTGGCGACCTCCTCCATCGAGACCGCCCCCAACATCAGGCCGACTATGGGCACCATGACCCCAGCATGTATCGGTTTTAGCCAGGAGGTTGCCCAACAAAAGATGGCCAGTACCAACAAGCCCAACGCCTGAAATTCAGAGGTTAGAGGTGTCAGCAGCAATAAAGACAGTGCTGCAATCACAATGCTGAAAAGGGAGGAGTGACGAATCGTAGCCATGACTTACCGGTTCAAACAAAAATCGTGCAGAGTGTAACCAAATCAGATTCAAAAAACTGAGCCTAGGTGCACGCCTTTGCTACCGCATCAGAAATCTATATCTCAATTTTGTCCGTAGTAATCACTAATTTTGGTCTTGGAGTTTGGCATGAACATTCTCATCATCGGCGCATCCGGCGGTATTGGCCACGCTTTGGCGCTGAGCATTAGCGAACGTTACCCAGAGGCTCTGATTCACGGTACCTATGGCAAACACAAACCCCATAGCAACACGCAGATTCACTGGCATGCGCTGGATTTGATGGACAATCAGGCCATTACTCAGCTTTGCCAACAGTTTACCCGGCTAGATTGGGTTATCTATGCCGCGGGAGTGCTGCATCAGGAAAGACATCGCCCCGAGAAGAGCATCAACCAGTTCGACAGTGAGTGGGGCATGACCTCACTGCAGATAAACAGTTTGGCTCCCTTGCTGGTTGCCAAGCATTGCCAATCTGCGCTCAAGCAAAGCCTTAATAGCAAATTTGTGGTGCTCTCTGCTCGAGTAGGTAGCATAGAAGACAACCGTCTTGGCGGCTGGTACAGCTACCGCATCTCCAAAGCGGCCCTTAACATGGGGATGAAAAGCTTAAGTATCGAGTGGCAACGAATGCTGCCCAACTGCGGTGTGTTGATGCTGCATCCGGGCACCGTCGACAGCAGACTGTCCAAACCATTCCAACAGCGACTGCCTCAAGGACAGCTGCAGCAGGCCTCGGATTGCGCCAACGCACTCATAAAAGTCATTGAAGATACGACCGCTGAAACCAGCGGCCAGTTTTTAGATTACCGAGGGCAGACGATCCCTTGGTAGAGGCTCTTGGGTTTGTCGACCTTTTAGCCCGACACTCAGTTGCCTGGCCCTAGATCAATCGTGTAGATGACTTAGATAGCAGGCAAAGGAAGGCCGGGCGTGCTGCACAGCCTGACTAACCTTTGATCACGGAAGTTCAACCGCCCCTAGTTAAGGGGCTTCTCCCAAAATTCAGCGCCGCCCATCTTAGGATCCAGCTCATAAGGGCTGAAACCAAATTTGCGGTAACTGGCGCACGCTACGGTATTACCGCTGAGCACTTCCAGAGTCATCTTGCAGCAGCCACGTTCACGGCCGATTGCCTCCAGTGCGTCCAACAGCTTGTGACTTAATCCTAGGCCACGAAACTCAGGATTTACGGCAATATCATGCACATTCAGCAGTGGCTTGGCTTTAAAAGTAGAGAAGCCCTCGAACGCATTTAGCAGGCCTGCAGGTTGGTCGCCAACGTAAGCGATAAGGCTAATGGCATCAGAGCGCTTTGCCAACTCGCCGGTAAGCTGCTGCTGAGTTGCCTTAGCTAATGGCTCTGCGCCCCCCATAGGATCTTGAGCGTAGTTATTTAGCAGCTCGACCAGCTGCTTTCCTTGTGTTTCATCATGATAATCTACACGCACAATTTCGATTGTCATCTGCTTCCCTTTACGCAATTAAAAAGGCGAGCTTATAACAGAGCTCGCCAAGGTATAAGTGAAATCATTTCCACATTAGATAACGCATTGGCCTGCGGCCTTGGCTTTTTCAATGCCCCGCTCAATGAGAGACTCTGCCTGCTCGTCCCCAAGTGTCGCCATCATGCTATTCACAAGCTTATCGGCGGTCGATTCTGAAGTGGCGTCCACCAAACAGCTATACGCATTCGCCACATGCTCCTGCACCTCAGTCAGCGCCTCCATGTCAGCGAAATCCACATTAACCGCCTCCTGCAACGACGCCGCCAACGCCTCGGCCGAATCGGCAGCTTCGCCAAACTGTTCAAGATCCAGCTGGCTCAAGTCCAGTGACGCCATCTTCTCCTGCATGCCATCGACGGCCGCATTGGCAGCCTCTTGAGCTTGATCAATCGCCTTAGAGGCGTCTTCACAGCCCGCAAGGGCCGCTACAGCAATGAGTACCGCTATCTGTTTTCTCATAATCATATTCTTTATACAAAGGTTGAGATTATCGACAGTCTAGAACAACGAAGCAGCGAAAAAACAGCAATTTTATTAGTTTGGGGTAGTTGCACTGTTGTGGTTATTTTTTCACAGCAACCCCCTGATGCTCTTAAGTAATTCCGAAGAAAAGATAAGCAAAACAATATCCACATCTAAGCAAGACTTAAATACTGGTCAATTATCACGCATTTGAACGTCATTTCTATCAAATCCGCTAAAGATCTTGGATTCACAGGACGATAACAACTTAGAGGTGAGCCAGATTCAAGCGGTGATCACCAGCAGTAAGTGATGGCAACTTGCTGTATTTATTTTACAAATCCGGAAACCACCACCTGCAAGAGTGGTGCCATTGGCAAAGCGGATTATGAGTATCGTGATCAAAATTACCAAAATGTAATTCAGTTAGAATTTAATGTTGCCCCCTCGTAGTGGCAAAAATACAATCAAACATCACGTGTTTACACCAATATCAAGGCAGAATGGGGTCACATGAGAGAAGTAGAATTCAGAACGATAGATAAGCTATTCATCAAGCTCACCTTAAATGAGAAGTTTTGGATGCTGTTCCTAGTGGCCGCATTGGCGGTAATGGGCGTGGCGTTTAAGGGGTATTTGGATCTCAACCACCAAGCAGAACAAAACAGCGTTGCCTTTGCTGACGGCCAACTAAATGCTGCCGTGAATGCCCTTAATCGGCTCGATGGCGACGCGCGCTTTCAAGCTGAGAAAGCTCTAGGGATTACAACAGGCCAAGGCGCAAACCCACCGTATCAACGCCAAGGGGATCGCATCACCGTAAGCGCCCAATTGGCCAGTGGTGACTACGCCCAGCTCACCCTCAACGCTCCTAAACAGGAAGCGGAGTTAAAATCCCAAGCACTGACTCAACTGGGGCTCTCCTCGCTGCTACTGATTCCATTGGCCCTGCTTAGCTACTGGTTTGCAACCTTCCTAGGCGGCGCCCTATGGGTTAAACACCAAGCCATTCAACGAATTGCCGACGGTGACCTCACCTCCCGCCTGGGTTTCCACCTTGGCCGAGAAGAGTTCGGCATCATTGGTCATCAGTTGGACCGCACCATGGATACTCTGAGCGAACTGGTTAGCACCGTGCAAAGCAGCTCCGCCACCCTGAATCAGAGCGCCTCGGTTTTCAGTGAAGATAGCCGCAGTAGCCAGCAGCAGATCACCTCTCAATACAGCTCACTGGACTCCGTTGCCACCGCAATGGAAGAGATGAGCGCCACCGCCAAAGACATTTCCAGCCTGGCTCAGCAAACCAGCTCTCGTTTGGAGCAAGATGGCGAGAAGGTTGCCCAAAGTAATGAGAAGGTGCAAAATGCCATCGTTCAAACCACTGAATTGGCAGATAAAACCGACTCAGCTTCGGTAACAGTCAATAACCTGACCCTAAAGGCGACAGAGATCAATGAGGTGATCACCACCATCAACGCCATCAGCGAGCAGACCAACTTGCTGGCACTTAACGCCGCCATTGAAGCCGCTCGAGCCGGTGAGCAAGGCCGAGGCTTTGCGGTGGTGGCCGATGAGGTTCGTACTCTGGCCAGTCGCACACAGCAGGCCACGGTAGAGATTCAGGCGATGATCGACAACCTGCAAACGGAAACCCGCGGTATTGCCGACATCACTAGCCATACCCTGAAACAAGCTCACCATAGCCGCGAGCTGATCAGTGACATTGGCCAAGATGTGAATGACATGGCGGACTCTGCCCGTAAGGTGATGGAGATGAGCGCCCAAATTGTGGCGGCAGTAGAGCAGCAAACCGCAGCCGCCAACGAGATCGCCTCTGAGCTGTACGACATTCGGGGTCAATCCACCGCCATTCGCACCAACGCCGAGCAATCCGCGGTGAGTGTCAGTGAACTGGCAGAGAGCTCATTGCAGCTTGGTGAAATCCTGAAAAAGTACCGTACCTAGGCGACCCGCTAACACTTAAAAGCCAACCAAGAAAAAGAGGAGCCTGCGCTCCTCTTTTTTGTCTAATCAAGTTTTAACTCCACCACATTACCTTCGGGATCCTTGATGTACACCGAATGCCCAAACCCAGTGGCGCCATAACGCTCTTCAAAAGCGTCGGTTTCAATATGATGGTGATTAAGGTGCGCCAACAATTGCGACTGATTCACGCCGGTCAACCGCAGACAAAAGTGCTCCAGATTACGACCATCCTGCTGCGGTGGTTTTCCCCCCAGACGGCCAAGTTCGCTGTCCACTGTCACCAGATCAATCAGGGTATTACCCGCACGAAGCTGGGTTAATCCAAGCTCAGGAGGCAGTTGACGCTCCACAGAACACCCAAGGATAGATTCATAAAACCTCAGCATCTTCGGTAAATTACAGGTTCTCAATACAAGATGATCGATTCCGATGATCTTCATGGCTCACCTCCTTGGCTCAGGTTCAACTAAACGGCGCTACCGGTATTTAGGCTGCTTGCTGGCCACTTTCTTTAAGTAATTTCGGGTCTCTTGGCGAATGTGGCGGTTGGTAATAAACCAATAGAGATCCTTCACCGACATCCGGTTGATACGTTCAATCGCCCGCCGCTGATTGCCTCGAGAGTCCAAACTCTTCCACAGGTTGCCACTGCCACCGTTATAGCTGGCGATGGTGGCGTATTCCAGTTTAGTTGGATGGTTGATGCCCTTGAGGTATCGGCTCTGCAAAATCTGAATGTAGCCTGCCGCCACCTCAATGTTGTTCTTGGGATCATAAAGGTATGCCGATGACGGCGTGTGTTTGTAGCCTTTGTGAATGGCAAAGTAATCACGCCCTGCGGTATTGGCTTTGATCTGCATCAGCCCCAGCGCGTTGGAGCGCGAACGAGCCTTAGGGTTAAACGCACTTTCGGTCTCCATGATCGCCATCATCAGATCAAACTTAACTCGATGACGAGCGCCAGCCGCCCTAACCCACTGAGCATACCTGCCGCCAGCAATCTCACTGTGATTGTTCACCAGAGGTATGGTCACTTGATAACGGCCATCATCAGTAGATGACGCTTGGGCCAGCACATGATCCGCATAACGATTGGCTCGCCATTCATAGGCGATAGGCTGACCATCGGTATCGACTATTTGCCCATAAAAGAATGGCTTAGCCTTACCTTGTTTAACTAAACCAAACTCCTCGACCAAGTTAACGTACAAATCACTGGGGTCAAATTGAGTCAGAAGTAGCTGTTTGACTGTCCATTTAAGCTCGCCCAAGCCCGCTGCACTGACCGAGATGGCACCACGGCGAAAGTCCACCACTGTGTGGCTGCCGTTGTCATACTCCACCGACATCAAAGCCGGATCGTCACCCAGTTCATCTTGTTCTAACGAGCTGCCTTGGCGTTGATACTCTTTGAGCAGCGCCGCCACATCGGCATCGTAATGCTTAAAATCAAGGCAGAAACCAGCACTCGGAATGAATGCCAGCAGCAAAAACAGGTGGAGGATTCTCATAGCTTGACCAGTAAGCAACTAACGAAGCTCAACTGCCTAAGTTGGCCAGCAAGGTTTGACACAGCCGTTTCAGTTCCATCGCCTGCTCCGGGCTCATGTCTGCTTTGCAGGCCAGCTCTCCCGGTACCGATTGGGCTTTGAATTTCAGTTCTAGGCCAGCCTCGGTGATGGAGATTAACCGCACTCGCTCGTCCAGCTCACTGCGGCGACGCTCCACGAACCCTTTCGCTTCCAGCCGCTTAAGCAGCGGTGTCAACGTGCCGGAGTCCAAGTACATCTGCTCTCCCAGCTCCTTAACGTTCATCTGTTTGTGTTGCCATAGCAACATCATCACCATGTATTGCAGGTAGGTCAGATCGATGGCATCCAGCAAAGGACGATAAGCTCGGGTGACCGCATTAGCGGCACTGTAAAGAGGAAAACAAACTTGATTATCAAATAGCTGAGCGTCTACCACTTGGCTTTGTTGCGCTTGAGGCGAGCAGGGTTGCGCAGACTGATGATTGGGAGATTTCGAGTTTGGCATAGACACCTCAGCATTATAAAAGTTGTGCACAATATACTTGACAACTGCCTTGCGCACAATTTAAATTGTGCACAATTCAAATCATTCATCTCATCGACCTATAAGGGAACCACCATGTTTGAACAGTACAGTCTGACCCTAATTGCTCTCGCCCTCATGCTGTTTACCATGTTTATGCAAAGCACCATCGCCATGGTGGCCCACCGTAAGCAGAGCCATTATGTACCAGGAGTGGTGGATGAAAACCTAGGTCACGATTCCTTCGTGTTTCGCAGTCACCGCACCTTTCTAAATTCACTGGAAAACGTACCACTGATGGCGCTCACCATTCTAACCTCCATGTTTGTGGGCATGACCCCAACTTCGCTGGCGGCATTCACATGGGTGTTTGTGATCGCTCGCTTGCTTCACATGGTGCTGTATTACGCCATCGCCACCGAGAAAAACCCAAGCCCGCGAAGCTACTTCTTTGCCATTGGCTTCTTCGCTAACTTTGGTTTGCTGATTAACCTTGGGCTGACACTTATCTAAATCGACAAAGAGCCAACCCCAGATTTTAATGCCCACGCGAACGGGCATTAATTTGCTCGGTGGCTGGCTCATCGACTTTAGTGCCGATCACCCAGAGCTGCAGCTGGATATCGAGCTGTCCAACGTGAACCAGCACTTGGTTCAAGATGAAATTGATCTGGCCTTTCGGGTTGGACCACTGGTGGACTCCTCCGCCATTGCGGTTCATTTATGGGATATTCCCTACGGACTGTATGCTCATAAAGACTTAGTTCAAGCACTTACACTGAATCCCAATGCCATCTCGGTCGAGCAGCTGAAAACCCTGCCCGGCACCATCACTCTACCCGCCAAGCAGTGGGCATTTATGGACAGCAGTCGACAGGCGGAGCTGCTATCACCGAATGCTGAACTCTGAACTCTGAACTCTGCGTAGATGATCTCGGTTTGTCCTATCACAGCCTACTAAAGAACGCTCATCTGGCGATGCTGCCGAAAATGATGGTTGATAGTGACAATTTGGTCGAACTGACTATGGAAGGACTGACTCCAAAAACCCGAAAGATGTACGCCTATTATCTCGGCCGGCGTCACGCCAATAGCCAGATTCGGCACATCATCGACTACGTAAAAAACCGCTATCAGCAGCGGTTTTCTCTCGATATCTGAGACTGTTTTAACCAGAGCATTGGATAAACTTCTGCCACTTTTGAAGGCTTAACAGCACCTGTTCAACTGGGTATTGAGCGGCCTCTTCAGTGAACAGGTTCTCTAAGTTCACTTGTCCCTCGGATAATTCAAAACTGAAGGCGTTGCCAGTCAGCTCCCCTTGCCCCTTTAGACAAAGGGAGATAACGTGGGCGACCATTACCGTATCCCCTTGAATATCCGAAGCAAGAAACTCAGCCAGCAGCACCTGCGGTGAATCAGCCTCTGCTCTAGCAACGCCATCTTGATCTCGATACAGCTTCATCTCGCCCCTTTTTGAACCCTATGGTTATAGAAACAGTGGGTAGGCAGTATTAATATTACCCTTAGGACAATTTGCCTGACCTTCATTGCACATATAGCCTTCGATAGTAATGCCATCCACCTTACCACTAAATTTGCCAGTCTTTGGACTTCCCGCTGCCGCATGGGCTTCGATTATCTTTTGCACTACCTGATCTTGGGTCCAGCTGTCTGGAAAGAAAGAGCTAAAACCGTTCTTCGCTGTCCAACCAGCACCATTGCACAGCGTCACTTGTCCAGTATAGATCCCTTTGGCATTAGGGCCTTTTAGCACCTTTATCATGTTTGCGCCCGCTGGATCATGGCCACCACTTCGACTGTGAAAGCCCACCGCTTTGCCATTCTTGTTGATCTCACCAGTGATCACATGGCCGACATTCACCGCTGGCTTGGTGTTGCTCCAAGCGGTGTGATTTTGATGGCAGGTTTTGGCCTGAGTTACGGAGCTCCAAATCAAAGTTGAAACGATCAGGCTGAAAAACAAATTGGTCATTCGCATGGTACTTTCCCAGTGTTGATTGAATTACCCAAAGTTCTAGTTCAGCTTAAAACTCTCAGCCAGTCCTCCTAACTCAAGTCTGTGTAGGCCAGTCTCCATCAAGGTCGTAGTCCATAACCAAAAAAGAGAGCGCAAGGCTCTCTCTATTCAGCTTTTAGTAAAAGGTTACAGACGAATGCCGCCATCCACCTCGATGCAGCGACCAGAGAAATAATCATTCTGAATGATAAACTCCACCGCTTGGGCGACCTCATCAGGCTGACCTAAACGGCCTACTGGCACCGCCCCTTCTAGTCGAGCCAGCGCCTCTGGCTTCATGGCGTCGGTCATCTCAGTTTTAATCACTCCAGGCGCAACCACACCGGTACGAATGCCATAACGCGCTAACTCTCTGGCCCAGCCAACCGCCATGGTGGCCACCGCCGCTTTGGAAGCGGAGTAGTTGGTTTGACCGATATTGCCTGCCTTTGCCAGCGACGAGATATTCACGATCACCCCTTTGCTGCCCGTTTCCACCATCACCGCTGCCGCTTCACGGCCGCACAGGAAGGTTCCGATCAGGTTAACATCAAGCACCTGGGAGAACTGCGCCAACGACATCTTGGCAGTAACTTCCCCCTCTTTGGCTTTGATCAACATGCCATCTTTCAAGATGCCAGCGTTGTTAACCAGTACATCCAAACGGCCAAATTTGGCTTTGATGTTGGCAAAAGTGGCTTCTACTTGGGGTTCTTCGGTGATGTCCACGGTAAATCCGGTGGCTCGAATGCCCTGATTCGACAGCTGCTGACAGGCGCTTTCTAGCACCTCAGACTGAATGTCTAACAGCACCAAGTTGGCACCCTGCTTGCCCAAACGCTGAGCCATTGCTAGGCCCAATCCTCGGCCACCGCCGGTGATCACCACCAGCTTGTCTCGTAATTCCATGTGTACCTTCTCGTCTTTAATCTGGTTATTTTTTGGTGAACTGCTCAAACAAGCTGGAGAAATCTCGGCTGCCATTACCCTGCCCTTGGTGCAGGCGATACAAGCTCGTGGCCAGCGCCCCCATCGGCGTAGAAGAGGCGCTCTGGGTCGCCGTTTCCATAGCAAGGCCTAGATCTTTGCACATCAGATCCACCATAAAGCCCCCTTGATAGCCATTACTCGCTGGCACGGTCTCCATCACTCCTGGGCAGGGGTTGTACTTATCCAGTGTCCAGTTGCCCCCAGAGCTTACCTTCATGATCTCCGATAGCACTTTGGGGTCCAGACCGTTATCCATTCCCAACTGCAGCGCTTCACACGTCCCTGCCATCAATACCGACAGCAGCATGTTGTTGCAGATCTTGGCCACCTGACCGGCACCGGCTTCACCAGCGTGAAAGATGTTGGCGCCCATGGCATCGAGAATCGGCTTGGCACGCTCAAAGGCAGTGTCACTGCCGCCGCAGATGAAGGTCAAGGTGCCCGCCTGAGCTCCCGCGGTACCACCTGAGACCGGCGCATCCACAAAATCTAAACCCTTGGCTTTCGCCGCACTCGCCACCTCACGGGCACTGCCCGCATCGATGGTGGAGCTGTCGATAATTAAGGTATCGCTGGCCACCGTCTCCAGTAAGCCGTCCTCTCCTAGAAGCAAGCCCTTCACATGTTTGCCCGCAGGCAACATGGTGATCACCACTTCGCTGCCGGCGGCCGCTCCGCAGGCTGATGGGCAAGGGATAGCACCCTGCTCCGCCACGGCGTGCATCGCATCCTGGCTCAGGTCGAACACCTTCACGGTGTGACCGGCTTTCACTAGGTTCAGGGCCATCGGGCCGCCCATGTTACCCAGACCAATAAAAGCTACCGTTGCCATTTAGGCCTCCTTGCTTAACTGTTGTAGTGGGTGGCTGCTCCAGGGTGGAGTCACCATGGCATCGATGTGCGCCGCGGGTACCGATTGAGCATTGGCAAAACGCCAGTTGGGGCTGCGATCTTTATCAATAAGTAGGGCACGAACTCCCTCGATAAAATCGCCCATTTCGGCGCAGCGAACGGCTAACGTCAGCTCATACTGGAACACCTGCTCCAGATTCAACGTACTCTGCTTAAGCTGATCCCACACCAGATGCCAAGTGATCGGGCTGCCAGCAAGCATGGTGGCCAGCGCTCGTGACAGCCACTTATCGTCGCTGGTTGTTTGGGCAACTCGCTCAACCAAGGCGTCTAAGCTGTCGCCGCCAAATATCCCATCGATGCGCGCCTGCTCAGCGCCCAGTACCGTATCGGGCAACTTGCCACTATCCAGATCCTGATAGCCCTTAAGCAGTTGGCTCACCAGCAGTTGACTGCTCTGTTCACTCTGCCAATTAAGCCCTTTCAGGTCGTCCAATAGCTGGGTTCGGCGATCGCTGCCAAAGGCAAAATCCGCCAGACCCACATAACAGGCATCTTTAGCGTTCATCTGATAGCCGGTCATGCCAAGGAAACGGCCACACTGACCGGGCATACGGTTGAGAAAATAGGTGCCGCCCACATCAGGGAACAGGCCGATACTCACCTCTGGCATCGCCATACGGGTAGTTTCGGTGACCACTCGGTGAGAGGCGCCCGCCATTAGGCCAACACCGCCGCCCATCACGATGCCACTGCCCCACAGCACGATCGGCTTTTGATAGACGTGAATGAGATGGTCGAGGCGATACTCCTTGGTGAAGAACTCCTCCACCTCGGCCACGCGCTGGCCTGGCTTCTCCACACAGGCATCGTACATGGCTCGAATGTCGCCACCGGCACAAAAGGCCTTATCGCCAGCGCCATCGAGTAGCACACATTGGATACGCTCATCCTGCTGCCATGCGGTGAGTTGGCTAAATAGGGCATCCACCATCGCCAGCGATAGCGCATTGAGCGAGCGCTCACTATTGAGGGTAAGGTGGCCAATCAGCGAGCCATCGGCCGCTTCATGGGTTTGAACCAATACTAAATCTGTCATTGGCATCGCTTCCCTCAGCAGTTTTTCCATTGTGGTGCACGCTTCTCAAGGAAGGCATTGACTCCCTCGGTCTGATCTTCACTGTCGAACAGATCCAAAAACAGTTCACGCTCTACCACCAGAGCCTGATTGCGCGGCATATTACGACCCGCCTGCACCAACTGCTTACAAGAGGCCACGGCCACTGGGCTCTGCTTGGCGACCTTCTCAGCCAGTGCCAATGCGTTTTCAAGGGCGGTGCCGGTTTCCACCACCTGCTCCACGAGACCGATGCGCTCAGCCTGCTCCGCTTTGATGCGCTCACCGCAAAGAATCATGCGCTTGGCCCAACCTTCACCAACCAAGGCGGTCAGGTTCTGGGTTCCGCCAGCACAAGGCAGCAATCCAACGGTCGCTTCTGGCAACGCCATCTGCGCCTGAGCTTCAGCGATGCGAATGTCGCAGGCCAGAGCCACTTCCAATCCCCCACCCATGGCATAACCGTTGATGGCCGCGATGGATACGCAGCGAAAGCCCGACAGCGCCTCAAACGCTCGGCCAAAAGCGCGGGCCATGTCGGCGGCAACGCCTTTATCGCCACTGGCAAACAGTTTCAGATCCGCACCGGCGGAGAAGAACTTCTCCCCTTCGCCGGTCAATACCAGCGCATAAACATCACGATCGTTGTTGAGCTCGCTAACCAAGGTTTCCAGCTCGCCCAAACTTTGCTGGGTCCAAGTGTTGGCCGGCGGGTTATTGATGGTCACCAGCGCCGTATTGCCACGGCGCTCGAGTTTCAAAAAATCCATTTCTCTCTCCTTATTGATAAGGGAATCCTAACTGGCGCAGCGGCTGAGTTGTCGTTGAGAACTGGGACTCAGCAGCTGCACCATTTATCGCGAATTACAGGATGGCGCTGGCATTCTCGTCCAGCAGACGGCGGGCAATAATCAGGCGCATGATCTCATTAGTGCCTTCCAGGATTTGATGCACTCGAACGTCACGAACGTGGCGCTCCAGCGGGTATTCCTGAATGTAGCCGTAGCCGCCGTGGATCTGCAGAGCTTCGTTACACACGGTGAAGCCAATGTCTGTGGCAAAACGTTTGGCCATGGCACAGTACGCAGTGGCTTCCGGGTCGTTATTGTCTAGCTTAAAAGCGGCCAAACGCACCATCTGGCGGGCAGCAACCAGCTCAGTCGCCATGTCAGCCAGCTTAAACTGCAGCCCCTGGAACGCCGCCAGCGGTTTACCAAACTGCTTACGCTCGGTCATATACTGCTGGGCACGCTCCAGTGCCGCTTGTGCCGTCCCCAATGAGCAGGCAGCGATGTTGATGCGGCCGCCATCAAGCCCCTTCATGGCGAAGGTAAAGCCTTGGCCTTCATCACCAAGCAGGTTGGCGGCAGGAACCCGCACATTATCTAAAGTCACCAGACGAGTCGGCTGAGCATTCCAGCCCATCTTCTCTTCTGCTTTGCCATAGATGATGCCCTCGGCATCGGCGGGTACGGCAATGGCACTGATCCCTTTCGGGCCTTCACCGCCAGTACGACACATCACCACCAGTAGTTCGGTGCTACCCGCGCCAGAGATGAACATCTTAGCGCCATTAAGAACGTAGTCGTCACCATCACGAACGGCGGTGGTGCGCAGGCTGGCGGCGTCGGAACCCGCACCGGGCTCAGTCAGGCAGTAGGAGGCCAGCTTGTTGCCGGTAGTTAGCGATTCGCACCACTGCTGCTTTAAGGTGTCGGAGCCCCAAGAGGCCACCATCCAGGTGGCCATGTTATGGATGGTGATCATCGCGGTAGTAGCAGTACAGCCTTTAGAGAGCGCCTCAAAAATCAGTGCGCTGTCCAAACGAGACAATCCCATGCCACCGGCCTCTTCTGGGGTGTAAAGGCTACAGAAACCCAGTTCGCCAGCTTTGTGAATCACCTCCTTGGGGAAGTAATGCTCCTTGTCCCACTGAGCCGCATTGGGCGCCAGTTCGGCTTCGGCAAACTGCTGCGCCACGTCAACAAAAGCTTGCTGGTCTTCGGTTAGGTTAAAGTTCATCGGTGCCTCCACTACTTCAATGCGATGGTCAGGTTCTGGCCTTCAACGATGCCAGACTCAGGCCAGCGAGCGGTGATGGTCTTGGTTTCGGTATAGAAACGGATCGCCTGTTTACCGTAGGCGTGCAGGTCGCCATAGAAGCTGTTTTTCCAACCGGTAAAGGAGAAGAACGGCAGTGGCACCGGAATTGGCACATTGATGCCAACCTGTCCCACTTCAATCTCATGTTGGTATTTGCGAGCAGCCGCACCGGAGTTGGTGAAGATGGAGGTACCGTTACCAAATGGGCTGGCGTTCACCAGTTCAATGGCTTCAGACAACGTATCCACTTCCATGGTGCACAGCACAGGACCGAAGATCTCCTCTTTATAGAGGCGCATCTCTTTAGTCACGCCACTAAATAGCGTTGGGCCAACCCAGTTACCAGACTCATAGCCTTGTACGGTAAAGTCGGAGCCATCCAGCAAGCAGTTGGCGCCCTCCTCTTTACCGGAGGCGATGATGTCCAGAACTCGAGCCTTAGACTGAGGGTTAATCAGTGGGCCATAGCCGGCCTCTTCGTCATCCCACAGGCCGGGGCGAACCTTAGCCATCGCCTGTTTCAGCTCTGGGATCCACTCTTTGGTATTACCAACGAATACCGCCACAGAGATCGCCATGCAGCGCTGACCCGCAGCGCCCACAGAGGAGCCAACCAGTTGGTTAATCACGGTGGCTTTGTCGGCATCCGGCATGATAACCATGTGGTTTTTGGCACCGGCAAAGGCTTGAACCCGCTTGAGGTTCTCGGTGCCGGTCTTGTAGATGTATTGACCCACAGGCACGGAGCCGACGAAGGAGATCGCTTTGATCTCTGGGTGATGCAGAATCTGGTCAACGGCCTCTTTGGTGCCATGAACCACGTTAAGCAGGCCCTTAGGAGCGCCCGCTTCCTCGAATAGCTCAGCCAAGCGCATCGGCGTCATCGGGTCTTGCTCAGAGGGCTTAAGCACGAAGCCATTACCACAGGCGCAGGCCAGCGGGAACATCCACAGGGGAATCATCGCCGGGAAGTTAAATGGGGTAATGCCGGCGCACACGCCCAAAGGCTGGGTGTAGCTGTAGGTGTCGATACCACGAGCCACGTTTTCCACGGTTTCGCCCATCATCATTGAGCCGATGTTGGCCGCTTGCTCCGCCACTTCGATGCCGCGCCATACGTCGCCCTTGGCATCGGCAAAGGTTTTACCGGTCTCTTTGGCCAAAATGGTGGCCAGCTCATCGTGATGATCTTTAAGCAGCTGCTGATAACGCAGCATCACTCGAGCACGCTCAGACACCGGCACTTCACGCCAAGCTTTCTGAGCTTCCACGGCAGAGGCTACCGCTTGGTTGACCTCCGCTTCAGTGGCGCAGTTGAGGGTGGCAATTGGTTGGTTGTTGGCAGGGTTGGTCACCGCAATCTGCTGGTCACCACTGCCTTGGCAATACTCGCCACCGATAAGGTGGTTCACTTGTTGTGTCATGTTGCTTCTCCCATTCATGAAAGCCGCCCCTCCTGCCTTTTCGGCTTATATTTGATGCTGTGGAGGTTCTGGGCAGCCGGTCCTTTTTTAACAATGATGCTTATCGATTGATTGTCCTGTTGTTCAACTTGAGTGCAATCGGGTTTGCTCTTGGTTTGCGTCATTGCGATGCAAGGCCACGCCTTGCATCGCAATCAGCAGGCAGTTACACCAGTTCAACCGCCATGGCGGTGGCTTCCCCGCCACCGATGCACAATGACGCTACGCCCTTTCTTAAGCCTTTGGCTTTCAGAGCATGAATCAGTGTTACCAGCAAGCGGGTACCAGAGCAGCCAATGGGGTGGCCGAGGGCGCAAGCGCCGCCATTAACGTTGACCTTAGTCGCATCCAGTCCCAATTCATTGATGGCCAGCATGGTCACCATGGCAAAGGCTTCGTTGATCTCATACAGGTCTACCTCATCCTTACTCCAACCCAGCTTATCCAGCAGGCCTGTCATGGCACCGATGGGCGCAATGGTAAACTCTTCGGGGGCTTGAGAGTGGGTGTGGTGGCCACTGATTTTGGCCAGTACCGGCAAACCATTGGCCTCAGCGTACTCTTGAGTGGTCACAATAACGGCCGCGGCACCATCAGAGATGGAGCTGGCATTGGCGGCGGTGATGGTGCCCTCTTTGGCAAAAGCTGGGCGCAGGGCTGGAATCTTATCGGGGCGGGCATTACCTGGCTGCTCATCAGTGTCTACCACTACCTCGCCCTTGCGAGTCTTGATGGTTACCGGAGCAATCTCGTCGTCAAACGCCTTCGCTTCGATGGCGGCGTTGGCGCGGCGCAGGCTCTCTAGTGCGTACTCATCCATCTGCTGACGAGTGAGGCCGTACTCATCGGCCGTACCCTGAGCAAATACGCCCATGGCTTTGCCGGTATAGGCGTCTTCTAGGCCATCTAGAAACATGTGATCCAATACTTGGCCATGGCCCATGCGCATGCCACCTCGGGCCTTATCTAACAGGTAAGGTGCCTGACTCATGCTCTCCATGCCGCCAGCAATGACGACCTTAGCGCTCTCAGCTTTGATCAGATCGTGAGCCAACATTACGGTTTTCATGCCGGAGCCGCACACCTTATTCACAGTGGTGGCGCCTACGGACTGGGGCAATCCCGCCTTTAAGGTGGCTTGACGTGCTGGCGCTTGGCCTTGGCCTGCAGGCAACACGCACCCCATGAACACTTCATCCACTTGCTCCGGGGCAATTCCCGCCTGTTTCAATGCCGCTTCAATGGCTACGGCGCCGAGCTCAGTTGCAGCGACGCCGCTCAATGCCCCTTGAAAACCACCCATGGCGGTGCGGCTGGCGGCAGCGATGACAACCTGCTGTTGCTTAGACATGACAAACTCCTTGTAATCAGGTTAAAGACAGGTTACTTGAAATGTGACGTTTACGGCAACGTAAACTTTGGTTTAATTGTCTATTGTTCACCCACGGGTTAACAAGCCCGACCACAGGGTTGTCCACTATCCTTAGGGAATCTGATTACAAACTGATGGCAACTCAATGGATAACAATGGTCAAATGATGGTGAGCTGGTTAACTCGGCTACTGGAACTCAGCGCGGCCCTACTTATTTTTGTTTTGGGTTTGGCCGTGCTAGTGGTCATCTACCTCTACATTCGAGACGTCACCCAAACCAAACAAGCAATTCGCCGAAACTACCCAGTCGTGGGGCGATTTCGCTATTGGTTTGAGCACATGGGGGAGTTTTTCCGCCAGTACTTTTTTGCCCAAGATCGGGAAGAGATGCCCTTTAACCGCGCCCAGCGCAGTTGGGTGTATCGCGCCTCCAAGAACGTCGACAGTACCATTGCATTTGGGTCAACCAGACCACTGAACCAGCCGGGGGATATCATCTTCCTAAACTGCTTGTTCCCCACCCTCAAAGAGGATGCGGTGCCAGCATCGCCTCTCACCATAGGAGAAGGCATTGTTCCCCAGCCCTACACCACCGACAGCTTCTTTAATATTTCCGGCATGAGCTTTGGGGCGCTATCGGTGCCTGCGGTTCGGGCGCTGTCCATTGGCGCAAAGCAAGCGGGATGCTGGATGAATACCGGTGAAGGCGGCCTGTCGCCCTACCATCTAGAAGGAGGCTGCGACATCGTGTTTCAAATCGGCACCGCCAAATACGGAGTGCGCAATGATGACGGTAGCCTCAACGACGATAAGCTGGCTGAAGTGGCCCGTCACGCTCAAGTGAAGATGTTTGAAATTAAGATGAGCCAAGGGGCTAAGCCCGGCAAAGGCGGCATCTTGCCCGGCGGTAAGGTCACGGCGGAGATCGCCAAGATTCGCGGCATTCCTGAAGGGCAAGACTCCATCAGTCCCAACGGCCACCCGGAGATAAAAAACGTGGATGATCTGCTCGACATGGTAGCCCATGTTCGCAAGGTGACCGGCAAGCCCTGTGGCTTTAAAGCGGTACTCGGCCACACCGGCTGGCTGCAAGATTTGATGGCTGCCATCAAAGCCCGAGGCGAGGCCTGCGCACCGGATTTCATCACTCTCGATTCTGCCGATGGCGGTACCGGCGCAGCGCCCCAGTCACTGATGGACTTTATGGGGCTACCTCTAAAGCGCAGCCTACCGCTACTGATAGACACCTTAGAGCAGCATCAGCTTAAGCAGCGAATTAAAGTGTTTGCATCTGGCAAGCTGGTGAACCCCTCCGATGTGGCTTGGGCGCTGTGTGTCGGCGCCGATGCGGTGGTGTCTGCTCGAGGGTTTATGTTCTCCCTTGGCTGCATTCAAGCGCTGCAGTGCAATAAAAACAGTTGCCCCACCGGCATCACTACCCATGATCCCAAGCTGCAGAAAGGGTTAGAGGTAAACGACAAATCACAGCGAGTGGCCCACTACGCCTTGAACCTCAAACATGAAGTTGGCGTGATTGCGCACTCCTGTGGCGTCAAGGAACCTCGCCTACTGCGCCGAGACCACGCTCAGGTGATCAACGATCACGGCTTGCCGGAAGCGATTCGCTGACCGCTTAAAAGGGCCTTTAAACTTGCTGAGCTTCTGGAGTAATAGACATCTTCGTAACCTCAAACCTTGTTTAACGGAACAGGGTTACTTTAACGCCGACCTCACCCGTCATCACTAGCACAACATGCCAACTACACTGCAGAAGGCGCCAAGCGTCAACCATCATCAACTACTGCCTCCCCTTTAACTCAAAATGCCATCAATGACCCCAGTCCGTCATTGCGTATACAGATTCGACACTTTTGTGCACTGACCTATTTACGCCACTGAGTAACATGGTGGCATCAGTTAATGACGACGCGGAGTCTGTTATGAAGGTACAAAAAGTTGAATTCAAGAGTGTTGGTTTAAATCTGGTCGGTAATCTGTACCTTCCTGAAGGCTATGATGAGAGCCGCCAGTACCCAACCATCGTTGTCACTCCCCCAGCTCATCAAATCAAGGAGCAAACGCCTGCTGTTTATGGCCCGCAGTTTGCCAAGCTGGGCTATCTGTTCTTCGCCTTTGATTACAACTCCAAAGGCGAATCTCAAAGCTACGCTCAAGGGGTAAGTAATGATGAGCACGCCTTTAGAAAGCAGGAAGATCTGCGCAGCGCCATCTCTTATCTGTGTGCCTTGCCTCAAGTAGACAACCAGCGCCTTTACGGCCTTGGCATCTGCGGTGGCGGCACCATCATGAGCGGTGTATTAATCACAGATCTGCGAATTAAGGCTTTTGCCTCCATCAGCGCCATGCTGGCCACAGACAGTCTGTTCTTTGCAGACCCACAAGCATTCAGAGCAATGATCACCACTGCCAACGACGCTCGCCAGCGCATGTATGAATCAGGGGAAGCCGAGGTATTCGACCTATTCGGTTATGACGACCCTAACTATATCGATAACCATCCAGAGGCATCACCGGCGGCTCTAGAAGGCTATGATTTTTATGGTACAGAGCGTGCGGGCAGCATCACTTACCCACGGTTCTCCAACCAAGTTCTAAGCAATATCTATGAGACGGTGGTATATAACATCGGCGAACGTTATGCCGATAAGATGCTTCAACCCTATATTGGCATTGTTGGTGGCAACGCCGATACCGCCCCTTTCACCGAGCTGTTTTACGACAAGGTCGCTTCTCACAAGCAGCTGCATCGAGTTGCTGGCGCCTCTCATGTAGACTTGTATGATGTTGAGCCATACGTCACCGAAGCTGTAGAGCAAATTGATCAGTTCTTTAAAGCGCTTTAAGGAACCCAAGACTAGCAATGCTCACACAGGCTCAGGTGCATAGTGGCACCTGAGCTTTGCTTTAAAAGGTTAACACCGTGAAAGGTAGGGTAGTGTCGTGAAAAAGTACCACTTCAAATCCATTACCGAACAGAACCAGGCTTTTGGAATTCGGCCACCGGAGCATCCCCTAATTGACGTGATGAAATTCAACTCCGATGAGCGTCAATCAGAGTTTGCTTGTACTGAGAACCTGTCTCTTCAAGCCAGTTTCTACTCTATCTCCTTGAAGCACATTACCGAAGGCGAAATCCATTACGGCCGCACCAAATACGATTGCTCCAACGGCACTATGATCTTCATGGCACCAGAACAAGAGATCGCCAGTCGAGGGGTAAAAGTAAGCTCGGTGGCTCGCACCATTTGCTTCCATGAAGACTACATTCGTGGCCATGAAATTCAGCAGCAGCTCAAGCAATATCACTTCTTCAACTATTCGGTTAACGAGGCGCTGCACCTGTCTCCTAAAGAGGAGAAGCAGATGGCCGCCATCTTCGATGCCATCGAAGCGGAATACCACAATAATCAAGATGCGTTCACCAAAGAGCTAATCCTATCCCAGTTATCCACCCTGCTTCGCTATGCCAATCGCTACTACCATCGCCAGTTCCTGATGCGTAAAGAGTCCAGCTCATCGGTGTATGAACGCTTTGCCCAGATACTGGACCAGCGTATGCAGCAACTGGAGGCGGAATCGATGAACCTGCCTGAAGTGGAAGAGCTGGCGCAAAAGATGAACATGACCAGCCGTTACCTCAGCGACGCTTTGAAAGCGGAAACCGGAAAAACTACCAAAGATTGGATCCATCGAGCTCTGATAGAACGCTCTAAAGATCTGCTGCTGTCGACATCGGATTCTGTGGCAACCATCGCCTACGGACTGGGTTTTGATTATCCGCAGTATTTTTCACGGCTCTTCAAGAACAAGGTCGGATTGACTCCCTCTGAATATCGAGCTGAGAATCGGGCGCATTAGCAGGGCAATATAGGGAGTATTGACCTTTCATGCTCGTTTTTACACCAGTCATTGATTTTCGAGTTCAGAATCAATATCGAGCCACTATGCGTTTGCGCGTTTGCCTTAATCAAAAAGATATGCAGCCCTAGCAAAGCCTCAAATAACAAAGTCATAGCATTGTAAGTTTCAGTTACCGGCTGACACAAATATCGCTTATTGAAACCCACTGTCCGGCTCTATAATGAAACCTCTTCTGTATGGTGCCCGCACTCTAAAGTTGCAGTCACTAACTACACTATTAGTTTTTCCATTTACCGATATCGAGAGTCATTATGAAATCCACTGCTGTAATGGCAGCGATGCTGCTAGCTGGTTGCTCCTCCATGACTTCTGAGCCTGTTCAAGTTGACGGCCAGTGGACAATTGGCCGACTACAAGGTGAAGCGGTTCGCTTAGGCTCCGGGGACAACCAAGCGGAACTCACCATCGCACAAGGCAAAATGCAGGCCTATTTTGGTTGTAACCGCATTAACGGTCAGTGGCCTGAAGCGGGACAGAGCTTTGGTCCTCAGATGAGCACCAGAATGGGATGCCAGCAACCGGTTGCGGGTTATGAACAGCGCTACAATCAAGCGATGGCTAAAGCCACCGGTTACCAAGTGCAACATGGCCGCCTGCAGATTCTCAACAACGACCAAGTCATTTTGGAAGCCTACAAACCCACAAGCCTAGACAGTTTCCGTCAGGCAAATGGCAACTGGACCCTAGTATCACTTCAGGGGATGGCGGACATCGTCAGCATGAATGACGAGAAAGCGCCGGAGCTGTCCATTGATATTACCGAGGGTAAAGCCGGTGGCGACAGTGGCTGCAATCGATTCTTCGGCAAACTGACCGCCGCCGGGGACGCCCTGTGGCTGGATTCAGCAGGCATGACCATGATGGCCTGCCCAGAACCGATGTCAAAGCAAGAGCAGCTGCTGATGAGCGCCTTTAGCCAAGCTGACCACACCACAGTCGACGACGATAAACTGCAGTGGTGGCAAGGAGACTCTTTGTTGGTGGAGTATCAAAAACAGCAATAAGTCCATGATATTTTGCCCTTAATAGAAGGCCATCCAAAGGTGGCCTTTTCCATTCCAAACCACAGTTATTGTTCACAGTTTTAACCAAAATTTAGCACCTAATTTTACGCCATTAAGATCCCCATTCCCCCTAAAGTGATAATCGGATCACAGCTCCTCCCCGCCTCCTCGCTCCGCCGTCAGATTCGCTAACGTCACCGTTAGAATTGTCCACGGAAAACATTAGACAGATCTAATAAAGTATTTCCTGAATCAAATGAAAATGGAAATACCACCATGAAAACACACACTCTGATCGTCTCCTCTCTGGCACTTGCCATTAGCTGCAGCGCCATTGCCGTCGAAGGCGGCAATCCGAAGAAGGGCAAACACCTGTACAAAAAGCACTGCAAAGCCTGCCACAGCCAGAGTGCACAAGGGGGTGAGCTCACCCCGATGTCCAAAACCATGGCTCAGTGGGATCGCTTCTTCCAACGCAACAAGCACAAAGCCAAACCAGAGGTGTTTCAAGGGCTTGCCGACAAAGCTCTGCTTGATATTCAGCAGTTTCTCTACAACCACGCCGCAGACTCCGACCAGCCTGCAACCTGTGGCTAAACCATAACAACAGATATAGGGAGATAATGATGATGAAACCCACCGCCCTCGCACTGATAATTAGCCAAGTTTTAATCTGGCCCCAAGCCATGGCCCAAGACACTTCCAGTGATGTTGACACCTTAAAGCGTCAGTTAGCTGAGCTGATGGAAGAAGTGGAGTACCTGTCAGAACGAGTCGATAGACCGGAAACCCACGCCGCCACGGATCGCGTTGCCATCACCGGCGACTTTCGAACTAAAGTTCACTCACTGCACTATCAAGACGTTAGCTGGGGCCCCGGCATGACAGTGCAAACGCCTGACGGTCAGCGAATGGCGATGTCGATGTTTGGCCCTGGGGTAAAACCGATGCCCAAGGACATTGATAACGATCTGTTCTACACCACCAGATTGCGCCTCAATATCAAAGCCAAGGTCTGGGACAACGTCAATTTCACCGGACGCCTCACCATGTTTAAAAACTGGGGCGATTCCACCGAAGTCAATGTGTTCGATTCCTGGAACTCCTTCACCCAAGATGGCACCAGCAGTGGTCACCCCAATGGTGACACTTTACGCGTGGAGCGGGCCTATTTCGATTGGAAAAACATTGGCGGCAGCCATGCCTACCTATCCATCGGTCGCCGTCCCTCGAGTTACGGGTATCCGACCAACCTAAGGGAAAACGAACTGCGTGGCGGCACACCATCGGGCCACCTAGTGAATTTCAATTTTGATGGCGTCACCCTTGGCTACAAACTGGGAGAGATCACCGGCATCGACGGCCAAGTGCTGCGCTTTTGCTATGGCCAAGGTTATGAGTCCGAATGGGGCAATGGAGAGATGTTTGGCAACATCGAAACCGACGACACCCACCTTGGCGGCTTTAATATCGATCTACTTGATGATGGCAGTAATGTGCTGCAGATGACGTTATTCGCAGCCATGGACGTCGCCGACGGCTTTAAAGGCACCATGGCGATGCCCCAAGAGCTCATCGACATCATGATGCCCGGCATGCAAGTTCCCTCCAACGTGAATTTTGTGACCCGCTATCAGCCAAGCACCAACATTGGCGACATCTACCTAGGCGGCTTGACCTTTGTGCGTGAGGAGGACAACGGCCTCAAATGGTTTACCTCTTTGGGTTGGACCCGAACCGATCCCAATGGCAACGTTGGCATGTTCGGCGGCATGAACTCCGATCCCCTGTATGCCATGAACCCAGATGGCACTGTCGACATGAGCCCCATCGGCAGCACCGATAATGAAGCCCACGACGCTTGGTCCATCTACACCGGCATCCAGTTACCCATCGCCGACAACCAAAAGCTGGGACTGGAATACAACTACGGCTCCAAGTATTGGACCCCCTTTACCCAAGCCCAAGACGACCCCATCGGCTCCAAGCTGGCCACCCGAGGCCACGCGTTCGAGGCCTACTACATCTATGAGGTCAACCCGCGGATGTTCATAAAGGTCGCTGGCCTCTATTACGACTTTGATTATTCAGGCTCCGGCTCCCCTGTAGGCGCTCCTCAAAACATCGATGAGGTCATCGACGGTCAAGCGTTCTCCATGATGCCTGTTGTCGATACGGCGTGGGACGCCAACGCCTCCATCACCCTGAAATTCTAACTTGTCTCGGCATCCATCATGGGGGCCGATTTCAAGCGTTAAGGAAATACACATGAAACCCAATATGCTCGCCTCAATGCTGGCTCTGGTGCCTCTGGCTCTGCTAGCAAACCCTCACCAAGAGTTTATTGAAGGGCCGATCCAAACTGGGCCACAAGCCACCGAACAGTGCATCCAGTGTCATGAACAGCACACCGAGTCCTTCATGCAGACCAGCCACTGGACCTGGGACAAAACTCAAAACATCGATGGCAACAAGGTCAAACTAGGCAAGAAGAACGCCATCAACAACTACTGCGTCTCCGTAGTCAGCAACGAAGCTCGCTGCACTCAATGTCATGCAGGTTATGGCTGGGAAGACCAATCATTCGATTTCACCGATGCCACTAAGGTGGACTGCCTAGTGTGTCACGACACCACCGGCACCTATCAAAAAGACAACAGCGGCTTGCCCTTTAAAAGCGTCAACCTAGTCAATGTGGCGCAAAATGTAGGTCAACCAGTACGAGACAACTGCGGTAGCTGCCACTTCTATGGCGGCGGTGGCGATGGCGTTAAACACGGCGATCTGGACTCCAGCATGGCGTACCCAGATCGCAGCACCGATGTGCATATGGATGCCGATGGCATGGATTTTCAGTGCCAGGATTGCCATCAAGAGGAGTCACATCAGCTTCTTGGGCAAGCGACCAGCGTCTCTCCAGGCATGCGTACCAGTGCTCGCCTCGAGTGCAGTCATTGCCACGAAGGTGACGTTCACGACAACGCCAAACTGAATCGCCACACCGAAAAGGTGGCCTGCCAAACCTGCCACATTCCCGAGTTTGCCAAAGTCGAGCCCACCAAGTTGTGGTGGGACTGGTCCAAGGCGGGTGAAGACCGAGAGGAGTTCAAAGACCAGTTTGGCAAAAAAGGCTACATGAAGAAGAAAGGGGAATTTACCTGGGGCAAAAACGTTACCCCAGAATACGCCTGGTACAACGGCAGCTCAGAAGCCTACCTGTTCGGGGACAAGATGGATCCCGCTCAAGTCACGCCCCTGCGCCGACCTAAAGGGCAAGTGGATGACGGAGTCTCGAAAATCTACCCCTTTAAGGTGCATCGAGGAAAGCAGCTGTTTGATGTGAAGCACCAGGTATTTATCCCTACCAAGGTGTTTGGCAAACAGGGCTATTGGAAGAGTTTCGACTGGGATCAAGCCGCGCGACTGGGCATGAACGATCACCCTGACATGAAAGCCAAAGGCCTGAGCTATAGCGGCGACTATGGCTTTGCCGAGACCGAGATGTGGTGGAAGCTCAACCACATGGTGTCCCCAAAGGAGCAAGCGCTTAACTGCATGGACTGTCATAGCAAAAAGGGGCGCTTAGATTGGAGTGCGCTTGGCTATGAGGGAGACCCCATGAGGAAAAAACGCACGGCTCAGTAGTAATCGGGCGCAACTCCCTGCTGCGCCCTTAACGCAAACGCCCGCTCAACGGAACGGGCGTTCTTATATTTGATTCGCTGAAGTATAGAAAGCCGACTCAATGCTTTTCACCATGGCGGCAAACCAGGGCTGCTCAACCGCACTGACGCTGGCCACCATGCTTCGGTAACAGCGATGGGTGAATTCCGGCAACTCCAGTGCATCTAATCGACCGGCCTTCAGGTGGGATTTCACCAACGCAGTGGACACAAAGCCGATTCCGGCACCGTCCAGCAGAGCTCGCTCCATAAAATGCAGATCGCCACAAGAGGTGAGCGCCTGAAAGTGGTCTAAATTCAGCCCCAGAGTGGCCAGATTTTTACACAACAGATCCCGAGAGCAGCAGCCGGGCTTCGCCACAAACAGAGGCTGAGATGACAAGCTGCTGATGTCTCCATCTTGCAAGCGTGCCAGGCGCTCTGGACAGCCCACGAACGCCACTTGATCCGGCGGCAATGGCTGAGCCCAATCGGTTTCGGCCAACGGCTCTAAATGCTCCACAATGGCGATGTCGTAAAGCCCTTGATGTAAGCCCTTTAGAATGGACTCACCAGATTGATAATCAAAAGCCACCGAGTGACTGCAACATTGGGAAAATTCGGACAAGGCCGCACTCAGAAAGCAGGCTCCAAAAGCGGGTGTGCAGCTCAGCCTTAGTGGCCGCTGACGTTTGTGTCTAAGGTCGGTCAGCAGTTCCAGCTCTAAGTGAAGCACCTCCCGCGCATGTTTAATCACCCGTTCGCCGGCTTCCGTGGGCTGCACCGGCGTCACCTGACGATTGAGCAAAGGCGTCGATAGCTGTAACTCGAGCTGTTTTAATCGTTGCGAGACCGCAGAGTGAGTCAGGTTAAGGCGCTGTGCAGCACCGGTGACGCTGCCCTGTTCGACAACCGCCACCAGGGTACTCAGATCTTGAGTTTTCATCATTCGATCCCTTTAAATTAGAAAATTCTAATTTAGATTACATCAAAGAGAATCGATTGAGTAATGGCAGCGTACACAATGTGATCCCACTCACCTGCCAAGGTTATTCCAAGATGACCAGTGGTACACTGCCGTTACTCAGCGCCCTTTCGTAAAACTGGACGTTTGTCTTTTGGTTTGGAGACTGATTAGGAGAAGCACGAGCAAACCCATCTTGCACCTGCATCACATCGTTCTAAACCTTGATGCTGCCTGAACCCATTTGGCACAAAAAAGGCGCCTGTGGGCGCCCTTTGAATTTACTGATTAAAGCTCAGATGCAGGGAGCCTATCACCCCAACCTGTTTCTGTATCTCTTGGCTGCTGCCATCAACATCCGCCGTCAGTTCTAAGTTGGCGTGGGTTAGATCCTGCATGTCTGTCAGGCTTTGTGCAATCTCCTGAACCGCAGCGCGCTGCTGGCTGGCCGCGGCAGCATTTTGACTAGCCAACTGGGTAGCCTGCTCCATCTGATTATTGATCTGTTCAATGTCATCAGAGCTGGCTTGAGCCGCCTCAGAGCAGGCATCCGCCAGTTTATGGTTGTGATTCATCTTCTGCACCCAAGACGACAGCGTCTGATGCATGCCTTCGATGTTTTTCTGAATCTCTGTGGTGGCTTGTTGAGTGCGAGTCGATAGCGCCCGAACTTCATCGGCCACCACCGCAAAGCCTCGGCCCTGCTCTCCAGCACGGGCCGCCTCAATGGCGGCGTTCAGTGCCAACAGGTTGGTTTGCTCGGCAATGCCGTCAATCTCTTTCATGGCGTGAGCCACTTTCTCAGCCTCAGCGTGCAGCCCCTCGGCGTGTTTGGCCGCCTGATCCACCTCTTTGGCAAGTTCAATAATTTTATCGCGACTGCCCATCACCCCTTGCTGGGCCTGGCCACAAAACTGCTTCGATTGTTCGGTGCTGCCCGCGGCACTGGTGGCGATGTTGGCGATCTCAGATACCGACGCACTGAGCTCCTCAACCGCCGCCGCAATCTGACCAATGCGCTGATTTTCCTGCTGTACTCCTTGGCGAGCCTGTTCACTTAAGCCCACCAAGTTATCTGACAGTTGCCCTAGTTGCAGAGAGGCATCATGGGTTCGACCCAGCACCCCGGTCATTCTCGCCTGAGCAAATTGCATCTGGAAATCCAGCACGCTACTGCTGCCATGGCCGGAGAATACGTAGCGACTGACGCTGTCGTACTCTTCCTGCATCTTCTCCAGCAAGTTCGGCACTCGGAACGCTTCGTCATAGAACAGCCCCAACATGGCAATCACCATCAAGGCACCACAGGCGATCACCCAAGGTTCAAACAACCAAGCCACGCCAATGAAGCCTGCGATAAGAATCACATAGCTGATCATGCGTTTCTGCTGAAGGGTCAGTGAACGTGAGATGGATTTGCCGTTGTTAAGACGCTCATAAAGGCTTAATGCGCGCTGTTTCAATTGAGGAGTGGTCGCTCGACGAACCGACTGATAACCCACGACCTGACCATGTTCAAAAATCGGGGTAACGAAGGCATCGACCCAATAGTAACGACCATCTTTGGTGCGATTCTTCACCACACCTCGCCATGGCTGGCCTTTTTTCAGCTTCTCCCACAGCTCCTTAAAAGCGGCCGCAGGCATATCTGGATGACGAACAAGATTATGATTGTGGCCAATCAACTCCTCTTCACTAAAACCACTGACCTCAATAAAGGCGGCATTGGCATAAGTGATAACGCCCCGAAGATCCGTAGTCGATACCAACTCACGGCCCTGAGGCACAGGCACCTCTTGATCGACGATAGTGCGATTGCGCTTCATCCTGACTAAATCCTTTAATCTTGCTCATCCATGATGTGAGTCACATTTTATCCCGCCGTAACATCGGATGCCACGAAAAAGACAAAAAAGATTGAGATTTTTTCAGGAAAAAACCAAGCATATCAGTGGGTTTTAACAAACGCGCTTCATATTTAACCCTCTGATAATCCGAGTTTTCCCCTGGTTTTTGCCAGTAAAACGCACAGCTAAGTTGCCGTTATGACTCCATCGGGGTGAAGCCTTGCATGGCACTGAGATCAAAGGGCGTTTGCTGATACACGCAGTAGTTAAGCCAATTGCTGAACAGCAGTGCACCATGGGCATGCCAACGTGCAAAAGGCGGCTGAGTTGGATCATCACCTGGGTAGTAATTGGTGGGAATGGTCGGTGCGAGGCCTTGCCCGAGGTCGCGACGATACTCATCCTGCAGAGTCGTTCGGGTGTATTCCGGGTGCCCGGTCACAAACAGATTGCGGTTGTCTTTGCTCATAATAAGGTAGGCGCCCGCTTCATCAGACTCCGCCAGCACCTGCAGTTCATTGTGGGCTTTCAATTTGTCTAGGCTGACCTGAGCAAAGCGAGAGTGCGGCACCCAAAATTCATCATCAAATCCACGCAGTAGCGGAATATGCCCATGCAAGCGGCGGTGGCGAAATACTCCAGAGATCTTCTCCTCTCGCAGATAACGCTTGGTGTCGTATAGATGATAGAGCGCCGCATGGGCTGCCCAACAGAGAAACAGAACCGATGTGGCGTGACGCTGGGACCACTCGATGATGTCGCAGATCTGCGGCCAATAATCCACCTGCTCAAACTCCAAGTTGCCCAGAGGCGCACCGGTGATGATCAACCCATCGTAGTTGTTGTTTTTGATGGCCTCAAAATCACGATAGAAGGCGTCCATGTGATCACTGGAGGTGTGTTTGGAAGGACGATTGTGAATACGCAGCAGCTCAACATCCACCTGCAGCGGCGTATTGGCCAGCAATCTAAGCAACTGGGTCTCCGTTTCAATCTTGTTCGGCATCAGATTCAGAATAAGCAGCTTGAGGGGACGAATGTCCTGAGAGTCCGCACGTTCATCGGAGATAACAAAGATGTTCTCACTACGAAGAATACTGGAGGCGGGAAGGCGGTTGGGAATTCGAACTGGCATATCAGGCTCCTTATTGACCATCTAGTTATATCAAGACATCTGGACGGCTACAACTCCAGACTTCCAAAAATACTGATCAAAACCCTGAGCCGATGGCAGCAAACTTGGTATGATTGACCTAAGTTCATCAAATTCCACAGTATCATGAGCCAACTTTCCGCAATTATCGTCGGCGCAAATGCCGGCCTAAGCCAAATGCTTGCCCAGAAACTCTCCGCCGAAGGGGTGCAATTGGGCCTGCTTGCCGCCAATCTTGACGGCATAGCGCCACTGCTCGAACAACTGCCTGACAACACCTTGGCTCAAGAGATCGATATCTTTGATTCCAATTCCGCCCGCGACCAGTTCAATCAGCTTTGGCAGCAGATGAACGGCGCCCATTTGGTGATCATCAATACCGCCGCCAGCCATCAGGATCTGGAGCTGCCTTGGCAGGAGGAAAAGATGGTCATAGACGTTAACGTCAGTGGCTTTACCGCCCTCACCAACCTTGCCTTCGCCAATCTGTGTGAGCAAGGCTATGGCCAACTGGCCGCCATGACCTCAGTGGCTGGCGAGCGCGGCGGGGCCAATAGCGCCTTCCACGCCACCAAAGCGTTCCAACAAAATTACCTAGAAGGTCTGAGGCTGCATGCTCAGCGCAAAAAGCTGCCGGTCACCATCAGTGATTTGCGCTTAGGATTCATCGAGAAGATGCAAGCGAAAGGCTCCAAAGCATGGGGAGCCAACCTGCATAAGATGACCAATCAGATCTTAAACGATCTTAAGAAAGCCAAACACACCATCTACGTGACTCGCCGCTGGCGTCTTATCTCTTGGCTTACCCGTCTGCTACCGGAGTTTATCTACAACAAACGTAAATTTAAGTAGCTGCTTGGCATATTTCCGAGGATCAAACTCGAAATCAAGTTTTGCAGTTACAACACCAAATTACTGATCGCAGATGCGATGCTTCAATGAAGCTCATGTTGAAGCGAAATGCATGCGAGAGCGGGAAAGCACGTCACGCGAAAGCACAGTCTTTACCTTGATGAACATTGAATTTTAGCTTTCCACCCCAATCTGCAATGAGCCTTTAAATCGCCTCAACGGTCCCTAGAACGCAAAACGCCCGCATGATGCGGGCGTTGTTGTATTCGCGCTTAATAAGCGTTGAGAGTAACTTAGAACTTGTAACCCACAGACACCATGTAAACCCATGGGTCGATGTCGGTTTCAATGGAGACCGGCGTGCCAGCCAGTTTGAAGTCTACGTCGGTCTGAATGTCGATGTACCATACAGAAGCGTTGATCAACCAGTTTTCATTCAGTTCCCAATCTAGGCCAACCTGAGCGGCCAAACCCCAAGAACCAGACGCGTCCAGATCGGTCAGATCACCACCAAGATTATTGGTGAAATCTTCATCCCAGAAGTAGGTGTAGTTCACGCCCGCACCAATGTAAGGGCGGATGTTATCAGAACCAAAGTAGTACTGAGCAACGACGGTTGGTGGCAAGTGGGTCACTTCTGCGATTTTACCCAGAGGGCCTAAGCTCACGTCGTGGGTAAATGGAGTTGCAGCCAGCACTTCGATACCAATGGCATCGGTCACCATGTAGGTAAAATTCAAGCCAAGCTGAGCATCGCTATCAACACCAAACTCGCCTAGGTTTCCTGCGTAATCGCCGGTATCAACATCTTGAGAGCTTTCATTCGGCGCTACATTGATGTAGCCAGCGCGAACAATAAAATCACCCGCTTCACGAGCCGCCATTGCAGGGGCTGCCAGAGTTGCCAATACTAACGCTGAGACTAGGGTACGCTTCATCATCTTTATCACTCCATAAATATTAGGCAACCTTTATCCTTGATTGCCCTAACAAGTTGCGAGTGAATGTAACAGTCTTGAATTTCTGAGTTTTTGATCTAGGACAGACTTTAACAATTTGGTTTCCCTACCACCAAAAATTCGTATTTCATAGTGATTTACCACTAAAAAACGGCAAAAAAAAGCCAGCCTAACTGGCTGACTTTTAGTGCATTTTTCATGCAACTTTAACGAGCTCGTTCCATGGTTACCTGAACCATGGTTTCCCCATTGTTGATAACGGGAAAACGTTGGTAAGTCTGAAACAGCAAGCGGTCATTGTTCTTAACGAGAGACACGACGACGTAGTCCGCCTCTTTATTGATCGCTTCTGCGGGCAATTGAAATTTAAACATGGTGGGCAGTTTGGCCACACTGAATCGTTTCTGAGCCAAAATGGCACCGCGCTGTTTCACGTCAATGATGGCAACCGTCACCACAGAGCCTACGGGCAGGTTACTTACCCCCTGGGCGCCGACCATTCCGCCGACATTAATTTTGTCCTCTTCAGGATCGTTTACCGTGACGCAGGCTGACAGCATCAGCACCGCCAACAGCATGGTTATGGCTCTGTACATAGTAAAAAGGCTCCATCGATACGATAGAGCCTTTATATCAAACCTATATCAGTTGGAACAGGGCTTATCCTTTAGCTTTAAAGTACGCGAGGGTGTCACCCACCACCTCTTTGCGCAGCATCAGCAGTGCCACCAAGTTCGGAATTGCCATCAAGCCATTAACGATATCAGCCAGCGTCCAGATTAGATTCAGTTGCAATAAGCCACCAACGGCCACCAAAGCCACAAAGATCCAGCGGTAAGGCATGCGACCACGCTCACCAAACAGAAACAGAACTGCACGCTCGCCGTAGTAGTTCCAGCCCAAGATGGTGGTGAACGCAAAGAACAGCAGTGCCAAGGTGATCACCTGCTGACCCACAGTGGCGGACAAGCCGCTAGTAAAAGCAGACGAGGTCATGGCAGCACCGGCAAATTCACCTTGCCAAGCGCCAGTGACAATCAATGCCAAGCCAGTCAGGCTACACACAATCAGGGTATCAAACAGGGTTCCAGTCATGGACACCAAGCCCTGTTCGACGGGAGAGTTGGTTTTTGCCGCCGCCGCCGCCATTGGCGCGCTTCCCAAGCCGGACTCGTTTGAGAATACCCCGCGAGCAATACCAAACTGAATCGCCATCATCACCGTGGCTCCCGCGAATCCGCCTCCTGCCGCCTGAGGCGTAAAGGCCGCTTCAATCACCAACGCAAACGCCGCTGGCACCGCTTCAAAATTAAGACCCAGCAGCAGCAAACAGGCGGTAACGTAAAACAGCGCCATGGTCGGAACCAATGCGGTTGCAACCTTAGCGATTCGCTTCACCCCACCAAGGGTAACCAGCGCCACCAAAATCGCTACCAGGGCCATGGAAACCCAGTCGGGCACGCTAAAAGCGATGCGAGCGCCATCGACAATGGCGTTGACTTGAGGGAAGGTACCGATACCAAAGAAGGCAACGCCCAGAGTAAATACCGCAAACAGCTTCGCCAACCAGGCTTTACCTGTGCCGTGAAGGATGTAGTACATCGGTCCACCCACCTGCTGGCCTTGCTCATCCTGACGGCGATACTTCACCGCCAGCATGCACTCGGCATACTTAGTGGCCATACCCGCAAAACCCGCCATCCACATCCAGAATAGCGCCCCGGGACCACCTAGCTTAATCGCAGTCGCCACACCAACGATGTTACCGGTACCAATGGTGGCCGCCATCGCGGTACACAGGGCTGAAAAGCTGCTGATGTCACCGGCGGCTTGATTGGGCTTAAGCATCAACTTCAGCGCCAGTGGCAATTTGCGCACCTGCAAAAATTTGAGCCGATAGGTGTAATAGGCACCAGTACCCACCAGCAGGATCAAAAGAGGTGGTCCCCATACCCAACTGCTGAGTGTGGAAAGAAGTGCTTCGATGTTATTCATGTTGTGTCTTCCTCAGTGTGACAACTTAACTACACAGAGGAGAACCATGCCGGACAAACGGATACAGAATACCCGCTGTTTTAGAAAGGAAATGTTGTTACGCACCCTGTCCTTTTGCCTGAGCGTTTGACGTTTTTCAACGCTTGCGCCTTCGGCGTCCAAGTCAATGGAACTCTCCAGAGGCCCGTCCAGTAACAGTCCATATCGGTTAACTACCGATGCCTGAAAGATTTACTTCTTCGGCGGGCGCGAGCGCCACTCTCCTATTACCTTCATCCGGGATTCATTACGTCTGAGCAATGAAGCAGTAACGGTAACAAAAAAGCGCACCATCATGGCGCGCTTTTTTAGTGATTTTGGTCACAAAAGTTAGGATTGACGATTTTTCATACGCAGCACACCCTCTTGTGCAGTTGAAGCTAATAACTCGCCATTTTGATTAAAGATCTGGCCACGAACAAAACCACGGCCGCCAATGGCGTTCGGCGAATCGACGCTGTAAAGCACCCAATCGGAGAAATCCACATCCCGGTGGAACCACATGGAATGATCCACCGTCGCCATCTTAAGCCCAGGGGTCAAGAATGACACGCCATGGGGCTGGCAGGCAGTGACTAAGAAGTTGAGATCCGATGCGTAAGCCAGCAGCTGCCGATGCAATGCTTGAGAGCCATCCACCTGACCATTGACCTTCATCCACACGTGCCGAACCGGCTCGGTGACTTCCGGTTTCAATGGGTTAATGGGGTTAACCAAGCGCATCTCAATGGCGGTGTTTTTCAGGAACATGTCCAACACTTTATCGGGAACCTGCCCTTTTAAAGCGCTCGCAGCCTGAAACTGATTGCTAAGCCCTTCTGGGCCTGGAACCTCAGGCATCGCCGTTTGATGTTCAAAGCCCTGCTCTTGCTGATGGAACGAACCGGTGAGATAGAAGATCGGTCGCCCGTTTTGTATGGCGCTAACGCGGCGAGTACTGATGCTGGCACCGTCTCGAAGCGTCTCCACCTCGTAGATCACCGGCCGAGACAGATCCCCAGCACGAAGAAAGTAGGAGTGGAAGGAGTGAATGTGTCGCTGGGCATCGACGGTGAAGTTGGCGGCGGCTAATGCCTGTCCAAGCACTTGACCACCAAACAGATGGCCAAAGCCCAGATCCTGACTCTGCCCCCGATACAGACCAATTTCCAATGGCTCCAGATCGAGGATATCCAGCAGAGTGTCCAATGAGTTGTGCATGAGTGTCTCCAAATATCGCAATGGAGCCACTCTAGCTAAGGTAGGCCTAAGAGGCAATTACCCCCAATTAAACAACTTCTTAAAGCGGTCGCCAAAGGAGGAGTATTGGGTCATATGCAGATCGGGCCCCGTATCACGCCAAGCCTGACACAGCGCTTCAGGACGAAGATCGCCAGGAAGCATCTTCACGGTGCGGCTCTCAACGGTTTTGGCCAAACTGAAATGACCTGCGGAGGCAGTCACCGTCATGCCATTCGGAGCAAAATCAGACAACAGATAAAGCAGAGCAGGAACAACCGCACTGACCTCAAGCTGACGACGCTGATGCTCGGTGAACAGTTCCGATACCATGCGGGTATTGGCCGATGGACACAGCAAATTGCACTTACCGCCAAACTCCTCCATGTGCTGAGAAACCGACAACATCAAGCCTCGGTTTGCCATCATGCTGGAGGCATAACTTGCTAAGCGATCGTCACCATATAGACCAGACAAACCGCCCGTAAGTACGATCTTTCCCTGATGCTGCTGAATTTGAGACATGGCAGCTTTCATGATGTTCAGCGAACCGAAGTGATTCACCTCCATCATCTTGGTCAGAGGCGCTTTGCCTGAGTCGATACTGCATTGAATCAGCACTCCAGCGTTGGCCACAATATCCGTCACCTTGCCGAATTGAGATACCGCCAAATTTATCGCTTGCTGCATCTGCTCAAAATCGGTGACGTCCGCAAAGATCGGCAGAGCATTGCCGTCCAAACCGCGAATCATCTCGGCCACTTCGTGAACCAGACTGCTGTCGGTTCCCGTACCGTCTGCAGCGCAGCCGTTATCAATCAAAACCAAATTTGCACCGCGCTCTGCTAACGCTAACGCATAGGCTCTTCCTAAGCCCCTACCGGCACCCGTAACTACGACAACTCGGCTGTCAAAACGAATGGTGTCCATGAACTATTATCCTATCAATGTCACTAATATGACTCTTCAAGAACAATGGTTTAAATCTTTCTAAAATGCCAGTGTATAATCGGGTGTGATACCGGATTCTGTACATGGATCACAACCTTAAACGCCTTTTTTAACAAAGTTTAACTGACGAAGTTAATTCTAAAAAACTTACTAAACTCAAAAGATTATGAATCTAAAATACTGGATTATGGCAACTCGCCCTAGAACCTTGCCTGCGGCCATAGGACCGCTACTTGTGGGTAATGTTCTTGCCGCCTACCACCGAGAGTTTGATTGGTTGATCGCCATCGCCTCAATGCTGTGCGCGGTGATGCTGCAAATCGCGGTGAACCTTGCCAACGACTACTTCGATTATAAATCCGGTGTGGATACTGATGAACGACTGGGACCAACTCGAGTTACCCAGCAGGGGTTACTCAGCCCCACCGCGGTTCGCAATGCGATGATTCTCTGCCTCGTCATTGCCGTTGCCATCGGCCAGTACCTTATCTACGTAGGTGGTTGGCCAATCGCCCTGTTGGCACTGTTTGCCGTGCTGGGAGCGTTAGGCTATTCCGGAGGCCCCTACCCGCTGGCCTCCCACGGTTTGGGGGAACTGGCGGCCTTCATCTACTTTGGCCTGGTTGCCGTGGTGGGCAGCTACTACATTCAAGTGGGTGATACCAGCGTTGCCGCTTGGCTATTGGGCTCGGCTTTAGGCTGCCTCAACGCCGCCATCATGCTGGTAAACAACACTCGCGATCATGCGACTGACGTCAAAGCCCACAAACGGACTCTCGTGGTTCGCATTGGCGTGGACGCCAGCACCACCTTATATCAAGCGATGTTAGCCACCCCATTCCTTCTGACCTGCCTAGGGTGGCTGCTGGGACTGCTGCCGGGCACGACACCGGCGGCTTGTGTTATCGCCGTGCCTTTGGCAATTGGATTGGGCAAGCAGTTTGCCGTTACCACAGGTGCAGCGCTTAACCCTCTGCTGGGCAAAACCGCTATGGCGACCATGGCATACAGTGGACTGACGGCCATCGGCCTAGTCTTTGCCCTCTAAAGAAGCCGCTGCTGTTATCACGCCCTATTAACCCTACGGTTAATAGGGCGTTTATTTTGCACTTATCCTCGCCTTGGTCTCAGAGTTCCAACCCGAGCCCACACCAATGACCAGCCCAAACCACCAAATCGAGACGCACTGCCAAATCAAAATCTGTATAAATTCACCAATGGCAGCGTAGGTGATTGAATTAAAAGAGATGAGAAGGTAGGTTTTAATAAAAACATAACCCCGCTGCGATAGACAGCCATGGAAAAGGGCAATTGGAAATGAAAGGAATTCAATCCAATCTGCGGGCTAAGATCATTCTTGGCGTGCTCATCACTCTTATCAGCCTCTCTGGCCTCACCGGCCTGATTCGAGTCAATCAAGTTGCCAGCCAAGCCGCTGAAAGTCAGCAGCAAGAGGTCAGCCAAGTTCTCGGACAGGTAGATTCAGCTCTGTCCAACCTGTTGAACAGTCGAGTCTCACAACTGGAAACCCTGTTTAATCACCCCGCCAGTCGTGAGGCCATCACCCTAATTACCCAGCGAGGCGGGGCTCAGGACAGCAACCCCAAACTGGTGAGTTTTATCGACTACCTCAATCAACTGGTTGAGGGAGATACCAAACTGTTCGATCTGTTTTTCACCACCACCGCCACCTGGGAGTACTTTGATCGAACCGGCCGCTACGACAAGGTTGACTACGTGGTGAATGAACGCCCTTGGTGGCAGGTATTTCTGGCCAACAATGGTTACTACGTAGATGACCCCACCAGAAACCTAGATAACAACATTCTGATGGCCATTCGAGGTCCCATCTACCATCAAGGGAAACTGGTTGGCTCCTCTGGTCTGGATATGGATCTGGACTCTGTAAATGCCGCGCTCTCCAACGTTCACTCAAATTTAAAAGGGGTCGAAACCTTCATTGTCAGTGACTCCGGCACCTTGGTCAGCATGCCGTTAATGGCAGAGAGAACCAAAGAGAGCTTAACCATGGACAGCGTCGACAGTGCCTATGAATCGCTCGGCACTCAAGGCTTCTCTCAAATCTGGCAACAACTAAAGCTTGGACAGCTTCAGGGAAAGGTTACCTGGCGAAACCAGGCGTTTCATGTGTTCCTGTCTCCCTTTCAGCAATCTAAACCTAAGGTAAATTGGCACATCGGCATTCTAGTGCCCCAACAACAACTTGACGCCCCAGTAAACCAAGCCATCAGAGAAACCCTAACGCAACTTATCCTGTTTGCGGTGATCATGGGGGCCATGGTGTGGGTGACCATTCACCGCCAGCTTCGTCCCCTTAAGCAGGTACAACACGCCATGGCGGAGATCGCCGAAGGCAATGCGGATCTCACCGCAAGATTAGAACTGGAACGTTCCGACGAGTTAGGTCAGCTTGCCAATCACTTCAATGGGTTTATTCGCAAGATACAAACTCTGGTAGCCAGCTCCAGCACCATGGCCAGCCAATTTGAGGAGGACGCCAGCCGCGCCGAAGCGTCGACACAACAGGCTCTAACTCACATCAAATCCCAAAAACAGCAGCTCAACAGCATCAGCAGTGCCACCACAGAGCTGCAGCAAACTTCCATGCACGTTTCCCAAAATGCATTGGAGGTAGCGGATCTGGCCAGTCAAACTCGCAACCAAGTAAGCTCCGGTCAGCAAGCGATCGATATGGCGTTTAATAGCCTCGCGACCCTAACTCAAGAGCTTGCTACCACTAATGAGGTGGTGACGAACTTAGAGAAAGAGACCGTCAACATTGGTGAGGTCGTTGATGTAATTCAGCAGATTGCTGAGCAGACCAACCTGCTGGCTTTAAATGCCGCCATCGAAGCCGCCCGGGCGGGCCCTCAAGGGCGTGGTTTTGCGGTAGTGGCCGATGAAGTTCGCAAATTGGCTTTTCGCACTCAGGAGTCGACGGGGCACATTCAAGCCATCGTCGCTCAACTGCAGCACGCGGCCAAACGTGCAACCTCCGAGATGCAAACCAGCCAGCGAGGGGCAGGCCAAGGTCGAGATCACACCCAAACAGTCAAGCAGGTGTTTGAAGAGGTGCAACAGGCGCTCATCACCTTTGACAATCACACCCGAGATATCGCCAGCGCCATCAACCAGCAGTCCAGCGCCACCAGCGAGATCAGTAATCTGATTGTGGAGATTGACCGCCTTGCCAGTCGCACCGTCGAACAGTCAGGAACGCTGTGTAAAGAGATACAGCAGACCGAACATAACGCCATCAACTTGTTGTCTAGCCTGAATAAGTTTAAGTATTGAGCGAAGCAATTATCTCGTCGTCCCTACTGATTAAGGAAGGGCCCTATCTAGAGCAACCGACGCCTGAGGTCAAACAATTGGTCAAATCAGATAGTTATCACACCACGCCGCCTGCAACCGCGCTGCAAACGGCGTGGTTAGCGGCCTAGACTTTAATTGGCAACTCCGTTGCATATTGCCCAGTTAGGGAAGCGATGGCATTGGCAACCGCTGGCGCAATGACCGCGGTCGCCGGCTCCCCCACCCCAGTTGGTGCCTCGGTTGAGGTCACAATGTCGACCTCAACCTCTGGCATGTCGCGCATTCTCGCCACCTTGTAGTTATGGAAGTTCGACTCCTTCACCGCGCCGTTATTGACGGTCAGTTTGCTAAATAGCGCCATGCTTAGGCCATAGCCTAGCCCCCCCTCCATCTGAGCTGCCACCACATCCGGGTTGACCGCAATGCCGCAATCCACGGAGCAAACGACCCGAGTTACCTTGATCCCCTTACCGTCCCGTTTCACTTCGGCGGCGATGGCCACATAGCTAAAGAAGCTATAGTGCACCGCGATACCAACCCCAACGTCACTGCCTCGACTCTGATCCCAGCCAAACTTATTGGCAGCACGCTTTAGCACATTGGCGTATCTGGGATTTTTAACGTGTGCCAACCGAAACTCAACGGGGTCCTGTCCCGCGGCTTTAGCCAGTTGGTCTACTAGGGTCTCTTTGACGTAGGCGGTGTGAGTGTGGCCCACTGACCGCCACCACTGAATGGGGATCTGGGTTTGACGAGTGGTCATCTCAATCTGACGATTGGGTACCTGATAATCCAGTTCCAAGGCTCCCTCTACGGTAGTGTGATCAACGCCATCTTTCATCATCGCACCCTCAAAAGCGGTGCCCGAGATAATAGAAGGGCCAACGATGTGCTGCTGCCAGGCAACCATCTTGCCATTGTCATCAATGGCCGCCTTTGCTCTGTGCAGGTAGGGAGGGCGGTACCAGCCCCCTTGGGTGTCCTCCTCTCGAGTCCACACCATCTTAATGGGTACGCCAGGCTTATTGGCCGCTATGCGTGCAGCCTCGACAATGTAATCGCTCCCGGGGCAGGCTCGCCGGCCAAAGCTACCGCCAGCAATATAGGTGTGAATGACCACCTTCTCTGGAGCGATCCCAAGCGCCTTGCTGACTGCCATCATGTCCAGAGTCGGGATTTGTGCACCGGTCCAGATCTCACAGCCACCGTTCGCCACTTTGGCAACGCAATTCATCGGCTCCATCGGCGCATGAGCCAGATAGGGGAACCGGTATTCCAGCTCGATGGTTTTCGCCGCTTTCGGCCATGCTTTGTCGACGTTGCCAGCGGTTTCAGCCACTAGGCCTGGCTTTTTGGCCATTTGTGAAAACTCAGCCATCAGGCTGTCGCTTGAGATGGTTTCCGCCGTGGACTCATCCCAATTGACCTTAAGCTTCTTTCGAGCCTTCTGAGCTGTCCAGAAATCACTGGCGATCACCGCGACTCCAGATTCAATTGCAAATACCGAGTTGGCTCCAGATATCTGCTCTGCCGCCGATTTGTCGACACTAGCCACCTTAGCCCCAAAGCGAGGTGGATGCAGCATGACCGCCGTCAACATGCCATCCATCTGAATGTCCTGCGTAAAAGTGGCGCTACCATCAAGTTTACCAGTGTCGAGACGGGCCACTTTACGGCCGATGTAGCGAAAGCTATCCGGTGACTTTAGCGTCACCTCTTTCGGGCTAGGAACCGCTAATTTGGAGGCTGCATCAGCAAACTCCGCATAGGGAGCAGTGCGCCCAGCGCCGTTAATCACCCCCTGCTCAGTCGTGAGTTCACCGATAGCCACTCCCCAGGATTGAGCCGCCGCCTGCAGTAACATCTTACGCATCGCCGCCCCAGCGACTCGCATCTGCAAATAGGAGTTCGACAAGCCAGTGCTGCCGCCGGTGCCCTGAACCTGCCCCCAGAATGTGTTGTTATACAAAGCTGGGTTGGATGGAGATTGACTGAGGCGCACTCGAGCCAAAGGGAAGTCCAGCTCCTCGGCAATCAGAGTGCCTATGGCGGTAAATGCCCCTTGTCCCATCTCAAGGTGCTTACAATAAAGATCCACGCTGCCATCGGCATTGAGGCGAATAAAAGCGTTGACGTCTACCGGCGGCTCCTCGGCCGCAGGCGCATCACTGGCCATAGAGGGCAAACTGATGCCAAGCACCAACGCACCTGAGCTTCCGCCCAACAACTTTAAGAATGAACGGCGGTTGACGCCAAGTTGTTTACGCAACATCGTCGCCTCCTTGCTGAGCCGGTTGAGTCCCGCTGAACTGTGGCAACGTCTTAGCCGCCTGTTTGATGCCTTTACGAATGCGATGGTAGGTCGCACAGCGACAGATCACCCCACTCATCGCCTTATCAATGGCCGCATCGTCTGGGTTGGCGTTACTCATCAACAGCGCCGACGCTGCCATTATCTGCCCTGGCTGACAGTAGCCACATTGATGCACATTGAGCTCAGTCCAGGCCGCTCTCAGCGCTTGGGTTTCTGGGGTCGGTGCGCCGCTTTCGATGGTAGTGATCGATTTCCCCACCACACTTTTGGCTTTGCGAGTGCAGGAGCGCACCGCTTTACCATCAACAATCACGGTACAGGCACCACACTGAGCCTTACCACAGCCATACTTGGTGCCGGTCAGTTGCAGGTGATCCCTCAGAGCCCACAGCAGCGGTATATCACTGGGTGCCTCCACTTTATGGGGTTTGCCATTGACGGTCAGGGTAATCTCCATCGAAATCTCCTTATTGAGCCTGCTGCAGTTCGGTGCAAGATAAAAGTGTGTCACTGCCAAGGGAGCGGGCATCTCTTCGATGTAACTTGGCATGACATTCGGAAAGTATGGCCAGAGCGATACTCTCAGGAAATTCGCCACCGAGGTTGAGTCCCGCAGGGCCGAATAACCACGGGGCGCGCTGAATATTGGCCAGCTCAAGCGCTTGCTGACGGCGATGATTGGGACCAAGCAGAGCCACATAGTCTGGAGGCTGAGTCGCAAGCATCTGCAGCGCCTCGGCATCCAGCTCCAACTGATGGTGCATCACCACCACGGCATCGATGTTGGGCCACCAACTAGCGCCCACCACGTCTTTGGGTCTGGCCTTGATGATTCGGTGCGCTAAGGCGAATTTATCGGGACGCCCATGAGACGGCCTTGGGTCAACCACGGAGACCAACCACCCGATCTGATTTGCCAGCGCCAGCAAAGGTAAGGCGTCCACACCGCCTCCGAATATCAACAGCTGCATCGGCGGGCGAAAGCCAATGCACAGCCAATCCCGATGCGCTCGTTGCTGAAGATCCACTGAGCGACACCGTGCGGCTTTGGCTTCACTCGTTGCCATAAGCCGATAATCTGGCGGCTCCGCTGCGCTCGCTAACCCCAGTTCGAACACACCACTTTGCTGGCGCTCCATCAGTTGGTGCAGCTCCAGTAATCCCAGATAGTGATTACTGGCACCGATCTCCATGAGGGCAATCTCCACAACGCCACCACAACCAATGCCAAGTTGGTAGGTGACATCCCCCTCATCTTGGCTGTCGTAGCAAACTCGTTTACTTTGGCCACTTAGCAGCACCTGCATGGCTCGGCGCTGCAGATCGTTTTCCAAACAGCCGCCACTGAGCAGTCCCAACTGCTGGCCGCTGTCACTAAACAGCATCAAAGCGCCCGCCTTCCGATAGGCGGAGCCTTGTGTTCGATAAATAACGCCCAACACCCAGCGCTGGGCATCACGTAGAGGCAACCACTCGCTCAGAAGATGGTAAGGATGATGGCTCATGATATGGGTGAACAAAATTTAACCATCTATCCAACCTAGCTGACATCTTGGTAAATGTCTTCCAGTTGAGAGTCATTTCATTCAGGTGATGAAAGAATTTTCAAACGCTTTTTATATCGGCTTTGGATCACAGTGGGTTACACTATGTGAGCCGTATAACTAAAATGATGTAATCCGCCCCATGGAAGAGAACAAACGCCCGCTATATATCCCTTACGCCGGCCCTATCCTGCTGGAAACCTCGCTGCTGAACAAAGGCTCCGCTTTCTCAGAAGAGGAGCGCACCGCCTTTAACCTCGATGGCTTGCTGCCTCACGCCATCGAGACCATCGAAGAGCAAGCCGAACGCGCTTATAAGCAGTTCAGCCACTTTAGCTCCGACATGGATAAGCACGTCTACCTGCGTAACATCCAAGACACCAACGAGACGCTGTTTTATCGCCTAGTCAATGATCACATCACCGAGATGATGCCGATCATCTATACCCCTACCGTGGGTCAGGCCTGTGAACAGTTCTCGGACATCTATCGCCGTGCCCGTGGCCTAATGCTGAGTTATCCGGATCGTCATCGCATCGACGACATTCTCAATAACTCCACCCGCCACAACGTGCACATCATCGTAATCACCGATGGCGAGCGTATCTTGGGTTTGGGGGATCAAGGCATCGGAGGCATGGGTATCCCCATTGGAAAACTGTCTCTCTATACCTCCTGTGGCGGCATCAGCCCAGCCTACACCCTGCCCATCGTGCTGGATGTGGGAACCGACAACCCTCTGCGCCTCAATGACCCGATGTACATGGGCTGGCGTAACAAGCGCATCTCCGGTGAGGAGTATGACCAGTTTGTGGATGAGGTAATCAGTGCCATTCAGCGGCGCTGGCCCAACGTATTGCTGCAATTTGAAGACTTTGCCCAAAAGAACGCCATGCCACTGCTGGAGCGCTACAAAGATAAGCTGTGCTGCTTCAACGATGATATCCAGGGGACGGCAGCGGTCACCGTCGGTTCACTGTTGGCTGCATGTCAGTCCGCTGGCACTGAGCTGAAACAGCAAACCATCGCCTTCTTAGGAGCGGGCAGCGCCGGCTGCGGCATCGCCGAAGCGATCATCGCCCAGATGGTCTCCGAGGGCTTAAGTGACGAAGAGGCCCGCGACCGAGTCTACATGGTGGACCGCTGGGGACTGCTGCAACAAGGGATGCAGAACCTACTGCCATTCCAGCAAAAACTGGTGCAAAACCAGCAGAAAACCCAAAGCTGGGCCGGTGAAGATGGCGGCGTCTCCCTGCTCGAGGTGATCAACAACGCCAAGCCTTCGGTGCTTATCGGCGTCAGTGGCGCCCCAGGGCTGTTTACCGAAGAGGTGATTCGCAGCATGCATCAGCACTGTGAAAAGCCAATTGTGTTCCCATTGTCTAATCCCACCAGCCGAGTGGAAGCCCGACCGGAAGACATTCTGCGCTGGACCGATGGCCAAGCACTCGTTGCAACCGGCAGCCCGTTTGATCCTGTCGAGATTGACGACGTCAGCTACCCCATTGCCCAGTGCAACAACAGCTACATCTTCCCGGGTATCGGTCTCGGAGTACTGGCGTGTCAGGCTGAGCGCATCACCGACAACATGCTGATGGCCTCCAGCCGCGCGCTGGCACAGTGCTCGCCACTGGCCGAAACCGGCGAAGGCGCGTTGCTGCCACCACTGGAAGAGATTCAGGAAGTGAGTAAGAAAATTGCCTTTGCCGTGGCTCGCGCAGCGATGTCTGACGGCGTGGCTAAAATGGTGAAAAACGTCGATTTGAAACAGACCATCGATGCCCACTTCTGGCACCCAGAGTATCGAAACTACAAACGCACCAGCTTCTAAGCTCGCTTAGCCATAAAAAGCCGCCTTTCGAGGCGGCTTTTTTGCGTAGTATTCTGGCCTTAGCCATCAAAACGCTTCAGTAAAATTAAAGTAGAAGCCGTTTTCATACTCACTGATGCCTAAGTCCATTCTCAGGTTCATTCGAGGCTGAATCTCATAACGGTAACCAATGCCGTAGCTATAAAGAAGGTGGTCATACAGCCCTGATGGGTCCTCAGCAACGCTGCCAATACCGCCCCAGACGGTCATGCCATGCTTAGACAAGCTACCGTCTTTGAGACGAAAGCTGTGCCGATATTCTGCGGTGTGCTCAGCGGCGGCTTGATCTCGAAAACGACCTTGATACAAACCGCGCATCGATCGCATTCCTCCAAGCTCTGGCATGGCATAAAATGGCACGTCACCGTCGGTCCACTGAATCTGATTGAGAGTCGCAATAACCCGACCCGGTGCCAGACTGTGGTAATAGCGGTGCTCGACGTTGGCGCTGTCAAAGTCGCTGTCACTGCCCCAAGTACTGCGATAGCCAAGCAGCTCCACCTTAAAGAACTGCCCTTCCCGCGCATTCACCGCCACATCACGGCTGTCGTACTGCACACCGACACCGATCCCCACAGCCATCGGCTTGTCTTTAAACGCCTCAAAATTGGGATCGACCGCAGTGGCTGGCAGCTCATCCTCTCCCGCATCAAAGTAGTTTAGATGCAAGATTGGCCCCACGTAGAGGTCTTCAGCCACTTTAAAGCCAAGGATATTTTTTAAATTGGCCGAAAACGGATTTAAGCGAGTGCTATCGCCACTGTCCTGAGCCTCTCCCGCCTCAAACCCCACTCCCCAAAAGTGCTCGGTCTGCTTGCCGACCCCAAAAGTGCCCACCAAGCGCACCTCATCATTATGAAAAAAGAAGTTGTAGGCTCCTCTTAAGGCAACCCCCATTTCCGCATCGGCCTTGTTGGCCACCAAAAACGCGGCAACATTTGAGCGCTGCAGATCTTGGTTTTGTCGCTCCAGAGAGAACGAGTAGAGTCCGCCGATGGCCACAAGGGTGCCCATCTCCGGAGTGTAAGCCGGACCGCCCAGTAAACTGAACTCCCCCAGCCCCTGCTCCTTGATGTAGGCCTTGCGAGCTTGCTCCTTTTTATCAATTTGATGCTTTAGGGACGCTTCGCTCGCGTTATCCAACTGACTGGAAGCCAGTTGTTGCTGCAACTTATCAATCTCATCATCGATAGCCAGCAGCCCAGCCTTGGCGTCGCTGACAGAAAGCACCGCTTCAGGCTCAGTGACGGCCGTTTGGGCCACTGAGCCAACGGCCATCAACATACTGGCGGAGAAATAGAGAACGCGCACGCAGTTACCTTAACCGTTATCCCCAAGAATCGAGATCACAGTGAATGAATAAAAGGAAATGGGCACAGGGTAGGCGGTTAAGCTTAAGCTAGCTTGAACGAGCCAGCATAAACTCAAAATGATGAAGCCCTCGCCCATAAAAAAAGCCGGTCAATAGACCGGCTTTCGCAGTTTGGTTCACCTTACGGGCGATAAACCTTGATGTTGTCAAAGCCCTGCTCTTTCAGATACAGCGCTTGCAGTTTACTCATGACACCACGGTCGCAATACAGCAAGTAAGTACGGCTTTGGTCCAGCTCTTTGAACTGGGAGCCCAACTTAAAGAATGGCAAGGTGGTTACTTCGGTGCCTTCCAGTTTCAGGGGACTCTCCTCCTCCTCCTCTGGGGCACGAATATCCAGTACGATGGCACCGTCAATCGGTTCAGACACGGTTTCCATCTCGGTCACTCGAGCCTGCTCCTCTTTGGCGATATCACGAATGTCCATAGACTTGGTCTCAGCCATAACACGCTCCACCAGATCGTCAGAGAATTTCGCTTCCTCTTCCAGAATCTTAGACATCACCGCTTTCACCGTTGGCCGCTGGGAGATAACCCCGCAGTACTCCGGCATCGCCGCGGCGAAAGGTTCGGTACCGATGGCTCGCGCCACGTCGATGATCTCTTGCTTATCCCAAGTTACCAATGGGCGCAAAATAACGGTATCACTAATCTGATCGATCACATTCAAGTTGGTCAATGTTTGGCTGGAAACCTGTCCCATCGCCTCACCGGTAACCAAAGCCTGAATGTTAAAACGCTTCGCCACTTCACTGGCTACGCGCATCATCATACGCTTTAGGATAACGCCCATCTGGCCATTGTCGACACGCTCAAGGATCTCTTCCACCACAGGTTCAAAAGGCACCGAGATAAAGCGAACCTTATGGGAGGAGCCGTACTTATTCCACAGGTAATAAGCAACCTCTTTTACGCCACGCTCATGCTCAGCACCACCGAGGTTGAAGAAGCAGTAATGGGTACGGGCACCACGTTTGATGCACTGGAAGCTGGAGACGCCGGAGTCAAAACCACCGGAGATCAGTGACAGTACATCCTCCTGAGTCGCGATGGGGAAGCCACCAAGGCCATCGTGACGCTCATGCACCAGATAGAGTTTGTCATCCTCAATCTCCAGACCAATCACCACGTCAGGGTCTTTAAGGCGCACGCCCGCCGCTTCAGTGTGCTGATTCAGACCGCCACCCACATAGCGCTCTACTTCTAAAGAGTTGAAGTCATGCTTACCGCGACGTTTGGCACGCACACAAAAGGTTTTACCCTTCAAGCGCTCACGGAACACCGGCAATGCGTGCTGGTAGATGTCATCCACGGTTTCAAATTGGTACTGACGTACCTCCATGAAGTGGTGAATACCGGGCATGTGCTTAAGCGATTCCACCAACTTGGCGGTATTATCCGCATCGTCCACGCTGCTGGTGGCGCTGATGTGATCCCAGTTGAAACGCACCTTGACCGATTCATCCGTTTTTCGCAGTACGTTGCGAATGTTGGACTCGAGTAACTTGCCGAAACGCTTACGCACCGACTTACTCTTGATCATGATCTCGGGATGCAGTTTAACGATAAACTTCATGGGATTCCTGTGGGACTATGGATGAAAGCGCGGCATTATACCTGAGCTTGTTCTCAGGTAAAATAACTACAGCCAAGTTATGGAACAGCAGGTATCTCTTCGGAAAGTTTAGGCTTCCCTTGAGTGATCGCAATCTCAACCCGACGGTTTTTAGAACGACCCGCTGCATCATCATTACTGGCTAAGGGTTCGCTACCTGCTTTGCCAATCACTTCCATGCGGTCTTGATCAAAGCCTTTCACCTTAATCATCTCATGCGCCACCGACACCGCTCGCTGGGCAGAGAGCTCCCAATTTGAGCGATACAGCTCGTTGCTGATCACCGTGTTGTCGGTATGGCCGGTCACGGTAACGATGCCAGGCACGTCCTTAAGAAGATTAGCGACTGCTTCGATAACCGGTCGGAATCGAGGTTGAAGAAACGCGGAGTTTTCTGGGAATGCGCCCTTTTCTCGGATACGAATGATGATCTGCTGACCCAAGGATTCGATCTCAATGGCGCCCTCTTGAACGTGCTCACTTAGCTGCTGCGCCAACTGTTGGGCCAACTGATTGTTGGAATCTTGCGCCTGCTCGGCGCTGTCAGCGCTGCCGCCACCGGTCTCCTTGCCTTGGCTGGTTTGTTCGCTGCCTGAAACCTGCTCGTCGCCGGCCTGCACATCAAGGTGATCTTTGGTGAAGTCGATGGTTTTCTGGTTGATCACTTCAATGGGTGTCGGTTCCGGCCGGCCTGGGCGGAACTCTTGAGCGATCACCGAAGTACCTTTAGGAATGTCTTTGACTTCCAATTTGTTTTGCACGCCGAAGGCGTACTTCATCGAGCCCGCAATCTGCTTAAACTTAAGTACGTCCATCTCAGAGAACGCCAATAGCAGCACGAAGAAGCACATCAACAGCGACATCAAGTCGGCAAAGGTGGCCATCCACGCCGGGGCACCCGCCGCCTGCTTTTTCGCCGGTGCCATGTCCTCATTACGACTTGCGTTTAAATTCATAGACCGGCTCTACTCTTCCGTCGTGGAGATTTGACGTTTGTTTTCATTCAGGTAGTTCTTCAAAAACCCTTCAATCACTCGAGGGTTTTGACCATCCTGAATCGCCAACACTGCATCCATGATCAAGCGGCGGTTTAGCATCTCTTCGCTCATACGCAGCTCAAGCTTGTCGGCAATGGGGGCCGCAATTAGGTTAGCAACAATGGCGCCATACAGTGTTGTCAGCAGTGCCACCGCCATCGCAGGGCCAATCGCCTTTGGGTCATCCATGTTGTTAAGCATTGCCACCAGGCCAATCAAGGTACCGATCATCCCCATGGCGGGCGCAACGTCGGCAAGAGCGCGGAAAATACTGGCGCCAAACTGGTGACGCTCAATGGTCAGGCCGATGTCTTTCGCCAGCGCCTGACGCACCACAGAGGCATCGTGGCCGTCCACCAGCAGGTCAACCGCTTTGCGCATAAAGCTGTTGTTGATCTCCGCCTCTTCCAGAGCCAGAAATCCCCCCTTTCGAGCGGAGTCGGCCATCTCCACCGATTGCTCAATCAGAGCTTCAGGCTTGTCGATTTTGAACATGAACGCCTTGGCGGCGATCTTTACCGCACCGAAAAATTGACGCATGTTGAACTTCATCATCACCACGAATAGCGAGCCGCCGATCACGATCATTAATGAAGGAATGTTGATGAACACACCAGGATCACCGCCACTAACCATGGCCATGACAATAAATCCGAAGGCTCCGATGAGTCCTAATAGGGTAGCCAGATCCACAAAATCTCCTGAAGTGTTTGATTTTTAAACGCCATAGTCCAGGCGAAAGACGTCTCTATTGTCTTTATCGGACCATCTTCTGGCAAGTTTAATGAAAATTATCAGTTCCCAATGAGTTTCATTGATCAAAAGGGCGCAAACAAGTACCTTTGTGCGGCAATTCAAGGAGCCTCACATGGCAAAAAAACCAGATAATCTTAGTTTTGAACAGGCACTTGTCGAGTTAGAGCAAATTGTAGCCAATCTCGAGCAGGGAAACGTGCCTCTAGAACAAGCGCTAAAACAGTTTGAGCGTGGCATTCACCTAGTGCGCGCCAGTCAAACTAAACTATCGCAAGCAGAACAGAACGTGCAGATGCTCACCAAGGATTCGGACGGCGACGCGCAATTGGTTGATTTCAAATCTCAGGAGTAACCATGCTGAGCGCAGCTCTGACCCAGTATCGTCAACGTGTTGACCACCACTTAGCGTGTCAACTGGACGCCCAACCCGATTGCGCTCCTCGCCTACTGGAAGCGATGCGTTACGGCACCCTAATGGGCGGGAAACGGGTGCGCCCTTTTCTGGTGTATGCGGTGGGTGAGATGCTTGGTGCCGAACTCAGCACCTTGGATCCACTGGCCTCTGCCGTCGAGTTTGTCCATGCCTACTCCCTAATCCATGATGACCTTCCGGCCATGGACGACGACGATCTGCGCCGAGGAAAGCCCACCTGTCACATCGCCTTTGATGAGGCCACCGCCATTTTAGCGGGGGACGCTCTGCAAACCTTGGCCTTTGAAACCCTGTGTGACGCTCAACTGCCAAATAAAATAGAAAGTAATAGGTTGTTGATGCTGAAAGCACTAAGCCGAGCTTCAGGGTATCAAGGCATGTGCGGCGGCCAGGGAATCGATCTGGCATCGACCGGCCAACGTATTAGCTTGGAGCAGCTGACGCAGTTGCATCAGCTGAAAACCGGCGCGCTAATCAAAGCCAGCGTGGAGCTTGCCACCCTCGCGGTGCCCAATCTTGACGCAGGCCACAAACAGGCCCTTTTGAACTACGCCGACGCCATCGGTCTGGCCTTTCAAGTTCAAGATGATATCTTGGACATCACGGCGGATACTGAGCAGCTTGGAAAGCCTCAAGGTTCTGACCAGCAAGCCAATAAAAGCACCTATCCATCCCTATTAGGACTGGAAGGGGCATGTGAGGTGGCGCAGAGTCTGCATCAAGACGCACTGACAGCACTCCAGCAGTTGCCCTACAATACAGAGCTGTTGAACGCATTTGCTCTCTACATCATTGAGCGAAAACAATAATCAAGATAATGAAGAAGTGACCGACACATGAGCTTGGATCTGAACGATTATCCACTCTTGGCTAAGGCGCAACTGCCCGCCGACCTGCGTAACCTGCCTAAGGCACAACTGCCTGAGCTGGCTGATGAGTTACGCCAATATCTGCTACGTTGTGTCAGCCACTCGTCCGGTCACCTTGCTTCGGGGCTGGGCACGGTAGAACTGACGGTTGCCCTACACTACGTCTACAACACACCCTTCGATCGTCTGGTGTGGGACGTTGGCCACCAAGCCTACCCGCACAAAATTCTGACCGGTCGTGCCAAACAGATGCCAACCATCCGTCAAAAGGATGGTCTGCACCCCTTCCCATGGCGTGAAGAGAGTGAATACGACACCTTAAGTGTGGGCCACTCCACCACCTCCATCTCAGCTGCATTGGGGATGGCCATTGCTGCGGATCGTGAACAGCAGGGGCGTAGAGTGGTTGCCGTAATTGGCGATGGTGCCCTAACAGGAGGCATGGCGTTTGAAGCGCTCAATCACGCCGGTGACATCCACAAAGACATGCTAGTCATCATTAATGACAACGAGATGTCGATCTCCGAAAACGTCGGTGCGCTGAACAACCACATGGCCAGACTGATGTCCGGTCGTCTGTACACCACCATTCGTGAAGGGGGCAAAAAAGCCCTCTCCGGCATGCCACCAATCAAAGAGTTGGCTCGCCGCGCCGAAGAGCACCTTAAAGGCATGGTGGTTCCAGGCACCCTATTTGAGGAGCTGGGCTTTAACTACATCGGCCCTATTGATGGCCACGATGTGGACGGTTTAGTCGAGACCTTGAGCAACATGCGCAGCCTCAACGGGCCGCAAATTCTGCACATCATGACCAAAAAGGGTAAAGGCTATAAGCCTGCGGAAGAGGACCCGATTGGTTATCACGGCGTGCCGAAATTCAACATCAATGAAGCCAAGCTACCAAAGTCCAAGCCTGGTAGACCGTCGTTCTCCAAGGTATTTGGTGATTGGCTGTGTGACATGGCCGCCAAAGACGACAAACTGATGGCGATCACTCCGGCCATGCGTGAAGGCTCAGGTATGGTGGAGTTCTCCCAGAAGTTTCCTGAGCAATATTTCGATGCTGCCATCGCCGAGCAACATGCGGTCACCCTAGGTGCCGGTTTTGCCTGTGAAGGCTATCGCCCAGTGGTGGCGATCTACTCCACCTTCCTGCAGCGAGCCTACGATCAAGCGATTCACGATGTGGGCATCATGAACCTGCCAGTGATGTTTGCCATCGACCGCGGCGGCTTAGTGGGCGCCGATGGCCAAACCCACCAAGGCGCCTTTGATCTGTCGTTTTTGCGCTGCATCCCCAACTTTACGGTGATGGCACCGGCGGACGCCAATGAGTGTCGTCAGATGCTCTACACCGGCCACCAGATGGAAACCCCAAGTGCGGTTCGCTATCCTCGCGGCAGTGGCATGCAGGTCGACATTGACCCGGATATGACTGCACTCCCCATTGGTAAAGCGGAAATTCGTCGCCAAGGCGAGTCCATCTGTATCTTCAGCTTCGGTACGTTTTTACCTTATGCCCTTGAGGCTGCCGAGCAGCTTAATGCCACTGTGGTCAACATGCGTTTCGTCAAGCCACTGGATGAAGCGATGGTCGCTGAAATGGCCGCCAGTCACGACAAACTGGTCACCCTTGAGGAGAACGCCATCATGGGCGGCGCGGGTTCTGCCGTAGTCGAAAGCCTCAACCGCCAGCGCATTGCCAAAAACGTGCTGCAACTGGGACTACCTGATCGCTTTATCGAACAGGGTACCCAAGAGGAACTGCATCAGATGCTGGAGCTCGATGGCCCTGGCATTATCAAGCAGATCGAGCGTTACTGGCAGTAACCTTGGCAACTACAAGCAAAAAGCCCGTCAAATGACGGGCTTTTTCATGGGATTGTTTTTCAATTAGCGTTTAGCCAAAGAACAGGCGCCATAGCCAGCTGCTGTCCAGATCCTCTTTACACTGATTATATTGGGCGGCGTAACGCTTAGAGCGGCTTTCCACCTTACGAGAGACCTTCACCAACCACTGTTTACTCTTGTAGCTGCCGCGCTTATAGCCGCCCCAACCCTCGTGATAGTTCAAGTACTGGCCGTAGGCATCCCACTTAGAAACGCCATTGATCTTATTACTCTTGTAGATGTACCACCCCATAAAGTCGATGGCGTCATCAAAATCACTTCGGCTCGACCAGCCGTTACCGGTCTCCTTCGCATACTGATCCCAAGTGACGGTTTTTGCTTGAGCATAACCATAGGCGCTGGACGCTCGTCCGTAAGGGATAAAGCCAAGGAACCACCGCATCGGCGGCTGAGCATTGTGTTTAAATGAGCTCTCCTGATACATCATTGCCATGGGCACATGCACCGGTACTCCCCACTTCTCACGGGTATCTTTGGCGGCCTCATACCAATCTCGATTCTCTTCAAAGATGGCACAAAGGTTCTCAGGATCCCGAGGCGGTGGCGTCGCGCACCCCACTAAGGTGGTCACGAAAGCCATGCAGAAAATGGCTCGAATTGTTTTTATGATCATCAGGTTACAAGTCAACAAGAGCAAAATTTCATTCTGCCGTGACCGACAGAATATTGCTAGCTCCCAACACAGAAAAGCGCACGTAAAATCACCAACAGGTGCGTTTTGTGCTGTATGTCAGCAGATGATTACAGTAATAAGGCTCATTTTGAGATCTAGGCCACTTTACAGTGGCCTCTTAACTTCTTTAAACTCTGCCCCCTTTCGAATCAACCCAGAATCTAATCATGTCAACCGAGCTGTATCTGGTTTACTTGACGACCGTCATTGTGCTGTTAATTGCACCCGGCCCCATGACCATGCTAACCCTGTCTACCAGCGTTCGATTTGGTCACCGCAAAGCCTTAGCCACCATTGTTGGCTCAAACCTCGCAGGACTGATTCTGATGCTGCTGTCTGCCACAGGTATTGGGGCGCTGATCACCAGCAACCCCGCCCTGTTTGAGGCGCTCAAGTACGCCGGTGCTGGGTACCTTCTGTGGCTGGGCATCAGCGCTTGGCGCGCTCGCCCGAAAGAGGCGGTAGAGACCACCAGTTTTGGCTACCGCGACCGCTGCACGTTCAGCCTGTTTAAACAGACCTTGCTGGTCGGGTTGGCCAACCCCAAAGGCCTTATCTTCTTCGCCGCCCTGTTTCCTCAGTTCCTCGATACCAGTAAGCCGATGACCCCGCAATTGGTGCTGCTGTGTTCCACCTTTACCGCCGTGGACTTCATCATTCTGAACCTAGTCGCCATGGGTGGCTGTCAGTTGGCGAACCGCCTGTGCAGCAGCACCGCACAAAAACGCTTCAATCGTCTCTGTGGGGCCACCTTTATCGGTCTGGGAAGCGCATTAGCCATCGGCTAACACAGTAAAAAGCCCTCACACTTGAGGGCTTTACTTTATCGCTCAATCCATTTTGAACTGACGCCATCGATTGTCTGACATGGTGCGTTCGGGAAATGGAGCCGCATCCAACAACACACTTCCGTCCGCCGCCGTAATTGACGATACGGGCTGCACATTTGCCGCATCAACAAAAGTTGGTACCATCACTTGGTGACCTGCTTCTGCTAGCTGCCATCCTCCCTGTTGCCACCTCCAGCGACGAATCGATACCTTTGCATCAGCGCTGGCATCAACAGCCAAATCACTGATCATCGGACTGCCCATCAGCCCTTCGGCCATCTCAGTGCCAAGCACTTGCGCCACGGCATCCTCCATGACACTGCCGCAACGCAGCCGTTCTGCGATGGCCATCAGCTCTTGAGCAAAACGATCCCCCACTAATGCAGAGGCCTGAGTCATGGCCAACGCTCCGTAATGAGGCAACCATGGAGCATTACCACTTTGCCCGACTCGCGTAATTGGCACCTCAAGTTTCCCCAGCGCGTCCGTCAAGTGATCGCCGTGCCACTGAAGTAAAGCCAGCCATGCTTCTTCACCATCCAAACGGCGGACACACTCTAATCCAACCCAGTTCGGCGCTCCCTGTAGCAGCCAATGAACCCCAGGCTCGGCACGGGCATCACTCACCAAGCCAAGCTGAAACTTCGCCAGCGCAGCGGCGATGCGAGCCCGTCTTAGGCTGCGGCTGACTCCCGCACTCCCTGCGTCCCAGCCAAGATCCCCCGGCACCCAGAGTTTGGTGCCATAGAGCGTGATTGGCCCTGAATTTCGAGGGCTCTGTATTAGGGTGTTCACTTCCGGAGCTTCGCCAAGTAGCGACGACACGCAGTTAGTTACTTGATTTACGTCGTCAGACATTGCTTGCGCTTGTGTTTGGTAAGCCTTCTGATGCAGCAGCAGTGGCTCGACCTCAGTGTCCATAGGTGCCTCGGATAACCATACCGAAGAGAAGGTCAAGGGGCCGTTGACCTCACCTTGGTCAACAATGGCAGTGTGCCCCTGCTCTATCTTGACCTGCCAGCGCCAACGCCCCGTTGGGGCCACCCCCAGATCTGATTGCAAGCTGGCTATGGGCAACGACGATGACTCAATGGGCAGTCCTTGCGCTTTTCTGTCCCTAGGAGCCTGCAATCGCCGCTCTGGATTCAAGCCCAGCGTGGGTAACATCGCCGCGGCAGTTAACCAGGAAGCCTCGGCCGTTAGCCAAGGTGCAGTGCCATCACTGGGCCAGTCATTTAGCCGCAACCTAAGTTCGATGACCACCTCACACCCAGATTCAGGGCAATCGCCCAGTTCAGCCCAAAACTGATCCTCTGCCACCTGAACTGACACCGGCTTATTATCCACTTGCACCGAGTCAACGATGACCCCATGGGGAAGGCTTCCCGTTAAGCTTCCCCTCCCTGTGCGAACGTGGTGCAGCGTCCATCGCCCGTGACCAGTTCGAGACCGTGGCGACAAGCTGATCTCGACCTCACCACCGGACAGTTCAAACTCATCAAATCTTGTCCACCATAAGCGCTCCCAGGCGGCATCCCGCTGCTGAGAATCGGCTAAGGATTGATACTCCCCCTGCTGCACCATTTTTGAATACAGCAAAGTGCCACTGATGCCAGCGGTGCTTAAAGCCAACAGCACCATCACCCAAGCCCCTTGGCGCCACCTAACCAGCATCGCCCCGACTCGTTGGGATACATTAAGGTCGACACCTCTAGGCCAAGCGAGCCACGCCATGGCTATCAAGACTAGGGACATCGACAGTTTAAACAGATCTAGGGTGAGCAAACTTGGCAGCCAGGGCGACCAGCCATCCAGCGCCGACAGGTTGACCTCGGCAGGCAACGCAAATCGCCCAGGAGGGTAGTTAACCACCTGCACTTCCATGTTGGCCACGGCAATAAAACACAGCATCATGGTGACGCCATGGGCGGCGCCAGCATGACGCAGCACACAGTGGGCCACTACGGCAACGGCGCACACTTCTAACATGGCTGGCAACACCACGACCACCTGATACAGGAGCGGATCCCACCAGTTGATCGCCATGTCACTGAGCCCCATCACTGTCCATGCACTCACCGCTGGCGCAAGAGAAAACAGCGCCGTCAACAGCACCGCCGCAACGACTCGTCCCATCACTCGAGTTGCCACCGGAGCTGAGCACGCATCGATTATCTCGCTAATGCCTGCGACTCTGTCGCGTTGCATCAACATGCCAACAAAGCCCGCGATAGAGAACATCAAAAACAGCAAAAAGAACTCAGCCATAAATGGCATCAACAGCGGCGCGTGAGGCGTTAATGGGCCTTCCCCATGTTGAACCACGTGGGTGATGCTACCCAGTACGCCGATAAAAATCAGAACAGCGAGAGCCAGCAAGGTCCCTCGGCTCATGCAGCAGGTTTTCCAAAACCAGCGGGCTTCGAGCCACAGGGCGTTGAGCCAGTTTGAACGGGTAATGGCCCCAAGATTGACCAAAGAGGTGCTCGGCTGAGGCGCTGTATTCATCTGAACGGCCTTCGCTTTTGACGCCGGCGGCTGCAGCAGCTGCTCTCGAGTCAGCCGCCACAATTGCCACGCCAGCATTAACATCGGCACACCGGCCCATATGAGTCGATTAAGCAGCAGCGCAGGGGTAACAGTCATGATGGAAGACAACTTCTCAGACGGCGTCCACTGGGTGGTTTGTCGCTCCGCCTCTGAAAACGCTGTGGGATCAAATAGCGTTGCCGCAAAGTCACTGATGTCACCGCCCCTTAGCACCACCAGCCCAATCATCCACACCAGCATCATGATGGTTGCGACAGCAAATGGACCGGCGATGCTGCGCCTTCGCAGTGCCGCCACGAAAAACAGCGCACCCATGCCCAACATAGTGGGAACAATAAACACCGCCACGCTCCACAGTGTGGCCAGCACCGGCGCGGGCCCCACCAGATCTGCGGCAATCAGGCCGGTCCACGCCAACACAGGTGTCAGAAATAGGCTCAGAGGCATGATGGCCCCCAACATCAATGCGACAACGCACGCACCAACAAAGCGAGCCAGCATCAACTTCCACAGGGTAACCGGTGCCGCGAGCACCACTTCATGAAGCGATACGCCCCGATCCCGCAGTACCGCCTGACCAAATACCCAAGCCCAGATAAAGAACAGCCACATGGACATGCCACTGGCCAGCTGAAACACCAGATACGATGCATTCCGTGGAATCCCTGTTGCCCCCATGCTCTGCATCTGTCCCGAGCTGGCCAAAATCAACAGGATGTATAGCGCTAGCCCAACACTGACAATGGGGAACAGCGGGCCTCGCATACTAAGGCGCACCTCTTGACGGACTTCCGCCCAGTAAACGGAGTTCATACTGGCATCTCCGAGTTCGACTCTCGTAAAGCCAGATGATATGCGTCCTCCAGCGTCGGCTGGTGAGGTTCAAAACCTGAGCCAGGCACCTGAGGGGCTTCGCAGATTACCCGATACCCTCTCGGATGCGCCAGCACCCGCAAGGGAGAGTCAGGTAAGGGGTCGCCTTTGGCATAGAACCGACTCCACAGCCTCCCCTTAAGAGGCGACGTCAATGCATGGGGCGACCCCGACGCCACGATGCGTCCAGAGGTCAATATGGATAGGCGTTCACACAGATTTTCAACGTCTTCAATGATGTGGGTCGAGAGCAGCACCACGGCATCGTCGGCAATGTCAGCCAACACCCGATGAAAGCGGTTACTTTCCGATGGGTCTAATCCCGCGGTTGGCTCGTCAACAATCACCAGTTTCGGCTGACCGATAAGTGCCAACGCGATACCAAAACGGCGAAGCATCCCGCCGGAATACTCCGATACCGCTCGATTGGCAACGTCACTGAGATTCACTTTCTCCAACAGCTCCGCCACTTCTCGGCGACGCAAATTGCCATCCGTTCGGCCTTTAAGCCACGCAAAACGCTCTAGAAGACTCTGGGCAGGCACCCCGGGATAGCTGCCAATTTGTTGAGGCAGATAACCTAAACATTGCCTTAACTTATCTGGCTGAGAAAGCGCGTCAAAACCATCAAAAACGATGCTGCCACTGTCTGGGCGCTGCAGCGTTGCTAACGTTCGCATCAAGGTGCTCTTGCCAGCACCGTTGGGACCCAGCAGCCCGTATAACCCGGGTGCCACCTCCAGTTCTACCCCTTTAAGTGCGCTAACCCCATTGTCATAGGTTTTGTGCAGCCCCGAAACAACTAAGCCTCTAGTCATCTATACCTCTCAATCTGAGTGCCTTTGTTTGATTGGAGGTCATCATGCCCAGTGAAGGGTTGCTGTGCCCATAGGCTAAGGCTGACCAACAGGGGAAATAATCCCGTCAGGGGCGAAGCCCAAACCAGTTGGAGGGATTAAAGCGCCAGTTTCCAGGTTGTTGCTCGAGTTAACAGACTGAGCAGCAAAACATTGACGCCCAAACATGCAAGTGATAATCATTAGCGATTACGACTATGACGAGAAACCACCATGGCCCCCGTTTCTTCCACCCAGCTCATGAGCAATCCCGTTACCTTTTCAGAAGTGATGCCGAATGTGGCGTCTTCGTTCATCGACATTGGCCAAGGGATAACCGCGTCCATCTATCAAGGGATGGGAACCAATAGGGTGCAGGCAGCCATGACCAACGACAGTGACCTTATCAACTTCTCGTGTCTGCTCAATGGTCAGGTAGAGTTCCGCTCGGGTCGCTTCTGCATCAAACCGTCAACCGGTAACAGCAGCATCAGTTTTCTGCCCCATGACAGGTTCGACATCTCGGCATCATCGCAATTTCGGCAGGTGGAGCTGATGCTGCCCAAGGAGGTGCTGCAAGAGCTTGCGGGCTCGGATGCAGACTGGTTATTGGAAGACATTGCTAAGGGACACTTTTATCGAGACTGCGCGCCGGGACAACAGGGGCTTAACGCGGCGATGACGCTATTCAAACGCCTCAGTAGCAGGAGTAGCTCGCCGTTGATGATCAAGGCCGCCGTCTATGAGTTTCTGGCTTGGCAACTGGATAATCCGGGTATCTGTCATCAGCAACACAGTGTGCCGCTGCGTGAGCGAAAACAGCTTATGGAAGCGAGGGAATTGCTGCTTCAAGATCTATGCTGCGCGCCCACCATTGCCGAGCTGGCTCGGGAAACGGGTCTGAACCAGTTGAAGCTCAAGCGCGGATTTAAGCTCCTTTTTGGCAGCAGTATCTACAATCTGTTTCTGCAAGAACGAATGAATCACGCCAAACAGTTATTGAGCAAACACAACGTTGGCGAGACCGCGCAGATGCTCGGCTACAGCAACGCCAGTCACTTCAGTAAAGCCTTTCAAAAGCAATATGGGGTGTGCCCCAGTGAGGCTCGAAAGCACGCGATTTGAGGCCGGCCCTCCTTGGCCGTCGAGATCATTACAACTCCACCTTCACCTGAACACCAACGATGGCAGGCTCTGCGGACATCGTCGTGCCGTTAAACATCGACAAGGCATAGTCTTCATCGAGAAGATTGCGGCCATAGAGGTAGGCCGACATGGACTCACCCTCGTAGCCGATACGAGCGTTTACTAGGGTGTAGGTTTTCTGTTCAAACTGATTGGCTTCATCAAAGAATCGACTGCCGTTGACGGTGGCATCGACCGCAAAGAACAACCCTGAGTCGTGGCGATACACCGCCCCGCCGTTTAGCACAAACTCATTGGCATTGGGCAGCAAATTGCCACTGATGTCGCCACTGACACTGTTTGGATACTTATCAAACTCGTAGTCGAACAGATAACTGCCGCCTGCGAAAAGCTCCCAGTCTTCATGGGGCTGCGCGCGAAGCTCCACCTCAATGCCGGAACTGTGGGCCTCCGCGGCATTCTGCTTCAGAAATACCGGCGCCGCACCGGGCACATTCAACTGAGTCTCCACCTGTAGGTCTTGCCAGTCCACGTAGAACAGCGCTGCATTTAACTCAAGACGGCGATCCGCAAGAGTCCCTTTGTAGCCAAGCTCGTAGGTGGTGGCGTACTCAGGATCCACAGGCTCAGTCACCACCGCAGGATCCACTTGAACGTTATTGAAGTCTCCCGCTTTATAGCCTCGAGATATCGACCCATAGATCCGCTGTTCATCGCTCAGAATCCAAGCCGCCGACACCGAAGGCAGCGCCGCAAACCAGCCTTCATCAAATGACTTAGAGCCGGTGGGAGCGGGCCCAGCAAAGCCTTGCCAGTCCAGCTCCTTACGCTCGTAATCCAAACGCAATCGTCCCGTTAGCTCCACAGCTTGCCAAGGCTGATAAACCACCTGACCAAACAGCGCCCCTCCACGGCTCTTAATGGTCGAGCGCTGGGACATCTCAAAGTCCGCAGGCATGCCCGCGGCGCCAGCGTCCGCGCCAAATCGAACCATGGTTTCAGTGTCCAAGTCTTCCACCAACAAAAAAGCGCCAACTAACCAGTTAAGGTCGTCGGCTGATTGCCCCTCAAGACGAAACTCCTGGGTAAAGGTCTGGAAATTCTCATCGTATTCTGCCGCCATGATGTCCATGGCAGTGAAATCCCAATCTTGTAAGAAGCCGTAGTTACTGTCTGAATAGGCGGTGATGGAGGTCAGCTTACCCAGAGAAAGCTGGCGAACCCAAGTAACCGAAGGGGCAACCAACGAGCCATCGTTGTATCCCGGTTCATTGCTTTCCGTGGTGGTACCGCCGCCAATCGCATAACTGTCGAACCCGCCATCAAAACGATCCAGAGTTAAGCTGAAGGTCAGTTTGTCGATGTCCGTTGGCGCGTAGACAAATTTTCCCCTCGCTGAGACCTGTTGATGATCGTTACCATCATCAGTGCCCAAGGTCCGATTTTTAAAGTAACCGTCCCCAGAGCGATACCCCAAGGCAAACCGGTAACCCATGTCATCGTCGATGGGTCCACCCACAGCCCCGGTGAACTTCATGGTGTTGTAGCTCTCGTAGCTAACAACGCCATTGGCATCAAAATAGTCATCTGGGCTTCGCGTGACCACATTCACCACACCAGCATGGGTATTGCGGCCATAGAGTGCACCTTGGCTGCCTCGTAACACCTCGACCCGAGCCGCGTCCAAAAGGATGTCGGTGGCCACATAGGGCAGAGTAACGTCATCCACATTGACGTTCCAGACCTTGTTCATATTGGTGGTACCGCCAATGCCACGATAAACCAAATAGGTGGTGTGGCTGTCGGCACGATAGAAACTGACGTTCGGAGTGCGATTTGCAATTCCCTCAAGGCTGTCCACTCCCATGTCCTCAAGAGTGTAACCCTCAAACACACTGACGCTGGACGCAACGTCTTGCTTATCTCGTTCAATTTTATCTGCGGTAATGGTGATTACCTCAAGCTCACCATACTCCCCTAGCGCCTCTTGCGCGGCGCTAACTTGAGCTGGTGAAGCCAGAGCGGCGGCGACCCAGGTGGCGGTCAAACTCAGTTTCCAATCGCCCCATCGTGAATTCATGATGTTTCCCTATAACTGTCATCGTAATTAGAGCAACAACAGTACCCAAACAATGCAAATAAGAGTTATTCCTATCGAGACATTTTCACCCCTAACGGGATTATTTGTTGGCGAGTTGACGCAGCCTAGCTCAACGCCAGAGCCGAAGAGGGAGGAGATACAAAGAGACAGGCTGAAAAAACAATAAAAAACCCTACACATCAATGATGTATAGGGTTAGTGAACGAAGCGTTTTAGCTCATCGATGTCAATCAAATTCACACTGCTTTTGCGTTTGTTTCCAAACGACTGGCTGCCAATACTTGGCATCGTGGCCTCGAAAACGCTGATCCGCATTAAACTGCGCTCCGATGTGATAGCGAGTATGGGGCGCTAACTCCACTTCAAAATCGTGGTAGCGACGATTACGAAGTTTCACCCCAAGTCGAGGGTCGTCTATCAACTCAACCACCCGCAAACGGTGCTTACCTGGGCTCAGTCGATAACTGGCCTTGGTGACCACATTGTTATCATCGATACGGGTAATGACCGCGCGATACAGATCTTCCGTCTCTGGCGGCGTCGCGAAGGTGGAAATTTCGGCACAGGTCCCTTCATAATCGGGGCCACTGGCACAGCCGCCTAACAACCCAACCAATAAAATCCATGCCGACTTTCTCATTTCGTCCCCTAGATTGAGTCCATGTAAGCTTGCAGGTATTCGTCAAAGCTGCCGGATTGCTCAGCTTCCAATTTGGCCTGCGCATCCACACTTCGTGCAGCTTCCTCAACCAACCGCGCTTCCGACAGCTGACGATAGGGAGTTTGAATCATCCCTTGCTTATGGCGCTGTGCCATGGCCATCATCGGATGTTGCTGCGCTTGATAGAGCGCCATCACCTTGCCGGATAAGGTCTGCTCAGAATCGCTAAATGCCGGGCGCCATGCGGCCAAAGCCTGATGATATGGCCCGTTGCTGCCACCATCGAGCAGCTGCGCGATACGCTGCCAACGGTCAACGTTTTCAGCCAGCCATGCGCTCAGCTCAATCTTGGTGTTGCAACCACGATCCAGCTTCAACCCTGGACGGCGACCTTCAGAGACCACCAGATCGAAGTTATGCTGAGACTGCTGCTGGCACGCTTCTGTCCAACACGGACTTGGCAATAACACACAATCAAGCAGGAACAGATCCAACAAACGGATTTGCGTTTCGTCGATGCCAAGAGGCGCAAATGGGTTAACGTCTAAGGTGCGAACTTCAATGTACTCAACCCCATCACGGGCCAACGCATCCGACGGCGTTTCACCGCTTAAGGTGGTGCGCTTCGGACGAATCGGCGAGTACAGCTCATTCTCAATCTGCAAAATATTGCCATTGAGCTGCAAGCGCTCCCCGTCGTTAACCACCCCTAACTTGGCAAAACGCTCCGAAGGCAAACGGATGGCGCGTTTAAGATCCGACACATACTCTTCCACTGAGTTGTAGCGAATCTGCAAGCTAGACTGCTCACTATTGGTGTAACCCAGATCGCTCATGCGCAGTGAGGTTGCGTAAGGCAGGCTGAGCTTACCACTAGGCAAAGTCTCAAACTCAAAGTTGGTCTGCTTACCGTCTAAGAAAGAGGGGCACAGTACCGGTGAGGCGCCAAATAGGTAAGGCAGAATCCACGACTGATGTCGGAAATTGCGGATTAGATGGAAGTAGCCGGAAGATTTCGTCTCCTGAGAGGCATCTCCCTTTAGCTGCTGCCACAACCCGTCAGGCAAAGAGAAGTTAAAATGCACCCCAGCAATGGACTGCATTTTCGCGCCATAACGACGCTTGAGGCCCTCTCGGTAGAGCGTCTTCATCTGACCAACATGAGAGCGGCCATATTGAGCAATCGGCACATCCTCCTGATGATCGATGTGACAAGGCATCGATTGCGGCCACAACACTTGGTCACCCAGGTTGTCCATCACAAAGTGATGCACGTCCCCTAGCTCATTCAGCAGGCCGTCAACATCGCTGTGAACGCCGGTAATCAACTCCAGCAGGGACTCAGAAAAGTCGGTGGTGATCCAGCGGTTGGTCAACGCTGAGCCCAAAGGCGCAGGGTGAGGATCTCTAGCTAGGGTGCCTTGAGGCAGCATTCGCAGTGCTTCGCGTTCAATGCCTCGAACCAAGCTACGCATCGCCGCCACACCTTCCGGTGTGTCTAAGCGATTTAGGTTCTGTTCAAAATCGGTCAAGCCAGACTCTCATGAATCGACGGGGGCCTAAGGCCCCCTGAAATAAAATGACAGTATCTTACAACTTGTAAGACACTACGTCATAACCCAATTGTTTCAAAGGTTCTTCTATGCTGTTTTTATCACCAACCACCAAAATGATCATCTGTGACAGGTCAAGCTGCTTCGCCGCTACCTGATTCAGCTCATCCAGAGTCAGTGTTTCAATCAGCTTGCCCTGCTTCTCAATGTAGTTGGTTGGCAGATCATAGCGCTGAATCTGACCTAAGAAGCGCGCTTTTTGAGAAGGGGTTTCAAACTTAAGCGCATCAGACTGAGTGATGGACGCTTGCAAAAACGCCAGCTCCTCAGCAGTCATACCGGACTCAGCAAACCCAGACAGCTCGTTAACAAACTCGGTTATCGACGCCGCGGTGGCATCGGCACGAACACTGCCGCCAGCGGAGAAACTGCCCAGCTCTGGGCCGCCATTAAAGCCACTACGCGCACCATAGGTGTAGCCTTTATCTTCTCGAAGGTTGAGGTTGATGCGACTGTTAAACGCGCCTCCCAGAGGGAAGTTCATCAAACCTGCCTCAAAATACTCGCCTGTGGCGTCAAATGCCATGGCTCGACGGCCGATGCGAATGACGGACTGAGCAGCACCTGGCTTATCCAGCAGGTATAGAGTATTGCCCGCAAGCTTTGGCATCGGCTTAAGCTCAGGCCAAGGGGTAGCATCCCCTTTCCAGTCACCCAACCAGCTCAGCTTCGGCGCAATGGCTTTCTGCTCCAAGTCTGACACCAAAATCACCGACGCGTTGCCACCGTGGAATTGCTGTTTATAGAACCCTTTGACGTCGTCTAGACTCAACTTGGACACCGACTCAATGGTGCCGCTGGTAGGTTGCCCCACACTGTTATCGGTACCAAATAGCAAGCGGCTCCATGCGGTGCTGGCCAGCCAGCCTGCATCTTTACTTTGATGCTGAAGCATCTGTAAAGACTGCACCTTAACTCGATCAAAATCTTCCTGATTGAAGGCGGGCTCAAACAAGCGCTGACGCAGTAGCTCGATGGTGGCATCTAGGTTTTTAGTCAGCGTACTGACACTAACGTAAGTGCGATACCCAGAGGCGCTAACGGAGATGCTTGCGCCCAACTTTTCAAGCTCCAGCGCCATCTGTTCCGTAGTCAGTTTGGCGGTGGACTCTTGCATCATCGATGCCGTCAGATCCGCCAAACCAGCTTTATCTGCGCTGAGCAGACGCTGTCCGCCTTCTAGAGCGATGGAGATGGTCGTCGTTGGGGTTTCTAGGCTTTGGGTGCCCATCACCTCAATGCCGTTGGCCAGCTGCTGCTGCCACAATGATGGCACCACCATCTGTGGTGCTGCACCTGAGCCTGGCACCTTGCTGCGGTCGAAGTTGTCGGCAACCTGAGTATCGGTCACTTTATCCGCATGCTTTAAGGTCTCTTTGGCTATCGGTGTGCGCACTGGCACCGTCGGAGCCGCTGCCTGAAGCTGAGTCTGACCTTGAGGCACCACGCTGACAATCACCGACGCTTTGTCTTTGATGTAGGTGTTGTATACCCGCATGACGTCATCGGCAGTGACGGCGTTGTAGCGCTCGATGTCTGCCTGCAGCAGATCTGGGGTATCGAAGAAGGTTTCGTTGTAAGCCAATGTGGACACCTTACCTCGAACGCTTTGCAGGCCGAATAACGTATTGGCTTCGTGGGACACCTGCGCTTTTAACAGGTCATCGCTGCTGACGCCGCGCTCCACAAACTCATCGATGGAGTCACGCACAATGGCTTCAATTTTGGAAAGCTCTGGCATTTTGCCCGCGTTCGCCACCACAAACAGGCTGAATTCACAGGCCAGTTCGCGACAACCATGCCCCGTACCCGCCTGAACTGCCACACCAGACTTCACCAAGTTCTTGTACATGATTGAAGTTTCACCGCCGCCCAGAATGTCTGACAGCAGGTCCAAGGCGGCCTCATCTTCATGGCGGGCATACACCGTAGGGAAAGCGATACTGAGTACCGGCAGGCTAACCTTATCTTCAATGGTCAGATAACGATCACTGTCCAAAGTCACCTTTGGTTTGGTCGCATCATTGACTTCAGGGCCACGAGGAATCGAACCGAAGTACTTATCTACCCACTGCAAAACCTGCTGTTTGTCGAAACTGCCACCAATGGTTAACGTGGCGTTGTTTGGGCCGTACCAGCGTTTAAAGAACGCTCGCAAATCGTCCACAGTGCCGTTATCCAGCTCTTCCATCCAGCCAATCACAGGCCAGGAGTAAGGGTGGCCTTGGGGATACAGAGCGTAAGATGACATCTCTCCCAAACGGCCATAGGGACGGTTATCCACCCGCTGACCACGCTCGTTTTTCACCGTCGCCCGTTGCACCTCAAAAGAGGTCTCAGTTATGGCTGGCAACAAGAAGCCCATGCGATCCGCCTCAAGCCACAGCATCTTTTCCAACTGATTGGCAGGCACGGTTTCAAAATAGTTAGTACGATCGCTGTTGGTGGTGCCGTTTAGGGTACCACCGGACTCAGTGACCATGGCAAAGTGCTGCTCATCAGCCACGTTTTCAGAACCTTGAAACATCATGTGTTCAAAGAAGTGCGCAAAACCAGACTTGCCCAGTTGCTCTCTGGCTGAGCCGACGTGGTAGGTCACATCCACATGCACTAAGGGATCGGAGTTATCTGGGTGAAGCACCACAGTCAAGCCGTTTGCGAGCTGATACTTTTCATAGGGGATGTGTAAGCCAGATTGGGTGAGGCTGGATTCGACCAACGTCACTCCTTGCGGCAGGGTCGATGGGGTTTCTGACGCGCAGCCACCAAGAATAAGGGCGGTTGCCAATGCCAAAGGTTTAATAACGTTCACCAGTTGTCTCCTGAAATGGACCACAACTTCATGGAGAAACTGCCAGGTTAAGCTGGATTCGTTAGCCCCAAAGTGGTCAGTGCGATAAGTAGGTATCTACAGAATTTACCTAAAAATATCAAAAGACTACTAATTATAACAGAAAAGCGAAACCATCCCGCCAACAGAGGAATGCCATCGCCGATGATCGGTAGCCAGGCAAACAATAAACTGACGGGGCCAAAGCGCTCGACTTTAACAATAAGCCAATGATGCTTAACTGGAATCATCTCCTGAGGGGAGCGGTAGCGATTGCCTAAGTAGCCCATGGCAAAACTGGTCATGGAGCCTAACGCATTGGCAACGCTTGCGACCAAAACCCACCACCACCAGTGTTGTGACAATTGCGTCACTAAGTAGGCCAAAAGTACTTCAGAGCCACCGGGAAGCAAGGTGGCGGAGGTGAATGCACTTGCGGCCATAGCCGCAGTTTCAGCCCACACTGGCGTTATGCTTGAACGGTTTGGGTAGGGATCATTAGCTCACTGAGCTGCTGTTTGTTTTCCAGCATGTCAGCAAGGGTATATTGATCTAAGGTTGCCAAAAACGCTTGCGTCGCTTCATCTAGCACACCTTTCAATTTACAGGCAGGAAGAATGGTGCAGTAGGGTTCACCGCAGTTGATCAACTGCAAGGGTTCGAGAGCTCGAATCACTTCACCTAAACCAATCTCCGCGGGAGATTTTGCTAGGCAGATACCGCCGTATTTACCGCGGACGGTCTTTACAAAACCAGCATGGCCCAGCTTATTGATCACTTTCACCATGTGGTTGCGAGAAACCCCATAGATGTCGGTCACTTTAGTGATACTGGTAAGCTCACCTTCCGGTAAGGTGGCCATATAAAGCAAAGAGCGAAATGCAAAGTCGCTAAAGCTGGTTAACTGCAAGGTGTTACCTCATAAAAATGGAAAAAGCGGATTCCATTCACTCGCACAAAAAGATTAACGTCCTTGGTTATGCAAACAGCTGTATCGATCGATACGGGTCTCTTGCACCTTTTCACCTGCGGCATCTTGGTATTGGTGACGATAAACCATTCCCAACTCAAGACGCTTTCGGTAGTAACCACTACCGCAGAAACTGTCGACCGTCTCTTTGCTATGATTTTCAACCACAGCACCAAACGCGTTTAGGCGATTACCATCGACTTGACGATAGTACATCACCATGACGCCATCTGCGTACTCGGCGTGCAGAAAATTAGGGTTCTGACTCTGGCCGATGCCACTATTGAGATCTCGCACCAGTTGATGACTCTCTTTATCGAGCCAATCAGGAACGGTGTCGAACCAAGCGGCAGCCGGCAGGGCCAGCACGGCAATCATAGATAAAATTAAGCGCATAAAGTGACCAAAGTGCTTTGAACTGGGTTATGCTACACCTGTCTGTAGAAATAAAAAGCAACTTAAGCAAATATTTACAAAAGACCAGCGCAAGCAGAACCGTATTTTAACATTCCAAACCGTTAGTGCAATTAGGGAGAGCTAATGATCAGCAGACTATTCTTGATTCCCATTGTGTTGTCTCTGCTCTGGTACCTATACCTAACCATGAACGGTTACCGAATCGAGCAGGGGAAAAAGGGCTTTATTGGCATCTTTATCTTCAGCACCCTTATCTTGGGGTTCTTCAGCTTGATGATCTGGCTTACTGACTAAGCGTCTCTTTATAAGCTGCTGACAGTCATTCAAGTACCGCAAGACAACTGGCTGCCTTTCTAGCGAAGGCCAGCGCCACTCGCACACTCCATACCGAAACCGCTTATGCCAATTCAATACAGGAGATGGTCAACTTAGTGCGCCGAGTAAATTGTCTCAATCTAGGTGCTCAATGCGGTTGCTAGTGGTTCTAACAACAAATTAAGCAACGAAGAGTGAGGCAATTTAATCAAGCAATAATGACTAGAGCTTTAGTTGAATTGGTATTTAACTCGCACAAAAACACCAAGCTGAGCTCGGGATTCTATATTAGAGGCGCATAAAAAAACCCGAGCATTGCTCGGGTTTCTTTATGAAAATGGCGCGCTCGGGAGGATTCGAACCTCCGACCGCCTGGTTCGTAGCCAGGTACTCTATCCAGCTGAGCTACGAGCGCGCAATGGCGGTGAGGGAGGGATTCGAACCCTCGATACCGATCAAGGTATACGCCCTTAGCAGGGGCGCGCCTTCAGCCACTCGGCCACCTCACCACGCTTTGTGCTGGCCGTTGTGGTCAGCACAGGCGCTATAATACGGCTTAACGAAAAGATGTCAAACCCCGATTTCCCCATCGAAGATCGTTTGTGCAACAAAACGCCTATTTGGGAAAAATGTGGACAAATGAAAGGCTTGTTGTTCCATTCTACGAATACTGAGGCAACTACTCACCGGGCCTATCCAACCAGATCAGGCTCTGTGTATCAAAACCTCGACCGCTGGCCATCTCTATAAACTTTTGCTTCACCTCGGCAGACACCTGAGGCTCTCGAGCTAACAGCCACAAGTAGTTCTGGTTTGGGCCAGACACAAAGGCGTATTGATAGGCATCATCCAATTCAAACACCACGTACGCGCCGTAGAACGGTCCGAAGAAGGACACTTTTAGGTAGCCTAAGTCATCACTTTCAACAAAATAGGCCTTTCCTTCGGCTTGCTGCCACTGCTGCTCTTCTGCTGAGAAGCCACGGTTAATGACCGACACACCACCGTCCTCTCTCAGTTGATAATCGGCAGTAACCTGAGTCAGCCCGCGCTCGAAGGAGTGATCCAACCTTGCAACCTCATGCCAACGGCCAAGGTAGCGCTGCAGTTCAAACTCTTTTACTGGAGTGACTCCCTCAGGCAAACCAACGCAACCGGCCAACCAAAATACCGACAACAGCAGTGCGATCCATCTCATAGCTTAATCCTCAATAGGGTTTTGCATCATCGTTACGTATATTAATAGGTATTAGTTCAGAGAGTTAGCAACTGAAATCGATTGCAGAGTATAAAAAATCCAGCACAGATGGCCGCACTGGATTAAAGGACGAAATAGAGGCGTTAGGCATTAAGCTCGGTTGGCAACGTAAGCGGTTAGCTCTCCAATGCTGACTTCAGTAATAAACTCGCCATCCAGATAAAACTCAACCCAGTCACCCTGCTTTTGACCGCTCAGCACCTGTGTGCGGCCATCTTGATAACTCATGGTCATCGCCATGGTGTTCGCATCAATGGCTGACAAGGTTACTTTGGAGAGCGTAACCGGCGCCGAGGTCAAATCTTGATTCAGCTTATGATTGACTTTCAAGATGGTGTTGGCTGGCATGTCCACCACCGCAGGGGCTCTTCCGGATATGGGGTTTTGGCCGGTCCAAAACTCGATGGTGTTGATCACAAACAGATCGGCAGAAGCCGCCACACCGTAAACCGGAGCCATCAACACAAACAGGCCTGCCCGACCATATCGATTATCCACTAGGCTCAAGTTGCCCTTGGTTACCAAGCCGCTCAGAGCCATCTGCCCCATGCAGCCACTCAGTTGAGTACAGGCAAGCAGCGCCGCAACGGCACCCACTTTACTCAGTTTCATCTACGTTTTCCTAAAAAGGGACCCAAGATTTGGGCGCGGAGATAGTAGCGGCAATGCCATGATAATCCGTGCTAAAAATCACGATTCAAGGCTAAATATTTGGGAGTGAAAGTAAGATTTGAGTAAACAGAAGCGTGGCTAAGTTAAATCTTAGCTGAAATGGTTATTGTCGCAGCCAACCTTAGCGCATTAGGTTACGAGTATTGGTGGGGAAAAAAGGGCTCAAAAGAGCCCTTCTACGTTGCCAAGTTACGGCAACAACTGTTCTCCTTGCCACAGCTGCTCTAGCGTTTCTCGCTTTCGGATCAGATGAGCACTGTCGCCACTCACCATCACCTCAGCCGCTCGAGGGCGGCTGTTGTAATTAGATGACATGGTAAATCCATAGGCCCCAGCACCGCGCACCGCCAACAGATCCCCTTGAGAGATAGCAAGCGTGCGGTCTTTACCGAGGAAGTCACCGGTTTCACACACAGGGCCAACCACGTCGTAGTTGGCAGTCGCCCGATCACTTTTCACTACCTCAACAATCTGCTGCTCCGCCTGATATAAAGCGGGGCGCAAAAGGTCGTTCATCGCCGCATCCACAATGGCAAAATCGCGATCCTCTCCCTGTTTAAGGAATTCTACCTGAGTGACCAAGATACCAGCATTGGCCATGATGGCTCGCCCCGGCTCTAAAACTAGCGTCAGTTGGCGCTCACCTAGGCTTGGTAGCAGAGCTGCCACATACTCAGCGGGGCTCGGTGGGATTTCATCACCATAACTAACGCCCAGGCCGCCACCTAAATCGAGGTGCTCAAGTTCGATGCCGCATTCGGACAGCGCATCAACCAAAGCCAGCAAACGTTCAAGGGCCTCCACAAACGGCTGAGTCTCAGTCAACTGAGAACCGATGTGACAATCCATACCGGTAATGCGCAGATTCGGCAGCGACGCCGCATATTGATAAGCCGCCAGCGCCTTAGTGGCCGGAATCCCAAACTTATTCTGCTTCAAGCCTGTGGAGATGTAGGGATGGGTTTTGGCATCAATATCGGGATTAATGCGCAGGGACACCGGTGCCCGCTTCCCAAGCGCTCCCGCCACCGCATTAAGCCGATCCAGCTCCGGTTCGGACTCCACATTAAAGCAATGAATGCCCGCCTCCAGAGCCTGGCGCATCTCAGCGGCGGTTTTTCCAACTCCGGAGAACACCACTTTGGCCGGGTCACCGCCAGCGGCGATCACCCTAGCTAGCTCGCCGCCGGAAACAATATCAAAACCACTGCCCATGCGTGCCATCAGATTCAAGATGGCTAAATTGCTGTTGGCTTTCACCGCGTAACAGATCAAGTGAGGTCGCTCACCCATGGCATCAGAAAACGCTCGCCAATGACGCTCAATGGTGGCTTGAGAGTAGAGATAGCACGGCGTACCAAACTCTGTGGCCAACTCGGCAACGTCTAACTGTTCCGCCATCAACCGGCCTTGATGATGATTAAAATAGTCCATTTATTTACTCCAATGCCGTTAAGGCGCCGTGACATCCAGCTTGTTCATGGTGGTAGTAAATCGATACTGGCGAAGTACCAACACCATCGAAATCAATACCATAGCCGAAATGACTATGGCTAACGCGTTTGAGCCGGTTAAACCAAGTACCATATAGCCACAAACGGCAACGACGGCCGCCAGCAGCGCATAAGGTAGCTGGGTCGCCACATGATCCATGTGGTGACAGCCAGACCCAGTAGACGACAAAATGGTGGTGTCAGAGATCGGTGAGCAGTGATCCCCAAACACACCTCCCGCTAATACTGCGGCCATTGTCGGTAAAAATAGAGCCGGCTCAAGGGCCATCGCCATATTGGCTGCAATGGGCAGCATAATGGCAAAGGTACCGTAACTGGTTCCGGTTGAAAATGCAGCGAAAGCCGACAACGCAAAGATAATGACTGGCACAAGGAATACTGGCAGGGTGTCGGCGGCAAGACTGGCGAGATAACTGCCAGTTTGCAGGTCAGAGATCACGCCAGCAATGGTCCAGGCCATCAACAAGATATAAACCGCTGGCAACATTGAGCTCAGACCCTTGCGCACGCCCATCGCGATATGCTCAACCGACACCCCTTGAAGCAGAAGGGCAATCAGAGTAACACCAACGGTAATCCAACCCGAGGTAAACATAGCCCAAGAGCCATCGGCATTTTCCAATGCACCTATCAGTTCAAAAGGCACATCGCCCATGGACTGGCTGCCGGAGACCAGCATCAGCGTTACCACCAGAGACACTAACAGTACCAGCGGGCCCAATAGGTTGATCACCTTGCCATTATCCGCCTCGGGAAGCCCAAGCTCATCGCCGGATGGGCTACCTTTGCTCTCATCCCAGCGCTGCCCTAAGGCTGCTCGGCGCTGCGCCTTGGCCATCGGACCAAAATCCAGATCCATCATCACGACGCAAAGTAGCAGTGCCACCGAGCTCAGCGCATACAGGTTCATTGGTATCATCTGAGCAAATGCAGACAACGCACTCATGCCTTCAAAACCATGGGTAACCAAGATGCTGGCCAACAACGACATGATGTATGCCCCCCAGGTGGAGATGGGCGACATCACACATACCGGTGCCGATGTGGAATCAATGCAGTAGGCCAAACGCTCACGAGACACCCCATGTTGATCGGTAATGGGACGAGCAACATTTCCCACCAGCAACGCATTGAAATAGTCATCAATAAAGACAATGGCACCTAAGAAAAGGGTCATCAACTGGGCATCTTTACCACTGTGGAGGCGACTTCTCGCCCACTGGGCAAAGGCTCGGGTTCCGCCGGACAAAGAGATAAGCGCCATCAGCAGTCCCATGCTGAGCAAAAAACCGATGGTATAGAGATTCCAGCTGGCCAAGCCGTCGCCGTCCCAAACCAAAGCCACGGTGCGCTCGAGTAGCTGTGCCGCAGTCAAACTAACGGAGAAGTCAGACAACATTAAGATGCCGGTGAGAATACCCAGCCCGAGGGAGAGCAAAACCCGCCGCGATAGGATCGCCAAGGTGATCGCAATAACAGGAGGTAAAATTGACAGTGCCGAATCGGCATAACTTACTAAAGCCATCGTGTTTAATTCTTTTATAGGTACGATGGAGGGCTTCTGACACGGCGAATTGCCGCGAGCGCCACGCAGAGCTGCATGTCGCCGTCCTTCAGTAGCGCTCCACAGTAAATTTTATTCCCCAACTCCTTTAGGGATTTACTATGGCAGTGCTGCACCTATTGAATGCAGCCCCAGCAATCCGGGATGACGCCCGAACCACTTCGGCATCGGCTCCTTTGATTCGAACTCTCTGGGGGTCACCCTAATTCGAACTACTGATAGACGATGCGCCTCTACAAGACATCCGCTGCAAATCAACAGATGCCACTTGGATATAACCACAGAGGGTAACGAAATCGGAACCTTGAATCCAGACAAATGTGATCTTTGTCTCAAGTTAAATTTATAAAAACTTGCTAAAAAACAGAAAAAAACTGCCAGTAATCTCGAGAAAACAGGGCTTTTACGACCAAGTTTCGCTCAAATTGTGTAAGTTGCTTTCAATCTAGCCTTAACCCGAGAAAGCAAGCGCCCTATAATGTCGCCCTAATTCGTTTTTAAGGACCACCTATCGTGTCCACCACTTCAAACTTTCGCTCTACGCAACTGGCGTTTTTTGGCTTGGCTCTGGTGTGCTTAACGCCATTAGTCAGCTCACCGATGGCCCTAATACTCGGTGTTGCCGTTGCGAGCCTGGGATGGATCCCTAAAAACATCAACACCGCCGCCGTAGCCAAAAAGCTGTTGGCCTACTCCATCATTGGTCTTGGTTTCGGCATCCAATTAGACCAAGCCATCGAAGCCAGCAAAAGCGGCATCGGTATTGTGGTCACGTCGATCTTCGCCACCTTGATACTGGGAACGTTATTGACTAAGTGGATGGGGCTCGATAAGAAAACCGGATATTTGATCTCATCAGGAACCGCCATCTGCGGTGGCAGCGCCATCGCCGCAGTTGCCCCGGCCATCGACGCCAAAGATCATCAAACGTCCATCGCCTTAGCCACCGTATTTGTTCTCAACTCAGTGGCACTGTTCCTGTTTCCAGTCATCGGTCACCTGCTAGAGATGAGCCAGCACCAATTTGGTGTGTGGGCAGCCATCGCCATTCATGACACCTCTTCTGTAGTCGGGGCCGCTGGCGCTTATGGTGATGAAGCACTTATTACCGCAACCACATTGAAGCTGGCTCGAGCCCTGTGGATTATTCCAGTTGCCTTCATTAGTGCGTTGCTGTTTCGTCAAAAAGGCAACAAAGTTGCCGTGCCGATGTTTATCCTATTTTACTGTCTGGCCATCGGTGTCGCCCACCTGTTGCCACAATTCCAGCAAGCCTACGAGCTGATCTTCTACGCCAGCAAACGTGCTTTAGTGCTGTGTCTATTTTTGATTGGCTGTGGAATTAGCGCTAAACGCCTAAAAGAAGCAGGGCCCAAACCCCTAATTCTGGGTGTGTCACTGTGGTTGGCCATCAGCAGCGGCTCACTGCTGTATCTCATGACCTAACACTGTCATTTGGCTTTTATTCTGCTTCGGTGGTGGTCGCTGTTCCCTTGGTTATCAGGGCCACCACAATGGTAAAGCCAACCAGTTCGATTACCGCTTGCCACAACCCTTGAGTCAGGTAAGCCGCGATAGCCATCACCGGCACTAGCACATACAATCCCCGGTGCATAACGGTTCCTTTCCCATAAAATTCAGAACTCTATTATTGGAGTCTCTCATGGGGCCATCAACAGCGTTTCGCTCTATCTCATTCCGTATCGCGATAACGACTGTAAAGTTAGCAACGCTATTGCCAAACTCTACACTTGATATTAAAGATGCCACTCTGCGAACCATTAACGACAGCGTCGATAAAATAACCGCCATTCATAAAAAAATAAGCGGTGAATAAAGCACCGAACCCAACAAACTGTAACTCAATACCACCCCAATACAAACAAATGAGATCTCGGTCAGAAAAAGCTATAGCCGGAGGAGCCATTCACGAAATTAAACTACAAATTCGCAAGTGGACAACACTAAAGAATCAAACCTACCGAAAATAGTGCAGCAACCCGTAACCCTGTTACTTCAAAGATGCAAATATGAGAAATATTTTCAAACATTGCATTAATAGTGAGGAATACATCACTCGAAACCACCGACTCTTTACATTCATCATCAATATATCGACAAATGCAAAATACGCAGTGCCAAACACCAGCCCACCCACATCAAACAAACTAATATCAAGCAAAAGACAACCCAAGCAATAGAACACACTGTTTCACATAAAAAACAGCGTAGGGCTATCGCTTGTTTTTAACATTGGGATTACCTAGCATACGCACCTGATCCACAGGGAGTTTGCGAAGAACCTCAAAGTCGAGGCATGACGTAGTAGTGAACTTAAATTCACTTAGTTTCGATGTGATTATTCTAAAAATAGCGATTTTGAACATAATGTTCTCAGCTGTGCATAAAACAAAAATATGCAAAATTAGAGTTAATTTACTCAATTTATGAATTTACTTAACGTTACTCAGTTTATTCCCCTCACTTTGCTAACCACTGGCAATGGCTGTCAGTTTGTTTACGCAATCTCCCCGTCGAATCACGTTCTGATGAATAAATATCCTTAAACAATAATTCAACTAGCACTTCGACTGGTTGATGTTTATAAAAATGGAATTACACGCGATGCTAAAGAAAACAACCGTTGCTATCGCCCTCACTGCTCTATTTACTGCAGGCTCAGCCAGTGCAGTTACCTTGTCTCAAGGTGGTGAAGGAGATCATGTACGCCTTTATGGTGAAGTGGGTGTTGGGGGTCACATCGATACCAATCCTGATTACAATCATGACGAGTTTTACGACACCAAAGGCTATGTTGATGACAGCTTCGCCACCATGGGCGTTGAAGGTCAAAAAAAGAACTTCCTTTATCGTCTAGAACTGGATTATCAGCGCCGTAACTGGCTGGGCGGCGACGGGGAATTTGAACTAGACATCGACAAAATGTATGTCGGCTACGCCTTTACTCCCAACCAGTGGATCGAGATCGGTCTTACCGACACCGCCTTTGACGACTACGATCATTTCGGTGACTTTACCTTCAACAAATCCGTTGAAACTGGCGAAGCTGGCGATCAAGAGAACACCGTAAAGTACCAAGCCGAGTTCGAACACCTGATCTTTGGTGCTTCCTACTCCTACGAAGGTGAGCACAAAAACGGCTCCCTACAAGGCGATATTGTAAACGGCTACGTTGGTTGGATGTCTGATGTATTCTCTGTCGTTATTGGCCTCGAAGGTCGGGGAGGCTCAGATAGCCTAACTAAGTACGGTGAACAACAACAAGTTGGTCTAGGCATGCGCCTAAAAGTGATGCCTCAGTTAACTCTGGGCTTCAACGGATTCATCGAAGATGAAGATCTCGCGACTCGTAAGAGCGGCGATACCTATTTAGATTACCAAACCTTCCGTAACTACGGCCTGACTCTGACTGGTAAATATGACTTGAACCACCAGTGGGAGATCATTGCTTCAGCAAACCATGAAGAGTACGAAAATTGGGACGTAGAGAGCCCTAATTACGACTTCACTGAGCTTCCACCCGAGTACGGCAAAGACCGTCGCTGGGGCAGTATCGGCTTCAATTACCGCCCGGCAAAAGACATTGTTTTGTCTCTGGAAGGCCGCTTTGGCGAAGCTCCGGAAGCCGGCTATGCCTACGCTCGCATGTACTTCTAATTCCAAATCGAATTAATAATTTACCGAGTTTGCTATGAATAAAAGTATTCTATCGCTGGCCATTGCCAGCACCATCAGCGCAGGTGCACACGCCGCCGTTGACGATCTATTGATCACAGAGATGCTACAGAAAGATGGCGCTGCCAATATGGGCGCCGTTGAGATCACCAATACCCACGCTACCGATGCATTTACCTTTACCGAAGAGACTGCGGTTTACATTCTTGGTAACGGCCAATACGAAAACAAACTGCTGAGAGCGGATGGCAAAGCACTGCTCACAGATCTCACCATTGAGCCTGGCGAATCACTGGTTGTATTGAACGACGGTGCCAGCGATGAACTGAAAACCACCATCACAAGCAACGATGGTAACTATATTTTAGGGGTTGGCCACGCCGATACTCGATACTCGAACTTCTACCTAAGTGGAAATGATGGTGTCTTCATCAAGAATGGCGATACCATCATCGATCGCGTTGGCCCTGTAGGCGATGGCAGCGTGTGGGCTCCCGATACCACCTTGCGCCGCCGTATGGACGCAGATGGCAACGCACCAGCACCAAGTGAAGATTACACCGCATCCCAATGGGAAGAGATCTCACCTTTGGATAGCTCAACCGTTGGTGAGCCTAACTTGGCAGACTCGTTCATACCTTTCGTTTGTGAGAACTTGACCGACATCAGCGTCATTCAAGGCGAAGGTGATAAATCACCGCTTGCCGGGGAAAGTGTTACCGTTCAGGGTGTGGTTACCGCCGTAGTCAGCCTACCGACCAAAGGTTTCTACCTTCGTAGCGAAGTTTCGGACAATAACCCACTGACCTCAGATGGTATTTTTGTTAAAAGCGGCAGTGCCGACAGTCAGATGATTGGCCGAACTCTTTGTTTGGGCAGCGAGGTAGCTGAGAACTATGGTCAGACCCAACTGTCTGCTGAAACTTGGCAAATCGTTGACAACAATATCACCCCAACTGCAGCAACCAATATTGAAATCCTAGAGTCCGATAACGGTTCATTCCGCAACACTCTAGAGCGCTATGAAGGCATGCTTGTTAACCTGCCTACGGATATGGATCCGTTAAAAGACGGCGAGCAAAACATGCGCGTATCTCGTAGCTTCAGCTTCAACTATGACAGCTACCGCAATAACATTACTTTGGCTTATAGCCGCCCGAATATGCAGCCTAACCAGCTGAATGTTGCAGGAAGCGATGAGTCAAAAGCCGCAGCGGCTCAGAACGACGATTATCGACTGACCATCGAAAGCTCAACCAAAGCAGCTAATGGTCAAATCCCTTATTATCCGCAATTTGAAACTGCACCAGAGCATAACTACATCCGTATCGATGACAGTGTGATCGGCATGGAAGGGGTTATCAGCTACAGCTACGGTGAGTACGCACTTACCGTTACTAACGAACTAAACAACAGCAACTTCGTCCACAATTTACCTAGAACAGACAGCCCAGACATCAAAGAGGATGCACCGAAGGATCACTTCGCCATCCGTGTTGCCAGCCAAAACCTGTTCAACTACTTCAACTCGCCATTTGGCGGAGACCAGAACCAATTTGGTCAAAGTCGAGGTGCCGACACCTATGACGAGTTCATTCAGCAAAAATCAAAGCTGGTTGAAGCGATTCGAGCCCTAGACGCTGATGTTGTTGGTTTGATGGAGATGGAAAACAACGGTTTTGGCCAGAACAGCGCCATTGCCGATCTGGTCAACGAAGTAAACGTATTCTACCACGACGAATACGCCGACAATGCTGACAAGCCTTACTCTACGGAAAATCGCTACGTATTCGTTGGTTTCGACCACAACGGCAACGAAGTGCTGGATGAGCTGGACTCTCTGGGCTCTGACGCCATTGCGACTGGCATTATCTACCGCCCAAGCAAGGTCAGCATCGAACGCACTCAAGTTATCACCATGCCTCAACAAAAGGCGCCTACCATTGTGAATGACAACAATGAGGTGATCAAAGATGGTAACGATGAGATTCTGGAGAGCGGCCAGAACTACCACCGAGATGCATTGGTCGTAACCTTCGTGGTTAACCAAACCGGCAAGCGTTTAACCGTTGCTGTGAACCACTTTAAATCTAAAGGCTCTACCTGTTGGGAAGATTGGCAAGGCGTTGAGTTTGGAGATGCCACTGTATGGAAAAGCAGAGCACCGGACTTAGACTTCCAAGGTTCCTGTGCTGAATTCCGTGTCGCTGGTGCCGTTCGCCTTGGGGAAGAGATGCAGCAGATCGCTGGTGATAAGATCATCATGGGTGACCTAAATGCTTACGCTCATGAAGACCCTCTGCTGGTACTGACCGAAAACCCAACCAACAAAACGTTGACTACAGCTCGCGATACCTTCATCGGCAGCAAGCCTCAATTTAACTCAAATGGCGACCCAATCACTGTGACTAACAGTTTTGGTTATGTTGACATCGTTGGCAAACTGTTTGAAGAGAAAGGCAAAACACCTTGGAGTTACTCCTACAATGATGAAGTGGGCTCTCTGGACCATATCCTGATTACCCCTTCTCTGGAAGATCGTGTTATTGACGCTGCGGATTGGCACATCAATGCTGCAGAATCAAACCTGTACGATTACAACTGGGAATACAAGTGCGTCAGCTATAGCAGCTCTAATCCTTGTTCAGAAAACAAGTACTATGCCGAAGACCACTTCCGCTCTTCAGATCATGATCCAGCATTGATCACCTTAAGCTACCTGCCAGGTGAAACTGAATCAGGAAATGCTCTGCACCTGACCAAACAGAACAAGTTAATTAAAGTTCCATATCAGGTTCCTGCTGCTGCCGATGCCCTAAAAGGGGATGTTGCTACCGTAAGCCTCAGCCCATCGAATGATGAAGACCGTCTGGATCTGAGCCAACTGGTTGAGCCAAATGTGGTGTTGACTGAAGATGGTCAAACCATGGTGACCTTCGAAGTCTTTGGCGCTCCTTCAGCAAGCTATAACGTCACCGTAGCCCTTGAGCGTGATGGCAAAGTTGTTGCTGATTCCAGTCGTAGCTTCAAAGTAAAAGTTGCCAGCCGCGACTCTTTGGTTGCAGACATCGTAGAGGAGAGCAGCGATGGCAGTGGTGGTAGCACCAGCTGGTTCGCCTTGCTGTCTCTGTTTGGCTTAGCAAACCTGCGCCGCCGGATGAGCAAATAAGTACCATCAAAGATAAAAGCCAAAGCCAGTGCCGCGGCTTTTGTTAAGTAAGTCGATTACGGGGGAGTGGCGTATGTTGTGCTCTTTAGAGGCAGCCGTCGCCTCCCGTTTCAACTAAACACCCTTAGATGGCTTCAAAGGCAGCACCAGATAAAATCTCGGTGCTGCTTTTTCACTATGTACATCTTGGCTTGCACTCCAACAGGGCATGCCTTTGCCTCGCCCAAACGGGCAATGGATCAGCGCAGCCAAAACACTGTCTCTCTTGAAGGATTATCATGACTCGCTCACACCTTCCCTCCTGCCTGATTACCACTGGCACTGTCGTCGCCCTAGCCATCGCGCTAACTGGGTGCAGCAAAAAAGAGGAACCTCAAGAGCCGGTAATCACCGCATCTGCGGCCTGCATCGCTGCCGGTGATGACTGCAGAAAATTCACCATACTGCATACCAATGACCATCATGGTCGTTTCTGGCATAGCAAGCGCGGCGAATACGGCATGGCCGCACGAAAAACCGTCATCGACCAGATTCGCGCAGAGGTTGCCGGGCAAGGTGGTGACGTCCTTCTTCTCTCCGGTGGTGATATCAACACCGGCGTGCCCGAATCCGATCTGCAAAATGCCGAGCCTGATTTTATCGGTATGAACCACCTTGGCTATGACGCCATGGCCGTAGGTAACCACGAGTTCGACAACCCGCTGTCGGTAGTGGATATGCAGCGCCAATGGGCGGACTTCCCTTGGTTGTCAGCCAACATCTATCGCGAAGTTAACGGCAAATGGCAGCGCTATTTCGAACCATACAAGTTATTTGAAGTTCAGGGGTTAACCCTTGCAGTCATCGGTCTTACCACCGAGCAAACCGCGGAAATTGGTAACCCTGAATTCGTCAAAGATCTCAAGTTCACCTCTCCCCGCCAGGAGATCCAGCTGATTCTGACCGAACTTGAACAGCAACATAAACCGGATCTTATATTTGGCTTAACCCACATGGGTCACTATGAAAATGGCGATCATGGTAGCAATACCCCCGGCGATGTGGCGTTAGCAAGAAGCCTTGCCCCTAGACAGCTGCAAGCGATCATTGGCGGTCACTCTCAGCTCCCGGTGTGCATGGAAGGAGATACCGGGCTCTATGTTGAGGATTACAGCCGAGATGAACCCTGTAAGCCAGATCGCCAAAATGGCACTTGGATCATGCAAGCCTACGAGTGGGGCAAATACGTCGGCCGAGCTGACTTTGAGTATTACGGCGGCGAACTGCATTTAGCGAATTACCAGTTGGTGCCGGTAAACACCGCCACTAAGTTCGACTCCATGTATCCTTTCCAACTGCAAGTGCCCAAGGATAAGGAAACCACCGATCTACTGCGCCCTTATCAAATGAAGGGACAAGAGAAACTCAAAGAGAAGATCGGCGTCGCAGAGGCGAAATTCGATGGCGACCGCAAGGTAGTGCGCTACCAGATTAACCCTCTAGGCATCATGCTTGCCCATGCGCAGACACAGCTTCCTAATCCGGCCGATTTTGGCATCATGAACTCTGGAGGCATTCGAACCTCTCTAAAAGAGGGGCCGATTCGCTACCGTGATGTATTGAAAATTCAGCCATTTGCCAACAGCGTTACCGTTACCGAGATGGGCGGCGAAGAGCTCAAAAAATACCTCTCGAAAGTGGCCACCAAAACTCGTGGTTCGGGGGCTTTTGCACACTTTAGTGGCATCAATATGACCGTTAACTGCCTTTCGCGCGAAGTGGATATTAAGTCCATTAACGGTCAGCCATTCGATGCCGACCGAAGCTACCGCTTTACGCTGCCCAGCTATAATGCCGCCGGTGGCAACAAGTATCCAAAGCTAGAGCAGGCTCGCAACACCGGTTTTGTTGACGCCGACATGCTGTATCAGTACGTAAAACAGCACAGTCCACTCAACCCGTTGGATTACAACCGCATCAAAGACGTTCGCTATATCAACAGCGTTACGCCTTATGGTTGTGGTGGTCGCTAGTCTGAATTTCTAGCCAGCCTCCCAAAACAAAAAAGAGCTGCCTGTGGCAGCTCTTTTTTATGAGTAAAAATCAATTTTTTCATGGACGTTTCGCCACTGCTCGGGGAACTTGCCTTCCAATAAATAGGCATACGCAATCAGCTCGGCAATCACCAAATACAACTCAGGGGGAATCGATTGACCCACCTCTAACTTATCCAGCAGCTGCGCTAATTGCTTATCTTCATGAACCAAAATTCCAGCTTCTATCGCCGCTTGCTCGATCTGATGAGCCAAATCTCCTTGGCCCTGAGCCACCACTTTCGGGGCGGTTGGAGCCTCGTACTTTAACGCTGTCGCCAGCTTAGTGTTGTTATCGTCCATGGGCACCATAGGTCACTCGCTTAGCTGGAGTCGCAATCGACTCAGGGATCTGGCCAACTTGGCATAGGGGGACCTGTACCGTCATCCCTTGTTGGTTCAGTCGCTCCATTAGCTCTTCGGCATGCTCATCGACTCGATGGGCTAACTGCCGACTGTCGCTAATAAGGGTTAACTGCAGTGCCAAGTCTTGATATCGGGCTCGCATCAGCAGCGCTCCTTGAGATAACTCAAACTTTAACGTCAACAGCCAAAACTCCGAGTCTGCCTCAGGATAACGGGCAACCCCTAGCTGAAGCTGCTTTTGACGCTGCTCCAGCTCGTAAGGTAAGGCAAAATAGAGCAAATATTGATTTTCATCTAGGCTGCTACGACGCTGAAATTCCATATGCTGACCCAAAAGTTCCGTCAGCGCGGCAATCAGTGAAGCCTGCGAGGCTTGTTGAGTCACGGGTAGCGTACGGCCTTTTAGTGCCACCAAGACCTTGGCCAGCTCAACCAGAGGCCCGCGACCTCTTAAGTGGCCCAACTGTCCCAATAGGGATTGAACCAACACTGGCGACGCCAACATACTCAAGTTTGGCAACAACTGAGATAAACCGCCAGAGCTTCGCCCCGACACCGCCTGCAACAAAGCAACAATTTGATCATTTTTCATCAGCTGCTCTAGCCGAGGTTGAATTAAATTGTCACTTAATGCGTTTGCCTGCACAGATTTTTCCGAAGGCGCAGAGATAACACTAGCCAACCGATAGAGCAACACTTTGGGTCGGCCAGATTCCTCCGAGAGCCGTAGCCATACGGGACCAGGAGAAGCTCCGTTAACTTGATGCAGTATTTCACCTTTCGTTGACAGCAACTGCCCGACACTGTTCAAGGACAGTTTTAACGCTTTGTGGTTGTTTAAATTGGCTTTCTGAAGATTTTTAACTACATCCGGCTGTGATATGGTATGCAGAAGGGACACCGTTTTGGGGGTCGAATTCTGAGGTTGGCGCCCATTGAGGAGCACCCAACTTCCGACCGGCAGACTCATTGAACTTGGTGAAGGGATCGCCTGATTTCCAACTGAAATGGCTGTTCCTCCGGCCAGTCGCTGTACCTGTCCCCATACAAGATTAGGGTTGGTTTGAGGACCTGATTGAGCCGTGGCCGAGATAGCTGCAGTAGGCAAAATGGCCATCAAACACTAAACTCCATATTAATACTTAAAAATCACCAAAAATATCAAGCCAATTCTTGGTTGTACTTATAGAGGATATCGACGCTTGAAGGATTTTCTTAAATTAGGGCTAGTACTTTCTTTGAGCTTTTTGCCAAGCCTAAGCTTCGCAGTAGAATCTCAATCTACCCCTGAAGTTGAATATATCGATGAGCGAGACCCTTGGGAAGGGGTTAACCGCAGCATCTGGTACTTCAACTACCAAATTTTGGATAAGAAACTGTTTCGACCGGTCGTCTACTTTTATGCAGACTATGTACCCGAGGGTGCCCGAAACGGCTTAGACAACTTTCTCCACAATTTGGAAGAACCCTCTAGTGCTGTCAACAATCTACTTCAAGGTAAAGGGGGCTGGGCTGCTAATGCAACCGGACGTTTCCTCATCAACTCCACCCTAGGCGTCGTGGGGATTTTTGATGTTGCCTCCAATATGGGATTGGAACGTAAACAAGATGAGTTTGGCGAAGTATTAGCCACTTGGGGAGTACCCGATGGCCCTTATCTGATGCTACCGGTTTTAGGCCCGTCAACCATTCGCGACGAAGTCGGCGATTACGTGGATGGCCTGTACTTCCCTTATGCCAACTTTACCTTTTGGCAATCCGCAGCCCGCTGGGCGTTGGATGGTTTATCCACTCGCTCCAAACTGATTGGCCAAGAAGCCATTTTGGATAACTCCCTCGATCCATACTCTTTTGTTAAAGAGGGATATTATCAATATGTGGCCTACAGTATTTACGATGGAAATCCGCCTATACAAGAAGATGACGAGGAGTTACTCGAAGAGTATCTTGATGAGCTTGACTAAGCTTCCCTTGTAGTGAGTGGTCGATGGGGGCTTATTGGGTAGGAAATTATAAAAATGAGATCAGCTAAGCCAGCCATTTTGATTATTGATGGCGAACAACAAAATCGCCAAAGGGCAACTGAGGTGGTCAACCAATTTGACTTGGAATGTCATGAGGTTGACCAATGTCAGGATGTGTTACAGAGATTGACTACGCACTCTATCGAACTGATCATCCTCAACATGCAATGCGCCGGCGAAGGCGCCATCACGCTGCTTCGCAGTCTCAACGAATCTCGATCGCCAATTCCAGTGATCTTGATTACCCCGCCATCGATATTCATGCAGCAGGTTGTTGAACGCTATAGCTTTGTGGTCGCAAGCATCGATAACCTCTCCAGTGACCACTCACTTGAACAACTCTCTAAACTGATCGCTCACACGGTATTGCCAAATACAGAGCGCCGCTGGTCTCCCAAAGAGTTAACTCAGCTCGACATCGATGAGTTTGCAGAGAGCGGTGTTGCGGAAATTTCACAACAGTTGATGTATCAAAAGCCCAGTAGCAGGCTCTACCAATGTCAGCTGGATTATTCAATTTACAGCCGCAACCTATTGTCACCTTGGTTTGTCAGTCACGCCGCCATCACTCAGCGACACACTGCCGGCTTTTTGGCATTCTCCCCAGTCTCTGATCATCGAGCGGCGGTGATCAGTGCGGTACTCCAAGCCAACCTCAACCGTCTGCGGCGACGACGAAAAGAAGACCCACCTGAAACCTTGCAACCTGAATTGCTGTTACAAAAGCTTGCGAAAGAGGTTAGATTGTCCGGCCTCGACATCCAGGTTGAAATTGGCTTTTTTATCTTTGATGGTGATAGCAAAAAGCTCTCCATCAGCATTGTGGGTAGTCATATAAGAGGTTACCTGAGACACGATCAACAACTAACCCCAATGATGTTGCGCTCAGCAACCTCGTTAATTGAAGAGCCGCTCATGTGTGCCGCCATTACCAAAACCCTAAGCCCCGATGACCAATTTGTGCTATTTGGTGGAGAACCAGAGCTAAAAGAGCGATTGTTGCAGGACAAATTCGAAGGTTTTATCGAGTCTAGATACCAAGGCGGCTTCCTCCAGTTATCATGTCACTGAGCTCTTGTCTCTCCCCCAGCAACGTTTTCACAGCGAATACCGGTAAAATGCAGTTGATTAGACCAACAACGGCCGTGGGGGATACCACTCACACGGCCTTACCAAAAGTGCAACCCCAATAGCCACTCAGACAACTCTTCAGGCCAACCTTAGGTGGTCTTAAGCCCATCGAATGCATTCATACTTTGCTTAAGGTTCCTGAGCAGAGTTAAAGTAATCACACCATAAGACTTACAACTCGGTAGCCATCAATGCCAACCCTTATAGGCTTGTGCCTGATTATTCTGTTTCAACTGCTTGGAGAGGCCCTTGTTCATGTCACCGGGCTGCCGCTGCCCGGCCCTGTGGCGGGCATGATTTTGCTGTTGCTGGCACTGCTTTTAAAGCGCGGACTGGATCACACTCTCGCACCAGCTGCCACCGCTCTACTGCGCTACCTTCCTTTGCTATTTGTCCCCGCAGCGGTAGGTGTCATAAACCACGCCTCTCTGGTTCAAGAAAACGGCTTAGTGCTATTGATATCAATTTTAACCAGCACTCTAGTGACCTTATGGGCAAGCGCTGCGGTGATGAATCGATGGTTAAAACGAAAAGAGGGCGGCAACCATGAGTGACGCCTTAATGGGCTTTGGCTCTTGGCTTATTCATCAGCCATGGTTTTGGTTAGTGGCCACCATCGGCCTATATCAGCTGATGAATGCCGGCTTTCAAAAGTTAGGGCAGCCCGCTCTACTTAACCCAGTGGCCTTATCCGCTACAGTGCTGATTACCCTGCTTTGGTTTCTAGAAATCCCCTACGAGCTCTATTTTAATGGGGCTCAAGTCATCGACCTGTTTTTGGGACCAGCTACCGTTGCCCTGGCGATCCCTCTATATCAGCAACTAAATAAACTTAAGGGGCTTGGTGTTGCCATTGCCACGACCTTGTTACTAGGCTTATCGGTCTCGGCGCTCTGTACGCTGGCTATCGGTTGGCTTACGGGCGCTGGCCATCCACTACTGTTATCCATATTACCCCTTTCGATTACGACACCGGTTGCCATGGGCATCGCCGAACACATTGGCGGAATTCCTCCTCTGACGGCATTTATCGTTATCACCACCGGCATTTTGGGAGCCGTTATTGGCCCCGGCTACCTGTACCGGCTGGGTTATCGGGACGATCGCGTTATCGGAATTGCCATGGGCATTAGCGCTCATGGCATCGGTACCGCCAGAAGCTTCGGAATTAGCGTAACGGCGGGCAGTTTCTCCGCACTAGCTATGGCATTGTCTGCAATAATCAGTAGCGTACTTTTGCCAATTATCGCCCAGCTTGTGACGCTATTTTAACCAAACTGAGCCTTGAGCTCTGCGGCCACTGTTTGCCCCTTGCATTTGGGTGTATAGTAAGCGCCTTTTCTTCCGAAACTGGGCGCTATGAAGCCCTGCCGTAATGTTAAGGAACCCCAATGATCAACGTATTTGGCCATAAGAGCCCAGATAGCGATTGCGTAAGCTCCGCCGTTATCGCTACACACTGGCTAAACGCCCGTGGTAAAGACGCCACCCCATTTCGCCTAGGCGAAGTTAGCCGCGAGACTCAATTCATCTTTGATTTCGCAGGTGTTGAACTGCCGCCGATGCTGGACAAGCCACTGAAAGGTGAGAAAGTTTACCTAGTAGACTTCAGTGAAGCTGAACAAGCACCAGACGACATTAACGAAGCGGACCTGGTTGGTATCGTCGATCACCACCGTCTGGGCACACTAACCAGCTCTGCGCCACTGGAAGCTTGGTTGATGCCTCTAGGCTCTTCAGCATCCGTGCTGTTTGAGCTATTCGGCATTCATAATGTTGAGATTCCTCAGCCAATCGCCCGCCTAATGCTGGGTGCACTGCTAAGCGATACCGTAGGCCTTAAGTCGCCAACCACCACTGAGCGTGATGTAGAGCTGGTTGATCTGCTGGCGCCTCTGGCCGGCGTTGAAGTGGAGAGCTTCCTGGCTGATCTGCTGGCAGCCAAAACCAACGTTGAAGGTCTGTCAACTGAAGCCCTACTCGACAAAGACGTGAAAAACTACGAAATCTCAGGCAAAAGCACCACTCTGGGTCAGCTTGAGCTGGCCGATTATGGTCAAGTTAAGCACGAACTGGCGAACATGCAGGCCGTTATGGAGCAGCGTGTTGCCGACAAAGGTTTGGATCTGGCCGCACTGATGCTGACCAACATCCGCTCGGAAGAGACTCGCCTACTGGTAGCTGGCCCTCTGGCTGACACCATCAAGGCCGCTAACGGCGACAGCCTCACCTTCGAAGGCTTCTTAAGCCGTAAAAAGCAGATGCTACCTTGGGTTACCGAAGTTCTGTCCTAAATTAGGATGAACCCAAGCCACACTGGGCCCGCTTAATCTCATTTAATGCGGGCTTTTTTGTGCCGCCAATAACGCCTCAATCAGAAGTGTCATCGCTTTAGGCTGGTATTGACGTCGTTTGTAACTTAAATACGCTTGACGACCACCGTGGCGATACTCACCCAAGACTTCCACCAATTCAGGCTCACTGTCGGCTCGATGCCTAGGCAACTCTCCAATTCCTAATCCACGCTTGAGGCTCTGTACTAAAGAAGTGATGTCATTGACCTCCATGCGCGGTTGAAGCTGCAGCTCAACCGCTTGGTCGCCAACACTCAAACTCAAGCTACGTGAGCCATCATGGGTGAGCCAATGGTGTTGATAGAGCGCTTCTGGCGTCGTCGGCGTTCCATATTCCACTAAATAACCACGACTGGCATAAAGGCCGTTGTCGGAGAAAAAATAGGGCTTGGCGATGTAATCCCCCATTTTAGGCTCCACAAAGCCCACCACCAACTCCCTTTCATGCTGAGGAATGTGATTCTCCTTAGCGAGGTGCACCTGCAGCCTCACATCTGGGTAGCACAATAGAAAGTGCTCGATCACAGGGGCTAAGTGACCGGAATAAAACGCAATTGGCACATAAAGTGATAGTGAGCCGGAGACTTGATGCTGGCTGTCCAGCACCTCCTGCAGATGAAGCTCACTGCCCTCAAATTGGGGCTGCAGCCGCTCATAAAGCGCTAGCCCCGATGGCGTTGGCTGCAATACTCTGCCCTGACGCTCTAGAAGCTTCAGTGACAAACGCTTCTCTAACTGCGTAAGCCGCCTGGATGCGGTTGCAATAGGAAGGGATAAGCGCTCGGACGCCGATTGCATGGAGCCAAACTTAACCACGAGACAAAACAGAAAAAGATCGTCGAGATTTCCAAATATGGAACTCATACTTCAATTTATCGCCATTAATTCCAATAATGATTTAACTTAAACTATCTCCACTTTGGAACGCAACGAATCGGGAGCCATATCATGACAAGAATCAAAACCCACCTACTGGGTACTTTGCTCCCTAGCATCGTAATGGCCTGCACCATGTCCCTGGTGATCTGCGCCATCAACACCGGTTTCGATGCCGAGTTCCTCCATCGCTGGCTACGCAGTTTTGTTATCGCTTGGCCGATAGCTTTTAGCCTAAACCTATTGGTGATGCCCAAAGTTCGCAGCATAAACGCCAAACTATTCAAACTTGCCGCCTAATTTTGCGCAATAAGCCCTTGGGTTATTGCCCCTGTTGTGCGAAATTCAAACGATGAATGCCACAACAGGGAAGCACTATGAAACTGGAATCTATTGCACTGCATCACGGCTATACCTCTGAACCCACCACCAAAGCGGCAGCCGTTCCCATCTATCAAACCACCTCTTACACCTTCGACGACACCCAACACGGCGCCGATTTGTTCGACCTTAAGGTTCCGGGCAACATCTATACCCGCATCATGAACCCCACCACCGATGTGCTAGAGCAGCGTGTTGCCGCAATGGAGGGCGGAATTGGTGCCTTGGCGTTGGCCTCTGGCATGGCTGCCATCACTTACGCCATTCAGTGCCTATGTGAAGTGGGGGACAACATTGTTAGCACCAGCCAACTTTATGGCGGCACCTACAACCTATTTGCTCATACCCTACCGAAACAGGGCATCGAAGTTCGCATGGTCGATGCCAACGATTTTGATGGCTTCGAGTCCGCCATAGATGGAAACACCAAAGCGATCTTCTGTGAGTCAATTGGTAATCCTGCGGGTAATGTGGTCGACCTAGCTCGTCTGGCCGAAATTGCCGAGCGCCACGGCGTTCCTCTGATGGTGGACAACACAGTGGCCACTCCGGTGCTTTGTCGCCCCTTTGAACACGGTGCCCATATCGTTATCCACTCTCTGACCAAATACATTGGTGGTCACGGTACGGCTGTCGGAGGCATCATCGTCGACTCAGGTAAGTTTGACTGGGTTGCCAATAAAGAACGCTTTCCTATTTTGAATCAACCGGATCCCTCCTACCATGGCGTCGTTTACACCGACGCTTTGGGCCCTGCAGCCTTCATCGGCCGCTGCCGAGTCGTACCTCTTCGCAACACCGGTGCCGCCATATCACCCCACAATGCATTTCTTATCTTACAGGGACTAGAAACCTTATCCCTTCGCATGGAGCGCCACTGCGATAATGCTGTGAAACTTGCTGAGTTTTTACAGCAGCATCCAAAGGTGGAGTGGGTAAACTACGCCGGACTTACAGATAGTCCCTATCACGAGAGCTGCCTGCGGCTATGCCAAGGTAACGCATCCGGTATCTTGAGCTTTGGCATCAAAGGCGGCCGTCAAGCAGGAGGCCAATTTATCGATGACCTGAAGATGGTGCTTAGGCTGGTGAACATTGGTGATGCCAAATCCCTAGCTTGTCATCCCGCTACTACCACACACCGCCAGCTCAACGCTGAAGAGTTAGCCAAAGCAGGTGTCAGTGAAGATCTTGTGCGCCTCTCGGTGGGAATTGAGCATATCGACGACATCATTGCCGATGTCTCTCAGGCTCTCGATGCTGTTTAGCTGATTAAGGGGTGCAATAGCGGCCTAAAAACACAAAAACGCGGCTAGATGCCGCGTTTTTTAATTCAGTTACGTCAAGTTTACTGTCGGAACAGCGCTTCGCTATTAAGGCCCTGAGAGCCCAGCAGATCTTTAAGACGACGTAGCGCTTCCACCTGGATTTGGCGAACCCGCTCACGGGTCAAACCGATCTCACGCCCTACGTCCTCAAGCGTGGAAGGCTCGTAGCCCAACAACCCGAATCGACGCGCCAGTACTTCCCGCTGCTTGGAGTTCAATTCATCCAACCATTTCACTACTGAGTCTTGGATGTCGTCTTCCTGCACCTGAACTTCCGGGCTGGCTCCGTCATCGTCCGCGATGATGTCCAGCAGCGCTTTGTCAGAGTCACCACCGATCGGCGTATCCACAGAGCTGATCTTTTCATTCAGCTTCAACATCTTGCTGACGTCTTCCACAGGCTTATCCAGCTTAGCCGCGATCTCATCAGCAGTTGGCTCATGGTCCAGGCTGTGTGCCAGCTCTCGTGCCGTTCGCAGATAAACATTGAGCTCTTTGACCACATGAATCGGCAGACGAATGGTTCGTGTCTGGTTCATGATGGCGCGCTCGATGGTCTGTCGAATCCACCACGTGGCGTATGTTGAAAAACGGAAACCTCGTTCTGGGTCGAACTTCTCCACGGCACGAATCAGTCCTAGGTTGCCCTCTTCAATCAGATCAAGCAGCTGCAGACCTCGATTGTTATATCGGCGGGCTATTTTAACGACTAGGCGAAGGTTACTCTCAATCATACGATTGCGAGATTTGGCGCAGTCTTTCTGCGCGCGGCGGGCGTAATAGACCTCCTCTTCTGCGGTAAGCAGAGGAGAAAATCCGATCTCACTCAGGTAGAGCTGAGTGGCGTCTAGGTTCTTCTGCAGATCGTCTTGAACCAGTTGATCTACGGACTCGTCTTGTTTGCTGTTTGTCTTAGTCGTTGCTGCGGAAGAGTCAGTCCCCAAAACCATCTCATCCTTATCGATCGCTACGGCTACAGCACTATTGTATCGCTTGCTATTCCGACTCATTGGCCAGTCTCCCAATTTGTCCCAAACCAGATTGTTTACTTCACGGTAAAGCCTCCATGTACCTTGACGTCCCTTTAAAAAGCTTACAGCTTTGGAAGATATCTCATTGGGTCAACGGGTTTGCCTCGATAACGAATCTCGAAGTGAAGCTTCACTCTGTCGCTGTCGCTACTGCCCATCTCTGCAATCTTTTGACCTAATTTAACTTCCTGTTTTTCTTTAACAAATATCTTTTTATTATGGGCATAAGCACTAAGAAATTCATCGTTGTGCTTGATGATCACTAGTTGACCATAACCCCGTAATGCGCTGCCAGCATAAACCACCTTGCCTGCAGCCGAAGCCACAATTGGAGAACCTTCTCTCGCAACAATATCCAACCCTTGCCTGCCTTGAGCCGTCGACGAAAAACTGGCAATCACTTTTCCCTTAGTGGGCCAGCTCCAACGACTGATTTTGCCTGAGCCATCAAAAGTGGATTTATTGTTAGTAAATTGTGAATTCGTTGTTGAAGCATACCCTTGAGACTTTTTGGGATCAACAGATTTAGCATTTTCTTTTTGTTTTGTTTTGGTGACAGTTTGAGATTGCGCTGGCTTTGGAACTTTCGATATTTTATTCGGTTTTGTGCTAGGCCTTACAGGCCGCGGCTTTGGCAACTGGCCAGACAAGTTAAGGGTTTGCCCAGGCTGAATGGTATATGGCGAATGTAAATTGTTGAGTTTAGCCAGCGTTTTAAAATCACGTCCAGACGCCCATGCGATAGAATATAAAGTATCCCCACTCTGAACTTGATAGCGACTTTGTTTAAGGCTGCCCTTCATTTTGTCTTTGTAGGTTTTGCCTGTGTATAACGTTTCCACTGGCGCAGGGGTATTCGCTTGAAATGAGCAGCCACTCACCCCAAGAAGTACGGTGATTGTAATTAAAGAAACAACAACATTACGCACAAAAATAGCCCTAAAACAAACCAACCAAAGTATCGCCCGCCCCAAGGCAGTTGCCCTGACTTGGTTGCGATCCATGCCACCAACAGATAGCGACTGACCCTGCTTACTAATGCGGCTAATAGCACCGGAATTAGCCCAACACCTGATAACCCACAGGCCAACGTGCCCAGTTTAAAGGGCAGTGGCGTCAACCCCGTTACCGCCAACACCCAAGGACCGTATGAGCGTACCAGTTCCAGCATCTCATTCAGAGCCGACTCATAGCCCCAACGCTCAACCAAAGGCCATACCCATTGCTCAGCGGCAAACCAAGCGGCTCCATAGGCCACCAAGCCTCCCAAAGAGGTAAACACAGTAGCAACCCATGCAAACCCCCAAGCGTGTTTGGGGTAAAGCCTACACAGAGGCGCAAGCATCAATTCCAGAGGTAGGGGCAAAATCAGCCCCTCCCCAAAAGCAAACAGCGCTAACACGGAGCGCTGTTTGTTTAGTCTACTGAGTTTCACCCGCCACCAAAGGGACAAAACGCACGGATTCGAGTACTTCACTCATAAAACGGTCTCCATGGCGAGTGATAAGATGCAACACCTGCTCCTGTTCGCCAATGGGAATCACCATACGGCCACCGTCTGCCAACTGCAAAAGCAGATCCTGAGGGATCTCAGCGGCAGCAGCAGTAACGATAATACCTGAAAACGGGCCTTTGGCCTCCCAGCCTTTCCAACCATCGCCATACTTAAAGGCAATATTGTGAAGATCGAGCTTTTTCAATCGCCTACGCGCTTCAATTTGCAAAGCTTTAATGCGCTCTACCGTGCACAGCTGCGGCAGTAATTGAGCCAAAATGGCCGACTGATAACCAGAGCCAGTACCAATTTCAAGCACAGGCCCACTCTGAAGATCCCTCAAAAGCACTTCGGTCATCCGAGCCACAATATAGGGCTGAGAGATGGTTTGTCCCTGACCGATGGGCAAAGCAGTATTTTCAAAAGCTCTTGATGTTAACGCACCAGAAACAAACAGCTGACGAGGGGTATTGGCAATGGCCGTCAGTACCTGTTGATCACAGATCCCGGACTGCGCCAGCTGCTGAGCCAATCGCTGCCCGTAAGCAGCGCCATTTTTCACCATTAGAGCTTGTCCACCCATTGAGTTAGGGATGCCAGCTGCTCGTGGGCGGTCAAATCAACCGTGAGCGGGGTAATTGAGATATAGCCATTGGCCACCGCATGAAAGTCGGTGCCCTCTCCCGCATCCTGCTGTTGACCCGGAGGCCCCAACCAATAAATATCACGTCCGGCGGGATCTTGAGTTTTAATCATCCCCTCCGCCTTATGACGCGCCCCCAGTCGAGTCACCTTTACCCCTTGAATCTCCGCTTCAGGCAGGTCTGGTACATTGATATTTAAAATCTTATGGGATGGCAGGGGGTTCTTTAGTAGGCCTTCCACTAGAGTACGCGTAAAGTTAGCAGCGGTTTGGTAATGCGTAAGCTCTCGACCAACCAAAGACACGGCAATCGTAGGTAGCCCTAGGTGACGGCCCTCCATGGCTGCGGCCACGGTACCTGAATACAGAGTGTCGTCACCTAAATTGGCGCCAGCATTGATGCCTGAGACCACTAGGCACGGCTCCGTATCCATTAGCTCTCGAATGGCCAGATGCACACAATCCGTTGGCGTGCCGTTCACGGAGTAATAGCCATTCTCCACTTGTTGCACACGAAGGGGGTTGGTCAGTGTTAACGAATTACTGGCTCCAGAGCAATTGCGGTCTGGTGCCACCGTCATCACGTCGGTCAACTCGCTCAATGCATCCGTCAGGGCTTTGATGCCTGGTGCGTGCACACCATCATCATTACTAATTAAGATCTTCATAGTTGGCTATTTTTATCCGTTCGCGGTTTATTTTTCAATGCTTTGATTTTCAAAGGCTTGCATATCTTTATAGTCGAGCAGCTCTCTCAGTACTGCGGTTGCATAACTGCCTGGAGGCAACAAAAAGCTAAGCACTAAGTGATTGTCTTGCCAGTGCCACTTAAGCCCTTGTGGTTTCAGCAGCAGTGAGCGGCGCTCTTGAGCTATGCGAGCATTTGCTAGGCCAGAAACCAGCTCAGGCCACTGAGACAACCCATTTTGCTCAAATTCATCCGCCGCATCGCCCTGACTCTGATAGCTGCCCGCCAGCGGCGCGGTTAACCTGAGCTCACCTGCCTGATAACGCGCCAGAATACTGGCATCATCGACCTCAGACTTAAACTGGCTGTTGCCCGTAGCAAACATCAGGGTATCGCCAGGTAGCAGCGCCGTACCATGCTGCTCAAGACGCATGGAGGCGATCTGATTAAACAGAAAACTTCGAGCCGCAGACAGATAGATACTGCGCTTGTTGCGATCTTTCACCCGGCGGCCACCGAACATCTCGGCAGCACGCTCAACATTGCGGCCGCCATGACCGAAGCGCTGTTCACCGAAATAGTTTGGCACTCCCTGTTCGGCGATCCGTTCAAGACGAGCATCAACGGACTCCCGATCACTCACCTCGCGCAGCGTTAAGGTAAAACGGTTGCCAGACAGGGCACCGGTACGCAATTTTCGACTGTGGCGAAGTGCCTCAAGCACCTGCAGATTTTCATCATTTAGGCTATGCCAATCCGGCGTTTCCTTACCGGGAATGCGCACGCTAAACCACTGGGTGGTGACGCCGTACTTATCTTTTAGCCCTGCCCAGGAGACGTCCATCGACTTCACCCCAGCAAAGGCTGCCAGCTGCTTAGCAACCTGATGAGTGGTCAGCAGTCGCTTTTTAATGTGGATAAGGTGATGTTCACCCTGGCCATCGGCACTAAAAGGAATCAGTTCATCAACTTGAAAGTCTTCCGGCAAGGTTCTCAGCTGAGCTGTGGCACTGGGTTTACCATGGAGGTAATGCCAAGTCGGCAGTTGATACTCACTCATGGGTAACCAATACCACCGCTTCAACAGCGATGCCTTCGGCGCGCCCAGTAAAGCCAAGCTTTTCGGTGGTGGTGGCTTTCACATTGACCTGAGACAGTTCAGCTTCAAGGTCGTCAGCAACATTGCGTCGCATCGCTTCGATGTGCGGAGCCATCTTGGGAGCCTGAGCAATGATGGTGACGTCTAAGTTACCCAATTTAAAGCCACGCTCACGCACCAAACTGAAACAGTGACGCAGTAGCACTCGACTGTCGGCACCTTTAAATTCAGGGTCGGTATCTGGGAAGTGATGACCAATATCTCCCAGTGCCAGGGCACCTAATAGTGCATCGCTGATAGCATGCAGCACCACGTCACCATCGGAGTGAGCCAGCAGACCTTGCTCATAAGGAACTTTCACGCCGGCGAGGGTAACAGGCCCCTCACCACCAAACTTGTGGACATCAAATCCATGACCAATGCGGATCATAGGGTCTCCTGAATCAGTAATTCTGCCATCTTAAGATCGCTCGGGTGGGTAACTTTAAGGTTGGAAATTTGGCCTTCAACCAGCTTTGGTTTCCAACCTAAACGCTCCATGGCCGAGGCTTCATCGGTGATGGCCGCGCCCTGCGCCAAACCATCAACCAGCGCATCTCGAAGCGCTTTAACCGGAAACAGTTGTGGCGTTAATGCATGCCATAGCGCCTCTCGTTCTACAGTATGATCAATGTTGCCATTGGCATCGCCGCGCTTCATGGTGTCTCGCACCTTGGCTGCCAATATCGCCCCTTGAGCGCCGACCTGCTCAATCAACGCATCGATATCAGCATGGCTCAAACAGGGCCGCGCCGCATCATGTACCATGGCCCACGCTTGCTCATCCTCGATACTATTGAGCGCTGACAGCACCGAATCAGCCCGTTCTCCCCCGCCGACCACCGCCGACAACTTGGGGTGGTTCGCCTCCGGCAGCGAAGCAAAAACCTCATCATCGGGATTGATGGCCACCACCACGCGATCCACTCGAGGGTGAGATAACAGCAGCGACAAGGTGTGGGATAAAATGGGTTTGCCTACCAAAGGTAGGTACTGCTTGGGCATCGTCGCCCCCATGCGCTTGCCAATGCCAGCAGCGGGCACCACGGCAACGACAGGCCCCAATTGAAACGTCATTGTGACTCCATAAACGGCTTAGTTGTTATTTGCTTTAGGCCGTTTGATTACCCTAAAGAACTGTTCATTTTCACCGACCATTCCCAGCTCATTGCGAGCACGCTCTTCAACGGACTCCAGCCCATCTCTGAGGTCGGAAATTTCTTGCTTAAGCAACTGATTACGCTCAGCCAACTGCTGGTTACTCAGTTGCTGCTCTTTAATCTGCACCTCAAGACGAGTGATCTCCGCATAGCCATTATTCCCAAACCACAAGCGATATTGGAGCAGGCCTAGCGCTAGAGTAAGAATCAGTAACAGTAATCGCATCACTCATCCATAGGTTTGAAAAAGAAAGCCGAAGTTATACCAAAGTAGTTCAAGCCGACGATCTTGACCTAAGCTCAGCAAAAATAAAAGCGCTAAAACGGCAAATAACGAAAATCTAAGAATGGTTTTAAATGACCAACAAAAAAGTCGCCTCGAGGGCGACTTTTTTAACAGAGTTTCGGGCTAGGAATTAACCTTGGCCGTTTACCTCTTTCAAACCACGGAATGGCGCGTTGCCAGCCAGTTGCTCTTCAATACGCAGCAGCTGGTTGTACTTAGCAACACGGTCAGAGCGGCACAGAGAACCGGTCTTAATCTGGCCAGCTGCAGTACCTACCGCCAGATCAGCGATGGTTGCATCTTCGGTTTCACCGGAGCGGTGAGAGATAACCGCAGTAAAGCCAGCGTCTTTGGCCATCTTGATGGCGTCCAGAGTTTCAGACAGAGAACCGATCTGGTTGAACTTGATCAGGATGGAGTTACCGATCTTGTTGTCGATACCGCGCTTCAGGATCTTGGTGTTGGTTACGAACAGGTCATCACCAACCAGCTGGATCTTGTCACCTAGGATTTGAGTCTGGTATGCCCAGCCATCCCAGTCAGACTCGTCCAGACCGTCTTCGATAGAAACGATTGGGTACTCTTCGGTCAGCTTAGCCAGGTAGTCAGAGAAACCGTTAGAATCAAAGCTCTTACCTTCGCCGCTCAGTACGTACTGACCGTCTTTGTAGAACTCAGAAGCCGCACAATCCAGTGCCAGAGTCACATCGGTACCCAGCTTGTAGCCAGCCGCTTCAACCGCTTCTTTGATGATCGCCAGAGCGTCAGCGTTAGAAGCCAAGTTAGGAGCGAAACCACCTTCGTCACCAACGGCAGTGTTCATGCCCTTGGCACTCAGAACTTTCTTCAGGTTGTGGAAGATCTCAGCACCCATGCGCAGGGCTTCACGGAAGCTTGGCGCACCTACTGGCTGAACCATGAACTCTTGGATATCAACGTTGTTGTCCGCGTGCTCACCACCGTTCAGGATGTTCATCATCGGCAGAGGCATGGAGTACTGACCAGGAGTGCCGTTCAGCTCAGCAATGTGAGCGTACAGAGGCAGACCTTTAGCCGCAGCCGCCGCTTTAGCAGCAGCCAGAGAAACCGCCAGAATCGCATTGGCGCCCAGCTTGTCTTTGTTCTCGGTACCGTCCAGCTCGATCATCTTCTGATCCAGGCCACGCTGGTCTTTGGCATCAAAATCTACCAGAGCAGGAGCAATGATGTCATTTACGTTAGCAACGGCTTTCAGTACGCCTTTGCCCATGTAACGAGACTTGTCGCCATCACGCAGTTCTAGCGCTTCACGGGTACCGGTAGAAGCACCGGATGGCGCACACGCCATACCCATAAACCCACCTTCCAGATGCACTTCTGCTTCTACGGTTGGGTTACCACGAGAATCCATAACCTCGCGGCCGACAATCTTAATGATCTTTGCCATTACACAAATTTCCTATACAGAGTTTAAATTAACAATCTCATTAGGTATCTGGCTCGCAATCCCTACAACACACCAAATAACTAATGGGATTGCTATTAACACCAACTTGAAAAAGTGCTTGGTTACTGCCCACTTACTTCATCAAGTCAATATTAGCGGCCAGCCAAGACCGGCCGCTCACATCAATACGCTGTTAGTTTAGCTCGCCCTTCTGGAACTCACCTGCCGCTTTGATAAATCCAGCGAACAGAGGGTGTCCATCACGAGGGGTCGAAGTAAACTCAGGGTGGAACTGACCTGCAACAAACCAAGGGTGCTGCGGGATCTCAATGATTTCCACCAACTTCTTATCGGTCGACAAGCCTGCGAAAGACAGACCCGCTTCCTCAAGTTGTTTACGATAGTTATTGTTAACTTCATAACGGTGACGATGACGTTCAACGCACGTTTCGCCGCCATACAGCTCTGCAACTTTTGAACCTGGTTTCAGGTGACACAGTTGAGCACCCAGACGCATGGTTCCACCAAGGTCTGCATCTTCACTGCGCTCTTCTACATTACCTTCTTCGTCAACCCATTCTGTGATCAAGCCCACAACTGGATGCGGAGTTTGCTTCATAAATTCAGAAGAGTGAGCGTCCTTCAATCCAGCAACGTTACGAGCAAACTCGATCAACGCCACTTGCATGCCTAGACAGATGCCCAGGTAAGGAACCTTGTTCTCACGAGCATAGCGTGCGGCCATGATCTTGCCTTCCACACCGCGCTCACCGAAACCACCAGGAACCAAAATGCCATCAAGGCCTTCCAAAATGCTGGTGCCTTTCGCTTCAACGTCTTGTGAATCAACGTACTTGATAGTAACAGACAAGCGGTTTTTCAAACCACCATGTTTTAGGGCTTCATTGACTGATTTATAAGCATCCGGTAGCTCAACGTACTTACCAACCATGCCAATGGTCACTTCTGCAGTCGGATTCGCCTCTTCATAGATAACGCGTTCCCACTCAGACAGATCCGCTTCTGGGCACTCAAGACCAAAACGTTTGGTGACCAGTTGATCCAAACCTTGAGATTTCAGTAGCGCAGGGATCTTATAGATGCTGTCTACGTCTTTCAGGTTGATAACCGCCTTCTCTTCTACGTTGCAGAACAGAGCGATCTTACGGCGCTCGTTGGCAGGAACCAAGCGATCGCTACGGCAGATCAAGATATCAGGCTGAATACCGATGGACAGCAGCTCTTTTACTGAGTGTTGAGTCGGTTTGGTTTTCACTTCACCCGCAGCAGACAGATAAGGAACCAAGGTCAGGTGCATGAACATGGCACGGTCACGGCCCAGTTCAACATTCAACTGACGCAGGGCTTCTAGGAACGGCAGGGACTCGATGTCACCTACGGTACCGCCCACTTCCACGATGGCCACGTCATGACCTTCAGCGCCGGAGATAACACGCTCTTTAATGGCGTTAGTGATGTGAGGAATCACCTGAATGGTCGCGCCCAAATAGTCGCCACGACGCTCTTTGCGAAGTACGTCGGCGTAAACACGGCCGGAGGTGAAGTTGTTGCGCTGGTTCATCTTGGTACGGATGAAGCGCTCATAGTGGCCCAAGTCCAGGTCGGTTTCGGCACCGTCTTCGGTAACGAATACTTCGCCGTGCTGAGTTGGGCTCATAGTACCTGGATCGACGTTGATGTAAGGATCCAGTTTAAGAATGGTTACGTTTAAACCACGGGCTTCAAGAATGGCCGCCAGAGAGGCTGCGGCAATGCCTTTACCCAACGAGGAAACCACCCCGCCCGTCACGAAGATATAATTTGTAGTCATGCTGAACCTGAGATTAGATGATACGTACTAGTGGGAGTTCACTATTAGGACGGGATAACAGTATAACAGAGGCTCAAAACCAGAACAATTACAGATTACGGCAATTCCTGCTGTTTTATCTGTTGCCAGTAGCTTTCTAACTCATCGAGATCATGTTGTTGCATCGATTTACCACTGGCAGCGGCCAAGGTTTCCACTCCGCGAAAGCGGCGCTCAAACTTATCGTTTGCACCGCGCAGGGCCTGCTCTGGGTCAACTTTTAGATGGCGAGCCAAGTTTGTCACCGCAAACAGCAGATCGCCAATTTCATCTTCAAGCCTGGCCGGGTCGCCCCCTTCCACTTCCGCCATCACCTCATCCACCTCTTCGTAGATTTTTTCTACCACAGGAGGTAGCTCAGCCCAATCAAAGCCGACACTTGCCACCCGTTTTTGAATCTTCTGGGCTCGCGACAACGCAGGTAGCGCCTTAGGAAGGTCGTCCAAAAGTGAGTGCTCACCTTTGTCAGCACGCTCCTGTACTTTGGTCGCTTCCCAATTGGCCTTTAGTTCAGACTCTGGAATGTTTCTCTGGGTAAACACATGGGGATGACGACGCTCGAGCTTATCGCAGATGGTTTTAGCCACTTGCTCAAAATCGAACCAGTCCCGCTCTTTCCCAAGCTGTGCGTAGAACACCACTTGAAACAACAGATCGCCAAGCTCACCGGGAAGCGCTTGCCACTGCTGCTGCTCGATGGTGTCAGCCACCTCGTAGGCTTCCTCCAAGGTGTGAGGCACGATGGAGGCAAAGTCTTGCTTGAGATCCCAAGGGCAACCGCCCTCGGGGTCTCGCAGCTTAGCCATGATATCCAGCAGGCGCTGCATCTCACTCATAACCGATTAACCTCGATCACACCTTGAATCTGGCTAAAGCGCGACATCAAACGGCTCAAAGACTCCATGTTAAACAGCTCCAATTTCAGCTCAATGGCCGCCGTATTCTGCTTGGCATCGCTGTGGCTGCGCATCTCCAGTACATTGGATTTTTCGTTGGCCAACAGCGTAGTAACGTCCCGCAGCAAACCATTACGGTCATTGGCGATCACCCGAATGCTGACGGTGTAGCCGCCGGCGGCGCTTTCGCCCCAAACCACGTCCACGCCCCGCTCAGGGTTACGTTCCACCAAGTCCTTTAACTGCTCACATTCCTCTCGATGCACGGACACGCCGCGACCTTGAGTGATGTAGCCATAGATGGGATCCCCCGGCAGAGGCTGGCAGCACTTGGCGATGTGAGTCATCAGATTGCCCACGCCATTGACCTCGATTTGACCTTTGTTAGCCCGAGGCTTAGTCGGTGGGCGAGTCACTAACTCAGCAACCGCCTCTTCGTCGCTGTCATGCTCTCGCTTAGCACGGCTCTGGATATGGTTGACCACCTGATTCAGGCGAATGTCACCCGCACCGATGGCCGCCAGCAGATCCTCTTTAGCATGCATATTAAAGCGACTAACGGCGCTGTCGATATCATCCAGAGTCAAACCATGACGAGCTAACTCCGCTTCCAGCATCTCCTTGCCAGCCACCGCGTTTTTGTCTTTATCCTGCAGGCGGAAGAAGTGAGCGATCTTAGCCCGAGCACGGCTGGTTTTGATGTAGCCTAGGTTTGGATTCAGCCAGTCGCGCTTCGGGTTAGGCTGCTTGGCAGTGATGATCTCCACCTGCTGGCCAGTCTCCACCAAGGTGGTGAATGGTACGATGCGACCGCCAATCTTGGCACCGATGCAGCGATGCCCCACCACCGAGTGGATGTAATAGGCAAAATCCAGTACGGTGCTGCCCGCAGGCATATCAATCACATCGCCACGGGGGGTGAATACGTACACCCGGTCTTCGAATACCTGGCTGCGCACCTCATCGATGAGGTTGCCGCTTTCAACCACGTCCTCCTGCCACTGCAGAATCTTACGTAGCCAATTGATCTTATCCTCAAAGCCGCTGGACTTGCCGGAGCCACCACCCTCTTTGTATTTCCAGTGGGCCGCTACCCCAAGCTCCGCATCTTGGTGCATCTGCTCGGTGCGGATCTGAATCTCAACGCTTTTCGCCTCAGGGCCAAGCACCACGGTGTGTATCGACTGGTAGCCGTTGGGCTTAGGTGTGGCCACGTAGTCATCGAATTCGTTAGGCAGGTGACGCCATTGGGTATGCACTACCCCAAGAGCGGCATAGCAGTCTTGCAAGCGCTCAGCGATGATGCGCACGGCGCGCACGTCAAACAACTCATCAAAGGCTAGGTTCTTCTTTTGCATCTTCTTCCAGATGCTAAAGATGTGCTTAGGTCGACCATAGACCTCGGCACGAATGCCATCGGTGTCGAGTTGCCCTTGAAGACCAGAGACAAACTGCTCGATGTAGTTTTGACGGTCGATGCGCTTCTCATCAAGCAGCTTGGCGATCTGCTTGTAGGTATCTGGATGCAGATAACGGAAGCTGAGATCTTCCAGCTCCCATTTCAGTTGCCCAATCCCCAAACGATTGGCTAATGGGGCGTAGATGTCACGGACTTCACGGGCCAACACCACTCGAGTCTCCTCGTCGGCGTTTTTCACCTCACGCAGCATGACCACCCCTTCCGCCAGCTTGATCACCACGGCGCGAACGTCTTCCACCATCGCCAACAGCATGCGGCGCAGGTTATCGATCTGGCTTTCGGAGGCTTTGATGCCATTGCCGGTTTGCAGGGTACGAATGGCGTCCATCACCTGGACACTCTTGATGAGCCCCAGCAAGCGCTCGCCATAATCGCTCTCTTCCAGTTGCTCCAGCGACAACAAACCATCATCCAGGCAGATAAACAGCACTGAGGCTTCGAGGGTATCGATGTCCATGTTCAGAGGCATCAATATCTCAACCATCTCTCGAGCGCGCTCTAATGCGGCTTCCAGCTGTTTGTCATCGACATCAGATAGGCCGGTGCAATATCGGAAACAGTCGTGAAGCTGCTCAGTCAGGGCCTCTGTCATGCCTAACTGTGCTAACCACTGGGTCAATTCAACGCGTTGCTCCCCAAAATGGATCTGACGTACCGATACCATCGACTCTCTCCTCCTTACTTGCCCTAAGGCCCTCTTTCCTCAAGCTAACTTTCTGTCATAAACAGCTGCCAACCCCACTGTGGAGCCACTCCATCAGAGGAAGTTGGCATCAATCACGTTCAAATAGCGCCATCGACTCTAGGTGCTGAGTATGCGGGAACATATCCACCAGTCCAACCCTAGTGAGGCGATATTTTTGATTAGTGAGCAGTTTTGCATCACGAGCTAAGCTGCTCGGGTTGCAGGAGACGTACAGCACTCGCTTAGGACTCCATTTGTCAAGGTGTTCCAACGCACCACTGGCCCCGGCTCGCGCGGGATCCAGCAGCATCAGATCCACCGGTTTTAACCACGCCGCCTCTAAGGTGTCGCCGTTCAGATCGCCTTGGCAAAAGCGCAGGTTATCAAGCCCCTGTTTCGCCGCCATGGCATTGCCTCGAGCCACCATGGTCTCCACCCCTTCGATGGCCAATACCGACTTGGCGCTACCGGCCAAAGGCACACTGAAATTGCCAATTCCGGCAAACAGCTCAAGTACGGTATCGGTTTTCGTTGGTGCGAGCCATTCCATCGCCTGCGCCACCATTTGACGGTTTACCTGGTCATTAACCTGAATAAAATCCCCAGGCAGATAGTCTAGTGGCTGCCACTGGTCGCCACTTTGAAATGCCATCGGCGTGGTTGGGGTACCATCCAGTTCGGTGATGCCATCACCGCTATCTAGCAGTGGCGTCAGCTGATGCTTGGTAGCAAAAGTACTGACGGTAAGTTTATCGTCTGCAGTCAACGCCTTGGTGACGCGCAGTACCATTAGATTAGCGTCATCCAGCTCAATCAGTTCAATGTGACCGATATTGCGCTTGGCTTTCAAACTTGTCACCAGAGCTGGCAGCAACGCCACTAAATCGGAGAACGCTGACACCAGCACGGGACAGCGCTCAATGGCTTCAATGTCGTTACTGCCCTCTTGACGGAAACCAAGCTGAAGCGAGCCCTTATCAAACTTAACCGCCAAACGCGCTCGGCGACGATAGTGCCACGGTGTTCCAACGAGAGTCGGCGCCACCAGCTCGGGCTCAACACCGCCGACCTTTTTCAGCAGATCCAGCAGGGTTTTCTGCTTGTAGCTGCGCTGGTCATCAATTGCCAGATGCTGCATCTGGCAGCCGCCACAGCGACCAAAATGCTGGCAGTGGGGAGCAATGCGCTCCTCGGCATGAGTTAAGCGCTTAACCACTTTGCCTAGGGAAAAACGCTTCTTTTGCTCGGTCAACTGAACTTCTGCTAACTCTCCTGGCAAAAGCCCAGGGATAAACACCACTTTGCCCTGATGTTCCGCCACCCCTTGGCCTTTATGATCCAATCGGATAGGCTGGAGGCGGATTTTTTTTGACAACTTCTTAAGTTTGTTGGACTTAGCGGTAAAAAACTGTGCCATAGAAAGGTCCGTTGATTACAATAGGGGGATCAATTGGCTTACGCTGAGATCGCCTGAGGCCTTAGAACGGCAACAGCGCCCTATACAAGGGTAAACATAGCGAATAAATAGGGGAGCATTGTCCCACAGATGAACGGGGCCAACAAATATAGCCTTAGAAGCTGGGTTCTAGTGTTAGCACTGGCTCCCACCATTCTCATTGGTGTGCTGCTTGGCAGCTTCTTTACCCTAACCCGCTTCGCCGAACTGGACGATGCGTTGATGACTCGAGGTCACAACATCATCAATCCGTTGGCGATGGCGGCCAGTTTCGGCCTGTCCACCAATAACCGCGACTACGCCCAAAAGCTTATCGACATGATCCACAAGCAGAACTCCATGATGGTTCAGCTTGTGGCGATCTTCGATAATGAAAACCAAGTGTTTGCCACCAGCCAATATCGTCAAAATTTCGATATGGTGAAGCTGCCCATCAACCGCGATTTGACCAAGGGGATGGACGTCGAGCACGTGGGCGATCACGTTATCATGCGGGCACCAGTCTATGACCTGCCCCACCCTGACGACGATAAAAAACAAGCACAAGCAAACAACAACACCGCCGCAGCCACCTCGAAAAACGCTAACGACGAGGATGCCAATACCAGCGTTGTGCCACCTCGGCCTCAGTTAGGCTATGCGGTGGTTCAGATCAACAAACATGAAGCGCTAGTAAAGCAGTACCGCGGTGCCGTTTGGGCCTTTGTGATTGTACTGATTGGCGTACAACTAAATCTGCTGTTCACCTTCCGCCTGATGAAAAACGTCACCCGCCCCATCACCGACATGGTAAAAGCGGTGGCAAAAATTCGTGAAGGCAAACTGGATCTGCGCCTACAAGGTGAACTGATTGGGGAGCTTGACGACCTCAAACGGGGCATCAATGCCATGGCTTCCTCCCTTGGGGAGTACCACAATGAGATGCAGCAGAACATCGACCAAGCCACCTCAGATCTGCGAGAAACCCTCGAGCAGATTGAGATTCAGAACGTCGAGTTGGACATCGCCAAGAAGCGCGCCTTGGAAGCTAGTCGAGTCAAATCGGAATTTATGGCCAACATGAGTCACGAGCTGCGAACCCCTCTCAATGGGGTGATCGGTTTTACACGCCAATTGCTCAAGACCCCACTGCACGATAACCAGCGAGACTACCTAAATACCATCGAAAAAAGCGCCAGCAATCTACTGTCTATCATCAACGACATTCTCGACTTTTCGAAATTGGAAGCGGGAAGAATGGTGCTGGAAAAGATGCCTTTTGCCCTTCGAGAAGCCATTGATGACACCATGTCACTGCTGTCCACCGTGGCCGCAGAAAAGCAGTTGGAACTGGTTATCGACATCGACGAAAACATCCCAGACAGCTTAAATGGCGATGTTATGCGTCTGCAGCAAATTCTGACCAACTTAGTCAATAATGCCATTAAGTTTACCGACAAAGGCAGCGTACGCTTGCAGTTGGATTGCGCCAAAGAGACCCCAGAACGGGTGCTGATCCGCGGCGAAGTGACCGATACCGGCATCGGCATCAGTAAAGATCAGCAATCACTGCTGTTCCAAGCCTTCGGGCAGGCTGACAGCTCCATCAGCCGCCGCTTTGGGGGCACCGGCTTAGGATTGGTGATCACCAAACGATTGGTCAATCACATGGATGGTCAAATTGGCTTTAGCAGCACCGAAGGCCAAGGCTCTACCTTCTGGTTTACCTTAAGTGTGGAAAAAAGCCCGTTCACCATCTCCGACCCCTTGCCAGTTCAAAGTCTGGCTCGCCAGCGCGTTCTGGTGTTTGAGCCCCGCCTGCTGACTCGCAATAATCTGGTACAACAGTTAAAACGCTGGCAGATGGATACCCTCTCCTGTGGCTCCACTCCTCAGCTTCGAAACTTACTGAAAGACCGCCACTACGACCACGCCTTCATTGCATGGCGCCGACCGGATCCCACTGCGGAGATGCTGCAAACCCTAGACAGCGTTCGCCAGCACAGTGACAACGTGGTGCTGCTACTGGACAGTGATAACAGTGAAGTGGCCAACCAAACCGGGGCGCTTGGCATCGATCACAGCCTGACGTTACCTCTGAGCCATCGCCGCCTGCATGCCAGCTTGACCAATCAAGCACCGCAACACCTGCCGGCACCTAGCCCAGAAGTAACCCTGCCCGCTGCGAAAAAGCCATTGAAGACACTGGCGGTGGATGACAATCGCGCCAACCTTAAGCTGATCGATACCCTGCTGCAGGAGTTGGTGACCGACGTCGACATCCAATCTTCAGGCACCGCTGCCATTGAGCGAGCCAGCCTGCAGGAATACGACATCATCTTCATGGACATACAGATGCCAGACATCGACGGCATTCAGGCGACGGAGCGTATCCGAGAAGGTGGCCCCAATGCTCGAACGCCCATTGTGGCGGTGACCGCCCACCTACTGGGTGAAGAGCGCGATCAAGTCTTGGCCAGTGGCGTTGATGACATTCTGACCAAGCCCATCGACGAAACCAGCTTAGCGAAGATGCTCAGCCGCTGGACACAAACGGTGAAGCCTCAGGTCAACACTGCCATCGACTGGGAGCTGGCCCTGACCCAATCAGGGGGCAACGAAGATCTCGCCAAAGAGATGCTCACCATGCTGGTGGCCAGCTTGGCAGAAAACCGGCAACAAATTCACGACCAATTACAATTGGGAGACCGTAAAGCACTGCTGCAAACCGTGCACAAGCTGCATGGTGCCACCTGTTACTCTGGTGTGCCCGATCTGCAAAAACTGTGTGCTCAAGTGGAGTCACAGCTAAAGCAAGGGCTGGAAGTGGCTGACGTCGAACCCGAAATTCTTGAGTTGCTAGATGAACTCAACAAGGTAGAATCCGCTGCCGAACCCATATTGGCAGCTTAATTAGGATCCATACATGAGCAAACAACCAGGCTTTTTTAGCCGTATTAAGGCCCTCTCAGCGGATCAAAAGCAGCTGTTCGCCACCGCACTGGCGGAGCGCATGCTGCCGAACTTCCAACTGTTTTGTGCCGCAACCGAGAGCGAGGACGCCGCTCAGCTTCAATCTTGCCTCGACCTGTTGTGGGAAAGCAGTTTCAGCCGCCGCCTGAAACTGAACTACGAACTGCAAATTGAAAAGCTAGAGGGCATCACCCCAGATCCAGACGAGCACGATATGTATGGCGTCTACCCAGCGATGGACGCGGTGGTGGCCGTTTCCACCATCTTTATCGCCATGCAGCAGAAAGTGGAAGAAGATCTGATCAACGTCTCCAAGCTCTCCAGCTCCACCGTCACCAACTACATCGAGGTGACCGAGATGCCCGAACTGGAAGGTCGCGCCCTAGACGATTTCATCTTTGCTCACGAAATGATGCAGGAGGAGAAATCGATCCAGGGGCAACTGTTGGAATGGGTCGAGTCAGAGCCCAACATCGACGACATCAAAGAGATGCGCCGCGAGATTCGCGATGCAGGCGTCTCCAATATTGGTGTCAGCCTAGACTAATATTGAGTGGGCGTGGTCTTTATCATGCCCATTTTTATCAGCACTTCACCATTCGAGCCACTAATATACCGAGTCCGTCAAAGACTCCTCTGTCTTGGCAATAAACTCATCTACATCTGCGCTCTCCAAAGTGGTAATCACCGTCTCACACAACTCAATAACCCGCTCAACATTAACATGGGGCGATTGCCACTTAAGCTCTTGCGTACTGGCAATCATCACCTTTAACACCGACGCCACCGGCAACTGCAGCATCTCGTCACGAAAATTATGATTATTTGAGAACAGCGAGAACCCTCTTTCAACACAGGTCACCAAATTGATGCTGTGATGAAGAGCTTCATCATCCGCCTCCAAAATTCCCTGGCTGCGCGCCATCATCAGAAATTGTTCATTCAGCTGATACCACTGAGCCAATAGATTACGAGTTGTCGCTATGCGCTTGTGCGAGGCGTGTTGCCAAACACAGGGCATCGCCGCAACAAACTGAATGCCGCCTCGATCCTCCTCTGCTCGAGCACGGATCACCCAGACCAGCTGCATCGCTAAAAAGCGCTCTTGAAAGGTACCGCAATCCACCATAGTGAGCTCCTGCGTCGCCTTAACGCCCCACTTAGTGATCATACGGTTGAACAGCCCAACCGCCACATCCTCCCGACTGGAGAAATAGTTATATAAGGTATTTACCGGGCAGTCGGATTGGCGAGCTAGCTCCAATAGACTCAGTGAGAACAAGCCATGCTCAATAATGGCACTCTCGGCATTATCGAGAATATTGGAGATTCGTTTGCTTTTTAGTTGCTGCCGTTTCATCTGTGCTCCAGTTCACAAAAAATATGAGAAAATTATTCATCAAAAACTCAATAATTAATGTTAACTAGGGCACAGTCTGCCTAGTGGTCAATAGAACTGGGTGCCACGTCACGGAAGTTTTCATAAAAGTTAAATAATTCCCCAAAACAATCCCTGTTGTTATCACAGTCCTTATGAGTGTCAAAATCTAGACTTATCCCATCAAAATTAATCTCTAATTCACGCAGGGAATATCTAATGAAAAAAACACTCACCATCGCCATTGCATCACTATTATCCTTCTCAACGTTTGCCGCTAAATTTGAGCAAGGGAAACACTACGAGGAATTAACCGACGCCGCATTTAATGCCCCCAATCAAGTTGTAAAGATTTACTCAACCAACTGCCCTTTCTGCTACAAGTATGAGAAAGCGGTTATCCCTTCCTATATCAAGAATCTGCCTGATAACGTCAGCTACGATGCTTACCACATCACCACTAAGCCACCCTTCGGCAAAGAGAAAGCCACGGTAGTTGCCGTTGCTAAGCAACTGGGAGTTCAGCAATACCAAAGCGTTAAAATGGCCTACTACAGCCAGATTCATGACAAGAAAATCAAATTTAAGTCCGCAGATGAAACCATTGAGTTCGGATTAGATAAATTAGATATAACTAAAGCTGAATTCAACAAACTTAAAAATAGTCCTGAGGTAACAAAACTTCTTAAGAAATGGGACCAGGGTGTTGAGGTAGCAAAAATCAAAGGTATTCCAGCCATTGTGATCAATGGTAAGTACCTAATTAACACCCAAAGTATTACTAGCATGAAAATGTTAGATGAACTTACTGCTGAACTTCTAAATAAATAAGGTGGTAAACATGTCTAGCCTAACCATGCAATGGTCTAATTTAAAAAGCAATCCAACTCAGACATTAATTGAATGGCAAAACCAACGCTGGATTTGGTTTTTAATGAGCGGAGCAGCGCTGTTTCTTATTCTTTCTGCCATGGGTTATTTCCAGTGGTTCTTAGAGATGGATCCATGCGAAATATGCGTTTACATCCGATTCAGTCAAGTTTGCATATTAATTTCTGGCCTCATTATTGCCATCAAGCCCAACAACTTAACGCTGAAAGTCATCGGCATGGCCCTGGCATGGTATGCCGTCATTCAAGGCATGGCCTGGTCCATCGAATTGGCTGTCTTGCACGATGCCTCTCATGTCCTAGATAACGTCATGGCCGAAGGTGGCGACCTATTTGCAGCAGGTGGCGGCGGCGGTGCCTGCTCCACTGAGCCGAAATTCCCTCTGGGGCTGCCGATGCACATCTGGTTTCCCTACGAATTCCAACCTTCAGGCATCTGTGGTGAAGACGATTGGAGCCTACTGGGTCTGAACATGGCGCAGTACTGCATCATCGCCTACGGCTGCTTTATCAGTGCGTTAGGTGCTGTGACTTACGGGTGGGTACGCAGCCTAATCAAAAAATAATACCAAAACTTTAGGTGCCCCTTGCGGGCACCCCTTCCAAGGAAATAGTGATGAAAATTAACTCAATAGCGCTTGCCTCCTTGCTGGCTATGTCAGCCAGCACTCAAGCCGGGATGTTGGCCGTCGAAGCCGGTGTCATGGACTGGGGCAGCAATGCAGAGCAGCACTTTGGTGAAGGCAAAAGCGAGAACAGCTTCGTCAAAATCAAAGGGGCAACGGGCAACGCCTTCGGCGATATCTACGCTCACCTACAGTTAGAAGATATCGAAGACTCCGAGATGATCGGCTCTGAGATCAATCTCATCGGTCAGATCAATATCGGCGACTCTGATTGGAACTGGTATGGCCAAGTCTTCAATAAGCAAAAGCCAGTCTGGTCGGAAACCAACACCCTGCTGGGCATCAGCTGGGACAAGAGCTTCGATAACGGACTCTATGCTCAAGTCGCCTTCGGTGGCCATGTAGTAACGGCCGACTACAAGCACTTCGATTCCGATTTTAAAGGCGGATTTAACGGCGGCTACAACTACCTGGCTCTAATTAAGCCCTTTGAACTTTGGGGTCAATCCTTTACCGCCATCTGGTGGCAAGAACACTACTTCGGCCGCGATGACCTCTATCTTGAGCTCTCCGGCGACGGCAGCGATTTTGGCTTCAATGGCTCCGCCATCTTGCAATGGCACCTTGGCGAGCAACTGTCTGCCAATCTGACCTACAAATACGCCGACAACAACCTTGGCAAACAGGGCTTCCATGATGGCCTGTTCTACGCCCTGCAGTACAACTTCTAACCATAAAATTTCGACACAAGGATTACACTCATGATGAAAAAATCACTTATCGCAAGCGCTCTGGCTATCGGTTTACTGGGCGTTCAAGGCACTGCTATCGCAGGTGGCGATGATTGGGCAGACAAGTACCTGACTACGGTAGCAACTCAAGGGGAGATCGGCATCGTTAAGGTAAACCCTTATGACTTTGCCCCACTGACCGCCATCATCGATCTTAACGGCTACTCCATCTCCGATGTTTCCGTCAAAGTAGAACCGAAAAAAGGTGGGGTTGCAGTTGAATACCCAGTCGATCAGGTGGCAATCAACACCCATAACGGTATTCCAGTATTTGGCCTGTATGCAGACTACAACAACACCGTTGCCGTTGAGTACGTGAAAGATGGCAAGCGGATCAAAGAGACCTACAAGATCAAAACCGCCCCAGTAAAACAGCTGCTATTTGATGGTCAAACTCGCTCCTTCCCAGAGGTAAAGCCGGTTACCGTTGATAACAAATTCAAAGATCGCCTCTACCTTGTGAATCACCTAGGCGCCGATGAAAATACCGTTGGCTGGGACAATTACCCAATCGTATTTGTCACCGATACTGCGGGTGAGATCCGTTGGTACATGGATTGGGACAAAGTCTACGATCAGGAGACTACCAAAGGGATCTCCATGGGTTTCCACCTTGCGGACAATGGTGAGCTGTACTGGGGCCAGGATCACTACTATGCCCGTTATGACATGCTGGGTCGTAAAGTCTTTAAGCGCGACATGCCTCGAGGCTTCACCGGCTTCTCCCACGCCATGCTGGAGATGCCAAACGGCCACTACCTATTGCGTGTAGCCAAAGAGAAGTACCTGCGCGAAGACGGTAAGCGCGTTGACACCGTTCGCGACCACGTCGTGGAAGTAGACCAAACCGGTAATGTGGTGCAGATTTGGGACTTCAACAAGATCTTCAACAACATGCGTGATGATCTACTCAAAGGTCTCGACTCCGGCGCTGTCTGCCTAAACGTAGATGAGTCCCACGCTGGTGAAACCATGGACATCGAACCCGATGCCCCATTTGGCGACCTCCCAGGGGTAGCCGCAGGCCGTAACTGGGCACACATCAACTCCATCGATTACGATGCCAGCGACGACACCATCATCGTCTCCATGCGCCACCAAGGTACCGCCAAGGTCGATCGTAATGGCGACGTGGTTTGGATTCTGGCCGCCAATAAGGGCTGGGGCGAACTGTCTGACAAAGTGTTGACGCCTGTGGATGCCAAAGGCAAGCCACTGGATTGTGACCAAAATGGTCGCTGCCAAAACACCGACTTCGACTTCCCATGGACGCAGCACACCTCATGGCTAACCAGCCGAGGAACTCTGGTCTCCTTCGACAATGGCGATGGTCGCTACTTTGAGCAGCCAGCCATGCCAACCATGAAGTATTCCCGCGGGGTTGAGTACAAAATTGACGAAGAGAAGATGACGGTTCAGCAGACCTTCGAATACGGCAAAGAGCGTGGCTACGAGTGGTACTCGCCAATCACCTCCAACATCCAATGGCGTGGCGATAAAGATACCTTCTTCATGTACTCCGCCTCTGCCGGTCTATTTACTGGTGAGCCAGGTAAGCACTTCATTAACGAAGTGACTGAATCAGGCAAGGTTAAAGTAGAGCTGACCGTTAACTCCATGGCCAAAACTGAGCCATCCTACCGTGCTCTGATTGTCGACCCAGCTAAGCTGTTTTAAATCTTGCTGTAACCAAGTTGCCGCCTCAGTTTGGGGCGGCAACTTAAGTTCCCAATTCAATTCGTCATCTAATTTCTCATTGTTTGCCTCAACAGAGACTAGGCCGCGGTATTCGTAGCCTTTTTTATCGACACATTTTGTCTAAATGATCACCAAACTCTCAATAATGCAATTGTGATCACCTAGATAGGGGCTGTTGACCCTTTGCGCTTGTTTTTGCGTGATGAGTTGGCCTTTTCGGCTTGGATTCAACAACTTGTGTGATTTAGATAGAAGATAGAAATTTCAGGGCGCCCTTCGGGATCTGATTAACGGCTTCTACTCTGCGTCAAACGATTTCGACGTAGAGCCACTATGCATTCAATCGTTTTTCTTGATTAAAAGCCGTTATTCTAGACCAAAATTTCACCGCCAAAGATAAACAGCCCCTAGTAAAAGTGAGATCTGCCCTATCCTTTTCATCTATCTCTTTTGGGGTAACTCCCAGAATGTGATTTCGCTCATATCAATCCTGCCATGCAAATATAATATAAATATATCTGTAAATACGCATATACAGGATTGAGAGTGATGAACAATACTAACAAGCAAGGCGTCGACACCCGTCGTCGCTCACTGCTAAAGGCCTCCGCTACCGGAGCCATCGCCACTGGCGTTACGGGCACCTTTGCCCTTAACCCAATGATTGATGCCATTGCCGCCGAGCTGCCGAGTGTGGATCTTCGCACGGGCACTGGAAGCTGGCACCCAACCACCTGTCAGGGCTGTACCTCATGGTGCGCCAAGCAGGTTTACGTCATGGATGGGCGCGCCATCAAGGTTCGTGGTAACCACCACTCTAAGATTCATGATACCGCCAGCTGTCCTCGCCAGCATCTGAATCTTCAGCAAGTGTACGATCCAGACCGGTTGAAAACCCCAATGATCCGAACCAATCCCAACAAAGGTCACGATCAAGATCCGCAGTTCCAGCCAATCAGCTGGGATAAGGCGATGGATCTGTTGGCCGATAAGATCATGGCACTGCGTGAGAAAAACGAAACCCATAAATACGCCTTGCTGCGTGGCCGCTACTCACTGTGTAACGATCTGCTGTACAGCAAGATGACCGCCATGATCGGCTCGCCAAACAACATCTCCCACTCCTCCATCTGTGCCGAAGCCCATAAAATGGGGCCGTACTACATGGATGGCAACTGGGGCTACATGCAATACGATGTGAAAAACACCAAGTACATCTTGAGCTTCGGTGCCGATCCTATTGCATCTAACCGTCAAGTGAGCTTCTACTCCAGTGAATGGGGTAACACTCTGGATCGCGCTAAGGTCGTCGTCGTTGACCCACGCCTGTCCGCATCCGCTGCCAAAGCCCACAAATGGATCCCAATTGAAACCGGAACAGACAGCGCACTGGCGCTGGCGATTGCTCATCACGCCCTAGTAAAAGGCCTGTGGCACAAGCCGTTCGTTGGCGATTTCAGCGATGGCAAGAACCGCTTCGTTGCTGGTAAAGAGGTGGATCCAAGCACCTTTACCGATGCCCATGCCTACGGGTTGGTTAAGTGGTGGAACCTAGCACTGAAAGACTATACCCCAGAGTGGGCAGCAGACGTTGCCGGCTTAAATGCCAATGACATCCGTCAAATCGCCGAAGAGATGGGCGCCGCAGCCCCAGCGGTGCAGGTGTGGACCGCCCGTGGCGCCGTAATGCAGACCCGCGGTACCTATACCTCCATGGCCTGTCATGCCCTAAACGGTTTGTTTGGTGGTGTCGACAACGAAGGTGGCGTATTCCCCTACAACAAAACCCCTCTGAACAAAAACTTCCCTGATGCCTCCGACTACATGGATGCCATCGCCAAAAAGGGTAAGAAACACGAGAAAATCGACCAGCGTGGCCGCTTAGAGTTGCCAGCAATGAAAAAGGGAAAATCCGGCAAAGGCGTAGTCACTGCCAACGTCGCGTCTTCCATTAACGCTGCCGATCCGTACGAAATCGAAGTAATGCTGGCTTACTTCAACAACTTCGCTTTCTCTGCTCCAGACACCAAGCAGTGGGAACAGGCGCTGTCGAAAGTGGGCTTTATGGCACACATCACTACCAACATCAGTGAGTTCAGCTGGTTTGCCGATCTGCTGCTGCCCGCCAATCATCACATGTTTGAAAAATGGGGCGTGCTCAATGCGGCTGGCAACGGCGTCAGCCACATATCACTGCAGAAGCCATCCATCGAGCGTTTGTATGACACTCGCCAAGACGAAAGCGAAGTGCCTTACCTGCTGGCCCAGAAACTGGCGGAGAAAGGCTTCGACTTGCCTTGGCGCTACATCAATGAACAGTTGCTGGATCCTGAAACCGGCAAACCAGCTGCCAACATCGATGAGTTCCCTGAGCTATTGGCTAAATACGTCACCGCACCACTGTGGGGCAAAGACGGCGGCAAGTACGGTGACCAATTATCAGGATGGGACGAGCTAAAACAGAAAGGCGTGTGGAACTCCCACGAGTACAAACCCAAAGCTCGCTGGAGCAAGTTCAAAACCGAAACCCACAAGTTTGAGTTTTACTCCAAAACCTTGGAAAAGGCCTTGGGTAAACACGCTAAAAAGCATCATGTTGACGTCAACGAGGTGATCGAAGCCTGTGAATACACCGGTTACGACCAGGTTGCGTTCGTACCGAACTACCAAGCACCAGTTCGTGATGGTGATGCCAAAGCGTTCCCACTCTTGCTGGTTGACCAGAAATCGCGCCTAAACCTAGAGGGCCGCAGCGCCAACTCACCGTGGTACTACGAGTTTAAAGATGTCGACCCCGGGGATCTGGCCGATGAAGACACCGCCAAGATCAACCCCATCGATGGCGAAAAACTGGGACTGAAAACCGGCGATAAGATCCGCTTAGTCAGCACCGTTGGCAGCATCGAGTGCACAGTAGCGTTGTGGGAAGGCATCCGTCCGGGCTCAGTTGCTAAGTGTTACGGTCAAGGCCACTGGGCTTATGGTCGTGCCGCATCGAAAGAGTTTGGTAAACAGGCTCGTGGTGGCAATAACAACACCATTATTCCTAACCGTTTTGATCGCTTCAGTGGCGCCTCAGCATTCTACGGTCACATCCGTATCCGCATTGAGAAGGTTTAAAAGGTAAAGCATTATGAAATTTGGAATGGTAATCGACCTACAGAAGTGCGTTGGCTGCGGCGGCTGTGACTTAGGTTGTAAAACAGAAAACAACACGCCCGACGGCATCCACTGGTCGCATCATAAAACCGAGACCACCGGTAAGTTCCCGAATGTGAACTACAGCTACATCCCTACTCTGTGTAACCACTGCGATAACGCCGCTTGCGTTAAAGTGTGCCCTAAAGGAGCCATGCATAAGGCGGAAAACGGGTTAACTCTGCACGACAATGACAAGTGCATTGGGTGTAAGCGCTGTATGCGAGCCTGCCCTTACGGCGTGATCAGCTTTAACAAGAGCAAGCCACACCGCAAATGGCAAGACGACACCGCTTTGGTGGCCAAAGGTACCTCTTCACCGCTGGGCGTACTCAAAGCCACTGGCGCCACCAGCTCTCCCCATGAGAACCCTGAACGTGGCGACACCTACCCAGTTGCCCGCCCTCGCCGTACCGTTGAGAAGTGCACTGGCTGTGACCACCGCCAAGCCCAAGGCTTACAGCCAGCTTGTGTTGAATCTTGCCCATCCGGCGCCCGCGTGATTGGTGACATCAGCGACCCAAACAGCGAAGTGAGCCGTTTGATCAAGCTGCATAACGCCCAGGTACTCAAACCTGAAGCAGGCACCAAACCGAACGTCTATTACATCCGTAGCTTCGGTATTCGCCAAGGGTAATCTGGCTTCTGAATCTGGGCGGCGCACCGCGCTACCCAGACCTCTTGTTTTGGGATTGCTATGAAACCCACACTTTGTCTCCTCTCCGATAGCCAAGTTAGCCCTCGTTTACTGCACACTCTTGCGGGTCAAAGCGGTGAGCTGAATCATTGGCAAGCAGATCAGCACCAACAGGACGGTCTTCAACTTCGAATGCAGATGCAAGATCAGTTCGAGCAGATAAGCCAAAGTGATCTGGTGGTGGTGGATACCAACAGCCAAGCGAACAGCATCGCCATCTGCATCGGCTACGCGGTAGCCATCGGCAAACCAGTGATAGGGCTTCGCCGTAAACAAGAGTCGCTACTGGCCAGTGCCACCTCATCGGTGGCGGCGCTGGTCAATCGCATCATTGAGTATCAACGCTGCGATCAGATTCAGTTGTTTGGATAGCCATTTTGGCGTTAGCCCCTAACAAAAAGAGCCCGCTATGGGCTCTTTTTTATTGTCCGGAGGTTAAGAGATTAGGAAATTAAACGTATCCCATGGCCTGTGCCGCTACCACCACCACACTGGAGATCCCAAACAGCATCAGCATAAAGCGCCACACAAATCGAAGCCAATCCACCCAATCGATACGACACACACCTAGGGTCGCCATCAACGAGGCCGACGTCGGTACCAGAATATTGGTAAAACCGTCTCCAAGCTGGAACGCCAAAACCGCCACCTGACGGCTGACGCCAACAATGTCAGCAAGAGGCGCCATCAACGGCATGGTCAACGCCGCTTGGCCAGAACCAGAGGTCACAAAGAAATTGAACACCGACTGGAACACCAGCATAAACCACGCCGACAGCATCTCAGGCATGCCGCCGATGGCATTGCCAGCGCTATTCAAAATTGAATTAAGCACCGATGCTTGCGCCGGGTCGCTACCACCAAGTAGCAGTAAGATCCCCTTGGCGGCGCCCACCAGCAGTGCCGGTGGCAGCATCAATCCGGCGCCCTCTTTAAAAGCATCGGCAGCGTCGTTCATGGTCATGCTATTGAGTCTAAAGGCCACCGCAATGATGGCGGTTACCACACCCATGGTAAAAAACTGCGACGCAATCTCTGGGATGTACCAAGCGTGAGCCACCACACCCCAAATCACCCAGACTACGGTAGCCACGACGGTGAGCATCACTAAGGTGTCGCCTAAATTCCAGCGGCTGTCTTTAAGATCCACCTGAGGCGCATCTCGCAGTGGTTTGTCCGAAGCAAAGCTATAGGAGCGGCTCGGATCGGCCTTTACTCCTTTGGCGTACCACATGGTGAACGCGATGCCTAGTAGAGTGAAACCAACCCACAGGGCCATCCGTAAATCGGCACCGGAAAGCACAGGTACCCCACTGACCCCTTGAGCAATGGCCACCGAAAACGGATTCATCCACGACGCGGCAAAGCCAACCTGAGTCGCCACGTAGGTCACCATTACCGTGGTAATGCCATCGTAGCCAAGGCGAATCATCAGCGGCGCAATGATAATGGCAAAGGCCACCGCTTCCTCACCCATGCCAAATACCGCACCACCTAGGGAGAACAGCGCAAACATCACCGGAATAAACAGTGCCTCATTGCCCTTGGTCTTGCCAATAATGCGCAGGATGCCATTGTCGATGGTGCCAGTGCGCATCACGATGCCGAAAGCGCCGCCAATGATCAGCATAAACATGATAACGCCGATAGCACTGCCCCATTTCGAACCGGAGGTTAATCCTTCAAACACGAAATTGAGCAGGCCCACCCCGCCGCCGCCCTCAAACAAGCTCACGCTGTTATACACAATCTCGCCATTGGCGTCGGTCGCATAAGCGAAAGATGCAGGGTCGATGACGGTGCGGGTCTTTTCAACCCCATCCATCAGATAGGTGGCGGTTTGGGTTTCAAAGTTGCCTGCCGGAATAAAGTAGGTGGCAAGAGCCGCCAAAGCTCCAATCAACAAGATCAGAATCAGAGTGTCTGGCATCTGCCAGGTTTTGCTGGCCGAGCTTGGCGCAGCGGAGGTGGTTTTGCTCATAAAATATCGCTGTGGCGTCATTGTTCGAATTATTGGCAGCGATGATAGAGCAATTGGTGTCGATGAACACCCTTTAACGGATAAAATCGTGATTAAAACGCATTAATAGTCAATTAATGCGCATAATTAACAACCTTGTAGAGAAAAAAGGAGCCAGCGGCTCCTTTTGTCATCGTCTCACGACGGCTCGGTTTAGCCTTTAACACCTAAGTAATCGAACTGCTCCTGCAGTTTTAGAGCGCCTGGGCGAGCCTTGCGAACAATGGGCGCCAAGGCATCGAACGGAACACCTGCTCGCATCAGCAACTTCGCCGACGTAAGCCCAGTTCGGCCGACGCCACCTCGGCAATGCACCGACAGGCGCTGTCCCTGTTTGAGTTTTGCCACCAAGGCGTCAGCATTCTCAGACCAAGCCACATCAAACTCAGAGGCAGGTAGCACATTATCTTCAATTGGCAGATGTACCCACTCCATTCCCAAAGCTTGGCAACGTTGCGGCAACTCCGAAATATGGTGCTCCTGCATCTCAGGCTCGGTCAGGGTCGTCACCACCGTAGTGACGCCTGCCTGTTTCAGCGCACTGAGATCCTGCTCCAGTGGCGTATGAATTCCAGGAGCCGAATGCAGTGCCATTGTAAAGCCATCAACTTCAATTAACGCCAGTGCAAAACTCATTGTTGTTCTCCTATTTTGTGGATGTGGCCACGGAGGCGTTGGCCCCTTCGAAGTCAGCCGCAGGGAACCAATGACGAGTACGGTTGGCAAAAGCCACCAGAGACAGCATCACCGGCACTTCCACCAGTACACCCACCACCGTAGCCAGCGCCGCACCAGAGTGCAATCCAAATAGGGCAATGGCGACCGCAACCGCTAACTCAAAGAAGTTAGAGGTGCCGATCATCGCCGCCGGTGCGGCCACATTGTGAGGCAGCTTCATGGTTTTGGCACCAAAGTAAGCAATGGCGAAGATGCCGTAGGTTTGAATCAATAGAGGAATGGCAATCAGGCCAATCACCATCGGATCCGCCACCAAAGTTGGCGCCTGAATACCAAACAGAATCACCACAGTGGCAAGCAGGCCCACAATCGACAGCGGCTTGAGCTTAGCGGTAAAGGCTTCAACCGTCCCCTTACCTTTAGAGACTAGGTAACGACGAGTTAAGATGCCCGCAGCCAGAGGCAGCACCACATAAAGTAGCGTCGACAGCAACAGGGTTTCCCATGGCACGGTGATGTCAGACACGCCCAATAGGAAAGCGGCAATCGGTGCAAAGGCCACCACCATGATCAGATCGTTAATGGACACTTGAACCAGCGTGTAAGCGGCGTTGCCTTTAGTCAACTGACTCCACACAAAGACCATGGCGGTACAAGGTGCCACGCCCAGCAAAATCATACCAGCAATGTACTGGCTGGCGTCTTCAGCCGACACCAGATCCGCAAACACGACGTGGAAGAATAGCCAACCGATGGCCGCCATGGAAAACGGCTTAATCAACCAGTTGATGGCCAGAGTTAGGCCCAAACCTTGTGGCTGACGGCGCACCTCTTTAATGGACTCAAAATCCACCTGCACCATCATCGGGTAGATCATCACCCAGATAAGAACCGCAATCACCCCGTTAATCTGGGCAAACTGCCAGCCAGCTAACATCTCAAACGCCTGTGGGAACCATTGTCCCAAGGCCACACCCGCAGCGATGCTCATCGCTACCCATACGCTCAGATACCGCTCGAAGATACCCATCTTTTACTCCAGCCTCTCGGCACAAACTAAACTGACCGCCACATTTCGACCGTCATGGAAATATATGCCTTATGATATATTCACCATTCCATATATGCAAAACATAAACGAAAAAAAATGGGTCACTTTGAGAAGTGACCCACGATTCGAGTTCAGGATGGCAGAGTTGAATCAACTAAAGTCCAGGGAACACCTTGGCCAGCGCCTGCAGCCACACTAGGGCAAACACGCCAGCAAGAATGTCGTCCATCATGATCCCCAACCCCCCTTCCATCTGCTTATCGAAGAAACGAATCGGCCAAGGTTTCCAGATATCAAACAGACGAAACAGCGCAAATCCAATGACCAACCAGATCCAACCTGCCGGGGCTGCAATCAAGGTAATCAACATACCCACCACCTCGTCCCACACAATGGCAGGGTGGTCGTGCTCGCCCATGTCCTCTGCGGTCTTGCCACAAATGTAGATCCCCACCGCGGCAAACAAGATCACCAACATCAAATAGGGGAACAGGCTTAAGTCCTGCATCAAGAAATAGAGCGGAAATGCCGCCAGCGTGCCAAAGGTGCCCGGCGCCTTAGGAGCCAAGCCGAGGCCACCTCCCAATCCCAGAAAATGCACTGGATTTTTCAAACTTAAAGTCGGAAATCGAGACATCTTATTTCCTTAAAAGTGCTGGAAGCTGTCAACCAGATCGGTCACCAGTTCACCATCTCGATAGAAATGCACACCGGAGCCACCCCGCATCTGGCCGATGCAGCTGTGGTTTACCCCCGCTTCGCCAAGGGCGGTCATCAGTGCGCCTTTGCGATTCTCTGGCACCGTGAACAGCAACTCGTAATCTTCGCCCCCCACGATCGCCAAGCTTTGAGCATTGGCTTCCCCGAGCGCTTGCTGCAGTGCACTGGACAGCGGCAACTGCTCGATGTTGATGTGGGCAGAGACTTCTGACGCCTTGCAGATGTGCTTAATGTCACCGGCTAAACCGTCGGAGAGATCCATGCACGCACTGGCGATGCCACGCAAAGAGCGGCCAGCCAACACTCGAGGAACCGGACGCAGGTGCTTGGTAACCAAAAACTCTTTTAAGTCTTCATCGCAGCTCAGATCGCCGGTCAACAGCTTTAAGCCTGCCGCCGAATCACCTAAGGTGCCAGTCACAAAGATCCAGTCGCCCGGATTGGCACCATGACGATAGATACCTCGATCCGATGGCACGTGCCCCATGGCGGTCAGGGTAATGGTCAATGGGCCTCGGGTGGTGTCACCGCCAACCAAGGCGATGCCATAATATTCACAGATCTGGTTTAAGCCTTCGGCAAAGCCCGCCAACCAAGCTTCGTCGCTCTTGGGTAAGGTTAACGCCAAGGTTAGCCACGCCGGATCGGCTCCCATGGCGGCTAAGTCAGACAGGTTAACGGCCACCGACTTGTACGCCAGTACCTTAGGATCTATGTCCTTTAGGAAGTGGATGCCCTCAACTAGGGTATCTGTGGTGACGACCAACTGGTTGTTGTCCGGCGCCCGAAGGATGGCTGCGTCGTCGCCAATGCCAAACAACACGTCTTTTCGTTTGCTACCACGCTGACAACCGTCGCGAAAGTAACGTTCGATCAGTTCAAATTCAGTCATTGCCTAAATTCAGTTTTGTGTACCCTTTAAATCAAGCGTTTGGATCAATCATCGCTTGCATGTGACGTTGGCTCTAACGGCTTTTTTTTCATGGTCACCGCAAGAATTTTGCTTAATAGCTCTACAGATCAATCACTTAATTCACTAGGTATCATAATAGAAAAACGGCCACATCAGTGTGGCCGTTCCATTTATGCTTTTGCTGGAGATTCCAGACCGATGAAGCTCATCGTGATTAGCGGTTCTGAGCGTTAGCCAGTTTGTCCAACACACCGTTGACAAACTTATGGCTGTCATCGGATGCGAACACCTTCGCCAACTCAATCGCTTCGTTGATGGCCACCTTGTATGGCACATCATCACGATACAGCAGCTCGTAAGCGCCCAAGCGCAATACCGCCAGCTCGATGGGATCAACCTCTTCCAACAAACGAGCCAAGTAAGGCTTGCACTTCTCATCCAGTTGAGACTTGTGGCTGGTTACCCCAACCAACAGCTCACGGAAATAGGCCACATCAACGCCGTCGGTCTCTTGCTCAGTGAGGAAGTGATGCTCCACGTTAGCAACATCATTTCCACTAATTTGCCATGAATAAATGGCTTGCACCGCTAAACTGCGGGCCTTGCGACGCTCTGAAGGCTTCACGTAATTCTCCTGCTAAATCCGTTCTTAAGCTTACAGCTGCTTAAGGACGTTAACCATCTCCAAGGCGCTCATTGCGGCCTCATGACCCTTGTTGCCAGCTTTGGTGCCAGCACGCTCAATGGCCTGTTCGATGGTATCGGTAGTAAGGACGCCGAACGCAACTGGAGTATCAGACTCCAGCATCACTTGTGCCAGTCCCTTGTTGCACTCGCCAGCAACGAAATCAAAGTGTGGTGTGCCACCACGAATCACCGCGCCCAGTGCGATGATGGCATCAAACTGACCTTGCTTAGCCAGTTTGCGAGCAACCAAAGGCAGCTCAAATGCACCAGGTGCACGAACGATGGTGATATCATCGTCATTAACTTGACCCAGACGCTTCAGGGTATCGATAGCGCCTTCTACCAGGCTTTCAACAATAAAGCTGTTGAAACGGCCTACAACCAAGGCAATTTTGGCGCCTTTGGCTTCAATGTTTCCTTCGATGACATTCATTATTTATATCCAAAAAACAGATTGGTAGACGCCCCAAGGTGGCCACGGGGCGAAAAGTGGCGTAATGATAGCACAGCCAACTGCAAAACTTTAACGCCAGCTGTACACAAAAAATAACGGCCTTGAAAATCCGCAAAGGCATCCTCAGACCGACAATGAATAAAATTACTCGCTGATGTACTCAGTAACTTCCAGACCGAAACCAGACAATGCATGATAACGCTTCTGACCCGATAGCAAGCGCATCTTAGTCACGCCCAGCTCAGCCAAAATCTGCGAGCCCACTCCCACGGTACGGGAAGTGCCAAAAGGTTTGCGCATCGGCACCACGGCACCTGCATCTTCATCGGCCAGACGCTTGATCTGCTCGAGCATCTCTTCACTGCTTTGGTGACGCCCCAGTAGCACTAGCACTCCACCCTCATCGCTCAGGCGACGCATGGCGCTGTCCAAGTCCCAAGTGGTGTTGCCGCCGCGCTGGCTAAACAGCAGATCGTTAAAGCCATCGTGCAAGTGAACTCGCACTAATGGGTTATTGGTCACATCCCCTTTGACCAGTGCAAAGTGCGCTTCGCCGTCGATGGTGTCGCGGAAGCTCACCAACTCAAAATCACCATAGCGGGTAGGCCACTGGCAGCGGGCTTCACGAACGATGGTGGTTTCGTTGTGGTTACGGTACTCAATCAGATCGGCGATGGTGCCAATCTTGATGCCATGCTCTTCGGCAAACACCTCTAGCTGCGGACGGCGAGCCATGGTGCCGTCTTCATTGAGAATCTCAACGATTACCGCTGCTGACTCGTAGCCGCCCAAACGGGCCAAGTCTACTGAGGCTTCGGTGTGACCGGCGCGGGTCAGTACCCCACCTTCACGAGCTCGCAGCGGGAACACGTGACCCGGCTGCACCAGATCGGTTGGCTTAGCGTCTTTGGCAACGGCGGCCTGAATGGTTACCGCACGGTCCGCAGCCGAAATACCGGTGGTCACCCCTTGCGCCGCTTCAATGGAAACGGTAAAGGCGGTACCGTATTGCTCGGTATGGCGAGACACCATAGGGTTCAAACCAAGACGATCACAGCGCTCGCCGCTCATCGGCATGCAGATGAGGCCACGGCCATATTTGGCCATAAAGTTGATCGCTTCAGGGGTCACGGCTTCCGCAGCCATGATCAGATCCCCTTCGTTTTCACGGTCTTCATCGTCCATCAGGATCACCATCTTGCCTTGACGGATATCCTCGATGATCTCGTTAATGCTATTCAGTGCCATCTTGCGAACCTTATTATTTTAAAAATCCAGACTTAGCGAGCATCTCCATGGTGATCCCGGATGAAGACTCAGTCTCCTCTGCCGGTTTCATCAAACGCTCTAAGTATCGGGCGATAAGATCCACCTCAAGGTTAACGGTTGAACCGGGGCTCAACTGGCCAAGGGTAGTCTCTTGTAGGGTATGGGGTACGATGGTTAGGCGAAAACGCCCGCCATCCACTTCGTTGACCGTTAGGCTAATGCCGTCGATGGTCACCGAACCTTTCTCAGGGATGTAGCGGCCAAGACCGTTAGGAGCGCGCAGCCAAAAATCGATGGCTCGGCCCCGAGGGGTGATCGATTCCACGCTGGCGAGGCCATCCACGTGGCCGCTGACCATGTGACCGCCCAAGCGGGTATTCGGCGTAACCGCACGCTCTAGGTTGACCGCTTGGCCAACCTGATAGTGAGCAAAATTGGTTCGGGCTAGGGTTTCACCGGAAACGTCAGCAACGTAGCCATCGCTCAGTTTTTCCACTACCGTCAGGCAGACGCCGTTAGTGGCGATGCTGTCGCCAAGCTGCACATCCTCCAGGGGCAATTTACCACTGGCCACGGTTAATCGCAGGTCTTCGCCACGACGCTCTAGTTGTCGCAGTTGACCCACAGCTTCAATAATGCCTGTAAACATCTATGACTCCGCGCGCACCAAGGTCAATCGAAGATCCTGACCAACTCGGCGCACGTCTTTAAATTTAAACTCTGGCACCTCAGACATGGTGGAAAACTCGGGCAGGTGGACCAAACCACGGCTGCTGTCTCCCATCATCTTAGGTGCTTGATACACTATTAGCTCATCCCACAAACCGGCAGCAATAAAAGCGCCCGCCAGCCGAGCTCCAGACTCCACCAACACCGAATTCACTTGACGCTCGGCCAGCTCAGCGACTATTGCATTAAGGTCTAGCTTGTCACTCAGTTTTGGACCTTGCCAGCAATCCACATGGGCGGGCCAGTTATGACGAGACGGTTGGTGACTGGCCAGTAGAATGGGCTGCTCAATTTGGAACAGCTTCAGATCTGGGCTCAATCGCCCCTGACCATCCACCACCACCCGCAGCGGGTGATGCCAGTTATCCGGCAGTTCAATATGTGTCGGCAACTGGGAGGGGCGCACGTTCATGCTGGGGTTATCCATCAGTACACTGTCGGCACCGGTGATCACCGCCCCTGACTCAAGCCTTAAACGCTGCACATCGGCGCGCGCCTCGGGACCGGTGATCCATTGAGATTGGCCATTCGCCAGCGCCGTGCCGCCATCGATACTGGCCGCCAGCTTGATGCGAATCAGCGGCCGTCCAGATTCCATTCGTTTAATGAAACCTGGGTTAATGGCTCGGGATTCCGCCTCCATCAGCCCAGATTGGGCCTTAATGCCGGCCTCTTGAAGCATGCGCATGCCTCGACCTGCAACCTGTGGATTGGGATCCACCATGGCAGCCACCACTCGGGAGACGCCCAAGTTGATCAGCGCTTCGGCACAGGGGGGCGTGCGGCCATAATGAGAGCAAGGCTCTAAGGTAACGTAAGCGGTTGCGCCAATAGCTTTATAGCCTGCTTGACGCAAGGCAAACACCTCGGCGTGAGGTTCACCGGCTTTAGGATGAAAACCCTCGCCGACCACCTCGCCGTCTTTAACGATGACGCAACCCACGGCAGGGTTTGGATGGGTACTGTATTGGCCACGTCGGGCCAGCTCAAGGGCTCGAGCCATTGAGCGAATGTCTGTTTGGGTCCAATTCACGGCTTATTTTTCCAACTTGGCGATGGCTTCACCAAACTGCGATAGATCTTCAAAGGCACGGTATACGGAGGCGAAGCGAATGTAAGCCACTTTATCTAGGCCAATCAGCTGTTCCATCACCAGATTGCCCACCATATCTGAGCCCACTTCACGCTCGCCAGTGGCTCGTAGCGCCGACTTGATTTTGGTGAGCGATTGCTCGATAGACTCCGCAGAGACAGGGCGTTTCTCCACCGCACGCAGGATGCCACGGCGCAGTTTCTCTTCGTCAAAAGGCTCTCGAGTACCATCTTGTTTGATCACTCTAGGCATCACCAGCTCAGCACTTTCGAAAGTGGTGTATCGCTCTTTGCAGGTCAAACACTCTCGACGACGACGAACCTGATGGCCCTCAGCCACCAATCGAGAATCGATCACCTTGGTGTCGTTTGCCGAACAAAAAGGACAGTGCATGGTGCCTCCAAAGCAGCCAATAAACGGAAACTATGCCGCTTAGAATAACGGATTTCGGGCATTAGGTTAACAATCAACACCTTTAACGGAAAACAATGGCCCAACCTGAGGCTCATTTCTGTGGTGTTAGGCACTAAATGATAAAAAAAGCCCATCGATTGATGGGCTTTTAGTCAGTTATCCGTCAGTAATTCGCTATTAGCGGTATACCGGTTTGCTGGCACACAGAGCCGTCACCTGCTGCTTAACACGCTGAACCACCTCTTCGTTGCCAAAGTCATCCAGAATGTCACAGATCCAACCGGTCAACTCACGGGCTTCGGACTCATCGATGCCACGGCGAGTCAGCGCTGGAGTACCAATACGCAGACCAGAGGTTACGAACGGGCTACGTGGGTCATTAGGAACCGAGTTCTTATTCACGGTGATGTTGGCGCGGCCTAGGGCAGCGTCCGCATCCTTACCGGTGATGTCTTTGTCGATAAGATCCAGCAGGAACAGGTGATTTTGAGTGCCGCCGGAAACGATGTTGTAACCGCGAGAGATAAACACCTCGGCCATCGCCTGAGCGTTTTTCACCACTTGTTGCTGATAGGTCTTGAACTCTGGCTGCAGCGCTTCTTTGAACGCCACCGCTTTCGCCGCGATTACGTGACACAGAGGACCGCCTTGGCCACCTGGGAATACGGCAGAGTTGAGCTTTTTGTAGATGGTCTCATCACCACAGCTAGACAAGATCAAACCGCCGCGAGGGCCGGCTAAGGTCTTGTGGGTGGTAGTGGTCACGACGTGGGCGTGAGGCACAGGGTTCGGATATACGCCAGCGGCAATCAGGCCAGCCACGTGAGCCATGTCCACGAATAGGTACGCACCCACTTCATCGGCGATTTCGCGGAATTTAGCCCAGTCAATCACGCCAGAGTATGCGGAGAAACCAGCGATGATCATCTTCGGCTGATGCTCTTTGGCCAGCGCCAACACCTCTTCGTAATCGATTTCGCCAGTTTCAGGGGTAATGCCGTACTGAACCGCATTGTAAATTTTGCCCGAGAACGACACGCTGGCACCGTGAGTCAGGTGGCCACCGTGGGCAAGGCTCATGCCCAATACGGTATCGCCTGGCTGCAGTAGCGCCATGAATACGGCGGCGTTCGCTTGCGAGCCAGAGTGTGGCTGCACGTTGGCGTATTGTGAGCCAAACAGTTCGTTGGCACGGTCGATGGCCAGTTGCTCTGACACGTCGACGTACTCACAGCCACCGTAGTAGCGCTTCTCAGGATAGCCTTCGGCATACTTGTTGGTCAGTTGTGACCCTTGCGCTTGTAAAACACGAGGGCTGGTGTAGTTCTCTGATGCGATCAGTTCAATGTGCTCTTCCTGACGGCAACGTTCTGCCTCCATCGCCTGCCACAACTCGGGGTCAAAGTCGGCGATGTTCATGTTTTTGTCCAGCATCCATGTCTCCTGGTGTAGGGGGTTATTTTTTTAAGCGGCTCTGGGGCCCGTTTACCTTTGCCGTTCAAGTTGCGCTTGTGCGAAAACCTGCTCTAGCCGGAGCCAAACCGTTGCCCATAAGCCCTTCTACGAACCAAAGCAAAACCGAGACTAAAACCGGTACCAGCAGGGTCAGCAACTCATCGCTGAATTCAGCACGAAAAGTAAACAGGCCATAGTCTACTCCGCTGCTGCAATGATCCCAAGTCCAATGAGCTAGGCTCAGAAAAAATTCCTATGCCGTCATAACAGACCTATGTGGTTTGCGGTTGTTTTTCATACTAAAAGCCAACAAATGCACTGGCATCCACCGATGGAGACAGTATCATAGGCGCCAAAATACCGTTTCCGCCTCAGAGCAGGTTTCTATCGGCTCGACTACCCTAAAGGGCGGACTCTAGTCCGGTCAGCCAACCCCTGACCTGATTTACAATGATTGAACAGGAATTTTCATGGCTCAGTTTATCTACTCCATGCTTCGAGTGGGCAAGGTGGTTCCGCCTAAACGCCACATTCTTAAAGACATCTCCCTCTCCTTCTTCCCTGGTGCCAAAATTGGTGTCTTGGGTCTCAACGGTGCGGGTAAATCAACCCTGCTGCGCATCATGGCCGGTGTGGACACCGAGTTCGAAGGGGAAGCTCGCCCGATGCCAGGCATCAATGTGGGTTACCTGCCTCAGGAACCACAGATGGACATGGAAAAAACCGTTCGCGAAGTGGTAATGGAAGCGGTAAGCGACGTTGCTGGCGCCATCGAGCGTCTTAATCAGGTTTACGATGAGTACGCCCAAGAGGGTGCAGACTTCGACGCCCTAGCCAAAGAGCAGGGTGAACTGGAAGCTCTCATTGACTCCAAAGACGGCCACAACTTAGACAACGCCTTGGAGCGTGCCGCCGACGCCATGCGCCTTCCTGAGTGGGATGCCAAGGTTAAGGTACTCTCCGGTGGTGAGCGCCGTCGTGTCGCACTGGCTCGCCTGCTTTTGGAAAAGCCAGACATGCTGCTGCTGGACGAACCGACTAACCACCTGGATGCCGAATCCGTTGCTTGGTTGGAGCGCTTCCTAGAAGAGTACCCAGGTACCGTGGTCGCCATTACCCACGACCGTTACTTCCTAGATAACGCCGCAGGCTGGATTCTGGAACTTGACCGTGGTGAAGGCATTCCGTGGGAGGGCAACTACTCCTCTTGGCTAGAACAGAAAGAAGCCCGTCTGGAGCAGGAAGCTGCTCAGGAGAAGGCTCGCATGAAGTCTATCCAGAAAGAACTGGAGTGGGTTCGTCAGAATCCAAAGGGTCGCCAAGCCAAGAGCAAAGCCCGTCTGAACCGCTTCGAAGAGCTGAACACCACCGATTACCAGCGCCGTAACGAAACCAACGAGCTGTTCATCCCGCCGGGTGAGCGTTTGGGTGACAAGGTGCTGGAGGTGAATAACCTGACCAAATCCTACGATGGCCGCGTCCTGATCAACGACCTGTCGTTCTCGGTGCCAAAAGGCGCCATCGTTGGCATCATCGGCGCTAACGGTGCCGGTAAATCGACCCTATTCCGCATGCTAAGCGGTGCTGAGCAACCGGACAGCGGCACCATCGACGTTGGCGAAACCGTGAAGATCGCCTCGGTGGATCAGTTCCGTGATGACATGGACGACAGCAAGACCGTGTTCCAAGAGGTTTCCAACGGTCAGGATGTGCTGAAAATTGGTAACTTCGAGATCGCCTCTCGCGCCTACGTGTCTCGCTTTAACTTCAAAGGCACCGACCAACAGAAGCGCGTTGGCGAACTCTCTGGGGGTGAACGTGGCCGTCTGCACCTAGCCAAACTGCTGCAAGCCGGTGGCAACATGCTGCTGCTCGATGAGCCAACCAACGATCTGGACATCGAAACTCTGCGCGCCCTGGAAAACGCCCTGCTGGAGTTCCCAGGTTGTGCCATGGTGATCTCCCACGACCGTTGGTTCCTAGACCGCATCGCCACCCACATTCTGGATTACCGCGACGAAGGTCAGGTTAACTTCTTCGAAGGCAACTACAGCGAATACCGCGACTGGATGAAACAGACTCACGGCGCCGACGCCCTTGAGCCTCACCGCATCAAGTACAAGCGCATCGATTAACGTCGACTGCCATCGCAAGAACCTCAAAGGCCAGCAGAAATGCTGGCCTTTTTCTGTGACCCTCCCCACCCCTTAGTGATAAGAAGCGGTCTATACTCGAGGGTAAACAATGCGCAATTTTGAGTAGGACATGGACGAACGCCGACATTTTACTCGGGTGCAATTTATCGCTCCCGCCCAAATAGACATCGACAACAAACGCATCTCAAGCCGCGTGTGGGACATCAGCCTGCACGGCATTTTGCTGGCGATGCCGGAAGAGTTTACCCCCACCATGGGGCAGTCACTGAAGTTGACCATCCCTTTAAGTGACGATGTGGATATTCAGATGCAGGCCGAAGTGCAGCGCATCAACGCCATCTCGCTGGGGCTGGTGTGGCATAACATCGACGTGGAAAGCCTCATTCATCTGCGCCGGCTGGTGGAGCTCCACAGCCCCCATAGCCTGAATAAAGAGCTAGAGGAGCTGTGGCAAGAGATGTGAGCGCGGAGTTAGGTAGGGGGGATTATATCGCTTCCAGCGCTTGAGACAGTTTGGTAACGCCGATGATCTCCATCCCCTCGATGGGCTGCCTTGGCACATTCCCTTTCGGCACAATGGCGCGCTTAAAGCCGTGCTTAGCCGCTTCATTCAATCGCTCACCGCCGTTGGGCACCGGGCGAATCTCGCCGGACAGCCCCACCTCACCGAATACCACCAGATCCCGAGGCAGTGCGTGATCGCGAAAGCTGGACACCATGGAGAGCAGCAGCGCCAAATCGGCCCCAGTCTCGGTGACTTTAACGCCACCCACCACGTTGGCAAAGACGTCTTGATCCGACATCTGCAGACCACCGTGGCGATGCAGCACCGCCAACAGCATCGCCAAGCGGTTCTGCTCTAGCCCTACCGCAATGCGCCGTGGATTGCCTAACTGACTGTGATCCACCAGAGCCTGAAGCTCAACCAGCAGCGGCCGAGTGCCCTCCCAGATCACCAATACCACTGAGCCTGGAGATTGCTCCTCTCCTCGGGATAGGAAAATGGCCGACGGGTTGGCCACCTCCTTAAGTCCTTGGCCGGTCATGGCAAATACGCCCAGTTCATTCACGGCGCCAAAACGGTTTTTGTGGCTGCGCATGGTACGAAAACGTGAGTCACCATCGCCATCTAACAAGATGGAACAATCGATGGCGTGCTCAAGCACTTTAGGGCCAGCGAGGGAGCCATCTTTGGTCACGTGGCCAACTAAAAACATCGCCACGTTGTTTTGCTTAGCAAAGCGGGTTAAATAGGCTGCGGTTTCGCGAACCTGAGCCACACTCCCCGGCGCCGATTGCACGTCCGCCATGTGCATTACCTGGATGGAGTCGATCACCATCAGTGACGGCTTCTCTTTCTCGGCGATATGGCAAATGCGCTCAACGGAGGTCTCCGACAACATCTTGAGCTTATCCGTTGGTAGCCCCAAACGATTGGCCCGCATCGCCACCTGCTGCAACGACTCCTCACCGGTAACATAGAGGGCGTTCATCGACTGAGACAACTTACACATGGTTTGCAGCAGTAAGGTGGATTTACCCGCACCTGGGTTACCGCCAATCAAAATGGCAGAACCCGGCACGATGCCGCCCCCCAACACCCGGTCCAGCTCGCTGAAACCGCTGGAAAAACGAGGTAACTCCTGCAGATCAATCTCGTTCAATAGCTGCACTTCGGCACTGTTGGCGTCACCGGCGTAGCCACTAAAACGGTCGCCACGGCCTTTAGTTGCCGCCCCTAGGCGAACCTCGGTCAGGGTATTCCACGCCCCGCAGGCATTGCATTGCCCCTGCCACCTTGGGTGGTCCGCACCGCAGTCATTACACACGTACGCGGTTTTTACTTTGGCCATAATCTCTCTCTGTCTGTTACCGCTATGTCAAATCGGCCTCAAAGAATCGGAACGTCAGCCGATATAACTCCTTGGTTGGTAAAGGCCGATTATATACGGCAGCACCAATTACCGTTACACTCAATGAGTCATATTCCGAAAATTAAAGACGATGCAAAACCACAGCGAGCTGATACAGCAACTGACTCCTCTATTACAAGATGAGAACTTCGACAGTCTCCTCGACCAATCCACCAGCCACTTAAGCGACTCCGATCGCTTTCTGGTGCGGATGGAGATGCGTCGCCTCAATCAAAACTGTCAGCGCCGCATCGACATGAGCAACCAGTCCGAACGCTGCGACTGGGTTGAACTAGACGGTCTTGAACATCGGATTACCGCAGAAGCGGAACACACACTGAGGCAGCAGCTCGAACTCTATGGTGGCCGTTACACCGTCGGTGCCTATGAAGCCCTGATGGACAGCCTAAAACCGGAACCTGAACCAGAGTTAGGCGCCGATGAGGAGCCCGAAGCATTACGCCCCTTCAACATGGCAACCTTGCCCATGGGGTATTACATCCGCCGCCGAGAAACCCGCCACAGCTTCACCTCCAACGTCACCCTGTGGCAACAAGATGGTGCCCCCGTAGAAGGACGCACCTTGGATCTGTCCCCTCGAGGCGTCAAACTGCGCTGTCGCACCCCTTGGTTTCCTGAGCCAACCAAGCCAATCTTTGTCAGCTATACCGACATTGCCAAAGAGTTTACCGTGCCAGAGCTCAAACAAGGGGTCAGCTATGAGCTTGTCGAACGGGAAGAGCGCAAAGATGGCGCTCAATTTCGACTAAAGCGCACCGATGACGACGATAAGCTGGATAACACCTTCGAACGCATCTTAAGCGTCAGTCGTTTGCGAACTCGCCCTGAGCTCAACCATCTGATCAAAACCGCCCGCAGTCGCGGTTATGAACGGCAGTATCTTCCGAGATTGGCTTCGGTTCCGGTTGCGATGAGCCTTAAGGGTGGCAAACTGCAGCCCTCGATGGTGTTGCAAACCCCAACCAATTCAGCACAGATCGATTACTGGCTGGATGAGCGTGGCGCCAGCCAGCTGAGCAGTGCCCTAACCGACAAGCGCATTGCTCGAATTCTCAAACAGCCCAAAGAAAGCAGTCATCAACTGATGTACAGCTTTGTGCACTATCACGGCGACCACAAACTGTTTTTCTCCGCCACGCTGTTTGAGCTTCAGCAGCAGGAGCTACTGAACTGCTTCCTCAAGCATGCCGCAGGCAAAGATGAGTTTCGCGTACATCACCTGCAGATGCACAGCATCGGTGAACGGGACCGCCAATGGGCCACCCACTCTCCGGTAAATGGTCGCCAAAGCCAAGCCTTGGTCAACCAACAGCTCAATGGGGTGTCGTTACTGATTCACATGGAATCACACCGGCCTGAACGCCCCGAAATCTACCAAGCGCTGTATAGCGATCAACACGTCAATCAGCTTAGGCAGTTTGGCCAGCTTCGAGTCTCTGGCGCTGAGCCTCGCGCCATCCCTTGTGAGCAGCAAGAGCTGCGCCGTGAGCCGCGATTTGCATTGCAAACCAAGGTTCAAATTGAGGTACAGGGCGTTGAGATCACCGGAAGAACCCTGGATGTGTCTCCTCGAGGCCTACGGGTGCAACTGGAAGAGAGCATCAACATCGCTCCCGGCAGCCAACTGAAACTGGCGTTCCCTGACCTGCAACCTTTGGCAGGAAAACTCAAACTTAAAAACCTGGATTACCAGCTGGTACGCCATCAGAAAGGCGTGGTGCTGCACCTTAAAGTCAGCACCGAGCAGAACCACTCTGGGGTGGTGTTCCTGTCCCACTTATTGCACCAAAACCGAGATAAGATGACTCAGGTTGGCAGCAAGATGCAGCACCGACAGCTGTTTGAAGGAATGAAGAATTTGGTGCTAAAGCGCCTCTACTCTCTGCCGGTCTTTATCCATAAAGAGGGGCCCAAATTTGTGGCTAACCTCGCGGGCAACAGCCTTGTCCCCAGCAGCTGCTATCAATCACTGGTGGACATGGATGGCCTAGATCTGGATGCCATCTTTGATCACGCTGACATCAAGCAGCGCTATGAAGAGCTGGCCAAACAGAAACACGACTCACCAGCATGGTTTGGCACTCTAATCGTTTACTGGCCACAAGACCGAGAGCAGCGCCAGGTGTGGGAATTGTCTCAATTTGCCGACAGCCAACAGCTGCGCCACAAGATGGAGCAGCTGTACGCCACGGGTCATCTGAAAGTGCTGAGCATCCAGCTGGATAAAGCGAAGCGACCGGATCTGGATTATTTACAAGCAGAGCTCGCCGCCATCAGTACCCACGCCCTGCACCGAGCCAAAGAGCTGGAGCAGATGTTATGGCAGATAGAGGTGGTTGCGGAGATCAGAGACATCACCCCTGAGTATCTACAGCAGTATCTGGAAGTGGTTGAAACAGGTCCAGCCACTGCAGCACATTAGGGTAGAGCTCAGTTGCCGCATCTTTGTGGGTTAGGATGCCCGCATGGTCGTAGTCCTGAAGCCAGCCTTGGCGCTTGCCCAGCACCTGATAGGTGGCTTGGCCGCTAAGACCGCACTCCTGCATCAGGTCAAACACATCTTTTGGGTTCCCTAAGGCCTTATCGCCGGCCCCGGCCAAAAACCAGGTTGCCGGCCACTTCTGTTCTCGAACCCATCGCTGAGCCGCCGCAGCATAATCGAAACCATCCACCTCATCGAGCCAACGTTCGGTGGCGATCCATGGCAAGGAGTCCATCAAAAACTGAGTGGACTGATCGTCCATGCCCACACGCCACTTCTGCAGGGGCAAGTAACCAATTTTTTTACCGAGCCAGGGAAACAAACGCTTCCACGCCAGCTCAATTTTAATCAGCCGCTCATAACTGTAACTGCGTACGGTACGCTTTGAAGCAAACAAGGTAAGCGTTCCCACTTGGGGCAGAAGTTTCGGAAAACGCGCCAGAGCCGCGATCATCAACACCCCGCCCCAGGAGTGGCCAACCCAATGCACAGGGTGGCCATGGCGAGCCTGTAGCGTATCGTGCACTAGAGGCAACTGCTCTTTAATCACCTCATACTGGCCGTGGCGCTCTTTGGCGGACAGAGGCGGAGAGGACTCCCCGTGGCCATAACAATCTAGGATATACACCTCAAAGCCCTGATCGGCTAAAAAGCAGCCTAAGCCTTTGCCGGAATCACTGTAAAACACTCGGCCATTGCTCATGGCACCGTGTACCATCAACACCGTTCCCTTCGCGGCACCATTGGGAGTAAGGCGCTTTAAGTGAAGTTGGCCATTTCGATAATCCAGATATTCAGATTGCTGCTGGTGATTCATGGGGCTCCTTTCCCGACAACGTTGAATCAGAGCCCTGATTAAACCGATTTTTGTGATCTAAATCAACAAAGTGGCGATGGCGTCTAGATCTAAATGGCTCAGATGACAATCCGCTTGTGCCGCTACCGCAGGCTTAGCACGATAGCCAATTCCCAACCCTGCTGCCGCCATCATGACCAGATCGTTAGAGCCATCCCCTAAGGCGATCCACTGTGATTGCTCGATGCCATATTGCTCCCCGAGGGTGCGCAAAATTCTCGCCTTTGCTTCTGCATCAACGATGGCGCCCTCAAGCTCCCCTGTTAATCGCCCTTGCTCAACCACCAGCTCATTGGCTTCAAAGTGATCCAGTCCCAGCTGTTCGGCCAAACTCGAGGCGATGCGGTTAAAGCCCCCCGAGGCCAATGCTACCACCCATCCCGCTTGCTTGAGATCGGCAATCAGCTCAACCAATCCTGGATTCACCGGCAGATTGGCCGCAATCTGGTCCAGCACATCCACCGAGGTGCCCTTAAGCGTCGCCACCCGCTGCCTGAGGCTTTGAGTGAAATCCAGCTCACCCCGCATGGCGGCTTCGGTGACCTCACTGACCTGTTCATACACCCCAGCGGCTCTGGCAATCTCATCGATGCATTCAATGTCGATGGCGGTGGAGTCCATGTCCATCAGCAAGACCCCTGGTTGATCTAACCTAGGCCGCTCCACCGGCAAGCGAAACCACTGCCAGTTATCTGCATCGCTGCCGCCAACGTGTTGAGTTTGAGGCCAACAAAACCACACATATTGGCCCCATACCCCTTTTTGAGGTTCAGGTAGGGCCAAGGTCGATATCATGGCGACCACCTGCTGCTCGGCGCTCTTGCGCGCCACGCAGACCAAATCCATACTTTGCCCAGAGTTCATCCAACAATCCTTATCCCGTTTGTAACTGCTCATTCCGATCCCGCACTACGGCTTTAGACCATGAGTTGATTTGGTATATTTCAATTGGTTAGGATTTAGGATCACAGAAGCGATAGCCTGGAGCAAGGGTAACCGAGTGCAAGATAAGGAAATCCTACCAACCAATAACCCATTTAGGATTTTGGCCCGTGTGGCCAAGATTCTCACCGCCCTATTGCTGGTCGCAATCATCTTTAACCTTTGGCAACTGCAGCAACGGCAAAGCCTTGAGCAGTTAGACCAGCAATCGAAACAGCTGGCCGATCAGATGGTGCAGCTCGCCGCGATTGCTGCCGCTCCGGCGATGGCCAAGCAAGATGACGAACAATTGGACTGGTTGATGATGCAGCTCAACTTAGATCCACGAGTGCTGTCCGCCAGTGCCTTTGACGATAAAGGTCGTCGCATCAGCCAGGCGCAGAGTCTGTTCCCTGAGAACATGCAACCGGAAGACGATGAACTGCAGCAAGCCCTCAGTCGTTTTGAGCCATTTATAGCCTCTGTCGATTATCAACAAAAAAACATCGGCTTTATCCGCCTGAGAATGAACACTCAACTGTTCTTTAAAGACAGTCGACAACTGGATAGAGAGCAGCAAAAGCAGCAACCGCTGCTGTTTGTGTTGGCAGGATTTGTGGGATTTCTGCTAACCCGGGCACTGTCTCTGAAACGAGCTAAACAGAGCGCATTGAAACGGCAGCAAAAAAAGCAGGCATAAAAAAAGCCGGTCAAAGACCGGCTTATTCGTAATACTCGACCTTACCGGTAATTAAACCAGAGAGTCCAGAGTCATTACGATCATGTCGTTGAAGGTGTTTTGACGCTCTTCAGAGGTAGTCGCTTCACCAGTACGGATGTGGTCAGATACGGTTACTACGCACAGAGCGTTCGCGCCGTACTCAGCAGCAACACCGTATAGGCCAGCCGCTTCCATCTCTACGCCCAGTACGTTCATCTTTTCCATCACGTCGAACATTTCTGGATCTGGAGTGTAAAACAGGTCAGCAGAGTAAACGTTACCTACTTTCACTGGGATATTAGCCGCTTCAGCAGACTTAACAACGCCAGCCAGCAGGCCGTAATCGGCGATAGCAGCGAAATCGTAGCCTTTGAAACGAGTGCGGTTTACGCCGGAATCGGTGCAAGCACCCATGCCGATGATTACATCACGAACTTTAACGTCGGTGCTTACTGCGCCACAGCTACCTACACGGATGATGTTCTTCACACCGTACTCGGTGATCAGCTCTTTCGCGTAGATGGAGCAAGATGGGATGCCCATACCAGAACCCATTACAGACACTTTTTTGCCTTTGTAGGTACCGGTGAAGCCCAGCATGTTACGTACGTCGGTAACCTGATCAACGTTCTCTAGGAAAGTTTCAGCAATGTACTTAGCGCGCAGCGGATCGCCTGGGAAAAGTACGGTTTCAGCGAAAGCGCCTGCTGGTGCATTAATGTGCGGAGTTGCCATCTGTATGACCCCTTTTTATTTCATCAGTTAATTCAAAAAAGATTTTCCGTAGTCCATCGCTTCTAAGCCAAAATAGGAAGCAATGGACTGGCCGATATCAGCAAAAGATTCACGCTTGCCTAGGGAACCAGGCTTAACGTTTTTGCCGTAAACCAGCACAGGAACGTACTCACGGGTGTGGTCGGTACCAGTCCAGGTAGGATCACAACCGTGGTCGGCGGTAACGATAACCACATCGTCGTCGCCTAATTTTTCCATAAGCTCAGGAAGACGCTTATCAAAGTATTCTAGCGCATTGGCGTAACCATTTACGTCACGACGGTGGCCGAACGAAGAATCGAAGTCGACAAAGTTGGTGAATACGATGGTGTTATCACCGGCTTCATCAACCTGCTCGAGGGTACGATCCCAAAGCGCTTCCAAACCTGTGCCTTTCACTTTCTTAGTGATGCCACAGTTAGCGTAGATATCTGCAATTTTACCTACAGACACCACCTGACCGCCAGCGTCTTTAAGCTTGTCCAGCACTGTTGGTGCTGGTGGCTCAATGGCGTAGTCAGCGCGGTTGCCGGTACGAGCAAAGTCCGCCGCTCCTGCACCCACAAATGGGCGAGCGATGACACGACCGATGGTGTAAGGCTCAAGCTCTTCACGAGCGATCTTACACAGCTCATACAGGCGCTCCAGACCAAAGGTCTCTTCGTGACAGGCAATCTGGAATACACTGTCTGCAGAAGTGTAGAAGATTGGCCAGCCGGTTTGCATGTGCTTTTCACCCAACTGCTCTAAAATCGCAGTACCGGATGCATGACAGTTACCCAAGAAACCTTCAATACCCGCGCGGGCTAGAATCTTGTCCGTCAGCTCTTTCGGGAACGAGTTCTGCTTGTCGTGGAAGTAGCCCCACTCAAACAGTACAGGAACCCCAGCCATCTCCCAGTGACCACTTGGGGTGTCTTTACCGGATGAAAGCTCTGCCGCGTGACCGTAAGCACCGGTAATTTCAGCATTGACGTTCATGCCAGCTGGAACCGAACCAGTACTCTCGTGAGCTGCGTTTACTAGCCCCCAAGAGGTCAAGTTAGGCAGTTGTAGCGCGCCGCTGCGACCCACTTCTGCGTTGCCATCAGCACACTCTTTGGCGATGTGGCCAAAAGTGTCAGCACCAACATCTCCGAACTGCTCTGCGTCACCAGCTGCGCCGATGCCGAAAGAGTCCATCATCAGAATAAATACGCGTTTCATTCTTCCTCCTACTCACCGCTACGGATGGTTTCGTACACATCTGCGGTGGCTTGGTAGCTGTCGCCAAAGGTCACTGCTTTGCGCACGGCGGCGGCAGCTTCTTCGAATTGAGCTTCGTTCTGAGCGTGAACGGTTGCCAAAGGCAGTTCCGCGTCGGCTTTCTGACCCAGACCGATGATGTCGGTCAGACCCACAGCGTAATCGATACCATCGGTTGGTACGCGGCGGCCGCCACCCAGACCAACGACTGACAGACCCATAGCACGGGTGTCCATCGCGGTAATGATGCCGGATTGATCAGCGTAAACAGGACGGATAATCTCAGCCTTAGGCAGGTAGATGTCCATCTTATCGATGAAGTCTACTGGACCACCCAAACCGAACACCATTTTGGCGAAGATCTCGGCAGCACGGCCGCTGTCCAGTGCCTCTTGAAGCTTGCTACGGGCTTCATCAACATTGGCAGCCAGTTTACCCAGAACCAATAGCTCAGCAGACAGTGACATGGTCACTTCGTGCAAGCGTGGGTCTCGGTGCGCACCGGTCAGGTAGTTAACCGCATCGCGAATCTCTACCGCATTACCCGCGCTCTTAGCCAGAGTTTGGTTCATGTCGGTGATCAATGCCGAAGTGGCAACGCCAGCGCCGTTAGACACATCAACGATGCTTTTAGCCAGCTCTTTGGAAGCTTCGTAGGTTGGCATGAATGCGCCGCTACCGGCTTTCACGTCCATCACCAAAGCATCTAGGCCGCAGGCCAGCTTTTTAGACAGGATAGACGCCGTGATGGTGGCAATGGACTCGACGGTCGCGGTCACATCACGAATGCCGTAGAAGCGCTTATCAGCAGGAGCCAGATCACCGGTTTGACCGATAATCGCTACGCCAGCTTCTTTGACTACTTTGGCAAATACGTCGTTAGTAGGGGTGATGTTGTAGCCAGGGATTGACTCCAACTTATCTAGGGTACCGCCGGTATGGCCAAGGCCACGACCGGAGATCATAGGAACAAAACCGCCGCATGCGGCAATCATTGGACCAAGCATCAGTGAAACGCCGTCACCAACACCGCCAGTGGAATGTTTATCGATGATTGGGCCATCAAAGCCGTAACCATCCCAGTTCAGTACCATTCCTGAATCACGCATCGCCTTGGTCAGCGCAATGCGCTCATCCATCGGCATGTCGTTGAAGTAGATCGCCATGGCAAATGCGGCGATTTGACCTTCACTGACGCTGTTGTCGGTGATCCCTTTTACAAAGAAGCGAATCTCTTCCTCGGACAGGGATTCACCATTGCGTTTCTTGCGGATAATCTCTTGTGGTAGAAACATCCTTTGCCTCCAGTGCCGGCCGATTCCCGATTAACAGGAATCGGCACCATCTAAGTTAAAATAGGAAACTGGGTTGTCGTAAATTTACGAAATATGTACTGATAGTAGACAAGCTTTCGCTAATTTCCGGAGACCCAGATCACAAATTGGAACTCAGATGTAATTAATATCCTTTAGAATCAGCAGGAGCGTCTGCCAGTTCTAGAGTATGCAGCAGGCTAGCCAGCAGGCTGGAAGCACCGAAGCGGAATGACTTAGGGCTAACCCAGTCTTTGCCTAGGATGGAGGCAGCCAGATCCAGGTATTCACCGGCTTGCTCAGCGTTACGAACGCCACCAGCAGGCTTAAAGCCAACGTTGGTGTCTTTCTCGCTGATTACGGTCATCATGATCTTGGCAGATTCCAGAGTCGCGTTTACAGGCACTTTACCGGTAGAGGTTTTGATGAAGTCAGCACCGGCATCGATGGAGATTTCAGACGCCTTACGGATCAACGCTTCCTCTTTCAGTTCACCGGTTTCGATGATCACTTTCAGCAGTACATCACCACAGGCTTCTTTACAGGCTTTAACCAGGTCAAAACCCACTTGCTCGTTACCAGCCATCAGGGCACGGTACGGGAAAACCACATCCACTTCATCGGCACCATAAGCAATAGCAGCTTTGGTTTCAGCAACAGCGATATCGATGTCGTCGTTACCGTGAGGGAAGTTGGTTACAGTGGCAATTTGAACCTGCTCAGCACCAATTTCACGCAAAGTCTTGCGTGCAATAGGAATGAAGCGAGGGTAGATACAGATGGCGGCGGTGGTGCCGGCAGCGGTTTTGGCATTGTGACATAACTCAATGACTTTCTGATCGGTATCATCGTCATTCAGGGTAGTTAGGTCCATCAGTTGTAGTGCACGTTGTGCAACCGCTTTGATATCACTCATTGGGAGTCTCCAGATCTAAATTTAACTAAAAGCAGTATAGAAAAAGATTGGTCACTCGCACGTGGCTTTTAGAATCAAAACCTATTAATGGCAGGCTAAAAAAAATCATAACTATTTAGCTCAGGAGGTCACCGCTCACATGCCGTGACGCGGACTTGGTTCCTTGAAGAAACAGGGACGAAACACCCGTCCAGCGAAAATTCCATTTTCCCGCAGTAACTATTTGTCAACGACCAGCATCATGGCAGCAGTAAATGAAGAATACAACCGCACGGGACACTAAATGTTGAAAAATTACTAACAAAACGTCGCTTAAGGGCTACGGGAAGTTCGAACCGAACTTTTACAACACCCCTAAAAGCAACAAAGCCCCGATGCATCGCATCGAGGCTTTTAGTCTTAAGCGTTTAGCTTAGAACTTGTAGGTAACGGACAGGTAGTTTGCCCAGCCGGTAGTTTCGCCAACTACACCGCCATCTTGCAGGCCGTATACGTCTTTGAAGCCTTTCAGGCCGTAACCGATCGCGTAGCGGTTAGAGTGCCAGTACAGACCGAAGAATGCAGCGCCACCTTTGTCAGTTTTCAGCTGGTTTGCTTTGCCTTCACCGAAAGATACTTCGTCGATGCCCCACTGGTAATCAACATAACCTTGGAAAGACAGGAAGCTCTTGTTTTCGAAGAAGTAGAAAGGCTTGAACCAGTTAGCAGAGAACTGATAACCATCCCACTTCTTAGCGTTGATATCGTATAGACCATATACGTTCATACCAACGGTACCTAGCCATGCAACGTCAACGTCAGCACCGATACCCCAGAAAGAGTTGTTTACAGTACCGTCGCCGCTACCATCAACGTCTACGTTACCGCCACCCCAGTTAAACAGAGTAGAGAAGTAAACTTCTTTGATTGGGCCGTAAGACATGTCGATGCCAGTCAGCGCGTCCAGAGACAGACGTGGAGCGAACTTCATGAACATCTTCTCGCCGCCATCACCGATATCTTGAGAATCGGAGTTGGTCAGGTTGAATACGTCAACGTAACCGTACAGAGACCATACGCCGGAACGACCGCCGAATTCCATCTCCATGTAATCGTGACCAGAGTGATCAGAGTTTTGCTGAGGCAGCTGGTTATCAGCCCACATCAGGTTGAACTGTGACCAAGCGTAGTCGTTCTTGTGAATGTCGCCGTCAGAGTAATCAGCAGCGAAAGCGTTCATGGATAGAGCAGCTAGAGCTGCACCGGCTAGAATTTTTTTCATCATCAACCCCTGTATAAATACAGATTATTAAAATTGGATTCCAACATCCTTTAAGCACGGCGCATTTTATCGAAAGCGATTTTTGGAACAATCGGCTGTGACCGGTTTCGAGTAGAAATAAAGTGAAAATTGCCAGGGTTGTGATCTTGCTCGCAGATTGATGCCAATTTCATAGACTTTTCCCGATTCTGGCTCATTTTTGCCGGTAAGGATCAAGAAAATACAGCTCTGTATCAATAGCGAAAATTAATCTGTATGAAGGTCGTTTTTTGGTGTTTAACGATATCAATCAAGAAATATTCAGATCTTTTTTGTAATAAAATTACAAACCAAGCTTTCAGGTAGAAAGTAAATTGACGTCTAAAGGCACTCAAAGGAAGTGAATAAAAAACACTCAGATCATCTCTGAGAACAATAACAACACTTTAATACAGGTTAATTTCAAAATGATGACAGCATATTTTGTTCAAATAATCGCCTCAAAAAAGCCCACATTGAAGTGTGGGCTTACGAGAAACTCAGCGTTAATTTTTAGAAGTTGTATTTCAATGTGTAGATCAACGCATCGTGATAGGCTGCCGTACCCAGTTTATGGTCTGCATAACGGTACTGGAATCCACCGGTAAAGTTATTCGACAGGTGCCACCAAAGGGCTACAGCACCATTCCAGCCGACGGAGTTAAGCTTAAACTGCGTGCCGTTACTGCGGAATTGATCATCCCGAGCAAACTCGGTTTCATGCCAATTGGTAATGGAAAACTTCTGTTTGCCGACCTGAAAGTCGTATCCCAAAACCCAACCAAGCATACCGCCATTCCACCCTGAGCCTGCCGCTCCCTGGTTCTCATAGTGGCCACCGATGAAAGGTTTCATCCACAAACCGTAGTCAGTAAAGATGTCATAGCTAACACCTACCACCACGTTTTGATCAAAAAATCCAGAGGAGGATTCGGTGAAACTGTAGATGTGACCATAGAAGTTCCAGTTCGACTTACCGAGGTTGTAAGCAAAGGTGCCTTTTGCGGCGATGCGGAAACCGTCGGTGGCAAAGGCCTCGTCAGAGAACTGACCGTCGTTAGAATTGGTGGGGTTTTCAAAGTCTACAAAGCCATATACGTCGCCCCAGTCAAAACCGGCACCACCTTCAAGCTCGAGATAGAAGAAATCTTCTTTAGCACCGCCTCGTCCCCCTTTATTAGGGTTAGTGCGGTCTTCCGCTTTATCGGTCCAGTCCAGATAGTTCAGGGACACATCCATAAAGCCGTAGTACTGCTCCGCCATCACAGGTTGGCAGAAAAGCGCAGCCGCTAAAGTCAATTTTACTGTGTGTTTCATCATCCACTCCAAGATCCATAGAGTTATAACCAGCTATCCCTGGCTAGGATGAAGTGCCTCCAATACGGCAAAATCGACCTAAGGTCGATCTGTTGGAATTACCCTTTAACCACTTCGGTAATGTGCGACTTCATCGAAACCGACATCGGATAATACAAAAAGGCCGGGCAATTGCCCGGCCTAGGAGAGTTTACAGTGACAGGAACAAGCCAGCCAAAGTAGCACTCATCAGGTTCGACATGGAGCCTGCGATAACCGCACGCATACCCAGACGAGCCAAATCGCCGCGACGGTTAGGCGCCATAGCACCCAGACCACCCAGCAGAATTGCGATAGAAGACAGGTTAGCAAAACCACACAGAGCGAAGGAGATAATCGCTTGGGTGTGCTTGCTCATCTCTACACCGTTAATCAGGGCTTCACCGCTCAGGTAAGGGGCAAAGTTGATGTATGCAACGAATTCGTTAACAACGATCTTCTGACCAATGAAGGAACCTGCTACCAGAGCTTCTTCCCATGGCACACCAATCAGGAACGCCAGCGGAGCGAATACGTAACCCAGGATGATTTCCAGAGACAGGTCACCGTAACCGAACCAGCCACCGATACCACCGATGATGCCGTTGATCATGGCAATCAGACCGATGAAGGCCAACAGCATTGCACCAACGTTCAGAGCCAGTTGCATACCAGAGGATGCACCAGCAGCTGCTGCGTCCAGTACGTTCGCTGGTTTTTCATCTGCTTCACCGATTTCATCGATGTCCTGACGAGCTTCTTCAGTTTCAGGATGCATCAGCTTCGCCATCAACAGACCACCAGGTGCCGCCATGAAGGATGCAGCAATCAGGTACTCTAGAGGCACACCCAGACCTGCGTAACCAGCCAGTACAGAACCGGCTACTGACGCCAGACCACCAGTCATGATTGCGAACAATTCAGACTGAGTCATGGTTGGGATGAATGGACGAACTACCAGAGGTGCTTCAGTTTGACCAACGAAGATGTTTGCAGTTGCAGACATCGCCTCAGGACGAGAAGTACCCAGAGCTTTCTGCAGGCCGCCACCGATAATACGGATAACCCACTGCATGATGCCCATGTAGTAAAGAACGGCAATCAGTGCAGAGAAGAACACAATGATTGGCAGAACGTTGATGGCGAAGATAAAGCCAACTTTGAACTTGGCCAGATCGCCGAACAGGAAGCCAATACCGTCATTGGCGTAAGAGATTACGTTTGATACTGCAGATGAGATACCACCTAGGATATCTTTACCGATTGGAACGTACAGTACGAACGCACCCAATGCAGCCTGAATACCAAATGCACCACCAACGGTGCGTAAGTTAATCGCTTTGCGGTCGGTAGACAGCAGTACAGCGATTCCGATTAGGGTAGCCACCCCTACTAAGCTCATCAGTATACCCATGAACCCATCATCCTCTTGTTAAGTTTTATAAATTTTGTCGTAAAACAACTTATCATCCGGGCGGAATTATACTGCGCTCTCTGTCAAAAATCGCCGATCAGATCAAAGTTTTCGACCAATAATTCAGCTTTTAGCAATTTTCTCTTACATTACAGTAAGTAAAGCACGTAAATTTCTGACGTCAAAATTTCAAACCAGGTCACAGCACTGTGAAAAATTTGAAAGTGACACTCAAAATTGACCTTCACTTACAATCAAACTAAGCGATTGAAAAACCGATAGGAGTTCTCGGAAAATAGTGAACTCACCTCAGAACAAGGTAAGTCTAGAAGCTCTGTAACAGCTTGCAACACCAGTTGAATTCGACAGGGCTCATTTCGCATCCCTTGAAAGCCACTGACTGGCATATCCGGTGAATCGGTCTCCAGTAATAGGAAATTCCTATCCACTTCGGCGATGGCCTGACGCGTTTTTTGGGCGCGTTCGTAGGTCACCACGCCGCCAACGCCTAAATAGAAGCCTCGCTTGACGAACTCTTTCGCCATTTGGGCGCTGCCACTGAATCCGTGAATCACCCCTTTGGCGGGCAATGGGTATTTATCCAACAGGGGAAGTAGATGGTGGTGAGCTTTACGGCTATGAATCAGCAGCGGCAATTGATGTTGCGTTGCTAACCGGCAATGGCCTTCAAACAGCGTCATCTGTTGCTCGAGAGATAAAGGGGAACTCACCATGTCGATGCCACACTCGCCAATGGCAACGCACTTATCAGGCTTGGATTCGAGAAACTGAGCCAATGTACCCAGAGCATCCTCAAAATTCGGTTCGGCGAACCGAGGATGAATGCCCACGCCATAGAACAGCTCAGAGTGAGATTGACACAGCTGGTGTAGTCTATCCAAGCTTCGATGGCATACCGACGGAATCACCATCTTGGTCACGCCCACCGCCTTAGCGCGGCCAATGACCTCGTCACGGTCGTCATCAAACGCCGCAAAATCCAGATGGCAGTGGCTGTCGGTTAACACCATTGAGTTCCTAACTAACAAAACAAAGGGCAGCCAACGCTGCCCTTATCAGTATATCTAAACCCGAGAGGTTAATGCTCGCGAGTTTTATGAAAGGTCACGTCAGGGTAACGCTCCATGGTCAGATTTAGGTTCACCATGGTCGGTGCGATGTAGGTGAGGTTATCACCGCCGTCCAGTGCCAAGTTGGCAGAGGCTTTACGGCGGAACTCATCCAGCTTCTTACCATCTTCACAATCAACCCAGCGCGCCGTCGCCACGTTAACCGCCTCATACAGCGCATCCACTTTGTATTCCGCTTTCAGGCGAGCCACGACCACATCAAACTGCAGCACACCGACGGCGCCCACGATCAAGTCGTTGCTGTCGATTGGGCGAAATACTTGTACTGCGCCCTCTTCCGATAATTGAACTAAGCCTTTAAGTAACTGCTTCTGCTTCAATGGATCCCGCAGACGAATGCGGCGGAACATCTCAGGGGCGAAGTTAGGAATGCCGGTGAACTTCATCTCTTCACCTTGGGTGAAGGTATCGCCAATCTGAATGGTACCGTGGTTATGCAAACCGATGATGTCACCAGGGTAGGCCTCATCGGCATGGCTACGGTCGCCAGCCATAAAGGTTACGGCATCAGAGATGGCCACATCCTTCTTAATACGCACATGGCGCATCTTCATGCCCTTGCTGTACTTGCCAGAGCAGATGCGCATAAAGGCGATGCGGTCACGGTGCTTAGGATCCATGTTGGCCTGAATCTTAAACACAAAACCAGAGAACTTCTCTTCATCTGCGGTCACGTCACGAGCGTCAGTGGCACGAGGCTGAGGGGCTGGAGCCCAAGCAGTCAGTCCATCTAGCATGTGGTCAACACCGAAGTTACCCAGAGCGGTACCGAAGAACACTGGCGTCAGTTCACCGGTGCTAAACAGCTCTTGGTCAAACTCGTTGGAAGCACCCAACACCAGTTCCAACTCTTCACGCAACAGCTCTGCCAGCTCAGAACCGATCTTTTCGTCCAGTTCAGGGTTATCCAAACCTTTAACGATATCCAGATCCTGAATGGTGTGGCCATGGCCGCTTTGGTACAAAATCGCCTCTTGACGATGGATGTGGTATACCCCTTTGAACTCTTTACCACAACCAATTGGCCAGGTAATAGGGGCGCACATGATGTTGAGTTCAGTCTCAACTTCATCCATCAGCTCCATTGGGTCACGAATGTCGCGGTCCAATTTGTTCATGAAGGTGACAATCGGCGTATCACGCAGACGGGTAACTTCCATCAACTTACGGGTACGGTCCTCAACACCTTTGGCGGCATCGATCACCATCAAACAGGAATCCACTGCGGTCAAAGTACGGTAGGTATCTTCAGAGAAGTCTTCGTGACCAGGAGTATCCAGCAGGTTCACCAAGCTATCGCCGTATGGGAACTGCATCACCGATGTGGTTACCGAGATGCCACGCTCTTTTTCCATCTCCATCCAGTCAGATTTTGCATGCTGGCCTGACCCGCGCCCTTTCACAGTACCGGCCTTCTGAATCAGATTACCGTAAAGCATCACTTTCTCAGTGATGGTGGTCTTACCCGCATCCGGGTGAGAGATGATCGCGAAGGTGCGCCGTTTGGCCACTTCCTGCTGGTGCGTAGACATGAAAAACCCGCCAGTGAAAATTCAAAGGCGGGCATTATAGCAAAAGCATTGAGCGCTGTAATTATGGCTCGATAGGCTGTTCTTCAAGTAGTGAAGTGGCAATCTGGCGCATCTCCATAATGGCATAGCGATGCTCAACAAACTCATAGACGTTGGTGGCCAGCGACAGCTTGAACAGATTCATCGCCTGACGGTCGTTGCCGTCCATTCGTGCCTGTTTACCCATATAGAAGTAGGCTTCACACAAGCGCTCGGCCAGCTGCTTTTGGTGCTTCAAGCCCTGTCTGGCAGCCGCCAACAGTTGATCCTGATCGATCTCCTTGGCGTAGTAAGCCACCAGTGCTTTGCCCCAGCCGTCCTCTATGTTGTTACTGCGACGCTTAAGATCAGCAACCGCTTGCTCTGGCTGGCTCTCACGCTCGGCCAAATACAACCAAAGTAGGCGGTAAGCGTCGTTGGGGTCAAGGTTATAGAATTCGGTCAGATCTTCGCTCGCCAGCTGAGGTCGGCTACCGTAATAGAGGGCAATGCCACGATTAAGGTAAGCAAAATCGTAATTGGGGTCTAACTCGAGCACCGCATCGAACGCTTCATAGGCTTGATCAAACTCCATCGCCTGAGTCAGATAGATGCCCATAAAGTTATAAGCATCAGCCAGATCAGGGCGAAGTTTCAGCGCACGGGTAAAATCGATACGGGCGAGGGTACGCAGGCCAACGCTGTCATACAGTACGCCTCGGTCATAAAGAAAACGGGCACGTTGATCTTCGGTCAGCTCGGCAGAGATCAGCAGTTCGCTGATTTTCGCCAGCGCCACCTCTAAGTTTGCGTCCGGCTGCAACGGCGTAACTAACACCATCTGCCCGCTATGCCCGGTGGGAGCTTCGCTGGACGTAGATGCGCAACCCGTTAACCCCATGCATACGGCTGCCATCACCAACCAAGCTCTAGTTTTCTTCATTCGAGTATCCTTTTGACCGGCCATTAGACTGTCGCCGGTAAATCATGCGTCTAGCCATTGTAGTGGTGCCATGTCACAAACGCATTAACTATTTGTCTCATATTTGATTAATGGATCGAGCCAAAGTTCCAAGGCATAAAAAAAGGAAGCCAGTTGGCTTCCTTTTCTGCGGGCATTTCAGTGCCCAATCACACTAGAGCTTATTCCGCTTTAGGTGCGTCGCCCTCTTTAGCCGCTTGGGCTTCTTTGATGGACAGACGGATACGACCCTGACGGTCAACTTCCACAACCTTCACATCAACCTCTTGGCCGATCTTCAGGTGGTCAGCAACGTTGTTTACACGCTCAGCGGTGATCTGAGAGATGTGTACCAGACCATCTTTACCAGGCAGGATGTTTACGAACGCACCGAAATCGACGATACGAACAACCTTACCTTGGTAGATGCGACCCTCTTCAACGTCAGCGGTGATCGCTTCGATGCGACGTACGGCTTCAGCAGAAGCTGCGCCATCGGTAGAAGCAATTTTCACGGTGCCATCATCTTCGATTTCGATGGTGGTGCCGGTCTCTTCGGTCAGCGCACGGATGTTGGCGCCGCCTTTACCGATTACGTCACGGATCTTATCAGGGTGGATCTTGATGGTGGTGATGCGAGGCGCGTGCTCAGACAGCTCGGTACGAGCGCTTGGCAGAGACTCATCCATTACGTTCAGGATGTGAATACGGGCTTCATAAGCCTGCTTCAGAGCGGTCTGCATGATCTCTTGAGTAATACCGGAGATCTTGATGTCCATCTGCAGCGCGGTAATACCATCACGGCTACCAGCAACTTTAAAGTCCATGTCACCCAGGTGGTCTTCGTCACCCAGAATGTCAGACAGAACCACGTAGTTGTCGCCTTCTTTAACCAGACCCATTGCGATACCGGCAACGGAAGCCTTGATTGGCACACCAGCGTCCATCAGAGCCAGAGAGGTACCACATACAGACGCCATAGAAGAAGAACCGTTAGATTCGGTGATCTCACTTACTACACGTACGGAGTATGGGAACTCTTCAGCGGTAGGCATTACTGCCATCACACCACGCTTGGCCAGCTTACCGTGGCCGATTTCGCGGCGCTTAGGAGAACCGATCATGCCGGTTTCGCCCACACAGTATGGAGGGAAGTTGTAGTGCAGCATGAAGCGGTCGGTACGAACGCCGGTCAGCTCGTCGATCATCTGAGCGTCACGCTCGGTACCCAGAGTGGCGGCAACCAGAGCCTGAGTCTCACCACGGGTGAACAGGGCAGAACCGTGGGTACGTGGCAGGACACCTGGTGCAACAGACAGCGCACGGATCATCTTGGTGTTACGGCCATCGATGCGAGGCTCGCCAGCCAGAACGCGACCGCGAACTACGGTCTTCTCCAGGCTACCCAGAACGCCAGCAATCTCTTGTGGGTCCAGAGCTTCGTCTTCGGCAGTCAGGGCTTCAACGGTTTTCGCTTTTAGGGCGTCAACAGCGTCTTTACGCTCCATCTTGTCGGTAATGCGGTACGCGTCGCCCATTTCGGTTTCAGCAATGGCGGCAACCTTAGCGATCAGATCTTCGTTCTTCGCAGGCGCAGTCCAATCCCAAACTGGCTTACCAGCTTCGGCTTTAAACTCGTTGATGGCATTGATCACTTTCTGCTGTTCGGTGTGACCGAATACTACCGCACCCAGCATCACAGACTCAGACAGCATGTTGGCTTCGGATTCAACCATCAGTACCGCTTCAGAAGTACCAGCAACCACCAAGTCCAGATCGCTCTCTTCCAGCTCGGTCATGGATGGGTTCAACAGGTACTCGCCATTCTGGTAACCAACGCGGGCACAGCCGATTGGACCTTCAAATGGGATACCGGAGATCGCCAGCGCCGCAGAGGTACCGATCATGGCAACTACGTCAGGCTGAATTTCTGGGTCAACAGAAACCACGGTCGCCACTACCTGCACTTCGTTCTTGAAGCCATTCGGGAATAGTGGGCGGATTGGGCGGTCGATCAGACGCGCAGTCAGGGTTTCGCCTTCAGAAGGACGACCTTCACGCTTAAAGAACCCACCTGGGATCTTACCGGCAGCGTAAGTTTTTTCCTGATAGTTAACCGTCAGAGGGAAAAAGTCACGACCTGGATCCGCTTGTTTCTTACCTACTACGGATACCAGAACGGTGGTGTCGCCCATGCTGGCCAGAACGGCGGCATCGGCTTGACGGGCGATTACGCCAGTCTCCAGAGTGACCGTGTGACGGCCGTACTCAAAACTCTTAATGACGGGATTCACGTTATGTGTTCCTTAACTGTGTTTTTAATCTTAAATTTCGCGCACTAGTATACTGCAATAGATGGGGAATGACAGGAGTCAAGTGGTAAAAGCCTTAAATTTGCACTCATCGAGCAAACTGGCCTGGCCTAACTCACTCGAAAGCCCCACTGAGGGCATCTAAATTTCTATGCGGCAACGAAAAAGGGGACCCTATTGGGTCCCCTTTCACCGGAATTGCATCTATTAGCGACGCAGGCCCAGCTTAGCAATCAGCTCAACGTAAGAAGCGTTGTTTTTGCGCTTCAGGTAGTCAAGCAGTTTACGACGCTGAGAAACCATGCGCAGCAGGCCGCGACGGCTGTGGTGATCGTGGATGTGCTTTTTGAAGTGACCTTGCAGATGGTTAATCTGAGCGGTCAGCAGCGCAACCTGTACTTCTGGGCTACCAGAATCTTTCTCACCACGGCCGAATTCAGCCAGAATCTTTGCTTTAGCTTCAGTGCTTAGTGACATAATCTATCTCCGATATACAAATAATGCCGGAGCCAATCACTAATTCAGCTCCAGCGGGACGGGGTATTCTAGCGATCTCCGCCGTCAGACTCAACCCTGACTGACGTTAATCAGGCGTTTTGGTGCAACTAGGCCATCGTCATCGATTTCACCCAGTCCTACAAACACCCGCTGCTCACCGACTGTCAGGCGAACCGTGCCCTCTTCAGGTGCTCGTGACACCTGAACTGGCTGACCATGCATGATGTAGCTTGCCACCACTTCGGTCATGTTCACCTCTGGCAAGGTCATTACCGCGGTGTCCATCGGCAACAGCAGTGGATCCAATAGCTCACTAGGTTTGCGGCCCTGATCCAACGCTTGCTGCAGCAAGTTCTCTAGTTGCTCTAGCGACACCATACGCTCGTATGGGTAACCGGCAACTTGAGTGCGACGCAGCACGGTAACGTGAGCACCGCAGCCCAGCAACTCACCCATGTCATCAACGATGGTACGGATGTAGGTGCCTTTGGATACGTGCAGCTCCATCTCAACTTCGTCGTTATCAAAGCGAATCAGCTCCGCTTCGTAGACGTTGATTGGACGAGCTTCACGAGGAACTTCAATACCTTGGCGAGCGTACTTATACAGAGGCTCACCCTGATATTTCAGTGCCGAGAACATGCTTGGCACCTGCATGGATTCACCACGGAAGTGCTCAATGGCTTTCTTAATTTCACCTAGGCTGGTGTTCACTGGGCGCTCACTCACTACGTCGCCATCGGCGTCAGAGGTGGTGGTACGCACACCCAGCTTGGCCACAACGCGATAACGCTTGTCGGCTTCCAGCAGGTATTGAGAAAACTTGGTGGCTTCACCAAAGCACAGCGGCAGCATACCGGTCGCCAGGGGATCCAAGGCACCGGTGTGGCCGGCTTTAGCGGCGTTATAGATACGCTTAACACGCTGCAGCGCGTCATTGGAGGTGATGCCTTCCGGCTTATCCAACAGCACAATGCCGTCGACTAAGCGACCGCGAAAACGGCGTCTACCCATTACTCTTGACCCTCTTCGGACTCATCAGTGCCGTGCTTTTCGGCTTTCGCCTTATCATCGGCAACCACTTTGTTAACCACATTGGTCATGCGAATGCCTTCCACCAAAGAGCTGTCGTAGGTAAAACGCAGTTCTGGGATGGCGCGCATGGTGCGCAGACTGGAAGCCAACAAAGAGCGAATGTAAGGAGCAAGTTCCAGCAACGCATCCATTTGAGCTTTAACCTGCTCAGGCTCGTTATCTAAGAAGGTAACGAACACTTTGGCGTAGTTGAGATCCCGGGAGGTTTCCACGTCATTGATGGTAACCATGCCCAAACGGGGATCTCGAATCTCACGCATCATAATCATCGCCAGCTCGCGCTGAATCTGTTGATTGACACGTTGAGTACGACTGAATTCTCTAGCCATAAAACTTCTGGGGAGGGTTGCCCCTCCCCAGCTCTTAATTACAGAGTACGCTTAACTTCGACGGTTTCGAATACTTCGATCTGGTCACCGACCTTCACGTCATTGTAGTTCTTAACGCCGATACCACACTCCATGCCGTTACGAACTTCGGCAACGTCGTCTTTGAAGCGGCGTAGAGACTCTAGCTCACCTTCGTAGATTACAACGTTTTCACGCAGTACGCGGATTGGAGCGCTACGCTTCACGATACCTTCGGTAACCATACAACCGGCAACCGCACCGATCTTAGGCGACTTAAATACGTCACGTACTTCAGCCAGACCGATGATCTCCTGTTTGAATTCAGGGGCAAGCATACCGCTCATCGCTGCTTTCACTTCGTCGATCAGGTCGTAGATTACGCTGTAGTAACGCAGATCCAGGTTCTCGGTTTCAACGGTGCGACGCGCAACGGCATCGGCACGAACGTTAAAGCCAACCATGATGGCGTTGGACGCCGCTGCCAGAGAGGCGTCGGTCTCGGTGATACCACCCACACCACGACCGATGATGTTTACCTTCACTTCGTCGGTAGACAGTTTCATCAGTGAGTCGGCGATGGCTTCCAGGGAACCCTGTACGTCGGCTTTCAGTACCACGTTCAGCTCGGATACGTCGCCTTCGGTCATGTTGGTGAACATGTTCTCCAACTTGGCCTTCTGCTGACGTGCCAGCTTAACTTCGCGGAACTTACCTTGACGGTGCAGCGCCACTTCACGGGCTTTCTTCTCGTCACGTACTACAGTGGCTTCATCACCGGCTGCAGGTACGCCAGACAGACCCAGAATCTCTACAGGGATAGAAGGACCGGCAGTCTTGATCTCTTTACCGTTTTCATCGCGCATTGCACGAACACGGCCATACTCTAGACCACACAGAACGATGTCGCCCTGGTTCAGAGTACCTTCCTGTACCAGTACGGAAGCGATAGGACCACGACCTTTATCTAGGCGGGATTCAATCACAACGCCGCGAGCCATACCCTCTTTACGGGCAGTTAGCTCAAGAACTTCGGATTGCAGCAAGATGCCTTCCAGCAGCTCGTCGATACCCATACCGGACTTAGCGGATACGTGAACGAACATGTGCTCGCCACCCCAGTCCTCTGGAATCACTTCGTGCTGAGACAGTTCGGTCTTAACGCGATCTGGATCGGCAGTCTCTTTATCCATCTTGTTCACCGCAATCACCAGAGGCACACCGGCCGCTTTAGAGTGCTGAATCGCTTCGATGGTTTGAGGCATTACGCCGTCATCGGCGGCAACAACCAGGACTACCAAGTCAGTGGCTTGTGCACCACGAGCACGCATGGAGGTAAACGCTGCGTGTCCTGGAGTATCCAGGAAAGTGATCATGCCGTTGTCGGTTTCTACGTGGTATGCACCGATGTGCTGAGTAATACCACCGGCTTCGCCATCGGCAACCTTGGCGCGGCGGATGTAATCCAGCAGCGAGGTCTTACCGTGGTCAACGTGACCCATGATGGTCACGACTGGAGCGCGTGGCTCAGAAGCAGCTTCGGTATCACGATCTTCCAGGATGGAATCTTCCAGCTCGTTTTCGTTGCGAAGGATAACCTTGTGGCCCATCTCTTCACACACCAGAGTGGCGGTTTCCTGATCGATAACTTGGTTGATGGTTGCCATGGCACCCATCTTCATCATTACCTTGATCACTTCGGTGGCTTTAACGGCCATCTTGTTGGCTAGGTCACCAACGGTGATGGTTTCGCCCAGCTCAACGTCGCGAACGACTTTCTCAACTGGCTTCTGGAAGCCCTGCTGCATGGAGCTAGGAGTCTTACCACGACCGCGACCACGACCGCGTGGGCCACGGGCGTTACGATCCTGAGAGTCTGCTGCTTTCTTCTTCTTACGACGACGGCCACGCTCTGCTTGAGCGTCGGACGCATCTTCCGCGGCACGAGCAGCGGTCGAAGTGGTTACGTGGTAATCGGCTTGCTCGCGCGCTTTACGCTCAGCTTCCTCTTTTTCCCAACGTTTTGCATTCTCTTCAGCCAAACGCTTAGCTTCTTCTGCTTTCGCTTTGGCTTCTTCTTCGGCTTTACGCGCCGCTTCGGCTTCTTGAGCCGCTTTTAACTTTTCAGCTTCTTGACGTGCGATATCTTCACCGGCCTTTTCTTTCGCCATTAACTTCTCTTGCTCCTCGCGCTTGGCTTTTTCTGCTGCCTGACGCTTCGCCTTCTCTTCAGCTTCACGTTTGGCTTTCTGTTCCGCGTCGCGCTTGGCTTGTTCTTCGGCTTCACGTTTAGCCAGTTCCTCTGCCTCTCGGCGTGCCGCTTCTTCTGCGGCCTGACGGGCTTCTTCTTCCTGACGCTGCTGCTCTTCAACGGCACTACGCTTCACGTAAGTGCGCTTCTTGCGCACTTCCACTTGAACGTCCTTTGATTTGCCTCCACCCGCACTCACGCTCAAAGTTGAACGCTTCTTACGTTGTAGAGTCATGCGGGTCGGTTCATTGCTCCCGCCGTGCTGACCAGCCAAGTGATTAAGCAGAGTTTGTTTTTCCTGCTCAGTCACTGGGTCAGTCGCGCTTTTCTTAATTCCCGCTTCCGCGAATTGAGAAACCAGACGATCTACCGGTTTCCCTACTTCACTGGCGAGTTTTTCTACGGTTAAATCTGCCATCTATTCGAATCCTCCGATTTCCGGCTTAGGCTTCGTCGCTAAACCAGCAAATATTACGTGCCGCCATGATCAGCTCACCGGCTTTCTCTTCGGTCAGCTCTTCGATTTCGCTCAGGTCATCCACACCTTGCTCGGCCAGATCTTCTAGGGTGATAACACCGCGAGAAGCCAGAACAAATGCTAGGTGACGCTCCAGACCTTCCAGATTCAGCAGGTCTTCTGCTGGCTCGGCGCCGTCTAGGGCTTCTTCATCAGCCAGTGCTTTGGTGGTCAGTGCTGCTTTAGCACGCTCACGCAGCTCTTCAACCATGTCTTCTTCAAAGCCATCGATGTCGAGAAGTTCGCTGATTGGCACATAGGCGATCTCTTCTAGGCTGGTAAAGCCTTCGTCAACCAGAACTTCTGCGAACTCATCGTCGATGTCTAGGTTGTCCACGAACAGGCTAATCAGGCGGTCAGATTCTTCCTGGTGCTTCTTAGCCATGTCATCGGTAGTCATGACGTTCAGTTCCCAGCCGGTAAGCTGAGACGCCAGACGTACGTTTTGACCGTTACGGCCAATGGCTTGAGCCAAGCTATCTGGTTCTACGGCAACGTCCATGCTGTTGGCATCTTCGTCAACCACAATGGAGCCCACATCGGCAGGTGCCATCGCCTTGATCACGTACTGAGCAACGTTGTCGTCCCACAGCACAATGTCGATGCGCTCGCCGCCCAGTTCGCCAGAAACGGCTTGAACACGGGCACCACGCATACCAACACAGGCGCCGACTGGGTCGATGCGCTTGTCATTGCTCTTCACGGCGATCTTGGCGCGAGAACCTGGATCACGAGCGGCGCCCATGATTTCGATCATCTCTTCGCCAATCTCTGGCACCTCAATGCGGAACAGTTCGATCAGCATCTCAGGCTTGGTGCGGCTCAGGAACAGCTGAGCACCACGAGACTCTGGACGTACGGCGTACAGCAGCGCACGAATACGGTCACCTGGACGGAAGTTCTCGCGAGGGAGCATCTCTTCACGGTACAGGATGGCGTCGGCGTTGTTACCCAGATCCAGAATCACAGAATCACGGTTAACTTTCTTAACCACACCAGTCACCAGCTGACCTTCCTTATCGCGGAACTGGTCAACAATCAGGCCACGCTCAGCTTCACGTACCTTCTGTACGATAACCTGCTTCGCGGTCTGAGTGGTGATGCGGTCAAACTTCACAGATTCAATCTGCTCTTCTACGTAATCGCCAGCTTCGATGGTGTCGTCTTCGTACATGGCACGCGCAGCGGACAGAGACAGCTCACGGGTTGGCTCTTCCATCTCAGCGTCGTCTTCCAGCACCAACCAACGACGGAAAGTGTCAAACTCACCGGTCTTGTGGTCGATCTCAACACGAACTTCGATTTCGATTTCGTACTTTTTCTTGGTAGCGGTCGCCAAGGCCGTTTCAAGGGCCTCGAAGATCTTCTCGCGCGGCAGTGCCTTTTCGTTACTTACCGCTTCGGCGACTAATAAAATTTCTTTGCTCATGGGTCAGCCTCGTTTCACCCTGAAACTATCAGAACTTAGCAACCAGGTGGGCTTGGCGCACGTTCGCTAAAGCCACTTCCTGATCGGTACCTTTTACCGACAAAGTGATCATCTCGCCCTCTACGGCCTTGATCTCACCTTGTAATTTTCTTTTGCCTTCAACCGGCATGTTCAGAAGCACAAACGCCTCTTCGCCGATAAAGCGTTGATAGTGTGCCGTTGAAAACAACGGACGTTCGATGCCTGGAGAGGAAACCTCTAGGTTGTATTCGGTGCTGATTGGATCTTCTACATCCAGAACTGCGCCAACCTGACGACTAACCTCTGCACAGTTATCTACTGTGATGCCATTCTCGTGGTCGATAAACACTCGCAGTGTTGAGTGACTACCGGCACGTACAAACTGAATACCAACCAGCTCAAAGCCCAAGGCTTCAACCGGTTCCTGCAACATTTCGGTTAAGCGTTGCTCTAGCGTTGCCATTGCGCCTCTCCCTACAAACGAAAAAAGGGCATAAAGCCCTGTTATCTATAGCACTCAAGCCGATACAAACAATAGAGTAATTCATTGATTTACTTCTATTTAATCGACTCAACTGCTCTATCAATCCCAACGGACAGATAACAAAAAGCCCCGAGCTAAAACGGGGCTTAAAGTGCGCTGTACCCTGTTTGGGATGATGAAAATCATCGAACCATTCACAGGGAATAGCCCACCGCCTCCGCCGCGGCCTTCTCGGTAACAACTATCAGGCTAAGCTGATAACGGAGAGTGGTGCGACACTGGGTGTCGCCGCTCACTGCGAAGCTTTATCGAAAGCTTAGTCAGTGTAGCTGATTCAAGCCGAAATGCGTGGCATCTGCTTGAAAATCGATGGCGCTTATTATACTGACCCACCCTAGTGGGCGCAACACAACAAGTCCTTGAAACGCAAAAAAGGCCGATTTAATAATCGACCTTTTTTATTTGGTGCCGAGAGCGGGACTTGAACCCGCACGTCCATAGGACACTACCCCCTCAAGATAGCGTGTCTACCAATTCCACCACCTCGGCTAAAACTGTTACTGCGGCAGGTCGTCTTGTACCGGCTGCTCTACTTCGATGGTTTCGAAGTCGCTAACGTTGTCACTCTTGTGAGACGACATGTTACCGATAGACAAGCTCAGTACAAAAAACAACACGGCACAGATGGCGGTTGCGCGGGTCAGGAAGTTACCTGAGCCACCAGAGCCAAACAGGGTGCCAGATGCGCCAGCACCGAAGGAGGCTCCCATATCTGCGCCTTTGCCTTGCTGGATAAGTACCAGGCCAATAATAGCCAAGGCAACCACCAGATATGAAACCATCAAAACCGTATAAAGCATGTTGCTTATTCCGCATTCATTGCGATGTCACACAATGCCATAAACTCACTGGCATTGAGGCTAACACCGCCAATCAAACCACCGTCCACATCAGGCTGAGAAAATAGATCTGCCGCATTGCTGGGCTTCACGCTGCCTCCGTAAAGGATGCGAATTTTCTCGCCGATAAAGGGCGACACTTCAGATAACCGTTGCCTAATAAAGGCATGAACTTCTTGTGCTTGTTCAGGGGTAGCACTTTTACCCGTGCCTACAGCCCATAACGGCTCGTAAGCGATAATGGCATTATCAAACGCCATTGTCCCTACTCTTTCGATCACTGCATCCAGTTCGCCTGCAATCACCTCAAAGGTGCGACGGGCTTCTCGAGCGGCGAGGGACTCACCAACACAGAGAATGGGAGTTAACCCTAATTTCTGTGCCATTTCAAATTTATTTGCAACGATGTCGCTAGTCTCGCCATACATACGACGACGTTCAGAGTGACCAATGATCACGTATTTGCAGCCAAATTCACGCAGCATGGAAGCCGAAACTTCACCGGTGTAGGCACCAAATTCGTGATGACTCACATTCTGTGCACCTAAGCGCACTAAGCGACCATCAAGCTCCTGCTTACTGTTTTCCAGCAGCTGTGAAGCGCTTTCCAAGTAAACCGTAGGAGGGCAAATGACCACCTCGGCAGAGTCGTCTTTTAAGCGACTGAATTTTTTCATCAGTTCCTGAGCAAGCTGGCGAGATCCATTCATCTTCCAGTTGCCTGCGACCATAGGGCGTCGTAATGCCATACATCTCTCCTGTGAAAGCGGGCGAGATAATATCGAACCCATAAATAAGTTACAAGTCCGAACCCGCCAAATTCCAAGTTTGCTGGTTTGAATGCTTCTATTTTGTACCAGCAGCTTTAAATATCTGATTCTTTCGAGGAAACACTGTCCTCTCTTCCCAGAGAGGCTAAGTTACCTCTGAGCCTGAGTCACTTCCAATACACGAAGCACATCTTGGGTCTCACGCACATCGTGAACCCGGATAATGCTGGCCCCTTGCTGTGCACAGAGTAGCGCTCCCGCCAAGCTGGCAGCAAGCCGCTCCGAAGTATCTCGGCCCAGCAAATTACCAAACATGCTTTTTCGGCTTAAGCCCGTTAATAGCGGCAAGCCTAAATCAGTAAAACCGCTCAGTTGCGCCAACAGTTGATAGTTGTGTTCTAAGGTTTTGCCAAAGCCAAATCCTGGGTCCAGTAGCAACTGCTCTCTGGGAATTCCTGCTTGTACGCAGGCTTCTATTCGTGCTTCAAAGAATCCACGAATGTCTCCCATGAGATCATCATAGATTGGGCTGTGCTGCATGGTACGAGGCTGCCCCTGCATGTGCATCAAGCATACTGGCACCTGAAGCGCTGCCGCGGTGCTCAAAGCATGGGGCTCCTGCAGAGCGCGTACATCATTGATAAGCCCGGCACCGGAGGCTACCGCCTCACGCATCACCTCAGCCTTACTGGTGTCAATGGAGATCACCACATCCAGGTCCGAACTGATGGCTTCTATGACTGGCAATACTCGATTGAGTTCCTCCTCCAAGGCCACGTCAGGTGCACCGGGCCGAGTAGACTCACCGCCAATATCTAGAATTTTGGCTCCGTCGTTCACCATCTGACGAGCTTGCTCTAGCGCTGCATCTAAATGATTGAACTTGCCACCATCGGAAAAGGAATCAGGCGTCACATTGATGATCCCCATCACCACTGGTGAACTCAGATCCAACAAGCGACCACCGCAATCGAGTTTCATCATAGTCTCCATAAAAAAAGTCCCGCAATTTGCGGGACTTAATATTAACTTACTTAGGCCAACAGAGGGCGATTATTTCGCTTCCGCTTCGCTGCCATCGATGGCAGAAGGCTTGGTTTCCTCCTCCACCTTGGAGCCACCGGTAGGCGTATCGTCCGAGCTGTCGTTGCCAGAGGTCCAATCCGCAGGTTCACGCACTTCGCGGCGCTCCATCAGATCATCAATCTGCTTGGCATCAATGGTCTCGTACTTCATCAGCGCATCGGTCATGGAGTGCAGGATGTCCATGTTGTCCTCAAGGATGCTCAAGGCACGTTGATAGTTACGGTCGATGACGTCCTTCACTTCTTCGTCGATCATCTTCGCCGTTTCGTCAGACATGTGGCTAGCCTTGGCCATGGAGCGACCGAGGAACACCTCACCATCTTCTTCGGCGTAGTTCATCGGACCTAAACGCGATGACAAGCCCCACTGGGTTACCATCTTACGGGCGATGTCGGTCGCACGTTCAATGTCGTTACTCGCCCCCGTGGTCACCTTATCGGCACCGTAGATCACCTCTTCGGCAATACGGCCACCATACAAGCTTGAGATCATCGATTCCAGATGCTGCTTAGAGTGACTCCAGCGGTCCTGCTCTGGTAGATACATGGTCACACCCAAAGCTCGACCGCGAGGAATAATAGAGACCTTGTACACCGGATCGTGCTCAGGCACCATCCGACCCACAATGGCGTGACCGGCTTCGTGATACGCGGTCATCTTCTTCTCTTCCTCGGTCATCACCATGGAACGACGCTCTGCGCCCATCATGATCTTGTCTTTGGCTTTTTCAAACTCTTCCATCGACACCAGGCGACGGTCAGAACGAGCCGCGAACAGCGCCGCTTCGTTCACCAAGTTCGCCAGGTCGGCACCGGAGAACCCAGGGGTACCACGGGCAATCAGATCCGCAGCCACATCTTCTGCCAGCGGCACTTTACGCATGTGCACTTTCAGAATCTGTTCACGACCACGAACGTCTGGCAGACCAACAGTTACCTGACGGTCGAAACGACCAGGACGCAGCAGCGCAGGGTCCAGTACGTCAGGACGGTTAGTCGCGGCAATCACGATAATGCCTTCGTTACCTTCAAAGCCGTCCATCTCAACCAGCATCTGGTTCAAGGTCTGCTCACGCTCATCGTGACCACCGCCTAAACCGGCACCACGTTGGCGACCCACGGCATCAATCTCATCGATAAAGATGATGCAAGGAGCAGACTTTTTCGCTTGGTCAAACATGTCACGAACACGGGAAGCACCCACACCCACGAACATCTCAACAAAGTCAGAACCGGAAATGGTAAAAAACGGTACCTTAGCTTCACCGGCAATGGCTTTCGCCAGCAAGGTTTTACCCGTACCTGGAGGACCAACCATCAACACGCCAGTAGGGATTCGGCCGCCCAGTTTCTGGAACTTGGTTGGGTCACGCAGGTAATCCACCAGTTCGCCCACTTCCTCTTTGGCTTCGTCACAACCGGCCACGTCGGCGAAAGTGGTTTTAATCTGGTCTTCACCCATCAAGCGTGCCTTGCTCTTGCCGAAGGACATGGCGCCTTTCCCGCCACCGCCTTGCATCTGACGCATGAAGAAGATCCACACGGCAACCAACAGCAGCATTGGGAACCAGGAGATAAAGATTTGAGCCAGCACGCTTGGCTGCTCAGGTGGCAGACGACTGATGTCCACGTTTTTGGTGATCAAGTCATCAATAAGTTTGTCGTCGTAAGCTGGCATGTAGGTGACAAACTGGTCACCATTACGGGTCTTACCAGAGATGGTAATCCCATCCTCCTGGAACTCAACCGCAGGCACTTGGCTATTGCTGTACGCTTCAACGAAATCGGTATAGCTGATGACGTTGCCCTGGGTTCCCCCTGGGTTTACGCCTTTGAAGACCGACATCAATACGACAGCGATTACCAACCACAAAATTAGATTTTTCGCCATATCACTCAAGGTAGAGAACCCCGCAAATTCCTTGGTTTATCTGAAACAAGCTTACAACTTGTAGCCGCTTGCCACAATGTAGACCTCTCGTGAGCGCGCTCGGGAGGAGTCTGGTTTACGAATTTTTACAACTTTAAAAGCTTTACGTACTTCCGCTAGGTATTGATCAAAGCCTTCGCCCTGAAACACCTTCACCACGAAGGCACCGTTTGGCGCCAATACTTGGTGACACATGTCGAAAGCCAGCTCTACCAAGTACATGGAGCTAGGTTGGTCCACCGCCGCCGAACCGGAAAAGTTCGGTGCCATGTCCGACATCACCACATCAACCTTAGTATCGCCCACCTTCTTAAGCAGCGCATTAAGCACCGCTTCTTCACGGAAGTCCCCCTGCAGGAAATCGACTCCTGCGATTGGGTCCATCGATAAAATGTCGCAAGCGATCACCATGCCATCGAGGCCAACCTCTTGCACAGCGTACTGAGACCAACCGCCAGGGGCCGCCCCCAGATCCACCACGGTCATGCCGGGCTTCAATAATTTATCTTTACCTTGGATCTCTTCAATCTTAAAAGCGGCTCGAGATCGAAGACCTTTTTTCTGTGCTTCTTTAACGTATTGATCGTCAAAGTGCTCTTTCATCCAGCGTGTGGAACTGGCGCTGCGTTTTTTCTTACCGGCCATAATTCTCCAGACCGTTGATGACGAATTTGTCTTACATCGAAGTGTATCACTTCGGTAAGAATTAGTATTACGCTATAGATGGCGTTAGAATACGCGCTTTTCAAGTCCCGCAACCAAAAAATGAGTGGCCTAATGAGTCAATTAACTACCAAGCAGAAGCAGTACCTTAAGGGTTTGGCCCACAACCTAAAGCCGGTAGTACTGTTGGGCGGCAACGGCCTCACCGAAGGGGTGATGGCTGAAATTGAAGTTGCCCTGTCTCACCATGAGCTGATCAAGGTTAAGGTCGCCAGCGAAGACCGCGAAGTAAAGCGTGCCATTATGGACGCCATCGTTCGTGAATCTGCTGCCGCCCAAGTCCAAGTGATCGGCCACATTTTGGTGCTTTACCGCGAGTCGGAAAAGCGCAAAATCGAGCTACCTAAAGCTCGCTAAGCGATAACGCTTGTCTCACATTCCGCTTCGGCGAAATGTCGAAGCATAAGTTACTAAAAAAGCCGCACTTATTGCGGCTTTTTTTGTAAGTGAGTGATTTTACCTAAAACCACTCGCTTAACGCTTCGGTTTTACTTGTACTCGACTTCGATGATCTCGTACTCAATGTCACCACCTGGCGCTTTTACGATCACAACGTCGTCCAACTCTTTGCCAACTAGGGCACGAGCAATCGGAGAGTTCACCGAAATCAGGTTGGCTTTCAGATCCGCTTCGTCGTCACCCACGATGCGGTAAGTCACCTCTTCGTCGGTTTCTACATTCAAGATGCTAACGGTGGCACCGAAAATCACTCGGCCATTGTTAGGGATCTTAGTCACATCAATAATTTGAGCCACAGACAGCTTGCTTTCGATATCGCGAACTCGCGCTTCACACAAGCCCTGCTCTTCGCGAGCCGCGTGGTACTCGGCATTCTCTTTCAGATCACCCAGCTCTCGAGCTTCGGCGATCGCGATGGAGATGGCTGGGCGCTTAGTGTGCTTCAAGTGATCCAGCTCTTCACGTAGCTGCTGAGCACCGACAACGGTCATAGGAACCTGAGACATATTTTCTTTCCGTATTTGTCCAGCCAAAACGCCTCTAGGCCAAGGTTTGCTTGGCAAATTCAGGTCATTTTGGGGGAGAGTAACCAATCGTTTGATAGACCGATTGTAATAAGAAAACGCCGATAGGTCATCCCTATCGGCGCTTTTAGTTCAACGAAAGATGATGCTTAGTTCACACTACGCTGGTGAAGCTCCTGTACTGAGTTCACATTGCCCCGGTCGTCGGCGGTATGAGCCAAACAGGTAGCAAAGGCAGCATTAAGCGTGGTGGTGTAGTTCACCTTGTGCTGCAGTGCGCCGCGACGAAGATGCTTAGAATCCTCAATCGCTTGGCGGCCTTCAGTGGTGTTCACAATGTAGGTGTACTCGTCATTCTTGATGCGATCCAAGATGTGAGGACGACCCTCGTGAATTTTGTTAACCAAGCGCGGGTTGATACCGGCTTCCCCTAGCGCAACTGCGGTGCCGTGGGTGGCATCAAGCTCATAGCCCAGTTCAATCAGCTTGGCAGCTAGGTCAGCCACTCGGGCTTTATCACCCTGACGTACTGACAACAGGGCACGGCCAGACTTAGGCACATCCTTAATGGCACCCAGCTGAGCCTTAGCATAAGCTTCGGCAAAGGTATCACCGACGCCCATCACCTCGCCGGTAGAGCGCATCTCAGGCCCCAGCAGTGGATCCACACCTGGGAACTTGTTAAACGGCAGCACCACCTCTTTCACCGAGTAGTAAGGTGGAATCACCTCTTCGGTGAAGTTTTGCTCCGCCAGAGATTTACCAGCCATAACTCGAGCGGCCACTTTCGCCAGCTGAACGCCGGTCGCCTTAGAGACAAATGGCACGGTACGAGCAGCGCGTGGGTTCACCTCAATCAGGTAGATTTCGTTGTCCTTAACCGCAAACTGCACGTTCATCAGACCGATTACTTGCAGCTCCAGAGCCAGCTTGCGAACCTGTTCGCGCATCTGGTTCTGAATCTCTGGGCTCAGCGTATATGGAGGCAGGGAGCAACCCGAATCACCGGAGTGAACGCCTGCTTGCTCGATGTGCTCCATGATGCCGCCAATCACCACGGTTTGGCCGTCGCACACGGCGTCAACATCAACCTCGGTGGCGTCATCCAAGAAGCGGTCCAGCAGAACGGGTGACTCGTTGGATACCGATACCGCTTCGTTGAAGTAGCGGCGCAGATCCTGCTCGTCGTACACAATCTCCATGGCACGGCCACCTAGGACGTAGGATGGACGAACCACCAGCGGGTAACCGATGCGCTCGGCGTCGATAACCGCCTGCTCCATGTTGGTTACTGTGCTGTTTTCTGGTTGCTTAAGGCCAAGGCGCTCAACGGCATGTTGGAAACGCTCGCGGTCTTCAGCGCGGTCGATGGCATCTGGGCTGGTACCAATGATTGGCACGCCCGCCGCTTCCAGTTCGCGAGCCAGTTTCAGTGGCGTTTGGCCACCGTACTGCACAATCACGCCTTTAGGCTGCTCGACTCGCACAATCTCCAGTACGTCTTCCAGCGTCACCGGCTCAAAATAGAGGCGATCAGAGGTGTCGTAGTCGGTAGAAACGGTTTCAGGGTTACAGTTCACCATGATGGTCTCGTAACCATCTTCGCGCATCGCCAGTGCCGCATGCACACAGCAGTAGTCAAACTCGATGCCTTGGCCGATACGGTTAGGGCCACCACCAATCACCATGATCTTCTCTTTGTCGGAAGGCTGGGATTCGCACTCCTCCTCATAGGTGGAGTACATGTAGGCGGTATCGGTGGAGAACTCAGCGGCGCAGGTATCCACACGCTTGTAGACCGGGAAGATCTCCAGACGCTGGCGCAGTTTGCGCATCTCAGCTGCAGCGCAGCCAAGCAGTTTCGCCAAACGGGCGTCGGCGAAGCCTTTGCGCTTCAGCTTGCGCATAAAGTCGTAATCCAGACCGGCAATGCCTCGCTCTTTCACCTCTTCCTCAAGGCGAATCAGCTCTTCCAGCTGCACTAGGAACCAGTTGTCGATGCCGGTCAGGCGGTGAATGGCCTCCATGGACAGCCCGGCACGGAAAGCGTCGGCCACGTAGTAGATACGGTCACAGCCCGCTTCTTGCAGCTCATAACGAATCTTAGCCAGAGAGTCGTTGTCATCCAGGTTGACCACAGGGTCAAAACCAGTCATGCCAGTTTCTAGGCCGCGCAGGGCTTTTTGCAATGACTCTTGGAAGGTGCGGCCGATGGCCATCACTTCACCCACCGACTTCATCTGAGTGGTCAGGCGGTCGTTGGCACCGGCAAACTTCTCAAAGTTAAAGCGCGGCACCTTAGTCACCACGTAATCGATGGATGGCTCGAACGACGCTGGGGTTGCGCCACCAGTGATGTCGTTTTGCAGCTCATCCAAGGTGTAACCGACCGCCAGCTTGGCCGCCACCTTAGCAATCGGGAAACCGGTCGCCTTAGAGGCCAGCGCCGAGGAGCGAGATACACGAGGGTTCATCTCGATGATAACCAGACGGCCATCTTTCGGGTTGACCGCCCACTGTACGTTGGAGCCGCCAGTTTCCACACCAATCTCACGCAGTACGTTCATCGAAGCGGTACGCATCAGCTGGTACTCTTTGTCGGTCAGCGTCTGTGCCGGCGCAACGGTGATGGAGTCACCGGTGTGAATGCCCATTGGGTCAAAGTTTTCGATGGAGCAGACGATGATGCAGTTGTCGGCACGGTCACGCACCACTTCCATCTCATACTCTTTCCAGCCAATCAGGCTTTCATCAATCAGCAGCTCATTGGTCGGAGACAGATCCAGACCATTGGTGCAGATCTCTTCGAACTCTTCACGGTTGTAGGCAATGCCGCCACCGCTGCCGCCCATGGTAAAGGACGGACGAATGATGCATGGGAAACCAACCTGTTCAAGAACCGCATTGGCCTCGTCCATGTTGTGGGCGATGCCAGAGCGTGGAGTCTCTAGGCCGATGGACTTCATGGCCACATCGAAGCGGGCACGGTCTTCGGCTTTATCGATGGCATCGGCGGTAGCGCCAATCATCTGAACGCCAAACTCTTCCAGTACGCCGTGCTTCTCCAGATCCAGTGCGCAGTTCAGAGCCGTCTGGCCTCCCATGGTCGGCAGTACCGCGCAGGGACGCTCTTTGGCGATGATGTTGCGCACCACCTCCCAGTGAATCGGCTCGATGTAGGTGGCATCGGCCATCTCTGGGTCAGTCATGATGGTGGCCGGATTCGAGTTCACCAAGATAACGCGGTAACCCTCTTCGCGCAGGGCCTTACACGCCTGAGCGCCAGAGTAGTCAAATTCACAGGCTTGACCAATAACGATTGGTCCAGCGCCTAAAATCAGAATGCTTTTTAAGTCGGTACGTTTTGGCATTGTTCTATCTCTTCACGCTCTATTATTGTGCCGATTGGCGCGTTTGCATCAGTTCGATAAAGTGATCGAACAACGGAGCCGCATCGTGAGGGCCTGGGCTTGCTTCCGGGTGTCCCTGGAAGGAGAACGCTGGCTTATCGGTGCGATGGATGCCCTGTAAAGAGCCATCAAACAAGCTGCTGTGGGTCGCCTTCAGATTGGCTGGCAGGGTAGCATCGTCTACGGCAAAGCCGTGGTTCTGAGCGGTGATCATCACCTTACCAGACTCCAGGTCTTTCACTGGGTGGTTGCCGCCATGGTGGCCAAACTTCATCTTGATGGTCTGAGCGCCAGACGCCAGCGCCAATAACTGATGGCCTAAGCAGATGCCGAACACCGGAATTTCCGTTTCCAGAATCGAGCGAATGGCTTCGATGGCGTAGTCGCATGGCTCTGGATCTCCTGGGCCATTTGACAAGAAGATGCCATCGGGATTCATCGCCAGCACTTCGGAGGCCGGAGTTTGCGCCGGGACTACAGTCACATCACAGCCACGGTCAACCAGCATGCGCAGGATGTTTTGCTTAACGCCGTAATCGTAAGCCACCACTTTGAACTTAAGCTCATCTTCAGGCGTGTCACTTGGCAGGCCGCCTTTTAGCTTCCAAGTGCCATTGCGCCAGCTGTAGGACTCGCTCACCGTTACCTCTTTCGCCAGATCCATGCCTTTTAGGCCGGGGAAGGCTTGTGCCATCTCCAGTGCCTTAGCTTGGTCTAAGTCGATACCGGTCATGATGCAGCCCGCTTGAGCGCCTTTCTCTCGCAGTACTCGCGTCAGCTTACGGGTATCGATATCGGCAATGCCTGCGATGTTGTGCTGTTTTAAGTAGTCGGAAAGGGAAGATTGGTTACGGAAGTTGGAGGCCAGTGCGGGGAGATCGCGAATGATGAGGCCGGTAGCGTGAATAGAGGAGGATTCGACGTCTTCGGAGTTGGTTCCGGTGTTCCCTATATGAGGATAAGTTAGGGTAACAATTTGACGCGAATAGGAAGGATCAGTCAGTATTTCTTGATAGCCAGTCATAGAAGTGTTAAAAACGACTTCTCCGACAGCAGATCCTTCGGCACCTATAGATGTACCTAAGAAAACTGTGCCGTCCTGGAGCATTAATAGGGCAGTTTTTTTCAACTTGACCTCCCACCAGATTGTTTATAAGTTATTGTTTTACGTAAAGTACAGACGTAATTCCTCAACCCGCCAAACCGCAAAAATTGGATTTTTGGCAAATTGCGGCGATTATAAAGACCTAAATCACATTTGTATATAGCCAGGCAGTAAAAAAGGGCCAAAAAGCCCTCTCTTTATTTCAAACTACTTCAAACCCAGCACATTCTGCATGTCGAACAAACCGTTCGGCTGAGCGGACAACCATAAGCTTGCCCTCATGGCGCCATTGGCGAAGGTCATCCTGCTGGACGCCTTGTGGGTTATCTCCAGCCGCTCGCCAATATCAGCGAATAGCGCCGTGTGCTCACCAACAATGTCACCGGCACGAATGGTGGAAAATGCGATGGTGTCACGCTCTCGTTCGCCACTGATGCCCTCTCGACCGTAGATGGCACACTGCTCCAGATCGCGACCTAAAGTATCGGCAATCACTTCACCCATCTTCAAGGCGGTGCCCGACGGCGCGTCTTTCTTATAGCGGTGGTGGCCTTCAATGATCTCGATGTCGGTGTAACTGCCCATCACCTCGGCGGCAGTCTCAAGCAACTTAAACAGCAGGTTTACGCCAACGGACATGTTGGGCGCCAACATAATAGGTAGGTCCTGCGCATATTCGCCGATGCGCTCTTTCTGATGACTGTTAAAGCCAGTGGTGCCAATCACAATGGGCTTTTGATGTTCACAACACCACTGAATCAGTTCAATGCTCGACTCTGGGTTAGTGAAATCGATCAGAACGTCAAAATCCTCAGCCACCAAATCCAAACTGTCCACTAGGGTTACGCCGATGTTGCCATGACCCACGAGATCGCCGGCATCCACACCCAACAGTTTGGAGTTCGGGCGTTCCACCGCCGCCCCAAGGCGAATTTGATGATGCGCTAATGCCGCTTCTATTAGGGTTCTTCCCATACGACCACTGGCCCCAACGATTCCTACGCGGATTGCATCCATCGCCTTTTTTCTCCTAAATAATTGTGATACTGGTCAATTTTACTCCAAAAAAAAGGGAAGCCAATGCTTCCCTTAATCTTTATTTGATTTCGAGCAACTCAACCTCGAAAACCAACGCTGCGTACGGTGGAATGGCACCGCCAGCACCGCGCTCGCCGTAGGCCAGGTGGTGTGGGATGTACAGTTTCCACTTAGAGCCAACGCCCATCATCTGCAGTGCTTCGGTCCAGCCAGCGATAACGCCACCCACTGGGAATTCAGCAGGTTGGCCACGCTCTACGGAGCTGTCGAATACGCTGCCATCAGTAAAGGTACCGTGGTAGTGACAGCTAACGGTGCTCTCAGCAGTTGGCTTGTCACCATTACCTTCAACCAGCACTTCGAACTGCAGGCCAGACTCGGTAGTGGTCACGCCATCACGCTTGGCGTTGTCAGCCAAGAAGGCTTCGCCTTCCGCTGCTGCGGCTTTGGCTTGCGCTTCGCGCTGCTCGTTCAAACGCTCGGAGATAACCGCAAACGCTTGCTGAAGGTCGGCCATCTCAACGGCACTGGCTTTGCCTTCAAACGCATCGGCCAGACCCTGCTGTACGGCAGAGATCTCGATACCTTCAAAGCTGTTTGCTGCTAGCTGCTCGCCCATCTGACGACCAACACCATAACTGGCTTTTTGCTCTACTGAGTCAAACTTCATGATTCAAAGTCCATTACAAAAAATGTCAACGGAGTGTATCACTGCCGATGCACTTAATACCAATGCAATTCGGGCTAATCGGAGCTGGCACAGTCATTAGCTTGGTTGTTTGCAGCTGCGTCGCTTGCCTTGTTGCACCGCCTGCTTATATAGAGGCTGCACTTTGGGCTGCAAATTCTTCAGATCGCTGATGCGAGTGCTGTGAGAGGGATGAGTGGACAACAGCTCCGGTGGCGCACTGCCGCCAGAGGCTTCTGCCATGTTGTACCACAGCGCTACGGCTTGGTTTGGATCAAAGCCGGCTCGTGCCATCAGATCCGCGCCGACCACATCGGCTTCACTCTCCTGAATGCGGCCATAAGGCATCAATACGCCATATTGAATAAAGGCGCCTGCAGCTTGCTGATAAAGCCCTGCATTGGCGTTGCCTGACAGCAATACGCTGGCCAACTCCAGACCCGCATTGGAAAGCTGCGAGCGCGATACCCGCTCATTGCTGTGATTCGCCAGCACATGCGCCACCTCATGACCCATGACCGCTGCCAGTTGATCCTGATTTTGCGCCACATTAAGTAGGCCGGTATACACGCCGATGTTGTTACCCGGAAGAGCAAAGGCATTAACCTGCTCGGAATCAAACACCACCACCTCCCAATCGCTCGGCTGCTGGCCTAGTGCAGTGATAATGCCATCGGCAACGCACTGCACATATTGATTGGTGGTTTTGTCTTCGGAGATAGGCTGTTGCTGCTTCATCTGCTCAAAAGACTGATCGCCCATTTTCGCCATGTCGCTACCGGAGAATAACAGCATCTGATTCCGTCCAGTTGGCGATTGATGAGTCGCACAGGAGGTCAGCAGTAACCCCAGTGCTATCGCGATAGACCGCTTCATAATTTTCTCCATAAAAAAGGGACGCCTGCGCGTCCCTATAGAGTATCGATTACAACACTGAATTTACAGATTTAGGTGTTTTTCCAAAAAGCTGACCATATTTTTATACACTTCAGCGCGGTTTTCTGAGTTGAAGAAACCGTGGCCCTCTTTATCCAACTCAATCCACTCGTAAGGGTGGTCATTCTGGTTCAGCGCTTTACGCAGATCTTCGGCGTGTTCAATGGGCACCCGCTCATCTTTACCACCGTGGATAAGCATGACCGGCGCTTTGAGTTTGTCGATGTTGTACACCGGCGAAAACGCTTTCATATTGGCGTTATCTTCCCCAATAACGGTCTTTAAATACTCCCGCCCAGAGCGACGAGTTGGGATGTCACCCACGTCGTACATCAACTCCAGGTCGTAAACTCCAGCAAAGCCGATGGCACATTTATAAAGATCCGGTGCCAAAATTGAAGATTGCAGCGCCGAGTACCCTCCGAAGGAGCCACCGTAGATGCAGATGTTGTCTTTATCAGCAATGCCTTTATCAATAAGGTGACGAGTGGCATCGATGATGTCGTATTGAATCTTGCTGCCCCAGTTACGATATCCCGCCTCTTCAAACTCGCGACCATAGCCGCCAGAGCCGCGGAAATTCACCTGCAGTACCGCCACCCCTTGGCTGGCAAACATCTGGGTTTCGCGATCATACTGCCAATAATCTCGAGGACCGTGTGGCCCACCATGGGGGTTAACCAGCAGTGGCAGATCTTTCATCTCCTTACCTGCAGGCACCGTGAGGTAGCCGTAGATGGTCATGCCATCGCGCGCCTTAAACTGAATCGCTTCAACCGTAGCGGATTGCTTAGGGTCGACCCAATCTCGACTGCCCAGCAACTTGCTGACCTGCTGAGCTTTGGCATCGTACAAGTAATAGCTGCCAGGATTGATATCGCTGTAGGCGTAAACCACCGACAGATCACCATCGAGGGTCTGACTCGCCAGTGCCACCTGATGACCAGGGAAAGCCTGCAGTAGCCCTTTTAAATTGGCACTTTCTTTGGCCTTGGGGTCAACAAACACATAACTTGGGTAATCTGGCTCCACTTCGAGCGCATACAGAGAGCGACCATCAGCACTGAACCACATGTTATGAGGGTCAACCACCTTGTCACGATAGATAAGTTTCTTAGCACCGGTTTTCAAGTTCATCTTCATCAGACCGTAGGTGCTGGCCTCAGTGTTGTCGAGAATGTAAACCTCATCATCACTGGCAAAAGAAACCGGAATCACCTTACCATCTGATTCGTCCTCGGTATAAAACAGCTTCCAGTCATCTCCTCGCTTTTCGCGATAATGCATGGCCAGCTTGCCGTTTTTATCCTCACCAATGACAAAACGCACTTCACCATTTTGGTCGCTCATAAACTGGGCATAGGAAACTGGAGAGAAGGCCACCTTTTTACGCTTACCATTAAACACATTCAGCTTAAATACCGTCGCCTTCTTATCACCTTTGTTATCCATAGGCACGGAGCTGATTAGGATGTATTTTTCATCTTCTGGGAGTGGGTCAATCATGTAGCCCCAAGCCCGCAGTGGCGTTCCATGGCGCTTCAGGTTGGTACCCGTGCCGCCGGCCATGTTGTGACCAAAGATATAGGCACCTTTGCTGCCATCATAGTTGATGGACATCATCTCACCGTAGTACAAAGGCTCTTCGGTCCACCCTTTCTTATAAACCTTGGTAACCACAAGGCGCTCGTTGCTGGCCCAATAGTAATCACCCACTTCAGCACGCTCGCCAAAGTGGATACTGGTGGTAGGTTTAAAGTCTTTACGTCGAAGCACCACCACTTGCTTTTTCCCTTTAATGATCACCTCCATCGCAAGGTAATCACCTTCAGGAGAGATCTTAATTGACTGAGCTTTGTCAGGGCGAGCAAAGTCGTCAATGGTGGGGGTTTTCGCTAAGGTAGGAAAGGCAAAAAGGCTGACGAGCAGCAAAACCCATCTCATGTTTCATCCTTGATAAGAAAATGTGAACGCCATTAAAGCAAAAAAAAGCCGCTATAAAAAGCGGCTTTTTTAAATGGTATTCAGTGACTTAGCTGGTTAAGTCGTCGAAAAACTTCTTAACTCCGTCGAAGAAGCCTTGGGCTTTAGGGCTGTGTTTCTTCGAAGCGCCTTCCATGGTTTCATCGAATTCACGCAGCAACTCTTTCTGACGCTCGGTCAGATTCACTGGGGTTTCAATGATCACCTTACAAATCAGATCACCCACTGCATGGCTGCGCACGGACTTCACGCCCTTGCCACGCAGACGGAACATGCGCCCAGTCTGAGTTTCCGCAGAAACCTTTAGGTTAACGCGGCCATCTAGGGTCGGCACTTCAATTTCTCCGCCCAAAGCGGCAGTAGAGAAGCCAATTGGCACTTCGCAATACAAGTTGTTGCCATCACGCTCAAAGATCGGGTGGTCTTTCACGTGCACCTGAACGTACAGGTCGCCACTAGGTGCGCCCATCTCGCCCGCTTCACCTTCACCAGACAGACGAATGCGATCGCCGGTATCAACACCTGCAGGGATCTTCACATTCAGGGTTTTGGTCTTCTCAACGCGGCCCTGACCATGACACTTGTTACAAGGGTCTTTGATCACCTTACCTTTACCATGACAGGTAGGACAGGTCTGGTTTACCGCAAAGAAACCTTGGCGCATCTGTACCTGGCCTTGGCCATGACAAGTACCACAAGTTTGAGCGCTAGAGCCCTTCTTGGCGCCGCTGCCATCACAGCTGTCACAGCTGGTCAGAACCGGAATGCGGATCTCTTTAGAAACCCCTTTCACCGCCTCTTCTAAGGTTAGCTCCATGTTGTAACGCAGGTCGTTACCACGGGATGGACCTTGGCGACCACCGCCACGACGGCCACCGCCAAAGATATCGCCAAACACATCACCGAAGATGTCTCCAAAGTCACCGCCACCGCCATGGAAGCCACCGCCACCACCTCGGTTAGGATCGACACCGGCGTGACCAAATTGGTCGTAAGCGGCGCGCTTCTCGGAGTCGGTCAGAATCTCGTAAGCTTCTTTAACCTCTTTAAAGGACTCTTCCGCCTTGGCATCACCTGGGTTGCGATCCGGGTGATACTTCATCGCTAGGCGCTTATAGGCCTTTTTGATATCTCGCTCGCTGGCATCCCTCGCCACACCAAGCACTTCATAGAAATCGCGTTTGGACATATCTCTAGCCAATAGTTTGTTAGCAAAAAACGGGCGGCCGGTTTCACCGAACGCCCGTTGCTTTAATTCAGTAGGACGTTAAGAATTACTTCTTGTCGTCTTTCACTTCTTCGAATTCAGCGTCAACCACGTCATCCTGTGGCTTAGCTTGCTGCTCGCCCGCTTCCGCGCCGCCTTGAGCTTGCTGAGCTTGGGCTTGAGCCAGCTCCATCAGCTTTTGAGAGGCTTGAATCAGCTCTTGGGTCTTAGCTTCAATGGCTTCCTTATCGGTGCCTTTGGTCGATTCTTCAACCGCTGCGATGGCCGCTTCGATCTTCTCTTTCTCGTCAGCAGCCAGGGCTTCGCCCGCTTCTTCGATCTGCTTGCGAGTGGCGTGGGCCAGACCGTCAGCTTGGTTGCGAGCCTGAACCAGCTCTTCAAACTTCTTGTCTTCCTCAGCGTTGGCTTCAGCGTCGTTCACCATCTGGTTGATCTCGTCATCGGACAGACCGGAAGATGCCTGAATGGTGATCTTCTGTTCTTTACCGGTGCCTTTATCTTTCGCAGATACGTTCAAGATACCGTCAGCGTCGATGTCGAAGGTCACTTCGATTTGTGGCAGACCACGTGGAGCCGCTTGGATGCCTTCTAGGTTGAAGTTACCCAGAGACTTGTTGGCGCCCGCTTGCTTACGCTCACCCTGAAGTACGTGGATGGTTACCGCAGACTGGTTGTCTTCCGCAGTAGAGAACACCTGAGACTTCTTAGTTGGGATGGTGGTGTTCTTCTCAATCAGAGAAGTCATCACGCCGCCCATGGTCTCAATACCCAGAGACAGAGGAGTTACGTCCAGCAGCAGTACGTCTTTCACGTCACCGGCCAGTACGCCACCTTGAACAGCAGCACCCATGGCTACCGCTTCGTCAGGGTTCACGTCTTTACGTGGCTCTTTACCGAAGAAGTCAGCTACCGCTTTCTGCACCATAGGCATACGGGTTTGACCACCAACCAGAATCACGTCTTGTACGTCAGATACAGACAGGTCAGCATCACGCAGAGCCACTTTCAACGGCTCCAGAGAGCGCTGAACCAGCTCTTCTACCAAAGCTTCCAGCTTAGCGCGGGTTACTTTGATGTTCATGTGCTTAGGACCAGAAGCATCTGCAGTTACGTAAGGCAGGTTCACTTCGGTCTGCTGAGCAGAAGACAGCTCAATCTTGGCTTTTTCAGCGGCTTCTTTCAGACGCTGCATCGCCAGAGGATCGTTCTTCAGGTTGATGCCCTGCTCTTTGTTGAACTCTTCAACCAAGTAGTTGATCAGGCGGTTATCGAAGTCTTCACCACCTAGGTGAGTGTCACCGTTGGTCGCCAGTACTTCGAAGGTCTTTTCGCCTTCAACGTCGTCAATTTCGATGATGGAGATATCGAAAGTACCACCACCTAAGTCGTAAACAGCGATGATGTTGTCGCCAGTTTTCTTGTCCAGACCGTATGCCAGCGCAGCCGCAGTTGGCTCGTTGATGATACGTTTTACTTCCAGGCCAGCAATGCGACCGGCATCTTTAGTTGCCTGACGCTGAGAATCGTTAAAGTAAGCCGGTACGGTAATTACCGCTTCGGTCACTTCTTCACCTAGGTAATCTTCAGCAGTTTTCTTCATCTTTTTCAGAACTTCTGCAGAAACCTGAGGCGCAGCCATCTTCTTACCCTTGGCTTCAACCCATGCGTCACCGTTGTCCGCTTCAACAATTTTGAACGGCATGATGTCGATGTCGCGCTGCACCACTTCGTCTTTAAAACGACGACCGATCAGACGCTTGATTGCAAACAGGGTGTTGTGAGGGTTAGTTACCGCCTGGCGCTTAGCCGGCTGACCTACCAAAGTCTCATCATCGGTGTAAGCAATGATAGAAGGAGTAGTACGATCGCCTTCTGCGTTCTCAATTACTTTTGGCTTGTCGCCATCCAGGATAGCCAAGCAAGAGTTAGTGGTACCCAGGTCGATGCCGATGATTTTGCCCATCGATAGCCTCCAAAATGCGTTTAATTCTAATGCGAAAATATTGCGTTAACCCATATTTGGGGTTGGTTCTAACGCCTTTCAAGGGGAATGATTAAAAAAATTTCCCCGCCGATGTCAGGGATATGGGGACAAGCAGAGAAAAACCAATCGAAAATCGAAAAAAATATGATCTAACGCTTAGAAAATCGACATTGTATACAATATTATATCCATCCCGATGTTTCGTGTTTTTGATGTAGTACTCGAATGGTTAAGAATCAACGCCGTGCCATGCTGTATGGCATGGGGGCGGTATTGGCGTGGTCGACGGTCGCCACCGCCTTTAAGCTCTCTTTGCAACACCTAAGCCCCAGCCAACTGCTGCTGTATGCGGCCATTGTCTCCTGTGTTGCTCTGGGGATAATCGTGGTGTCTCAACGAAAAACCCACAAACTGTGGCTGCAATTCCAAGCCACGCCGTGGATGTATCTGCAAAGCGGCCTGCTTAACCCCTTCCTTTACTATCTGGTGTTGTTTGCCTGTTATGACCTGCTGCCCGCTCAGCAAGCCCAACCACTGAATTACACCTGGGCGATTCTATTCAGCCTATTAGCCGTTCCCATGTTGGGGCAAAAGCTGAAACGCTGGGACATTCTCGCTGCGGTGCTGGCCTATGGCGGCGTGGTGGTGATCGCCACCGGTGGCAGGTTGATGGATTTCGAGGTGGGCAGTTACTTAGGATATGGCTTGGCGCTGCTTTCAACGCTGCTGTGGTCGCTGTACTGGATTGTGAATACCAAAGACAAGGGCGATGCCACCGTCAGTTTGCTACTGAGCTTTATGATCGCCTTACCGTTTATCTTTGCTACCAGCTGGTATCGAGATGGACTCGTGCTACCCAGTCCAGAAGGGCTATTAGGCGCCGCCTACGTGGGTCTATTTGAGATGGGCTTTACCTTTGTGCTGTGGCTTAAGGCAATGAAATCCGCCGAGCGCACCGCCCCCATAACCAACATGGTGTTCCTATCCCCTTTCCTGTCGCTGTTTTTCATCAGCACCTTTGTGGGCGAGTCCATCGAAAAAGCCACCTTTATGGGGCTGGCACTGATTGTGATGGGATTGCTGTGCCAGCAGCTGGGGCCAAAACTTCGAGAAAAGCCAGCCCTGTCTCCCGAAGCTTAGAGGTTTCTGCGTTACCCTTTCCAACTTGCACAGGCAGCCAATAGCGCTGCCTGTGCTGCTTTGGTGCTGTCGGTCGCTGGCAAAGTTAAACCAATTCGGCGGAACATTCTTGGCGCTTGCAAGCGCACTTGAACCAGATCGGCGGCGGTTTCCAGCACACCGGTAGGCAAAAACGAGATGCCGACTCCGGCGCTCACCAGATGCCTCACTTGGGTTTTGTGCTGAGCTTTGGCAACGATGTTAACCGCAAAGCCCTCGCTGGCCAGCAGGCTCAGGGTCTGTTGGTGAGCCTCACACACCACGCACTCGATGAAGTTAAAATCATTGAGCTCAGCAATTCCCACCTTGTCTTTGGTTGCCAGAGGATGATTTTTCGGCACGCACAACACGTAGTCCTCCTCCCACAACGGCACAAACAGCTCGTCCTCTTTCTTAAACACATCCAGAGTCAAACGGGCTTGGCAGAGCTTATCTTCGTGATCCAGCAGTTCGAAAGACAGTGCAGCGTCTTCGGCTTTGGCGTGGGCCAAAAACTTAGCGTACAGCGACGGGCTGACATCATGGAAATTGCCAAGGGCAATAGGCAGCGTTAATGCCTTATGGGCAAACAATCTGGCCATCTTCTCCATCTGACCTAAGCTCTGCAGGGCCAGCGGGTAAAGCTGATGGGCTTCGTCGGTTAGGTTCACCCCACGTTTATGACGCTCAAACAGCGCCACGCCCAGTTCGGCCTCCAACTGTTTGATGGCGGAAGACAGTGACGGCTGGGACACAAATACCCGCTGGGCAGCTTTGGTAATAGAGCGTTCCTCAAACACCGCCACAAAACACTTGAGTAATCGTACATCCATAACTTCAGCCTATGTCTAACAGAGAAAATTAGTATTTTAGAACTATAAAGGCCGCCACTATAGTAGCGTCCATCGCAAACGCCAACGCTTTTCTAGCGTCGTTGCTACCCTGTATATCAGTTTTTATGGAGTAACCATTATGTCTAAGCCTTTAGTTGTAATCACCGGCGCCAGCTCAGGTATCGGCGAAGCAGCGGCTCGCACCTTGTCTGCCAAAGGTCACCCTCTGCTGCTGTTGGCCCGTCGCGTTGATCGTTTGGAAGCACTGAACCTGCCAAACACCCTGTGCCGTAAAGTGGACGTTACCGACATCACCACTTTCGAAAGCGCAATCACCGAAGCGGAAGCTAAATTTGGCCCAGTGGATTGCCTGATCAACAACGCTGGCGTGATGCTGCTGGGCGATGCGCACACTCAAGACCCTGCTGAGTGGAACACCATGCTGGACGTAAACGTAAAAGGTTTGCTGAACGGCATCCACCTGGTTCTGGCGGGCATGCGTGAGCGCAAGTGCGGCACCATCATCAACATCAGCTCCATCGCTGGCTTTAAGACCTTCCCGAACCACGTTGCCTACTGTGGCACCAAGTTCGCGGTTCACGGTCTGTCCGAAACTCTGCGTGAAGAGGTTTGTGGTGACGACGTGCGCGTTATCGTTATCTCCCCAGGAGCGGTTGAAACCGAACTTCTAAGCCACACCACTCGTCAAGACATCAAAGATGGCTACGGCGACTGGAAAGAGCAGATGGGCGGCGTATTGAAGGCACAAGATGTGGCCAACGCCATCGAATATGCCTACGGCCAACCTCAGAATGTTCACATTCGCGAGATTGCCCTGACCACTACTCGTCAGCCAGCCTAAACCGAATCCGAAAGAGTCAGAGCTCCCTTCATCTGCCTCTTAAGATCAAAAAAAGCCGCATAATGCGGCTTTTTTTGCGGCTTAATTTTAACCATTACGCGGTGGTATCTACCGATGGCTGCTCAGAGCCTTTGGAGATCATCACCATCGCTGGGCGCAGTAGACGACCATTGAGTTCATAGCCCTTCTGCATTACCGCCATTACGGTATTGGCAGGGAACTCGTCACTAGGCTGCATGCCCATGGCTTGATGTTGGTCTGGGTTAAAGGCTTGGCCCTGTGGGTCAATCTCTTTAATGCCAAACTTCTCAACGCTGGCTAAGAAGCTCTTTTGAGTCAACTCAACGCCTTCCGCCAATGGCTTCACCGCCTCGTTGTCGGTGTCAGCAACCTGTAGGGCACGCTCCAAGTTGTCGATAACCGGCAGAAGTTCACCTGCGAATTTTTCCAAAGCAAACTTGCGAGCTTTCTCAACTTCCTGTGCGCTACGACGGCGAACGTTTTCCATTTCAGCGTGAGCACGAACCACGCTGTCTTTCTGCTCTTCGACTGTGGCATTGGCCGCAGCCAGTTGTTGTTCCAGCTCCTCAATACGGGCGGCTTGTGGATCCTGCTCAACCTCAGCTTGTTGCTGTTCCACGTCAACCTGTTCAGGTTGTTCCACTTTTTGCTGCTCGTCGCTCATTTTAACTCCAGCTAAAATACTTTATTCCCAAAGGCTCAGAGCCTATTATGGGGACAGAATTTATGACTTCAAGGCCTCAGGTTCAAGCTTTTCGCGTCGATTACCATTCTCGCTTGGCTCTCCTTGACGTTAAAACTGGCGCAATCTGCGCGTCGCCCACTATGGAATCACCATGCAAAAGCCATTTTCTACTATCGGCCTGATTGGCAAACCTCGTCATGAAGGCGCCAATCAAACCCTTGCCCAACTGTTCTATTGGTTGGACAAACAGGGATTTGAAGTGCTGATCGAAAAAGGGATCGCCAAGGAGTTAGGCTGCACCAAAGCGGAAGCCGTTGATCTTCAAGACATCGGCAAGCGCTGTGACCTCGCCATTGTGGTGGGCGGTGACGGTAACATGTTGGGGGCCGCTCGCGTGTTGGCACGCTTTGACATCGCGGTTATCGGGGTTAACCGAGGTAACCTAGGCTTTTTGACCGACATCGACCCAGATGAATATGAGACCAGCTTGAAAAAAGTGCTGGATGGCGAGTACGAAACGGAGCGCCGATATCTACTGCGCACCGAGGTGCATCGTCACGGCGAGTTGAAAAGCCATAATGTGGCGGTTAACGAAGCGGTGCTGCACGCCGGTAAAGTGGCGCACATGATCGACTTTGAGGTCTACATCGATGGCAAGTTTATGTACAGCCAGCGAGCGGACGGCATGATTGTGGCCACGCCTACGGGCTCCACTGCGTATTCGCTGTCGGCCGGTGGCGCCATCTTAACGCCAAACCTCAATGCCAACATTCTGGTGCCAATGTTTCCTCACACCCTGTCTTGCCGACCCATTGTGGTCGACGGCGACAGCGAAATCACCCTGCGGGCTTCCTGCAACTCCACCTCACCAGAGCTGGAGATAAGCTGCGACAGTCAAGTCACCCTAGCCTGCTTGCCGGGAGACGAGATTCGCATCTATAAGTCCCCCTACAACCTGCGCCTGATCCACCCTAAAGGCTACAACTACTTCGAAGTGCTGCGAAGCAAGCTCGACTGGGGCAGTAAGCTGTTCTAAAGCGGGATTGGCTTACCGTCTCTAAGAAACTCGCCATTGGGGCCATCATCATCCAAGGTGGCGGCCCACGTGATCCACTGGGCTGACTCTGCGGGGTCACGACTGGCCTCGCTCCCGCCCATGTCGGTGCGCACCCATCCTGGGCATACCGAATTCACCTTAATGTTGTCGCCCTCAACCTCAGCAGCCAACACTCGAGTCAACCCATTCATGCCCGCTTTAGACACTCGATACGCGGCCTGTAGGCCGCCACTTTCCTGCAGACTGCCGTAGCCAGAGGACACATTGACAATGCGGCCATAACCGCCGCTTCGCATCAAGGGCAACATGTATTTGCACATCAGCATGGCACCGGTCAGATTCACCGCTAAAGTGTTGTTCCACGCTTCAAGTTCGATATCGGTGAGCGACTGCCCCTGATCCACGAAGATGCCTGCGTTATTTACCAACACCTCAACGCCCCCGAACAGCTCGGTGATCCAAGAGGCCAGCTCAATGATCTGCTCGCCGTTGGCCACATCCAGCGCAAACGGGCTGGCATCGCCTCCTTGCTGCCGAATAGAGCGCGCCACCTCGAGGGCTTGATGATGCTGCCTCGCTGCTGCAATCACATGGTATCCCTTCTCCGCCAACTGGTGCGCCACGTGCCACCCAAGCCCCCGATTACTGCCTGTAACCACTGCCAACATAGTGAAACCTCGTCGCCAACAATTTTCCTGACTACAAGCCTAGGACAGATGACTGATCCTGCTTGAATTCCTCCACGACAACGTAGCGACTACGATAACCGCCTACGTTACTGGTTGAAATCTCTAGTGCCTGTGCCGCTCTATAGAGAGTACGCACAAATTTGCTATCTGATGCTTTACTGAACAATAAAATCGCATATACTGTTTACCCATACAGTATGTCGATTCATACAGGTCACGGATAATGTTAACTCAACTGACAGTCTCAAATTTTGCCATCGTTAAATTCCTCGAGCTGGATTTTCATGGCGGCATGACCACCATTACCGGCGAAACCGGTGCCGGTAAATCCATCGCCATTGATGCCCTCTCCCTCTGCCTAGGCAGTCGAGGGGAAGCCAGTATGGTGCGCCCAGGCTCAGAACGAGCCGAGATCAGCGCCTGCTTTGAGATCAGCAACATTGAGGCTGCCCGTAGCTGGTTAAAAGAGAACGACCTGTACGAAAACGAAGAGTGCATTTTACGCCGCAGCATCAGCGCCGAAGGCCGCTCTAAAGCATGGATCAACGGCCATCCGGTTCCCCTGACTCAACTCAAACAGCTGGGGCAGACGCTGCTGACCATTCATGGGCAACACGCCCATCAAGGGCTGTTGCAAAGCACCACTCAGTTGCAATTGATCGACCAATACGCCAGTCACAAGAATCTGCTGAATAACTGCGGCCGCAGTTACCAACACTGGAAACAGCTGGCCAATGAACTGAAGCAACTGGAAGAGCTGCAGCTTCAGCAGCAAGCCCGTAAACAGCTATTGGAGTATCAGGTACAGGAGTTGGATGAGTTTGCTCTAGAGCCGGGCGAGTTTGAGCAGATTGAAGCGGAGCACAAGCGTTTGGCTAACTGCACCACCTTAATGGAGCAGAGCCAACGGGCCAGCTATCTGCTTAGCGAAGGGGAGGAAGCCAATGCCCTGTCACTGCTGCAGCAAGCCATCAGTGAAGTGGAAAGTTTAGGCGCCGATGACGAAGCCTTAGCACCGACTCTGGCGATGCTGCACGAAGGGCTTATTCAAATTCAAGAGGGCGCATCAGAGCTGGCCAACTACCACCAGAGCTTAGAGATGGATCCTGAGCGCTTTAACGAGCTGGAACAGCGAATGTCCAAAGCGATGACTTTGGCTCGTAAGCATCAGGTTAAAGCCGCAGATCTTGCCGAGCTACACCAACAACTGGCGCAAGAGCTCACCGGCATTAGTGCTAACAATCAACGCCAATCTGAGCTGGCTGACGAACTCGAGCAGGCCAAACAGCAGTACCTCACCGCCGCCCAGAAACTCAGTAAAAGCCGTCAACGCTACAGCAAAGAACTGGAGAAAAAGGTCACCGCCAACCTGCGGCAACTGGCTCTGCCCCATGCAAAATTTGAGATAAGTAACGAATTCAACCCTGACAGCCTCTCCCCCAATGGTGGCGATCGACTGCAGTTCACCGTGTCCACAAACCCAGGTCAGCCTCTGCAAGCCCTAGGTAAAGTGGCCTCGGGCGGGGAACTGTCGCGAATCAGCTTGGCCATTCAAGTGATTACCGCCGAGAAATGCTCAACACCAACGCTGATCTTTGATGAGGTGGACGTGGGTATTTCAGGCCCAACCGCCGCGGTCGTAGGCCGAATGCTGCGCATGCTAGGGGAAGCCACTCAGGTATTCTGCGTGACCCACCTACCTCAAGTCGCCGGTAATGGTCACCAGCAGATGTTTGTAAGTAAGACCAGCAAAGGCAAACAGACAGAAACCCAGATGATCGCACTCAACCAAGAAGCGCGTTTGGATGAACTGGCCCGGTTACTAGGGGGCGACATCATTACCGACATTACCCGAGCCAACGCCAAAGAATTGCTGATAAATTAGCCATAAAAGACAATAACTAACGCAGGTTTTAAGCTTAGAGGGCGCCGAGTAAGGCGCCCTTTTTATTGTGCAAGTCAAACTCAAGCTGTTGTTTTTATAGCCTTTGCGTGGGTCGGCGCACAAAAAATCGCACCAAAAAGGTTGTTACTAGTCTCATTCGAAAGCCATTTGTTAACAAGTTCACCAAATTCCCCAGTCTTTGACCCAGGTACAGTTAAGGTAATTTCCCGTAATTTAATTACGAAAAGTGTGCAGAGTTCACACAATTTTTGATTTGTTAGATCTATTTTAAATTCAGTTTCAGAATTTAATTTCTATTTAAGGAGAAAGCCCATGACTGCAGCGAAGTTTTTTATCCCTTCAGTAAATACTCTGGGCACCGGTGCTGTAGACGCCGCCATTGATGACATTGAGCAACTGGGTTTCAAACGCGCCTTGGTAGTTACCGACCGCGTTCTAGTTGAAGTAGGTGTTGTTTCTCAGGTGGTTGATAAGCTAGCCGAGCGTAAACTTGAGACCGTTATTTTTGATGGTACTCAGCCTAACCCAACCGTAGGTAACGTGAATGACGGTCTGGCTCTGCTGAAAGAGAACCAGTGTGATTTCGTTATCTCTCTAGGTGGCGGTTCCCCCCACGACTGTGCAAAAGGCATCGCCCTAGTTGCAGCCAATGGCGGTGACATCCGCGACTACGAAGGCGTAGACAAATCACCTAAGCCTCAGTTGCCTCTGGTTGCGATCAACACCACTGCTGGCACCGCTTCTGAAATGACTCGCTTCTGCATCATCACCGATGAAGAGCGTCACATTAAGATGGCCATCGTAGACAAGAACACCACACCACTGCTGTCTGTGAACGATCCAACCTTGATGCTGGGCAAGCCAAAAAGCTTGACTGCAGCAACCGGCATGGATGCGCTGACTCACGCGGTTGAAGCTTACGTGTCTATTGCGGCTAACCCAATTACCGACGCATGTGCTGAGAAAGCCTTTACCTTGATCGCTGACAACCTGCGCACCGCAGTAAATGATGGCCAGAACATCGAAGCTCGCGACCAGATGGCTTACGCTCAGTTCCTAGCCGGTATGGCCTTCAACAACGCCAGCCTAGGTTACGTTCACGCCATGGCGCACCAGTTGGGCGGTTTCTACGACCTGCCACACGGTGTGTGTAACGCGATTCTGTTGCCACACGTTCAGGCATACAATGCCCAAGTGGTTCCAGAGCGTCTGGCTCAAGTCGCTAAGTTCATGGGCGTAGACATCAGCGGCATGACCGCCGAGCAAGGCGCTGAAGCCGCTCTGGATGCGATTCGCACTCTGTCTAAAGACATCGGTATCCCAGCCAACCTGACTGAGCTGGGTGTGAAAGAGGAAGACATCCCGACTCTGGCAACCAATGCTCTGAACGACGCTTGTGGCCTGACTAACCCTAAACAAGCCACTCACGAAGAGATCTGTGAAATCTTCAAAGGCGCTCTGTAACACGCCAAATGTGATTAACTAAGTTAAGGCCAGCATCCGCTGGCCTTTTTAATGGAACTTTTTCAAGGCATTTGAGTCTTGAACAGAGTATCGAGATTTACTGTCGGCAATTAGAGAGCGCCAGTGGATTGGTCGCTAGGGCTGAGGTATCATCTAGGCCAAATTACAGGGGACTCTACTCATTAGCATGAAGCAATTACAATATTTGTTACTGGCAGCGGTCGCTGCTGTGACCCTAAGCGGATGTTCTGTACTGGAAAAGATGGTGTACAAGATCGACATCCCACAGGGTAACTTTATCGAGCAAAACCAAGTTGAGAAACTTCGGATTGAGATGACCAAAGAGCAGGTGGAGTTCATTCTGGGTCGCCCAGTGGTTCGAGATTCTTTTGCTGATAACACTTGGTATTACGTCTACCAGTTCAAAAGTGGCCGCACCAACGAGCTCACCAACAAGCAACTGATCGTTAATTTCGATCAGGGCAAAGTTGCCTCGATTACTGGCGACTATGAGCTGTCTGCAGATTTCAATACTCCGCTGGAAACCACCGGCGAGTAATCCCGAAAGCAAGATCAAAAAAGCCGGCTTAGCCGGCTTTTTTATTACTAATGGCGCCACTAACTGCGCTTATCTTTTGCCTGCTCCGCTCGACGCTTACGCACCTCTTTCGGGTCGGCAATCAAAGGGCGATAGATCTCAATGCGATCGCCCTTTTGAATCTGATAGTCCCATTTGACCTGACGACTAAAGATGCCCACTTTATTCTGTTTTGGGTCAATCTCTGGGTGACGCTGCACAATGCCACTGCGCTCAACCAACTGTTCAATGGTATCGCCCTCCTGCGCTTCCACCGCAATCACGGTAGCGGAATCAGGCAGCGCGTAGACCACGTCTAACTTAAACACTTCAATCACGGTAGACCACCTTAGCTCGGTCGGAAAACGCCATCACCATGTTCTGAGCCAGATCGTTGAACACTTTACCAAACGCCTTTTGCACCATTGGGTTGGAAAATTCAAAGTCCAGATTCAGCTCCACTTTGCAGGCAGCGTCAGTCAAAGGAGTGAACTTCCAGGTACCCGCCAAAGATTTAAACGGCCCTGTCTTGAGACTCATCTCGATGGTGGCGTTTTGCGTTAGGGTATTGCGAGTGGTAAAGCTTTGGGCGATGCCCGCCTTCTTCACCCACACGGTGGCTTCCATATGGGTGTCATCTTCACTGTGCACTTCACTGGCGGTACAGCCAGGCAAAAACTGCGGGTACGCAGCCACGTCATTGACCAAATCAAACATCTGCCCAGCGCTAAAACGAACCAAGGCGCTGCGGTTAACCTGCGGCATTCAAACACTCTCCCTAAAACAAACTGCTGGCATTGTAGCAATCCCTTGCTTAAGGTCATACCAAATCTGTAATTGCTAGGTATAATGCCAAGCCTATGGCTAAGAAAAATTCAAAGAAATCCCAGTCCACCTCCTCAACCATCGCCCTGAACAAAAAGGCGCGTCATGAGTATCACATTGAGGAGAAGATTGAGGCGGGTCTTTCCTTGCAGGGTTGGGAAGTGAAGGCCCTTCGAGTGGGTAAAGTAAACCTCACCGAAGGATTTATTCAGATTAGAGATGGCGAAGCTTACCTGCACGCTTGCACCATCACTCCACTTAATACTGCCTCTACTCACGTGGTGGCGGATCCCTTGCGTCTGCGAAAGCTGCTGCTTAAGCGCCGCGAACTGGACCGCCTCATTGGTAAGGTTGAGCGCCAAGGCTACAGTTTGATTCCCACCGCCATGTACTGGAAGAAAGCGTGGGTGAAACTGGAGTTTGGCTTAGGTAAGGGTAAGAAAGCCCACGACAAGCGCGATGACGTCAAACAGCGTGATTGGGATCGCGAAAAAGCTCGCGTAATGAAGGGTGGCAAGCGCTAACTGCGTAAACCTTGTTCGCTCAACGCTTGGTGACAACCGAGATTGGGTGTACACTACAGTTTCCTGGGGTCGATTTTGGATTCGACGGGATTCTCGAAACCCAAGGTGCATGCCGAGGAGCGGTTGGCCTCGTAAAAAAGCCGCATTTTAAAGTAATCGCAAACGACGATTCTTACGCACTCGCTGCCTAATAAGCAGTAAGAGAGCCTGTCACCAAAGGCCCCGCCTACTGGCCTAGGATCCTGACAGTCAACCCTCGTAGGATCGCGTGGAGTCTTCGCCAGTAGACGAAGCGTTAAAACCAATCTGGCTCGCCCTAACATAGCCTGCCACTCGGCGCTGCTAAGGGTTAATTAAATGAGTGTGCTAAGCATGTAGTACCAAGGATGTAGGTTTTTCGGACGGGGGTTCAACTCCCCCCGACTCCACCAAACATCGTAAAAGGCTGACTTCGAAAGAGGTCAGCCTTTTTTGTTGCTGTCGCGAAATAGCTAGTTCCATTGCACTATGAAAGCTCAAAAATTACTTTACGCTCTTTTCACATTGAGCTGTCTATTGATTGTTGATACTGCCGAGACCCTGATACCAACCATTCCTGCCCACGAAGCCTTGTAACACCTACACTTCCCTTGAGGCTTGGCTCTCTTTAAGCCCTATCTGATATGCGCTCTTCTGTGGTTACGCTCAAATTCAGCAAAGGCGCAAAATACCAGCAACACCCTATTTCCTTCCTCACTGACAAGGTGGTTACGGATAAGTCTAAGCAATGAATCTTCACGCCTCTTTCTAGCTCTGCTGTACATCGATATTATCAAACCACAGATGCTCCAATTTAAGGACCGCCAGCGCATCGACAGCCTCTAGCTCATGGTCATTTGGGTATTAAAATCCATGCGCTTACGAACCTCTACATAGCCAGACATGGTGTCTTCAACGACTCTGCTAGACAACACATCGTAACCGTGGTTTTTAAAGGCTTGGATTTGGTTTTCTGCGGTCTACTCGAATGATGAGACTCGGCAAAAGAAGGAGCAAGCTCAAAAACGCCTGAGAGAATCGAGCTAAGGCCCAAGAGTATCAGCGCTAGTTTATGAGCCAACCCTAAGGAGCCTGACTGACTGGTTCAAATACGACCGTAAAAGACCCCACAGCTATAGCAACCTTCCAATACCAATCTTTTGATTGTTCTCAATTTAGGAATCAGTGTTTGTCAAAAAATAATCTATTTATTTCCTGAATAAACATGTGGATAAATCACCCGCAAATCACAACGGAATTTTATCCACAATTTTCGTCAACTTACGTCGAATTACGTCAAATGAGGAAGCTGCAACTTCTTAGGTTAAGTTCTTGACTTTTTTATCACCAATGAATACGCGGCAAGCGGACACAACATGTAGTACCTATGTATTACAATCATCCAAAATAGATGATTGAACTTTGATTTCCTCCCCTAATCACCATGATGAGCCCCCACCACATGCTTGTGGATAAAAATCCAATTATCAACAGCCTTCGTGTCATTTATCATTTTTCCGGGTGTTGACTTACATCCGATTATTTTATCTACTTATAGAGCAGGAATTAGCCTGCTTAATTTGAGGATATTCAAATGCGTAAGACAACGCACGTAGTACCCCACCCAGATGGATGGGCTGTAAAGACTGGAGGCTCTCAAAGAGCACATCGAGTAGTGGAACGTAAATCCGATGCAGTTGATATCGGTAGAGACCTGAGCCGCAGCCGACAAAGTGAATTCTTAATTCATGGTCGAGATGGAAAGATTCAACGAACAGCAAGCCACGGAGGTGATCCATGCCCGCCTAGAGACAAAAAATAGACCTGTGCAAACCACAGGTCTCTGAAAGCATTTCTTGGGGAAGTTGCAGCTTCCCCTTGTAACCCAACCAGCAAGGCACTGGATGAATTCGAAGGTTGCAGCCCTCCAATTCAGTTTACACTTGAACACTTGATGGTCAATAGTGGACGTTTATCCAGCACGCCTTGCCTAAGCTTAATTTAGGTAAGTAAATTATGATTACTTCTAACGAAGACGATACCAACTTTATCTTTCGTCCTTATATCACTATAAAGGGTAAACGTATCTATCGACGAAACGGTGGAATGTTTAAGATTCCAATCAAATCGTCATAAGTGCTAACATAGCTGGCGGAGTGCAAAACTGGGCTACAACCTTGGGGTACACCTAAGATAGGTGTTTGGTTGTAACATTATGTTTTTCAAGACAAATGGGGTGATTTTTACCACTGAGACTTGAATCTCCCCCCGACTCCACCAAACATCGTAAAAGGCTGACTTCGAAAGAAGTCAGCCTTTTTTGTTGCTGTCGCGCCTTACTTGCTAATGTTATTAAGCGCTTTGCATCTCTTCTAGCCGGAAGTGATCAATGGCGTTTTGCAACATGGTAGCGGTCGCGGTTAACTGAGTGCTGCACGCGGAAACCTGCTGAATCTGGCTCTGACTCAAATCGGAGGCACCACTCACTCTATCCACATTGTCATTCAGTGCATTGACCACACTGCGCTGCTCTTCTGCGGCGCTGGCGATGTGGGTGTTCATGGCGTTGACCTTGGCGATGGCTTCATTAACTTTTTCCATCAACATGTTGGAGCGCTCAGACAGCTCAATAGTGTGGCCGCCAAGCTCACAGCTGTGCTGCATGGTTACCACCGCCTCCCGAGCGCCGCTTCTAAACTGCTCAATCATGGTTTCAATCTCTTCGGTGGATTCATGGGTACGCTGAGCCAGATGCCTAACCTCATCGGCCACCACCGCAAACCCTCGTCCCTGCTCCCCAGCACGCGCCGCTTCAATGGCCGCGTTTAATGCCAGCAGATTGGTTTGTTCCGCTATGCCCTTAATTACATCCAGTACGGTACCAATATTGCGACTGTTTTCATTCAGAGACTCCATGGCATTGCTGCTCTGACTGAGGCTATCCACCAGCTTCTGGGTGTGCCCCATCGCCTCTTCATTGGCCTGTTGGCTCTCGCGGGAGCGCTCGGTCACGTCACTGGTCGCCATCTGAGTTGACGCCGCACTTTGCGCTACCTCGTCAGCGGTTGTGGCCATTTGGTGAGCCGCAGTCGCCATCTGCACCACCTCTTCAGACTGAGTTTGGGCATTCGTTTGCACACACTCACTACTGTCCGAAAGCATGGTTGCCGCAGTGGTCACCTCTAAAGTAGAGGTTCGAATGCCTAGCAATAGATTGGCAATGGTAATTCGCGTGTCCTCCATCGACTTCAGCAAGCGTCCAAGCTCTCCCCCTTCGTTTTGAGGAATGCGGCAACTGAAATCACCATTGGCCATCGACGACAACGAATCAAGACCGGTTTCTATGCCCCTCATTACCGCCCGAATAAACCAACCAGCAATGGCAACGGCCAACAGTAACGACAGCGCCGTCATGCCGATGGCCCAATACTCTAAACCAACCAGATTGGATTCAATTAACTGCAGCGGCTGCTGCGCTTGTATCGGAAGCTCTTGCTCTAGCAAACTCAATAATTGAGCATCTAGGTTATCGAGCTTAATGAAGATCAGGCTAGCAGTGATCACCTGAATACCACACACACAGGCCACCATCACCGCAAGGCGCTGGCGAATACTAATTTGATTAAACATGAGATCCCTCTCAAACCACATCATTCTTCGGCCCCGGAGTCATTCAACTAAGCCTCGACTGCATAACGGGCTTTCCATGATATGTTCTCCGGCAGTCATTCAAGGTTAGCAGAGATAATTTCAAGCAATGGCGAAGCTGCAGAATAAATACAATATGATCAGATAAGTTCAAAGATTAATGGAAGAACATGCTACTCTTCAGCGTCTAGCTAATTAGGGTCTGTTGACCTTTCATGCTCATTTTTGAGTCAAACGATTTCAATGTAGAACCACCATGCCACCAATCGCTTTTCTTGATTAAAAGCTGTTATCTTAGACCAAAGTTTCATCACCAAAGAGAAACAGACCTTAGTTAATTCACCATGGCCAAACCAAATCCCAAACAACCCCAGCGCTCTGTGGACATCTACTGCAGTCGTTGCCGCCATCAGCTCTATCGCTACCGAAAAGGGGGAAAGGGTGCCCTTGTGAAGTGCTTCGTTGAGCGCATCAGTACCGATTACACTGAGGAGGTGGGAGTCTGCCCCAGCTGCCAAAGTCAATTTGGTCGGCAAACCCTAATCCGAGGCGCTGCCGCCATTAAGATCATCGGCGGCAAAGTCAGAATGAAATAACGCTAACGGCGACTGGCTTGAATCAAAATATTTCGAGGGGTGATGTCACGGTCACAAAAAGTCGACAAACGAACGTCATAGCCCTGCTCTTCCAGATAACAGGCTCGATCCAGCACCAACCACAGCTCAAGGGGACGCCTAAAGGGTTGCCGCACTAACTCCATGCGCTCCACCAACTGTACCCGCTGCTTCCCTTGCCTGAGCGCCTCATCTAAGCCTGTCAACGGTGCCGATAACCCTTTTTTCTCCAGCGCCCACTGACAAAATGCCTCAAAGCCTTGCTTTAGAAGCGATTTAGGCACATTGGGAACCGGCATATAATCATCCGACAGCTGTTGGCTACGCTGCCACACGTCAAAGCCCAATCGGAAACTCAGCTCCAACTGACGCATCACCTGAACGTGATTAGGCGCCGTTACCGTCTCCTGAAGGGGCAACTTCAGATCCAATTTGGACAAGTTCAAATCATACTGCTGGCCCAATGAGGAGATGGGCTGGTAACACTCAGCTTGAATCAGGTGGTAGCAGCAAGGGGAGATCGACAGGTGTTCGGTCTGGGCTCTGACTCCATGGCGCATCAAGGTGACGTGCAGATCGCCACAGGCATGCAGGGCCACCGCATGCTGATGTCTGCAAAGATGGTTAGCTGCGTCTGGGGCAAACGCATCCCCTTCCACAAAGGTCATTTCAAGATCAAAGCGAGTCGCCAGCTCTTGCCCATGCTGACACAGTTTGCCTTGCCACTCTAAGCTGGTTACACCCTGATTGGAGGTAGCCGCCAGCGCACGCCCCAGGTGGCCTTTACCAGCACACCATTCCAACCACGGGGTCTGGCGCTCAGTTAACGCTTCATTAAACTGAGTAATCTGTTGCCACTTTCGACCGGGGATCTGCCAGTCCAATCGTGACGGATAGGTCATTGGTGAGGCTGCACTTGGCGTCAATTTGGATAGCGCTTCGAGCTCCTCAACCACGGGGAGTATCTTAGCTAACTCAATTTGAGTCGCCTGCGCATCCTGTCGAAGCACAGTCACTTGCTCATCACTGAGCGCCGCCAGCCACTGGGCTAACTCACCTTGCCAAGGCAGCGCCATCTCTGCAAAGGGCACAAACTGCCAATAGGCTTTGTGGTCGATGAGCAAACGACTGAGCTGCTCGAACTGCTGGCGATGATCCATGGCGGGTCTCAAAACAAAAAAGGCAGCGAATTGTAAACAATATCGCTGCCCATTGTCAGGTTTCGCCAGTTCGATGATTAGCCGAAGCGGCGGTCCAGATAGGCGATGATATCGTTGGACTCCAACATCCATTGGCTGCCTTGCTCACCATCAATGCGCAAACAGGGCACCATCACCTTACCGGCATTGGTTTCCAACTGTTGGCGATATTCAGGGTTGCGATTTACGTCGCGAGTTTCCATCGGTAGGTTCAAACGATGTAAGGCTCTACGCACTTTGATGCAGAAAGGACAAGCCTGAAATTGATACAAAGACAGAGACTTAAGCTCGTCCTCAATCTGAGCTTGCTGCTCGGGAGAGCGCTTCATTTGAGCCGGACGGGTTAACCAGCTCCCCAACATAATGACGCGCCCCAGCCCTTCCCGAACTAATTTTACCAACATAGACAGTTCCAAGTGTCAAACAACAAGGGCCACATTGTAACTGGATTGAGAACCGATACCAATCCGGCGATAAATCGAGCGTTTATCGCCGGTTGAATTAGCCATCACTTCCATTAACGTTTAACTTTGCGGAGGACGCTCCGGTAAGTTTTGGACGTGGAGGTCCATCTGTGGGTAGGGAATGCCGATACCCGCCTCATCCAATGCAACTTTAATATTGGCCATCAACTGGAAATAGGCGTTCCAGTAATCGGCACTGTTCACCCAAGGTCGCACTACAAAATTGACGCTGGAGTCCGCTAATTCCGATACTTCAATGGTTGGTGCAGGCGTGGTGAGCACATAATCTGATGCGGTGACCACCTTGGTCAACACCTCTCGAGTTTGCTTCAAGTCAGCGTCATAGGACACACCTATCACCAGATCCACTCGGCGCGTGTCTTTGGCACTGTAATTAACAATAACGCTATTGATCACCGCCGCGTTGGGAGCGATGATCTTTTTGTTATCCGGTGTAATCAAGGTAGTGGAGAAGATAGACACCTCTTCAACTACGCCAGCTGCACCGGCGGCTTCCACGTAGTCGCCAGCCTTGATGGGGCGAAACACCACCAGAAGCACCCCAGCCGCAAAGTTAGACAACGAGCCCTGCAGCGCCAAGCCGACGGCCAAACCTGCAGCACCCAATACCGCAACCAGCGATGCGGTCTGTACGCCCAAATGCGCCAATACTGCAATCAGAGTAAAGGCCATAATACCGGCGGAGGTTAGGCCTCCCACAAAGCCAATGGCGGCACGGTCAACCCCACGTTTGGTCATTAAGGCTTCCACCGCCTTGGCAATCACCTTGCTCAGCCATCGACCAATGATAAAGATCAGCAGTGCAACCAGCACTCTCATCCCGTAGGTCACTGCCAGATCTGGTAATTTCGCTAGCCACTCTTCCATCGAGTCAATCTCCTTGAGTTAATTGCAAAACAATTGGCTGTGCCACCACTTCAACACGCCGATTCATGGCATCACTGGCGTCATCATCGCCGCCAGGTAACGGCGTGGACTCCCCCAATGCATGCACGGTAATTAAATTGGGTGCAACGCTCAGCCTGAGCGTTAACGTCTCCGCCACACTGTTTGCACGGGCTTGGGATAACGCTAAGTTTTGCTCACTGTCGCCCCTTGGGTCGGTATGGCCTTTCACCAACAGTTGATGCCCGTGCCAATAACCTACCCACTCGGTTAACGTCTCAATCTGTTTTGAGGTAAGTTGCCACTTGCCAGTATCAAACCTTAAGGTCAGCACTCGCTCACTGTCTGCATGCGCCGATGGGCAGCCATTGGCATTGGTCACCGCCCCCGCTTGCTTGGGGCAGGCGTCTTTGTCGTCAGGCACTCCGTCGCCATCCCGATCTCGAGCCTGAACGGATATCGACGCGACTATCATCATTGCAATGAATGACAACTGTTTGAAAATTTTCACCATATTCTCCCAAGGCCCACCTACATCAAAGATAGCCCAATATGAGCAAACTAAAACAGTTGCCCCTGTCTTGGTTGATCTGAGCGAAAGTAGGGGGAGATACGAAACTCGCCATCATGGGGAAAGGAGTGCCCGTGCTCTAGCCACGCACGAGCGCCAGCACCTCGAACCAATAGGGGCATTCGATGGTGATAAGCGCTCAAAGGTTTGCTAGCCGCTTGAGTTACCAACACCACCGCGCCATTTGGCACCTGAGCCGATGCCGGCCAATACAAGCCTGCAAAATTGACAATGGGCGTCTCCCCTTGGAAGCGATACGGCTGCTTTAGTTGACCTTCATTTCGCCACTCATACCACCCTGAGCAGGGGATGATGCAACGGCGAGATTGGTAAGCCTGTTTGAACATCGGCTTATCGGCTAGCGTTTCTATGCGGGCATTGATCACCGGTCTGGGCAAGTTCGGGTGAGACAATCCCCACTCCCAACTTGAAAGCACCAATTGCCCCTGCTGAACGCTCAGCCCCTGAATAAGGTGAGTCGGGTAAATTTGCTCAACGGCCAGCAGTGAAAAGCTAAGCCCATCCATACCAACTTGCTCGCGGCTGTCGTAACCACAGGCTTCACTAAAAAAACGACCACACATCCACAGCTCCTATCAGCCTATTGGCCGAATCTCGGCGCTCCCTCTTGCAGGTACTCAGCTTCCTCGGCGCTGTTATTACGGCCAAGCACTTGGTTTCGATGAGGGAAGCGACCAAAACGTTCGATGATCTCAAGGTGTAGCTGCTGGAATTTCAGTGTTCCCTCAGCCTCTTTCAGGGTTTGTCCACTTAATCCCTGCATCATCTTTGTCAGCATCTGCACGCCCAACTGTTGGTCGTCCAGGCTTTCAGAGTGTTGCAGTGGCATATAGAAGAACTGTTTTTCTGACATCGACAGTTCGGCGTCATCGCCCTGCTCGATGCCCTGCTTACACAGCGCTAAGGCTTTGTCATCATTAGCAAATGCCTGCGCCACACCGCGATGAAGATTACGACTGAACTGATCCAGCAGGATAATCAGCGCCAATCGCCCTTGAGAAGTGGTAGCCCAATCGTCTAGCTCCCCTCGCTCAGCGCGCTGATGTAACTGACCAAAGTGAGTCCGAATCTCCTGATCAATCACTTCGCCAGCACCAAACCAGAGTTTGCCTTTAGGCTGTTTCGGCAGGCCGTTTTCTAGCTCTCCAAACCAAAAGTAGAGCACTTGGCTGATCTCGGGGTGCATGGCATATCCTCTTTCGACTTAAAGCAACACCTTGTTATAGCACGAATTGCTTATCCCTTGACCACCTTTCATGGTGAGAATTTCGCCTCGGCGCATCTCGTCAGACCAAAGCTCGCCTCAGCAGCTCATCAGGCAACAAAAAGCGGGCACTCGGCCCGCTTAATGATTCAACCCTGACGTAATCAGATGTTACTTCACCTTGCCAGGTGGGTAACCTTCAAAAATGGCCCCAACCACCTGCTGCACTCGCTCGGTACGCTCGGCTGGAGTCTGATTCTTTTTCAGAACCTCAGTACCAGTTCCACGCCAAACCAAAGATTTACTGCCAGCATCCACGATGTCCACAATCAAGGTACCCTCTTTGTACTCACGTACTCGAGTGTCTGCATGTACGCCGACTCCCCAAGCGGGCCCACGGTAACGTGAGTAAGGGTAATAACCAAAGTCGCTGTAGAAGGTATCAACGTCAATCTTCTTCTCTACCTGAGTTAGATAGTTGACCAACACCTGTGCCTCTGAAGCGGGAACCTGCTTCATGCCTAGTGACGCCAGTTGTGACGACAACGCGTTTCGAATTCGGGTGTCATTGAGGCCATCCAGCTGATATTGGCCACCAGCTTCGGCTTTTGGAGACTCAATCCAGGCCCAAGTTTTCAGCGCTGCGAAATCGGCACTTTCGTCATAGTCGTAATCGGTATCAACACTGGCACAACCGGCCAATGTCAGCGCAGCAACGGCTCCTACTAGGTACTTCCACATAGCAAACTCCACGGGTTCATCTTTGATACTTCAGACCTTATCACAGCTTAAGTAGTTCCCTAAGCCTTTCCGAGAGTGAGAACAGTTTCGGTTCAGGTTCACGGAATATGCTGTGCTATGTGACTTATCGTTATAGACTTATTACCCACAACCCTTTTTCAGGAGATACCCCATGAGAGTGGCGATATTCAGCATACTGTTCTTAATCAGCACCGTTTTCCAACCAGCAATGGCAGCGTCTAAAGCCGAAATTGATGCCAAAGTGAATGGCGCGTTAAAGCAGTTGTACACCGAAATCCCCTCATCAAAAGAGCTCGTCGCCAATTCTCATGGAGTATTGGTGATGCCAGAGGTGATCAAAGCGGGTTTTGGTATCGGTGGCGAGTATGGTGAAGGGGCGCTGCTCATCAACAACCGTACCGATGGCTACTACTCCACAGCATCGGCTTCCATCGGGCTGCAAATGGGCGCGCAAATTAAGAGTCAGGTTATCCTGTTCATGACGGCTGATGCCTTAAACGCCTTTAAGTCCAGCGGCGGCTGGGAAGCGGGTGTGGATGGCAGTGTGGCTCTAGCAACTCTGGGGGCCGGTGGCGCTCTGGACAGCAACACGCTGCAGCAGCCGATCATCGGCTTTATCTTTTCCAACAAAGGCCTGATGTATAACCTCACCTTTGAGGGATCCAAATTTACTAAACTGGATCGTTAGAAAAACGCCAACAAAAAATGGGGCACCAGACGGTGCCCCATTTTTGTATCATACCAATTCAATTAAGCAATAATGACTAGATCTTTAGTTGAATTGGTATCAATCAACAATCAACTCTCGTAACCGATCCGGCAACTGCTCCACCAATTCCGGCGTCAACAGCGCCTTTTGCCGCTCGCCACCGTCCGCCATGATTCGGCTCACCGCAGCCGCCATGCCTCTGCCAGTCCGGGTCACTTCGGTGTGCAGGCAAATTCCGGTGGCCGTTGGCACCAAAGCCAGCTCCAGCTCTTCGATGCGATCAAAAAACTCGCCCTGCTTAGGTTTATAGTGGAACATCTGCAGGTAGGGAGTATGCACCTTGGCGGTCACCGAAATGGCTTCGGTATGTACCCAGCTTTGATCAAAACCTATCTCTTTCAGGCGCTCAAATAGGCTAGCTACCAAAGGCGAAGGCAGCACGTCAAAATAATCGTTATCTTTAGGGTCGATGGCTTGCTTGATATCCAGCCCCGTGGCCAACCACACCTTGGTTTTCCCTAGCGTGAGTGGCGTAAACTCCGGCAGGACAAATTCAATGGGCACCTTGACCTGCTCTCCGGCATCGACCGTGAGTGACAGTGGCAACTGGAAATGAGCCAGCTCAACCTGCTGTTGCTGCATCTGTCCCTCCTCCATCTGCTCATAACTGCAGTGCAGAGAGAAATAGACACCACGCACCTTTTGTCCGACTTTGCCCCCTTGAATCTTCACCCAGGCCGACACGCGCTCTCCAGGCAAAAACTGCTCTTTCTCCAGCAAAGTATCCACCTCACAAGAACCTAACCCCAGAGTCATTAACGCGCGATTGAGCAAAGCCATAGAGAGCGTATCCCTTTTAAATATGAATTTGTTAAACTGACAGGTCCCTAACCTGATAAGCCGCAAGATATGATCTCTAATCACGACTCGCAACTGGTATATAGCACCGACCAAGGTCGCATCGACCAAGAACAAACAAAAGCCAAGCCACCGGAAGGGGATGGCTGGGTTCGTATTCACCTCGACCGCAAAGGCCGTAAGGGCAAGGGTATGATGGTGATTAAGGGACTAGGCTTAGAAGACAAAAAACTGAAAAAGTTGGCTGCAACCCTGAAGAAAAAGATGGGTGTAGGCGGCGCCGTAAAAGAATTCGATATTGAAATTCAAGGCGATAAGCGCGACCAACTGAAGCAACTGCTGGAACAGCAAGGCTTTAAAGTAAAACTGGCTGGAGGCTAGAAACCCAATAATGGAAAGTTTAAAACACCACCTGTTGATCGCCATGCCCTCACTGCAGGACAAGATTTTTAAGCGTTCGGTGATCTACCTGTGTGAACACGACGACCAAGGCGCCATGGGGCTTATCATCAATCACCCACTGGGTTTGGATCTGGATGAGCTACTAAAAAAGATGAAGCTGCAGCAGGACGATTTCGTCCTGCCGAGCTCCATCGCCAATCAGGTGCTATTGGGTGGCCCAGTAACGCCGGACCGCGGCTTTGTGCTGCATTCCGGCGAGGTGCACTTCTCCAACAGTCGTAACATCACCGATGACATTGTGGTGACCTGCTCCAAAGACGTGTTAGACAGCTTTGGCAACGGCAACAGCCCAGAGCATTACCTCGTCACCTTGGGATACGCTGGCTGGGATGCTGGCCAGTTGGAAGGGGAAATCCAGGAGGGCTCTTGGCTTACCGTGGCCGCCGATCCCCAGCTGCTGTTTGAACTGCCCCATACCGACCGTTACGCCGCGGCCACCCAGCGTTTAGGCATCGAGCCTTGGCAGCTCAACGGGGAGATCGGCCACGCATGAGTGTATTTTCAATTCACCACTTTTCAGCCCCTAGTATTCAAGGCCGTCGTTCACCGCTGTGGCGCTGTGGCCGGGAGTTAGCCCACGCATGAGTAACCAAACCATTCTCGGTTTCGACTACGGCACCAAAGCGATCGGCGTTGCCATCGGTCAGAGCATTACCGGTACCGCTCAGCCTCTGTGTGGCCTCAAAGCCAACGATGGCATTCCTAATTGGGATGAAATAGGCAAAATCATCAACGAATGGCAACCTGAGCTTATCGTGGTTGGCCTGCCCCTTAACATGGACGGTACCGATCAAGAGATCACCGTCCGAGCCCGTAAGTTCGCCAATCGACTGCATGGCCGCTTTGGAGTTAAGGTCGTCACTCAAGATGAGCGCCTCACGACCACCGATGCCAAAGCGCACCTGTTTGAACGCCGCGGTTTTCGTGGCCTTAAAAAAGACAGCATCGACGCCACCTCGGCAGCACTGATCATCGAAGGCTATTTCGAAAGCCTTTATGGTGAGTAAGCAAAAGGGCGCCATCTGGCGCCCTTTTCACTGTTCAATCGCCGCTATCTAAGCAAATACGCACGCAACGCGCCGAAATCCACCTCAAGCTCATCACTGAGCAGCGGCTTCTTATCCGCCTCCGCCAGCGCTGGTGGTAACGGCAAGTCCATCTCAAGCAGCTCATCCACCGACTCTTTAAATTTGGCAGGGTGAGCCGTGCCTAAGAATACGCCAACCTCATCACCTTGCAGAGACTGACTCAGGGCATAACTTGCCACTGCCGCATGGGGCTCAGATAGGTAGCCACGCTGATGCAGCTGTTTTAGCTGCTGCTCACATTGGGCTTCGGATACCGCCGCCCCTTCTAGGCTTGCCAGCGGCCAACCATTCACCTGACATAGCTGCTCGACCCGAGGCCAGTTGTTCGGCGCCGAGACATCCATGGCATTCGAGCGGGTGGCGATGGTGGGCTTTACCTGCCAGTTACCGCTATCCAAATACCGAGGCACGGTATCGTTGCTGTTGGTGGCCGCGATAAAGCGCTTCACCGGCAGCCCCATCGCCTTGGCAAACAAGCCCGCAGTTAGGTTTCCAAAGTTGCCACTTGGTACCGCCACCACCGCCTGATTACGCTTGGCTTCTGGTAATTGAGCGATGGCTTCGAAGTAGTAACAGATCTGAGCCAGCAAACGAGCGATGTTGATGGAGTTAGCGGAGTTTAGGCCAATCGCCTGTTTCAGCTCGTCATCTTCAAAGCTGCGCTTCACCAAGTCTTGGCAATCATCGAAGCTGCCATTAACCGCCACGGTGCGGATGTTGCCCCCAAGGGTGCAGAACATCTTCTCCTGCAGCGGACTAATGCGCCCTTTCGGGTACAGAATCACCACGTCGATGTTGTCCAATCCAAAGAAGGCATCAGCCACCGCAGCACCAGTATCACCGGAGGTCGCCGTTAGAATGGTCAGCGGCTTATCACTTAACTGTGATAGCACCCGAGCCAAGAAACGGGCACCAAAATCTTTAAATGCCAAGGTTGGTCCATGGAACAGCTCTAAGCAGTACTGCTCATCATCCACCTGACTTTGCGCCTGCGCCAAAGGGCAAGCAAAGTTAAAGGCATCACGCACCAGCGACTCAACATTGTCTTGGCCAAGCTCGTGTGCCAGCCACAGGGAGAGGATGTTGACGCTTCGCTCCACGAACGGCTGCGCCAACAACGCGTTTACGTCTTCGATTTTAGGCAACTGCTCGGGGAAGAACAGACCACGGTCTTTACCAAGGCCCTGCTGTACCGCTTGGGAGAAGCTGACTTTTTCATCTGGGTGTTTCAGGTTATACAGTTGCATTACAGTTTCTCGCTTTGGTATTGGACTCCCTCATCCGCCAAACGGCAGATGTGGGCGAAGCCTCTGGCGTTGGCCAGATAACATTGATTTAGGTAGGCCAGTGCACGCTCGGCGCTGGCTTGGTCACGGCACACCGCAAACAGGGTTGGGCCTGAGCCAGAGATCCCGACGGCAGAGGCTCCTAACTCCTCAAGAGCGGCCTTGGCCGCCAAAAATCCGGGAATGTGCGGCGCTCGGTATGGCTCTGCCAGCTCATCTTTGAGTACGCTCAGCGCCTGCTGCTCATCTTGGCGGTGGCAAGCGTCCACAAACACCGCCAAGTTCTGACCAAATGCGATGCTGGTGGCTTTGTCATACGCCTCAGGCAACAGCGCTCGCATCTTAGCCGTAGACAAACTGATGCCAGAATAGGCCGTCACCCAATACCACTGTTGGAACGACGGCAGCTTCCGGGCAAAGTCTGCCATCATCAGCTGCAGCCCTCCTAGGTAACTGGGCGCGACGTTGTCGTAATGGATGGAGCCGGAGATGCGTCCTTCCAATTCGCCCATCAGTTGCAGCAAAGCTTTGGGCTCAAGCGCATCTTCATAAAAGCGGTTTAAGGCCGCACAGGCCGCCACTACAGAACTGGCGCTGGAGCCTAGGCCACTGCCCACAGGCAGGTTTTTCTCAAGTTTCAGTGCCAACGGCTCAGGGGCTAGGCCGCTTTTGGCAAAGAACGCCTCCGCCGCCTGCAGCACGATGTTGTCTTGAGGGTTTTGAGGCAGCACATCTGCATAGGCACCAAACGCCTCAAAGCTCATTTTGTCGCTTTGGGCTCGGCTGACGCTGACCCGGTCCCCTAACAGGCTGCCGTCGATGGGCGACAGCGCCGCCCCAAGCAGATCAAACCCCACACTGACGTTGCCCATGGAGGCGGGAGCGTAAGCCGTTACCGCTCGATTTTGCTCAGCCATATTAGGCCTCCTTCTGCCACGCTTGGGTGCGCAGAATGTCGGCGAACACCCCAGCGGCGGTTACCGCAGTACCGGCACCATAGCCGCGCAACACAAATGGCAGCGGTTGGTAATAACGGCTGTAAAACGCCAGGGCATTCTCGCCGCCCTTAATGGCGTACAGTGGATGGTCGGCGCCTACGGCTTGCACCGAGACTTTGCAGCGACCATCGGTATCGATGGCACCGACATAGCGCAGAACTTGACCGTTGGCCTTCGCCTCGGCCACCCGTGCAGCAACCCGCTCATCCGCGTTAGGCAGATTGGCCATGAAACTCGCCACATCGCCGCTGGCATCAAACTCAGCGGGCAGCACCGACTCCACTTCGATGTCGCTCATCTCCAGCGCCATTCCCGCTTCACGGGCCAAAATCAATACTTTACGAGCCACGTCCATGCCAGATAAATCATCACGAGGGTCTGGCTCGGTAAAGCCTTTGTCTTTGGCAAGTCCTGTGGCTTCTGACAGGCTGTGGCCCTCTTCCAACAAACCGAAGATGTAGGACAGCGAGCCAGACAGAATACCACTGAAGCGCTTAAGCTCATCGCCAGCACGCATCAAACCTTGCAGGTTATCCAGTACCGGCAGACCTGCGCCCACGGTGGTTTCATACAGGAACTGACGGCGCTGGCGCTGGGCGGTGTGCTTCAGTGCTTGGTAGTAGTCGTAATCGCCGGTATTGGCTTTCTTGTTTGGGGTCACGACGTGCAGTCCAGAATTCATGGCATCGAGATAGCGCAGTGCCAGATCGCCGCTGGCACTGCAGTCCACCAGCACTGGGTTGGTCAGCTTCGCGTCATGAGCAAACTGGAACAGGGCGTCCAAATCCATGGGCTGACCACCACTGGCAAGCTTGTCCTGCCAGTGCGCAAGCTCAAGACCATGACGGTCGAGCAGCATCTGTCTGGAGTTGGCAATGGCACAAACCCGCAGCGCCAATTGCTGCTTACTCAGTGCCGATTGCTGCTGCTGAATCTGCCCCAGTAGCTCACGGCCAACCTGACCGCAGCCCACCAGCAGCACATCCACAAACATGCGGCTATCGAAGAAGTTTTGGTGGCAGATGCGCAGCGCCGCTTCGGCGTCGTCGTTATTGATCACCGCCGAGATAGCACGCTCAGAGCTTCCCTGAGCAATGGCGGCGATGTTGATTGAGCCTTGAGCTAAGGAGCGGAAAAATCGGGCAGCCACGCCTTTGCGAGTTTTCATGCCCTCGCCCACCAAAGTAACGATGGCCAGATTTGGCTTCAGCTCCAGCGGCTCCAGCATTTCGCTTTTCAGCTCAAGGGCGAAGGTAGACTCCAGCGCTTTTACTGCCCGAGGCTGATCCTTGGCGTCCACGCAGAAGGAGATGGAATATTCAGACGAGCTTTGGGTGATCAGGCTTACAGACACCCCAGCCAAACTGATGGCATCAAACACTCGAGCAGCCATGCCCACCATGCCCTTCATGCCCGGTCCGGAGACACTGATCATGGTCTGCTTGGCGAGATGACTCACCGCCTTCACCGGTTGGTCGGCGCTGCCATCTTTGTGGATCAAGGTGCCCGGCGCTTCTGGATTCAAGGTATTGCGAATGCGGCAAGGAATTTGATTATGGGCAATGGGGGCGATGGTACGGGGGTGCAGCACCTTGGCACCGAAGTAGGACAGCTCCATCGCTTCGAGGTAGCTCATCTGCTCCAGCAGCTTGGCATCCGGTACCAGACGAGGGTCAACGCTGTAGACCCCATCCACATCAGTCCAGATCTCGCAACTGTCTGCATGTAAACAAGCCGCCAGCGCCGCCGCCGAGTAATCAGAGCCGTTACGGCCCAGAGTCACCACCTGACCCATCTCATTGCTGGCGGTAAAACCTGGCATCACCCAGAAGCGGTATTCGCCCACTGGCAGAGAGGCAAGACGGGCGCGGCTGGCTTCAATGTCCACCTGAGAGTCCAGCGGCTCACCGTGGGCCATTAGGTAGCGGCGGGGCTCAAGCAGCGCGCAGCGCTCACCGCTTTGGGCTAATAAGGCCAGCATCAGATGCACCGACAACCGCTCTCCGACCACCATCACCTCGGCGATCACCTCATCAGGACAGCGGCCCAACAGTGCCACCCCTTGCAGGCGCTGACGTACGCCATCAAGCTCCTGCCGCCACTGCGCCTCTAGGGCTCCAGCAGCCTTGGCATCCAGCTGTGCGCCTTGGAGAAGCTCAGCCAGTTTCGCTTCAACCGGTTCCAGTAAGCCATCGTTAAATCCACCCACAGCGCGGCGAACCGCCGCCTCCAGTGAGTTGGTTACCCCTTGGGGTGCCGACAGCACCAACGCGAGGGAATAGCCCTCGACACTGTTCAGTGCCAATTGCGCAACCTGTTGAAATCGTTTGGCATTCGCTAGCGAAGAACCGCCGAACTTCATAACCTTCATCTATTTAGCCTCTCCATTTGCCCACCCCAGAAACGATAAAAGCCCGCTCTGGGAGCGGGCTTTTATCAGTATTTGGATTGAAGTTATCCAGGTACTAGCAGCCCGCCCCCCCACCGGTACCGGTGGTGGTAATCACGATTGTTGTGATGGTAGCGAAGCGGTTTAGCATAGTATTCGGCAAAGCCTTCTGAATAAGTTTCTTACGTCTGTTTTTCTACAGTGGCTTAGAATCCGCCATGATGTCAAGGGCTATTTTTTCAGGGCCTTTTCGATGTCGCCCAACAGGGTGTGTGCCATGGCCACATCGCGCTGGTTAGCAAGAGCTAACTTATCCTGCAGCCAAGGCCTGACGGGATCATTCTCCGCAAGACTTAACTCATCAACCAAAGTTATGCAGCGAGATTTCAGCGCCGACAGTTGCGCTGGCTGAGCTGAGGTTTCCTGCTCGGGCAAACTCAGTTGAGAAAACTCATAGGCATAAAGCATCGCCGCTTGGGCCAAATTTAAAGAGGGATAGGGGTTGGCCAGAGGGATGGTGGTAAGCAGATCCGCCAGTGCCAGATCGTCATTGGAAAGTCCGGATGCTTCACAGCCAAACACCAAGCCGATTTTCGATGCGGCGTGCCCCAACTGCTCAACCTGCTTTACCGCCTGGGATGGTGTATGGATGCTGCGCTTATCCCCCCGCTTACGAGCGGTGCTGGCAATCACTAAATCTAGGTCTGCCACCGCCTCTTTTAGAGAGCCAAAGGTGTGCGCTTCGGTCAATATGTGCTGACTGCCGTGAGCAACCCAGCTGGCTTCCTCCGACAGATGTGCCTCGGAGTTGACCACCACCAAGCGCTCAAAGCCCATGGTGTTCATGGCTCTGGCCACCGCTCCTACGTTTTCTCCCCGCGCTGGGGAGACCAAAATAAAATTCAGTTCCACAATGACTCCTCTCGTTTGTCGCAAGGGTAGCGAAATTGAATTGAGAAGCAAGCGGCGCCGAGGTAGGTTAGGTTAACTGCTTACGATGTCGAGGTTTAGCCATGGAATTCGGCTCCCAACCCGCCCAGAAGGCGAATCCCCCCAAACAAGCGTCACCCAAACAGCTGGCCTATCGCATCCTGACGGGCTTTGACCAGCACTACCGCCTGTTCTCCCGCATCAACGCTGGCGCGCCAGAGCGCTTTCTTAAAGGCGATTGGCACGGGGTGCAGCGGGCACAAAAAGAGCGGATTCGCTACTACAGCCGCCGAGTCACCGAAACCGTCGCGGCGCTGATGCCCAAACTGGGCAGTCTGACCATCTCCACCGAGCTGTGGCGCCAAACGAAGGCAGATTACAGCACCCTACTGGAGGGGCACCCTCAAGCAGAGCTGGCGGAAACCTTCTTTAATTCGGTGTTCTCACGCCTGTTTCGTCATCGAGGGCTGGATGATCAACACCTCTATATTCGCGCCGAGCGTGCTCACCGAGCCGCCTTTATTCCCAATCAATTGTGCCACCGTTTTTCCCTGACACATGCCTGTAAATATGCGTTTCGCCAAGGGTTTAACTTTGCCCGCCTGCTGCCGCACTTTGAAGATTTAGATGGCGATCTCGACAAGTTGGAACAGCGGCTAACCCCTCTGCTCAAACAGCTCAGTGCCACCACATTGGAGCTACTCAAACCGGTTTTCTTTCGTAACAAGGGCGCGTATCTGGTGGGCCGCATCATCGGCGATCACGGAGAATCCCCGCTGATTTTGGCGGTACGCCATGGCGACAATGGCTTGGTACTGGATGCGGCGATCACCCGTCAGGATGACTGCTCTGTGGTTTTTAGCTTCACTCGCGCCTACTTCATGGTAGACACCCAGAGCCCGGCAGCACTACTACGCTACCTACGTCACTTGATGCCCAACAAATCCTGGGCAGAGCTTTACACCGCCATCGGCCTGCAAAAACATGGCAAAACCGAGTTCTATCGAGATTTTCTGCGCCACCTTAACCAATCCAGCGATCAATTTGTGATAGCTCCGGGAATCAAAGGTATGGTGATGAGCGTATTTACCCTGCCCTCCTACGACGTGGTGTTTAAGCTGATCAAAGACCGCTTCGCACCGCCAAAAGAGAGCAACAAACAGCAGGTTCAAGAGAAATACAATCTGGTAAAAGAGCACGACCGAGTTGGCCGCATGGCAGACACTCAAGAGTTTCGCAATTTTGCCTTTCCTCGCCATCGCTTCAGCCCCAGCCTGTTAGAGGAGTTACTCGAGGTCGCTCCCTCAGAGGTGGAAGTGGAGGAGGATCGCATCATCATCAAACACCTCTACATAGAGCGGCGCATGGTGCCATTAAACATCTACCTCGATAACGCCGAAGATGATGAGCAGGTGGCCCATGGCGTCGGTGAGTACGGCAACGCCATCAAACAGTTAGCCGCTGCCAATATCTTTCCCGGAGACATGTTGTTTAAAAACTTTGGCGTGACCCGCCACGGCCGAGTGGTGTTCTACGATTACGATGAAATTGATTACATGACCGACTGTAACTTTCGCACCATACCTGAGCCTCGCTTCCCAGAAGATGAGATGGCCGCCGAGCCGTGGTATAGCGTGGGCCCCAAAGACATCTTTCCTGAGGAGTTTGGCCGCTTCCTGCTGGGGCGGCTTGCCATTCGCAAGAGCTTCCTAGCTCAGCATCGAGATCTGCTTACCGCCGACTACTGGAACGGCCTAAAGCAGCAGATTGAAGCGGGCAATTACCCGGAAATTCGTCCCTATCGAGAGGACTGCCGACTGTAATTGCAGCAAACCGATGTGTAAATGCGGCATAAGTCATGGTCTATGGACGTTGAAAGCCGTATGATTTGGCACTTTCACACCGAATTGTATTTTGGAGACCCGGATGAAAATTGCTGCGAATACCGTAGTGACTATGCACTACCGCCTGCGCAACGGCGAAGGCGAGCTCATTGAAGATTCCTTTGATGGCCAGCCAATGCAGTACATGCACGGCACCAACAACCTGATCCCGGGTTTGGAAGTTGAACTGACTGACAAAGTGGTTGGCGACAAGATCAGCGCCAGCATCGCCCCAGAGCAAGCCTACGGCCCATACCAAGATGGCCTAAAGCAGGAAGTACCGCTGGAAGCCTTTGGTGGCATCGATAACATCGTTCCTGGCATGCGCTTCATGGCAGAGACCGATCAGGGCCCAACTCCGGTTACGGTAACCGAAGTGAAAGACGACACCGTTGTGGTTGATGGCAACCACCCTCTGGCGGGCGTTACCCTGAACTTCGAAGTGGAAGTGATGGACATCCGTGAAGCCACCGAAGAGGAGATCGCTCACGGTCACCTGCACGGTGCCGGTGGTTGTGGCGGCGGCTGTGGCGGCTGCGACGAGCAAGAAGGTTGCGACAGCGCCGTTGCTGAAGAGCCAGCTCACGAAGAACACGAGTGCTGTGGCGGCAAAGGCAACTGTGGTGAAGGCAAAGGCCCAGACCATCAGTGCTGTGGCGGCCACGGTCACCACTAAGCACGACGCACAATGACAAACGGCAGCCCTTAGGCTGCCGTTTTTTTAGGTTGTCGCCAATCCAGCGCTACTCGTTTCGCAGTGCTTTGATGGGGTCGTCATAAAGCACTTGGCGAATGGGGAAGTACGCCACCACAGTTACCAGCAGGATAAAGCCCACAATCACTGCAACTAGCAGCCCCCAATCCACACTGACGTCCAAGGTGGGAAGGGTGCGACCATAGCCAATCATCATAAAGCTGAAGCTAAAGGCCACCCACAAACTAAACAATACCGGCAACAGCAGCTCAGAAAAGCTCTCTTTAAACAGCCGCTGCACCTTGGCTCCCATGGCCAATTTCACGCCCAGATTGTATCGCCGTGAGCGCAGCAGGTAACCAACGATCCCACTGACGCCGGCAACCACCATCAGCACGGAGATCACCGCCAACAGCGACGACACTCCTGCGGCCGCGATGTGGCGAGCACGATATCGATCAAACATATTGGTGATGGAGTCGGCGTGAGTGACCTCCAGCTCAGGATGCACCCGCCCCAGCATCTCCACTAGGGTTAACATCAGATCTGACGAGGCGAAACGTTCATCCGTTTGTAGCAGATAAGTTTGCTTAGCCCAGCCTTTAAAGCCTCTGGGGGTGTAGATAACGCTCTGCTCAAGGCTCGATTCTCCTGGAACCTGAATCTCAGGAACCACGCCAACCACTTGATAAAAGCGCTTGCCATTGGAGCTGATCTTCTGCCCTAGCATCTCACTCTCACTGCCCGCGATGCGCTTAGCAAGGTTGGCACTGACGATCACCGGATAATCACTTAGCTCGCCGTCACCTGCGGAGAAGTTCTGCCCCTCCACCGGCATTCCCCACGCATCGAAATAGCCTTGGCCCACATGCAAGCGCCTGGCCTGCATAATGTAGTCCCCTTGCTCGTTCAATACGCGGTCTAGGTTAAGCTCCTCCGGCGGTTGAGGCTCAGAGGCGTGAGTCACCTTGGTTACCCCAGTGAGACTGGCCAACTCATTGAGCACGCTGCGGTGACTCGCAATGCGTTCCTCTTTGGATTCCAAGGCGCGGTATTTCACCGTCACACTCCAGCGGTTGTCGGTCTCAATGCCAGGGCTGCGATTGGCTTCGGCCAAGGTAAAGAACACCACATGACAGGTTGCCAACAAAATCAAGAATGACAGCGCCGTTTGCACCCCAATGAGCAGGTGGCTAACGCCCGCCGACATCTGCTTACCCACCCCTTTACCACTGGCCTGTAAGCTAGTGATAAGCTGAGTTTCATTAACGGCCCTCATCTCAATCCACGCAAACAGCAGGGCAATGATCAGGGTCAGTCCAACGCAGAACATCAAGGTGTTAAAGCTGATGCTGAGGGTATCCAAGCGAGCAATCGCCCCGGCCGCCAGCAGTTCAATAAATTGAAAACCCACCAACGCCAATATCAGCCCCATCAGCACCGAGCTGCCAACCACCACCAAGTGGTGACGCAGAGCCTCTTTCATGATCTGAGCATTGGTGGCGCCAAAGGCAAAGCTTACCGCCACCGTCTTGACCCGAGCGATGGCTCTGGCCATCTGCATGCCAGACAAGTTGATCAGCGCGATGAGCATCAAAGCCATCACCCCAGAGAACAGCAGCAGCACTAAGGTTTCGCTGCCAGCACTGATGGAGTCTTTCATGGGTGTGCGGATCGCCTTGATCTCAAACTGCTTCATCACCTCTGGGGTGTAAAGTTCACCGGCCTCATTTTGCAACTTGTGTAGGCGCTCGTCGAGGGTCGCCAGATCATGGCTGACCGGCGCCCTCAGCAGGGTTTTGTAATCCCCCATGTAACTTTGAGAACCTTTGATTTTCAGGCTCTCGTCCATGTCCATAGGTAACCACAGGGCATCATTGATGTTGTGGGTTCCAGGAAGGGTCAAGTCATCGGGCAAAATGCCAACCACAGTGAAGCGGCGCTGGTTAAGCTGAACCTTTTGACCAATGATTTGAGGATTGCCTTCAAACCACTGCTGCCAGGCTCGATACCCAAGCAGCAGCGAAGGCTGGGCATTGCCCGTGGCCTCGGTTTCATCAAAGGTTCGACCTAGAATCGGCTTTACCCCCAACAAAGAGAACAGGTTATGGGTCGCAAGGCGAACCTCAACGGTGGGCTTAGCTGGACGCTCCGATAACTTATATTCGCTCCAGCGGTGATAGGCTGCCAGCTGATGATCCTCTGGCAAGTTTTTCTCGAGATACTCAATAAACTGAGGGTTATTGCCGTCGAATAGCCCGGATGGCAGGACCACTTTGCCCTCAACGAGGTGCAGCTCCTCGGCCTTGTCATAAGGCAGAGGGGTAAAGAACACCAAATCCACCAAACTGAATACTGAGATCACCATGGATAGGGTGAGGGTTAGGGTCAGGATCACCGTCAAGTAGTAATGACGAGCCCGATCAAACGTGGCTTTTAATTGACGTATCATCATACCGCCACCGTATCGCTCTCACGGATGGGCTGGTTAGCCGGCACCAACCCCGATGAAGCCACCATTTCACGCTCCACCAAGCCGTCTTTCAACATGATGGTGCGATGAGCCATGTCTGCATAACGGGGATCGTGGGTTACCAGCACGATGGTGGTGCCCTGCCCGTTAAGATCCTGCAGCAATTTCATCACCGCGTCGCCGTTTTTGGAGTCTAGGTTTCCAGTTGGCTCATCCACCAGCACGATGCCCGACTGGCCAGCTAAGGCTCTGGCAATGGAAACTCGCTGCTGCTGCCCACCGGAAAGCTGGTTCGGCAGCAAGTTAAGCTTATCCCCAAGGCCAACCTGCTCTAGGCAGTGTTTAGCTCGAGACAGTCGCTCTGATTTAGCAACCTCTTGATATTTCAGTGGCAGGGCGACGTTCTCTTGTACCGTTAACTCGTCAATTAGGTTAAAGGCCTGAAACACAAACCCCACCTGCTTACCCCGTAACTGCGCCCGTCCATCGGCGTTCAGGGAGGAGACGTTTTGCCCCTCAATGAGATAGTCACCGCCATCAGGGGTATCCAACAGCCCCATAATGCTGAGCAAGGTGGATTTCCCGCAGCCCGATGGGCCACTGATTGCGACAAATTCACCCTTGGCAACGGAGAAACTCACGCCTTTTAATACGGCGTTAGCCTGACCACCTTCACCAAAAGTTTTCTGAATGTTGTTTAGCTGCAATACGTCCATGTTTTGCTCTCTTATAGTTTGAGTTGGATGCGGGAGATGGATTCGTCCACATCGATTTGAGAGGTGATCAGCCGCTCTCCCGGAGACACGCCAGCAATGACCTGAATCAAATCCCCGGAGCGCTTACCAAAATTGACCTCAACGCGGACACCGGAGTTGTCTTCGGCAACCTTAAATAGCTGCTGTTTGCTGTTTTGCTGAATGCCCGCAGGGGCATGAATGAAGCGAACATTGGGGTCGACCTTAGCCTGAATCAACGCATCCACCATCTGCATCGGTTTCAGCTTGGTTTCACCGTCCAACAAAATATCCACCTGAACCGCACCTTCGCTTACCACAGGATCGATGCGCACCACTTGGCCATACACCGATTGATCCAGTGCAGTGATCTCCGCCTGCTGACCACTCATCAACAGATTGGCCTGCAGCTGAGGAACCTTTATCTCCGCCACCAAAGGAAACAGGCTACCGACGGTCGCAATGCGAGTACCTGGGACCACGCTCTCTCCTAGGGTAACCGGCAACTGCTGAATCACTCCGGAGATGCCAGCTTTAACCGACAGCTGATCCACCTGATGTTTCACTTGTTGGTAGTTATCTTCCGCCTGAGCGATCAACTCATCTTGAATCGACAAGGTTTCTTGGTGAACCTGCTGCAGTTTCTGCAACTTGGCTTTCTCCAGCTCAACCCGCTGACGAAGCTGCGCGGCTTTAAGTTGATTGCGCTTAGCACTGATGCCAGAGATGACGCCAGACTCCACCAAGGAGCGCTCCGCTTCCATCTGCAACTGGGCGATCTCCGCTTCCGCCTTAAGCTCGGCAAATTGGGATTCACTGTTGAGCAGCTCTCGCTGCTGCTGCAGATTAAGCTGGCGTTTGGAGGTTTTGGCGCTCTTTAAGAAGGCTAAGGCTTGACGCAACTGGCCTTCGAGCTCGGGGTTTTTCAGGGTAAGAATGACGGTGTCCGGCTCCACCGGCGCACCGGCTTTCAAGCGAATTTCGTCAACGATGGCAGTACTGGTGGCGGTGATCAGGCGTCGATTGACCGACTGCAGGGTACCGTAACCCTCCACGGTCAAAGCAAAGTCCCCGGAGCGAACTTTCTCAATGACCACCCCTTGAGCCGACACCACTTGGACGGGATCGGCAAAGCCCATCAACCATCCAGACGCCAACATCACCGCAGAGGCGATACTCAGGCCACCATACACCCAACTTCGGGCACTGTTTCTCATAATCGCTTCCTTGCGCTTTTGGTTTTTGCCTACGTCTCAGCAATTGAGTCGCTAAACGCTCCCCTGGGGGCACGATTTATTGTTATTGAACAAAAGCAGATTTTGATACGTGAAGTTGTTGATTGAGAAGGCTGGTCGCTTCCATTAACACCACGTCCTCGCCATCGACTATATCACTGATATTTTGGCTAATAAACCGATCAGGCTGGATGCCAAAGCCAACAAAGTCACGACCATCGGCGTAGGTCTCTCTTTTCGTGCACACCTTTGCAGAACCGCCACCGGGGAGATCGAAAATCAGCGGTTGGCCAGTACTGCCATAGGTGGGTTGGCCTAGGGTTTTGACGTGGCTAACGTCATCCAGATAGATAAGAAAATCTTCTGCCGCTTTGGCGGTGTTTTTACCGATGAGCACCACAGTAGGCACCACCAGCTTATCGGCGATGTCCACATCGTCCACTTCCAACAGGTTGGGCTCACTTTCAACCCAAGCGTCGCCATTAAAATAGGACAGGTATTTTTCAGCCCAAGCGTACTCAGAGGCGAATCGCCCCCACGCTTTGTAGGTGGAGTTGTGCACCCGCATCTTGCTCTTGGCACCAATCAAATTCACAAAAGAGAGGTGCTTTAGGATCTCTTCGGCAATGAAGGTATTGCCGCCACCATTGTGACGAATGTCCAGCACCAAGCCTTGGTGCTGCTGCAGCTGTGGCAACACCTCCCGAAACTGAGTCACCACCTTGGTGTCCGCAAAGGTTCCGATGCGCACGTACCCCAAATTATCCGCTAGCGCTTTGTACTCAAAATTGGCACTGCGACGCGGGTTTGCCTGCCCCACCATGGTTGGAGCCTCGGAGCTGGACAGGTATTGAGTACTCACCTTAACCGTTTCCCCTTCGGCGGTAACCGCGGTGATCTCAAGCGTCGCGCCGACCGGTCCCGCCAGCAAACCCACGCCGGTTTTGCGGCTGCCGCGAATGCCTTTATCCCACAAGATCTGTTCGGTCGAACTGCTGATAAACGGAAACACCTGTTTGGCGAGGAACTCATCCACTGCCATTGCGTTTACCTGAGTAATCACGGCGCCTGTCGGTAACTGCTGCTGCAGAGACTCGGCAACGGCAGTCACCACCGCCTTTCGGTTGTGCTCACTCAGCTGAATGGGAGCCCAGCCCACATACTGCTCCAACAGTGGTGCTGGCGGAGTAATGTGGGTCATGCCATCTTGAAGCAGCGCCGCAAAACGGAGCATCTGACGGTAATACTCGTGGTCATTTTCGGTATTGGCCACCACCTCAATGAAATGCAGATACTGCTGATCCCAGTCCAGCTCTGGCACCTGATCGAAGTAGGCAAAGTTGTAGCTGACCTCTTTCCAAAATTGCGCCAAACCATACAGCTTCTGCTCTCGGCTCAGCTCTTTGGCCACTGAGAATTGGGGCGTTGCGAAGGCGACGACCACAACCAGTAACCGCAGAAAAGTTGTTAGGTATTTCATTGTTGTTCTCCCTAAACCAACGCCGTATGCGCGACCACATTATTGGTTTTTTGCACCGTTTCCGGCTGAGTTAAGTCGATAATGCGGTCGGCCATATTGATGGTTTCCACTCGGTGGGCAATCATAATTCGGGTCATCCCCAGCCCCTTAAGTACGCCGTTAATGCGCCGCTCGGTATCCACATCTAGGGCGCTGCTGGCCTCATCGAGGAACAACACCTTAGGCTGCTTGTACATGGCGCGCGCCAGAAGTACCCGCTGAATCTGTCCGCCGGAGAGGGTGCTGCCCATGTCGCCCGCCAGCGAGTGGAACCCCATGGGCATGGCATTGATGTCATCCAAAATGTGAGCGTCTTGGGCCACCGACTCCAACAGCTCCAGATCCTGGTCGATAGAGAAGAAACTGATGTTGTCGCCAATGGAGCCGGAGAGCAGGTGATCGCCCTGCATCACCGCCGAGATCATGCTGCGGTAGTTCGAGAGGCCTAATGTGTGGATATCGACCCCATCAAAACTGATGGTGCCACTGGTAGGCGGCATCAAACCCATCATGATCTTCATTAAGGTGGTTTTGCCAAAGCCAGAGGGTGCAGTCAGCACCACGCACTCCCCAGGTTCAATGGTCAATGACAGGTTTTCAAACAGGTAGGGCTCATTGTCGCTGTAACGAAACGACAGGTTCTTCAGTTCAATTCGCCCTTTGGGTCGCTGCGGTACCGGCAGCTGGCTGTCTAGGTGCGCCTCCTGATCTTCCAAGGCGATGTCGGCCACGCGCGACAGGTGAATACCCAGCATCTTCCACTCAAACAGCTTTTCCAGCAGCATCTGACTGCTGGTAGCAAACTGCTGTCGATAGGCTAAAAAGGCAAACAGCACCCCCACGGTAATCGATTCGGCAATCACCAAATAGGCCCCAAGCCACAGCAGTGCGAGGTACTCTGCCCCATAGAGCAGCTCCTTGAAGGTGTTGTAAGCGATGGTCAATCGACCCAACTTAATCTCTGAGTTCATCCAAGTGGCATTGGCGTTTTCCATCTTCGATTGCTGAATCGACTCACCATTGAACACCTTAACCGGCTGAACGGTACGAATGGCCTCATAAAACAGCCCATCGGCGGAAGCTTTATACTGAAGGCTCTCTTTGGTGTGGTTGCGCATCGCTGGGTAGATCCCAAGCCGCACGGCGCTGTAGGTCAGCACTGCCACGATGGAGATGAGCGCCAGCCCAGGACTTAAAATCAGCATCATCACCACGGTCAATATGGTCATCACGCCATCGACCACACTTTCTACGAACCCCTCACTGAGTAATTTCTTAATAAAATCCAGTGATTGGAAACGGGACAGGATGTCACCGGTAAAGCGCTTACCGAACCAGCTCATTGGCAGGCGAAGCAGGTGCTTAAACAGGTTGGCAACCAACTGAATGCCCAAGGTCGATTGGAAATAGAGCACAATCCAAGACCGAAACGCCTTGGTGGCCACCTGAATCAGCAACACCAATGAGAAGCCGATGCCCAGTACAAACAGAAAATCTAAGTCGCGACTCACCACCACATTGTCGACAATCAACTGGACAAAATAGGGCGAGACCAACAACAACAGTTGCAGCAAAAACGACAACAGCAAAATCTGGCCGAGGCTTCGTTTAAGCCCAACGGCATTGCGCCACAATACGTTGAGGCTCAGTTTCAGCTGCTCGTCTTTAGGCTGAAAATTCTCTGATGGGCGAAGTTCCAAGGCGATACCGGTAAAGGATTTGGACACCTCGTCCATCGACAGCTTCACCAGCCCTTTGCCTGGGTCGTGGATGATCACCTTATTGCCAACCACTTTTTTAAGCACCACAAAGTGGTTGAGATCCCAATGCAAAATCACCGGCGTTGCCAGTTTTGGGAGATCCTCAAGGGCGGCTTTAATCGGGCGACCAACCAAATTGAGTTTGGCGGCGATGCCAATCAGCTGTTTAAGATTGGCGCCTTTTAAGCTGATGGGGTAGCTCTTTCGCAGGGTAAATAGATCCAACTTGTGGCCATGATAGTTGGCAATCATGCACAGGCAGGCCAGGCCGCACTCGGCGCCTTCACTTTGCAAAATAACCGGCAAGCGTTTGCGGCTGCTAAAGGATAACTTATCTAATAGTTCACTCATGCCACGTCCTTATTGTTCTGTTTGTGGCGCAACCATCCATGACCAGATCGACTGGGTGCCCCCTTTGACCATAGCCTGGAGCGACATGCCTGATTGCAAGGTGATGGGCCCAAGCTTGGAATCTTGAGGCTGGTGCAACTCAACGATGGCACGATACATCGGCACCTGAGGTCCTTGCGCATTGGCAAACGCCTCAGGTTCCACCACGGAGTGAGACACCTTAGTTACCTTGCCCTCAAACAACCCAAAGCGCTGATAAGGAAAGGCATCAATCTTGAGCCACACCGGTTGCTCCGCCTCAATGTGGCGCACTAAGTCGGAGCGAACCTTGAGCTCAGCCACCAATTTGGCCGCTTCAGGCATCAAGGTGACCGCCGCATCGCCGGATTGCAGAAATTGCCCTTTCGTCACCCCAAGTCGCGCCACGACGCCGCCACGAGGGGCGGTGATCATGTAACTCTGATCGCCAGTCAGCTTGGCTAAGTCCAGTTGCAATTGCCCCAGTTGCTGGCGGTAACCGGTCAGCATCTCCTCACCTTTGATTACCGCGCTCTGCAGCCGCTGCTCAATGCTGCCAATCTTCAGTGTCAATTGTTGGCTGTCTTGGTTCAGACCATGAATGTGGATGCGCTTTTCCAGCACCTGGGTGTAGAGGCGGTCATACTGGCCCTGCTCTCCGGTCTTAGCCTGTTTCGCCATCGACGTTAGGTGCTCTAAAAACTCCTGCTCAAGCTGAATCTGCGCCTGCAGTTGGCGCTGCTGCTCAATCAGGGTTTGCTCTTCATTGGCTAAGGCATCGGCCTGCAGTTGATTCAGCCGCCGCTGAAATCCCAGCCGCCGCTCTGCGCTGTCAATCTTCTCTTCGATGGCCGACTGCATCTTTGCCAAACTGTCACTGTCGTAACGACGACTTGGCACCGTGACCTTCAGCAGTGGCTGGCCTTGAGTGACCTGCTGCCCCTCCTGCACCAGCACCTGCTCCACTAAGCTGGCTTCCAGTGCCCGCGCCTTCACTTCCCCCTGTTCAATGACCATGGCTCCAGGCAGATCCCGTGTTTGAGTAAATTGGGTCACGATGGCGTAGGTCAGCAGTAAGCCCGCCACCACCACCAAAAACAGGCTGATGACAGAGAAGGAGGTGGGACGGGTCAACAGCACGTCACCATGGCGTGCAGTTAAGGCGTCAAACACCTCTTTGCGATAGATAGATCTCTTTTTGGCTGCCATGCCATCCCCTTATGCAACGGCAACGGCATTGAGTTCATTTTGGTACTTGGGTGAGCTAGGTATTCCCCGTGCCGGGCAGCTCAATTCCGTGGCGTCCAATGACACGAACCCACGAACCCAAAGATCCATCTTCTTGCCATCCAGTTCATAGTCGCCATTTCGGTTCAACTTCCCCAGATGATTGGCATCTTTGTTGAGCATTACGGTGCACTTGCCAATGGTGCCGTTGGGGCGAATCAGCAATTGACGAGGCATAGAGGCGTAACAAATGTAGGGATTACCATTTTCAATCAGCTTTACCTGTTCATCCTTGCTTTCGTGCATCAGCTCTTTGATCTCTTCGGCACGGCTTTTGGCGTCGCTGGCCACAAACTGCTTGGCATCGGCACCATCCACACCGTCCCCCAGATTCTTAATCTCTTCCACTACGGTGGTAAAGCGAGGGTCGTCACCGAATTCCGCTTTGATCATCTTACATAAGCGGTACATCGACTCTTCATTGAGCTTGGTGATGTGCAATCTCAGCATCACAATGAAGTTGTCTTTGATTTTTCTAAAGTTGAGCAGGTTATTCCAGATAACCTCGAACGAGCCTTTACCACTGGCTTGCTTGCGCGTGACATCATGGCACTCGGCGTCGCCATCTAGGGTAATTTGGTAGTCATTGATGCCCAGTTCGACAAATCGAGTAAACATCGCTTCGTCCAACAGGTAGCCGTTGGTGGTTACGTGTGCCTTATAAACAAAGCCATATTGGCTCTGCAACTGTCGAATGTGTTCTGAAATCTCAATCATCGCCTTGGCATTTAAGGTCGGTTCACCACCGAACCAAGAGATCATGAGATTTTTTAACGTTGGTGCCGCTTTGGTCAGTAGATTTTTAATGCCGTGTAAGGTGTCATCTGTCATCTTGCCAATTTCAAAATCTTCGTAGCAATACGTGCATCTAAAATTACATTTTTCCGTTGGAAGAATGGTTAGATAAAGGTGACCATCGCTGGCACTCCTCACGTATTCTTTTTTAAAGTAGTCGCCAACCGAATCTAAACTAATTGAATTTGACATTGTTATTATCCTTATTTTATAACGGCAATAAAAGCGAGCACCATAGAATGGTGCTCGCCAAAACCAAGCAATAATTAGTACTGCTTCATTTCTTCTTGAGCGTTACAGCATTGGAATACACCGTTAGAACCGCCTGCAACCTCATCTTCCAGCAGCTCATTCTCTTCTGCGCTCAGACGCTCCAGAGTTTCACGCTTGATATCTTCGATGGCATTCTTGATCTTGTCAGACATAATTAATTTCCTTATTAAAATAAAAGTCCAGGCCGTACTACATAGTCGACAAGTAATAAATTAACCCGATAAAAATTAATGACAAACCAAAATAAGGACAGCAATCAACAATTTTAAGACAACGATTCTTACAAAATTAAACATACAAATTTAAAAACCAGCCATCCATCAATAAATTTCAGCCAACTATGAAAACAGCCCTTCAACTGATTAAATATTTTATTAGACTCAATTCTGCTTGTTATATAAAAGGAGATTACTATGAGCGATTTGGAAACCAATCCAAATGATGTGAATTCTGAAGACGATGCGCTTCAGCAACTGGAAGACGAAATTCTGTCAGAAGCATCCGGAGGAACCTCGAGCCCCAACCTAGGGTGCGGTGATCCCGATTAGCCAGATACTAGGGGGAGCCCTCAAGGTTCCCCTATTTGTATACCCCATTTCTAAAACAGCTTGGCGAACCTTCGCCGAACCGATTCAAGCTATTCCGTAAATTATTACTGCAACCGAAACCCGCCACTTCGGCCACATCCTCGATACTGAGATCGCTGTTTAGCAGATAGTCTTTTGCCAGCTCGGTCTTCTTCTGCAGCAGCCATTTTTTGGGGCTAATGCCCATCTCCTTTTTGAAGTGGCGATCGAAACTGCGCCGTGATAAACAGGCCTGCTGCGCCAAACAGTCGACAGATTCCACACGATTGATGTTGGCCTCAGCCCACTCAACAACCCGTGCCATCTGCGCTGGGCGGCGCTGCTTGCTGTCGGCTTTTTGCAGCAAGATCTCCAGCCGTGACTGCGCCACCCCAAACTTAGGTGCCATCTCCAGTGCCGATTTAGGGCCGATTTGCGCCGCGATCAATTGCAGCAACAACTCTATGGTGGGAATGCCCGACTGCACCACATAACAGTTATTGGCACTGGCATAGTTTAGGGAGTCATCGTGCAGCACATTCAGCGATTGTGACGTGCAGGCATCCACCAAGGTCGCTGGAACCCGAGTGTCTCGAAATCGGCCCGATTCCAACAGCAATTGGGCTCCGGAGGCCGTACCGACACACAGAGTGCAGCCGCCAATCCAATTCGCTACCGTGGCTCTGCTGCTGATAGGATTTGATGCCAAAATTAACATCTCAGGTTGCAAAAGCTGTTCAATTCCCTCCTCTCCATCCCAACATTCATGCAGATCAATCGAATCTCTGACCGCTTCATGGGACAAGCAGGAGAGGGCAATATTGGCATCGAGATTCAGCGGCTGCTTATCATGGAATAGGACTACGCGGAGCTTTGAGGTCATAACCTTCTGTTCTTTTATTTATTTTATCCAGATTCACTATGACTTTAGGCTTAGATTTTGAGAAGCAGAAGAGACTGCCAATGGCTTAGGAGATCTGCCATCACCGCTATACGTTAGTCTCCCGTTGTCACTAGCGAGATCCAAAAAAGGAGGCATTAAGCCTCCTTTCTGTTGCAGTCATTTTCTATGGGTAGGTTGGCAACATGCCCAAAAGGGCCAAGGTCTCGCACAGCATTACCAATACGCCAAACACCAACACCATGTATAGGCGACCGTTACCGCCAGCAACCCGGTGCTCAGTACTCTTGCCGCGACGGCGCAGCACTAACGCGATGGCGCAAGGCAAGATGAACACAAAGATACTTGCCAGTAAGGAGGCGTAGCCGATGGCAGTAATAAAGCCGTTCGGGAATACCACTCCCAATACCATAGGTGGCAGGAAGGTCACTGCACCGCCAATGACGGTATCACGAGCGCTGTCCCCTAGGCCCAATTGGTCCTTCATGAAGTCCAATAGACCCAGCGCAACTCCAAGGAAGGAGCTTGCCAAAGCAAACTTGGCAAAGAAGCTCAATAGGGTGTCGATGAACTGGCCATCCACCGCTTCACCAACGGCGGCGATCATGGCGCTAACGTTACCGCCGTCCTTAACCACCTGAGCAAAGTCACTGCGTTCAACGGTACCCAAAATGGTCAACTGCCACAGGGTGTAGATGGACATTGCCAAGATGGTGCCCAGCAATACCGCGTTGCGAACCTTGCCGAAGTCTTTTTGGTAGTGCTTTACCACGCTAGGTACGGTGCTGTGGTAGCCAAAGCTGATGGCCAGCACAGGGATTCCCAACCAGATGAACGGCATGGTGTCAGCCATACCGACTTCAGGGAACAGCGTAGTGCTGCTCACTTCCGCAGACAGCATACCGGTAGATAGTAGGAATGAGATGATCATGGCACCAATCATGATGGTGCTGACTCGGTCGACCGCACGGGACCCTAAGAGCACAATGCCACCAAGCACAATGCCAAACAGCAATCCCGCCTGCCAATTCGCCATCTCCAAACCAAACCCACTCGCAATGGAGCTGGCCAATACAGAGGAGCCACCGGAGATGTAGGCGTAGCACAGGATGTAACTAACAAAACCCACCGAACCCAACGACGCAAACATACCGGGCTTGCCCAAGGTATCTTTGGTCATGGTGGCGTAGCTGGCGCCCGCATGATAGTTCATGTTGGCTTCCGCCAGATACATGGCGGAGCTGTATGCACAGAAGCAGCAGATGGCCAAGATGATCATCGACCATCCAAACCACATACCGGCACTCATCACTGGCAGAGACAACATCCCCGCGCCGATGGCCGTACCGGCAATAATTGTCGCCCCACCGACAATGCTAGGGCTTTTGGTTTTTGCTGATGTCGCTAATACTGCTTCTGACATCGGTCACTCCCGTTAGGTCTTGTTATGTTGCGGAAAGTAACTGCTGCTGCAGCTTATCCCTTTCCATTGGTTGTAAATTTTTTAATGTGTTCGAGCAGCGCGTAATGGTGGCGATGCTGACATTCAACTGTTCCGCTATCTGCCTTTGAGTTAACTCCCCCTGTATCAGGGCTCGCATCACCGCGAGGCGCGCGCCAATGGCATCACGCTCATCAACAGTCAACAACAGATTGAACAGTGAGCTGGCTGAATCCTTGCCTTCTTGGTCGACGATAAGTCCCAGGGCCTTATCCCAATAATCAGATTCCTTCATTTGTTAGTCTCCACATGTAATGCCGTAGCATTACACCGCTACAACAGCACAAAAGCGACCATTAAAAACAGAGAATGAGAGCCAGATCTTGAATCCCACTCAGACGTGACACTGGTCACAGCAGTGACTCATAGGTATGATTGGGCTCATAACAACAACATAGGGAAATAACGACAATGAAAGCAGTGAGTTTGACCTTTGCCGCCGTGATGCTAGCTGTCAGTGGCAGTGCCGTCGCCAAAGGCGCTTTCGAAGACGCCAGCGACGCCATCGAATACCGCCAACACGCCTTTAGCCTAATTAAGGAAAACTTTGGCGAGATCTACGCCATGGTGAAGGGCAAAAAACCGATGGACGCCGAGCAGTTTCAGCGCCGAGCCGAACACCTGGCGCTGCTGAGCAACATTCCATTTGACGCCTTTAAGGTAAAAGGCTCAGATCAAGGGGACACCGAAGCCCTGCCATCAGTTTGGAGTGACAACGCCAAGTTTATGGAGATTGCCAGCGAATTCCAGATGGCCACCCAGCAGTTAGTCAGCGCCAGCCAAAGTGGCGACGACAAAGCCATTAAGCAAGCGTTCGGCGCCACTGGCAAAACCTGTAAAGGCTGCCACGACAACTTCAAGCGCGATTAAATCGAATGACGCCTGATACAACAAGAGCCGCAATTGCGGCTCTTTTCTTTGAAGCTTGCTACAGCCAAGCCTTTACCACAACGGCAGAATCAACCAATACACACTGGCGGCAAGGGCGATCACTAAAGGCACCAACCAGCAAATTGGGGGTACCGCATTGGAGCGTCGACCTTGGGCGGTCATGCCATAACCGGTGATCATCGCCTCAACCAAGTTCACCCCTTTAAAGCGATAACTCACAATGGCCAACAGGTGCAGCGCCACACAGATCAAGATGCCATCAAACAACTGATGGTGCAGTGTGGTCAGAAGCCCTGAGGTTTCTCCGCTCACATAAGCGTACAACGGGCCTTCCACAAAAATGTCGTCACTGGCAAACAGACCCGTAGTAATCTGAGCTGCTAGCAGTAGCAACATCATCAATACCATGTAGCCACCAGCTGGGTTGTGGCCAAAATAGGGTTTGCGCTCGTTGCGCCATTTTTTCAGATAGTGAATGACTGCGGCGGGGGATCTAACGAAGTGAGAGAAGCGGGCTGTGGTGGTTCCGATGAAGCCCCAGAGAATGCGAACGGTGAGAAGAGAAGCCAACAAGTAAGCGGCGGTCATGTGCCACTCCATCATCCCTTGTTCGGCCGTATACCAACATAACGGCACCAACGCGACTGCTCCCCAATGAAACAGGCGCACCATGCCATCCCAGATTTTGACTTTCACCACTTACTCCTTGAAACGTGCAGCAACAAGGACAGCGATAGCAGGTCAAAATACCGTCGAACCCAAGCACTCCCTTGCCATAAATCCCACCCACTATGCGCCTGTTTTGGCCACGGCTCAAGCAAATTTGGCGGCTTTTTTGGCCTTTTATGATCTGAATGGGCAAGTTTTAAACAAGGAGTAAAAAGTTGATCTATATCACTTTACGAACGCTAATTAACAGGAGTAGTCTGAAGTTGAACCTGATTTTGGGTCAGCAAAAGGGGAACTCTATGAGAATTGAAATCACCAGCAAACACCTCTCCGTTACCACCCCAATCCGTGAGCGTATTGAGAGCCGCTTCGAAAAACTATCCGGCTATGAAGTCGACCTAATTCGGCCTCACGTTATCATCACTCAGGAGGGAAAAGAGTTCCAAATCGAAGCGTCGATGGGCGTTCCAAATGGAAAACTGTTTGCTAAAGCTTCTCATGAAGACCTATACAGCGCCATCAACAAGATGGGCAAGCAGCTAGAAAGACAGCTGAATAAGTACAGCCATAAGGGCGAAGCCCGCCGCCACGCCAAACCAGTGGCCATGGAAATCGGTACCGACGACGCCGAAGATGAGGAAGTCGCCGCCTAATTCTCCCCACCCTTCTACTAAGGAGGCAGCGCCAGCGATTACGCTGGCGCTTTTTGTTGGTTGACAACCCCAATCGCCAAAGGCTAGTGTAGATTCCATGAATAAAATGCAGACCATTCGATTTTTTAGCCTATTTTTTCCACCCTTATAAGGGAGGCGATGCTGGGTGTCTGCAACACAGAATACAACCTAACAGCCTCCCACTAGGGAGGCTTTTTTGTACCCGAGGACAAGATGGATCTAAATCAGATACGCAAAGACATCAATCAGGTCGACAGTGACCTGCTGAAACTGCTGGCCCACCGTCGTCAGCTCACCCTCAATGTGGCTCGCAGTAAAGAGATCGATCTTAAACCGGTTCGCGATCAAGAGCGGGAAGCCCAACTGCTAGAAAAACTGGTTGCTCAGGGGAAAGAACAGGGGTTGGATGCCCAGTACGTAGTGCGTATTTTTCAAACCGTCATTGAAGACTCGGTGCTGCGCCAGCAAGCTTGGCTGCAGGGCCAGCAAAACACCAGCCAAGATCTGGTTCGAGTTGCCTATCTGGGTGCCAAAGGCAGTTACAGTTACGTAGCCGCTCATGGTTACTTCACTCGTCGTGATAAGTCACTCATTGAGATGGGCTTTCCGACCTTCGATGAGGTGGTGCGCTCGGTCGAGCGAGGCAACGCCGACTACGGCATTTTGCCCCTGGAAAACACCTCCTCCGGATCCATCAATGAGGTGTACGATCTGCTGCAGCAAACCAGCCTGCAGATTGTTGGCGAAACCACCGAGAGCATTGGCCACTGCCTACTGACCTTGCCTGGGGCCAATCTGGATGAGATCACCACCATCTACGCCCACCCTCAAGTGATCTCCCAATGCAGCAATCATCTGCGTCAATACCCGAACATCAAGCTGGAGTATTGCTCAAGCTCCGCTCACGCCATGGCCCAAGTTGCCAACCTCAATGACCCAAGTCACGCCGCCATTGCGAGTCAGGCCGGTGGTGAGCTCTACGGTTTGGACGCTCGCATCGACAAGCTGGCCAATCAGGCGGAGAACGAAAGCCGCTTCATCGTGGTATCGCGCAAAGCTCTGGACGTGCCGGTGCAGGTGCCCGCCAAAACCACATTGATCATGGCCACAGGGCAAAAGTCCGGCTCACTGGTGGACGCGCTGCTTATCCTTAAGCAAAACGGCCTCATCATGAGTAAGCTCACCAGCCGACCGATTCCAGGAAACCCTTGGGAGGAGATGTTCTATCTGGATGTGGAAGCCAACATCAACAGCGATGCCATGAAGCAAGCGATGGCACAACTGGTGCCCATCACCCGCTTTATTAAGGTGCTGGGCTGCTACCAGAGCGAGCGCATCATTCCTACCGAGATAGAATAAGCTCAACCACTCTTGCCCTTTGAAGCCGCGATATCCATCGCGGCTTTTTATTTAAAAACTGAGTGAAATAAAAACCTTAATGCCTCGGTCTACTGTCCTATGGATAGTTTTCTTCATGGACGACCCTGATGCTCAACTTGGCCGAGCGCCTGATGGCGCGCCTGACTTTTCGAACCAAACTGCTGCTGCTGGCACTGCTACTGACCCTGCCTCTGCTGACATTGATGCTGCCTTTCGTGGAGCGTCAGCTCTCCACCATCGCCAACCTAGATAAAGGCATCGCCACCCAAAAGCAACTGCAGGCGCTGCAACCGTTTTGGCAACGCCGAGCCGAGGTGGACCGGCTTTTGGCTGCAGGCAAAACCGCCACACCGGTCTCGTTTCGTTTGCCAGCACAGCTAAAAGCCCAATTTAGTGATGCGGCCATCAGCAACACCGATGGCGTCTTGCTGTGGCTCGACAATCAGCTTCGCCTCAGTGGCCTAAACCAATTGAGCCAAGACGCTCTCGCTCTGAGCTTGTGGGCCAAACAGCTGACACAATGGCAGTTGGAGCTGGCCCACATCGACGGCATCACCGCCGCCCTGCTGGCACAAGGTCGTTTTACGCCTGAGCTCTACTTGGCGCTCACCGGTCAAATGGAGCGACTCACCCGTCAACACCTGCAGTTGGCCCAACAACTGACGGCACAGCCCAAAAGCCTCACCAGCCGCTCCGCCCAAGGGGTATTGGCCGAAATTGAACGCTACCTCAGTTCAGTGCGCCGAGACTTTATCGATGCCGACAGCATCGATACCGGCCTTAACCTCGATGAGCAGCAACAGCAATTGGCTAACGCCATCGGTCGTTTCCAACATCAGCTGGGCATCAATCTCGGCGTCGAATTACAGCAACAGCAGCAGCACAGCATTCGCTCACTGATTCTACAAACCACTCTGCTTGTGGTCAGTTTGCTACTCACCCTGTGGCTGGCCTATGGCTTCTATCGCCAGATCAGCACCATGGTTAATCAAACAGAAACCGCTGCCACCGCCTTTGCCGGCGGCGATCTGACCCAGCGCATCAAGGTAACGGGCAAAGATGAACTCAGCCGCATCGCCCAGCAATTCAACCAGATGGCCATCACCACCACCGCGTTGGTGTCTGAAAGCAAACTGGGAACCGAGCATGTGCGCCAGCAAAGCCAGCAGGTATCAGTCGCCGCCCAGCAAGCCAACGACACCATGCACACCCAACAGCAACGGCTCACTGAGCTGGCTGATGCCAACACTCAGGTGGTTCAACACGCCGGAGAGATGGCTCGCCGCGCCGAACAAGAGCAGCTTACCGTCAACCAGCTTAGACAGCAGATGACCTCTGGCCTGAGTCTGATGTCCAGCGCCCGCACCGAGGTAAAAGGGGTCAGCATGAGCATCTCTCAAGCCCATCAACATGTGCATGAGCTCAGTCAAACCAATGGCCGTATCGACTCCGTCGTCACCGAAATTGCCCAAATTGCCGAGCAGACTAACCTCTTGGCGCTGAACGCCGCCATCGAAGCCGCCCGCGCCGGCGAACAAGGCCGCGGCTTTGCGGTGGTTGCCGATGAAGTGCGCACCCTTGCTACTCGAACCGCCAACGCCACCGGCGAGATCCGCGAGATGCTGGAACTGGTGGTCAACACCACTAAGATCGTTACTGGAGCCATGTCTCACTCCAACAGCCAAGCTCAGGAGGCCGACAAGCAGGTCAACGCTCTGGCTCAAGGCCTAGATGAATTGGAGGCGGGACTTAAGAGCATCGAGAAAAGCAGTGAAGAGGTGGTGGCCGCCTGCGGCTCTCAGGAAACCCTGGGCAATGAGGTACAGCAGTTGGTGCAACTTGGCCAACATCAACTGATTGAGGCCGTCAGCTCCTGTGAACAGAGCCAGCAGGCCAGTTTAGCACTGGATGAACTGGCGGAACGCTTAAGCAGCCAACTGCGACAGTTCAAAAGCTAGGGGCGGGAACCTCAAAAGTTAAAGCAACTAGATCAAAAAGGGAGCCAATTGGCTCCCTTATTATTTCAACTGGTTATTGGGATTAACCGGTCTCGCTGCGGTTGTCGTTGGCGCTTAGCAACATGTTGCCGCTCTCGTTGCGAAACTGTGTGGCGAAGTCACCAAACCAATCGGCGATGTCATCAAACAGGGCTTCAAAGCCCTCCTGATCCCCCGCTTCCAGCAGCGATAGCGCTTCCTGATAACGGTCCATATAGTGGCGAGCTCGAGCTAAGGTGTCCGGCTGACTGAAGATGATGTCACCGTACAGCTTAGCATCTTGCGCAAACAGTCGGCCCACCATCGCCAACTCCAATCGATAGATTGGCGAGCTGAACTGCAACAGCTGATCCAGGTCCGCCCGCTCGCGGCGCAGATGGCTACCGTAAACAAAAGCGGTAAAGTGGCGCATCGCCTGAACCAGTTGCATCGCTTGGTCGTGCTCGGCAGCAGAAGCCTCATGCAACCTCGCGCCCCAGATACGAATCTGTTCCAAAAGCCACTGATACTTCTCTTCAAAGCGGCCGTGACAGACCACCACCACCTGCTTGGCCAGCGAGCTGACGTCTGGGCCAAACATCGGGTGCAGTCCCACAACGGGGCCGGCGTGGTTAGCCAGCATCGCAGCAAGTGGCGCTTGTTTGATACTGGTTAGATCCAGCAGCACACACTCTTTTGGCAATCTCGGCAGTTGCTCAATGACTTCGGCGGTGTGATTGATGGGCACCGTGACCACCACCACACCAGCATCACTGAGCAGTTCATCGGCACGATCCCAATCGTTTTTATCCAGAATGCGCACTTCGTAGCCAGACAGGCGGAACAGTTGGCTAAACAGCGAGCCCAATTTGCCGTTACCACCCACAATCACCACCGGACCCACATCCGGATTGATGCACTTAAATCCGACGTCATTTTCGCTGGCGTAGGACTCGCGCATCATCCGCCGTAGCAGATCTTCAATCAGTTGAGGTGGCACGCCCATGGCCTGCGCCTCACTGCGGCGCTTCATCAGCATCGCCGCTTCTCGCGCTGGCGCGTAGATTGGCAACCCTTGCTTATGCTTAATGGCCCCCACTTCGCCAACCAGATTCAGGCGGCGGCGCAGCAGCGTCAGTAGCTCCTGATCAACCTCGTCGATGCGGTCGCGAATGCGATCGAGTTCGACACTGGATGGTTCACTCATCACTGACCTCCAAAGCGCACAGGCAGGATGTCAGCCAGCTGCTGAGCCCCAGACTCAAGCAGCTCTGCGGTGGCGTTCCAGTCGATACAGGCATCGGTAATGGAGACACCGTAGGCCATCTCTTCTTTAGCCAGATTGGAGGACTGGTTGCCCTCGTTCAGATGGCTCTCAAGCATGATGCCGATGATGGAGGTGTTACCCTCAACAATCTGGTTAAACACATTACGCGCCACCAGAGGCTGGCGACGGTGATCCTTAGAGGAATTACCGTGGCTGCAATCCACAATCAAACGGGAGGTGAGGCCAGCCTCATGCAGCTGGCGAGTACACATCTCCACGTTCACAGAGTCGTAGTTTGGCTGCTTGCCACCACGTAAAATCACGTGGCCGTCTGGGTTACCTTGGGTCTGCAGCAGTGCCACCTGCCCCGCTTGGTTAATGCCCATAAAACGGTGACCGCTGGCCGCAGATTGCAAAGCGTTCATCGCCACATCCAGCTTGCCATCGGTGCCATTTTTAAAGCCCACCGGCATCGACAACCCTGAGGCCATCTCCCGGTGAGTCTGAGATTCGGTAGTACGAGCGCCAATGGCGGACCAACTGAACAGCTCGCCCAAGTACTGAGGGCTAATGGGATCCAGCGCTTCAGTCGCCACAGGGATCTCTTGCTCAGCCAACCAGATCAGTAGCTCACGAGCCATGCGCAGACCGCCTTCCACATCGAAGGAGTTGTCCATGCCAGGATCGTTAATCAGCCCCTTCCAGCCCACGGTAGTACGTGGCTTCTCAAAGTACACTCGCATTAAGATCAGCATCTGATCCTTCACCTGCTCCTGCAGGCCTTTTAACTTTAACGCGTACTCTTTGGCCGCATCGATATCATGAATAGAGCAAGGGCCGCTGATCACCAGCAGACGATTATTGCGCTTGTGAATGATATCGGCGACCTCGGCGCGGGCGCCGTTAATATATCGATAGGCATGCTCGGAGAGTGGCAACTGAGCTTTCAATTGCGCTGGGGTAGTCAGGACCTGTTCGGATTGAATGTGAATGTTATTAATACTGTCCTTTTGCATTACTGCATCTCCAAGTAGTGCCTATCAGTTTTACGCGTCTCTGATAGGGTATGAACCCAACCGGTGCGTCCGGCCTGAATTCAATGTGCCTTGTATACAATTAAGATGCAATAACAAAACGCCGCTTTTACGCCAAAGTTGTTATAAAGCGGCCAAAAAGACACAAAAAAGCCCGCCAAAGGCGGGCTTTTCCGGTATGAACTAAGGTAATTCTTAGCCCAGACGCTCGCGGATACGAGCCGCCTTACCAGTACGTGTACGCAAGTAGTACAGTTTGGCACGACGAACGCGACCACGACGCTCTACCTTGATGCTTTCTACCAGCGGAGAGTGAGTCTGGAAAGTACGCTCTACGCCTTCACCATTAGAGATTTTGCGAACTGTGAACGCAGAGTGCAGACCGCGGTTACGCTTAGCGATAACAACGCCTTGGAATGCCTGCAGACGGGTCTTGTTACCTTCGGTTACGCGAACCTGTACGGTTACAGTGTCACCGGCTACGAAAGCAGGTACGTCCTGCTTCATTTGCTCTTGTTCAAGCTGCTTAATGATGTTGCTCATAATTTCTCTCTTCCTAGAATAAACTGAAAACTCTAACGCTCATCTTGTCCCGTTTGGGCGACGAACTCGGCAAGCAGTTGAGCTTGCTCGTCAGTCAGAGCTAGGTTGTCAAGTAACTCGGGTCGTCGCTGCCATGTGCGTCCTAGGGACTGCTGCAGGCGCCAACGCCGAATTGATTCATGATTGCCGCTCAATAACACTTGCGGGACAGTTTGACCTTCCAGAACTTCTGGACGGGTGTAGTGAGGACAATCCAGCAGGCCATCCGAAAATGAATCCTGCTCTGCCGACGCTTGCTTCCCCAGTACTCCCGGAACTAACCGAGATACTGCGTCAATCAAGTTCATCGCTGGCAGCTCACCGCCACTGAGAACGTAGTCACCAACGGACCACTCCTCATCAACTTCCGATTGGATGATGCGCTCATCAACACCTTCGTATCGACCGCACACCAGCACCATGCGCTTATTTTGTGCCAGCTCCTCTACCCCAGATTGAGTTAAAGGACGTCCCTGAGGGGACAGGTAAATTACCTTAGCATCGTCACCCGCTTCCGCTTTCGCAGCGCGAATGGCATCACGCAGGGGCTGCACCATCATCAACATCCCCGGGCCACCACCGTAAGGGCGGTCATCCACGGTACGATGCTTATCATGGGTGAAATCACGGGGATTCCACGTTTGCACTCCAAGCAAGCCGTTCTTCACAGCACGACCAGTCACACCATGCTCAGTAATAGCACGAAACATCTCTGGAAACAGGGTTACTACCCCGAGCCACATTGAGTTGTCGTGAGCCATTAAAAGTTAGGGTCCCAGTCAACGATAATTTGTTTTTCGGACAGCTTCACCTCAATGATGAACTGTTCCGGGACAAAGGGGACCATACGTTCCCGTTTGCCAAAGGCGTCTTTTGCGTTCGCCTTGATCTCCAGTACGTCATTGGCGCCAGTTTCCAGAATTCCGGAAACGGTTCCCATGTTGTACCCCTGCAGGTTCACGACATTACAGCCAATCAGATCACGCCAGTAGAACTCGTCTTCCGGCAGCTCTTTCAGCTGGTCAGCAGAGATGGAGATTTCACCGTTGGTGTACAGTGCGGCCGCGTTGCGGTCGTCAATCCCTTCTAAGCGCACAATCAGGCCGTTGTTTTGACGACGCCAATCCAGCACTTTCATCTCTTTTTGTTCACCACCGCAGGTTACCAACCAAGGTGTGTACTCAAAGATACCTTCTCTATCTTCGGTAAAGGGGTTGACCTTCAACCAGCCCCGAATCCCATGAGGCGCACCCAGACGGCCCACCAACATTAGTTCTTGCTGACTCATCAACTTACCTTAACCAACACCCATTAAGCCGCAGCTTTGCGGGCGTCCTTAACCAGAGTCGCTACACGGTCAGACAGAGATGCCCCCTGGGAAACCCAGTGGTCAACACGGTCTAGGTCCAGACGCAGCTTTTCAGCTTGGCCTTGAGCGATTGGGTTGAAGAAACCGATCTTCTCGATGAAACGACCGTCGCGCTTCATACGGCTGTCGGTTACAACCACTTGATAAAACGGACGCTTTTTAGCGCCGCCACGAGATAAACGAATGGTTACCATAAGGTAATTCCTCTAATGGTGTTTATAGCAATAGAATTGGGGCCGCAAAGGGCCCCAAGGTAGAAAGCCCGCCGATTTTACCTGAATACTTGCTCAATGCAACCATTTCGGCGGGTTTATAGGCACCACACTGGAGTGTAGGTGCTTGTGGGTAGATTCGAAACTAAATTAGCGCGGCATCTTCATGCCAGGAGGCAGCATGCCGCCCATACCACGCATCATCTTCTTCAGGCCGCCGCCCTTCATCTTCTTCATCATTTTTTGCATCTGAGTAAACTGCTTCAGCAGGCGGTTTACGTCTTGCAGCTGGGTACCGGAACCGGCCGCGATGCGGCGTTTACGGGAACCCTTGATGATGTCTGGACGAGCGCGCTCCTTCGGCGTCATGGAGTTGATGATCGCCTCCATGCGCTTGGTCATCTTGTCGTCCTGAACTTGAGCTAACGCTTCTGCGGGCAGTTGGCCGACACCAGGCAGTTTTTCCAACATGCCCATCATGCCGCCCATGTTGTGCATCTGCTGCAGCTGCTCACGGAAATCGGTCAGATCAAAGCCTTCGCCTTTTTTGATCTTCTTAGCCAGCTTTTCCGCTTGGCTCTTATCGACCTTACGCTCCACCTCTTCAATCAGAGACAGTACGTCACCCATGCCCAAGATTCGGGAAGCAACACGTTCAGGGTGGAACGGTTCCAGAGCGTCGGTCTTCTCACCCACACCCAAGAACTTAATCGGCTTGCCGGTAATGTGACGGATAGACAGTGCCGCACCACCACGGGCATCACCATCCACCTTCGTCAGAATCACACCGGTCAGCGGCAGCGCTTCATCGAACGCCTTAGCAGTATTGGCAGCATCCTGACCGGTCATGGAGTCGACAGTAAACAGAGTTTCCACCGGATTAATCGCCGCATGCAGGGCTTTAATCTCGTCCATCATGTCGGAGTCGACGTGCAGACGACCGGCGGTATCGACGATCACCACGTCGATGAACTTCTTACGGGCGTGATCCACCGCCGCATTGGCAATGTCTACAGGCTTTTGATTCACATCCGATGGGAAGAACTCCACTCCGATGTCGGTAGCCAGGGTTTCCAGCTGCTTGATCGCCGCCGGACGATAAACGTCGGCACTGACCACCAGTACGGATTTCTTTTCACGCTCTTTCAGCAGTTTGGCCAGTTTACCCACACTGGTGGTTTTACCGGCACCCTGCAGGCCCGCCATCATCACAATAGCTGGTGGCTGGCTGGCCAGATTCAGCGCTTCGTTGGACTGGCCCATGGCCACTTCCAGCTCGGACTGAACAATCTTAATGAAGGCCTGCCCAGGAGACAGGCTCTTAGAAACTTCGGTCCCTACCGCACGTTCGCGCACCTTGGCGACGAAATCACGAACCACCGGCAAAGCCACGTCGGCTTCCAGCAGTGCCATGCGCACTTCGCGCAGGGTATCTTTAATGTTGTCTTCGGTAAGACGGCCACGACCACTGATGTTCTTCAGGGTTTGGCCTAAGCGTTCGGATAAATTCTGAAACATCGCCTGCGCTTTTCGTTGTTTAGGAAATCCCCGCATTATAGCGGCCAGCTGTGGACAAACACAAACCAAGCCCCCCTTTGAACAATGTCCAGCCTAAAAGCCGTTTTTGGCTAGATAGATCCCAAAAATTCGCTTGGGGGTGAAAATGAGAATTACACCGCTGCCCAAAGCCAAATGGGCGTGATAAGCTGGGTTCAAATAGGCAATTTCTTTCTTATTTATATAGAAGTACGTTATTGAGGGCATAGGCTTTATGGAGTTATTGGCGATTATTGCGATCCTGGGGTACGGCGTCGCCTTTTATCTGGTGGCGAGCAAGCTACTGGACGCAAATGGGCCCAATCGCAAAATGGCAACCATCGCCGGTGGCGTTGGTGTGCTGGCACACGCTGCCGCCCTAGTGCCTTTGGTTATCGATGGCAGTGGTCAACATTACAGCTTGGTCAATACTGCCTCTCTGGTGATGTTAATGCTCACTATCGCCATTACCCTGATGCTGACTCGCATTAAGGTGATTGTGGTGGTGCCTTCCGTCTATCTGTGCGGCATCTTTGGCGCAGCGGGGATGGTGCTGTTGCCGCAAAACGAAGGCTACGTCTTCACCAACCCAGCTCTGTTTGTCCATGTTGGCTCCTCGCTGCTGGCGTACTCAGTCTTTCTGATTGGCTCCCTGTATGCCTTCCAGTTGGCAGCCATCAACCGCCGCCTCAAAGATCGCAAGTTGATGCTGGAATCCACTCTGCCACCACTGATGACCGTGGAAAAACAACTGTACCACTTCATTATGATTGGCTTTGCCATGTTGACCTTCGCCTTGGTTACCGGCTTTATCTTCTTAGAAGGGTTCTTCGGCAGCGGCCAAGCCCATAAGGTGATCTTCACCTGCGCCGCTTGGTTGGTGTATGGAGCCATGCTATGGCAACACAAGACCAAGGGCATGAGAATCCGCAGTGCCATCATCTACTCCACCGCTGGCGTAATTTTATTGACCCTGGCTTACTTCGGTAACCGCTTGGTTCGTGAGCTGTTTATCGCTTAAATCGCCGGTCGCGCCCTGCCTCTCTTGACAGGGCGCGCACATTTCCTAATTCTAGGGACTCATACAAGGTAAAGGATTTCCCCTTTTGGACGACATATCCACTGCAGGCCTACTCATCGCCTTAGGTCTGCTGATTGCACTGTCGGCGTTTTTCTCAAGCACCGAAACGGCGATGATGTCACTCAACCGCTATCGCCTGCGCCATCTGAGCCAGCAGGGACATCGCGGTGCCAAACGCGCCAACGAGCTGCTTGAGCGCCCAGACCGCCTTATCGGGCTGATTCTGATCGGCAACAACCTAGTTAATATCTTCGCCTCAGCCATCGCCACCGTTCTTGGCCTGCGACTATTCGGCGACTGGGGATTAGCGATCTCCACCGGGGGCTTAACCTTGGTGATCTTGATCTTTGCAGAGGTAACCCCAAAGACCCTAGCCGCCCTCTACCCAGAGAAACTGGCATTTCCTAACAGCGTCGTACTAAAACCACTAATGACGTTGTTCTACCCCTTTGTGTGGCTGGTTAACCTGGTCAGTAACAACTTATTGAAGCTGGTTGGCGTCGCCCCAAGTACCAGCGGCGACGACGACCTGTCCGCGGATGAGCTGCGCTCGGTGCTTAACGAAGCCAGCGCCATGATCCCCCGTCGTCACCGAGAGATGTTGGTGTCGATTCTGGATCTGGAGAAGGTCACCGTTGAAGACATCATGGTACCCCGTCACGACCTGTACGCCATCGACATCAACGATGACTTCAAGGCGATGATGAAACAGCTCACCCACAGTCCCCACAGTAAAGTATTGCTGTACCGAGACAACATTGACGATGTAGTGGGCTTTCTGCACATGAGCGATCTGTTGCGATTGATGACCCGTGAAGGGGGCATTACCGACAAAGCCATGGTGCTGCGGGAAGTTCGAGAGATCTACTACGTTCCTGAGGGTACGCCCCTCAATGTTCAGCTACTGAAGTTCCAGCGCGCCAAAGAGCGCTTAGGACTGGTAGTGGATGAGTATGGTGACATCCAAGGCTTAGTGTCCCTAGAGGACATCCTGGAAGAGATCGTGGGGGATTTTACCACCGGACTGCAGCCAGCGGTCAGTGATGAGATCAACCGTCAGGAAGATGGTAGCTTTGAGGTGGACGCCAGCATCAACATTCGAGATATGAACCGCGAAATGAACTGGCAGTTCCCTACCGATGGTCCAAAGACCTTGAACGGTCTGGTACTCGAGACCTTAGAAGAGATCCCTGAAACCCACACCACCGTCACCATCGGCCAGTACAAGATTGAAGTACTGGATGCCAACGAGAGCATGGTAACCACGGTCAAGGTGGAGCCCGTAGCAAAATAGCACCCGCTAAATCAGTCATCTTGAACTATTGTTAAAAGCTAAGCCGAAAGGCTGGCTTTTTCAGGGAGAGAAGAATGCTCAAGCAGGTGCTCATCATCGCAGGCAGCTTAAGTCTGGTTTTATTAAACATCACCAACGCCCAAGCGAATGACGCCCTTAGCGCCATCCCTGAGCCACCACCACTTACTTGGCAAGACCCTAACTACAATCCCACCCCAAAAGCCTACCTAAAAGGCCAGTGGCAATCGGGGTTTTGGATTACAGAAACCGAACTTGGGGAGGCGGTACGACAGGGCCCATCACTCACCGCCCCAGTGCGAAGCGGCATCAACGCCAAGATCGGCAGTGGCATTCAATGGGGGCCAATGAAAGTCACCGTTGATCTGAATTACACCAATCCACAACAGAAGCACCAAACCCAAATAGGGTTCTCAACCGTGCTTACCTTTTAACGTCCTTTCAACTGCTAAGAATGCAGGTCGCCACCACGTAACGACGCTCGTCGGCCAAACTGATGTGGGATTCCCTTGCCCCAAGTGCCTGCATCCGCTCAAGTGCGCCGCCGATTAGCTTAAGCACCGGCGCGCCATTGACATCGTGACGAAGCTCAATGTGCTGAAATGACACCCCTCGGCCAATGCCGGTGCCAAGGGCTTTGCCCACCGCTTCTTTAACCGCAAAGCGCTTGGCTAATACCCGTGCCTGAACCTTAGAGTCGTGCCACTGCTCTAGTTCATAAGGAGTCAGAATACGAGCGGCAAAACGCTCGCCGAGGCGCTCAAACTGCGCCTCGACTCGCTCAATCTCGACAATGTCGGTGCCTAGGCCCTTAATGGCCATTGCGACCCTCAATCATCAGACGCTTCATATCACGTACCGCCAGATCCAAACCATCGATGGCTGCTCGAGCGATGATGGCGTGGCCAATATTAAGCTCGTAGATCTCTTCAATGGCAGCGATAGGCTTGACATTATGATAGTTAAGGCCGTGTCCAGCGTTCACAATCAAACCTTGGCTGTGAGCGTATTTTACTCCGTCGCGGATGCGTTCCAGCTCTATTTGCTGTTCTGCCTCGGTTTCCGCATCGGCGTAGGCACCGGTATGAATCTCAATGTAAGGCGCACCCACTTTGACCGCTGCGTCGATCTGCGCCTTATCGGCGTCGATAAACAGCGATACCTTAATGCCAGCGCTCTTCAGCTGTGACACCGCACCCAGCATTTTATCCAGCTGGCCAGCCACGTCCAAACCACCTTCGGTGGTCAGCTCTTCTCGCTTCTCAGGCACTAAGCAAACGTAAGTTGGCTGAGTATTGATGGCGATCTCAAGCATCTCGTCGGTCACCGCCATCTCAAGGTTCATGCGAGTTTTTAATGTTTTAGCCAACACTTCCACATCGCGGTCGACAATGTGGCGACGGTCTTCACGCAGGTGAATGGTGATGCCATCGGCACCGGCATGCTCAGCCACAGCAGCGGCATGAACAGGGTCGGGATAGCTGGTGCCACGAGCCTGACGCAGGGTGGCGATGTGATCAATATTTACGCCCAATAGTATGCTCATGGTGCGGATGTCCTTATTGATGTTTTAGTTTGAAATAGTTCTCGGCTACGCAGCGGCTTGTCTCCAAGCAATGGCTTAAGCAAAGTTCGAGACAGGTGCTTCGCTTGCGACAGGTGCATCTCTGATAAGGCCTGATCTCTCAAGCCCAGTAGCATCTGCCCAGCATAACCAGAGTGCATCACCGGCATAAACCCCTGCTCAGGCACTAACGCATACTGAGCGGTGTCATCCAGCGGTTCCCCCTGGGTGTCCACAGCCAATGACGGTGCACAGCCAAGATGATCGAGCAGGGCCCACTCAAAGTAACGCAACACCAACTGAGGCTCATCAGTTTGAGCCAACTGCATCAAGCTCTGATGGTATGCGGAAAACACTTCAGGACACTCCTGTCGCTCTGGCAGTAATCGTACCGCTATTTCATTGCAATACAAACCACAAAACAGGGGCTTACCACTTAAAGGGATGGGAAGGCTGGGGGCATCGAGTTGAGAGAGAGTTTTCAAGCTGGTGCGGCCACTTAGCTGAACGCGCAACGGCCTAAATGGCTGTAAAGCGGCCTTGGTTAGCCCACCTTGCTTACCAGAAGTACGAGCAACGGCGCCAATGACGCCGTCGTTTTCAGTCAGCAGGCTAAGGAGTTGCCGCTGCTCTTGATAGGGACGGGCATGCAACAGGTAGGCAGATTGCCAACCCAGCTGTTGCTGCCCAAAGCGATCAGTCGTCGCCATAACCTAGGCTACGCAGGGCACGTTCATCGTCAGCCCAACCGGATTTCACCTTAACCCAGGTCTCCAGATACACCTTGGTCTCGAACATCTGTTCCATCTCAAGACGGGCTTCACGGCCGATGGTGCGAATTTTGTCACCTTTGTTGCCGATCACCATGCGTTTCTGGCCTTCACGCTCAACCAAAATCAACGCGTTAACGTGGAAGGTGCCCTTCTCGTCAACTTTGAACTGCTCAATCTCCACCGTGGCAGCGTAGGGAAGTTCATCTCCCATGAATCGCATCAGCTTTTCACGCAGAATTTCCGAAGCCATAAAACGCTGGCTACGATCGGTCACGTAATCTTCAGGGAAGTAGTGAATCGACTCCTGCACGCTGTCCATCGCCATATCCATGATGGGGTCAACGTTACCGCCTTTACCCGCAGCCACAGGGAATACCGCATCAAAATTGTACTTCTGTTGCAGTTGCTGGATATGAGGAAATAGCTCCTCCTTATCCTTAACCTGATCCACTTTGTTGACCACCAGCGCCACTTTACGGTCACCAGCTCCACGCAATTTCTTCACCACCATCTCGTCGTCGGCAGTCCACTTGGTGCCTTCGACCACGAACAGCACCAGCTCCACGTCTGCCAAGGAGGAGGCTGCGGCACGGTTCATCAAACGGTTGATGGTGCGCTTCTCTTCGATGTGCAGCCCAGGGGTATCCACGAAGATCACCTGTTTCGGGCCTTCGGTATGAATGCCCATGATACGGTGACGAGTGGTCTGCGGCTTACGAGAGGTGATGCTGATCTTCTGCTTAAGCAGACGATTTAGTAGCGTCGACTTGCCCACGTTGGGACGGCCAACAATGGCGACAAAGCCACAATAGGTGGTATCGGTCATACTTGTAAAATCTCCAAGACCTTACCGGCGGCTTCCTGCTCTGCTTTGCGCCTTGAGCTGCCCTCGCCCATCACAGGCTCTTCGAGGGCCGACACTTGGCAATGCACGGTAAATTTCTGATTGTGGGCGTCACCGGTTACGGTGATCACCTCATAAGTTGGCAACGGCTTCTTACGAGCTTGTAGCCACTCTTGCAAACGGGTTTTCGGATCTTTCTGACCCGCACCCGGCTCGATGGTATCCAGGCGCTGTTTCCAAAGATTGAGCAGCAGCGGCTTACAAGCCTCAATACCACCATCTAGGAATACCGCACCTAAGATCGCCTCAACCGCATCGGCTAAGATCGACTCACGACGGAAACCGCCAGATTTGAGTTCACCTGAGCCCAAACGGATGTATTCACCCAAACTCAATTCACGGGCAACCTCAGCCAAGGTCACTCCACGGACTAAGGTCGCACGCATGCGGGTCATGTCGCCTTCAGGTGCCTTAGGGAAACGATGGAACAGATCCTCGGCGATCACCACACCCAGTACGGCGTCCCCCAGATATTCCAAGCGCTCGTTATGACGACTGTTGGCACTGCGATGTGTTAGAGCCTGCTCTAACAATTCAAGCCGCTGGAACTGATAGCCCAGCGACTTCTGTAAACGGTTTAAATCAGCCACAGCTAACCTTTATTGAATGCCGCCAACGCGGTTAAAACGCACTCCAGTAGGAATCCATCCTGGCAGGATGCTGTCTGCGCCACGCTCGAACTCAAATGAGATCCAGATGGCGGTCGCTTTACCGACCAAATTCTCTTCTGGCACAAAGCCCCAGAAACGTCCGTCGGTACTGTTATCGCGATTATCTCCCATCACGAAATAGTGATTTTCCGGAACCACCCACTCACCCGTGGTGCGGCCAGGCTGCTGATAATAGTAACGCAGTGGCTCGCCGCGACGAGGGTTAATCAGGGTATCGTGGTTCACCCCAAGCAGATCCTCTTTAAGGCGCAGCAGTGGGGTTCCATCTTGCTTAAACTGGCCACTGTTCACCTTCGCGGTGTTAACTCGCTGCAGCTCAGGGCACTTCTCAACGCCGGCTTCACACTTCGGCTGAATGAAGAGCTCTTTATTGCGGTAAACCACTTTGTCACCGGGCAAGCCAATCACTCGCTTAATGTAATCAACGCGAGGGTCTTCTGGGTATTTAAACACCACCACGTCACCCCGTGATGGCAGCTCGTTATCCCAGAACTTGTGTCTAAATACCGGATCCCGCAAGCCATATTCATGCTTGTTTACCAAGATGAAATCGCCCACCAACAGGGTTGGCATCATTGAGCCTGACGGGATCTGGAACGGTTCCCATAAGAAGGAACGCAAAATGGTTACAAACGCGATAACCGGAAAGATGGACTTCGACGTTTCCACCAACCAAGGCTCTGCCACCAGTTTCTCTTTGGCTTCTTCTGGAAGTTCACCTTCCGTCTGACCATCTGCAAACGCCAGTTTTTCTTGACGTTTTGGCGCCAGATAGAAGTGATCCAACAACCAAATTAAACCTGAACCTAAGGTGATCAGTACTAGGAACAGTGAAAACATTGCTGCCATCTTTGAGTTACTCTCCGACTTTCAAAACTGCCAGGAAGGCTTCTTGAGGCACTTCCACGTTGCCAAGCTGCTTCATGCGCTTTTTACCTTCTTTCTGCTTCTGCAGCAGCTTCTTCTTACGGCTCACGTCACCGCCATAACACTTGGCGGTTACGTCTTTACGCAGTGCTTTAACGTTACTGCGCGCCACAATCTGGCTGCCGATAGAAGCCTGAATAGCAATATCGAACATTTGGCGAGGAATCAGCTCACGCATCTTCTCAACCAATTGACGACCGCGGAACTGGGCGTTTTCTTTGTGAGTAATCATCGCCAACGCATCTACGCGGTCGCCGTTGATCATCACATCCAAACGCACCATGTCCTCTTCCTGGAAACGGATAAAGTTGTAATCCAGAGAAGCGAAACCACGGCTGGTCGACTTCAAGCGATCGAAGAAATCCAGTACCACTTCCGCCATCGGCAGTTCGTAAGTCACTGCCACTTGGTTACCGTGGTAAGCCATCTTGGTCTGTACACCGCGTTTTTCAATACACAGGGTAATGACGTTGCCTAGGTACTCCTGAGGCACCAAGATGTTGGCTTCAACAATCGGCTCAGCAATGGTTTCGATGTTATTCAGCGGCGGAAGTTCCGACGGGTTATCAACCATATAGGTTTCACCCTTGGTGGTCTTCACTTCGTACACTACCGTTGGCGCCGTGGTGATCAGGTCCAGGTTGTACTCACGCTCCAGACGCTCCTGGATAATCTCCATGTGCAGCATACCTAGGAAACCAACACGGAAACCGAAGCCCAGTGCAGTGGAGGTTTCCGGCTCGAAGAACAGAGACGCGTCATTCAGCGACAGTTTGTTCAAGGCATCACGGAAGGATTCATAGTCTTCACTGGAGATCGGGAACAGACCCGCATATACCTGCGGCTTCACCTTCTGGAAGCCCGGCAATGCCACGTCGGTACCGCCCTTGGCCAGAGTCAGGGTATCGCCCACAGGCGCGCCGTGAATCTCTTTGATGCCACAGACTACCCAGCCCACTTCGCCGGTTTTCAGCTCGGTGGTGTCTTTCTGTTTCGGAGTAAAGATACCCAGACGATCCACACCCCAAACCTGACCGGTGCTCATCACCTTGATCTTGTCGTTCTTCTTCAGGCTGCCATTTTTAATGCGCACCAAAGAAACTACGCCCAGGTAGTTATCAAACCAAGAGTCGATGATAAGGGCTTGCAGAGGCGCTTCTGGATCGCCTTCTGGAGCTGGGATCTTCTCAACAATGCACTCAAGCACGTCTTCAACACCGATGCCGGTTTTCGCGGAACAACGTACCGCTTCCATGGCGTCGATGCCGACAATGTCCTCAATCTCTTCGGCCACCCGATCTGGATCGGCTTGTGGTAAATCGATTTTGTTCAGAATTGGCTGAACTTCCAGATCCATCTCAATGGCGGTGTAACAGTTTGCCAAGGTCTGCGCTTCTACGCCCTGACCGGCATCCACTACCAATAGCGCCCCTTCACAGGCAGCCAGAGAGCGGGACACTTCGTAGCTAAAGTCCACGTGCCCTGGGGTATCAATGAAGTTCAGTTGATAGGTTTCGCCATCTTTGGCGACATAATCCAGAGTCACACTCTGCGCTTTAATCGTAATACCGCGCTCGCGCTCAAGATCCATGGAATCGAGAACCTGCGCGGCCATTTCACGTTCACTCAAACCGCCACACACTTGGATCAAACGATCGGACAGGGTCGACTTACCATGGTCGATGTGAGCGATGATACTGAAATTTCGAATATGCTTCATCTAGGCCGCTTCTTGAAAAAACTACAGGAACAAATGATATTGGGGGGGGATTTTAACGGATTTTAACCGCCGCTGCTATCAGCGTTGATGGGCATTGACGACAATTTCCAACGCCCAGTACTGCCGCTGGCAAAAAGGCGCTGCAGTTAGGGTTGAAATTCGCTGTTTTTCTCTTGTGCTGAAGTAGATAGCACCTGAGTCACTTTCGGTACAGGCGTGAGTCTTGGTGCCAGTGTTCTGGCGACCCAAAACCCCAAGCTACCTACTGTCAGGCCCAACAGAAGCGTTAGTAACTCAGCCAACCCAACCACCGATCCTAACCCCACTCCCAACAGTAAGCCTAGCAGGGGCAGCAGATAAACCAGCGCTGCAGCGGTAACCAATTGTTGCTCGGGAATACTCAGGTGAACTTGAGCGCCAGGGACTAGGGGCGTTTCATAAGGCAAAATAAGTTGCTGGCGCTTAACCTCAACGGCTTTGGCCACCGCTGAGGTACCACAACTTTCAGACTGTTCACAGTGGCCGCAGGCGCTTTGCGCCCGCCAACTCACCGTTACCCAGCCATCTTGCCAAGCCTCCACTCGGCCCAAGGCGGTGATCATTTTTCCGTGACCGGATAGATTGAACCAGCCACATTGGCTAGGGTCTCTTTCGGCAGTTTGCCCACGGCAACCACTTCCACATCGCCGTGACGAGCGGACGCCAAAGACAAGCCATTGCCTACGCTGATGTCAGAAGGCAGCTCACTTGGACCAACTAAGCCGATGTATACCGACATGTCAGTCAAACCATCGCTCAATGACAGATACTGAACCGGCTCATTAATACCTAATAGGCGATGCTGATCCACATGGGTCACTTCAAAGCCTTTCGGTAGCCAGCCAAAACGCCACTGCTGCTTATCACTGGGCTGAGCGGGAACCAGAATCGGTGGCCACTTCTGTTTCGCCAACTCGGCGATAACCGGAACCGGCTTCTCGAACAGCATCAGTTCAACCACCATATATTGCTCAAGCAGATGCCCTTCGGCATTGGCAGTATCGATACGCAGCGGCAAGCCGGTGTCTACGTCCAACCAGACTTGGTAGCTGTAGCGGAAACGATCCGTTGAAACGATTCTGAGTACCTGAGCAGAGCGGCCGGCAACCCTATCTTTGCCCACTAAAGCGAGCTGATAGAATGGAGTGAAGCGCTCAACGCCAGTACCAAACGCCGGTGGGATGAAACCACTGATCCGCTCAGACTGAACCGAATAGGGTTTCACTTCGTGTTCTAAATAGGTGACCTGATTATTTACTCGGACCACATTTTTACGAGGCCCGTTAAGGTGTTCTAGATAGGCAACCTCTTTACCATCCACCACACCATGCAGGTATCGCAGAGGACGAATGTGGTCCATCTGTAGGTGAATCAAAGAGTACTGAAATTGGCTTTCATTCAATGCGGTTTGCATCTTACGCAGCCAAGAGATTGGAGAGTTGTCGTCGACAGCGTGGGCTGGCATCGCCAATACCCACGCTAGAAACAGCCAAATTTTTCGCAAGGTGAGCCTCGTAATTAGGGGCTTAATCGTTATTGGCGGTATTATGCCCTTTTAATCGCTGTTGCAACAGGTGGTCTCGCAGATAAGCGTTCACACGTCGGCGCTGCTCTTGCGCTTGCAGTTCGCTATCTTGAGCCTGCTGCACCGATGGCGTGTTCGCTTGATAGCTAGCCGGAGTCGGCGCGCCCATGATTGGCAGGGTATTCAATACTGGTGATGGCATCTGGCTTTGACTGCCATACTGCTGAACACCCACCACAGCAACCGCTGCAACCGTGGCCGCAATGGCGTATTGACCAAACTTGCGAGAAAACGCCACAACATTGCCAGAGATCCGCTCAGTTACTGCAGATTTAGGCTTCGGGGCCATCACTGTTGGTTCATCTTCCAACGCACTGGCAACACTGGCGGCGATGTCCAAATTCAGGGTTTGAGGCAGCTCATTGCGCATGGCATCACCAATCAAGTGATAGCGCTCCCACTCATCCTTACTGGGCTCATCGCGCAGCCACTGCTTCAGGTCCAGCTCACTGCCTTCGCCATCCACCCATGCTGACACTGCTTCTTTACGTTCTGTAACCATGACTCACCTTGATTAATGCTACCGCTCCAAAAGCGGCTGAATGCGTTTATCAATTGCTTCTCGTGCTCGGAAGATTCGGCTTCGTACCGTCCCTACCGGACACTCCATAACGGTCGCAATCTCGTCGTAACTCATCCCTTCGAGTTCACGAAGCGTGATTGCTACCCTTAATTCCTCAGGCAGGCTTTCAATGGTGCTGAACACCACCTGCTTGATCTCATCTGACAACAACTGTCGTTCTGGCGATGCATGCTCTCGCAGAGCATCTGCACCGTCATAAAATTCCGCTTCTTCGGCATCCACATCGCTTGCTGGGGGCCGCCGACCTTGGGAGACCAGATAATTTTTGGCAGTGTTCACTGCAATCCGGTACAACCAGGTGTAAAAAGCACTTTCTCCTCGAAAGTTTGGCAATGCCCGATAAGCTTTAATAAAGGCCTCTTGGGCCACATCCGCGACGTCACCTTGGTTTTTGACGTAACGACTGATTAAGTTGGCCACTTTGTGTTGATACTTCATGACCAACAGATTAAAGGCTTGCTTATCACCTTGCTGAATGCGTTCGACGAGTTGCTGATCGCTGCTTGGCTCTTTCACTTAAGAGCTTTCTCCCATAACTAAACTGCTGATTCTGCTTTTACTTGCCTTACGCACAGTAATAGACTGCGGCGCGTAGTAAAAGTTCGTAAAAAAGTGTGACTAATTAAAAAAAAATTTTTCAAAGAGAGAATTTGCTGCTTCCCCAAGGAATTGAGTACCATAACGGCTACCTTTTCCAAACATCATAATACCTAATGACTGCAGGGATTGAACACAGCACCGACGTGTTAATCATCGGTAGCGGTGCCGCCGGACTCACCTTAGCTCTGAAACTGGCCAATAAATGCCAAGTAATGGTACTCGCCAAAGGCCCACTGGCTGAAGGCTCCACCTATTACGCTCAAGGGGGAATCGCCGCTGTCTTTGATGAAGACGATACCATTGAATCTCACGTCGAAGACACCCTGATTGCTGGCGCCGGATTGTGCGACCGCAAAGCAGTCGAGTTTACTGCCTCAGAGGGACGCCGCGCACTGGAGTGGCTGATCCGCAAAGGCGTCGACTTCGATGAAGAGGAACATGATGGTCACAGCCGCTATCACCTAACTCGGGAAGGCGGTCACAGTCATCGGCGCATTTTACACGCCGCCGACGCCACCGGCAAAGAGGTGCAGCTTACCCTTGAGCAGCAAGCCAGCCAACACGCCAACATCACCTTGATGGAACGCTACAATGCGGTGGATCTGATCACCACTGACAAACTCGGCCTTGCCGGAGACAACAAGGTGGTGGGCGCTTACGTCTGGAACCGCAGCGCTGAGCATGTTGAAACCATCCGCGCGAAGTTTGTGGTGTTGGCGACCGGAGGCGCTTCTAAGGTCTACCAATACACCTCGAATCCAGATGTGGCATCCGGTGACGGCATTGCCATGGCTTGGCGTGCCGGCTGCCGAGTGGCCAACATGGAATTTAACCAATTCCACCCGACCTGCTTGTACCACACCGAAGCTCGCAACTTCCTGCTAACGGAAGCATTGCGCGGCGAAGGCGCTCATCTAAAGCGCCCTGATGGCACACGCTTTATGCCCGATTTTGACGAGCGCGAAGAGTTGGCACCCCGTGATGTGGTCGCCCGCGCCATCGACTTTGAGATGAAGCGCCTTGGGGCCGACTGCATGTATTTGGACATCAGCCACAAACCCGCTGAGTTCGTCACCAAGCATTTCCCAACCATCTACCAACGCTGCTTAGGCTTGGGCATCGACATCACCAAACAACCGATACCCGTAGTGCCTGCTGCCCACTATACCTGTGGCGGTGTCATGACGGATCTGGACGGTAAAACCGATCTCAACGGTTTATATGCCGTTGGTGAAGTTGCCTACACTGGCCTTCATGGTGCCAATCGCATGGCCAGCAACTCACTGCTGGAGTGTTTGGTGTTTGCTCGCTCCGCGTCTCGATCTATCTTTAACCAGCTTGACGACGCTAAGTGGATTGACGACATCCCTCACTGGGATGAAAGTCAGGTAACCGATTCCGATGAGCACGTGGTTATCGCCCACAACTGGCACGAACTGCGGTTATTTATGTGGGATTACGTTGGCATTGTTCGCACCGATAAGCGGCTGCAGCGCGCCCTGCGCCGAGTGGAGATGCTCAAAGGCGAAATCCACGACTACTACTCCGATTTTAAGATCAGCAACGATCTGTTGGAGCTCCGTAACCTAGTGCAGATTGCCGAACTGATTATCCGCTGCGCCATGATGCGCAAAGAGAGTCGAGGCCTGCACTACACCTTGGATTATCCTGAGCAACTGGAAAATCCAACGCCATCCGTTCTCTCTCCGAGCCAATCCAACTAGTCGCGACGACACCCCAAAACAATGCGCATAAGCCGAGACCACTCGGCTTTTGTGTATTGTCGTCGCCACAGCCACCAAGGCAATCGCTCCCCCTCAATCTTAAGCAAAATCAATCCAGGTGCCGTCATGGAGCCTGCAGCAATTTCGATCGCTTCGCCGCTGTCTAGACGCACACCGCAACCGGATTCATTCAAGGTAAACGACGGGATAGTCAGTGGTGGTTGGCGCCATAGGAGATAACCGCCACCGATGAGCACCACCAATTGCCACAGCCACTGCCAAGGCAGGCGTTCCTCGGGCCAAAGACCCAGGCTCACACAAAGAGATAGGGTCGCCAGCAACCTTGATGTCGGCCACTGGCGTTTGGGTGCGGTAAAGCTGTAGTGCCTCACCGATTCGGTGGGTTAGGCCGACGCGACCTGGGTGTTGCGCTCAAGGATCAGTGCCACCATTGCCGCTAACTGCGGGTCGTCACACTTTTCATGACCCATAAACCACGCAAAAAGCTCCGGGTCATCACAGCAAAGCAGGCGCTCGAAAATTGCCTGTTGCTCAACGGTCAAGCTCATAAAGTGGCGCTCAACAAAGGGCTCGAGCAACACATCCAGCTCCAACATCCCGCGACGACAAGCCCACTTTAGGCGCGCCATATGTTCTCTATTTTCCATCGTCATTCCTTTACCGCAGTTTTTGTTATCAGCTCATAATACCCCAAGGCCAGTACGGAGCATACCGCCATGGCCAACAGCATAGGTTGCGGCGATTGCGGATGCCAAGCGCTAAGCAGCATTCCCGCCACGGCACCTGAGGTAAAGCGCAGCGCTCCGCCAATGGCCGCCACTGAGCCCGCCGCTTTACCATACGCATCCAGCGACAAACTGGTGCTGTTGGCGGCCACTAGGCCTAAAGGTGCCATGATCAATATCACCGGCCCGATGACCCAAGCAATATGAGGCGTGCCCAATGCAGCAGCCACTAGGGCGGTCACGCCCCCAAGCGCCGTAATCCACAGGCCAATCCGCAGCATCTTATGGCTACCCAGCCGCGCCACGTAACGGGCATTTAGGCTGGTTAGCACCATCATCATCACCACATTGATACCAAACAGATACCCAAAATTTTCCTCTGGCACACCAAAGTAGCGGATGTACACATACGAGGAACCGGTAATGAACAGAAACAGTGCCGCCGAATTGAACATGCCAATGGTCAGGTACATCCGAGTCTGTCTGTGAGCTAAAATATTGCCGTACTGGCCAATCGCCTGTTTTAGACTCAGCCGCTGACGCTTCTCCGGTGCTAAGGTCTCCCCGACCGCAAACAGCATTGCCAAGGTGATGCCAATGGCGATGGCCATCAATAGGTAGAAAATGACGCGCCAGCCACCGTGAGTAAGCAGAAAGCCCCCCAATACGGGTGCCAACAAAGGGGCCAGATTCATCACCAGCATCACAAAGGACATGGCACGGGAAAACTGCTCCCTCTGATACAGATCCCGCATCACCGCCATCACCACCACCGAGCCTCCAGCGCCGCCAAGCGCCTGTAAGACCCGCATTGCGATCAACGCCTCGACACTGTTAACTAGGGTCGCCATAAAGCTAGCAAAGGCAAACACCGTCAGGCTGACAGCCAAAATCGGCATCCGCCCAAAGGCATCCGTCAGCGGGCCATAAAACAGCTGGCCGACAGCAAAACCCACTAGGTAGAAGCTGACGCTCAGCTGAGCGATGGCCACCTTAGTTTCAAACTCGTCGGCAATGGCAGGAAGTGCGGGGAGATACATGTCGATGGCCAGAGGCGTCAAGCCAGCAAGCACACCCAGAAGTGCAATCAGATACCAGGATTGTTCAGAGGATTTTTGAGTCACAACCACCTTCTTTAATGAAATGGAGCAGCGATTGCTGCTCCAAAAATTGAAATTCAGTTATTGGATTGGAATCGACTGAACGCCGGTTCTTTGCCGGCGAACAGTGGATCAAAGTCCGTCTCCAGCACCCGCTTAACCGCAGGGTGTTGAATCATGCGCTCAGCAAACATCACGTGATACTGCTCTTTCACGTCCACGGTTTCGCCGATGAGCTGCACCCCTTGAGCCAGCAACTCTTCACGATACAGGGTCGGCGCCACAAAGATGCCTTGGCGATACATACCAAAGGCTTTCATCATGGCCGCGTCATCAAACTCGCCCAAGATGACCGGTGACACCCCAACTTCATCAAACCAACGCAGTAACTGCTGGCCTAGTGCGGTTTTCCGATGAGGGATAAGCACTCTGGCACCGTCAAGGTTTGCAGGGAAGCGGCCATCAACGTCGTTCATGGAGAAGAAGCTCACCCCGGTTTCCCCCAGCTTCTTACTGAGAATCTCAGGGTATTTTAGCGACTCGGCATCACTGCCTGAGATCACCATATCCAACTTATGTTGGGACAAACGCTCCATCAGCGACTCTTCACCGGACTCATAGCAGCATAGATGAATTGAGCCGTCATCTGGGATCACCGACAGAAGCAAGCGGCTGGCAAGGGATTTTGACAGCGCATCGGAGGAGCCCACTTCAAACAGTATGGAGCTGTCTTGATTGTAACTGAGCAGATCCAACATCTCGTAACTGAGGTTGAACATCTTATCCGCATAACGGAACACCAACTCGCCCAGATCCGATGCCACCAACTGGCGTCCTTGACGACGAAACAGTTTGCCTCCAAGACGATGCTCCAAGTGACGAATCTGACCGGTAACGGTTTGCGGAGTCAGGAACAGGGCCTCAGCAGCCTTGGTAACCGAGCCTTTTTTGCGAACCATCCAGAAGTAATACAGGTGATTGTAATTAAGATGTGCCATAACGCCATGCCCCAACGGGCCATTCCCCAGCTAACAAAAATACTTAATGAACATAGCAGAGAGTCAAAACCTTCGGCTAAGTCAATGTTACGAGGCATCAGGTTACCACAGCCTAAGTTATTCAGAGATCGCTAATTTGTAAGAGGCTGCGCCAACTATGGGCAGATTTTACACATCTAGCAGAGTAGGCAAGTCAAAGCCCAAAAAATAAGCCCCGAAGCGCAGGTCACACTTCGGGGCTTTCGGTAATGCAAACGCCGTTTAGATCGCCACTGGAGCCGGGATATGAGGCTGTGGCTCATAGCCAACCAACTCAAAGTCATCGAAGCGGTAATCGTCGATGCTCTCAGGCTTACGCACAATCTTCAGCGTTGGCAGCGCGCCAGGGGTACGCTGCAGCTGAGTTTGAACCTGCTCGAAATGGTTGTGGTAGATATGAACATCACCGCCACTCCAAACAAAATCCCCCACTTCCAGACCACACTGCTGGGCCACCATGTGGGTCAGCAGCGCATAACTTGGAATGTTAAACGCCAGGCCTAAGAAGCAATCCACCGAACGTTGAGTCAACATGCAAGACAGCTTGCCATTGGCCACGTAGAACTGAATGAAAGCATGACATGGCGCCAGAGCCATCTTGCCGTTTTCAGCATTGGCCGATGGACTTACCCCTTCATCGGGCAGATCGGCAGGGTTCCAAGCGGAGATGATAATGCGGCGGCTGTTTGGGCGAAGCTTCAGATCTTCCATCGCTTTGGACAACTGGTCCAGTTCATCGCCATTTGGGGTGCGCCAATGGCGCCACTGAGCTCCGTATACCGGCCCCAGATCCCCTTGGTCGGTGGCCCACTCATTCCAAATACGTACGCCATTTTCCTGCAGGTACTTGACGTTGGTGTCACCGCTGATGAACCACAACAGTTCATGAACGATGGACTTCCAATGCAGCTTCTTGGTGGTGAGCATAGGAAACCCCTGGCTCAGATCAAAACGCATCTGATGACCAAACACCGAGCGGGTGCCGGTGCCAGTGCGGTCGTCTCGGTCGCTGCCGTGTTGGTAGACGTGTTCGAGTAGGTCGAGGTAAGACTTCATTTAATTATTATCCGTTTTTAGTACGACGAGCGATCAAGTAAGTGCCATAGGCCAACATAGGAATGGTCAACAACTGCCCCATGGAGAAACCCCAGTATAGGCTGAGGTGCGCGTCAGGTTGGCGCACAAACTCGATCAAGAAACGGGAGATGCCATAGCCCACAAGGAACATGCCCGCGACGGCACCTGGCTTGTTGGTGCGATTCTTAAACCACGCCAACAGTAGGAACAGCACCAAACCTTCAAGGAAGGCTTCATAAAGCTGAGAGGGATGACGAGGCAGCGGCCCTGCCCCAGGGAAGATGATCGCCCAAGGCACGTCGGTAACCCGTCCCCACAGTTCACCGTTGATGAAGTTACCGATGCGACCAAAGCCCAAGCCGATGGGAATGGTAGGAGCCACCAGATCCGCTACCTGCCAGAAGGTACGTCCTTGGCTCTTGGCGATCCAGAACATGGCGGTAATCACCCCAAGTAAGCCGCCGTGGAATGACATGCCACCGTCGGTGATTTTGAATAGGTAGAGTGGATCTTCAATAAACCACTGCCAGCCATAAAACAGCACGTAACCAATTCGGCCACCGAGTACCACGCCCAAAAACGCGTAAAACAACAGATCGGAAACCTGCTCACGAGTCCAGGTGGAACCTGGTTTATCTGCGTGACGGTTGAGCATAAACATGGCACCAATAAAGCCAACTAGATACATCACGCCGTACCAGCGCAGCGCCAATGGACCGATCTCAACGATGATGGGATCGATCTGGGGAAAGATAAAGTAGGATTCCGTCATGAGTCGTTATTCTGTGAGTCGAAACAATAATTTGGTTCATAAGAATAAAGGGATAGGCCGTCATTTACTACGGCCTATCCCCGATTTTATCGAATTAGCAACTTGGCCTTAATCGACTTGATACAGCTCTTGCAAGCCCAGTTGATGCATCCAGTTTTGGGCTAACTCAACCACTTGAGCGCTGGTTTCTGCTTGCAACAGTTGCACTTTCAACTGTGCTAAGTCGCCATAATTCAGGTGTCGAACCAGATGGTGAATCCGCCCCAAGCTAGGTCGATTCATGCTGAGCTCCTGATAGCCCAAAGCCAACAGAATCAGCGCCCCCTCAGGCTCACCGGCAATCTCACCACATACGCTTAAGCTTTTGGCATCGTGATTGTTGGCCACAATCTGCGCCAGAGCTGCAATCACTGCTGGATGATAGTGATCAAAACGATCCGCCACCTGAGCGTTGTTGCGGTCAACCGCCAACAGATATTGGGTTAAATCGTTACTGCCTACGGAGTAGAAGTCCACCAACTTGGCAAGCTGTGGCAGTAAGTAGATAACCGCGGGCACCTCAATCATCACGCCGATGGCTACCGGTGGCACCGCCTGTTCAAACTCCTCTTGGAGTTCAATTCGAGCTTGTTCAATCAGCCGTTTAGCTTGCTTCACCTCATCCACCGACGACACCATCGGCAGCAAGATTCTCAGGTTGCCGCAGCCAATATTGGCCCGCTGCATCGCTTTCACCTGCACCAAAAATAACTCTGGGTGATCCAAGGTTAAGCGAATACCTCGCCACCCGAGGAAAGGATTTTCTTCTCGAATGGGGAAATAGCTCAGCGGTTTATCGCCACCGATATCCAAGGTCCGCACGGTCACCGGCTTATCCCCAAGCGCCTTCAGAATTCGCCCATAGGCGCGCTCTTGCGTTTGCTCTGTAGGAAAGTGATCTTGGATCATATAGAGCGTTTCAGAGCGATACAGGCCAATGCCAGCCACGCTCTCTTTGTCCACTTGCTCACCCTCAGCCACCAGGCCCGCGTTGATCATCAACTGGATGTGCTGACCATCTTGGCAGTAGCTTGGGCGAGACAGTCCCTTCTCAAACTTGGCGTCTTTTTCCGCCAAGAACGATTGGAACCGAAGGAACTCTTGAGCCACCGTTTCCGTTGGCTCAATAAGCAGTTGCCCTCGAACCGCATCCACAATGGCGCGTTTGTCTGCCACCGCGATCATCGGCAAACCTTCGACGCCGAACAGTGCTGGAATCGACATGGCTCGAGCCAAAATGGCAGCATGAGAGCTAGAGCCCCCTTCAACACTGACGATGCCGGCAAGCTTATCTCGAGGAACCTCCGCCAACATGGTGGCGGTGATCTCTTTGGCCACCAAGATAACAGGCTGCTTAGGCGCCTTGCCCGGCTGCCCCGGTCGAGACAACTGGCCTAGGATGCGCTCCCCCAAATCTTTAAGATCGGAAGCGCGCTCTTTCAGATAATGATCGGTCATCGCTTCAAAACGAGCGATGTAGTTAATGAATACCTTGCTGACCACGGTTTCTGCGGACCAGCCTTGGTCGCAGCCTTGCATCAGATCCGTCTGCATCACAGGATCGGCAATAAGGTACTGATAGATATCAAAAATGGCGCTGATCTGAGTTTCCAAATCGCCACTTAGGCGGCTGCTTAAACTGGCCATCTCATCTTGAGTGGCCAGCAGCGCCCGCTCTAATCGCAGCCACTCCTTCTCCTCTCCTTGGCCTTTGGTCTCTGGTTGCTCCAAAGACAAGCGAGGGCGAGCTAACAGGATGGTTGCATCGGCAATGCCTGTGCTGGCTACTTGGGCACTCCAACGACGTGGACCACTTTGGCTCAACGTGGTGCTCTGCTGACTCTCACGAAGTTCAGGGACCAACTGCGACGCCAAGGTCACCAGAAACGCCTCTTCATCTTCGTTGAACTGTCGAGCCACCTTCTGCTGCACCACCAATACGCCCAACACTTTACTTCTGTGGGTTATGGGGGTAGCTAAGAATGATTTGAAGTCATCTTCCTCGACTTCAGGAAGGCGCTTGAAGGAAGGATGAGAGGGGGCATCGGCGAGGTTGATGGGCTCCTCACGGCGCATCACCATGCCGACAATACCCTCACCGGGTTGCAGCTTAGCGCGACCAACCGCCTGAGGGGCCAGCCCGTCACTGGCTTTCAAAATCAGCCCTTCCCCATCAACCAGATAGAGGGAACAACAATCGGTATTCATGGCAAAGCGAGTCTGCTGCACCAAAACCGTCATCGATTGCTCGACGGTTTCGGCTTCAGCAACACGCTGCACTAAACTGCGTAAGGTGGTTATCATCGATTACGTCTTCGCCGTCTTGCCTTAAAGTTCCCATCTCGGTGGCGGCGATTGCTGGTCTCGCTACGCTCTTGAAATGGCATGGCGATAGGTGAAAATTCCTTCATCACCTTTCGATATACTTCCCGTTTGAATGAAACGACTTGGCGCACTGGGTACCAATAATTTACCCACCGCCAGTCATCAAACTCCGGGTGTCCACTGCGACGCAGATCGATTTTCTTCTCATCCGCGACCAGTTGCAGCAGGAACCATTTCTGTTTTTGGCCAATACACACCGGTTTTGAGTCCTGGCGTATCAAACGCTTTGGCAATCGATAGCGCAACCATGAGCGACTAACGGCCAAAACCTTTACATCCGATTTTTGCAGACCGACCTCTTCAAAGAGCTCCCGATACATGGTTTGTTCAGGAGTTTCTCCTTGGTCGACGCCCCCTTGAGGGAACTGCCACGAATGTTGACCAAATCGACGAGCCCACAAAACTTGGCCTCGACGATTGCAGATGATGATCCCGACATTGGCTCTGTAGCCTTCATTGTCGATCACGCTGTCATCCGTTTGAATTCTAACTTAAGTTGATTGTTCCACAGATTACCCATAGGCCGCAATCCCAACTCTCATGCATTGCGCAGTGGGTAACTTTTCTAAAACTCTCCAGTTATAAACAGGCGACAAGATCGCGGCCACTATCGACCTGCAGTTATTAACAGCTTCTGTGGATAACCATGTTTGTAAGGTGGTATTCATCCACATTTAATGAAATCAGAGAGGTAAATGAACTAATATCGCCAACACGACACAACCAAAAGCCAATTACAATCAACAACTTAAACTCCAGCCCCAGATTATTTCATTACAGGCAACCCCTTTGGTCAATGTTTAACCATCCTGCTATTGACTAACAACTTCAACTTGTGGTGCCAAATTTCTCGACCAATTTTCCTCAACGATCCCATCACTTGGCTGCAGTCTGTGGATCAAATTCAAAAAGTTATCCCTACAAACTGTGCATAACTCTGTTAAAAAGCCCCCTCAACTCACGGGATAACTAAAATCAACAATCTCATTCTCATCTCAGTTTCGAGATCAAAGCCCTATAAATCATACAATTAGTGATCCTTATAGGGAGGGTATAACTCTGAATTTAAACTACTGTTTATTTTTTAGCCTCAATGGGTTTATCCACACAACAAGGCCTTCCAATCCACACCCGCTGTCTTTCTACAACCAATAGCAGGTACAATGACCGCCATGGAAATTGTTTCACCTACATCCGAAAGCCAGCTGCTATCACGGGCCGAAGCCATTGCGGGTTGGACTCTAGGCGAACTGGCCCTTGAGCTTAATGTTGAGGTTCCCGAGAACTTACTGCACCACAAGGGCTGGGGCGGACAGTTATTGGAACGTTGGCTGGGTGCCAGTGCCGGTTCAAAACCGGAGCCAGACTTTCAGCAATTGGGAATTGAGCTTAAAACCATCCCAATTAACCAACATGGCAAACCTCTGGAAACTACCTTTGTTAGCGTATGCCCACTTACAGACCTAACCGGCTTGCGATGGGCCGACAGTCCAGTTTTCCACAAACTCCAGTGCATACTCTGGATTCCCATTCTGGCAGAGCGACAAATTGCGGTCGCGGATCGAATCATCGGCATGCCGATCCTGTGGCGTCCAAATGCCCAAGAATTGGCCCTGCTGCAGCAAGACTGGGAGGAGATCATCGAACGGGTCGCCCTAGGGGAAGTGGAGTCCATCACAGCCCGTCATGGCGAAGTGCTGCAACTTCGCCCCAAAGCGGCCAACAGTAGGGTACTGACGGAAGCGATCGGTCCCGGCGGCGCCAAAATTCAAACACTGCCCAGAGGCTTCTACCTGAAGATCGACTTTACCCATCACATATTGCGACCAAAGTAGAGTAAAAACCTTTCACTAAAACCGGTAAGTTGCTGTGTCGTCCTGAAATGCGTTGACACTTTTCAGTTAGAGCCAGTTGCATCAGCAACTGGCTTTTCCATGCACCTCGTTTGGGGTTTTCATTCCCAGGCTAAGGTGCGGTCTCAAGTTGTTATAGG
>NZ_SWCJ01000004.1 GCF_005116665.1 Ferrimonas aestuarii | reverse complement strand
AGCTCAATAGGAAAGGTAAGCTGCGACATCGAAACGGCTGGTGGCTGGTGAGTGGTTTTGTTTGGCGATGAAACTCTAACCTAACCAGCCGTTTCTGTATCTATTCCCCGCTCATCCGCGAAGAACCATTTTTTTTGGATTGCTGCAACCAAAGTTACGCTGACCAGTGCCGTAGATCTTTGTCTTTTCTTTGGCTAAATAACTCAGACGATTTAGCACTGGATACAGTTGCTCTAAAAACATTTGGTGCGGAGCATTGTGATTGAGCGCATAAATTGGATTTTCGGGAATGTGGACTAGTGTTGAAAACTCATCAACTGGTAGACCTAATGCACTTGCCCATGCTTTTTTGATTATCCATGCGAAAGAACCTGGAGCATTCTTGTTGCCTAAAGAATGGTATCTATCCCTATTTACAAACAGTGCTAGATGATAGTGAGGTTTATTGTTTTGGGAATACTCTCTGGTCCAAACAAAGTTGATGTCGCAAGGGTGTACTCGCTTGCCCTTTTTTAGCTTTGCATATTGTTCGGCTGTAACTTGTGCTTTTAGTGACTTAGTGAATCTTGAAATTAGATTTGGACCTGTATTCATAAAGAACGTTGGCGTGTCATAACTCAATTGATTATCAGAGTATTGACCATTGTCAGGTATGCGTAAATCTATACGCACAACCATTAGTCTTGGGTGTGTGTTTAATGAAGCCATCAAGGTAGCTTCAATTCTATCTAAATAGCATTGGTTTAATGGCCCATAAGGTAGATGTTGTGAATGCGTCATTGCTAGTTCTCCTATCGTTTTTTAGATGTCTATAGGAGAGGTATTGAATGATAAAAATGTCATTGATTAGTCTGGTGGTGAATTAGTAACAGGTTTGGTTAGTCCTACCTGTAATATTACCAATCAGACAGTAGGCATATCTCACTAGCGCTGAACAGGCTGCCAGATTTGAGCGTGCTATCAAAGCTAGTCCGCAGGTAGGGTAACAATCATTGCTCTCTAGTTAACTTTGCTAAAAAGTAGGCAGCAGTGGAGCTCTTTCTGTGATTTAACTCTCAAAAAAGTACTCTGAGGCTACTTGGTTATTACTTCGACGTATATGTGATGTGGACTGTATGGTGACATAAGTGATACTTGTGCGTGTACTGTTATGTTACTAAGTAATTGGTCTGTATGAGTTTCGATAGTGAGTTGGTTTCCGTTGTTGGGTATAACAGAAGAGTGGTTGAATCATGCTTGGCGATTCTACGTAAAAATAAATGTATAGAATTTGTATCTATAGATACTACAGCAGCTGGGCTTTCAATAATAAGGTCACACTTTCACAAAATGGTTGCTTTAGATGACAAGAGGAAATTGAGACTTTTACGAGAGTTAGTGCTGGAGGCTAAAGATTCCTTAGTGCCAATAGATAAATTTAAATGGATTGAATGTAGTGATAGGGCAATTTATTGGGTTTGGATGACAGTTGCCCACTCTAGCTATAAGCCGTCTCCATTTATGCCTTGTGCAGAATTAAATGTGGCAGAGTATGAGTTAGATCTCGTCTCCTATAAGAACCATGGTTTAAAAATGATTATTTCTAGCTCAAAAGATAGGTTTAAGGAACTTGTTAGATTCTTCGATAGAGTGAATCAACCATTAGGCTGGAAGTTAGATCTTATCGATGAGTTGAGTAGGGAATGGGCAAAAATTTATTCAGATAAAAAACCATTTTCTTGGCTAAAAGAGGATGATGAAGAGCAGTGTCGCTGGGCATTTGATTATATAAAATCTTATGGTGGTAAGCAGGGCTTGCACCAAAAGCCGGTACTTCCTCCAACTCAACCTGTTGAGTTGAAGGAGATGTATTTATCCATTTATGCTGCCTTTGATGCATGGAATTGTATTCCTGATCTTAAAAAAATGTTTGCTCAAAGTTTTAATCGAGCATGGCAGCAGAAAAAATTGAGAGACAATCGAAAAGGAAAAAAAGCTTGTAGTTTTGTGATTAGAGAAGACGCAAAATCTAAGCTTGATGAAATGGCTAAGGCACAAGGTATACACATCAATCAGCTTGTCGAGAAGCTGATTGATGATTCGTATGTTCAGCAAATAGGAAGCCTTAAGTGAGCGCGGAAATGTGTGTTGAGATCCGCTCCAGCGCTTCTCTACGCTCTTCAAGGTAATCATGCCGGTCGTAGATGCCTTCTACTCCACCTAACTTGTGGTTAAGGCACCGTTCGGCAACGTGTGGAGCGATCCCCTCTGCGGCCAAGAGGCTGCGACAGGTACGGCGTAGGTCATGCACGGTGAATGGTTCAAGGTCACCCATGCGGTTTGGCGGCTGTACCTTTTTCCCTGGCTCCTGGCCAAACAACTTGGCGATGGCACGGTTAAGTGTGTCTTTGCCCATGTGTGGGTTCTTGGAGCTTCGACGGCTGGGGAATACGTACTCAGAGCCACAAGCGCGGATCTCCAATTCTTTTAACCACTCGACTGCTGGCGGTGGTAATGGAATGGTTAACGCTGTATCGGTCTTGCTGCGCTGCTCTGGTAGCTTCCAGAGTGCCTTGTCTAGATCGAACTCTTCCCACTTGGCTTCAGTGAGCTCTGTCTTCCGAACTCCGAGTGTCACAAGCAGAGCGCAAGCAAGGTAGTTGTCTCGGGTAAAGCTGGTGGCGTTTTCTTTGAACACTCCAAAGACATGCTCAAGTTCATCCAAGCTCAGAGCCCTTGTTCGGCTCTTTTCTAATCCGCCAGCATCATCGACTTTGAATGCTGCAGCAGGGTTGTGCATGAGTAGGTGCAGCTTCAAAGCATGGTTAAACAGCTGCTTCAGGTACATCAGTGTGTCGTTGGCAATGCTTGGTCTGCCGCTGTCTGCAACCGTGCGGATGATATTGCGAATCTCTAATGGTGTGACTTTATCGAGTGGGTATTGCCCGATGTGAGGCTCAATCTCTTTGGTGTAAATCCGCTTAGGAATACCTGGATGCTTTAGCCTTTTCTCGAGGCTTTGGTACCAGTCAGCAAACAAGTCATCAACGGTGCGGAGCACCACTTTTTTTTCGGCGCTGCGTTGCGCTATTGGGTCTTCCCCGCCTCTTACTTTCTGTTTAAGCAATGCAGCTTTTACGCGTGCATCTGCCAAGGACAGATCAGTGAGCTTGGCGATAGTCATTGAGCGCCGCTTTCCGAACAGCGTATAGCGCAGCATCCAGTAGGGTTTGCCGCTGTTGGGTAACATCAGGTACAGGCCATCTCCATCACCATACCTGCCAGCTTTCCCCTCTTTCACAATCGACTGCACGCCCTTTGCGCTCAACTTACCCATTTTCTCGTTCCTTGCTGCACTGATACCCACTGTTTTAGCAGGATTTGGGCTTGGTGGGTAGTAAATAGGGTTTTTGAGTCCACAAATTGGGGTATTTGTAAGTTTGCTACCCTCTTTGATACCCATTAGATGATGATAAAGGATGACTTATCATGAATCTTGATAGACGTTAGATAATAAAAAGCCCTGTATAAACAGGACTTAATGAATTTTGGCGAAATGGCGTAGAGCCTATTCAATATTTTGGATCTGCTCACGCATCTGCTCAATGAGTACCTTCAGCTCAACGGCGGCGTTGGTGATGTCGGTGCTGATGGACTTGGAGGCTAGAGTATTGGATTCGCGGTTGAACTCCTGCATCATGAAGTCCAAGCGACGGCCACAGGCGCCGCCTTTCTTCAGAATCTTGCGGGTTTCAGCCACGTGGGCGTCCAGACGATCCACCTCTTCGGCGACGTCCATCTTCTGCGCCAATAGAATCATCTCCTGCTCAATCCGAGCAGAATCTAGAGTTTCACGAACCTCTTCCAGGCGGTCATTCAGTTTCTGACGCTGCCAATCCATGATCTCAGGCATGCGGCCACGAACGAAGGTGGCTTGCTCGGTAACACCATCAAGGCGCTCATTGATCATCTTCTCAAGTGCGGTACCTTCAGAGCCGCGAGCTTCTAGGAAGGCATCGACGGTTTCGTCGAATTTAGCCAGCAGTTCTTTGCCGATGGCGTCCATATCACGCTCGTCAGCGGCCAGAACACCAGGCCAGCGCATCAGTTCAACTAGGTTGAGCTGACCAATGCCTGCCATGGTGTGCAGTTGTTGAGCTTTCTCAATCAGCTGGCCAGCCAGCTTTTCGTTCATCTGCAGGGTATCGCTGGCGTTGTCAGCCAGCTCGAAGCGCAGGTTTACTTCCACTTTACCGCGAGCCAGACGCTTGCGTAGGCGATCGCGCAGCATAGGTTCTAGGGAACGGAATTGCTCCGGTAGACGCAGGTAGGTTTCCAGATAGCGTTGATTTACAGAGCGGATTTCCCAGGAGGCGTTACCCCAGTCGGCTTTGACTTCGGTGCGGGCGTACGCGGTCATGCTGTGGATCATGAGCAATTGGCCTTTTGATTAAATACTGGCGGCAGTATACCAACGGTGGTCGGTATCACCAATATTGGCACAAAATGGCTTGAGCCAAACTGCCCTGGTGAAAAATGCAGTGGCGGCTGGCTCGCGAATTACGCGGCCGACAGGTATAATACCGCCCCAAATTTATTGCTAAGGCTATCCGCATGCGTCCTGACAATCGCGCCGTCGATCAAACTCGTGATATCACCATTACTCGTAACTACACCCGTTATGCCGAAGGCTCGGTACTGGTGGAGTTTGGCCATACTAAGGTGCTGTGTAACGCCACGGTAGAAGAGGGCGTGCCACGCTTTTTGAAAGGCAAGGGCCAAGGCTGGGTAACCGCTGAATACAGCATGCTGCCTCGTGCTACTCACAGCCGCAGTGGCCGCGAAGCTGCCCGTGGTAAGCAGGGCGGTCGTACCCTAGAGATTCAGCGCCTGATCGCACGTTCTCTGCGTGCGGCGGTGGACTTGGAGAAGCTGGGTGAATACACCATCACCATCGATTGCGATGTAATTCAGGCCGATGGCGGCACTCGTACTGCGTCAATTACCGGTGCTTGCGTGGCGCTAGTGGATGCTCTGAACGGTCTGCAGCGTGATAAGAAGCTGAAGCAAGATCCCCTGAAGTTTATGATTGCGGCGGTTTCCGTAGGCGTGGTTGATGGCCAAGCGGTATGCGATCTGGAGTACGTGGAAGACTCTGCTGCCGAAACCGACATGAACGTGGTGATGGCGGAAGATGGCCGCATGATTGAAGTGCAGGGCACCGCTGAGGGCGAACCCTTTAGCCACGAAGAGTTGCTCGAGATGCTGGCGCTGGCTAAGACCGGCATTGGCAATATCATCGAAGCACAGAAGGCGGCACTGGCCGCCGGATAATGATTTTTGAAGCGACCCACAGTGGTCGCTTTTTTGTACCCACAATGACAATAAAGGTCGAGACAAAGTGAAAGACTATCAAAGAGAGTTTATCGAGTTTGCCCTTGAGCGTAACGTTTTGCGTTTTGGCGAGTTTACTTTGAAATCTGGCCGCAAGAGCCCTTACTTCTTTAACGCTGGACTGTTTAATACTGGCCGTGATTTGGCACGCCTAGGTCGCTTCTATGCGGCGGCGTTGGCAGATTCCGGCATCGATTACGACCTGCTTTTTGGCCCAGCCTACAAAGGCATTCCAATTGCGACCACCACGGCGGTGGCGTTGGCGGATCACTACGACATCGACAAGCCCTACTGCTTTAACCGTAAAGAGAAGAAAGATCACGGAGAAGGCGGCAATCTGGTGGGCTCTGAGCTCACCGGTAAAGTGATGCTGGTGGACGATGTGATCACCGCAGGCACGGCCATCCGTGAATCGATGGAGATCATCAAGACCAACCATGCCAGCCTTTCTGGAGTGCTGATTGCGCTGGATCGTCAAGAGAAGGGCAAGGGCGAGTTATCTGCCATTCAAGAGGTTGAGCGTGACTATGGTTGCAGCATCATTGCCATTGTGACTTTGGCGGATCTGATTGCCTATCTGGAAGAGCAACCAGGCCGTGAAGCGGAGTTGGCTCAAGTGAGTGCTTACCGCGCCGAATACGGCATCTAGTACCGACTTTTTCGAGAAACAAAAACGGCGCCACTTGATGAATTAAGGGCGCCGTTTTTTATTATTTCGACGACGTTGTCATCAGCTTTGTAGAAGTTGGCGCTGAATGAACGCCCACTGCTCTGAGAACTTATCCGTTGGCAACTGGGTAAACTCACTGCGTACGTACTGGGCGATGCGGCCCACGGCGTAAGACAGCAGCAGGTTCGCCAGAATGCCCTCTTCTAGATGGAATCCGCTGCCTTCACGCAGGGCTTTCTCACGCAGCGCCTGTTTGATGTTGAGCTCAACCTTGTCAAACAAGCTGGTGATGCGGCCACGAAGACGCTCCTGCTCGCCTACCAAGGCGTCACCGGTCATCAGACGGGTCATGCCAGGGTTACGCTCGGCGAAGGTCAGCAGCAGCTGCAGCATCAGCTGACAGCGCACCATGGTGTCGTCTTCCTCTTCCATGATCAGGTTGATGTTGCCCAGAATCGAATCCTCGATGAACTCAATCAGGCCTTCAAACATCCGCGCTTTAGAGGGGAAGTGGCGATAAAGTGCCGCTTCAGAAACCCCAACCTCGTCGGCTAGGTTTTTGATGGTAATACGCTGACCTGGAGAGGTTTCCAGCATACGAGCTAGCGCTTGCAGAATCTGCTCGCGACGATTGCTTTTAGGTTTACTGCTCATTTAGGGTCTTTCTTCTCACTTACTTGGTGCCAGAGTGACCAAAGCCACCTTCACCACGCTCGCTGCTATCAAACTCATCAACTTGAGTGAAAGCCGCTTGTACAACTGGAACAAACACCAACTGAGCCACACGCTCACCTGGTTCAATTTCAACGGCGGTGTTACTGCGGTTCCACAGAGACACCATCAGTGGCCCTTGATAATCGGAATCGATAAGGCCAACTAGGTTACCCAGCACGATGCCTTTTTTGTGGCCTAAGCCAGAGCGAGGCAGGATGTGAGCGGCCAAGCCAGTATCGCCAATGTGAATTGCCATGCCGGTAGCAACCAGTTCGGTTTGTCCTGGTTCTAGAATCAGCGGCTGGTCCACCATGGCACGCAGATCCATGCCTGCGGAGCCTGGGGTGGCGTAGTCAGGCAGTGGAAATTCGGTGCCTAGGCGGGAATCGAGAATTTTCAGTTCGATCGGTGTTTTCATTATTGGCTCTTGGTTGTTGTTATTCGTGATTCACAGGCGCTTGGCAATCGCCAGCAGCAGCTGTTTCGCTTGATCGGATTTGCCACTGTAGCCCAGCGCTTGGCTGCCGCCATCCCAGTACAGGGTGAGGGCATTGCTGTCGGCATTAAAGCCTTGCTCCGGCTTTGAGACGTCATTGGCGGCAATCATATCCAGATTCTTGCGCTTGAGTTTGTCCATGGCGTAATGCGCAACGTCCTGAGTCTCGGCGGCAAAGCCGACAGTGAACGGTCGCTTACTGTGGGCCGCCACTGTAGCAAGGATGTCAGGATTACGCACCATTTCTACCATCATCGATTCAGCAGATTTTTTGATCTTGTTATCAGCAACCGCAATAGGGCGATAATCGGCCACGGCGGCGCAGCCAATAAACAGCTGATGTTCCTCTACTTGAGCCATAACCGCATCCAACATCTGCTGGGCGGACTCAACATCGATGCGGGTTACCCCAGCAGGCGTTGGCAGGCTAACTGGACCGGCAACTAGGGTGACTTTGGCACCTAGTCGCTGAGCCTGTTCGGCAATGGCGAAGCCCATCTTGCCGGAGCTGTGGTTGGAGAGGTAGCGCACTGGGTCCAGCGCTTCTCGGGTGGGGCCGGCGGTCAGCAGCAGCGAGGTGCCAGCTAGCGGCTGCTCTTCGCTGGCGGCAGCCAGAGATAGGGCGGTGATCTCTTCCGGTTCCAGCATGCGGCCGGGGCCAACTTCGCCACAGGCTTGGTCACCACTGGCTGGGCCCCAAAGGGTCATGCCGCGCTGTTTGAGAACAGCCAGATTATCTTGAGTGGCTTGAGCCTGATACATCACTTGGTTCATGGCCGGACACACTCGAATCGGCGCTTCGGTTGCCAGACATAGGGTGGTGATCAGTTCATCGGCCATGCCACCGGCGATGCGAGCAATAAGGTTAGCGCTGGCGGGCGCCAGAATCACTTCATCGGCCCAACGAGCCAGTTCGATGTGGCCCATGCCCAGTTCGGCGGCGGGGTCGAGCAGATCATGAGCCACAGGGTGGCCAGAAACCGCTTGCAGTGACATCGGCGTCACAAAGGCTTTGGCTCCGCCACTGAGTACCACACGGACGTCGGCGCCGGTCTCTTTCAGGCGTCGTACCAGAATAGGGGCTTTGTAAGCAGCGATGCCGCCACTGATGCCCAAGACGATGTTGCGGGGTTTTATGCTCATGATCATTGGTCGCTTTTAACTAATGCCGCCTAAGATAACACAGGTAGCCTGTGGGCTATCAATCACCGGATGTTCAAGGAGGAGCGATGGCGATTTGTGATTGGCCGGAGGGGGAGCGCCCCAGAGAGCGATTGTTGCAACAGGGGCCCGCAGCGTTGAGTAATGCCGAACTGCTGGCGATCTTTTTGCGTACCGGCGTCAGTGGTGCCAGTGCGGTGGATTTGGCACGCGAGATGTTGTCGGCCGCGGGCAGTTTGAATCAGCTTATTGCCATGAGTTCGACGCAGTTCAGCGAACTTCGCGGCATGGGACCGGCAAAATATGCGCAGCTTCAGGCGGCGGTGGAGTTATCTAGGCGTTGTTTAGGAGAGCAAAGTGAGCGAGAAAATGCGCTTACCAGCCCACAATCTGCCCAGCAATATCTGCAATCGGCGTTGGCGAATCGGTCCCACGAAGTGTTTGCGATGTTATTGCTCGATTCTCAACACAGAGTAGTGAAGCTTACTGAATTATTTCGTGGTACCATTGACGCCGCTAATGTGTACCCCCGAGAGGTGGTGAAGACTGTACTGGCTGCAAATGCCGCTGCAGTTATCCTGGCCCACAATCACCCAAGTGGCGTCAGTGAGCCTAGCCAGGCGGATCGTGCCATTACAAAACGGATACAGAATGCCTTGGCACTGATCGATGTATCGGTGCTGGATCACTTGGTCATCGGCCATGGCGAATGTTGCTCATTCGCACAAAGGGGATGGCTTTAACGTCAGTTTGCTTGATCTTTGCTTCTTTATCTTGTATAAAATGCGCCCTTCGTGTGCCTCGGGCGACGGCCATACGAGGCACAATGATGCTCGAGCAATATTTTGGAGACTGAAATGTCTAAAGTATGTCAAGTTACCGGTAAGCGTCCGGTAACCGGGAATAACGTATCCCACGCAAAAAACCACACTAAGCGTCGTTTTCTGCCAAACCTGCAAACTCACCGTTTCTGGGTTGAAGACGAGAAGCGCTTCGTGAAGCTGCGCGTATCTACTAAAGGTATGCGTATTATCGATAAGAAGGGTATCGAAGTAGTTCTTAAAGAACTGCGTGCCCGCGGTGAGAAGGTTTAAGGAGATAAATCATGGCAGCTAAAGGTGGTCGTGAGAAGATCCGTCTGGTATCCACTGCAGGTACTGGTCACTTCTATACTACTGACAAGAACAAGCGCAACATGCCTGAAAAGTTCGAAATCAAAAAATTCGATCCTAAGGCTCGTAAGCACGTTCTGTACAAAGAAGCTAAGATCAAGTAATTGATTTTAACCTCTTGAAAAACCCAGCTTCGGCTGGGTTTTTTTATGCCTGTTTGTCGGCGATGGAAAAATTACAAGATGCCAAATCCATAGTGAAATTGGCCTAAGTTCGCCGTACAATCATTGTAAGGATTGCTCAAAGGACAACCACTTGGCTAACCGTCGCCGTAAGTACAACAATGCGCTGATCATCATCTTGTCGCTGTTCGGCATGATGATGCTGTACGTGACCAATTTGATCAGTCCGGATAACGAAAACAGTTATCCCCTGCTGCCCGAGGGCGCTCAGATTGAAGCCTTGGTAGCGGAAAACATTGTGATACGCCGCCAGTCGCCGGGCTGGTTGTCGGCACCGGAACATCCATCGGAACAGCTGGAGCTGTTGATGCACCGCTGGCATCATGCCGGCCTAATGCCAATCGCAGTGCCCGAACCGCTGCCAACGTCGCCGGTGCAAGTGGATCTTTATCTCAACCAACAGGCTCCCATTACCTTGTTACTCTACCCAGATTACAACTTACTCAAGTTACTAGGGCAGGAGCAGTGGTGGCGACTGACCAGCCATCAAGTTAGCGATCTGCTGATTCGAAAGGACTCCTGATGCCAGAATTACCAGAAGTGGAAGTGACCGGACAGGGAATCCGGCCATTGATCGTGGGCAAGCAAGTCACACAAGTGATTGTACGCCAGCCACAACTTCGTTGGCCTGTGGTGCCAGAGACGTTGCAGATGCAGGGGCAGACGGTGATCTCCGTGGAGCGTCGAGCCAAGTATCTGATGTTGAACACCGCAGTTGGCACCTTGATTCTGCATCTGGGGATGTCAGGCAGCTTACGAGTGCTTGAGCAGCCTTCAGAGGCGGGCAAACACGATCACTTGGACTTGGTGTTTGAAGATGGCTCGGTGCTTCGCCTGAACGATCCTAGGCGCTTTGGGGCGGCAATTTGGTGGACAGATCCGGTAGATAGCCATCCATTGATCGCGTCTTTGGGACCAGAGCCTCTGACTTCGGCATTCAATGCAGACTATTTGGCAGAGAAGCTCAAAGGCAAAAAGAAAGCGATTAAGCTGGCTCTGATGGACAACCACGTGGTGGTGGGAGTTGGCAATATCTACGCCAATGAGGCGCTGTTTTGCGCTGGTATCGACCCTCGCAGCCCCTGCGGAGCGGTCAACCAGGAGCGACTGGCTAACTTGGTGGATGAAGTTAAAACCGTGTTGGCGCGGGCGATCACTCAGGGCGGCACTACCCTAAAAGACTTCTCTAAGGCCGATGGTAAGCCGGGCTATTTCGCTCAGGAGTTATTGGTTTATGGCCGAGGTGGTGAGGCTTGCCCGGTGTGCCAACAGACGCTAAGCGAGGTCAAGCTGGGGCAGCGAGCCACGGTATTCTGCGACCGCTGCCAAAAATAGCGGATTAGCGCTTAGCCAGTTGCGCTTTAACCGCCTGTTCGACGCAAGGTTGCAGGAATTCACTGACGTTTCCGCCATGAAACGCCACGTCTTTCACTAGGCTGGATGAGATAAAGGTGTATTCCTGAGCCGGAGTGAGGAAGATGGTTTCCATCTCAGGATGCAGATGGCGGTTCATGCCAGCAAGCTGAAACTCATACTCAAAATCCGCGACTGCTCGCAAGCCACGAATCAGCACGCTGGCATTCTCTGCTTTGGCAAAATCCACCAAGAGCCCAGAAAAACCATGAATCTCGACGTTCTCCAGATCGGCGGTTACCTCTTTGGCCAGCTCCACTCGCTGTTCCAGTGAAAACAGCGGTTTCTTGCTGGCGCTGGCGGCAACGCCCACGACCACCTTGTCGAACAGCTTGGCGCTGCGACGAATCAGGTCCAGATGACCGTTAGTGATGGGATCGAAGGTTCCAGGATAAATGGCAATTTGAGTCATGTTGAGGCCAAGTAAAATCTAAGATGATTTGATGCTAAGGCAAAATTACTGCAAATGCATCCCAATGATCCAAACACCAAAACAGAGGTTTATCTGCGTTTGAGGTTTGGAGAGCATTTTACAGACAGGTATACTGAACCGATGCCGTATCGAGGGGTCTCCCTCTATGCAAAACGCTTTTAGACGCAGGGTTAATTATCATGATTATCGTAACTGGCGGCGCCGGCTTTATCGGCAGCAACTTGGTTAAAGCACTCAACGCCCAAGGGCGCACCGACATTCTTGTTGTGGATGATCTCGAAGAGGGCGCCAAGTTCGTCAATTTGGCTGACTGTGACATCGCCGATTATCAGGATAAAGACGACTTCCTCGCGATGATCAAAGCTGGCCATGACTTTGGTGATGTGGAAGCGGTATTCCACGAAGGCGCTTGCTCTGCCACCACTGAGTGGAACGGTAAGTACATGATGGAAGTAAACTATCAGTACTCCAAAACGCTGCTGCACTACTGCCTAGACCGCAAAATTCCATTTCTGTATGCCTCTTCGGCTGCGACCTATGGCATGGGCCCGAAATTTAAAGAGGAGCGCCAATACGAGAAGCCACTGAACGTCTACGGTTACTCCAAGGTGCTGTTCGATCACTACGTACGCCGCATTTTGCCGACCGCAGAGAGCCAGGTGGTTGGCTTCCGCTACTTCAACGTGTATGGCCCCCGTGAGCAGCACAAAGGCAGCATGTCCAGCGTCGCGTTTCACCTTAATACCCAAATTCACCAAGGTAAGAATCCGAAACTGTTCGGTGCTTACGACGGCTATGAAGCTGGTGGTCAAACCCGCGACTTCATCTACGTTGGTGATGTGTGCGCCGTGAACCTGTGGGCATGGCAGCAAGGCTTGAAGTCTGAGATCTACAACCTAGGTACCGGCGCTGCTGAACCTTTCCGTCACGTGGCGGAAGCGGTGATTGAGTATCACGGTAAAGGCGAAATTGAGTACATCGATTTCCCAGATCACCTTAAGGGCGCTTACCAGAGCTTTACCGAAGCGGATATGGATAAGCTGCACGCAGCTGGGTATGACAAGCCATTTAAAACCGTGGCGGAAGGGGTTTCTGAATACATGGCGTGGCTGAACAAGTAGGGCTAGGCGATGAAATATTTGGTGGTTGGTCCGGCTTGGATCGGCGACATGGTGATGGCGCACAGTCTGTTGCGCCGTCTCAAACAAGACGATCCTGACGCGGTGATTGATGTATTGGCACCGACTTTCTCCCTGCCGGTTGTAAAGCGGATGGCTGAGGTGAATCAGGCGCTGGACTTGCCATTTAAGCACGGTGAGTTTGCCTTTGGCGCGCGTCGTCAGTTGGGTAAGCAGATCAAAGCCAATGGCTATGATAAAGCGATCGTCTTACCTCGTTCGTTCAAAACTGCAGTCACGCCATTTTTTGCCGGAGTGCCCAAGCGAGTAGGTTACGGTGGCGAGCTAAGAAACTGGATGCTGACCGATGTGCGCAAGCGCAAGCCTCGGGAAGTGGATGGCAAAATTACCGATCAAACGGTGACCCGCTTTATCGCCCTAGGTCTGGATGCCGAAACCGCCGCGAAGCCAATTGAGGTGCTAAACCCAGTGTTGGCGGTCGACGCTGGCAACCGAGATGCGGTGTTAGCCAAACTGGGATTAACCCTAGATAAGCCTGTGGTCTGCATCTGCCCTGGCGCTGAATATGGCCCAGCTAAGCAATGGCCGCTGGAGCAGCATCAGCAGTTAGCTGAGCAACTGGTGGACAACGGCCATCAGGTTTGGGTGATTGGTTCACCCAAGGAGTCGGCGGCTGGGGATGTGATTGCTGCGTCCGGTCATGCTGATATTCACAACCTGTGTGGTCGCACTCAGTTGGTGGACGCCATCGATCTGTTTAGCTGTGCCCACTCTGTGGTTAGCCACGATTCTGGCTTGATGCATGTGGCGGCGGCTACCGGAGTGAAAACCATCGGTATCTACGGTTCTTCCAGCCCCGAATTTACACCTCCACTGAGCGATAACGCCGTAGTAGTAACCCAACCCATTGATTGCGCGCCTTGCTTCAAGCGCGAGTGTCCATTTGGCCACTACAAGTGCTTGACGGAGATCTCGGTGCAGCAAGTGATGACCGCGATTGAAGGCCACTGCCAATGAATCACCACCACCGTCCCCGTTTAGCCTGTGCCCTAATCACAAAGAACGCGGGCCCTCGCTTTGCAGAGGTGCTGGCCAGCGTCGATTGGGTTGATGAGATTGTGATTCTCGATAGCGGCAGCAGCGACGACACCATTGAGGTGGCAGAGCGCGCTGGTGCCAAAGTGTTTCAAAGTGAAGACTGGCCGGGCTTTGGTCCTCAGCGTCAGCGGGCTCAGCAGCACGTGAGTGCGGATTGGGTGTTGTGGCTGGATACCGACGAGGTGGTAACGCCCGAGCTACGCCAGTCCATCGAAGCGGTGATCTCCAGTGAGCCTGATCCCAGCATCGCCTATGAAGTGAATCGTTTGAGTGATTTCTTTGGCCGCTTTATCCGTCGCAGTGGCTGGTACCCGGATTCGGTGGTGCGTCTGCATGCCACCAACCGTTATCACTACAACGATGCGCTGGTGCACGAGCGAATTGAGGTGCCTAAGGGGAAGCTGAAATCCCTATCTGGCGATCTGCTGCACTACACCTCTGACGATTATCGGGGCTACATGGCTAAGTCTTTGCAATACGCCGATGCGTGGGCCGAAGCGCGTCATGCTAAGGGCAAACGCACCTCGGTGGCGGGCATCATAGGGCGAAGCTTTTGGTGTTTTCTTCGTAAGTACTTGCTTCAGCTAGGCTTCTTAGAAGGGCGTCATGGTCTGCTGTTGGCACTGCAATCGAGCCATTATGTTTTTAATAAGTATTTCGGCTTATGGGTGCGGCAAAACAAGCTCAAATAGCGTGCTTTAAATTTGAGTAAAAATTCTACCTGTTAGGCTTCCATTAAGGTTCTCGGCATTAGGCTGGTGACTTTTCAGTGGGAGCCTTTTTCATGTCTATCTTGGTATTGGAGCATCAGCGACGCCATCTCAGCGGTGCCGACGTTCATCGTGATGATCGTAAGGGTCGAGTGACTCGAGTGTCCCGTGACGGCATGGTGGTAAAAGAGTTCGTCTCTGAGAAATCCCATAAACGGGAGTGGGTTACTGAATACGAGGTGGCAAACCACCTGCATCGTCGTGGGGTTCCGGTACCACGTTGTTACGGTTACCAGATGTCCGATGATGGCGCGGTGCTCTACAAAGAGTTTATCCCCGGAAGTAGGCTGGCAGAGCCTAGCTTGACCGGACTGCAGCCAGTGGCGCAGCTGTTTGTTGCCATCCACAGCAATAATGTCATTACTCGCGATGCCCATGATGGCAACCTGCTTCAGGGAGAAGATGGTCAGCTCTATTTCATCGATTTTGGTAAATCGCGTTTGTTTAAAGGCAAGGGATTGGAGTTTTGGCTGTCGTTGTCACGGGAGATGCACTTTATCCGTAAGAAGCTCCTGCATAGCCGTCGGCTGTTTGCCCGTTTTCTGCATTACTACTTGTCGGCTGTGCCCCGTTGGTTACGGCCGCTACTAGCCAGCTATTTTGGCGTATCAACGCTGCTACTGGGGCTGCGAGATCATTGGCGCGGGTGGCGCAGACAACACCGATAAAAAAGGAGCCAGCAGGCTCCTTTGGGTATTTCGATTAAGGGTCTTGATTCACTCTTTAATCAAAGCTTCGAAGTAGTCTTTGGTTTGTTGTGCCGATAGGCGAGTGTGGAAGTGTTCGTTGATGCGAACCTTAGCCAGTTTACCCATCTGTTGGGTTTTTTCTGGATCTTGCCACATGGTCAGCATGGCTTCTGCCAGTGCGTCTTCATCGCCTGGTGGAACCACAATGCCGCTCTCGCCATCCACAATCAGCTCGGCGCTGCCGCCGGTGTCGGCAACAATCGGGGCCTTTTCGTAAACCATGGCTTCGATGACGGTTTTTGGTAAACCTTCACGTTTGGTGGATGGCAGAATTGATGCGTCACAGCCGGCAATCAAGGCTGGAGCATCGGTGCGGAAACCCGCAAGGTGGATGCGACCGGCCAGAGGGCTGGCGTCGATTTGGGCTTTGATCTCGTCGGTGTCCATGCCGCCACCAACCAACAGAATGTGGATGTTGCTCTTTTTTGGCAGTTTATGGGTTGCAGCCAAAAGTACCGGTAAGCCTTTGCGAGGACGGGCATTGGCGACACAGCTGAAGACGAAGGCGTCTTCAGGAATGCCAAATTGGCTTAGATCCGCAGGGGTATCCTGATACCAATCCAGATCGTGGCCTTTATAGACGGTGGTAACACGCTCTTTGGGCAGGAACACCTGCTGGCGCAGATCATCTCGAACCGCGTTGGCCACACAGAGGATGCCGTCTAAGCGGGGATGCATGTGAGTCAGATAACTGCTGGGGTCGATGCGCTTGATGTTGCCGGTCTGGCCACGGTAGCTGACCATTTTCACGTTCAGGCCGATGGCGGCAAATAAGCCGTTGGTGATCGCCTTGTTGTTGAACATGTAAACGGCATCAAAACCACCGGCTTGGATCTCTTTACGGATGCGTTTGATGGCCGACCATTGAAACTTTTTGGTCGGATGGAAGTCGATGATGTTGATACCATGCTCTTTAAAGCGGGGCACGTAATCGGCATCGCCTTGGGTCATTAGAGTGACCTCAACGCCCAGCTTGGCCATGCCAATGAAGATTTCGGCTTCAGGACGGACGCTGTTCCACGTGTCTTTGTAGGAGCTGATAATAAGTAATTTTAGTGCCATCGACGGTCTCCGAATATGGGGCGATCTCTACCAAGCAATGGTTGATGTGGTATTATAATCGGATTGTCTGTTTTACCTAGTGATTAATAATATTAGGTTTAATTTGTACTAGTATCTGCTCTCCATCGCCGATTTTTGGAGTAATGGGTTTATATGAAAATCTCAGTAAGTGGTAATTCAGGCTGTGAGCTGCATATTTCACAAACTGAAGGTCGATATAGTGTCACCAAAGTGGCCCGAGACCAGGCTTATGTGGATCGCCTAAAAGCGCAGATCACCAAGCAGCGCAACGCTTACGAAACCGTTAGTCTACCTTTCGTTCACATCCCGAAAGTCCTTGATGAGATGGAGATCGAGGAGCAAGGCCAGGTGGCTTATGCAGCGGTAATGGAATATTTAAATTATCAGGATTATGCGGAGTTCTTTTTAAAATCTTCGCTAAAAAAAATCGATAATTTTATTAATAACGCAATTCAAATTATCGAGATGGAGCTGGAAGCTGCGGTTATTGAAACGGTGGATCCCAATATCTTTTATAAAAAATTGGATGAGATCGACCTCAAGATCAAGGGTAGCGCCAAAGAGACGTTAAAGCGCCAGCAATTAGAGCGGATTCGTGCCGAACTGCAACATGCTCCGGTGAATCTGCCGTTGGCACCGATTCATGGCGATTTGACCTTGGCCAACATGATGATCAGTGCTGATGGCAGTAAGATTGGCATTTTTGATTTTCTCGATAGCTACCTAGATTCGCCGCTGCTCGATATCGCTAAGCTACGCCAAGATACCCAGTTTCATTGGTCTGAGCTGATGACCAGTGAACCTATAGATCACGCTCGTTATTTGATGGTGATGGAGTACATTGACCGCCAACTGGATCAGTACTTCCATCGCTACGATTGGTATACCAAGCATTACGGTTTAATTCAGGCGATCAACATTGCCCGAATCTTTCCTTATGAAAAACATGAGAAAGTGACCGAATTTACGACCTCTACGCTTACCAGATTAGGATATTAACTATGAACATCATTATCCCTATTGCAGGCCGCTCATCCCGCTTTCCAGACCTAAAGCCTAAGTGGATGCTGACTCATCCTCGTGGTGATTTTATGGTGGTTGAGGCGATCAAAGGCCTGGATCTGGAGCAGGTCAGCAAAATCTATCTCGTGGGCCTGAAAGAGCACGAACTGGAGTACGGCTTCGTTTCCGCGCTGACTGAGCAGTTCGAAGAGCAGGGCATTGCCGAACTGATTGAATTCGTGCTGCTGGAAGAGCAGACCCGCAACCAGCCTGAGACCGTGGCTCGTGGTATCGAGCAGGGCAATATTAAAGGCCCTATCTACATCAAAGACTCTGACAACTATTTCCAAGACAAACCACAACCAGGCAACGCCGTATCTTGCTATGACCTGCACAATCTGGAAAACGTTAATGCTCGCAATAAGAGCTACGTTGAGGTGAATGCGGACGGGCAGATCATCAACATCGTGGAAAAGCAGATCGTTTCCAGCACCTTCTGCGTTGGTGGTTACAGCTTCGCCAGTGCCGAAGAGTACATGCAGTACTTTAACGCCATGAAAGTGGAAGAGGATCTGTACCTGTCTCACATCATCTTCAAGATGATTCTGGACGGCAAAGGCTTTGGCCATCAGTTGGTTAGCGATTACGTTGACTGGGGCACCATCAAAGAGTGGAACGCTTATAAAGCCCAGTACTCCACCCTGTTTGTAGACTTGGATGGCACTCTGGTTCGCAACTCCGGCCAATACACTGAGCCGAAGTGGGGCACTACCGATGCCATTGCGCCAAACGTTGATACGCTTAACGCGCTGTACGCCAGCGGCAAGGTTGAAATCATTCTAACCACCTCTCGTAAAGAGAAATTCCGTCAGACCACCATTGATCAGTGTGAACGCCTTGGTATTCGTTATCACCAGCTGATCATGGGCTTGGTGCACGGTCGCCGTATCGTGATTAACGACTACGCCAAATCCAACCCTTATAAGAGCTGCGATGCCATCAACATCAAGCGCAACAGCAGCGATCTGAAAGACAAGTTGGAAGATTCCGTTGGCTTCCACATCGATCTGGATAAGTAAGTGATGATCGATAACACCGACATCAGTGTGGTGGTGCAGGGGCCGGTTCAGGCCCTTGCGGATCGCGCTATGGACGAGGGCATTACGGTGCGGGTGCTAAAAAGCATCCGTCAGCATCTGCCCGGAGCCACCATCATCCTCTCCACTTGGGAGGGGCAACCGGTGGAAGGGTTGGACTATGATGAGCTGGTGCTAAATCAAGACCCTGGCCCAAATATCAACCGCTACAAGGCCGATGGTCAACCAGATAAGGTGAACAACAATCGCCAGATTGTCTCCACCATCAATGGCTTGAAACAGGTCAAAACTAAGTACGCCATGAAGTTACGCTCAGATAATTTTCTGACAAGCGACAACTTCAAACGGCTTCAGCAAGGGTTTCCCAAACGTGGCGAGCAGTACCGGTTTCTAAAAGAGCGGGTGGTGGTCAACAACACCTTTACTCGTGAGTACGCCAAAGGCTTGCCGGTGGTGTTCCATGCCTGTGATTTCTTCTACTTCGGGCTGACCGAGGATGTCATCGCGCTTTGGGACTTCCCGCTGTTTCAAGATCTGGTTTATGACCCATCGAAAGCGGGCATTGAGCAGCATGACGGCTACCCTTACTACATGCCCGATTGTACTCAGCGCCTCTGGTTGGCAGCGCTGCAGCAGTTTGATTCCAGTATCGGCATCAAACATCTGCATGACTATTCATCTGAGCTGCGTCGAGTTTCCGATTACTGTTATGCCAATAACTTGGTGGTGGGTGAACCTGAAGTTATTGGTTTGGGTCTGAATACTAAGTTCAGCGGTAATGAGCGTGCCAACCGAACTGGCAGCTTGATTACTTACCTACACCATCTTGGCTGGCAGCGACTGTATCGTCGTTATTGCGATCCTAACTGGAAGATTCAGGGGGATTTGCAAGATTGGTTACGCATTACCAGTTTAAGAGCATTATTGCTGCCACCTAAGTGGCTAGAAGGTCGCGGTCGCCTTTTTAAAAAGGTTCGCGGTTAGTTTATGTAGGCGCTTTGAAATGGATGTCAGGCCCAGTTTTCCTTAAGGGAGCGATATGGACGGCATCCGTTTTGAGCAAATTTCTGTGGTGGTTCAAGGGCCGCTGCATACCAGCGAGGAGGATCCTCGTGGTCCTAAGTTGACCCAGCGGTGCTTGGCGTCGGTACGACAGTACCTGCCTGGCGCCAAGATCATCTTATCGACTTGGCAGGGCATGGATGCTCAGGGTTTGGACTATGACGAGTTAGTGTTCAGCCAAGATTCCGGGCCAACGGTAACCAAGTTCAACAAGAAAGATAAGCCTCATACGGTCAACATCAATCGTCAGATTGTCTGTACCATGGCGGGCTTAAAGCAGGTTGGAACCCCTTATGCCATCAAACTGCGCAGCGATAACTTATTAACCTCTAATGAGTTTGTGTCTCTGTATCAGCAGTTTAATCATCGTGACGACAAGTTTAGTTTTTTCCGTCAGCGGGTAGTGGCTTCCAACTTATTCGCCAAAGAGTACTCTCAGGGGAAAGCGATTCCGTTCTTCCCGTCGGATTTTTTCCATTTTGGCTTAACTGAAGATCTGTTGGACCTATGGGATCTGCCCCTGTGGAGCGATTATGAATTTAACCGGAATCTATCGGGTAAGCGCCAGCATGCCAACTACCCCTTCCATCAATTGCACGTAGAGCAGATGTTGTGGACTGCATATTTGCGCAAGCACATCCAGATTCAGTTTCGACATAAGTTTGATATGAGTGCGGGTCAGAAGCGTCTATCCGATCAGATTTTTGCGAATAATCTCATTATCTTAGACCGCAAGGTTCTTGGCTTGGTGGTGCCTAAGCGCTTGGATCAAAACGATGGCTTTCCTTATACCCATTACACCTTCCGTCGTTGGCTGCAACTATATAAACGCTATTGCCAACCTCAGCAGCGATTTTCTGAGGAGCTGACCTACCGGGCATTTCATCGCTTGATTCGCGGCTTGGCGTATTTGGGGCAAGGGGTGAAACAAACCTTGAAACTGCGCTGGGCGGAACATCAGGTTACTAGAAACCGAGGTGAGTAACCGAGTAGACTGTATCGGTTTGTTTTTAGAAGGTTATGTTCATGCAGATCTGCCATGTAAATTTGGCGAAAGGGTTCAGTGGCGGTGAGCGTCAAACCCTTAACCTAATCCGCTCTTTGGCGGCCCAAGGGGTAGAGCAATGGGCTGTGATTCGCCCAGACTCCCCGCTCAACGACAAATTGGCAGGTTTGAATGTCACCGTGGTACATGCCAAGCACCATCTGCTTGGTCACCATCGTCGCTGGTTACCTAAGTCGGTAATGCTGCATGCCCACGATGGCAAAGCGGTGTACTGGTGTGCACTGCAAGGGTTGCTGCATGGTAATCGCTACATCATTACTCGGCGGGTGGACAATAAACTTAAATCCAGTGCGCTGACCCGGCTGGCGTATCGCAATGCCGCCACTGTGGTTGGCCTTAGCCGTGCCATTGAGGCACAGATATTGACTCTGGATAACAGGATTACCACTCGAGTGATTCCCAGCAGTTTTTCGACTTTCGCGGCGGATCCGCAGCGAGTGGCGGAGATTCAGGCTCAGTATCCGGATAAAATCTTGATTGGTCAGGTGGGCAAGTTGCTGCACCACAAGGGCTATCATCTCACTATTGAAGTGGCGCGCCGGTTGGCGAAAACCCATCCACAGTTGCAGTTTCTGTTTTTGGGCAGCGGCAAGGACGAGTCACAACTGAAGCAGCAGGCTCAAGGCATCGATAATATTGAATTTCTTGGCCATTGCGATGACATTGGTAACTATCTGGCTGCAATGAAATTGATGTTGTTCCCCTCTTTGAACGAAGGCTTGGGCTCAACGGTATTGGAAGCTTGGCAACACGACACACCGGTCATTGGCGCCAATGCCGGTGGCATTCCCGATATGATCGTCGATGGTCAAACCGGGCTGTTGGTTGAGCCTGGAGATGACCAAGCGTTGGAGCGGGCGCTGCTTACCTTGATTGCTGATGAATCATTGCAGCAACAGCTTGCCGCAGGAGCCAAGGAACGATTGCGGGACTTTAGCCCTCAAAGCGTCTGCGAGCGTTATCTTGCCCTATATAACAGCCTGACCACGGTGTAAATTTTTACTAATAGCTCACATTGGCTGTGATATGGTTACTGGCAGACTTTAAATTAGGATGTATCGATGAAAGAGCAGATTCGTAAAGAATTAACTGAAGCCGCTGAAGTGCTCAATCGCTTTATTGCCGATGATGAGCAGATGGCTCGAGTTGAAGAGGCTGCGGCCCTGATTGCGGACTCCTTAAAACAGCAGGGGAAAGTGCTTTCCTGTGGTAATGGAGGCTCTCACTGTGACGCCATGCATTTTGCCGAAGAGCTGACCGGCCGTTACCGAAATAATCGCCCTGCGTATGGTGCCATTGCCATTTCCGATCCTAGCCACCTGTCTTGCGTCAGTAATGACTTTGGCTACGACCACGTGTTCTCCCGCTATATTGAAGGCGTTGGTCGCAGTGGTGATGTACTGTTTGGCATCAGCACCAGCGGCAACTCCCAAAATATTCTCAATGCCATCGATGCGGCCAAAGCCCAAGGCATGAAGACCGTAGTGTTAACCGGTAAAGATGGCGGCAAGATGGCCAACCTCGCCGATGTCGAGATTCGCGTACCTCACTTTGGTTATGCCGATCGCATCCAAGAGGTGCACATCAAGGTGATTCATATCTTGATCATGCTGATTGAGCAGCTGATGGCCGATGAAAAGTAATCATCAATAGCTTCAATAAAAAACCCGCCAGATGGCGGGTTTTTTCATGGTTGGGGCTTGTTACTTCGAGGTGATCTTGCGGATGATCTCGGTGGTAGAAACCCCATCTTCAAAGCCAAGAATCTGCACTTCACCGCCGTTGGCCAGCACCTCTTGGTGACCAGCAATCTCTTCAACCTTATAGTCGCCGCCTTTCACCAGCAGGTTAGGCAACACTTCGGCAATCAAACGCTGCGGCGTGTCTTCGGTAAACTCCACCACCCAGTCGACGGCGCCAAGGCCGGCGAGTACGCTCATGCGGCGGTCGATGTTGTTGACCGGGCGAGACTCCCCTTTAAGGCGTTTAACGGAGTCGTCGCTGTTAACCGCAACAATTAAGCGGTCACCCAGTTTTTTCGCTTGGCTCAGGTAACTGACGTGGCCTGCGTGCAGGATGTCGAAGCAGCCGTTGGTCATCACCACTTTTTCGCCACGGGCTTTGGCGTCGGCAACGGCGTACAGTAGCTGGCTTTCATCCATAACACCGAAGCCACTTTCGTCGTGCATGGATGCCACCATGGCAGCCAACTCGACCGCAGAGATGGTTGAGGTACCGCGCTTGCCTACCACCACAGAAGCGGCGGCGTTAGCCAGAGCGCAGGCTTGATCCAGCTCGCTACCTGCGGCCAGAGAGGCGGCTAGGGTACCAATAACGGTATCGCCAGCGCCGGTGACGTCGTAGACCTCACGAGCCATTGCTGGCAGGTGCAGTTCCGTTTGGCCGGGGCGCAGCAGGGTCATGCCTTTTTCTGAGCGTGTCACCAGCAGCGCATCCAGTTCAAACTGTTCAATTAGGGCTAAGCCTTTGGCAACAAGGTCGGCTTCGTCTTTGATCTTGCCGACAACGGCTTCGAACTCACCCATATTTGGGGTTAGAAGCGTGGCGCCACGGTACTTTTCGAAATCGGTGCCTTTGGGGTCCACCAGAGAAGGCACGCCAGCTTTGCGAGCCAAGCGGATGATCTCTTGCGGGTTAGACAAAGCCCCTTTGGCGTAGTCAGATAGGATCACCACTTTGGCCTGTTCCAAGGCGGCTTCAGTCTGTTCGTTGATCTGCTCTTCACCGCTCAGACCGAAGGCTTCCTCAAAATCCAAGCGGATCAACTGCTGGTTTCGAGATAGTACTCGCAACTTGGTGATGGTGGGTGCATTGTCGACCTCCACCAATTTGGGCGTAACGCCTAGGTTGCTGATCTTACTTCTAAGGGCGTCGGCGGCTTCATCGGCGCCTACCAGGCCAACCAAGTCGGCATTGCCACCTAGAGCCGCAATGTTAAGTGCCACGTTGGCGGCACCGCCAGGGCGGTCTTCGATGGTGTCAATTTTGACTACTGGAACCGGCGCTTCTGGCGAAATGCGTCCAGTAGGACCAACCCAGTAGCGATCCAGCATCACATCACCGACGACCAGAACCTGTGCGTTTTTGTAGGAGGGCAGAGAAACTTTCATTGCCAATCAAACTCTTTGAAAACTGAAAATGGAGTCTACCACGGCTTTAGCCGTAGAAGCTGCGATACCACTGGGCAAACTTACCTAGGCCTTCGGCCAAAGAGGTGTCAGGGCTAAAGCCCACCGCTTGCTGAAGATTGTCGGTATCCGCATAAGTGGTGTACACGTCGCCGGGCTGCATCGGCTTCATATTCAGCTTGGCTTTGACGCCCAGCGCCTGCTCCAGAGTCTGAATGAAGGTTAATAGCTCCACAGGCTGGTGGTTGCCGATATTAAACAGCTGATATGGGGCGCTGGATTGATCGGGAGAGGAACAGTCGTTGCTGTCATCTCGAGATGGGATCTCCTCCATTACGCGCAGCACGCCCTCGACGATGTCATCGATATAGGTGAAGTCCCGAGACAGCTTGCCATGGTTGAATACATCGATAGGCTCGCCAGCCAAAATCTTCTTAGTAAAGCTGAAGTAGGCCATGTCTGGGCGACCCATTGGTCCATACACCGTAAAGAAACGCAGGCCGGTGGTCGGCAGGTCGTATAAGTGGCTGTAGGTGTGTGCCATCAGCTCATTGGATTTCTTTGTGGCGGCGTAGAGGCTCACTGGGTGATCGACGGCATCAGACTCGCTAAATGGCACCTTCTTATTCATGCCGTACACCGATGACGAAGAGGCATAAACCAGATGGGGAACCTTCTGCTGGCGGCAGCCTTCCAAGATGGTCAGCATGCCCGCTAGGTTGGAGTCCAAATAAGCCATTGGGTTGTCGATGGAGTAGCGCACCCCTGCTTGGGCGGCCAGATGAATCACGCGATCGAATTTGTCGCCAGCAAACAGGTTGGCCATGCCATCGCGATCGGCCAGATCCATTTCGATGAATTGGAAGTGGCGGTGTGGCGTCAACTGCTCAAGTCGAGCTTGTTTAAGCTCGACATCGTAGTAATCATTCAGGTTGTCTAGGCCAACCACTTGGTGACCTGCGTCTAATAGACGTTGGCTTACGTAGTAGCCAATAAAGCCGGCGGCGCCGGTAACTAGAATTCGCATTCAGAGAGTCCTGTATGTGTGGTCTCTTGGGCTTAAGGCTGATTTCGCTTAAGTTTAAGCCCTTAAAGCTTGTTTTACCTGCTCAATAACCGATTCGACGTCGATATCGTGCATGAGTTCACTGCCTTTGGCTCGGGTGCCGAAAGGGATCTGTGCCATCGGTTTTCCCGTCTGGACTTCAATGTGCTGCTGATAGCGACTGACGACCCGATCTAGGCTTAAATAGGGGCCGGTACGCTTTGGGTTGGAGTGGGCGTAAAGGCCGATTACCGGTGTACCTTGGGTCACGGCCATGTGGGCCGGACCTGTATCGGGGGCAATCACCAAACTGGCTCGACCGAGTAGGGCCAAAAGCTGTTTTAGGTTGGTCTGACCCACGAGGTTGGTTATCTTGCCTTGGGCATGGGCGACAATGTCGGCAGCCAACTGTTTTTCCAGCTCCGCCGGTCCACCGCAGAGCATCACTTTCATCCCTTGAGACAGGGCGAAGTCCGCCACTTGGGCGTAACGGTCTGCCAACCAGTTGCGTTCTGCTTTGCTGGCCGCGGGGCAGATGATCAGGGTGCGCTGGTCCCCTGCAATGTGCTGCTCAGCAAAACTAAGCTCGGCGTCAGTTAGGGGCATCTTCCATGTTGGCTTGGTATCCGTGACGCCGACGGCTCTGGCGAAATTCATAAAGCCATCGAGTACGTGAGGCTCAGATTGAGGCTCAATCTTGTGGTTTACAAACAGCCATTGCCCCTCTTTGGCGCGGGCTTTATCAAAGCCAACTTTGGCCTTGGCCTTGATGCCTAAGGTGGCAATGGAGGCTCGCAGCGCCACCTGCATGTGCAGCAGTACATCAAAGCGTTGGCTTTTCAGTGCCGCCCACAATTGTTTGTAGCCCTGCCAGCCGAGGCGCTTATCGAACACCACCAATTCAACGCCCTCAAGGCCTGCCAGTAGCTGCGCCTCAACTTTACCCACTACCCAGGTGATCTTGGCCTGAGGATGACGGCGCTGCACCGCTTGCACCATAGCAACGGCATGGCATACGTCGCCTATGGCTGAAAGGCGCATGATGCAGATGGAGTTGGGAGAGTTTGGGATGGGCATGGGCGTCATTGTTGGAAGCAAAACGCCAAGTTTAAATAAATTTTGACCATCGACCAAGGAAATCAACGGCATCGCGGGGGATTCTTTGGGGTTTGCCGTTATACTGCAACAAAATTTCCGTAGCGAGACCGGGTATGCAGCAGCAGGCTCAAGGCAAAGTCACCTTACTCAGTGCCGATGGCGTCCAAGCCGATTGGCGCTGGTTTGATCGAGATTGGTTGATGCAGAATCATCACGTGGTGGGGCACTCCAGTGCCAGTGGCCGCAATCCTGCGTGGTTTCTCAAGCTGGATGAACGTCGGGCGGTGCTGCGTCATTATTATCGTGGCGGCCTACCGGGAAAGGTGATCAAAGACTGGTATTTGTGGCCTGGGCTGGAGGCAACTCGCCCTTTCAAAGAGTTGGCTCTGTTGGAGCAACTGGTGCGATTGGGGTTGCCGGTTTCCAAACCTCTGGCGGCACGAGTTGAGCGCAGCGGGTTAGGGTATCGGGCTGACCTGATTACCGAACAGCTGTGCGGGTGTCAGGATCTGGTGGGGGCATTAACTCAAGGTGAGTTGCCCAAGTCTCGATGGTTTGAGTTGGGCGCGTTGCTGCGCCGCTTCCATGACGCTGGCGTTTATCATGCGGATCTTAATGCCAGAAACATTCTGCTGGATGAGAACCAGTTTTTCCTTATCGATTTTGATCGTGGCGAGCTGCGCCAGAGCGAAGCGAGTTGGCAACAGGCGAATCTAGAGCGCCTTAAGCGCTCATTGCACAAAGAGATGGGTCGGGTCGACGGGCTTCATTGGAAGCCCGAACAGTGGCAACACTTGATGGAAGGTTATCAGGGAAAAGCCGGTTAACTTAGCTGCTGCTGAATCACTTCAAATTGGCGCTGAGTGGCTCCGCCATTTTGCGCCATAAAGCCTTGGGTTCGCTTGGCAATCTCTGAGCGAGCTTGGTCATCACAGGCAATCAATTGCTCGGCCAACTGCTGTTGGTCAGCCACTTCAATAAGAATCTTTTTAGCCTTAAGCCCTGTGGCGATCTCTTGGAAGTTAAAGTAGTTCGGTCCCATCAGTACTGGCTTATCGAAAGCCACTGGCTCCAGTGGGTTGTGGCCGCCACGTTCAATCAGGCTGCCACCGACAAAGCACAGTTCGCTGGCACCGTAGAAGGTCAGCAGCTCGCCCATGGTATTGCCAATCAGCACCTGAGTGTCTTCATCAATCTGCTCAATGTCACTGCGGCGCTGAACGTTAAAGCCCGCTTGTTGCGCCAAGTTGAAGGCGCTTTCAAACTGCTCTGGGTGGCGAGGCACCATTACCAATAGCCAGTTGGCGTCGGTATCCAGCAGCCGTTTGTGGGCCGCGAGTGCCATCTCCATCTCTCCGGGATGTACTGAGCCAGCGACCCAGTTTTGACGCCCCAGTAGCAGGTTTTGGCGAGCAGATAGCGCCTGTTGGCGCTTTTCATCATCAATTTGGATATCAAACTTAAGGCTGCCGCAGTCGGTTAGGATGCTGGGGTTCACACCAAGGGAGACCAAGCGGGCACCATCGGTGCTGTTCTGGACGGCAACGGCACTGAGTTTTTCCAGCATTGGCGTCACCAGCTTATGAACCTTGCCATAGCCTCGGGCACTGCGTTCAGACAAGCGAGCATTGGCCACCACCACGGGAATATTCAGTTTGTGGCTTTGATGAATCAGGTTGGGCCACAGTTCGGTTTCCATTAATACCACCGCTTTAGGGCGCATCGCTTTTAGCCAAGGCCGCAGCCATAGGCTGAGATCAATGGGCAAGTAGCAGTGTTCAACGCTGTCGCCAAAGTGGGTTTTGACTTGAGCGGAACCCGTGGGTGAACTGCTGGTGATCACAAACGAAGTTTCTGGATTGGCCTGTTGCAGTTTTTTAATCAGCGGCACCGCAGCGAGGGTTTCTCCCATGGAGGCGCAGTGCACAAGGATTGGCTGGTGAGGCCGAGGCAACCCCAGGCCGAATCTTTCTTTTAGCCGGCCGCGGTAATCTGGACTTTTGATGCCACGCCAGAGAAAGTAGAGTATGACTACGGGGCAGGCTAACCAAAGCAATATGCTGTAGCTGATTCGATTCATGGTGGTCGCTTGTGAATTTTCAGGCCTGCATAATAGTGCAGCCTAGGCGAGTGTTTCAAATCCGTGTAAGCCGAGGTAAGCTAGGGCAAGTGTAATCAAGGTGAGCTCAATGAAAACTAAAGATAGAATTATTAAAGCCAGTCTTGAGCTGTTTAATGAACACGGTGAACGCGCGATTACAACCAATCACATTGCAGCTCATTTGGGTATCAGCCCCGGTAATCTCTATTACCACTTTCGCAACAAAGAAGACATCATTCGATGTATCTATACCGAGTATGAAAGCTACATCGTGGAGGCGTTCCGCCCCTATGACGTAGAGCATGAAAGTGATCTCGGATTTATGGTGCGTTTCCTCGACGGTATGTTGCAGGTGATGTGGCGCTACCGCTTCTTCTACGCCAACTTGGGCGACATCCTTAACCGTGATGATGAGCTTCGCGCTCGTTACGTTAAGGTGCAGGAGAAGATGGACGTGCAGTCAGCCAGTGCACTGCGCATCTTGCGAGACAATGGCACCGTAGAGCTGGAAGACATCTACATTGCGGATCTAGCGCAAACACTGAAGATGATTGTGGCCTGCTGGATCGGTTTCCAAAGTACCCAGAAGATCGACGGTACCGTAACCAAGAACGAGATCTATCAAGGTGTGCTCAGAGTACTAACCACTTTCCGCGGCTACATTGCCGATAAGGCGCGTCCTGAGTTCGACCGCATCGAAACCCAGTATCGCCAGTTGTTGAAGGATTCTGCTGCAGAAACTGCTGAGATTTAATTCAAGCGATAGCAAATCTTGCTGCTTCCCAAGCAAAAATTTTGTGATTTAGCTGCTGCGCCTTAGGCAAAGCCCAGTTAGAATGTCGGGACTACAATAAGCGCTGGTACCGACACTGGCTTAAGACCCTCTTAGGTGGTGACCAGTAGCATCATAATCTTTAATGCCATTGGGAGGCAGCATGTCATCTTCCGCGTTTTACGCTCAGATTCAGCAGCAACTGGTCGACGTAAAAGCCGATGGGCTCTACAAGCACGAGCGAGTGATCACCACTCCACAACACACCGCAATCGAAGTCAGCACTGGCGAGCAAGTCATTAACTTCTGCGCCAACAACTACCTAGGCTTGGCCAACGACCCTCAGTTGGTTGCAGCGGCTCAGCAGGGCCTGAGTGACCACGGTTTTGGTATGGCTTCCGTACGCTTTATCTGTGGTACCCAAGACATTCACAAGCAGCTGGAAGCTAAGCTGTCCAGCTTCTTAGGAATGGAAGACACCATCCTGTACTCCTCCTGCTTCGATGCCAACGCCGGCCTGTTCGAAACTCTGCTTGGCCCTGAAGATGCCATCATCAGCGATGCGCTGAACCACGCCTCCATCATCGATGGTGTGCGCCTGTGTAAAGCCAAACGTTTCCGCTACGCCAACAATAACCTTGCTGAGCTGGAGCGCTGCCTGCAGGAAGCCGCCGAAGCGGGTTGTCGCCATAAGTTGATCGCCACCGATGGTGTGTTCTCCATGGACGGCGTGATCGCCAATCTCGAGGGCATCTGCGACTTAGCAGACAAATATGGCGCATTGGTGATGGTGGATGATTCCCACGCCGTTGGCTTTGTGGGCGAAGGCGGGCGAGGCACCCACGAACATTGCAAGGTGATGGATCGTGTCGACATCATTACCGGCACCTTGGGTAAGGCGCTGGGTGGGGCTTCCGGTGGTTTCACTTCCGGTAAAAAAGAGGTGATCGATTGGTTGCGTCAGCGCAGTCGCCCATACCTGTTCTCTAACTCACTGGCACCCGCTATCGTATCCGCGTCCATCAAGGTGTTGGATATGATCGCCGAAGGCGGCGAACTGCGGGCTAAACTGTGGGACAACGCTGCACACTTCCGCACTCGCATGAGCGAAGCAGGATTCTCCTTGGCTGGTGCCGATCACGCCATCATTCCGGTGATGATTGGCGATGCGGCCTTGGCGGCTGAGTTTGCAGACCGCTTGCTGGCGGAAGGGATTTACGTGATTGGTTTCTCTTTCCCTGTGGTGCCAAAAGGCGCGGCCCGCATCCGTACACAGATGTCTGCCGCCCACAGCCGTGAGCAGCTAGACAAGGCGATCGATGCCTTTATTCGCATCGGTAAAGAGCTGGAGATCATCGCATGAAGGCCCTGTCAAAATTAAAACCCGAACAAGGCATCTGGATGGTGGACGCCCCCAAACCTAAGGTGGGCCACAACGATCTGCTGATTCGCATTAAGAAGACCGCCATTTGTGGTACCGACGTGCACATCTACAACTGGGATGAGTGGTCGCAGAAAACCATTCCCGTGCCAATGGTCGTGGGCCACGAGTACGTAGGCGAAGTGGTGGACATGGGCCAAGAGGTGCGTGGTTTTGCCATTGGCGATCGAGTTTCCGGAGAGGGCCACATCACCTGCGGCCACTGTCGTAACTGTCGTGGCGGCCGTACTCATCTGTGCCGTAACACCGTGGGTGTGGGTGTGGATCGTGAGGGCGCTTTTGCCGAGTATCTGGTGATCCCAGCATTCAACGCGTTCAAAATCCCTGATGACATCAGTGATGATTTGGCGTCGATCTTCGACCCCTTTGGTAACGCTGTGCACACGGCATTGTCCTTTGACCTGGTTGGTGAAGATGTGCTGATTACTGGTGCGGGCCCAATCGGCATCATGGCGGCTGCGGTTGCCAAACACGTTGGTGCTCGCCATGTGGTGATCACTGACGTTAACGATTATCGCCTGAATCTGGCCAAGAAGATGGGCGCCACACGTGCCGTCAACGTAGCCAAAGAGAGCCTCGAAGAGGTGATGGCCGAGCTGGGCATGACCGAAGGTTTCGATGTGGGCCTAGAGATGTCCGGAGTACCGAGCGCCTTTAACTCCATGCTGGAGACCATGAATCACGGCGGTAAGATTGCCATGTTGGGCATTCCTCCAGGTAGCATGGGCATTGATTGGGGCAAGGTTATCTTTAAAGGCTTGGTGATCAAGGGCATCTATGGCCGCGAGATGTTCGAGACCTGGTATAAGATGGCCAGCTTGATCCAATCCGGTTTGGACATCACCCCAATCATCACTCACCACTACCATGTGGATGACTTCCAAGAAGGCTTTGATGTGATGCGCGGAGGCCAGTCGGGTAAAGTGATCCTGAGCTGGGACTGATACCGTATCAACAAATAAAGGGTCGACGATGTCGGCCCTTTTTGTTTGCTTTGGGAATGGCGTGCCAATGCAGTTGAGGATGGGGCAGCCTAGTAATGGGGCCCAGATCTTTAATATGATGAGCATTACGCAAATTAAGGAGTGTAGGCTTTGGCGAACTACAGCAACATCGAGCTGGCGCAGCTGGAACAGCTGAAGCAGCAGGGACAGGTGCAGATTGTGGACATCCGAGCCCCTGAGGCTTATCAGGCGGGTCATATCGAGGGAGCGCTGCATCTGCATCAGGGCAACATTGCTCAGTTTATTATGGATGCCGACTATGACGATCCACTGTTAGTGGTGTGCTATCACGGCATCAGCAGCCAAAGTGCGGCGCAATATCTTGCCGAGCAAGGCTTTGATGAGGTTTATAGCTTACTGGGCGGTATGGAAGCCTGGGTCCGTGCGGGTCAGGAGATAGTCCAGTGAAGGTTCGTATTGGCCAGCTGACTCAGGCAAGAGCGGCACAAGCCTTTATGGATTACCTAAGGGGAATGGGCATTCAGGCTCAGGTGCAGCAGGGGGAGTCTCTGCTGGAGATCTGGGTATTGGAACAGGATCAAGCGGTTGCCGAACGAGAGTGGCAACGTTTCGTGGCTGAGCCCAATCACCCTCGCTATCACGAAGCGTCATGGCACAGCGGCGACACCCACAGCGGGCTGAGCTACGGCAAAGGCGCATCGATGATGGCATCGATTCGCAGCAAAGCGGGGCCGTTAACCCTAACCATCATGGTGCTGTGTTTGGCGATCTACCTGCCGTGGTTTTTAGGTTGGCAACGGCCGATCTTCAACGTACTGCATTTCTTCGAGTCGTGGCAGGCATTTTCGCTGGCGGAAGGCTGGCGCATCTTTACTCCGACACTGATCCACTTTGACCCCATGCACATCGTGTTCAACTTGTTGTGGTGGTGGCAGCTCGGCGGTTTGATCGAGCGGCGGCTTGGAACCGGAAAGCTGTTTGTGGTGCTGATCGTCGGCGGCACACTGCCAAACTTGGTGCAGTTTGCCATGGTTGGTCCTAATTTTGGCGGCCTGTCCGGGGTGGTGTATGCCTTAGTTGGCTACTGCTGGATGATGGGGCGCTTACGCCCTGAGAGTGGCATTGGCCTACCTCAGAGTTACATGATGTTCTTGGTTCTGTGGATGGTGGCAGGCTTTGCTGGCTTTATGAATATGGCCAACTGGGCCCACCTAGGTGGGCTGGTCGTCGGCTTGGCGCAGGCGGGGCTTGATAGCCGTCAGCGTCACTGATACAGGAACTTAGTGAACAGCAGGTTGACCAGCAGCGGTTGGCCAACCTCTTGTTCCAGAAGGCCATTGACTGTGGTGAAGCACAGGCGACGAATCTCTTCCCGTCCGGTCAAGGATTTGATCTTATCTTCTGGCTGCTCTCCCAAAATCTCAATGATGGCGGAGCGTATCAGCGGCGCATGATGCTCAACGATGGCCATGGTATCGGCCTCTTTGATCATCAATTCGATGTTCACGCGGATATAGCCTAAACGATTGCCTTTGGTGACGTAGTTGGTGACGATCTCTGGCTCGAGGCCGTAGTACCCGAAACTGTCGCCTGCGGCGGCCGGTGCCGTCGGCTCCTCTTCAGCTAGACTAACGGGGGAGAAGATTAAGCTAGACAGAACAAGGAGTAATGCGAGTCTCATGGCCAAAATGGCTCCACGTCATGGTGATTATCCTAACTACTCTAATACAGGCGGCGGTTTAGCTCCAATGGGAGTTTTGCTATTATGCGTTTTATCGTCTTTTTAAGCCGAATTGATTGAGTCACTCGTAAGTATTTTTGAGAATTGGCATTAATCAGGCTAAAAAGGCAGGCTTAGTCAGGGAGCAGTAATGACCACAGCAACGATGGACGCACCGGCTTTCGGCGCATCTCACTCAGGGACAACACCTCCTCATATCTTGATGTCGTGGTTGCAAGACCGTGGCTCTTTGACTTTGAAACTCAAGAATCTCTGCCGCCGCTTCGAAGTTCAGCTGTTGTCTGAAGGCATGGCGCCGGCCCAAGAGTCTGGCCCCAGCTGGCAACAGGGAGAGCAAATTTGGCAGCGCCAAGTGTTGCTTAAGCTCGACGGCATTCCTTGGGTTTACGCCAATACTGAAGTTCCCCTTGAAGCCGTACAGGGCTCCAGCATCGATTTTGCATCTTTGGGCAACCAGCCTTTAGGTGAGCGTCTGTTTGCCGCCGATGATCTGATCCGGGGCCCCATTGAGGTGCGTCATTATGATGATCACTCGACCGCCGCGAACCACGCTCGGCTTCTCGGAATGCCGGTGGACAATGGGCTTTGGGGTCGCCAACGTGAGTTTTCCGTTAATGCGCTTAGCCTTCGGGTAACCGAAGTGTTCCTACCTTTTGCGGCTGCGCGCCTGTCTTAATCGAGGGATGATTTTCCAGAATGTGAACTGAGTTTGGTTCTCATTGTCGGAAATCACAGACACTAATATAAGAGATTGAGATTTCCTCGAGTGGATCTGTGAAGCCATTGTTTCGCTTAATGATGTTAGTTCTGTTCAGCTTTAGCTTAGTGGTGAATACCGCTGCGGCTAATGAACCGATCCCGTCTAAAAGCCAAGCCGAAATGAGTGGCCATCATGGGCATGCTCACTGTGGAAAAATGGCAACCGACTCACCCTGCCATCACTGTGGTGGTGAGTGTGGCCACTGCCAAGTTACCTCCTATTCACCTCTGGTGTTGATTGCCTCACACAGCCAATGGCATCTGCCTTTGCTGGCTTCGGTTGTTCCCACAACGACAGAGCCTTTACTCCTTTCACTAATATTGGATGCGGAGCTCAGGCCGCCCATCCTCGGGGCTTAATTGAGGTTTACCCTCCTATAAGATTCAGTCCCGAACAAAATAATTTATTGAAAAGAAGAGTAAAAATGAAAAAATTACTGGCTATCTTGGCCATGAGCATCGCTCTGGTATCCGCCCCTTTCGTTATGGCTGGTCATCATCATGATCACAATGGTCAGACTGAGCAACACTGCCCCCATGCCAAAGAGGGGAAGTGCGACGGCAGTTGTAAAATGAAGATGAAAGACCATCATGGTCATCATCACGGTGATGCAGCGGCCGGTGAAGAGTACACCCACGCTTGCCCGATGAACCCTAAGATCAAAGGTCATGCTGGTGATACCTGCCCTAAGTGCGGCATGGACTTGGAACCGATGAAGTCTGAACAGAAAGCGGAAGGCTACACTCACGCGTGCCCAATGAATCCTAAGATTCAAGGCTATGCTGGTGATACCTGCCCTAAGTGCGGCATGGATTTAGAGCCGATGGCCGATGCAGGCCATGGCCACGGTCACAAGCACTAACATAACTTATGCCCCCTGCTAGTTGGCGCTGGTGGGGGGAATTTGTTATAACCACCATCATGACTCGTACTTCACCGCAATCTCGACTTCAGCAATGGCTCGCCTTGCTACTGTTGTCTTTGGCCTTTATTGGTCAAGGAGCGATGGCGGCTGCACCTAAGCTAAATGCGCTGGAGATGCAGGCGGTGATGGCTCAACCAGCTATGGATTGCCATGGCCAGATGGAGTCGATGGTTGAGCAAGCCAGCGATTGCTGCGGTGGCATGCACAACAGCGATCACTGTAATCATTCTGCTCAAGTGGAATGTGATAATGGCTGCAGCCAATGTCAGTCTGGGATGTCATCAGTCTCGGTATTGATCACCTTCACTTGGCACCAGCATGAGATGCCAAGCATTGCGCCTGTGGTGCAAACCTACCAATTTGACTCCGTTGTGCTGGAGTCTGACAACCGTCCTCCCATCGCCTAAATTCAATTTTCAAACGACGACTTTGACTTAACTGTTTGTGGCAGAACGATTTTCTGCCATCTTTAGAAAATTGATGATCGATGCCTGTATCTTAGGTCTCGAGGGAGAGAACGCGATGTTCCCCAGTTTTTCTCTTTGTCAGCGCATTGCCGGCATAGTAACCGTTGTGATGGTATTGAGTTTTGCCATCACCCCAAGCTTTTCTGTTTTGGCGGCAGGTCACGGCCCTCATGCCATCGAAACCGCCAGTGAAACACCGGCGACAGCCACCTACGCGTGTCCCATGCATCTGCATCAAACCGGTGAGAAGGGTGACCGTTGTCCTGAATGTAAGATGTTTCTAACGCCAGTGGCCGCGCCTTACGCTTGTCCGATGCATCCAGACCAAACTGGTAAGATTGGCGACCGCTGCGACATCTGCAATATGTATATGACCCCGGTGGATAATCCTGAAACTGCCGCTGAAGATCATAGTGGCCATGCCCATAGTCAACAGCCAGCCCATGAGGTGAGCTTTACGCCAGCAACTCAGATGCCACAGCCTGAGTTTCTGACCAAGGCTAACTCAGACACGCCGCAATCCGGCGTAACCGTGAAATACGTCTGTCCGATGCATCCACACATTGTCTCTGATCATCCCGGTGAAACTTGCCCCATATGCGGCATGGATTTGGAACCGGTAGAGATGGGCAGCGTCGGTGAAGAGGTGGTGGTTGGTGTGCCAGGAGGCATGCAACAAGCACTGGGTATCCGGATTGCCGAGGTCAAACAGGGCACTTTGTGGCGCTACATCAACACCATTGGTACCGTGGAGTACGATCAGGATGCCATCAGTCATGTGCATGCCCGGGTCTCCGGTTGGATTGAAACCCTGGGGGTTGCTGCCGCCGGTGATCAGGTTAAAAAAGGCGATCTGCTGTTTGAGCTCTACAGCCCGGAGTTGGTGAATGCTCAAGATGATTTTTTGTTGGCTATCGATAGCCTGAAGAGGGATCAGCTGCGAGGCAGTGAGCTGCTGCGCAAAGCCAAGTTGCGCCTAGAGCTATTGGGGATGGATGCCAAGCTGATCGCCCAGCTAGAGCGCAGCCAAAAAAGCCTCTATCGAGTGCCGTTTTACGCCAAACACGATGGCGTCATCAGTGAGCTTAACGTTCGTGATGGCATGTATATTCAACCTAATACCGAAGTGATGAAGTTGGTGGATCTCAGCCAAGTTTGGGTGATTGCCGAGGTGTTTGAGCAGCAACAAGGTTGGTTTAAGCCGGGCCAAGATGCGGCGGTTACCGCAGCGGCGCTGGGCTTGTTTGAGCTGGAAGGGAAAATTGATTACCTCTATCCAGAGCTGGATCCGGTAACCCGCGCCCTGCAAGTACGAGTTCAGTTGGCCAACCCCCAAGGGAAGCTGCGTCCCGGTTCACTTGTGGATGTGGAGCTCTATGGCACCGCCAAGCGTGGGTTGACCTTAGTGCCTACGGAAGCCTTGATTCAAACCGGCTCGAGCAACCGCGTGGTGGTGCAGCGCAGTGACAAGGAGTTTGTGGTTAAAGAGGTGCGCCTAGGTATGGTGGCCAAAGGTAAGGCGGAAGTGCTCAGCGGGGTTGAGCCAGGAGAGCAGGTGGTGGTTTCAGGCCAGTTCCTGCTTGACTCTGAAGCCAGCCTTAAAGGCAGTTTGATGCGCTTAAGCTCCTCGCAGGATGGCGAAGCAGCAGCGATGCAATCTCACGCTGGTCATCAGCACTAGGAGGCCGCATGTTAGAAAAGATCATTGCTGCCTCAATTAGGCAGCGCGTCATGGTGCTGGTGTTGACCGCCGTCGTGGCGCTCATCGGCTGGCAGGCGCTTCGAACCACACCACTGGATGCACTGCCGGATCTCTCCGACGTTCAGGTGATCGTCAAAACCAGCTATCCAGGGCAAGCCCCTCAGCTGGTGGAAGATCAGGTGACCTATCCTTTATCGACTGCCATGTTAGCTGTACCCGGCGCCAAGACGGTGCGGGGCTACTCCTTCTTTGGTGACTCCTACGTGTATGTCATCTTCGAGGATAGCACCGACATCTACTGGGCACGCTCTCGAGTGTTGGAATACCTGTCTCAGGTTCAAGGGCGTTTGCCTGCGGCGGCGGTGCCAGAGCTTGGGCCGGATGCCTCCGGGGTTGGCTGGGTGTATGAATACGCCCTGGTGGACCGAACCGGAACCCACGATTTGGCGCAACTGCGCAGTCTGCAGGATTGGTATCTGAAGCTAGAGCTGCAAAGCGTCGCAGGGGTGTCAGAAGTGGCGACCATCGGCGGCATGGAGCAGAGCTATCAGGTGGTGGTCGACCCTCACAAGTTGGCGTTGTATAAGCTGGACATCGGTAAGGTGAAACAGGCTGTCGAGCGTGCTAACGCCGAGGTGGGTGGCTCAGTTATCGAGATGGCTGAAGCGGAATACATGATCCGTGCGACTGGCTATCGCCAGCGGCTAGAAGATTTTGCCGACATCCCCTTGGGCATCGTCAGCGAGGCGGGCAACCCGGTGCTGCTAAAAGACGTGGCCATGTTACGTATCGGTCCGGCGTCTCGCCGTGGCATTGCTGAACTTGATGGTGAAGGCGAAGTGGTGGGCGGCATCATCGTTATGCGTTACGGCGAAAATGCCCTAGCGACCATCGATGCGGTTAAAGCGAAATTGCAGAGCCTTAAAGCGGGTTTGCCGGAAGGGGTTGAGGTGGTGACCACCTATGACCGCTCCCAGTTGATCTTAAATTCGGTAGATAACCTTAAGAGCAAGGTGATCGAGGAGATGCTAGTGGTGGGCTTGGTATGTCTGCTGTTCCTGCTGCACGCTCGTTCCACTCTGGTGGCGGTGATCACCCTGCCGTTGTCGATTCTAATCAGCTTTATCGTCATGGGCTGGATGGGGGTGAATGCCAACATCATGAGTCTTGGTGGCATCGCCATCGCTATTGGTGCCGTGGTGGATGCGGCCATCGTGATGGTGGAGAACGCCCATAAACATCTGGAGCATTATCGTCATCAGCATGGCGATGAGCCTCAAGGGGAAGCTCGCTGGCAGCTAATCAAAGAGGCTTCGGTCGAAGTAGGGCCAGCGCTGTTCTTTAGCTTGCTGATCATCACCTTAAGTTTTATGCCGGTGTTTGTTTTGGAAGCTCAGGAGGGTCGGTTGTTCCACCCGCTGGCCTACACCAAAACCTTCGCCATGGCGGCTTCGGCGCTGCTGGCGATCACCTTGATTCCGGTATTGATGGGCTACTTCATTCGCGGGCGCATCCCCGATGAGCGCAAAAATCCCATCAGTCGAGTGCTGATTGCCATCTATCGTCCTTGCCTAAATGGCGTACTGCGATTCCCGAAATTGACGCTGGCGGTGGCGTTGGCGGTGTTGGTGAGTGCCTGGTATCCCATGTCCAACTTAGGATCTGAGTTTATGCCAGAGTTGGAGGAGGGAGATCTGCTCTACATGCCAACCACCTTGCCAGGGGTGAGTGCTGGAAAGGCGGCGGAGATCCTGCAACAGACCGACCGGCTGATTAAGACCGTGCCCGAAGTAAAACGGGTATTTGGTAAAGTTGGTCGTGCGGAAACCGCCACGGATCCGGCGCCGCTGACCATGCTGGAGACCACCATCATGTTGCAGCCACGAGCGCAGTGGCGTGAGGGAATGACGCTTGCTGGCATCGTCGATGAGTTGCAAGGCATAGTTAAAGTGCCGGGCATGACCAACGCCTGGGTACAGCCGATCAAAACCCGTATTGATATGCTGTCTACCGGCATCAAGACGCCAATCGGCATTAAGATATCTGGGGCGGATGTCGACGAATTACAGCGAATTGGCGGCGAGATTGAAGCCATTTTGGCGCCAATTCCCGGAACGGTTTCCGCCTTTGCCGAACGTGTTGGTGGTGGCCGCTATATCGACATCGAGCCGAAGTTGGCGGTAGCTGCCCGCTATGGCTTGTCTTTGGATGATGTGCAGAATGTGGTACGCCTAGCCATCGGCGGCATGCAAATTGGCGAATCGGTGCAGGGCGCTGAGCGCTACCCGATCAACCTTCGTTACCCACGGGAGCTGCGTGACGACATCAATAAGCTCAGGCAACTGCCAGTGGTGACCAGTAATGGTCATTACTTGCCATTGTCTGCCGTGGCGGAGATCAGCATCAGCGATGGTGCGCCGATGCTGAAAAGCGAGAACGGCCGCCTGATCTCCTGGGTGTTCGTGGACATCAAAGACGTGTCCATTGGAGAGTACATCGACAGTGCCCAAGCGGCGTTAGATAGCCAACTCAAGCTGCCTCCTCGCTACAGCATCAGCTTTGCGGGTCAGTATGAGTACATGCAGCGGGTGGAAGCCAAGATGACTCAGGTGATTCCAATGATGCTGGCAGTTATCTTCCTGCTGTTGATGTTGACCTTCGGTTCGACGGTGCAGGCCAGCGTTATCATGCTTAGTCTGCCTTTCGCCCTAGTGGGCTCGGCGTGGCTGCTGTATCTGCTGGACTTTAACCTGTCGGTGGCGGTAGCGGTGGGCATGATCGCCCTAGCTGGTGTGGCGGCGGAGTTTGGGGTGGTGATGCTGGTTTACCTCAACAACGCCATTAAACAGCGTCAGCGAGAGGGCAACTACCACAGCCGTGAGGACCTCAAAGATGCATTGATGGAGGGCGCCGTTATGCGCATCCGTCCTAAGGCGATGACGGTAGCCACCATCTTCTTTGGCTTGCTGCCGATCATGTGGGGTGCAGGTTCTGGTAATGACGTGATGCAGAAGATTGCTGCGCCTATGGTTGGCGGAATGGTTACCGCACCGCTGCTGTCCCTGTTCGTGATACCAGCACTGTATCTGCTGATCTACCAAGGCAAACTAAAAACGAGCTGATGAGAGTTCGGGTCATCATCGATAAATAGGGGCACGTTGGTGCCCCTATTTGTTGGATTTTCTGAACAGTCCATTCAGCGCTGGCCGTTTTTCTCCTAATTGCCGCCGTCGACAATGACGGTGCACAAATTGATAAGGAGAAACACCATGACCGACACACTGCAATCAGGCCGCAATCGCATTCAGTGGGCCAAAGCTCACATGCCCATTGTTGCTGCATTGGGACAAGAGTTTGCTAAGACTCGCCCTTTTGAGGGGCTAACTCTGGGCATCTGCCTGCATGTGGAAGCCAAGACTGGCGTCTGGCTGGAAGCGTTGACCAAGGGCGGCGCCAATGTGGTGATCACCGGCAGTCCAGGCACCACTCAAGATGACACCGCCGAAGCCATTCGTGCCGATTACGGTGTGCAGGTGCTTGGGCATCGCAACGAGACCTTTGATGACCACATAGAGCAGTGTCGTCAGGTACTTAGAGCCAAGCCGCAGCTGCTGTCTGATAATGGCGCTGACCTCCACAGCTTGCTGTTTAGTGAAGAGGAATTTGCAGATCAGATACCGCAAGTTATCGGTGCCACCGAGGAGACCACGACCGGAGCGACTCGCCTGCGGGAGTTGGCACCGCAGCAGAGCTTCCCCACCTTGGTGATCAACGACACCCAAGCCAAACGCATCGTAGAAAACCGTTATGGTGTAGGCAGTTCTGTGGTGGATGGCATTATGCGAGCCACCAATGTGATGCTACATGGTAAGCGTGTGGCGGTGATCGGTTATGGCTATTGTGGCAGCGGCGTGGCCATGCGCCTGCGAGGCATGGGGGCCCATGTAACCGTGGTGGAGCAGGATCCTTTGATTCGATTAGAAGCGCATATGGAAGGTTTTCCAACGGAGGATCTAGAACCCGCCATTGGCGATGCCGACATGGTGGTCACGGTGACTGGCTACGATGGCATTATCACTCGAGAACACTTCCCGCTGCTCAAACATGGCGTGATCTTGGCCAATGCCGGTCACTTTGCTACCGAGATGGAGCTGGACTATCTGCGCAGCGAAGCGACACAGGTTCGCCGCATTCGGGAGCAGGTGGAAGCGTTTGAGTTCCGCGGTAAGACTCTGTACCTACTCAGTGGCGGTAATCTGGTGAATCTGGCCGCAGGAGATGGCAACCCAGTGGAGATCATGGATCTGGGGCTCGCGCTGCAAGCGCTGAGTCTGGCGGCCATGGCCAAAAATGCCAGAGAATACGCCAATGCGCCTCAGCCGGTGCCAAGAGGTATTGAGATGCAGGTGGCTCGATTAGCGGTGGATCATTGGATTCGTAAAGGTCTCAGCTAACAACTCAAGCAATCGCTGCAAACGAAGCGGTTTATTGTGCTTGGCAGGGTAAACCGCCGACAGAGGCACTGGGTGTAGATAGCAATCTAAGTGGGCTTCCAGCGTGCCTTGAGCTAAGGCTTGTTGACACAAAAATGCCAAGGCGGTGGTGACCCCAACGCCGCTTTTGGCCAGTCGAAGTGCCATGGTTTCGCTGTCGGTTTCCATCACGAAGTTGGGTTTGACCAATATGGGCTGGCCATCTTGGTCGAGGAAATCCCAATTGTGGCCAGTTAAGCAGTGACGATAGTGGATGCAGCGATGCTGGGACAGGTCGCTGACTTGAGAGGGTATGCCCGCTTGCTGCCAATAGGTTGGGCTGGCCACCAGTTTGGTTTCCAGCTGGCATAGAGGGCGGCACACCATGGAGCTGTCCTCTAGGGTGCCAATGTAGAGGGCCAGATCGATGCCTCGGCCCACAAGGTCGTCTATCGACTCGCCAATCAACACCTCCAGTTTCACCCCAGGGTGTTGCAGCATCAACTTCGCCAGACAGTGGTGCAGTGGCTCGGCGTCCAGTACGGCGGGCACTTGAATCCGCAGCGTGCCACGGATCTCATTGGCCAGGTCCTGCATCTGTTTCTCGGTAGACTCGGCTTCGTCCAGCAGCGGCGCAATGCGCTCCAGCAGCCGCTGGCCTTCGTCGGTGAGTGATAACCTGCGGGTAGTTCGATTGAGTAGCCTGACTCCGTAGTGCTCCTCCAGTTGGCGTACGTGGCCGGAGACCAAGGCTCGAGACAGCTCCAATGATTCAGCGGCGGCGGCAAAGCTGCCCCGTTTGACCACGGTGCGAAAACTTAACCACTGATCGAAACGGGCTTTCATGCTCACTCTCCTTTGCAGGCCTTAAGCCGGTCGAAGGCCTCACCACTGGTCGGCACTGGCAGTTGGCGCTTGCCTGCGTAATAGCACTGAGAAAACAGCTGAAAATAGGCATCCAAGACTTCTGCGGCATGGGACTCTCCGGCCAGCTCCAACACCATAGCCGCCACTTCGGCGGTGGCCAGTTGGTGATCGTGGGCGGCTTCACGCAGCTTGTAATTGGAGAGGCGCTCTGGGTTGATGCTCAGTACCGGCATCTGCTGCAGATAGGGGCTCTTAAAGTAGATCTTACGTGCCTGAGCCCAAGTCGCATCTAGCAGGATAAACAGCGGCCGCTTGTCCTCTGGGCAAGGTCGGGGTGCTTCTACTACGGGCTGGTCTTCCACATAGGCTTCAGGAAATACCAGATAGGGTTGCCACTGTGGATCCGCCAAAAAGGCCAGCATCTCAGGATCTGGCTCGGTGCGATCCCAGGCAAAGGCGGCGGTTTGCGGCAGAATTTCGGCGATGATGCGACCGGTATTGGTGGGCTTCATCGGCTCTTTGCGATGCATGATCAGGCAGAAGGCCGCTTGCAGTTGCTGCGGCTGCTTGTAACTGCAGCAGCAGTGAGACTCAGCGATCTGGCAGCGGTCACAGCGCACCACGGTGGCACCACGAGACTGATAGGGTTTGCTGGACTCGGCAATTAGCCGAGTCCGCAGGGTGATAACGGCGTTGTCCATTATTGGCCAAACACCGGCAGCAGTTTCAATTTACTGGCGATTTCACACACCGCCACCGTTAGACCGAAACCGATAACCAGATAGATGCCTGCTTGACCGCCTGGCGCTTGGTAATCGCCTTGGCTGTCTAGGGTGCGCACGGTTTTGGCCATCAGGGCTGGCACGATGGCAGCCCACAGGGTTGCCGCCAAACCGGCGAAACCGATGGCGTAGATGAAGCCGTGGGGCCAAGCCAATGCCAATAGTAGGGGGGGCAGGAAGGTGATAACCGCCGTTTTGCTGCGTCCCGAAATGCTGTTGTCGAAGCCAAACAGGTCGGCAATGTAATCGAACAGCCCCAACGTCACGCCCAAGAAGGAGCTGGCCACAGCCAGGTTGGCAAACAGCGACAGAATGGTGCCCAGATTGCCGTTGTCGCTGCGCTCCAGCGCGGCCACCAGATCGCCCATGTTGCCACCGGCCTGAATTACCGGCAGCAGTTGCTGTTGGCTTAAGTTGCCGAAGCTCAGGGTCAGCCACAGTAGGTAGATGGTGAAGGCCAGACCGGTGCCGAGCAGTAGGGCCAGTGCAATGCGTTTAGGCTGCTTACCATAGTATTTCACCAGGCTAGGTACGTTGCCGTGGTAGCCGAAGGAGGCCAGCATGAAGGGCAGAGCTGCAAGGCCGAAGATGGCGTAACTTTGGCCATCGCTGTTCTCTGGCCATAGATTGGCGGCCTGAATGCTTGGGGCCAGATCCAAAGTGGAAGCGCCGAAGGTCAGAATCATGGCGCCAATCATGATGGTGCTGATGCGATCCACCGCTTTGGCACCCACAAACACGATGCTGGCCAGCACTAAGGCAAAGCACAGGGCGGCGACAGTACTGTTCATCTCGATGCCAAAGGCGCTGGCGGCACCGTGGCTGACGATGGAGCTGCCGCCACTGATGTAGGCGTAAGTCAGAATGTAGAGTACGAAGGCGATGGAGATGCCATTGGCCACACGCCAAGGGCGGCCTAGGGTTTCGCCAACCATGGTGTCAAAGCTGGCACCCACAGGAAAACGCAGGTTGGTTTCCAGTACGAATAGGCCAGAGAGCAGCATGCAGAGCCATGCGAAAGCCAACACCATGATGCTGTAGTTGAACCACATACCGGCAGCGGTAACGGGCAGGGAAAACATACCGGCACCTACGGTGGTGGCGGCGATGATCATGGCTCCGCCAAGTAGGCTAGGAGAGGCGTGTTGTTTCATGTGTTGTCCAAAAATTGTAAGGGCCCTTGCGGGCCCTTGAGTATCGATGCGTTATCCCACCTGACTGATGGAAGCTCGCATGCTGATGGGGAGTTGAGTCAGTACCAGTTGAGCCAATACCTTGATCTTATCGGTATCGGGTTCGTCGCCAATGCAGCCCATCTCCTTCAAACGTAAGGTTAGGGTGTTAAACACTTTCTTGTCGAAGAACTCCGGTGCGTTGGTGCCGTGCAGTTTGCACAGGCGCTCGGCCAGCTTGGTGGACTCCTTCTCCAGCGAACCACGCTCGATGGTCGGCTCCGCCTGCAGACGAGACAGTAAGATGGCATAACGCTGAAGGGTTTCCTGACTGATGGCGCCCAGTTGCATCAACATGTCGCGCTTGGCGTCGTTGACCTTGAGTTCGCCGTCAGATTCGGTCAATAGACCGTGGTTGATGAACTCGTTGAGCTGAGCGTGCAAGTACTCTTCCAACTGCTCTCCAAGACCCATAAACAGCTCAGCTTGCACCAGTGGATACAGGGTCTTAGCCTGTTCAATCAACTGTTCACGCTGATTACGTTTGTTGGTTAGCGCCAAGGAGGCCAACAAGCTCGGCAGAATCATCAAGTGCAAGATGTTGTTGCGGTAATAGGTCATGGTGACCGCTTGGTTATCAAAGATGCTGACGATCTGACCTAGGTCGTCGTCGGTCAGCTGGAATTTCTCCAGATCCAAGGCATCTTGCAGCACCGATTTACCATCGCCTTCAGTAAGCGTGGTGTAGGTGGTGTACGGCACCGATTGCAGCAGTTTCAGGTAAAGATCCAGCTGGTTCTCCAGTGCATGGCGGGACATGGCGTGATGTTGGGTTGCCAGCAAGGTGGTGGCCGTCAGAGTTACTGCACTGACCGCCGCCGCATCGTTGATGTTGCACATCAGCTCATGGGCGATGTCGTTCACCACTGGAGTTAACCAAGGCTGCTTCTGATCGCCATTCTCAGCGGTGTCTTCACGCCACTGCGGCACTTTGTCGTTCAAGAACTGATGCACGGTGATTGGCGCACCAAAGTTCACATAACCTTGACCATAGTTACGCAGCTTCTTGATGGCAGAGAATACTTGGAATACGCCTTCCTTCTCTTTCTTCTTACCTTTTAGCTCTTTGTGGTAAGTAGAGACCTCCATCACGTGGTCATAACCCAGGTAGATAGGCACCAAGGTAACTGGACGTTCGATGCCACGCATTACGGTCTGCAATGTCATGGCGATCATGCCGGTTTTAGGTGGCAGCAGACGGCCAGTGCGGGAGCGGCCGCCTTCGCAGAAGTATTCGATGGAGTAGCCCCGTGCGAACAGCTGATGCAGGTATTCACGGAACACCTCGGCGTACAGCTTGTTGCCTTTAAAGGAGCGACGAATGAAGAACGCGCCCCCTTTGCGGAAAATGGGACCCGCTGGCCAGAAGTTCAGGTTTACCCCAGCTGCGATGTGCGGTGGCACCATCCCTTGTTGATAGATGATGTAGGACAGCAGCAGGTAATCCATGTGGCTACGATGGCAAGGAACGAACACGATCTCGTGGCCATCTTGAGACAGGCGGCGAACCTCTTCGGCGCCCCGCACGTTGATGCCCTTATAGATCTTGTTCCATAACCAAGCCAGGATACGTTCACCGACACGGATCAAGTTGCTGGAGTAGGCGGCCGCAATCTCATCCAGATATTCGGTGGCTTTCTCTCTGGCTTTGTCTTCGCTGATCTCTTTGGATTTGGCTTCTTCAGCAATGGCTTTTTTGATGGCGTCAGAGGCTAATAGGCTGTGGAACAGAGCTTGACGGTCCGGCAGTTTCGGGCCAGTAGCAACTGTGTGCTGGCGGCCAAAGTGCACTCGAGCCACCCGCGCCAACTTGTGTGCGATGCTGTCGTCGGTGCCGTGGCGATCCGCCATATAACGCAGAGATACCGGGCGAGAGAAGCGCACAAAGCTGTCGCGGCCCAGCATCATCATAATAAAGAATTTTCGCAGCCAGGTTGGGTAGTCTTTATTGAGTAGCGTTGCACTTACGCTCTCATCTTTACCTGGGTCGCGGCCCCACATCAGGGCAACGGGCACCACCTGGATATCCAGTTCGGTGTGTCGTTGATGCAGAGACAGCAGCTGTTCGAAGCGCTGCAGGAAATCGGTTTTTTTGCGTTTGCCGATCAGCGGGGTTGCGCCATTGAGGAACACCACGCGGCTGACGGTTTCGCCTTCCACTTGCAGAGGCTCAAGCGGGCTTGGAAGCCCAGCATTTAGGCAGGCTTCATGGAGTGCCAGTAGATCAGAATGGGACTCGTGGTTAAGCACGTACACCACTGGGCGCTCGAGGTCGATGTCGAGTTCACCAATGGGATCGGCTGGCACCAATCGGCTGTTTACCACCGGCTTTTGCAGCCAGCGGGCACCCTTCATCCAGGGTGATAGATAGTCTTGGGTCACCGTAGTCTTCACTTATGGTTCTGTAATTGTCGTTGATAATACACCGAAACCCCACAGTTCGGCACCTTAGAGGTGCGCAGATTTTAGCAGTGATCTCGGTTCGAATGCCCCAGCGAGTGAAATTGGTGCATCGATTTGGCATGTCATTCTTGTGATTCAGCTTTATCTAGACACTCGCAAACAAAATAAGTTGTTGAAATTATCACCGGCCTGTATATACTCACAGTGGTACTGTATAGATAAACAGGTAAAGATATGAAGCCGTTAACCCCAAGGCAAACTCAAGTTCTGGAACTTATCCGTAACCACATGGCTGAGACTGGCATGCCGCCAACTCGTGCTGAGATTGCCAAGCAGTTGGGGTTTCGTAGTGCCAACGCCGCCGAAGAGCATCTAAAAGCGTTAGCTCGGAAAGAAGTAATCGAGATCGTTCCTGGTACCTCTCGCGGCATTCGTTTGTTGGATACCGGCCCTGAGCCTGAGCAACTGGGCTTGCCTCTGATTGGTCAGGTTGCAGCGGGTGAGCCAATTTTGGCTCAACAGCACGTTGAACAACATTGCCAGCTTGATCCCAGCATGTTTAGCCCTAATGCCGACTATTTACTGCGTGTTCGCGGCGATTCGATGATCGATATTGGCATCATGGATGGCGATCTACTGGCGGTACACAGTCAGAAAGAGGCACGAAACGGTCAGGTTGTGGTAGCGCGCGTAGGCGATGACGTTACCGTTAAGCGTTTTGAACGCAACGGCGACACCGTGTTGTTGCACGCCGAGAACAGTGAGTATCAACCGATTCGGGTTGATCTGGAGCAGGAACCTCTCACCATTGAAGGTTTGGCGGTAGGGGTGATACGTAATGGAGGATTGCATTAATGAAAGTGCAGCATGGAGCGCAGTTTCGTCACCCTGGCCTGTGGCAAGGCAACTGGCAATCTGAGTCAAAGCTGACTCGATTTGACAGCAGCTTGAGCACGCTGAAATCTTTGGCTTCCAGTCTGGCGGAGCTGAGTCAGCAACAGCGTTGGTTGGTGTTGGTAAACCCACCTCGCAGTGGTTGGAAAGCGATTCTAGAAGAAGCGGGTGTGGCCATGGATCGTCTGTTGATCGTGCGCTGCCAAGACGAATTGGAAGGCCAGTGGGCGGTAGAGCAAGCGTTGGCCGGTCGTACTGCCAGTGCGGTGCTTGCTTGGTTGCCTAAGCTGGAAGAGCGCGACTGGCGTCGACTGAATCTAGCCAGTAAGAAGGCGCAATGCCGTGGGTACCTGTTTCAGCAACCTAAGCCTTCCCAGTCACTTACCCATGCAATTATCCCTGCTCATCGCAGCAATTGGATTCATTAAACCTAGATAAAGGGCGATCTTCTGAAATATTTGCAGGTAGATCGCCAATATGAATTCCATTCAATCTGATTTGTCTTTTTTATTAGGCGTTTTTAGATTTTTCAGCCAATAGTTAAGTAAAGCGCACTGCGGATCTATTCCAGACTAAGTTAGTTGGTATTTTGGGTTGAATCAGATTCTTGATCTTGATCAATCTAAATTTAGTCTTTAGGTTAAGAAAACAGACGATCGAAGAATCGTTGTATCAATTTCATCAATGGTTGGAACGCAACTCCGTTTAGCCACAATGAAGTGAGATACAAGGCTGCTGTAACCTCGGGATAAGCCGTTTCCGTAGTTTGCCCAAACCGAATAAATAAGGGGAGGGGAGCTTCATAGGGCTGAGAATTACTGTGCTGCTCTTCTCTGGATATTGCGTTACGCAATACACAGAGGAGCCGTTGTTGTGAGAAGTTTGTATCTACTGGTGATAGGTTTGCTTATCCCAGTCTGGGTGCACGCCGATGTGTCGGATTTTAATCTGACCCCGGGTGTTACCGACATCAGTCAGCAGGTCTACGGCCTGCACATGACCATTTTCTACATCTGCTGTGGTATTGCGGCTGTGGTGTTTGGGATCATGCTGTATTCGCTGATCAAACATCGTAAGTCCAAAGGCGCAGTTCCTGCCAATTTCCATGAAAGCACCAAGGTTGAGATCCTGTGGACGGTGATCCCGTTCCTGATTTTGATTGTGATGGCAGTGCCAGCCACCAAAACCCTAGTGGCCATGGAAGATCCTAGCCAATCGGAGCTCACCATTCAGGTGACGGGCTCTCAATGGAAGTGGCACTACAAGTATTTTGACAAGGGCGTTGAGTTTTTCAGCTTACTGTCCACTCCCCAAGCTCAAATCAAAGACGCGGAAGCCAAAGGCGAGAACTACCTGCTTGAGGTGGATAAGCCTTTGGTTATTCCAGCCAATCGCAAAGTGCGCTTCTTGATGACTTCCGATGACGTTATCCACTCTTGGTGGGTGCCAGCGTTTGCGGTAAAGAAAGACGCCAACCCAGGCTTTATCAACGAAGCTTGGACCAAGGTGGATAAACCGGGCACTTACCGAGGCCAATGTGCGGAGCTGTGCGGTAAAGACCATGGCTTCATGCCCGTGGTGGTTGAAGTCCTTGCTGAAGCGGATTTCGACAATTGGCTGGCAGATCAGCAGCAAGCGGCTGCCGAAGCGGAGGCGGCTGCAAATGCGTCCCTCAACGAGACGCTCACCATGGAAGAGTCGATGACTCTGGGTGAATCGGTTTACAACGCCCGCTGCGCCGCCTGCCACATGCCAAACGGCATGGGGTTGCCTGGTGTATTTCCTGGCCTGAAAGACAGCCCCATCGCTAAGGGTGACATTGCCGCTCACATCGACATCGTGGTGAACGGTAAGCCTGGCACGGCCATGCAGGCGTTTGCGGCTCAGCTGACGCCTAAAGAGATCGCAGCGGTGGTGACCTATGAGCGAAATGCGTGGGGCAACAACATGGGAGACATCGCTCAACCTGCGGATGTTGCCGGCGGTGGATCTAGTTCTGAACCTAATCAGGCTGAGGCCAAAACCGCGGTTGAAGCAGTGGCGGTCGCTGAAGAGACAATCGAAGCGAAAGCTGCTGCACCTGAAGCATCTCAAGAACCTTTGACCATGGAGACCGCCATGGCGGAGGGTCAGCTGGTCTACAACACCTATTGCGGTGCTTGCCACATGCCAACCGGCATGGGGCTGCCACCGACGTTCCCCGCGCTGAAAGACAGCCCAATGGTGAAAGGGGAGGTCGCTGCCCACATCGACATTGTTCTTAATGGCAAAGCTGGAACTGCGATGCAAGGATTCTCAGCTCAATTGTCGGAGCGACAGTTGGCTGCGGTCATCACCTACGAGCGAAACGCCTGGGATAACAACACCGGCGATCTAGTTACCACGGCGGACGTTGCCGCCTCTAAGGGACAGTGAGGCAGCCATGACAACAGTTAGAGATCATCAGGCCGATGTCGGCCACATCGAAACTCCGGCTCATGATCACCATCATGCGCCTCAAAAAGGCTTAAAGCGTTGGCTGTTGACCACCAACCATAAAGAGATTGGCTCTTTGTATCTGTGGTTCAGCTTCATCATGTTCCTCGTTGGCGGCGCCATGGCCATGGTGATCCGTGCGGAGCTGTTTGAGCCAGGATTGCAGCTGGTTGAGCCGAATTTTTTCAATCAGATGACCACGGTACACGGGCTAATCATGGTATTTGGTGCGGTAATGCCCGCCTTTACTGGATTGGCTAACTGGATGATTCCAATGATGATTGGCGCGCCAGATATGGCACTGCCTCGACTCAATAACTGGAGCTTCTGGATTCTGCCGTTTGCTTTCGCCATGTTACTGGGCAGTCTGTTTATGGAGGGAGGCGGTCCTGCTTTTGGTTGGACCTTCTATGCGCCTCTATCCACCACCTACAGTGGTGACTCCACCGCCCTATTCGTGTTCTCGGTCCACATCATGGGGATCAGCTCCATCATGGGCGCCATCAACGTGATTGTGACCATCATGAACCTACGAGCGCCGGGCATGACCTACATGAAGATGCCGCTGTTCGTCTGGACCTGGTTGATCACCGCTTTTCTATTGATTGCGGTGATGCCAGTACTTGCCGGCGCGGTAACCATGGTGCTGACCGATAAGTACTTTGCCACCAGCTTCTTTGATGCCGCCGGTGGCGGTGACCCGGTGATGTTCCAGCACATCTTCTGGTTCTTTGGTCACCCTGAGGTGTACATCATGATCTTGCCAGCGTTTGGCATTATCTCAGCCATTGTGCCGGCATTCAGTCGTAAGAAGCTGTTTGGGTATGCCTCCATGGTGTACGCCACGGCCTCCATTGCCCTGTTGTCATTCCTAGTGTGGGCCCACCACATGTTCACCACAGGGATGCCGGTTGCCGCCGAGTTGTTCTTTATGTACTGCACCATGCTGATTTCGGTGCCGACTGGGGTGAAGGTATTTAACTGGGTAGCCACCATGTGGCGTGGTTCCATCAGCTTTGAAGCCCCGATGATGTTCGCCTTGGCTTTCATCGTGCTGTTTACCATTGGTGGCTTGTCGGGCTTGATGCTGGCAATTACCCCTGTGGATTTCCAGTACCACGACACCTATTTTGTGGTGGCTCACTTCCACTACGTGTTGGTGACTGGAGCGGTGTTCTCCATCATGGCGGGAGCGTACTACTGGTTGCCGAAATGGACCGGTCACATGTACAGCGAAACGTTGGCGAAGTGGCACTTCTGGTGCTCGATTATCTCGGTCAACGTGCTGTTCTTCCCAATGCACTTCTTAGGCTTAGCGGGAATGCCGCGCCGTATTCCTGATTACGCGCTGCAGTTTGCTGATATCAACCAAATTGTCTCCATCGGTGGGTTCGCCTTTGGTTTGTCGCAACTCATCTTCCTCGCCTTGGTGATCAAGTGCATTCGCGGTGGTGAGAAAGCGCAAGCCAAACCTTGGGACGGGGCGGAAGGCTTGGAGTGGACCGTGGCGTCGCCAGCGCCGCTGCATACCTTCGATACCCCGCCTGAGGTGAAATAATGAGCGGCCCTGCGCAGCCGTCTAAGCCAAAAGACGCCAACAGTAGGCTAGTAAAACGCCTGCTGTTGGTGACGTTGGCGATGTTTGGTTTTGGTTTTGCTCTAGTGCCTTTATACGACGTGTTTTGTGAAGTTACTGGCATCAATGGCAAAACCAGCACCACCGCCGCCAGTCAAAGCGGCGAAGTCGATCGCCAGAGATTGGTGACGGTGGAGTTTGTCACTTCTGTGCACAGCAATATGCCTTGGAAGTTTGAGCCTCAGGTTAATCGCATTCAGGTGCATCCGGGTGAAACCAAACAGGTGGCGTTTCTGGCACAGAACCGTTCTCAACAAGACATTATTGGTCAGGCGGTGCCTTCGGTTTCTCCGGGAACCGGCGCGCTGTATTTCTCCAAGATAGAGTGTTTTTGTTTTAACCATCAGCCCCTTAAAGGTGGCGAATCGGTAGAGATGCCGCTGCTGTTCTATCTGGATCCGGCGCTGCCGGAAGAGATTCACACCTTGACCCTGTCATACACCCTCTACAACGTCACTGACAAAGTCAGTGCTAAAGAGGCGACTTCAGAACTTGATAAGGAATTATCAGAATGAAGCATGAAAAATATTACGTTCCTGAGCAGAGCTATTGGCCCATTGTTGGTGCCATCGGTCTGTTTCTCATTGCATTGGGTGCTGGCAATTACGTCGGTGGCTTGAAAAGTGGTGATACCGGCATCTTTGGCTACGTGCTGCTGTCTGGCATTGCGGTCATCGTGGTGATGGTGGTGGGTTGGTTTAAGAACGTCATCGACGAATCGATGGCGGGCATGTACTCCAAGCAGATGGATCGTTCTTTCCGTCAGGGCATGTCCTGGTTCATCTTCTCGGAGGTGATGTTCTTTGGCGCCTTCTTTGGGGCGCTGTTCTACGCACGTATGGTGGCGGTGCCTTGGCTCGGTGGTGAAGGCAACAATGCCATGACCAGCGAAGTGCTATGGCCCGGCTTCGAAGCGATTTGGCCCTTGGTGGTAACGCCTTCGGGACAAACTACCGAAGCCATGGGCTGGCAGGGTCTACCTCTCTATAACACCCTGATTCTGCTTACCTCATCCATCACGCTGCACTTTGCTCATGTGGGTTTGGAGCAGGACAAGCGCCAGCAATTGAAGCTGTGGTTAGGGGCAACTATTGTGCTTGGCTTAGGCTTCTTGGTGCTTCAGGTTGAGGAGTACGTTCACGCCTATCAAGAGATGAACCTGACTTTAAGCTCCGGCATCTATGGCAATACCTTCTTCCTGTTGACCGGTTTTCACGGCCTGCACGTAACCTTGGGCACCATCATGTTGATTGTGATGTTTTTCCGAGTGATGAAAGGCCACTTTACGCCGCAGCAGCATTTTGGTTTTCAGGCCAGCAGTTGGTATTGGCACTTTGTGGATGTGGTGTGGCTGCTGCTGTTTATTTTTGTCTACATCCTTTAGAAGTTAGTACGGACGGGGGTTTGGGGTGATCCAGCCTGCAGCCATGGCGATCAGCAACAGGATGATGATCATGGCGGATAGCCCAACCCTGCGGCCGAGATAGTGGCTCATGGGGCGCGCGTTGTCGCCCTCTTTGAGCATCATCACTAGGGCTCGACCCAGATTAAAAATGATCACCAATAATAGGCCGACAATAACGAGTTTGAAGAGCAAAGGCATGGCTGTCCCTCATGAGTGTTCGTGAGTGATTAGGCTCAATTCCGGTACAGCAGAGGTGGCATTGAAACGGTTAGGGTTAGTGTTCATTACTGTGATGGGATTTGCCCTGCTGGTCAAGTTAGGCCTGTGGCAGTTAAGCCGTGGCGAAGAGAAGCTGGCGTTAATGCAGCAACTCGAGATGCAGGGACAGCAGCAACTGAGTTGGACCGAGTTGCTATTGCAAGCCGATGCCGACCTAGCAGGAACTCGATTGGTGACTAAGGTAACGTCCCAGCCGCAGCAGAGCCTGTTACTGGATAATCGCACCTTTGAGGGCAAGGTGGGTTATCAGTGGTTACTGCCGGTAGAGGTGGCTCCAGGACAGCCTTGGTTGTTGTTAGAACTCGGGTTTGTGGCTGCGGGTAACGACCGTCGAGTGTTACCGGATTTGCCCGAAGTTGCGGACAAATTGGCGATCGAAGGGCGCTTGTATCGTCCCGGTGTTAACCCATTATCCAGCTCGTTGCTGGAGGAGAACCTATCTGGGGCCACCCGTATTCAAGCGGTGAATTTTACTGAGCTGGAAGCGCAACTTGGGCAGCGGATACTGCCGTGGTTGGTGATGGTTGAGGAGCCTGCTCAGCTTGGCTTTCCTCGACGTTGGCAGCCCATAAGCCTGAGCCCTGAGAAGCATCAAGGCTATGCCTTGCAGTGGTTTGGCTTGGCCATCGCGTGGTTGGTGATTGCGGCGATATTAATTCGCCGCAGTGTTTGCGAACCACAAACCGAAACGGGGCGTTGAGATTAGCAACAGTCCTCAAAAGTGAATGAATAGAAGTGAGCAGTCTCTCCTAGCGGTAATGGGGGAGGAACTTGAAATTGCGTTTGGCTGCACGCCTGCGCACCTCATCAGAGAGGAGCAACCATGAACTCCCGCAACCGCTATACCTTACTGATCTTATCTGGGGTCTTTATCGCACCGGTGCTACTGGCGTACCTGTATCTGTCTCAAGGTTGGTACCAAGGCGGCGTGACCAACAAAGGCACACTGCTTGCCAATACCAACTATCACACCTTTAACCAAGCCAATCCCGCCGAGCAACACTGGCAGTTGCTCACCTTACTGCCAAGTGATTGTCGCCAAGTCTGTGAAGACACCTTGACCGCCATGCAGCAAACCCTATTGGCTCTGGGGCGTGAACAGGATCGCTTAGTACCAGTGGTGTTTCATGAGCAACAGGTTGATACCAAGCTAGAGCAGCACCTGTCGGCACGCCGATTCGAATTTGAAGTGGCGAATGGGGCGACGGCGACGGCGCTGGCACCCTACAACTTGGTGATCGTCGACCCCATGGGGCAGTGGGTGATGGCCTATCCCCTAGTGGAAGACAAAGAGCAGCAGATTCTACAAGCCAAAGACGTGCTGGCGGATCTGCGTAAGCTGCTTAAGCTGTCTCGAATCGGGTAGGGGGTGAAGATGAAACCTTGGTTTGCCTCAATAAATGGTTGGATTGTGGCCACCATGACCCTCGCGTTGCTGGTGATTGTGGTTGGTGCGTTTACTCGGCTTACGGATGCGGGGCTGGGCTGTCCGGATTGGCCTGGCTGTTACGGTTATGCAACGCCGATACAGGCAAAGGCCAATCAAGCGGTTGCCGAAGCGCGTTTTCCCGAGCGGCCTCTGGAGGTTGCCAAAGCGTGGGCAGAGATGGGGCACAGATACATCGCTTCTATCCTAGGTCTGCTGATCATCATCATTGCCGTCAAAAGTTGGTCTACGCCTCAGCGCGGCCATGGCTTAGCCCTGTTTGCTTTGGTGCTGTTTCAGGGGGCGCTGGGGATGTGGACCGTAACCTTGAATTTAATGCCAGTTATCGTCATGGGGCACCTGCTCGGCGGTTTCTCCCTCTTTTGCCTATTGGGGCTATTGTGGCTACGCCGTCAATCTTTACCTCGGCTTGGTTTTCTGGGCAGCCGATTGGCCGTCGTGGCCCTGTTGGCGTTGGTTGTTCAGATCGCCCTTGGAGGCTGGACCTCTGCCAATTACGCAGCCCTGGCTTGTACGGAATTCCCCCTGTGTGAACCCGGCTGGCAGGAACGCTTGGACTTCGCCGCCGGCTTTCAGCCCATACAACCGCCGGCGCACAGTTATGAGTTCGGCACTTTAGATTGGGCGGCGCGGATGACCATCCATGTGAGTCATCGCATCTGGGCGGTGGTCACCGCTCTGCTGCTGCTGACTTTGGCCTTTAAGTTATGGCGACATCAACGTCAGTTGGCAGGTGCACTGGCCCTGTTAACCCTAGTTCAGGTTGGGCTGGGCTTAGCCAACGTAGTTTGGCAACTGCCGCTGGCCATCGCTGTGGCCCACAATGGCGTAGCGGCATTGTTGTTGCTGACGACGGTGGCGGTTAACTATCGAATTTGGGTGTCTGTGTCTGAAACCAGCGCACAGCTTAAGGAGGCAGAATGTTAAGAACTACAACCATAAAGCCCAGCGGCTCACGAGCTCAGGCGGCACAAATTTCTGCTCACTCTAGTGTGGAAACTGCAGCCACATGGCGAGATTACCTTGAGATGACTAAGCCCAAGGTGGTGCTGCTGATGCTGGTAACCGCCTTAGTGGGGATGGCATTGGCGTCCCCAGGTTGGATCGACCCCGTGGTGTTGATTGCTGGCCTGACGGGAATCGGGTTAATGGCAGGAGCCGCGGCGGCGGTAAATCACCTTCTGGATCGCCGTATCGATACCATCATGGCTCGCACTCACAATCGCCCCGTAGCCACTGGGCGAGTGACGCCGCTGCAGGGCGGGGTGTTTGCCTTTGTGATTGGCACCTTGGGGTTTGTGATGCTCTATGGGCTGATCAATCCTCTGACGGCTTGGCTAACGTTCGCCAGCTTGGTGGGATATGCCCTGATCTACACCGGATTTTTAAAGCGAGCGACACCACAGAATATCGTGATTGGTGGTCTGGCTGGGGCGATGCCGCCACTGCTGGGCTGGACCAGTGTCACTGGGGATTTCCATGGTAACGGCTTGCTGCTGGTGATCATCATTTTTACCTGGACACCCCCCCACTTTTGGGCGTTGGCGGTGCACCGTAAGGCGGAGTACGCCAAAGCCGATATCCCCATGCTGCCGGTTACCCATGGCGAGGAGTACACCAAAACCTCGATTTTGCTGTACAGCTTGCTGCTGGTGATTGCCTGCATGCTGCCGGTGTTGGTGGGCATGAGTGGGGCGCTGTACCTGTTTGGTTCCACGGTACTGAGTTTGTGGTTTGTGGTGAAAGCGTGGCAGCTAAAGTTCGCCCCAAAATCTAAGTCAGCCATTAATCTATTCCTGTTCTCCATTTGGCAGCTTTTGGCGTTGTTTGTGCTGCTGTTGGTGGATCACTATCTGCCGTTTAACCCGCAAATCGGAGCCTCCCTATGGTAAATCTCCGTTGGTTGTATGCTCTGGTGGCCGTAGCGGCGTTGGCCACCGGCATGACATTGTCATTGTCCAGCAGCGAGCAGCCCAAGGTGTCGGCGTTGTGGCTGCCAGAGCCTAGGCTCATTAAAGACTTTCAGTTGGTGGATGAGCAGGGACAGGCGTTTACCCAAGCCCAATTAACTGGGCAGTGGACGCTGCTATTTATGGGCTTTACCTCCTGTCCGGATGTGTGCCCATCGACGTTGGCGCGTTTAACGTCCATCTACCCGGCGGTTTCAAAAGATATGCCTGTACAGGTGGTGTTGCTGTCGGTGGATCCGCAGCGAGACCAGGGCCAAAAGCTGAAGGATTACATTCAGTATTTTAATCCGGAGTTTAAAGCGGTGACTGGGGAGCATGCGCAGTTGTATGCCTTGAGCCGGAACTTGGGGTTGGTGTACGCCATGGTGGATCTGCCCGATGGGCAGGGCTACAGCGTCGACCACAGTGCTGACATTGTGCTGATCAACCCCCAAGGTCAGTTGGAGGCGATCTTCCGCCCGCAAGGGGAGCCGGGAGAGCTCAGGTTGGTGTCGGTGGCACAGATGAAACAAGACCTTCCTATCATTGCCGATTACCGCAGCTACTAACCGAGTGATTGAATTCTGCTCTTTAAGCTGATTCACTGGCGATTGGATGCTTAAGTGATCAGGGACGAGGAATGAAGAGATTGAGAGTGGCAGCCATGCTGGCGGTCATGTCGTTGTGGTTAACGGGCTGCGCTAATATGGTGGCGGATCGTCTGTTGGCGTTTGACTCTCTCGAGGTGAGCGCCGAAGACCAACAGCAATTGATTAAAGATGGCTTTAAGACCGGCCGATTTTGTTATCAATCTCAATGCCTCGCCTATCTAGAAGGTCAGCCGATTAAGGCAAACAAGCTCAATGCTGAGTGGGAGATCTTTGGCAAGCTATTCCAGCTCAACCTCAAACGTGAACAGGTGACTTCGCAACAGGGCACCGTCGTCATGATTCATGGTTATCGCATGAATAAGGAGACCATGGCTGTCAATGCGCTGTATTGGCGCTTCCTTGGTTATCGGGTGCTGCTGCCGGATCTTCAAGGTCATGGTGGCGCCACCGATGAGTTCAGTTTTGGGGTGCGAGACGGTGAGCTACTGGACGCATGGCTTAACCGCCACAACCCGAAGCAGCCACTATTGGTCATCGGTAATTCGATGGGCGCTATAGCCGCGGTGAATTTGGTCAAGCGTCGTGATGATGTCAGCGGGCTGATACTACAAGCGCCAATGATGGGGCTCGGTGATTCCTTGGTCGCTTTTCCTAAACCTTGGTACTTAAGTTGGGTGCCAGAAGGCGATCTGCGCCAGGGGGCACAATTGGCTTTGGCGCGGTTGCAGCTTGAAGAATCCCAAGTCGACGCCACCGCTCAGCTCTCCAGTTTGACCCTGCCGATTTTGGTTCTGGCTTCTGATGGCGATGACGTTTCACCCTATGCCAAAGCGGCGCCCCTCAGTTCGGATCAGGTACAGGTGGTTAACCTCCCCGGTTTGTTGCACCCTCAAGTTGGGATCATCGGCAACGACGAGCATCAGTTGCTGCAAGGCTGGTTGCAAACGGCAATTAAACTATGACTAGTCACAGTTGCGGAAAAGTTATGTGATAGCTCACGGCGAGTATCATTCGGGAATCTTATACTGGTTTTGGATTTTCTAGAGACACATTCAAAGCCATGAGTACCAGCTACCTTCAACTAGATAACGATGGCATCACTCCTCAGGGTGGGGAACGGGTCAAACAGTTACAAGCCCTGTTTGACTCTTTGGTGCGCCAATATCAGTTTGATGGTGGCATCTACATTGTTTCGTTAAGTAAACAGGTCAATGTCAGAGACTCTCTGCTCTACAAGCCGGTTTCTAAAAAACGCTCTCACCAGCGGCACAACTTCCTGTTTTCCAACTCCAGTATGAGACGACTCAGGCATGAGTTTGCCAGTTCCTGCATTGAAGTTGAGCCCAACATGCGGGCTTACTTGGATAATGACTCGGTGATCTTCAGTTACGAAGGTGACGATGAAGCCTGCCGGCATTGCCGTACTATTTTGGATAAATATGGCGTCAGAAGCCGATTTTTCTTCCGCTATCGCGATCCCGAGTATTCGGAGTTCACGGCAGAATTTTTCCTGATGAGTGACCGCCATCCAGACGAATTGAGTCAAGCGGTGTCCACTTTTAAGCAGGAGTTGATTGAGCGTCTTGAGAACTTTCATAAGGTATTGTTTGCCAGTCGTATTGTTCCTGATATCAACCCATTGGTTGGTTTAGGATTGGTTAATGATAAGGGACGGCAGGTTTTGCAGTTGGTCGCCGATGGCCATGCGCGCTCTGAAATTGCTTCCATGCTGTTTTTGACGGAACGAGGAGTGGACTACCACCTTAATAAATTGAAGGTGCTGTTCAATGCGAAGAATAATGCCCAGTTGGTGGCCTATGCCTACAAGTATAAGGTGCTGGCATAAAGGCGGTGCTGGCTTATTTGAAGGGCGTTTAAACGCAACCGAGATCGATTGTGGAATCCGCCCTTAAGCGTATGCTTAGGGGCGGATTTTTTTGGTTATGGATTCGCGTGACAGGTCATACAGGAGTATGGATCTGGGAAGGTCTTTGACATACTCCAATCAGAGTTCGTGCCGCTTTGGACGCCGGATTCTGGGTAAGATGCTGCGTTACCTGATTTATCTCGGGTCATGGTGTTGGTTTTCGAGCCATGATTGAAGTAGACATCCTCTGGCAGTTCGCCATCCACGTAAGCTTGATGCATATCGTCCAGTTTGCTGTTTACGGTGCGTTTTGCAAAGGCGTCGCCGTGGAAGTCTGGGGTTTTTGAATTGGAGTGACACCAGAAACAGCGTGCGCTGGCGCCGTGCCCTTTCGGGGCGCCGTTGCTGCCGTGGCAGGTGGCACAGAAGTAGGCTTGAGGTTCATCAAAGCCATCGACGCTGTTGATCGGCAGTGGGGCACCGTTTTTGTGGCCGGTGTCTGCATCGTGACACAACATGCAGTCAGCTTTGCCCCAGCCATAATGGGTTGGAGTCAAAATGGTGGCTGAATCACTGGCTGTTTCAGCAACTAATTTTTCTAGGCTGACACTGTCGCCTTGCCCAAAGTCATAGTCTTTACTGCCATCATTACCGTTATACTCTTCCATGCCCCATTGAGGGTAGTGGCTTCCCCACACCGCTTGGGCAAACTGCTTTGGATAATTCATGACGTAGACGTCAGTCATCAGGTGCAGTACGTTGGCGCCGAAGCCAAATTGGTAGTCTGCCAAACACTCATCAATGGGGAAGTCGCTGCTGCTGGCGGAAGCGCCGGTTTGATCCCAATTACATTGAGGCAAGGCGTTTAGCTTATTGCCGTAATCTTTGCCGATTTCGTCCTCACCTATCAGCATCATCCAACCCTGACCTGAAGAAGAGGTGTCGCCCTCAATTTCATTGATTGAGTATGAGTAAACTGACGCGCCAGTATCCAGAGTGGGCCAATAGCTTAGTTTAATGTCGTAACCTTGGTCGATGGCGGACATAAACAGATCGACACCAGTGATCACACCGGGCTGGAACACATCTGGGCGAAGGTTATGGGCAGTCACCTCTAGGTTTTCAACTAGGTTGTGCATGCCGCCAGCCTTTGGTACCACCCGAAGTTGTTCGAGCAGGTACTTGCCCCCTTGAGCGGCCAAGCGTTCAACTTCCTTTTGCCAGATGTACTGTCGGCGTTTGGTGGTGACTTCATAGAAGGGTTGGAAGCGAATCACCATATCATCCTGGGCCCACATCTCATCCATTCGCAGATAGGTGGCTTCGCCGTCGGGCTCGCCAATGGCACGCATGAAATCACCACCGCTGGTTTTGAAGCGGAAATACCAATTGGATGACTGTGAGTATTCGCCATCATTGGTGAAGTCACCGTCACCGTTGATGTCTTGTGACAGCACAAATTCGGTGGTTTTGTACTTGGACTCGGTATAGGGCGTCACTGACTCAAATCTTAGGCTGTCGTCGCTATAGACCATGTATCTTAATAGGTCGAAGACGCTGTATTGCCCTTGCACAAATACATCGGGTCGAGTGCTGTATTGTCCTAAGCCATCGGGGTTTTGAGCCAGAAATTCAACCACGAGTTTCGATGAGATATTTTGGTAATCAATGCTTGGGTTGACGATGCCCGCGGCTTCGGCATCCCAGACGGTGATGCGACCGTCATTGTCAGCGTCATAGTCGGGTTTAGGGCTACCATCTTCAAAGGAGGCAATGTCTCTGGACCACGGTTTGATCTTGTCGTCGAAGCGGCCAAAAACCACTTTGTGTGTGCGTATTGTTTTAGGTTGATGATCCACGTCCATTACGACGTACTTTTCGAGTGGATAGCCTGAGTCAGGGGTTGGGGTTTCCACTGAGTTATCGCTGTCACTGCCACAGCCCGACAGGGACAGGGTGAGGGCGGTGGCAATTGCCAAGGGGGTTAATTTCACGTTTCATCTCCGATTCGATTTATCGATGGTAAAACTCATTTAAGAGGGCGAGTTTCAACCGCTAAAGTGTGAAATTGACGGCTTGGAAAAGCAGGTGTCACTACTCATAGAAAACCCCTTTTGAGCTTGGAATTTATGAGTCAGATCACTGAGGCCGCTCAGTGGCAAGAGTTGGATGAAGCTGCTTAGGTTGAATCTCCGCAGTGATTTTTATTGGTTTGAGAATAATATTTTTGTTGCATCTGAAACAATGAGCGGTATACTTGCGCTCATTGATTATGTTGCAGGTGAAACAATATGAGTTCAAAAGTCTATCAATGGGCGTTGTATCTGGTGTTGGCTGGCAGCGCACTGTTTTCCATTTTTTTGGTGGTGAGCGATACCGTATCGCCGTTTACCACTCAGGCTCAGCTGCATATCCCTACGAGTCGCATTGCCGCAGAGGTCTCCGCTCCCATTAGTGAATTGGCGGTCACCAATGGTCAGAGGGTGACGAAAGGAGAGCTGCTGGTGCAGCTGGACTCCACTCGTTATCAACTGGCGTTGGAGCAAGCTCAAGCAGCGCTGCAACAGGCGATGCAGAGTGAGATTGCTAAGCGACAGCAGCTTAATGGTGCTAAGGCCACATTGAGTCAGCGCCAGCAGGAGCATCTGAATTCGGACCGTAAGCGTCAGCGTGATGAAACTCTGTTTGTAGAGCGTTTGGTGAGTCAGCAGCAACTGGACGACAGTCGTAATGCGGAACTGGTCAGTGAACAAGCGGTAAGTGCTGCGACTGCAGACGTTGCCAGATTAGAAGCGGAGTTGGCACAAATGAGCGAGCAGGGGGCCATCGCCTCTGCGAAAGCTGCATTGGAATTGGCGCAGCTGGATCTGGCTAAAACCCGCATTGTTGCTCCTGTGGATGGAGTAATCAGTAATCTCAATTTGAGTCAGGGAACCTACGTCAGTGCCGGTTCGCCAATCCTCTACCTAGTGGATGCTAAGCACAGCTGGATCAATGCCGATTTCAATGAGAAGGGGTTGGCTAAGCTGCAGCCCGGCACTCAGGTTCGCTTGGTTTTTGATGGTCTACCGGGTCAGGTGTTTGAGGGGCAATTGCACAGCCGAGAGCAAGCAATTTACGACTCTTCTAGTGACGCAACTGGCCTTGCTCAGGTGGTTAATGATGACCGTTGGATTCGAGATCAACAGAAAGTGCGTACTCAAATTCATGTGGACTCGTTAGATGCTGCTCTGTTTTCTGGATCCAAGGCCAGTGTGATGGTGGTTTCCAGCAACTCAGTTTGGGATGGCATTGCTCAAGGCTGGATGGCGGCACTCTCACTCCTTCGTTACCTCGTTTAAGGAAAACAGCTCATGGCGCTATTTGGTTTGACTCAAGTGCAATGGACAAGTATTGCCCGCATCACGCTGATTGTGACCTTGACTATGCTCAGTCAGCATCTGTTGCAGTTCACGACTTCAGTCTATCTGGCACTGTTTCCGGTGGTTGCAGTAACGCGAGCGCCAAGCCTGTCGACCGAAGGGCTAATGAAAGCATTTTTGCCCGTGTTGGCTTTCGCCGTTGGCGCCAGGTTTACCCATGAGCTGTTTTCCGCCCACCCCTTTGTGATCTGGTGCATTAGCCTATGGGTGTTTGATTTAGTCAGACGCCGCGCCAATAGCCCAGCCAAAGTGGGACAGATGGTGATGCCTGTGCTGACCTGGATTTTGATTATCGTGTTTTCCCAACAATCACCTATCGATATGACCGGTTGGGTTAGAGACATGGTCGCCAGTATTTTGGTGACTCTGCTGGTGGTGCGTTTGGTGTGTTGGTTTTTACCTGCCCCGGACGTGAGCCGTCCCCAGCCACCGACGGTTGACGTCACCTTTGGTCAGCGGATGTTCTTTGTGGCGTCGCTTGGAATCGGTTTGGCATTTTTGATGATGGTGAACCTATTGTCGGCGGCTTTCTGCATGGTGCCGGTGATCATTGCTGTCAGTCAGGCTCAGCGGCCCGCCTATCAAGGGGTATTGATCAACACTTTTAAGGCGCACGTAGGCGGCTGTTCCATTGCGTTGATGTTTCAGTTTTTGTTGATGGGGCACCAGGGATCGATGATGGTATTTGGTGTGATGCTGTTGATGTTGGTAGGGGTTGTTGCTTACAGCATGATTTGCAGCGATTTAGCGGATCAAGCTACGCATTACAGTGGGCTTTTAGGCATAATGTTGCCCATTCAGTTATACATGACCAGTACCGACCTAGGCGTGCAAGATACTGCCATGCGCGCTTGGTATATGACCGTGGTGCTGGGGTTACTATTTGTCTGGCAGGGAGTCATCTATGGAAGACAAAAGCACAGTGTCGATCACCGGGGTGGCCGAATTGGATGCTAGCCCGATGTTTTTAATGGGTTTAGCTTACAAACAGTTTCGGGCGGAGTTGGGGAGCCTGCCTGGTGGCAAGCATTCGATCTCTTTGGAGATGTTTGGCGCTCTTCGAGTTTTGAGCCAGCATGGCCAGATCAGCCAGCAGCAGTTAGCGGATTACCTGCTTCGCAATCGTTCGGTTGCTAAACGTTTAGTGGATAACGGCATTAAGCTGGAACTGATTGAAGCCAGTAAAAGCTTAGAAAACAAGAAGACTAAGCTATTGTCACTCACTCCTTTAGGGGAGCAGGTTGTAGCAAACTGCGCGCCGTTAGTCGCTGCGGGCAAAGATCACTTTCTGACTCAGCTGTCTGACGATGAACAGCAGCAGCTATCTAGACTAATGCAGAAGTTGGTACGCAGTGATGTGCTGGTGGACTAACTTCTGTAAACAGAAAAAAGGGGCTCAGTGAGCCCTTTTTGATCGTGGTCAGCCAGTATCACTCGGCGGGCCAGCTGCCGTCGCTGTTGGGTTTTACCCAAGGTTGGGAGAACCAGTAGTAACCATTGCTCGACTTGCTGGCGGCGGTGCAGTTGTAGCGACTGCGTCCTGCAGGCAGAGGCAGATCGGCTTGAATGGTAAAGCTGTGATCATCACTCCAGGTTGGTTTTTTACCGCCTTGGCCTTGGATGTAGCACATCAGGGTATCGCGGCGCAGATCGTCGCTGGCTAGAGTGACCGACAGCAGAGGGCGGTCATTGTCCATCAGTTGTGGTTCGTTGCCTTGGATCTTAATCACCGGCATGTTGAGGCTGTGCAGTTTTACTTTTAAGCTCGACATCTCCGCATAGGGGCCAGCGACAGGGTAACGGGGAACGGCGGTTAGATCGGAATAAGGGCCTGCCGCGCCGGAGTGCTGACCAATGCCCACATAGCCCAGCTCTGCCAGTGCCGCAGCCAACGTCAGATTGTACTCGCCATAAGGGTAGGCCAGTTGTTTGACGCTATAACCTACCTCTTTTTCAATCGCGGCCTCAGTGCGTTCGATGTTATCGATGATGCGAGCTAGCCACTGCTGTTGGGTTTCGCCATCCAGCATGTGGATCAGGTGTTCGTGACCATAGCTGTGGTTGGCGATGGTCGCACCTTCATTCGACAGCACTCGCAGAGCATCCCAGTCCATCATCTCTCTGAAGCCCTTTTCAATGGGCTCAATGCTGACAAACAAGGTGTAGGGGTAGCCGTAGCGCTTTAGAATGGGGTGAGCATTGTCGGCCACGTTTTGGTAGCCATCATCGAAGGTGATGGCGACGGTTTTCGGCGGCAAGGTCTGCTTCTGTTTGATGGCATCGATTAAGGTCGACAGGGGCACCACATTAAACTGGTTGTCGTTTAAGTAAGCCATCTGCTCGGCAAACTGCTGCGGCGTAACACTGGTGCTGGCGGGCGTATTGTCGCTAACATGGTGGTACTGCAGAATCACACCAGCATGAGCTGGCACTAGCAGCGCTAGGCTGATGATCAACATCAGCCCATTGAAAAGTCTATTCATCTTAGGGTTCCAACGTTTTATGTCCATAGCCGCCATCCTTAAGCAGCCTGAGGCCCACAAGCGCACCTTTGCGCTGGCGTGGCCCATGATACTGTCAAACATCACCATTCCCCTATTGGGTCTGGTGGACACGGCGGTGATAGGTCATCTTGACCACGCCTACTATCTCGGGGGCGTCGCCTTAGGGTCGATGATTATAACCCTAATTCTGTGGATTCTTGGTTTTTTACGCATGAGCACCACTGCACTGGTGGCTCAGGGGCATGGCGCTGATGATTTTTCAGCGCAAACTCGGGTGTTATCCCAAGGGGTGATGTTGGCGCTGCTGCTGGCCTTCACCGCGTTGGTTCTGCAGTGGCCAGTTATGGAGTGGGGCATTCCTTTGGCGGGGGGAAGCAGTGAAGTTCAGCACTATGGCGCCCAGTACTTTGGCATCCGAATCTGGGGGGCGCCAGCGGCGTTGACCAATCTGGTGCTACTGGGCTTCCTGCTTGGGCGAGGCATGCCTAAGGTGGCCATGTGGCAGCTTATTCTGGGTAATGGCCTCAATATTAGTTTGGATCTGCTGTTTGTGGTGGGCTTTGGTTGGGGCGTTGCCGGTGCCGCTTGGGCCAGCGTGCTGGCTGAGTATGGCACCTTGATGCTGGCGCTATATCTGGTGGCCAAGGTGCTTAAGCAGCATGATGCTCTCGCTTGGTCTAAGTTAGTGCCGCAGTGGCAGGGGGTGGGGCGTTTGCTGCGACTGAATCGAGACATCTTTATTCGTACCTTATGCCTTCAGGCCTGCTTGAGCTTTATCACCATCATGGGGGCTCGAATGGGGGATTTGGTGGTGGCGGCGAACGCGGTGTTGCTGAATTTCATGCTGCTGATCTCCTACGCTCTGGATGGCTTTGCCTACAGCGCCGAAGTGGAGGTAGCCAGGGCTTGGGGGGCCAAAAAAGCCGAACAGCTAAAGCAAGCGGTGCTGCTGTGTTGGGTGTGGTCGGCAATGACCGCTCTGATCTTTGCGCTGCTATTTTGGGGGCTGGGGGATTGGTTTATCAGTTTGATGACCGGTATTGAGGAAGTGCAGCAAGTGGCCAGTACTCACCTTATTTGGGTGGTGATGTTACCTGTGTTGGCGTTCAGCTGCTTTTTATTCGATGGGGTGTACATCGGCGCGGCCCAAGGTAGCATCATGCGCAACTCGATGTTGGTGTCGGCCATCGGCTTTTTTGTACTGTTTTGGCTGTGTCGAGATTGGGGCAATCACGCACTGTGGCTGGCGCTGGATGGCTTTATGCTGCTGCGAGGGCTGACGCTGGCGTGGCACTACCGATATCGGCTTCGGCTGCCAGAGCAGGCTAAATTAGATTGAGCTTCGCCATAAAAAACGCCAAGGCAACTGCCTTGGCGTTTGGCGATCTTATCCAGCGTTGTTGGTGTTAACGCTTAGTAGAATGAGTGGTCGCCATGTTCATGTTCAGTCACGTCTTTAACGGCACTCAGTTCACCAGCAAACTCTTCCAGCAGCTGTTTTTCGATGCCATCTTTCAGGGTCACGTCTACCATGGAGCAGCCGTTACAGCCACCGCCGAACTGGATGACAGCAGTGCCGTTATCGGTCAGTTCGACCAGAGTGATGAAGCCGCCGTGGCTGGCCAACTGAGGGTTAACTTGAGACTGGATAACGTAGTCTAGGCGCTCTCTCAGAGGCGCATCGTCGGCCACTTTACGCATCTTAGCGTTCGGGGCTTTCAGGGTCAGTTGAGAACCCAACTGATCGGTGACGTAATCGATGAAGGCTTCCTCTAGGAAAGGTACGCTCTTCTCGTCAACCAGTGCGTCAAAGCCTTCAAAGTTAAGGCGAGTATCATCCGCTTCAACGGCATCGTCAGGGCAGTAAGATACCCCGCACTCCGCTTGAGGGGTGCCTGGATTGATAACGAAAACTCGGATATTGGTGCCTTCCGGCTGCTGCTCAAGCAACTTTTTGAAATGGCCCTGAGCGGCTTCGGTAATGGTGATCATAACTGCTCTCTACACTGCGGCTAATGCCTGACTAATGGAGTCGGATACTCGAATCATACTCCCTTGAGGGGGCAGATTATAGCCCTAGCTTGGGATCTCGATCACGCTTTGTTGGATAGTGACCCCCTGTAGCTGGTAGCATGGCGTGAACATATAACAACAAGATAGTCATGGAATGATGCGTCAATTACTGCTGTTTTTACTTCTACTCCCCATTGTTTCTTGGGCCAGTTCTGACCCGCTGCTGCCCGACGATACCTACCTAAACACTGTTACTCAGCCGGAGCAGGCCTTTGGCCAACCGGTGGGTAAGCGTCATCTGAGATACGATCAGGTGCTGCACTATTTTCGCACCCTTGCGGAGCAGTCCCCCCGAGTGGCGATTGAATCCGCGGGGCTGAGTCATCAAGGTCGTCAGCAGATTGCGGCGGTGATCACCTCAGAGCGTAACCAACAGAATCTGGACAATATTTTGGCTAAGCGCGCCAAGGTCACCAATGGTGATGCCGTTGGCGGCCCAACGGTGGTGTGGCTGGCGTATTCCATTCATGGGGATGAGGCCAGTGGTCTGCATGCGGGCACCCTGTTTGCTTACTATCTGGCGGCCTCAACCTCGCCAGAGGTGGAGCGTTGGCTGGATGAGATGGTCATTCTGATTACCCCGAGCCAGAACCCTGATGGTAATGATCGCTTCGCCAACTGGGTGAACAGTTACACCGGTCATAACCTCAACGGCAGCGATTGGCACCGGGAACATTTCCAGGGGTGGCCCAGTGGTCGAGTGAACCACTTTATGGCGGACCTTAATCGCGACTGGCTCTATCTGCGTCATCCAGAGAGTCGAGGCCGAGTGGCGGTGTACCAGCGTTGGCAGCCTCATGTGGTGGGAGATTTCCACGAGATGGGCCACAACGCCAGTTACTTCTTTCAGCCGGGAGTGCCAAGCCGAACTCATCCGCTAACGCCAACCCAGAACCAGTCATTGACGGCGGCGTTGGGTCGTTATCATGCCGAAGCTCTGGACGCCATTGGTCAACCATACTTCTCTAAAGAGTCCTTTGATGACTTTTACTATGGCAAGGGCTCAACCTATCCTGACATCAATGGTGGCGTTGGCATTCTGTTTGAGCAGGCGTCGGTGCGAGGCCACATTCGTGACACCGATTTTGGCAAGCGCACCTTCCGTGAGGCGATTCGCAATCAATTGGCGACGTCGTTTTCAACCGTGCGTGGCAGCTATGAGCAGCAGCAGGCGTTGGTGCAGTATCAGCGTGATTTTTATGTCGACTCCCTTGAACGAGGTGAAGATAGTAAAGGCAGTGGTTTAGTGGTTGGTGCCCGAGGTGATCAAGGGCGTTTGGCGGCGCTCGCGGAGGTATTGAGCGCCCATCAGGTTCAGTTTGGCTGGACCGAAGAGGCGCTTGAGGCATCAGACATTCAGTTCGCCAGTGACAGTCTATTTATCCCGTTTGCCCAGCCTAAGTACGCCCTAGTCGAGGCTCTATTTGATCATCGTACCGAGTTTGAGGACAACACTTTTTACGATGTGTCGGCGTTTGCGGTGGACTTAGCCTTTAACTTGGAGGTTGCCGATCTGCGCCGAGAGCCCGATTGGCGACCGAGTTCTGATTCCAGCGTATCATTTGATTATCAACCGGCACTGGCTTGGGTGATCCCGTGGGAGCACCGCGCCACCCCCAAAGCGCTCAACACACTGCTCAATGCCGGCGTGCGAGTGCGTTTCATAGAAACTGAAGCACGGCTGCAAGGGCGAACGGGTAGCGTTGACGTTGAGCCCGGAGCCTTGATGATTCAGGGGCGACAGCCCAACTTGGAGATTCTGCTGCCTCAGATTGCGGAAATGGGAGTGGTACCAGAGGCCATTGTTCGCGGTCAGGCTTTGAACGGTCCAGATTTGGGTAGCCGCAAGTTCCACTCTCTAAACGCAGTTAAGCCGATGATTTTGGTGGGTCGAAACACCAGCCAGTATGAGGTGGGCCAGTTGTGGAATTACTTGGATCAACAGGTGGGCATTGCCGCAACCTTGGTTGATGGTGAATACGCCGCTCGGGTGCCGATGGAAGATTTTACCCACCTGTTTATGGTGGACGGTCGCTATCGTCAATTGGACGCCAAACTCCAGGCCCGCATTGAACGCTTTGTGCGGGAAGGGGGCGTGTTGGTGGCTTGGCAAGGCGGTGCTGAGGCGCTGGCTCGTAAAGGCATGGCGCCATTTGACATTAAAGGTCGCCAGGATCTGCAACAACAGTTTGATGAGCCTAGCCCGCAATTTGCTGAGCGTTCGGCGGATCGCGCTAAGCGCACCATTGGTGGTGCCATCGTCAACTGGCAGTTGGATGTGAGCCATCCTCTGGCTTATGGCTTAGGCCATCAACTGCCGATGATGAAAGACCGAGAGATGGTCTTGGCGCCGTCTGAAATTGGCCGTGTGGTGGCGACCTATGATGAGCAGCCGCTGCTGTCGGGCTTCATGGCTGAGGCCTACCAGCAAACGGTGGGCAATGAAGCCAGTGCCGTGGTAACCCCTGTAGGCCAAGGTGTGGTGGTGGCACTGTCGGACAATCCACTGTTCCGTAACTTCTGGCTGGGCTCTGAGCGCATTGTGGCCAATGCTCTGTTTATGGTGCCTGCACTGCATTAGTTTGACTGGTTCGGTGTTCGATAGAGGGCACTGGCCAGAGTCCAACTTTGACTCACCCGAAATCCGTTTCGGGTGAGCTCACCACTGAGCTCCGACAACGTGGAACCCGTGGTGATCACATCGTCAATTAGGGCGAGATTTTGCCCTTTTCCTGTTTGTGTTACTGAGAACGCCTGTTTGAGGTTGCGACGTCTGGCTTTGGCGTCCAGTTGCTGCTGATTGGCGGTGCAGTGGTGCTTGCCGACTAGGTTCTCTATCACCTCGATTCCCAGCGCGTCTCCCAACTGTTTGGCGATGATATGGGCATGATTAAACCCAAGTTGCCTGAGTCGTGTGCGATGGATAGGCACCGCCACTAAGGCATCGGGGGTAATCAGTAAACCCTGCTGCTGAAGCTGATTGAGTTTGGTGATTAGGGGCGCCAATGCAGCAGTGTACAGCGAGGGCTGACGCCGCTGTTTGCCTAGCCCAACAAAGCGTCCAGCGGGATGGTGATAGTTTAAGCCGCTGATTGTAGGGCGCCACCGCTGGCGCTTGAGGCAGGAACCACAACGATGGGGTGGCGCATGGGCTAATGGTTTATGGCAATGAAGGCAGACTTGCCCCAATTGTGCATCAGACAGACATAGGGCACACAGGCCACCTCCGTCCTGCATTGGAACGTGGCACAAGTAACAGCGGTTGGGTAGACTGGCGTCCAACAACCACAGTGCGGTCTTTTTGAGGTAATTCATGACGGTAAGCTTAGCCCCAATGCAGTTAACTTGGCGTGGCCAGAAGGGGATACCGCTGTTGCTGATTCACGGCTGGGGCATGAACGGGGAAGTGTTCAATGACTTTGCCAACAAGCTTGAGACACAAGGCTATCGAGTTGGAGTTGTGGATCTACCCGGCTTTGGCCACTCGCCGGCTTGGCCTGAGTTGACGCTGGAGGCCATGGTGGATGAGCTCGCCAAACAGCTTGAGGGTACGCCTGATGTGGTGGTGTTAGGCTGGTCTCTAGGTGGATTGGTGGCGACTAAGCTGGCGATCGAGCACCCTCAGTTGGTGAGCCAGTTGATTACCGTGGCGAGTACGCCGAAGTTCGTTGCCGATGAGGATTGGCCCGGCATTAAACCTAAGGTGCTGTCGGGGTTTGCCCAAGCACTCAGTGACGACATCAATGCCACCTTGGATCGTTTTATTGCCCTGCAGGCCATGGGCAGCGATACCGCACGTCAGGACATCAAGGCGTTGCGGCTGAGACTGGCGGACAGCCCAGACCCACATCCTAAGGCGCTAGTCGATGGCTTGCTGCTGTTACAACAGGTGGATCTTCGTAGCCAACTTACTGAAATTAAAGCACCTTGGCTGCAAATTGAGGGCCGATTGGATGCGTTGGTTCCCGCTCGTGGCCAAGGGCAGCGACAACACGTCGCCCCTAGCGCGGAGCGAGTGGTGCTTGAGAAGGCGTCTCATGCGCCGTTTATCTCCCACCCTCAGCAGGTTATCGAGTCAATCTCTGCCTTTATAAGACGCTGAACGATTTTTACTTTTTAGGATAATTGGAGAATAATTAACCAGAAGAGGAGAAGCGATGTTTCTGGTTTCCAATTATCCACAAGTGCCCATAGTCACCACCAATCCGGCTACCGACAGTGCTCGGCAGCAGGCGGTGACTCATGCGCCTGTGGTTCCCCCCAAAGAGGCGGATAAATCCGCCTCTGAGCGGGCATTGGATCCGGAACATGAGCGCATTGCCGAGCACGGGAAACCCCTCAAACGCCGCAGTAATCAACAGGAAGATCAGCAGGAAGACGCTCAAGATTCGTCTGAACAGAAGGGCGGTTCCGGCTTTGATTTTGAGCTGTGGCAGCCTCCCACCTTCGATCGCCCCAGTGCGAATCGTGAGATGGCCAAGCCGATCTCACGTTACAAGCAAAATCACCCAGTGTCTCAGCTTAGTGATGATGAATATCAGCGCTTTACCCAAGTGCTCAGTCGCTATTATCAGCAGCGGGCGTTTCCCGTTGAACCGCCCGCCTTTCAGGGCCGAGCTTAAGTAAAAGCTAGCGCTTGGCCTTTTTAAAAGCATCGGCGAAGGCGCTGCCCATGGCGCTGTTGCCCGTGTTCTGTGTTTGGCGCTGTCGAGGCTGTGATTGCCGCTCCCCGCGATGATTCCCATTGGTACGAGGCTTATCGCTTCGAGCTGCAGGTTTGGCGCGGCTTTGACCTGGCTCATCGTCTAGACGCATAGATAGGCCGATGCGTTTGCGGTCGATCTCCACCTCCATCACTTTCACCTTAACCACATCGCCGGTTTTCACCACCTTGCGGGGGTCGTCCACAAATTGGTGCGATAGGGCGGAGATGTGCACTAAACCATCTTGGTGTACACCGATGTCGACGAAGGCGCCAAAGTGGGTCACGTTGGTCACCACCCCTTGTAGCACCATTCCTGGCTCAAGATCTTTGAGGGTTTCTACGCCGTCGGCAAATTCAGCGGTCTCAAACTGGCCCCGAGGATCTCGGCCCGGCTTGTCCAGCTCAGCGAGTACGTCGGTAACCGTAGGGAGTCCAAATTGGTCAGTGGCAAACTGATTTGGCTTCAATGATTTGAGCAGCGAGCTGTTGCCGATGAGTTCATCGATGCCTTTGCCGGTGTGTGTGCTGATCGCTTTCACTAGGCTGTAAGACTCTGGGTGCACACCGGAGGCATCCAGCGGATTCTTGCCCTTGGTGATTCGCAGGAAGCCAGCGCACTGTTCAAAGGCTTTTGGCCCCAAGCGCGGCACTTTAAGCAGCTGTTTACGCTCGGCGAAGACGCCGTTGGCATCGCGGTAATCGACGATGTTCTGTGCCAGCGTCGGCGTCAGGCCAGCAACTCGTTTCAGCAGGGCGGCGGAGGCGATATTCACGTCCACACCCACGCCGTTTACGCAGTCTTCCACTACCGCATCGAGAGAGTGAGCCAGTTGGGTTTGGCTGACGTCGTGCTGATATTGGCCAACACCAATGGATTTGGGGTCGATCTTCACCAGCTCCGCCATTGGATCTTGCAGGCGGCGGGCGATAGAGACTGCGCCTCGTAGAGACACATCCAGCTCAGGGAACTCCTTAGCGGCGGTTTCCGAAGCGGAATAAACTGAGGCACCGGCTTCGGAGACCATCACTTTCTGCAGTTTCAGCTCTGGATGACGTTTGGCCAGATCCGCCGCCAGTTTGTCGGTCTCGCGGCTGGCGGTGCCATTGCCGATGGCCACCAGCTCCACCTGATGGGCTTTAGCAAGCTTCGCCAAGCTGGCGATGGATTGATCCCACTGATTTCGCGGCGCATGAGGGTAGATGGTGTCGGTTGCCAGCAGTTTACCGGTGTGGTCGACCACCACCACCTTCACTCCAGTGCGAAGACCTGGGTCCAAGCCCAGGGTTGCGCGTGGGCCCGCAGGGGCTGCCATTAATAGATCGCCCAAGTTGTCGGCGAAAACCTTGATAGCGTCGGTTTCGGCCCGCTCGCGTAGATCGGCAATCAACTCGCTCTCCATCTGCAGGCTCAGTTTTACCTTCCAAGTCCACTGAACGACGGTTTTAAGCCATTGATCTGCTGGGTGGTTGCCCAGGCGCAGATCCAGTTGGTCGGCGATGATCGCCTCGCAAACGCTGCCCTTCTGGGCTGGATCCTTATTCGGGTCGGCTTCCAGCGACAGAGACAATACCCCTTCGTTGCGCCCCCGCAGCATGGCTAGGGCTCGGTGAGAGGGGATCCGTTTCCAGTTTTCATTGTGCTCGAAGTAATCGCGGAACTTTGCGCCCGCCTGCTCTTGGCCTGCAACCACGCGAACCTGCATTTCGCTGTGTCGCTGCATGTGTTGGCGGACGGCGGAGACCACAGGTGCTTGCTCGGCAAAACGTTCCATCAGGATGGCTCTGGCGCCATCGAGTACCGCTTTGGTGTTGTCAAAGCCGGACTCGGCATTGAAGAATTCAGCGGCGGTGGTTTCCGGATCCAACTGACGGTTTTCCAGTAATTTATCCGCTAAAGGCTCGATGCCTGCTTCGATGGCGATCTGGCCTTTGGTACGGCGTTTGGGTTTATAGGGCAGATAGAGGTCTTCAAGTTCGGTTTTTGTGGTGACATTTTGAATCTTTGTAACCAGACTTGTATCAAGCTTGCCTTGTTGCTCAATGCTTTGCAGAATCGTTTGACGTCGTGCGTCCAATTCACGCAGGTAGGTTAATCGGCTATCGAGTTGTCGCAACTGACCGTCGTCCAAACCGCCGGTTACCTCTTTTCGGTAACGGGCAACAAAGGGCACCGTAGCGCCATCATCGAACAGAGCGATGGTGGCTTCCACTTGTTGGGTGCGGACATCGAGTTCTTGTGCGAGTATGTGAGCGATGGTCTGCATGGAGAGCGAACTACCTGTATGGGTTGAATTAAAGTCTCCAGAATCTATCACAGACCGATTCGCGATTGATCCACTAATAGTTTGAAGCCAGATGAAGAAAGCCAATTTGATCACCCGAGAAGGGTGGAATGCCATGGAGCAGGAGCTGAAGTTCCTGTGGAAGGATGAGCGCCCACGGGTGACCCAAGCGGTGCAAGAGGCTGCCGCTTTGGGAGATCGTTCGGAGAACGCCGAATACATCTATGGTAAGAAACGGCTCAGAGAGATCGACCGCCGAGTGCGCTTTCTGTCAAAACGGATGGAGCAGATACGCATCGTCGAACCGGACCCTCGTCAGGAGGGCAAGGTCTATTTTGGTGCCTGGGTGGAGTTGGAGTCGGAGGCCGGCGACCTGGTCACCTACCGCTTGGTGGGCCCAGACGAATTTAATGTGCGAGAGGGAAAGATCAGTATCGATTCACCGCTGGCCCGAGCATTGCTGGGCAAACAGGTGGATGACGAGGTGGTGGTTCGCACGCCAGAGAGTGAACAGCTCTATTACATCAACCAGATTCGCTATAAGGCAGAGTAAGGGGACACAATGAATCAGGAAACGTCCAAGATTTTGGTGGTCGATGACGATCTACGACTACGCGCATTGATTGAGCGCTATCTCGGTGAGCAGGGCTATCAAGTTCGTGCCGCCGCGAATGCGGAACAGATGGACCGCTTGTTGGAGCGGGAAAACTTTCACCTGATCGTGTTGGATTTGATGCTGCCCGGCGAAGATGGGCTCAGCATCTGTCGCCGTCTGCGCCAAGCCAATAACCCGATCCCTATCGTAATGCTTACCGCCAAAGGGGATGAAGTGGATCGCATCATCGGTTTGGAGCTGGGTGCTGATGATTACCTGCCAAAACCTTTCAACCCTCGTGAGCTATTGGCGCGCATCAAAGCGGTACTGCGTCGTAATCCTGCGGAACTGCCTGGCGCACCCTCCCAGACCGAACAGGTGGTTGAGTTTGGTGAATATCGCCTGAATCTGGCGACTCGAGAGATGTTTAAGTCCGATGAAGCCATCGCCCTGACCTCCGGAGAGTTTGCGGTGTTGAAGGTGCTGGTGTCTAACCCTCGAGAGCCCATGAGCCGCGATAAGCTGATGAATCAGGCCCGTGGTCGTGATTACAGTGCGTTGGAGCGCTCCATTGACGTACAGGTTTCTCGCCTGCGCCGGTTGATTGAAGAAGATCCAAGCAGCCCCCGTTACATTCAAACCGTATGGGGTTTGGGCTATGTATTTGTGCCTGATGGTGCTTCAGCCAAGTAACTGCGGCGTGTTGCGTGATGCCAATAGTGGACATTGTTAATGGCTAAACTGCTGCCCAGAAGTAATTTTGGTCAAACCGTACTGTTGATCGGCTGTTTGCTGCTGATTAACCAGTTGGTGTCCTACATCTCCATGGACATCTATGTGGTGAGGCCCTCAACTCAGCAGATCAACCAACTGTTGGCGCGGCAGGTCGAGCTGTTGTTTCGAGACCTTGAGACCGACCGCAGTCGCCTGACTGTGGTGGATGCGTTGCGAGATAAGCTGGCTGATGATGGTTATATGGAAGCCTTCACTCAACCCGAAGCTCGAGAGCATGGCCTCAATCAGGCTCGGCTTTATATGGTGCTCTCCAAGCAGATGTCGGAATACTTGGGGGGGGATGCCGAGGTTCGCATCTCCTTCGGTGAAGAGTATTTAATCTGGATTCGCCCGCCTCAAGCCCCATCCATCTGGCTTCGAGTGCCGTTGACCGGGTTTGATGAATCGGTGATCTCGCCCCTAACCATCTACCTGATGGTGATTGGCGCGCTTTCGGTGGCTGGCGGTTGGTGGTTTGCTCGGCAGCAAAGTCGGCCACTGCGGCGGTTGCAGCGAGCGGCCATGGTGGTATCTCGAGGACGCTTCCCAGATCCTCTGCCACTGAAAGGCCCGGCGGAAGTGGTGGCGGTGACCCAAGCGTTTAACCAGATGTCCCGTTCAATGAAGCAGCTAGAAGCGGACCGGCAACTGCTGCTGGCAGGGGTGTCCCACGATCTGCGTACCCCTCTGACTCGAATCCGCCTTGCCAGCGAAATGATGAGTGATGCCGATGCCTTCTTGAAAGAGGGCATCGAGCACGACATCGATGATATGAACCAGATCATCGACCAATTCATTGAATTTGTTCGTGGTAATCCAGATGAAGTCGCAACGTCATGCTCCCTAGATACCCTGCTTAAGGAGGCCGCTCATCAAGAAGAGCTTCGGCACACACAGGTTGAGCTGGATCTCGGTGATACTCCTGAGATTGAGTTACCTTTGGTGGCCATCAAGCGCGTCATTACCAATTTAGTGGAGAACGGTGTCCGTTATGGTGGAGGTGACCTCAAGTTGAGATCCGGCTTTGATAAGCACTGGGTGTGGTTCAGCATCGCTGATAATGGCCCTGGCATTCCAGAATCTCAGATTGAAACTTTATTTGAGCCCTTCACTCAGGGCGATATCGCCCGTGGCAGTGTTGGGTCCGGCTTAGGCTTGGCCATTGTAAAACGGGTGATTGATGGGGAAGGTGGACGTATTCGCTTAGCCAACCGTCCCCAAGGAGGATTAGAAGCGATCGTATGGTTACCTCGATAATAGTGTTAACTGCCGCCTTAACGATTGAGGCGGCGCCAATGAAACCCATTCCTTATGCACTCAAAGAGATCTCAGGGGTCACCTGGGATGGCAGCAACTTGTGGGCTCATAATGACAGCGGCGATAGTCCCAGACTGTTTCGTTTTACCAGCCAAGGAGAGTTCCTCAATGAGCTGGAATTTGAGGGGGCGGATGCCAGAGATTGGGAAGACGTAACTAACGACGGTAAGTACCTGTTTGCGGCCGATTGCGGCAATAACCGCGGCAATCGCCGCGATCTTACTGTCTATCGCACCCCAATTCCGGCAACAGACAGCGACGAGGTGAGTGCGGTACCGATCCGGTTCAAGTTTAAAGAGCAAACTAACTTTAGTCGCAAGGGGTATACCCATAACTTCGATTGTGAAGCGCTAGCGGCGACGGAAAAGTCACTGTGGGTCTTCAGTAAGAACTGGGGCGATCAGCAGAGCCGCGTCTATAAGCTCTCCAAGCAACCGGGCGACTATGAAATTGAAGCCATACAGACACTGCCGGTTTGGGGGCAGATTACGGCGGCGGAATGGAATAAAGAGTCAGGTCGAATTGCGCTCTTAGGATATCGCGGTGGTCTGGATTTCAACCCTTTCGTCTGGATTGCCAACATGGATGAGAATGGTGTTGATTGGGACAGTGCCAAACAATATAAGCCGGTATCTGACGGCCAGTGGGAGGCGATCACTTGGATTGACGCTAAGACGCTGCTTTTGGCTAGAGAGTCCAGCGACGTTAGCGACCGCAAGTGGCAGTTGTGGAAACCGGATTTTAAATAGCGTCTTATGGAAAAACAGGGCACCGCAAGGTGCCCTGTTCGTTTAAGCCAAAGCTATTACTGATAGCTAATGGTTAGACTCACGCCAGAGAAAGCGCGGTAAGCGCGTACGCCGATGTGCCAAGTGCCTGCCTGAGGGTTGGCTTTCGAGCAAGTTTCCTCGTTGCCATTTTCGTATGGACGGCACTCGTAACTGCCAGTGGTTGGCTGGCTTCCAAAGCGCGTATACAGATCCGCATCGCCGCTGCCGCCGGTGATGGTAGCGGTTAGGTTAGTGGCACCCGCAGGTACGTCAACGGTGTAGTACACCCACTGGCGGCGGCTTGCTGACAGATTGTCATAGGTCACAGTGTCGGCATCGCCACCACCGCCACCGTTATCGCCGTTGATGGCGGCAGTGACTGCTGCAGCTGAGTCAACTAGGCCAACACCGCAGTTGGAACAATCGTCGGCACGGGCAGTGCTCTTCAGGATGCTCTCGGCGTTGTCTGGAGTCATGTTGCTGTCGGCTTCATACAACAGGGCAACCAGACCGGCCACGTGAGGTGCAGCCATGGAGGTACCCTGCAGGTAGTCATAGCTGTCGCTGCCTGGAGTGGTTGAACCCGAATTGTAAGTCGACAAAATGCCGTTTGGATCGCCAGCAAAGCTCATGGCACCGCCTGGTGCAGACACATCAACGACGCTGCCGTAGTTGGAGTAGTAGGCACGGGATGCATCACGACCCAGAGACGCAACGGTGATGACGCCATCACAGCTAGCCGGGGTGTAGTTGGAGGCGTTGGCGTTAGAGTTACCCGCTGCCACCACCACGGTAGCGCCATTGGCGCGAGCGGTATTGATTGCAGACTGAGTCACGGAGCTACAGCTGCCGCCGCCGCCCAAGCTCATGTTGATGACATCCGCTGGGTTGGCGTTGGCTGGTACGCCAGAAACACTGCCACCGGAAGCCCAGATGATGCCGTCGGCGATGTCAGAGGTGTAACCACCACACTTACCTAGAACTCGAACAGGCACAATTTTGGCGTCGTACGCCACACCAGCAACGCCCGCATTGTTATTGGAAACTGCTGCTACGGTGCCAGCTACGTGGGTACCGTGCCAGCTGGAGCCTTGGTCCTGCTCAGGGTAGCCATTGCCACACTCGCCTTGAAGAACGTGATCACCTGGGTCGGTTGCGTCGTTGTCGCGGCCGTCACCATCAACGGATACGAAGGTATCGTTGATCATGTCATAACCCGGTAACAAATTGGCGTTTAAATCGGCGTGAGGACGATAACCTGTATCCAGTACCGCGACGACAGAACCGGCACCGGTAGCGTTATCCCAAGCCGCTGGCAGGTTCATGCCAGCGGCTGCTTCAAAGTAGTGCCATTGATCGTCATAACGGCTGTCGTTTGGAGTGGCCATTGGCTGCATCATGCGATCGATTTCGATGGAAGCGATGTTGGCGTCCGCGGCCATCATTGCACGCATGGTCTGTTTTGCTTGGCTGGCATCCAGATTTGCGTCGATGCGGAATACGTGGTGTTGCGCCAGGCCCATTTTGCGGACGAATTCGATGCGGTTGCCTAGTTGGCTTGATAGCTCTGTGGCTTTTTGGCGCATCAACTTGGATTGTTCGCTGCCCGCTAGGCTGGACATCAGGGATGGGCCAACGTTTTGATCGTGGTACTTCACGATGAAACGGGTGTGTTTACCTACGCCAGCTTGTGGTGAAACGGAGGCATTCAGTTCCAGAGGTGATTGGCTTGCAGATACACCGCTGCAGATCAGTCCGAGCGAACTGGCGATGGCCAGCTTGCTGAGTGAATGTCTGGTTGTCATTGTTGCTTCCTTTCTTTTATGAATGATTGAGCCTCTGCGTCATTGCTGAGACCAATTTGAAAGTAGCAGCACCAGAAAAACCGAACAATGTGCGTGATTTATGACTTAGTTCAGAATGTAATTAAACTTTTACAGTTATGAATTCATTGAAAATAGCGCTTTGCTCTGATTCAGCTTGGTGCAATTTCCTGCAAAACCAGTGCAATCAAGCAGTTGTCATTTTGTATACTTTCTGCACTTTCAGTTGTTCCAATGGCGGTTGTAAGTGATTGGCGAGTGTTTTTGTGAGCCGAGATCAGAAAAATCTCAGAAAAAAAATTGGCCGCAATAGTTGCGGCCAAGGAAATTTTTAGGTTATTGAGCGTCAGCTCGCGGCCGGACCGGCAGCAACAATACGCTCATCTACTTCATATTTGGTGAAATTTTCACGAAACTCAGCGGCCAGTTTAGCCGCATAGCGGTCATAAGCCTGACCATCCTTCCATGTCATTTTAGGGTTGAGCAACTGGCTATCGACGCCGGTGACCTCAGTGGGAATTGACAGGTTCAGCTCCGGCAGGTGCTCGGTTGGCGCATCGGCTAACTCACCGGATACGATGGCATCGATGATGGCGCGAGTGGTAGGGATATCAAAGCGTTTACCTTCACCGTATGGGCCGCCGGTCCAACCGGTATTAACTAGGTAGACCTTGGTATCGAAGCTTTCGATGCGTTTCATCAGCAGCTCTGCGTACACCCCTGCTGGGCGCGGGAAGAATGGGGCGCCAAAACAGGTGGAGAAGGTGGACTCAATGCCAGCACTGGAACCCATCTCGGTGGAACCCACTTTCGCGGTGTAACCGGAAAGGAAATGGTACGCGGCGGCTTCTTTACTCAAACAGGAGACCGGAGGCAGGACACCAGAAACGTCACAGGTTAGGAACACTACGGCATTGGGCTCGGCGCCACGGTTGGCTTCGATGCGACGCTCGATGTGCTCCAGTGGGTAAGCGGCACGGCTGTTTTGAGTCAGGCGATCGTCTTTGTAGTCTGGAGTGCGATTGTCGTCGAGGATAACGTTTTCCAGCACAGTACCAAAGTGGATGGCATTCCAGATTACCGGTTCATTTTTGGCAGACAGGTCGATGCACTTGGCGTAGCAGCCGCCTTCGATGTTGAATACACCGCCCGCAGCCCAACCGTGTTCGTCATCCCCGATCAGAGAGCGTTTCGGATCCGCGGATAGGGTGGTTTTCCCAGTGCCGGAGAGGCCGAAAAATAGAGTGGTATCGCCTTTTTCGCCAACATTGGCAGAGCAGTGCATCGGCAATACTCCTTTGGCTGGTAACAGGAAGTTCTGCACCGAGAACATCGATTTTTTCATTTCACCGGCATAGCGCATGCCCGCCAGCAGCACTTTGCGCTGCGCAAAGTTGATGATGACGCAGCCCTCGGAGTTGGTGCCATCCCGTTCTGGGACACACTGAAATCCTGGGGCGTTCAGTATCTGCCATTCGGCTTTGTCGGCCTGGTTGAACTTCTTTGGAACGATAAACAGGTTGCGGGCAAACAGCTGATGCCAAGCGGTTTCGGTAGTGACGCGAACCGGAAGGTAGTGCTCAGGGTCGGCGCCTACTTCCAATTCAGACTGGAAGCATTCGCGTTCCGCCAGATAGGCTTCTACCTGAGCCCAAAGGGCATCGAATTTATCGGCGTCAATCGCCTTATTGACTTTACCCCAGTCGATGTCGGCTTGAGTGCTGGGCTCTTGCACGATGAAGCGATCGTTCGGCGAGCGGCCGGTTCGAGCGCCGGTTTCAACGCTTAGGGCACCATTATCCGCCAGTACTCCTTCACCACGTTTGAGTGCGTATTCAACCAGTTCACTACTGGTTAGATTTTTGATTATTTGCGTCCTGCTTGTTGCCATCGTTCTATCGACTCCTTGGCGATGGCCGCCGCCATCTTTTGCTAGTTAGGGTAGGGGAGAATTCCCGACGGTTCGGGGGAATTTCCGGAAAAAGCAATGTCCTAGGCGGAGTGTAGCGGGGGTGTCACAAAAAATCGATATTTGTGATAAAAATCAAACGGCGACCAGTGGTCGCCGTTATTTACAGATAAATGCTGGCCTAGAGAGAGGCGAGCAAGCTGGCAAGCAGGGTTAGTGCTGCTGCTCTGATGAGGTTTGACCGCCGGCCCAGAACGCTTCCATGTCGATCAGGTCGAAACGGTAGTTACTGCCGCAGTAGTCGCAGTGCATGTCGATGTGACCACGCTCTTCCAAAACTTCGGTCAATTCGGCTTTAGATACTGAACTGAGGGCATTTAGGCTGCGTTCGCGGCTACAGCCACACTTGAAGCTGACTTCGGTGGCCTCAAATACTCGCACCTCTTCTTGGTGATAGAGGCGATGCAGAACCTGTTCAGCCTCTAGCTCAAACAGCTCTTCCGCTTTAATGGTGTCGGTGAGTGACTCAAGGTGCTCAAACTCCACCTCTTGTGACTTATCACTCTCCGGCAGGGCTTGCAGAAGCATACCAGCCGCATGGGCGCCGTCGGCGTGCAGCCACAGACGAGTCTTCAGCTGTTCCGATTGCAGGAAGTATTGCTCTAAGCACCCCGCTAGGGTGGATTCCGTCAGGCCAACGATGCCTTGATAGCGTTCACCTTGAGTTGGGGTGATGGTGATCACCAGCTGGCCTTTGCCAATCAATTGTTGCAGGTCGTCAGTTTGGACGTCCTGTTTCCAACGAGCCACACCACGCAATTGTTGCTTATGGCTGCCATTGACGGCCACCAGATTTACTGGGCCATCACCCTGAAGCTGAACGGCGATCTCGCCTTCAAATTTCAAAATGGCGGTCAGCAGCGAGGTGGCTGCCAACATTTCGCCGAGCAATTTGGCCACACTGGCAGGGTATGGTTTGCCCGCTAGCATCTGCTGATAGCTTTCATCTAGCTGTACGATCTCGCCGCGCACATCGGCTTTCTCAAATAGGTAACGCTGTAATTTGTCTTGGCTCATGATCGACTCTCGAACTTACTGATGCTTCAGCTTCATAATTTGACGACGCTGCTTTTTGTCGGGACGAACCGAGGTATTCGGTTTGCCCGCAGCCTGAATGTGTCTGGATGTGGAGGCGGCTTCGCGTTTTTTCAAGCTATCTTCAGTTTCTTGATACAACTCTTGCGCCAATGGGGCAGATAAACGCTTCTCTGATAAGCCTTTTACCACCACAATCTTTTCGTCATTTCCCTGCCGTAAACTGATGGTGGCACCCAAGGTTACGCTGCGGCTGGGTTTACAACGTTGGTCGTTATAGTGCACTTTACCACCACTGACCATCTCTTGAGCCAAGGCTCGCGTTTTGTAGAAACGGGCGGCCCATAGCCATTTATCTAGGCGTACCGAGGTCAGCGGTTGGTTTGAATCTTTTTTGGCCATAGAGAATTTGATGATGACAGCAATTCGAACATTGCTTGCTAGTAAAAATTAAAAAACGGGTAAGGCTTCACAGCATATTGAGGTCGCCAAAGGTAGCATAATTGGCCGAAATTCACCATTTGGTTGCTAGATCGCTGATTTGTTAAGGCTTAATGCTTGTGTGTCTTGTTAAGCCTCAGTAGCATGACGAAACTTGAACAATTTTCGTCACCCGTCGAAACGGTGAGTGTCAGATAGATTGAACTTTAGACACCATAATTAGAACAAACTTTGGATTAATTAACCAAAGCGAAATAGCTGCGGCCACGACACTGTGTTAATTCCTACCTAGGCATTGACGCTATGATGGCGCAAAATGATGAGTAAAAGGTCAGCAGGCCCTAGTAATTAAGAGCACGAAAACTATGGACTATCTTCAACAAGGGATGAATGGCTTGGCTAAGCTGCCACAAGCTGCCATTGCCCGAGTGATCAGCCTGCTGTTGGCAATCTATGTCATCTATCTGGCATCACAACTGACCTGGATGCTGGTGCCCGAGCCCCAAACCGCCGCTACGCCTTGGCGAGCGAAGCTCTCGCAAAATGGCACTGCCACCTCCACCAATTTAGAACCCCTGCTTTCTCTCAAACTCTTTGGCTCCTTTGATCAATCCAAACAGAGCAAGCCTCAGGTGGTTGAAACCAACTTAATTACCGATGCCCCCAAAACCACCTTGCGAATTTTGCTGACTGGCTTGGTGGCCAGTTCTGAACAGCAGCGCGGCATCGCCATTATTGAAAGCAGCGGCAGCCAAGATACATACGGTATTGGCGATAAGATTAAGTCCACCTCGGCGACGTTGCATGAGGTGTATGCGGATCGTGCCATCATTGTGAACCGAGGCCGTTACGAAACCTTGATGCTCGATGGTATTGAGTACACCCAGACATTATCTGATGAGACTAAGCGACTGAAAAATAATGATGGAGAGCCCCAGCAACGGGACCTTCGCAGTAACGCAAAAGTCTCTCAGCAGCTGGATCAAGCTAGAGCACAGCTTCTGGATGATCCCGGCAAGTTAACCGATTACATCGCCATTAGCCCAGTGAAGTCCGAAGATGGGCTTAAGGGCTATCGTCTGAATCCTGGCAAAGATCGCGCGTTGTTCTCCGAGGCTGGCTTACAGCCTGGAGATCTTGCGGTGTCGATTAACGGCTATGACCTAACTCAGATGTCAGAAGCGATGCAGTTGTTGGCTGAGCTACCAGCCTTGACAGAGATGTCGGTAATGGTGGAGCGAGACGGCCAGTTGAATGAAATTATGTTTAGCCTACCCAACCAATAACGACCGGGGTTATGGGGATTAGAATGAAGACACAAAAACGACGTACCACCTGGCTGCGCAATAAGATTGCCGCTGGGGTGATCGCTGGAGCCTCCATCCTTGCGGTAGGCACGCCGGTTATGGCGGCGCAATATGCGGCCAACTTTAAGGGCACGGATATTCAGGAATTTATCAATATTGTTGGTAAGAACCTGCAGAAAACCATCATCGTCGACCCAACGGTTCGCGGTAAGATTACCGTGCGCAGCTATGACCTGCTCAACGACGATCAGTACTACCAATTTTTCCTCAATGTGTTGCAGGTTTATGGCTTCGCGGTGATTGAGATGGACGGCAACATCATCAAGGTGGTGAAGGCCAAAGATTCCAAGAATGCCAATATCATGGTGGCCGACGATCGCAACCCGGGCGAAGGTGACGAAATGGTCACCCGCATCGTGCCGCTGTACAACGTGGAAGCCAAGCAGTTGGCACCATTGCTGCGCCAGCTGAACGACAACACCGGCGGCGGCAACGTCGTGAACTACGATCCCTCTAATGTGTTGATGATTACCGGTCGTGCTGCCACGGTGAACAAACTGGTAGAGATCGTGAAGCGCGTTGACCTGCAGGGTGACACCAAGGTTCAGGTGGTGAAACTGCAGTACGCGTCAGCGGGTGAGATGGTACGCATCATCGACGCTCTGTACCGTACTGGTGGCCAGCAATCAGCGAACGCTGGCAGCATCCCTAAAGTGGTTGCTGATGAGCGCACTAACTCCGTGGTGATCAGCGGTGACGAGAAAGCGCGCAAACGCGCGGTGAACTTGGTGCATTCACTGGACCAAGACATGCGTAACGCCGGTAACACTCGGGTGTTTTACCTAAAATATGCCCAGGCGGAAGAGCTGCAAGAGGTGTTATCTGGTTTTGCGGAGAGTTTGGAGCAGGCGGAAGAAGCCACCAAGAGCCCAACAAGCCGTAGCAAGAGCCAAGGCATTACCATCATGGCTCACGCTGACTCCAACGCCCTAGTGATTAACGCTCAGCCTGACCAGATGCAGGAGCTGGACAGCGTGATTCGCCAGCTGGATATTCGCCGAGCTCAGGTGCTGGTTGAAGCCATTATCGTTGAGATCGCCGAAGGCGATGATGTGGCCTTTGGCGTGCAGTGGTACTCCGAGGATGGTGGCCTGATTCAGTACAACAACGGCACTGGCGTGACCATTGGCGAGATTGGCGCCGGCTTGTGGGATGCACAAGAAAAAGAGGCGACGCAAACCTGTACCGGTTCCGGCGACAACCTAACCTGTACCCAAAATCCAGATACTCCGGGAGACATCAGCACTTTGGCGGCAGCATTGGCAGGCGTCAATGGCATGGCTTGGGGTGTGCCTATGGGCGATTTTGGTGCCCTGCTACAAGCGGTGGCGTCCGATTCCAACTCCAACATTCTAGCGACCCCAAGTATTACCACGTTGGATAACCAAGAAGCCAGCTTCATTGTGGGTGACGAAGTTCCGGTGATCACCGGGTCGGCGGCCAGCTCTGGCAACGACAACCCGTTCCAAACCGTAGACCGCAAAGAGGTGGGCATCAAGCTGACCGTTCGCCCTCAGATCAACGAAGGTGACGCGGTACAGATGGAGATCGTTCAGGAGAGCTCCGGTGTTAACGGCCGTACCTCAGTGGACGTAACCTTCAGTAAGCGTGAGCTGAAAACCACCGTACTGGCGGATTCCGGTGAAACCATCGTCTTGGGCGGTCTGTTGAACGAAGACGTGCAAGAGAGTGTGTCTAAGGTGCCATGGCTGGGTGACATCCCTTATCTGGGCGCTTTGTTTACCTCGACCTCCTCTAAGAAGACCAAGCGTAACCTGATGATCTTCTTGAAGCCGACCATCATCCGTGACGGTGTCACCATGGGCGGTTTGTCTGGTCGTAAGTACAACTTCATCCGTGCTGCTCAGCTGGAACAGCAAGAGGATGGTGTGGCGTTGATGCCATACACCAACGTGCCAGTGCTGCCTGAGTGGGAGCAGCCTAAGCCGCAAAATCTAAGCCCGGAAGCGATGGAGATCCTGAAAAATTACCAAAACGGTAATGATATGGAGACCCCAATCCGCGATGACTCTGGCTGGATGAACGAGCAGCTTGAGCGAGTGAAGAAAGACAAAACCAATGGCCTCGGTACCGATGTGCCGCCGGTGCAGGAGTAATCCATGAGTGACAACCACGCCTCGGATGCTCTAGAGCAGGCGGCCTTGGATAACGTGGAGGCGCTGTCGGAAGAGACGGTAGCGCCTCAGCGTTTACCTTTTGCCTTCGCCCGTCGGTTTGGGCTGGTGCTTTGGGAAGATGAACACAATGAACTGCTGCTAAGTTATGTGGCCAGTTGCACCCCGAAAGCCCTGCTGGAAGCGCGTCGCATTGCCGGCGTGCCGGTGAAGTTGCAGCCAGTTGAGCAGTCGGCATTTGACCTCAAGTTGACCGAGGTTTATCAGCAAGACAGCTCTGAAGCTCAGCAGTTGATGGAAGACATCGGTAAAGATGACGACCTAACCTCATTGGCAGACGAACTGCCTGAGACCGAAGATCTTCTGGATGCGGAAGATGATGCGCCGATCATCCGTTTGATTAACGCCCTGTTATCGGAAGCGATCAAGCTGGGTGCTTCTGATATCCACGTGGAAACCTATGAGAAAGAGTTGATTGTTCGCTTCCGTGTGGATGGGGTGCTGCGTGAGGTTCTGAAACAGCAGCGCAAGATCAGCTCATTGTTAGTGTCTCGTATCAAGGTAATGGCTCGTCTGGATATCGCCGAGAAGCGAGTGCCTCAAGATGGTCGCATCTCCCTGCGCATTGGTGGCCGTGCCGTCGACGTGCGGGTATCTACCATGCCTGGCTCCCGTGGCGAACGGGTGGTATTGCGTCTTTTGGATAAGAACCAAGCCATGCTCAATCTCAAACAGTTGGGCATGAGCGACTCCATCCGTAAAGAGTTTGATCAACTGATCCGCAAGCCTCACGGCATCTTGTTGGTGACCGGCCCAACCGGTTCCGGTAAGTCCACCACCCTGTATGCGGGTCTGACTGAGATCAACAGCCGTGAGCGCAATATTCTGACCTGTGAAGACCCGATCGAGTATGAGATTGAGGGCATTGGTCAGACTCAGGTAAACACCAAGGTCGACATGACCTTCGCCCGCGGTCTGCGCGCCATTTTGCGTCAAGACCCTGATGTGGTGATGGTGGGTGAGATTCGAGATCTGGAAACTGGTTCCATTGCGGTGCAAGCGTCGTTAACCGGTCACCTGGTATTGTCGACCCTGCACACCAACACCGCCGCCGGTGCCATCACTCGTTTGCAGGATATGGGCATCGAACCCTTCCTAGTTTCCTCTTCTCTGTTGGGGGTGTTGGCGCAACGTTTGGTGCGAACTCTCTGCCCTGAGTGTAAGCAGCCCCATGAGGCCAATCCTCGAGAAATGGCGCTGCTTGGCGTAGAGCAGCCGGTGACCATCTTCCGTGCCAACGGCTGTGAAGCGTGTAACGGCAGTGGCTATAAAGGCCGAACCGGCATCCATGAGCTACTGGTGGTGGACGATGAGATTCGCGAGTTGATTCATGGTGGCAAGGGCGAATTGGCGATCGAGAAATACGTGCGCCAGAGCGTGCCATCCATCCGCGCCGATGGCTGCTTAAAGGTACTTGAAGGCCAAACCACCTTGGAAGAGGTGCTTCGGGTCACCCGCGAGGAGTAGGTCATGGCAGCATTTGAATACAAGGCGATGGATGCCAAAGGCCGTCAGGTAAAAGGCATCATCGAAGCGGACACCGCCAGGTTGGCGCGTAACCAGCTGCGAGAAAAGAGGCTGGTGCCTCTGGACATTCAGGTGGCCGCGGCCAAGCAGAAAAGCGAATCCAAGTCCGGATTTACCCTGTTCACGCCTCGTATCTCCACCTCGGATCTGGCGCTTTTGACCCGTCAGCTTGCGACCCTGCTGGCCGGTGGTCTTCCCATTGAGGAAGCGCTGAAAGCGGTGGCGGAGCAGAACGAAAAGCCCAAGATCAAAAGCATGCTGATGTCGGTGCGCGCCAAGGTGGTGGAGGGGTACTCCCTCGCCGACTCCATGCGCGAATTCCCGTCCATTTTCGATGAGCTTTACGTTGCCATGGTGGCGTCCGGTGAGAAATCTGGACACCTGGAAGTGGTGCTGGAGCGTCTGGCCGATTACAAAGAGCGTCAACAGGAGCTCAATTCCAAGCTGATTCAGGCGATGGTTTACCCCATTATTCTGACGTTGGTGGCCGTTGGCGTGGTGTCCTTTCTGTTGGTGGCGGTGGTGCCTCAGGTGGTTGAGCAGTTTAGCTCCATGGGACAAACTCTTCCTTGGACCACCCAGTTCCTCATCGATGCCTCGGAATTTTTGCAGGCCTATGGACTCTATATTGTTGTGGCGGTGCTGTTGGCCATTGTTGGCTTCAAACAGGCTCAGCGTAACCGCGACTTCAAACTCAAGTGGCACAATACCGTGCTGCATCTGCCGGTGATCGGCAAGGTGGCCCGTGGCCTAAACACCGCGCGCTTTGCCCGAACCTTGAGCACCCTGTCGGCTTCCGGTGTACCGCTATTGGAAGCCATGGGCATCGCGTCCGATGTGCTGCTTAATATCAAGGTTCGAGATGCAGTGGCAGACGCCACCACCAAGGTGCGAGAGGGGGCCAGCTTGCGAGCGTCGTTGCATCACACCAAGCTGTTCCCGCCGATGATGCTGCACATGATCGCCTCCGGCGAGAAGTCCGGTGAGCTGGACACCATGTTGGCTCGAGCTGCCGACAACCAGGACCGTGAGTTCGAAACTCTAGTCAGTGTCGCCATGGCGGTACTGCAACCTTTGATCGTAGTGACAATGGCGGCGGTGGTGCTGTTTATTGTGATTGCCATCATGATGCCTATGATGGCAATGAACACCTTTATTTAACGCCTTTGAGGTTCGAAATGAAAAACAAACATAACCGTCAACGCGGTTTTACTCTGTTGGAAGTGATGGTGGTACTGGTGATCATCGGTATCATGGCATCCCTTATCGCCCCAAACATCATGGGCTCTAAAGATAAGGCAGACATTCAGAAAGCGGTGGCTGACATTGTTTCCTTGGAAAGCGCCATGGACATGTACCGCCTAGACAACAACATCTACCCAACCACAGAACAAGGTGTTGATGCCCTAGTAAACCGCCCAAATTACTCCCCAGAACCACGCAACTATCGCGAAGGTGGTTACATTAAGCGTCTGCCTAAGGATCCTTGGGGCAACGACTACGTGTTGCTGAGCCCTGGTGAGAAAGGCCGTTTTGATCTGTGTTCCAGTGGCCCAGATTTCACCTACGGCAGTGATGATGACATCTGCAACTGGAACCTGACGGACTACCAGTAATGCAAAAGCTAAGACAGCAGCAGGGCTTTACCCTGTTGGAGATGCTACTGGTGCTGTTTTTGATTGGGGTGGCGGCAATGACCGTCACCCTAACGATCAGCGGCGATCCTCGCCGTGAAGCCCTCCAAGAGGCGGCAAATGAGTTCCAAACCGTGGTGTCGATGGCCATCGAAGAGTCGGTGCTATCAGGCCAGGAGCTTGGGGTGGTGGTTGAGCCCGATCATTACTTTTTTGCCCGCTTTAATATTGATGAAAACGATTGGGAACCTCTGGTTGGGGATGCCCTGTATCGAGAGCGTCGCTTACCTGAAGACACTTTCATGAGCCTCACCATCGAAGGGCTGCCGCTGCAGCAGGCGGATGAGGATGATGAAAGTGAATTTGGCTTTGATGAATCTCTGTTCGAAGAGAGCGAAGAGGACAAGAAGAAAAGCCCGGAGCCGCAGCTGTTGATTTTGCCAAGTGGTGAGATCACGCCATTTTTGGTGGAGTTTGAAAACGACAGTGCTCGCCCTAAGTTGTCCATCGAACTCAAGGGTAACGCCATCGGCCAGATTATGCCGGCGGAGGAAGCAGAATGAATCGCATCCGATCTCGAGGCTTTACCTTACTCGAAGTGATGGTGGCATTAGCGGTATTCGCCATGGCCGCCATCGCTGTACTGAAAAGTGCCAGTGAACAACTGGGCACCATTCCGGTATTGAAAGAGCGCATGTTTGCCGACATTGTGGCTCACAACAAGATGGTTGATGCTCGTCTTGCCAGCGATTTCCCCGATCTAGGCAATAAAGAGAAGGGCCGAGTAGAGCTGGCGGATCAGCAGTGGTACTGGCGTCAGGAAGTGGTGAAAACCACCGACGAAGAGTTTCGAGCCATTCGTATCAAGGTCAGCCTGGATTCTAGTTTCGATAATATTATCAGCGAGGTAACCACCTATGTGGCTAAACCGGACTAAGGCGTCTGGCTTTACCTTGCTGGAGATGTTGCTGGCCATCGCCGTGTTTGCGATGTTGGCTGTGGCGACCTCGGCGGTCCTTTCCAATGTGCTCGACATCAGTGAATCCAGTAAACAGCACCATACTCGCCTAAAGGACATGCAGCGCGCCATGTCTATCATCCAGCGGGATATCGAACAGATGGTGATGCGTCCAGTGCGTGCCGAAGGAGCCGAGCCCAGCGATTCCAACTATCAGTTTGGTGAAGGCTGGCTGGATTCCGATGCCGATGGCTTCAGCTTTTATCATCTGGGGTGGCTCAATCCCCGTGGTCAGTTGCCCCGAGGCAGCTTACAGCAAGTGGGGTACCGCTTGCAGGAAAACCAGCTACAGAGACTCTATTTTATCTACCCCGATTCCGTTGAAGGCACCGAGCCTGAAGTGTTGCCACTGCTTGAAAATGTGTTGGATCTTAAGTTCTCCTTCTTTATCGAAGATCAGTGGCAGACCAAGTTTTCCGGCAGCCCTAATGTACGGGCGATCTCCATTGAGTTTGAGACCGAAGACTTTGGCAAGATAGAGCGCCGCTTCTTGGTTGCCGATGGCGTTGGCAGTGCCAAATCCGGCGGCGGTGATGAAAGTGACACTGGAGCTGACAACGGGAATAACGACACCGGAACCGGTTCTGGCAATGACAACAACAAGAGCGGAGGCGCCAATGATGATTAAAACGCCTCAGCAACGTCAACGAGGCATCGCTCTGCTGACGGTATTGTTGGTGTTGGCGGTGATGACCACCATTGCGGCGTCGTTCAGCGAGCGCAGTCGGATGGCGATTCGCCGTTCGGTCAATCACAGTCAATATTTGCAAGCTTCCTGGTTGGCGTTGTCGGCGGAGGAGCTGGCTAAGCGAGCCCTCAAGCAGGATATGGAAGACGCCGACGGCACCGTTCATCTGCAGCAATACTGGGCCACCAACGAAGTGATCTACCCCGTTGAAGGCGGCCAGATCATCGGCAGCGTCGAAGACATGCGCAGCTGCTTCAACATCAACGCGTTGTCCCAAGGTTTGACCGATACCGAAAAACAGACCAACCCCAATCAAAAACCCTTGGTTCAGAAGCAGTTTCAAGCAATGCTAGAGGACATGGGGTTAGACCTGTATCTGGCGGAGATGGCGGCGGAGCGCATCCACGACTACATCGATTCTGACGATCGAACTTCCGGCAGCTACGGCGCCGAAGATGGCGATTACGAGGCTCGTGAGGTTCCCTATCGCGCTGCGAACCAACTGATGTGGCACCACAGTGAGATGCGCGCGGTTCTGGGGATCTCTCAGCCGATGTATGAGGTGCTCAAAAAATCAGTGTGCGCCATTCCGGGAGACGACACCCAAGTGGTTAACGTTAACACCGTTGAGGCGGAGCGTGCTTCGCTCCTAGTGGGGATGTTCGAAGGCGAATTGAGCCGAGGCGAAGTGGAAGACTTGATCGCCAACCGTCCTTTGGAAGGCTGGGAGAGCATTGAAGATTTTTGGAGTGAATCGGCAGTGCAAAACGTGACGCTGAACGATACCGCCAAGAGTGCCTTTGTGGTGGACAGCAGCTACTTCCGCTTCAAAGGTGCCGCCAAAGTGGATAACACCGTGTTTAGACTTGAATCGATTTTACAACGGTCGGGCAGCAGTCAGTTTGTGACCCTAACCCGGCAGTATGGAGGCCAACAGTGAGCGAAAGAGTAGTGGTGCGATTGGGCGAGCACGCCGACGCACCCATCAGTTGGATTACCTGGTCACAAGAGCAGCAGAGCGTCATCAGCTCTGGAGTGCTGGCGGATGCGGCGGCACTTTCCAGCTTGAAGGAGCGTGCCGGTGGACGCCCAGTTCATGTGTTGGTGGACTCCAGTGCATTGACCCTGACTCAAGTGATGCTGCCAGCTAAGATGGCTCGCCAAGGCATTAAAGGATTGCCCTTTATGCTGGAGGAGGAGCTGGCTCAGGATGTGGAGCAGCTGCATTTTGTCACCGCAGAGCGCAGCGGCGATGACCTTGGGGTTGCTGTAGTCAGCCATCAGCAGATGCAGACATGGCAACAGTGGCTGGCGGATGCGGGTCTACAAGCGGATCAGATTGTTCCTGATGTGATGGCGATGCCAATTCCTGCTGGGCTCGATGGCGCCGTGATGCAACTGGAGCAGCAGTGGTTGTGCCGGTTTGGCCTGACTGGCAGCAGCGTCGACAGTGACTGGATGCCTTTGGTGTGTGCCGATCAAGCGCAGTCTGAGATCACCCTAGCCAACTACACGCCAATTGAACTGGAGATCGACAACATCAGCTGGCAACAGCAACAGCTGGAGTTGCCAATGCAGATTTTGGCCCAAGGGTTATCACAGAGTCGCTGTAACTTACTGAGTGGCCCCTACGCGCCTAAACGCGAATATGGAAAAGCGTGGGGAATTTGGGGCAAAGTAGCGATTCTTGCTGGTGTGGCGCTGCTGATGACCTTGGTGTTCCAAGGGGCACGCTGGGTGCAGCTGGATAAGGAGCGTCAGCAGCTTCGGGCCCAATCCGATGCCATCTATAAGAAACTGTTCCCCAATGAGCGTGCCAACAAGGCGCTGCATCCAAAGCAGCTGTTGGCCAGTAAACTGCGTTCCATGGGGGGAAGCGGTGAGCAGGGGCAACTGCTTACCTTGCTGGAAAAACTGCAACCCAGTTTCGCCGCCATTCCCGAGCTGAAACCCGAGTCTCTGCGGTTTAACGCGGATCGCAACGAGCTGCGGATGCAGCTGAAAGCGGCCAATTTCGCCCAGTTTGAGCAGTTTCAAAAGCTGGCCGGTGCCGAATTCCAAGTTGAAACGGGCGCCATGAATAACGAAGAGCAGGGCGTAAGCGGCTCGGTAACGGTGAAGGTGAAATGATGCAACAGCTACGAACTTGGTGGCAGAAGCTAAACGACCGTGAACGTCAGCTTCTGACCGTCGCTGCCCCGGTGGCCATCATTGGCGGCTTCTATTGGTTGATATGGCAACCGATCAATTTGGCCGTGGACAACGCCGAGCGTGCGCTGAAGGCGGAGCAGGTGAAGTTGGCCGACATCAAGCGCGACGCCAATCGCTACCTGAGCCTAAAGCAATCCGGTGGCCAAGTCAGTGCCTCTGGCAGCGTCAGCCAGATCGTCACTCAAAGCGCTAAGCAATATGGGCTTAGCATTGAGCGGATGCAACCTCAGGGGCAGAAGCTCCAGGTGTGGTTAACGGAAAGCAGTTTTGATGCGTTAGTGAACTGGTTGGCTTATCTGTCACAACAGGGTATTCGAGTGGAAGCGGTGGATCTGTCTGCCACCGACACCGCAGGAAAAGTGGAAGTACGCCGACTGCAGTTGGTGAAGGGTTAATATGAAGTGGCTTAAGTACGGCGTAGGTGCAGTTGCGCTCTATCTGGTGTTTTTAGTGGTTACCGTGCCAGCCTCGCTGGTGTGGAATTGGGCGCCCAAACCCAACGGCATCAAGTTGGATGGGATCAGTGGCAACCTATGGCAAGGGCGAGTTCAAGCGGCGTCCATTGCCGGTCGTCAGTTCAATGATCTGACTTGGGAGCTGCAACCTGCGGCACTGCTTTCTGCCAAGGTGCGCGCCAACGTGACTCTGGCTGGCGATATTCAAGGCCGCGGCGTGGTGGAGTATGGGTTGTCAGGCCTGTCCGTGGAGAACCTGAAACTGGATAGCGATGCGGGAACCTTGCTGGGCAAGCGTCGTCTGCCGTTTAGAACCCAGGTGGCTGCGGAAATTCAATTAAATCTGTCGGACGCTGCTCAGGGTACGCCGTGGTGTGAGCGTCTCAATGGGCGATTGACTCTGTTGGGTTTGAACGTAAATAACCAGTTTGGTCAGTTTGAGCTGGGCAACTTGGCTGGGCAACTCAGCTGTCAGCAGGGCAACATTCAGCTGGCCATGACTGAGCGAGATAATCGCATCGGTGTGGCAGGCAATTTGGTGCTGAAAGCCAACAATCAGGTTGAGGTGAATGCGGGCATTCGCGAGACTGCGCAGCAGCCGGAAATGCTGAAAAAGAACCTCAGTTTCCTAGGCAATCAGGATGCTAATGGGGTTTATCCTATTACCTATTCGGGCCGCATCCCTGGGATGTAAAATTCTGAATGTAACGTTGCAAAGGGTCGCCGAGGGCGGCCCTTTTCGTTTTTGGATGCCAAAGCTTGGGGGAGTGTGTATCCTGTCTGTGGACACCCGAGTGTGAGCTCAGTCTCACTTTGCCGGTGACGATGTGACTTCAACTGATCGAGTGCCATGACTGGCTTAGTTAGCCCCATGGATACTCCTGACTTTAAGAGCTATGGAAGAGCAGAAAAAGCCTGAAATTCTCAGTACTGAGCTGGTTGCTCAGAGCCGCCTGTTTCGCGTTGAGCAGGTGCAGCTAAAATTCAGCAACGGTGCCGAGCGTACCTATGAGCGCATGCAAGGTGGCGGTCGTGGCGCGGTGATGGTTGTGCCCATGCTTGATGATGACACCATGCTGTTGATGAAAGAGTATGCCGTGGGCACGGAAACGTATGAGCTTGGCTTCGTCAAAGGGCTGATCGACCCCGGAGAAACTCCGGAGCAGGCCGCCAATCGCGAACTGCAAGAGGAGGCGGGGTTTAAAGCGGATACCTTGATTCCCCTTAAGCAGGTTTCCCTAGCGCCGGGTTACTTCGCCAGTAAGATGCAGATCTTTTTAGCTCAAGGTTTGAGCCCTAGTGTGCTGGAAGGGGACGAGCCAGAACCTCTGGTTGCCGTGCCTTGGTCGATACATCAGCTTGATGAACTGTTGTCCAGAGACGATTTTTCAGAGTCTCGTGCGATTACCGCCTTGTTTTTAGCGAGAAAAGCACTGAAACTAAAGTAACGCATTGCCGCAGTAGGTGGAGTTTGTGGAAAGAATTAATGCCCTGTTAGAGCCAGTGATCGCCGTGGCTCGCCAAGCTGGCGAGACCATCCGTGAAATCTACGAAGCTGGTCAATACCAGCAGATCACCAAATCCGACAATACCCCGGTTACCTCGGCGGATTTGGCTGCCCATCAACTGATTGTGTCTAAGCTGACTGAGTTGGCACCAGACATTCCCATTTTGTCTGAAGAGGACGCCGACATTCCTCTGGCGAAGCGCCATGATTGGCGTCGCTATTGGCTGATTGACCCCTTAGATGGTACTCAGGAGTTCATCGCTGGCAGTGGCGATTTTGCCGTTAATATTGCGCTTATCGATGATCATCACCCTGTGATGGGGGTAGTGTATGCCCCGATGACTGGCGTGTGCTACTTCGGTGTCAGTGGCAATGGCTCGTTTAAACGAGTCGATGGCGTCGACATTCCGATTCACAGCCGAGACGCTAAGCAGGCCGAAGAGGAGATGGTGATTGCCGTGAGTCGCCGTCAAAAACTGGAAGCGGTAACTGAACTGCTTGAGCCAGGGCGCAATTACCGCTTCGTGCCCTTTGGCAGCGCGTCGCTGAAAAGCTGCATGGTGGCGGAAGGGGAGGCGGACGTGTATCTGCGTTTGGGACCCACAGGTGAGTGGGACACCGGTGCCTCGCAGTGCATCGTCGAACAAGCGGGCGGTCGCATCCTTGATACTCGGTTACAGCCCCTATCCTACAATGAGCGCGAAAGCTTAGAAAACCCCAACTATTTGGTGTTAGGAGCCCCTGGGCTGCCTTGGAACCAGATTCTGCAGGGGTAAGCCTAAAGATATAAAAAAACGGCCTCAGGGCCGTTTTTTTGTCTCTACTGATGCGCCAGTTTGGCGTCGAGCCATTCATGGGCTTCTTGATGAGTGCCTTTAAAAGCGATGCGCTGTTGGCGACTCTTGAGCTGATGGCGATACATGGGGTCGTAGTAGTCTGTTAGCAGGCGCTCAATCCAGTCTCGGTGAAGATCGAAGCGTCCTTGACGCTGGGCTTGCAGTGCTTGCTCCATACTGATGCGCAGCTCACGATGAGCCAGATCCCCAAGGCGCTTGTGGATGCGGTCTAGGGCACTGAGCAGGTGCGTCTCGAAGTTTCTGCGGCCTTCCTCTTCGCCATCTCGAGCAACGAAAGCCACTTCGATGTCGATAACATAGTCACGAACAATGCGGGAAATTCGGTCTTCCTGAGTAACCTCCAGCAGCACAAGCGGCGATTGCTGCATCAAGTTGTGCATCTCTAGTGGGATGGAGATGCGGCCAATCAGGCGGCTCTCATCCTCTAACACAAGGTGTTGGTGACCCTGACGTTGGTGACGCATCAACTGAACTGCTAAGGTATTTTCGAAGCTGATCTGCGCGGGCTGCTCATTGATTTGGCGGCCAAAACTGGAGCCGCGATGGTTCGCTAGTCCTTCAAGGTCGATCTGATCTTGACGTAATTTTAGGAAGTCGGTTTTACCGCAGCCAGTCATGCCGCCTACGATCCACATCGATAGTGCTGCGGCGATCTGTTCGGTTTGCTGCATAAGAAAACCGCGCATCCCTTTATAGCCGCCTTCGATGAATGGCAAGTTGATTCCTATCTCTTTGAGCCATTGCTGACTGATCTGGGAGCGGAGTCCGCCTCGAAAGCAGTAGAGGTAGGCGTTTGGGTGAGCGGCGATGAATTCGGCCCAAGCTTGTTGCCGCTGAGCCTTAACTTTGCCTTGAACCAGCTTGTGCCCCAGCTCGATGGCCGCCATCTGCCCTGATTTCTTGTAACAGGTGCCAACGGCGGCCCGCTCGCTATCGGTCATCAGCGGCAGGTTAACCGACTGCTCAAAAGCGCCTTTGTTGAACTCGATGGGCGCACGCAGATCGATAAGGGGCCGATCGCTTAGAAGAATGTCGGCATAGTCTGCGGCGCTCACTGTAGTCATTTAGTCGTTTACCTTAATCAGTTGATCTTGTTGAGGGTGCAGCTTGCCGATGGCGTGAATGCCAAGGCCCTGTGCTGCCAGCAGAGATTCTACCTGATCTTTAGCATGATCTTCGACGGCAACCAGCAATCCGCCCGAGGTTTGTGGGTCGCACAGCAGGGTGCGGCTGCGATCAGACAGTTGAGGCAGTTTGTGGCCGTAGCTTTCAAAGTTGCGGCTGCTGCCGCCAGGAACACAGCCTTGGCTCAGGTAGTGGTCAACTTGATCCAGCAGCGGGATCTCAGCAAGGTTGATCTCTGCGCTCACCTTACCCCCTTCACACATCTCAATCAGATGGCCCGCCAAGCCGAAGCCGGTGACGTCGGTCATGGCGCTCACCCCTTGAATTTGAGCAAGCTCGGCGCCGACTTTGTTCATTAAGCACATGGCATCCACGGCGATATCGGAGTGCTCCGGTGCCAGCTTTTTCTGCTTTTGCGCCGTGGTTAAAATGCCGATACCAATGGGTTTAGTTAGGTACAAGGTGCTGCCAGCGGTGGCGGTGTCGTTGCGCTTCAGATCGGTTAGCGCTACCTGACCGGTTACCGCCAGACCAAAGATTGGCTCTGGAGCATCGATGGAGTGGCCTCCGGCTAGCAGAATACCCGCATCACGGCAGGCGGCACGGCCCCCTTCAATCACCTGTTGACCCACCTCCGGGCTCAGAAGCTTAATCGGCCAGCCAAAGATGGCGATGGCCATCATGGGTTTGCCGCCCATGGCGTAGATGTCGCTGATGGCGTTGGTGGCGGCGATGCGACCGAAGGTGAATGGGTCGTCCACAATCGGCATAAAGAAATCGGTGGTGCTGATGATGCCGGTGTTGCCATCAAGATCGTAAACTGCAGCATCGTCGCGGCTGTCGTTACCCACAATCAGGCGCTCGTCCGACATCGGCGTCAGTTGAGTCGCCAACAGGGTGTCCAGAACTTTGGGTGAGATTTTGCAGCCGCAGCCTGCACCATGACTATATTCGGTTAACTTGATCTCTTGGGTCATAAACGCCTCTGAAACGTGTGGCAAAGTTTTGTAAATCATACCCCAAGCAATGACCATGAACGCGACCAAAAATTCGATTTTTCTAATTATGTGATAATGGGGGAATTCAAGTTCAGTGTCGGTTAAGGTGCTTTTGAAGCTAACTATTTGATTAACAACATTATTAACTTAACAAGTTAGCAACAATCTAAGGCTTGCTAAAATCCCAATATGGTCGTAATTTGAGCGCGAATTTTACTATTGGCAATTGGGATATATAACCATGTTTAAGTATGCAGTTCCTGCTGCTGTGGTGCTGGGTTTGGCCGGCTGCGGTGGTTCCAGTGGCTCTTCCGACTTTTCTGGAGACATTCGCTTCGCCACCTACCATGTGGACATGGAGTACAGCGACTTTAATACGGCCCTGAGCGAAACCGCCTCCGGTAACGTTCAGCGTCTGCAGAATGTTGCTGAAGTCATTCAGATTGCAAACGCGGATGTGTTGCTGCTGACCGGCATCTCCGGTGCGGATGGTAGCGGTAACGATGGGTATCGTTACAGTGCCTTGAATCAGTTCTTGGATTCCTACGTGGGCGTTGCCCAAGATGCGGATGTTAAGGCGGTGGAATACCGTTATGTCTATATGGCCCAGAGTAACTCTGGCATTCCGGTGCTGGAAGACATTGATCGCGACGGCAGCGCTGCCGGCACTCTGCCTGGAGATGCCGTTGGTTACGGTAACTATTGGGGCCAGAAGAGCTTTGCGATTCTGTCAAAATACCAGCTGGATACCAACGGGGTGCGCAACTTCCGCGAGCTGAAGTGGAGCGCGGTACCGGGCGTGACCGAGCCTAAAGATGCCAGCGGTGCTAACTGGTTTACTCACGACACTTGGCAACAGATGCCGCTGTTAAACAGTAACTTTATTGATATTCCGCTCAGCCTACCCGATGGCCGTAAGATTCAGTTGATGGCAACCTATTTGGAAACGCCGAAGGAGATCGACAGTTCCGATCGCGGTTACCAGCGCAATAGCGCCCAGCTTAGCTTCATCGCGGATTATCTTGGTGAAGGTGCGGATCACTATATCGTTAACGACAAAACTGACAGCGGTCAGCGCACAGGTGGCTACGATGACAGCCGCCCATTTGTGCTGCTGGGGAATTTCTACAACGATCATGAGGGCGCTTGGGCCGTTGATGCTGAAGGTAAGCCGTCCTACGTTGGGGATTCATCGGCGATGCGCAGCCTGGTTAACTCCAGCAGCTTGAATCGCTTTACCGGAGTTAACTGGGAAGCGCCAACGACTCAGGCGGCGGTAGATTACGCTAAAACCACTCAGAGCACTCATGATATGCCTGAGATTTGGACCAGCCTAGATGGCATCCGAAGCGACTACATCATGTTGGAGCAGCAACTTAATTTCTCGGGGCAGGGCATTGTCTGGGAGCAGGTTGGCGGTGATAACGAGGCGCTATTTTACCTGCGTGATGGCGATGGCAATTTGGTCAATGATGCCGATGCCAGCTCCTCTCACCGTTTGGTGTGGATGGACGTAACCATCAATTGATGTTGAGTGGTGAAATCTGAGCATGAAAAAGGTCAGCGCTTGCTGACCTTTTCCATTTTTGGGTTTTATTGAGGCTCGATAGCCTGATAGAAATTGTGTTCGCTGGCTTGCTGACTCAGCAGTTGTTCGATGCGATCGTCTTTACGTTGCCAGCGCTCGTTGAGCCAACCTTGAAACTCGACCCGATAGGCCTTGTCTTTGTCGTAATCCCCTTTGGGTACCTGGGTCATGCTCAGCACATCCACATCGACGGCTATGGTGTTCACTTTGCCCGCTAGCATGTCCCACATGATGTTTTCCGAGGCGCCTGGGTAGACGATGGTGATGTCCAGCATCTCTTTGAATTGATCCCCTAGGGTTGCCATGGCAAAGGCGATACCACCGGCTTTGGGTTTGAGCAGGTAACGGTAGGGGCTGCGTTGGCGCTTGTGTTTCTCGGGAGTCAAACGTGAACCCTCGATGAAATTGATTACCGTGGTCGGTAGATCGCGAAACTTGGCGCAGGAGCGGCGAGTGGTTTCGATGTCCTTGCCTTTCAATTTCGGGTTTTTAGCTATTTCTGACTTGGAGTAGCGACGCATGAAAGGCATGTCTAACGCCCAACAGGCGATGCCCATCATAGGCACATAGATGAGCTGTTGTTTCAGGAAGAACTTCAGCATGGGCACACGGTCGCGAAGTACGATGGAAACCACAAAAATGTCTGCCCAGCTCATGTGATTGGAGATAACCAAATACCAGCCTTGAGTCGTCAGGCGGTCATCGAGGCCATCGATCTGCCAACGGGTGGCGGTGGTGGTTTTGAAAATGAACTCGTTACCTATTACCCAGCCTCGCATTAGGTGGTTAAGCAGCCACGACAGCTTAACTCGAGTACCCTGATGGGGAATGATCATCTTGATAATGCCGATGATGAAGATCAGCGAACTCCACCACAGAATATTCAGGGTGGCCAAGAGGGCATTGATGAGCGCCACCAAAGGGCGAGGTAAAAAGCTCAACATAGATTACGACTTACCGTTGTTACTGAGTTCATTCAGTTGCCTGTCTTTTTCTTGCCAAAGATCATTCAACCAAGTTTGAAAGCGGATTTTATCTTCTGGGGTCTGGTAACGCCAATTCAGCAGGGGTTCCAGTGAGTGGGTACTCACACTTACGTCGATTTGAGGCACTTGCCCTTTCAGGAATTGCCAAAATGTGGGAATGCCGTAGGGGTAGTGAATGGTGACATTCAATAGCTGCTGAAGTTGTCCACTCATGGCGTCTAGGGTAAACGCAACGCCGCCAACCTTTGGTCTGAGCAGTTGATCAAAAGGGGAGTTTTGACGTTTGTGTTTGGATTCTGTGAATCGGGTTCCTTCGACAAAGTTGGTGATGGTAACCGGAGAGTTTTTATATTTATCACAGGCTTTGCGAGTGGCTTCGATGTCTTTACCTTTCATATTTGGGTGCTTCTCCAGATAGGCTTTGGAGAAGCGGCGCATGAACGGAAAGTCCAATGCCCACCAGCATAGGCCGATGAAAGGGACAAAGATCAGTTCGGCTTTCAGGAAGAATTTCAGGAAGGGGATTCTATGGTTAAACACCCGCTGCAGCACCAGAATATCAACCCAAGACTGATGGTTGGAAATCAACAGATACCACTGTTTGGGCGAGAGCTCTGGCAGCTTACCCACAACCACTTGGGTTCCGCTGAGTAGTTTCTGATTGAGGTTGTTGATGCTGATCCACGCGGTCGCACAGCGATCCACTGCCCAGCTGCAAAAGCGCCTCAACGGAGCGATAGGGATCAACTTCACCAAACCCAGACCGAATACCAATGGGAACCAGAATAGGGTGTTGATGACATATCCACAAAATGCCAATACGCCGGTTAAGGTGCTCACTTGAACTGTCCATTTACAAAAGATAACTGATGATATGTTAAACAGCTCAGGCTGGAGTCTCAATACTAAATGGATTCGAATGGCGGTCAAAATGCAACGAATTACATCAATTGTGCCAGTAATTTATCCATTGCTCGGTAGCTTAGTGCCTGTGCTACGTGAGAGGTTTCAACCTGCTGACACTGGGCAAGATCGGCGATGGTACGGCTGACTTTCAAGATTCGATGGTAGGCACGAATGGACAGCTTTAGCCGCTGAATACTCTCTTCTGCAAACAGCATAACTTCCCGACTTATTCCTACATTTTGATTTAACTTCGATGAACTTAGCTGCGAGTTTAGGCAGTTTTGCCGTGAGAGTGCCCATCGTCGTGCTTGCGCTACTTTGTCTTTGGCTACCGCCGTGGTTAGGGGGTTAGTAACCGGTTGGTTCAACTGACCCGGCGGCAGCCGATTGACGTCGACACTGAGATCAAACCGGTCGAGAAAAGGACCAGAGATGCGGCTTAAGTAACGTCGAATCTGCTCTGGCGTTGAGCGCGATTGAGCACCAATTTCACCACACGGGCTGGGGTTTAGTGCGGCAATCAATTGAAATTCCGCGGGGAACTTAAGCTTGGCTGCGGCTCTGGAGATTACCACCTGCCCTGATTCCAGCGGCTCTCGAAGGCTGTCTAGCACCGTTCTTGGAAACTCGGGCAACTCGTCTAAGAACAGCACGCCATGGTGGGCCAGAGAGATCTCTCCAGGCTTAGGCACGCTGCCCCCGCCCACAAGTGAGGCGGATGAGCTGGAGTGGTGGGGGGCGCGAAACGGGCGCTGTGTTAATTGAGCCGGATGGCGATCCAGACTTGCGATGGAGTGGATGGATGCTACTTCGAGGGCTTGGCTCATACTGAGTTCAGGCAGCAGGTCACTCAAGCGACTGGCTAACATGGTTTTGCCGGTGCCTGGCGGGCCAACCAACATCAGATTGTGTTGGCCTGCAGCGGCGATCATTAACGCTTGTTTTCCCTGATGTTGACCAATGACATCGCTGAGATCTTGGGCGGCAGGTGCTGCCGAGGTGGCTTCGATAACCGGAAGGCGACCTTCACCTTGATGGCTTAATAGCAGTTCAATCATCTCCGGTAACGTGGATGCGGATATGGCGTTCAGATCGTGAATCAATTGCAATTGTTGGGCGTCGTTATTGGCAACCACCATCTGCCGGGAGGCTTGTTGGCAGGCGAGGGCGGCGGGAAGCAGGCCGCTGCTGCCCTGAATCTCTCCTGCTAGCGACAGTTCACCATAAAACTCTCGGTTTTGAATGCAGTGCGGTGGAAGTTGGCCGGTGGCTGTTAGGATGGCGAGGGCAATGCCTAAGTCGAAGCGGCCGCCCTGTTTGGGCAGATCCGCCGGTGCTAAGTTGACCGTGACTCGGCGGGCAGGAAATTCAAAGCCACTGTTTTGTAATGCCGCTCGAACTCGCTCTCTGGCTTCCCGAACTGAGGCTTCCGGTAACCCGACGACGGCAAAGCTCGGCAGCCCACCGGCAATGTGAACCTCCACCCGCACCTCGGGCGCGTCAATGCCCACTAAAGCGCGCGTGTACACCTGAGCAATGGCCATCCTTAGCCTCCAAAACAGCAGCGTCTCATAAAGCGTAGTCGACTGAGTTTTGAGCACGGCCTTGCGGTGAATCCAATTCGCCATGGGTGAGCAGTGTTAAATATGATGATGTCTCAATAGACGGAAGCTTGGCTGTTATTGAGCTTGGCTGATCAGTGCATTACTACTGAGTGTTGGTTAAGCTAATGATTAGCCAGTATTTAATTTCCATTTCCCGCCTAGTTAGAGTAAAAAATCGGTGTCATTCGCATATGACATCATTTGTTACATTTGAATTGTTTTCACAAATGGAAAAAAATCTTTGCATCCGTGTAGGCGCTGTGCTAATTCTAAATAAGCTTAAAAATTAGTCGTGCCTCGGAAGGAGTTCGAGGCCAAATAATTGGAATGAATTGAAATGTTTTCTCAGTCTTTAAACCTACTACTAGTCGTGGTCCTAACCGTGGTGATTATTATCACCGGCGGGGATCGCGTTTGGTCGAGGCAAAGCTAGCCTGAGACAACAACCAAACAGCAACCCCCGCACCGAAAGGTCCGGGGGTTTTTTTTAGCCCTAAGGAAAGTTCCACGGAGAAGATGATGACTCAGATGTACCACCAAGCCGATGCCAACCCTGCAATGTTAGAAGGCAAAACCGTAGCCGTACTGGGCTATGGCAGTCAGGGACGAGGCCAGTCACTGAACCTGCGCGACAGCGGCGTTAATGTTGTCATTGGGCTGCGTCCTGGTGGCGCCAGTTGGAAACAGGCGGAAGAGGAAGGTTGGCAGCCGGTGCCATTCGCCGATGCGGTTCGTGATGCGGATGTGGTGATGGTGCTGATTCCTGATATGGCTCAAGCGGACAACTACAAAGAGTTCATCGAGCCCAACATCAAGCCCGGCGCCATGTTGATGTTCAGCCACGGCCTAAACGTGCACTACGGCATGATTGAACCAAAGAGTGACATCGATGTGGCCATGGTGGCACCGAAAGGGCCTGGCTATCTGGTGCGCACCGAATATGAAAAGGGCGCGGGCGTACCTTGCTTGATGGCAGTGCACCAAGATACCAGCGGAGAAGCTCACGCCAGAGCCCTCGCTTACGCGGATGCCATTGGTGGTACCCGAGGTGGCGTACTGACCACGAACTTCAAAGAGGAGACCGAAACCGATCTCTTCGGTGAGCAAGCGGTATTGTGTGGCGGCGCAGTCGCTTTGGTTCGCAAGGGCTGGGAAACCTTGGTGGAAGCGGGTTATCAACCTGAGTTGGCTTACTTCGAATGTCTGCACGAACTGAAACTGATTGTGGATCTGTTGTACGAAGGCGGCATCTCTAAAATGCATGAATTTGTGTCCGATACTGCGGCGTACGGCGCCCTGACTCGCGGTGACCGTATCGTCGATGACCGCGCGAAAGAGACCATGAAACAAGTGTTGTCAGAGATTCAAAGCGGCGCCTTCACCAAGCAGTGGGTTGAAGAGTACAAGGCGGGAAGCGGCAACTATCGTGCGGCTCAGCAAGCGGAATGCGAGCACCCAATCGAAAAAGTGGGCGCCGAGTTACGTGGCCGCATGAGCTGGTTAAATCGAGGGGAGTAACGGCATGATCAGCGGAGCGGAAGCAGTGGTTCGTACCCTCGAGGGATTCGGGGTGAAAACGGTATTTGGTTACCCAGGCGGTGCCATCATGCCGGTGTACGATGCAATGTTGGATTCGTCAGTGGAACACACTCTGTGTCGTCATGAGCAGGGGGCGGCGTTTGCCGCCATCGGATTTGCCCGAGCCTCGGGCAAAGTGGGCGTCTGCATTGCCACCTCGGGACCGGGTGCAACCAACCTCATTACCTCGTTGGCCGATGCTTACATGGATTCCATTCCGCTGGTCGCCATTACCGGACAGGTACCTAGTGGTGCTATTGGTACCGATGCCTTCCAAGAGATCGACGTGTTGGGATTGTCCCTAGCTTGCACCAAGCACAGCTTTTTGGTGAGTCACGTTGATGAGCTGTGTGACGTGTTGCAGCGTGCGTTTGCGCTGGCACAGGAGGGGCGGCCAGGACCAGTTCTGGTTGATATCCCAAAAGATGTACAGCAGGCGATGGTGGAGTTCCACCCACCACTGGTGGCCCATGAAAATGGTGCTGGCATTGGTGACTTCCCACTGGAAGCCGCTCATAAGATGCTTAAAGAAGCCAAGCAGCCGGTGCTGTACGTTGGCGGTGGCGTGGGCATGGCCGGAGCGGTGCCTCAGTTGCGTCAATTTATTGAGATTACCGGCATTCCATCGGTGACCACCTTGAAGGGCATTGGTGCGGTGGCTCCGGGTACTCCAGGTTTCTTGGGCATGCTGGGGATGCACGGTACCAAAGCGGCCAATACTGCGGTGCAAAACTCTGACCTGCTGATCGCCGTTGGTGCCCGCTTCGATGACCGAGTTACCGGCAAATTGGATGAGTTTGCTCCCGATGCCAAGGTGATTCATCTGGACGTGGACCCAGCGGAATTTCACAAACGTCGCCAAGCGCACATCAGCCACAGCGCCGATCTGAAATTGGTATTGCCAGCGATGGCACTGCCCCTTGAGACCGACGCTTGGTGTCGCCAATGTCAGCAACAGGCCGAGGACTGGCAGTTTAACTATCAGTTTCCAGGGGAAGGCATTTTTGCTCCGGCACTGCTTAAAACCATCTCTGAGCGCTTACCCAAGGGCAGCGCGGTGGCTTGCGATGTGGGGCAGCACCAGATGTGGGTTGCTCAGCACATGAGCTTTGATGGCCCAGAGAATCATCTGTCTAGTGCCGGTTTAGGCACCATGGGCTTTGGTATTCCTGCGGGCATCGGTGCCCAATTTGCCCGTCCTGACGGCACCGTATTGGTGGTCTCTGGTGATGGCTCTTTCATGATGAATGTGCAGGAGCTGGCTACCATCAAGCGCGCCAAGTTGCCGGTGAAGATTTTGCTGCTGGATAACCAGCGCCTTGGCATGGTGAAGCAGTGGCAGGAGCTGTTCTTTGAGGAGCGTTACAGCGAAACCGACCTGTCTGATAACCCCGATTTTGTGCCGCTGGCTGCGGCATTCGATATCCCCGGCGCCCACATTTGGCGTCAGGATCAAGTGGAGTCGGCCATCGACCAGCTGATCAACAGCGATGGCCCATTCTTGTTACACGTGTCTATTTCAGAAAAAGAGAACGTCTGGCCTTTGGTACCACCTGGGGCGTCCAATAGCGATATGATGGAGAAGCAGTCATGAATCAGCACACCTTGTATATCGAGATGAATCCGACGCCAGAAGTGTTGGAGCGCGTATTGAGGGTGACTCGTCACCGTGGATTTAACGTGTGTCACATGCACATGAGCAGCATGGATCGCAAAGCCAATATTGCGGTCACCGTTGCCAGTGAACGTCCTATTGAGCACCTAACTAAGCAGCTCGATAAGTTATACGACGTTCAGCAGTGTCGTCTCGAGGTGTCTGCCGCCCGTATCGCCAACGGCTAGAAAAGGAATTGAATTATGAGCCAAGCGGATTTTATTTGGTTTAACGGCAAGACGGTGCCTTGGCAAGATGCCCAGGTACACGTATTAAGCCACGCCCTTCATTATGGGTCATCGGTTTTTGAGGGCATTCGTGCCTACCACACCCCCAAAGGGCCTGCGGTATTCCGCTTGAAAGAGCACATTCAGCGACTGTTTGATTCGGCCAAGATCTACCGAATGCCGATCCCTTATAGCGCGGAACAGATTGAACAGGCTTGCCGCGATACCATCGTTGATAACGGCCTAGACAGCGCTTACATCCGTCCTTTGGCCTTTTATGGTCATGTGGGGTTAGGACTCAATGTGCCTCAAGGTTCCCAAGCGGAAGTGATCGTTGCCTCATTCCCTTGGAATGCCTATTTGGGTGAGGAAAGCACCCAGCAAGGGGTGGATGTGTGCATCTCCTCTTGGAATCGATTGGCAGCGAATACCATGCCAACGGCGGCGAAAGCGGGGGGAAATTACCTGTCTTCGCAACTTATCTCCGGTGAAGCCAAGCGTCACGGTTACGCCGAAGGCATCGCTTTGGACGTGAATGGTCAGATCTCCGAAGGCGCCGGCGAAAACCTGTTCGTGGTGAAAAATGGCGTGTTGATTACCCCTCCGGTAACCGCAGCGATTTTGCCGGGAATTACTCGGGACACCATCATCACTCTGGCTCGCGAAGCGGGTTATGAAGTGAAAGAGGAGGCGATCGCACGAGAGGCCCTGTATCTGGCCGATGAGATCTTCATGACAGGTACTGCCGCCGAGATCGTGCCTGTGCGTTCGGTGGATGGCATTCAGGTGGGGGCCGGCAATCGCGGCCCAATAACCGCAGATCTGCAAGCGGCCTTCTTTGGGTTGTTTAGTGGCGTCACCGAAGATAAGTGGGGCTGGCTGGATTACGTCAGTGATGATGGCGATGCCCCGAAAGAAGACGCGCAAGCGTTTTCCGCTCATACCACCGCTAAGGTGCTGTAGCACTGAGCTGTAACTGCTGTATTTGTTAAGGAAACACCATGCCTAAATTGCGTTCCGCCACCTCGACTTCTGGAAGAAACATGGCGGGGGCGCGTGCTCTGTGGCGCGCCACCGGTATGACCGATGAGGATTTTGGGAAGCCGATCATTGCCATTGCCAACTCGTTCACTCAGTTTGTGCCCGGCCACGTGCACCTGAAAGACATGGGGCAGTTGGTGGCGGGCGCCATTGAGCAAGCCGGTGGCGTGGCCAAAGAGTTCAATACCATTGCCGTGGACGATGGCATCGCCATGGGCCACGGTGGCATGCTCTACTCCTTACCCAGCCGAGAACTGATTGCCGACAGTGTTGAGTACATGGTCAATGCCCATTGTGCCGACGCGTTGGTGTGCATCTCTAACTGCGACAAAATCACCCCAGGCATGTTGATGGCGGCGCTGCGCCTGAACATTCCGGTGATCTTTGTCTCTGGTGGCCCCATGGAAGCGGGCAAAACCAAACTGTCGGATCAACTGATCAAGCTGGATCTGGTGGATGCCATGGTGCAAGCCGCCGATCCTTCTGTATCTGATGAGCAAGCGGAGCAGGTAGAGCGCAGTGCTTGCCCGACGTGCGGTTCCTGCTCCGGCATGTTTACCGCCAACTCCATGAATTGCCTGACGGAAGCGCTTGGGCTGTCGCTGCCAGGCAATGGCTCGATGCTTGCGACTCACGCTGACCGAGAGCAGCTGTTTTTAGAAGCTGGGCAGAAGATCATGAATTTGGCCCGTCGCTGGTATCAAAATGACGATGCGACGGCGCTGCCAAGAGGCATCGCGACTAAGGCGGCCTTCAACAATGCCATGGCGCTGGATATCGCCATGGGCGGCTCCACCAATACCGTATTGCACCTGCTGGCGGCGGCACAGGAAGCAGAAGTGGACTTCACCATGGATGACATGGACGCCCTGTCTCGCAAAGTGCCGCAATTGTGCAAGGTGGCGCCATCAACACCGAAATACCACATGGAGGATGTGCATCGTGCCGGTGGCGTGATGGCCATTTTGGGGGAGCTGGCCAGAGCCAACCTCCTAGATACCTCGGTGCCCCACGTGGCGGGCATCAATTTGGAGCAGGTGCTGGCGAAATACGACGTTGCCGTCAGTCAGGATCCTAATATCGCTAAGTTTTATCGTGCGGGTCCAGCGGGAATCCGCACCACTAAAGCGTTTTCTCAAGATTGCCGCTGGCCAGAGCTGGATCTGGACCGTGCCCAAGGCTGCATTCGCAGCGCCGAACACGCGTTTTCAGAAGAGGGCGGGCTGGCGGTGCTAAGTGGCAATTTGGCTGCCAACGGCTGCGTGGTCAAAACCGCTGGGGTGCCCGATGACGGCTTGGTCTTTACCGGAACCGCTCGGGTTTATGAAAGCCAAGATGCCGCAGTGGCAGGCATCCTCGAGGGGGAAGTGAAGGCTGGTGAGGTGGTGGTGATCCGCTTCGAAGGCCCCAAAGGCGGGCCAGGGATGCAGGAGATGCTCTACCCAACCAGCTACCTGAAATCCATGGGATTAGGGCAGAAATGTGCTCTGATTACCGATGGCAGATTCTCCGGGGGCACTTCTGGGCTTTCCATTGGCCACGTATCTCCAGAGGCAGCCAGTGGCGGCGTGATCGCTTTGGTAGAGGATGGCGATATCATCACCATCGACATTCCTAAGCGCAGCATCCGCTTGGCGGTGGACGACGCCGTGTTGGCGGAGCGAGCCGAGCACTGCAGTTATCAGCCTAAATATCGTCAGCGCCAGGTGAGCCCAGCCCTAAAAGCCTACGCAAGCTTAGCCACCAGTGCCGACCGAGGTGCAGTTCGAGATCTTGCGAAGTTGGAGGCGCTATGAGTGCCTTAGCCCAAGCTGCAGTGGATACACCACCTCAGGATCTGGCGCAGTGGTATCTGCGCCAGATATTGTTGGCACCGGTCTATCAAGCCGCCAAAGTAACCGATCTGGATCCGCTGCCTAAGTTGTCTCAGCGTTTGGGCTGCGAGCTGTGGCTGAAGCGGGAAGACCAGCAACCGGTGCATTCGTTTAAGCTTCGAGGCGCATTCAATTGCATTCAAAGTCTGAGTGATGCCCAGCGCCAAGCTGGGGTTGTGGCGGCTTCTGCGGGCAACCATGCTCAAGGCGTAGCCTTGTCTGCAGCTCGTCTTGGTATTCGGGCGGTGATTGTGATGCCCGCGACCACTCCTGAAATTAAAGTTGATGCCGTGCGTCGCCACGGTGGTGAAGTGGTGCTTCACGGTGACAGTTTTGACGTTGCTTACCAGCATGCAAAATTTCTTGCTGCCGATGAAGGTTTTACTCTGATTCCCCCTTTTGATGATCCTGCGGTGATCGCCGGTCAGGGCACCATAGGCCAAGAGCTGTTGCAGCAGCAGCGTCAATTGGATGCGGTGTTTGTGCCTGTTGGCGGTGGCGGTTTGATTGCGGGGGTAGCCGCCTACATTAAGGCGCTGGATCCCAGCATCGAGGTAATTGGTGTTGAGCCGGAAGATGCTGCCTGTCTGAAAGCGGCCCTTGAGGCAGGTCACCCAGTCGATCTGGAAAAAGTCGGTCTGTTTGCCGATGGGGTGGCGGTTAAACGCATCGGCGAAGCGCCCTTTGCGGTGGCTCAGCAGTGCGTGGACAGGGTAGTGACCGTGACCAGCGATGAGATCTGTGCCGCGGTAAAAGACATTTTTGAAGATACCCGCGCCATCGCTGAACCGGCGGGGGCGCTGGCTCTCGCTGGCCTAAAACGATATCGCCAAGGCCGTGAAGACTCACAGAAATTGGCGGCGATTCTTTCCGGCGCTAACGTGAATTTTCACAGCTTGCGCTATGTGTCGGAGCGCTGCGAGTTGGGTGAGGGCCGAGAGGCGGTATTGGCGGTGACCATTCCTGAGCAGAAGGGCAGTTTTCTGCGTTTTTGCCAGTTACTTGGTCAGCGAGCGATCACCGAGTTTAACTATCGTCTAGCCGATGGCGACAGCGCCAATATTTTCGTTGGTCTTCGAGTCAGTGGAGCGCAGGAGCTGGCGGCCATCAGCAGTCTGTTGAATGAGCATGGTTATGCCCATCAGGACTTGTCTCAAGATGAAACCGCCAAGCTTCATGTGCGTTACATGGTTGGGGGCAAACCGCCTAAGGCGATCAACGAAAAGCTCTATCACGTGACCTTTCCTGAGCACCCTGGTGCACTATTGCAGTTTTTGACCCGCCTGGGTCAGCGCTGGAACATCTCACTGTTTCACTATCGAAACCATGGGGCCGCCTATGGCCGCGTGCTAATGGGATTGGAGTGCCCACAAGGCTTAGAGCATGATTTGTCGCAGTTTTTAGCGGCGCTTCCTTTAGAGTGTCGTGAAGTAACCACCAGCCCAAGTTATCAGTACTTCCTTAAATAAACTTCAAGTTTAGCAAAAATTAATAGCTCAATTAACTGAATTATTGGGCTTATTGCTGTTCTCAAAAAAGAATATTTACATTTGGTTCTCGACATACATACGTGTATGTCTGTAAAATCAGTTTCATTATTTTTGGGGTTGCTGCTTTTGGCAACCGATTTTTGAGAGTCGCGATGAAGGACCCACGTCATTGGATCGAAACGATGGTGTGGGTGAGGAGCGGGGATGTTTAAGCGTTTTGTTATTGTCGTTGGTGGTGTGCTGGTGCTCCTTGGGGGCATCGGTTATATCAAATTTCAACAGATTCAAGCAGGGATGGCTCAGCTTGCCAATTTTGCACCGCCCCCAGCAACGGTGTCTGCGGTAGAAGCTCACACCGTAGAGTGGCGACCGCAGCTGACCAGCGTGGGTACCTTGACCGCCATCGAAGGTATCGCTTTGTCGGCAGAAGTGTCTGGTACCGTAGATGAGGTCCATTTCAAAAGTGGTCAGAAAGTGTCAGCGGGCCAATTGCTGCTGACGCTGAACAACGATGTTGAGAAAGCGACATTAGCCAGTTACAAAGCCCAAGCCGAATTGGCGAAGATCAAGTTTGAGCGCAACAAAGATCTGTTCAAACAGAAGAGCATCTCTGAGATTGAGTTCGATCAATCCAGTGCCGACCTTAAAGTGGCCAACGCCATGGTGCAGCAGACTGAAGCCAACATTGCTAAGAAAGTGATTCGCGCCCCGTTCAGTGGCACTCTGGGGATTCGTCAATTTTCGTTGGGTCAGTATGTTAAGAATGGCGAAGAGTTTGTGACTTTGCAGGACGTCTCTTCCCTCTATGCCGATTTTGCCGTGCCTGAGCAATTCCTACCTCGCCTTTATGATGGTCAGGAAGTGCTGTTCTCCGTGAGCGCGGCGCCTAATCAGGAGTTTCGTGGCAAGGTAACTGCCATCGAAGCTAAGGTCGATGAGCAGACTCGAAATGTGAGTATTCGCGCCGAAGTGCCTAATGATCACGGTCTGCTGCATCCGGGCATGTACGCCGATATTCGTCTGCTAATGAAAGAGACCGTTACCCCAGTGGTAGTGCCAAAAACCGCCATTGTCTACAGTCCATTTGGTGATGCTGTGTTTGTTGTCGATAACGACGATCAAGGTGCGACTGTGGCAAAGCGTGTGTACATCCAAGTGGGTGAGCAGCGTGGCAATGACGTTGCCATCGTCAGTGGCCTTGAAGCGGGTATGCAGGTGGTTGATTCCGGTACCAATAAGTTGGAAAACGGCACCAAGTTGATTCTGTCTGACGCTGTTCGTCTGTAAGGGGTAAGCATGAGTTTTACCGACGTTTTTATCCGCCGGCCGGTGCTGGCGGTGGTACTGAACATCTTGTTGTTGGTGTTCGGTGCTCGTGCCTTCATGGACATGCAGGTGCGCCAATACCCAGACATGGAGATTGGCCAGGTTGACATCACTACCAGCTATCCTGGTGCTGACGCCGAGTTGGTACAAGGCTTTGTTACCAACCCGATTCAAGAGGTGATCTCCTCTACCGAAGGGATTGACTACATTACTGCAAGTTCTTCGGCGGGTGTGTCTACCATCTCGGTATTTTTGAATTTGGGCTATGACGCCAACACCGCCATGGCGGAGATTCTCACCAAGCTTAACGAAGTCAAAGGCCGCCTGCCCGCAGACATCAATGAGCCGATCATCGCCAAGAGCACCTCTGGTGGTGATGCCATTATGTATCTGGCGTACATGAGTGACACCATGAGCGGCGTTGAGATCACCGATTACCTGAAACGGGTGGTGCAGCCTAAATTGACCGAAGTGGATGGCTTAGCGGAAGCTGAGCTCTATGGCCAGAAAGAGTTCTCTATGCGCATCTGGTTGGATCCGGTTCGCATGCAGGCCAACGGCGTCACCACCAACGACGTTAACTCGGTATTGACCCAGAACAACTTCCAGTCAGCTGCCGGTGAAGTGCGCGATCAGTACACCGTGACCTCGGTGCGTGCGTCTACCTCACTCCAGGATGAAGCGTCGTTTGGTAACATCACCGTTAAGAGTAATGGTACCGATGTTGTGCGTCTGCGGGATATTGCCCGCATCGAGTTGGCGGCACAGAGTGACAAGGTCTTCGCCATGGTCAGCGGCCGTCCGGCGATCATGGTGGGGATTAAAACCACACCAGAAGCCAACCCGCTGGACGTGGCTAAAGGCGTCTACGAGGTGCTGCCTGAGATTGAACGCAACCTGCCAGATGGCCTGACCCAGGTGATGAACCATGACTCCACCGAGTACATTCAAGAGTCCATCGATGAGGTGATCTCCACCTTGGTTGAAGCGGTGATCATCGTGGTATTCGTGGTGTTCCTGTTCTTAGGCTCACTGCGCAGCGTTATTATTCCTATTGTGACTGTGCCACTGTGCCTGATTGGCGTGGGCCTGTTTATGTTGGGGCTGGGTTTCTCCATCAACTTGCTGACCTTGTTGGCGCTGGTGATGGCGATCTCCCTGGTAGTGGATGACGCCATCGTGGTGGTGGAGAACGTTCACCGTCACATTGAAGAGGGCAAAACCCCACTGCGCGCAGCAGTGGTGGGCGCCCGTGAGATTGCCCTGCCGGTTATCGCCATGACCATTACTTTGGCGGCGGTATACGCCCCAATTGGTTTCATGGGGGGCTTGACCGGGTCGCTGTTTACCGAGTTTGCGTTTACGTTGGCAGCAGCGGTACTGATCTCCGGTTTTGTGGCCTTGACCTTATCGCCGATGATGAGTTCGAAGATGCTGACTGCAGAAGATCTGCATAAGCCTCTGCCACAGTTGATCGACCGTACTTTTGAGAAGGTGTTGAATCGTTATCAGAGAATACTGACTCAGGTAGTTAAGCACTACAAAGCGGCCATTGTGGTCAGCGCCATGTTGTTGCTGTTGGCCATTGGTGCCATGTTTATGACGACCAAGTCTGAACTGGCTCCGACGGAAGACCAAGGCTTCCTGTTTAACATCGCTCAGGGCCCGGATAACGCTGGCATCAACTACACCGTTGCTTATGCCAATGCCTTTACTGAGGCGGCCAAGTCACTGCCAGAGTACAAAGACAACTTCATGTTTGCCGGTTTCCCCACCGAAAGTGGCTTTATGTCCGGTGTGGTATTAAAGCCTTGGAGTGAACGTGAACGCAGCCAGATGGAGATTCAGCCTGAGGTGCAGGGGCTGGCGAAAACCATCGCCGGTGTCGACATCTTTACCATACACCCTCCAGCACTGCCAGGTGTGGCCATGGGCTTACCGGTCGGTTTTGTGGTGACCACCACTGCCGATCACCAAACTCTGTTTAATGTGATGGAAGAGCTGAAAGCCAAGGCGCTGCAAAGTGGTTTGTTCATGGTGGTGAACTCCACACTGAAGATGAACAAGCCGCAGGTGCACATCGCCATCGACCGTGAAAAAGCCGGTCAGCTAGGTATCTCCATGCAGAGCATCGGCTCGGTGTTGTCGACTCAGTTAGGGGATTTCAGAACCAACTACTTTGATATTGCCGGTCGCAGCTACGAGGTGATCCCTCAGGCGGACGCGCCGTATCGCAGCACCGCCGAGCGCATTGCGGATCTTTATGTAAGTAGCTCTAACGGCAAGTCGGTACCCCTGTCTACTGTGGTGACCGTGTCCAACGAGGTGATTCCAAATTCGTTGACTCAGTTCCAACAACTGAACTCGGCAACCCTTGAGGCACTGCCGATGCCGGGGGCGGCCACCATTGCTGATGCTCACGAGTTTTTGCGTACTGCTTTGCAGGAGATTGCACCTAAGGGCTACGCCTACGATTACTCGGGTCAGAGCCGTCAGTTTGAGTCAGAAGGCAGTGCCTTGTACGTGACCTTTGCCTTGGCATTAATGGTGATCTTCCTGGTATTGGCAGCGCAGTTTGAGAGCTGGCGCGATCCCATTGTGGTGATGATGACCGTACCGCTGTCGATCTTCGGGGCGATGATTCCCCTGTTCCTCGGCGTCGCGACCTTGAACATCTACACCCAGGTAGGTCTGATTACCTTGGTGGGACTTATCTCCAAGCACGGCATCTTGATTGTGGAATTTGCCAATCAACTGCAGCGTGAAGGCAAGGATAAGGTGCAAGCTGTGGTGGAAGCTGCCGCTCTGCGTCTGCGTCCTATCCTGATGACCACCGCGGCTATGGTACTTGGCGTAATGCCGCTGGTATTGGCCACCGGTGCCGGTGCCATCTCTCGATTTAACATGGGGCTGGTGATCACCGTCGGATTGTCCATCGGCACCCTGTTTACCCTGTTCGTGGTGCCAGTGATGTACACCTTGCTGGCGCATACCATCGACAACCAACAGGAAGCGGCGCTACTGGCGGAAACCAGCCAGTAAGCCAAGACCTGACTTTGACGTAAGCAAAACCGCCGTAAATCGGCGGTTTTTTTGTGCCTATTTGTCTGGAAAAGCGTTTAAAACGGCTAATTTCTGTGATCCAGTCCCCACTGGATTAAAACCGTGATAACTTGGGCTAAATACCGTCATTGGACCAATAGCAGGAAGGTCGACTATGTCATTCAAACCGTTCAACCCACCCGCCCGCACCCTGATGGGACCAGGACCATCGGACGTTCACCCTCAGGTACTGCAGGCCCTCGGCAAACCCACCGTAGGTCATTTAGATCCTAGCTTCATCGGCATGATGGATGAGGTGAAATCCCTACTGCAGTACGCATTCCAAACTCAGAATGAGTTCACCATTGCCGTTTCTGCCCCAGGCAGCGCGGGCATGGAGACCTGTTTCGTCAATCTGATGGAGCCCGGTGAGAAGGTGATTGTATGTCGCAATGGGGTGTTTGGTGAGCGGATGCGCCAGAATGTGGAACGCCTAGGTGGCGAAGCCATTGTGGTGGATGATGCCTGGGGGACGCCGGTGAGCGTGGAGAAGGTTGAAGCGGCCTTAAAAGCTCACCCAGATGCCAGTATTTTGGCCTTTGTGCACGCAGAGACCTCCACTGGGGCACTGTCTGACGCTAAGGCCCTGTGTGCTTTAGCGCAGCAATATGATTGTTTGTCGATCGTGGATGCGGTGACCTCGTTAGGTGGGGTGGAACTGCGGGTTGATGATTGGGGCATCGATGCCATCTACTCTGGTAGCCAAAAATGCCTCTCCTGTGTGCCGGGCATCTCACCGGTCTCCTTCAGCCCGAAAGCGGTGGCGAAACTCAAGGCCCGTCAGGCTCCGGTGTCTAGCTGGTTCTTGGATCAAACCTTGGTGATGGGCTATTGGAGCGGCGAGGGGAAACGAAGCTATCACCATACCGCGCCGGTAAACAGCTTGTATGCTTTGCATGAATCCCTGCGCCTGCTGCATGATGAGGGGCTGGAAAACGCGTGGGCGCGCCATGCTGCCATGCACCAGAAGCTTAAGGCGGGTTTGGAGCAGATGGGCTTAAGCTTTGTGGTGGATGAGGCCCACCGCCTGCCGCAACTGAATGCGGTCTACATCCCTGACGGGGTGAATGACGCCGAGGTGCGCAGCCAACTGTTGAATCGCTTTAATTTGGAGATCGGCGCTGGACTGGGCGATCTGGCAGGCAAAGCGTGGCGCATCGGCCTGATGGGCTACGCTGCTCGAGAAGAGAACGTTACTCTATGCTTAGGGGCGCTCAACGAAGTGCTAAATTGATTACAAGCATTGAATAGAGAAGCCGAGCTTAGCTCGGCTTTTTTGTCGGATGACGATCGAGTTACTGATTGTGAAGCTCTAGCCATTGGCAGGTGTGCTCTAGGGCTTTGCGTCGCATGGGGTCGTCTTCGATGAACAGCTCGTGACGGCCCCCTAGGATCACCTCTTTGGTGATGGCGGCGCTGAGGTTGCAGACGCGATCCATGGCGCGGTTGCACACCACCTGTTCCAGTTCCCCTTGCAGCACCAGAGTCGGCACTTGAAGCTGGTCGACCTCATGGCGCAGAGCATCCATCGCCTTGAAGGATTGTTGCAGCCACTGGCAGCTGGGTTCGCCCAATTGCAGCTCTGGCTGATTGCGATACAGCGCTAGGCTTGCTTCGTAGCGCTCTGGGCTGGAGCTGTAAGGGTTGCCCTCAAAAGGGTCTTCCACGTAATCGTGTCCGGTGGGTACGTAACCGGCGCGGCCGCGCCACTGATGAGTGCGGGTTAGCAGTTCCACCACAGGAGATAGCAGCCACTGAGGCGCGGGTAGGGTGATGCCATACATGGGGGCACTTAATACTGCGGCGCTGACTCGATGAACCCTGGTTTGTAGATAGCGAGTGCTGATGGCACCGCCCATGGAGTGGGCTACAAGGAACAGTTTGCCGACTTGTTGTGGTGTGACGATCTGATCGATGAAGCTGGCCATGTCATCCACGTAGAAGTTGAAGTCCTCCACATGTCCCATGTGGGAACCTGGCACCAGTCGTTTGGCCAACCCCTGGCCTCGATGATCCCAGCTAAACAGGTTCCAGCCTTGTTGGAAAAGCTCCTCCAACAGTTCCTGATACTTAAGGTAGGTTTCGCAGCGGCCAGTGCACAGCACCAAGGTGCCCTTGGGGTTGTCCTGCTTAAAGTAGACATAGGGCAGAGTGACGTCACCCACTCCGGTAAACTCACCTTGGGTCGCTTGCTGCCAAAATGAGGTGGTGGCCGTTGCCGCTTGAATCATGGTCTTTCCTTACTTCTGTTTCGCTTTGTGGTGCGCCTCCCAAGCCGCCAGTTGCTCTGGTGTGGCTGGGGTTTGATGTTGACGCTTCCACTCCTCATAGGGTTGGCCATAGATCCGTTCACGAGCCTGATCGTAATCGATGCTTTCACCCCGACTGTCCGCCTCTGCCAAGTACCATTTTGCCAGACAGTTACGGCAGAAGTCCGCCAAAATCATCAGATCGATGTTTTGCACCTCTTTGTGGCTATCCAGATGATTAAGTAAACGGCGAAATGTGGCGGCTTCAACCTCGATTTCAGTTTGTTTATCCATGGCTTAACTCCTTATAACTGACAAAAAGCGACACTGTAACTGTTCGGTTTTGACAGTGACTATAGTAGCAACTGTGGGTAAAGTGATACGAATCAGAAGTTTGCTAAGAGCAATCGATATCATGAAGTTTGAACATTTTGGCGATGCCTCAGGCAGCGATCGTGAACTGATTTTCTGCCACGCCAATGGGTTTCCGCCATCGACCTACAGTCAGCTATTTGAGGCACTGGGGGGACGCATTAATGGGGCGCTGCTTAAACCCCTGACGGTACCGGTGACTGAAGCGGACAGCCATGCTTGGTGGAGTATTGCTGAGGAGTTGGTTGCGTATCTGGATGGCTGCGATGAACCGCAGATTTTGGTGGGGCACTCATTGGGCGCGGTGGTTTCCTGCTTAACGGCTATTCAGCGACCGGAGAAAGTCAAAGCTTTGGTGTTGCTGGACCCCGTGTTTCTTGCCAGTCGCTTAGTTGGTGCGATCCGTTTGTTGCCAAAGCGGTTCCGTAAGCGTCAGGTGTTGGTGGCTAAGACTCTGGGGCGGCCTAATCGGTTTTCGGATCATCAAGCGGCCTTCGAGTTTCACCGCGGCAAACGGGCCTACGCAGGGATGGATGATTCCGCTCTGAATGATTACATTCAGGCTGCTTTTGTTACTGAAGCGAACAGCAGTGATGTGGTGCTGCGTTACAGCCGTGAGTGGGAAGCGCACATCTACCAGACGCCGCCGTGGATCTGGCCTAGATTGCGCAATCTTAAGGTGCCGACGCTGTGTCTCCGTGGTGCTAAATCGCAAACCCTGACAAAGGCCGCCTTTGAGCGGTTAGGCCGACTCAGTGCCCATGCCACCTTGATTGAGTTGGACGACTGCGGTCACCTGCTTCCCATGGAGCGACCGCAGGCAGTCGCCGATACCATCAATGACTGGTTAAGGGATCAGAAATAGAAAAAACGGGCGATCAGCGCCCGTTTTATCTTTGGTAGTGGACGGGATTACGCCTGACTGGCAATCCACTGGCGCACTTGTCGCTCCAACTGAGCCAGCGGCACCGAGCCGTTCTTGAGGATGGCGCTGTGGAATCCGCGAATATCAAATTTGTCCCCCAGTTGCTGCTCCGCTTCACTGCGTAAGCGCAATATGGTGAGTTCCCCCATTTTGTAGGACAGCGCTTGCCCTGGCCAGGAGATGTAGCGGTCGATCTCTGTGTTGACGTTGTGTAGCGACAGGGCGGTGTTGCTGGCCATAAAGTCGATGGCTTGCTGGCGGCTCCAACCTTTGGCGTGCAAGCCGGTATCCACCACTAGGCGACAGGCTCGCCACATCTCATAGCTCAAACGGCCAAAGTTGGCGTAGGCGTCTTTGTAATAGCCCCCTTCCACCCCCAGTTTTTCGGAATACAGACCCCAGCCTTCACCAAAGGCACTGATGTAGTGGTAGCGGCGCAGCGGATGCACTTCGCCCAGCTCCTGAGTCAGGGCAATTTGCAGATGATGGCCAGGCACTGCTTCGTGCAGAGTCAGAGCAGGAAGCGCATAAAGAGGGCGTTTGTCTAAGGCGTAGGTATTCACCCAATAATAACCGGGCTGATGTTCGCCACTGGGGCCTGAATAGCGGCCAGTGGTGTATTTGGGCGCGATCTCCGCCGGTACCGCCATTACGCCATAGGGAGTGCGAGGAAGGGTATCGAAGAATTTTGGCAACATGGCGTCAGCCTGTTTGGCCAGCCAAGCGGCTGCCTTGAGCAGCTCTTCAGGGGTGTTGGCGTAGAACTGTGGGTCGGTGCGTAGAAAGTGGAGGAAGTCGGCGAAGCTGCCTTCAAACTCGAGATCGGTGATGATCTGCTCCATCTCGGCACGAATCCGCTTTACCTCTTGTTGGCCCAACTGATGCACCTCATCGGCGGTCATCGGCAAGGTAACAAAGTGACTAACGCGGTTGTTATAGAACGCCATTCCCTCTGGTAGGTATTGGGCACCAACTTGAGTGGTGGCGTTGGGGCGGTATTCGTTCACAAAGAAGTCGAAGAACTTAAGGTAGGCGGGCAACACCTGTTGCTGCACTGCACTGAGGCCTTGTGCCTGTATTTGGGCAATTTGTTGGTCGCTGAATTCGCCGCCAAGTTTGGTAAAGGGTTTGTAGTAGCTACTTTGAGTCGCGTCTTCTGGCAGATAAGCACTGATCGATTGTTCAAAGCCTTCCAGTACCACTTGGGGCTGAGTGTAGCCTTCAGCCAATCCTTGGCGCATCCAATGGATCTGTTGGTCAAACAGTCTAGGCAACTGACTCAAGCGGCTTAGGTAGGCGTCTACGTCGCGTTGATTGGACAGGGTGACTTGGCTGATGCTGCTGATGTAGTTGTGAAAGCCACCCTCTGCATTTAACGGCATGTAGTGGGTTTTGAATCGATAGCTGTCGGTGCGATTTTCAAGAATGCCGGTCACGATGGCCAGGTTGACCTGATCATCTGCACTTAAGCTGTCGACATCAATGGCTTTGGCCCGTTCAAGCAGTGCTAGGTTGACCTGTTGATGCTGAGCCAAGGTCTGCGGAGAGTAATCGGCCAGTTGGCTTCGGGCGGAGTCGTCACCAAAGCGAGCGGCCATCTGTGGTGAGGCGTTCAGTTGTTGCTGCCAGGTGTCATCCATCAGTTGCTGCAGTGGTGACTGTGGTTCCGGTGTACTGGCGCAGCCGGCACAGACTGCAATCAGTGCACTGGCGATCCAAGTTCTGATCATCTCATATCCCTTTTTTGTTTATTGTTTTATCCTAAGTTCGCGACCAAGGAAGGCGGCTGAACAATATACTAAATACAACCTTGGGCTGTGTTAATGGCTGTTAACACCCCTTTACTAAAAAAGCCGACTGATGATTGATAATTCCTTAGTAGTAACTGATCTGCACCGCCATCTTGATGGCTCGGTACGACCGCAAACCGTGTTGGAGCTGGCTCGCCAGTTCAATGTTCCACTGCCTGCCTATGACATGCCCACTCTTCGCCCCTATCTGCAGGTGATTGATCGCTGCCCTTCAGTAGAAGCCTTGCTGGCCAAGCTGGACTATCAAGTGGCGGTGTTAGGTGATCTGGATGCCGTACGCCGAGTGGCCTATGAGAATGCCATGGACGTGGCTGATAACGGCATCGACTACGCCGAATTGCGCTTCTCGCCGGCCTACATGGCTGGCCCCCATAAACTGCCGATGGCTGGAGTGGTGGAAGCGGTGATTGATGGCGTTCAAGCAGGGGCTCGCGATCGTGACATCATGATTAACCTTATCGGAATCCTGTGCCGTGGTGATGGTCAAGAGGCTTGCCGCCGTGAACTGGATGCCATTTTGGCGCAGAAATCGCAGTTTGTTGCCTGTGATCTGGCGGGCGATGAAGAGGGCTTCCCTGGGGATCTTTACGTTGACCACTTTAAACGGGTGCGAGATGCCGGCTTGAACGTCACCATTCACGCCGGTGAGCCAGGGCCGACGAGCTCGATCTTGCAGGCGGTGCGAGAGCTGGGTGCGACCCGAATTGGACACGCTACTCGAGCTCCAGAAGATCCTAAGTTGATGGATTTCCTTCGTGATCAGGGTATTGGGGTTGAGTCCTGCCCAACCTCTAACGTGCATGCCAATACTGTTGCTGATTACCCCCAGCATCCGGTGAAGCTGTTTTTGGAGCATGGCATTAAGGCTTGCCTGAATACCGATGATCCTGGGGTATCTGCCAATTCGATTCCATTTGAATACAAGATGGCCAAAGAGGGCATTGGTTTGAGCGATGCCCAGTTGCTGCAGCTGCAGAAAAATGGTTTGGAGCTGGCGTTTGTGTCGGACGGTGTTCGCCAAGAACTGGCAGCCAAAAAAGCGGCCAAAGTTCAAAACTAAACGGAACGGAAATGAAAAAGGGTTGCCCATCGGCAACCCTTTTTTATGCTCAAACCGGGATTAGATGACCCGGGAGAACTGCTGCTGGCGGGCTTTGTCACGCAAGTAGCGGTCAAAGCACATGCAGATGTTGCGGATCAGCAGGCGACCTTGAGCGGTCACTTCGATGCGGTCTTCGGTTAGGACGACCAGATCATCTTCGATGAACGGCTTCAGCAGCTTTTCATCTTCAGCAAAGTAGTCGTTGAAGTTGATGTCCCACTGCGACTCAATGGCTTTCTTATCCAGTTTGAAGTGGCAGATCAGTTGCTTGATCACTTCACGGCGGATGAAGTCATCGGTCTCCAAACCACAGCCTTTGATCATTGCATGGCCATTGTCGTCCATCGCCTGATAGTAATCTTTCAGGTCAACAGCGTTTTGGGCGTAGGACTTGCCAATGTTGGAGATGGCAGAGGCACCCAGACCCAGTAGGTCTGCATCTGGCTGAGTGGTGTAGCCCTGGAAGTTACGGTGCAGCTGGCCGGCGTTTTGTAGGCGTGACAGCTCGTCATCAGGCTTGGCAAAGTGATCCATGCCGATGAACTGGTAACCGTAGTCCACCAAGGTATTGATGGAGTTTTCCAGAATCTTCAGCTTCATTGGCGCGCTTGGCAGATTCTCATCTTTGATCTTACGCTGCGCTGCAAAGCGGTGCGGCAGGTGAGCGTAGTTGAACACGCTCAAACGATCCGGATCCAGATCGCGAACACGCTCTAGTGTTTTGGCGAAGCTCTCTGGAGTCTGGAATGGCAGGCCGTAGATCAGGTCGATGTTGGTGGAGCCAAAACCCAGTTCGCGGGCACGGTTTATCAGATCAAAGATAAACTGCTCATCTTGCTCACGGTTTACGGCAACCTGAACTTTTTTATTGAAGTCCTGAACGCCCACAGAGATACGGTTAAAGCCAACCTCTTTTAGCACTTCCAAAGTGTCCAGCTCGATCTCGCGAGGATCCACTTCGATGGCAAATTCGCCTTCGTCAGCGAAGTTGAATTTCTCTTTCAGCAGTGACGTCAGTCGGCGGATCTGATCGTGGCTAAGGAAGGTTGGTGTGCCGCCACCCCAGTGCATCTGGGTAACGGTGTAATCCTTAAACAGTTCGGCGCGCGCGTTGATTTCACGCTCAAGGTAATCCAGATACTGGTCTGCCTTATGAGCATGACGAGTAATGATCTTATTACAGCCACAGTAGTAGCACAGCTTGTGGCAGAACGGGATGTGGATGTAGAGGGACAAGTTGCGCTTGTCGGACTCAACAATGGCTTCCTTAAACTGCGCATCGGTGTATTCCTTGTGGAACTCGATGGCGGTTGGATAGGAGGTGTAGCGCGGGCCGCTGTAATTATATTTTTCGATTAGGGCCTGGTTCCAGCTTATCTTTTCCTGCACTGCGATCTTCTCCGGCGGTGTCTATTTGGGCTGTGGGCCTGTTACCTTGGTGGCGTGAACCACCCTTAGGTAGCCTAGTTTATAGCGTTTGCTATCACAATGGGTGCATTATGCACACTTTGTTGCATCTTGCCTTTGATCCGTGACTCAAATTCAAGGATGTTTGAGCAGATTAGTTCACGAATCTCCCACCTCTCATGGGGCGTTCTGAATCTCTCGGCTAGCAAGGAGTGCTAAATGAAAACCACAATACTCGGCATTGGTTCCCTGCTGCTTTGCAGCAATGTGATGGCTGCCACAGTGTTTCACGTAGGCAAGTTAATTGATGGGATCAGTGACGGTCCACGGGCCAAAATGACTGTGGTGGTGGAAGAGGGGCGCATTGTGAAGGTGGCCCCGGGCTACCTGAAAACAAGCGATGGCGATACCCTAGTCAATCTGAAAGACAAAACCCTACTGCCGGGTTTTATCGACATGCATGTGCATCTGGCGTACACCCCCAGTCGCCAATCCTATATGGAACCTTTCACCTTAGATCCCACTGATCACGCGCTTCGGGGTGCCCTCTTCGCTAAGCAGACCTTGGAAGCGGGGTTTACGACGGTGCGTGATTTGGGGGATGCGGGGAATTCGGTGATTGCTCTGCGTAATGCCATCGACAAAGGTTACCTACCTGGACCGCGCATCTTTGCCGCTGGCACGGCATTGGCAACCACTGGTGGCCATGCGGATCCCACTAATGGTCGAAATCAGGCTTTGCGTCAGGATCCTGGTCCTAAGCAAGGGGTGATCAACAATCCGGAAGATGCCTTTAAGGCGGTACGTCAGCGTTATAAAGATGGCTCGGATGTGATTAAGTTGACCGCCACAGGCGGAGTATTGTCGGTGGCCAAAAGCGGTGACAATCCACAATTTCGTGATGAAGAGCTAAAGGCGGTGGTGGCGGCGGCCAAAGATTATGGCTTTAAAGTGGCGGTGCACGCCCATGGCAAAGAGGGGATGCGCCGCGCCATTGAGGCTGGGGTGAATTCCATTGAGCATGGCACCTATATGGATGACGCGTTATACCCACTGATGAAACAGCATGGAACTTGGTATGTACCCACGCTAACGGCGGGGGCTTACGTGGCGGAGATGGCGGCCATTGAGGGATTCTATCCGGAGGTAGTGCGGCCTAAGGCAGCGAGAATTGGCCCTAAAATTATCAATACTTTTGGTAAGGCTTATGCTGCTGGCGTTCCCATCGCCTTTGGTACCGATGCCGGAGTTTTCCCCCACGGAGACAATGCTCGGGAGTTTGCGTTGATGGTTAAGGCAGGCATGCCAGAGATGGAAGCGATCAAAAGTGCCACGGTTAATGCCGCAACGCTGTTGGGGGCAGAAGATCAGTTGGGCAGCATCAGTGAGGGCCGTTATGCCGACATGGTGGTGGTCGAAGGCGACCCACTAGAGAACATCGCTGTGCTCGAGCAACCTTTTCAGGTCTATAAGGGTGGCAGCGTGGTTTACCAATTTTAAGTGGCGATAAATACAACAACGCCCAGCGGTGCTGGGCGTTGTCTGGCTCTAGGTCGAAATCGTTTGTCGCAGAGCAGAAGCCGTTCGTCAGCCCCTAGTCTTTGTATTGATCCAACAGATCGCTACCGGACTCAAACTGCTCCATCAGATCCACCTCGGCGTCTTTGGCTTGAGGCTCCTCTTCCTCTTCTACTTCGATACCCAGCTGCTGCATGAGCGCTTCGATGCGATCCAGCTGAGTGTCTAGCCATTGCTGCTCGGCCGCTTCGAGAGTTTCTCCCTGCTCAAGGCGATCCAGCAGTGCCAGTAGACGTGGGTTGTCTTCCAGTTGTTGCAACTCGACTTCTGGAGCCAGCTTCTTAGGTTTGGCGACTTCGGCAGTGGGTTTGGTTACTGGCACTTCTAAAGAGATCGGCTTCTTGCTGCCAACCCGTGGGTCTTTGACCACCTTGGCACCAGTTTGAATCTGCTTGGCCTTTTTGCCCTCGTTTTGACGAGAGCCGGCAGACTTGCCTTTGCTACTCTTACGCTTGCCTTCTACGCCGTTGCCTTTTTCGGTTCGGCTTAGGGCGCGTGGGCCGTTCGAGTTAATTTTGCGGGATTTCTTTTGTCTCGTCATGGGTCCTGCCTCCAGTTAGGGCGGCGTTTATACCAGATTACGCCGATTTTTGCAGCAAGATAACGTCGTTACCGATAAATTCTATCTGCAGGTTGTCCTGTTCAGCTAAGTACCTAAAGGTTAGGCGGCTGAAAAAGCTGACGTGAGTCGGGTCGTTCTTATAGTGCCAGTTGGCAAAGGCATCCACGTCTTTCACTAGCTTGGTCATCAACCCTAAAGTGCCACCGGGCTTCACTAGGCTAAGCAGCAGTTGCCACTCCCGGCTTGGGCGATAGAAGTGCTCGATGGCTTCGGTGCAGGTGACGAAGTCGTACTGCTGGCGCAGTGGTTGGCGATCTGGGAAGAAATAAGGGTCGTAGACCGCCATCTGATGCCCTTGCTCTTGGCACATCAAAGACAAGGTTGGGCCAGGGCCGCAGCCGAAATCCAGCCCTTGAGAGTTAGGCTGGACGCGTTTTAACAGCGGCGTTGCTAAGCGGCCGAGGAACTTACGGTAGCCCATGTCTGCTGGGTTGTTTTGATGTTGATCGTATTGCTGCTTCTCTGCATTAGGTGGTAGTAAAGAGTTGGGATCAGCAAACACCAGATGGCAGCGATTGCATTGGAAATAGTGCCGTTTTTTGTCCTGATGGTAGTGAGGGGTGTCTGAGTGGTGACAAAGCGGACAGGGCATCGTATTTCCTAGTGTTGGGTCAGGTGCCTAGTATATGGTTTTTGAGAAAACAACAAAATATAAAAAAGGCAGCAGAGGTTGGCTCTGCTGCCTTGCAACAAGGTGTCTTAAGACACTCTCTCATTCGGGTATTCAGGCAATCCTTACCTGCGATGTGACTATCCCGGTCTAGTTCCGTCTTTTTGTTAATGCTTCCGTGCGGACTTTCTCGTTGTCGGTCATTCCTGACGCTTTCTTGGTCTTCCTGTGGTTTTCCTTAACAATCAACGTCGAGCTTCCTGTTCGACTGACATCTTCCTGATGCTAGGTAACCATCCTTGTTAATCCCTAAGTAGTTAGGTCCAAGCTCTCCGGCTTGTTTATTCCAGGGAAGAGCAGCTAAGTCCGTTGTTACTTTGCTAACTCGAAGCTCAGAAGCTTGGTTAACGTCCCCCCTTTGGATGCCCACTACTTTACGGAGTTTGATTTGGATCGCAACTTTTTTTTCCCAATCTGTTATGACCGGAAGTGATTGTTAACAAATTAAGGTGTTGTTTTATCGAGGCTTGAGCATATTTCGAAGGTGAAGAATCTCACTTTGGACTACAGCAGCAATGGTCAATGTCTTACACGGGATTGGCAGAAAGTCGCTAAGGTTCCTTTGGCGAGTTACATTGAATTGTAGACATAAAAAAGGCGAGCCGAGGCTCGCCTAGTGATTATCTCTTAAAAGCGCTGTTATTTTAGGCTAGAGATATAGTCTGACAGCAAAGCGATGTCGTCATCAGACAGCGGTTTAGCAACACCAGACATCATGCCATTCATGTCGTTAGCACGAGCGCCCGAGCGGAACTTTTCAAGCTGAGACTTGAGGTACTCAGGGTGTTGACCATGAAGGGCTGGGTAACCAGCGAGGTTCATGCCTTCACCGTTAACGCCGTGACAGGCAACACAGGCGGTGATGCCACGGTTAGCATCACCACTCATGTAGAGTTTCTTGCCAGCGGCTGCGGTGGTAGCATCGATGGTTTTTCCGGCGCTAACCTTCTGTTCAGCGTAGAAAGCAGACACGTCTGCCATCTGCTGTTCAGTCAGCGTCATGACCATGCCAGCCATGATGGGATCGTTACGGCCCTGTTTGCCGCCAGTCATGGCGCCCTGCTTAAACTCTTTCAGCTGCTTTTCTAGGTATCCGGCGTGTTGGCCAGCCAGTTTGGGGTAAAGGTTAACTAGGCTGTTGCCATCCATTCCATGACAGGCTAGGCAGGTAGTGGAGGCAACCTGCCTACCGGCTTCAGCGTCACCTTGAGCCTGAACAGTACAGCTAACAGCGGCGAGCACAGACAGTGCGAGTGCGAATTTTTTCATGTGGTTCCAACTTATTATTTGCTTGGCTTGTTCTTTCCCTGTCCAGCCTCGCCACGTGATAGAATGTATGGAGAGGCTCGCAGGTCGCATTTTACACTAATTCGTCTTTAGATCTAAATAATTAGCTTTTTGTGACTGCACGCAATGTTTTTTAGTTATACCGATCTGACTCAATATTGGTTCACGAATTCGACACCATGCGATGGCTACAAGCTGCTGGCATGGGGTTATCGTATTGATGAACGTGGCCTAACTGAGATTGGTAATGAATCTGTTGGAGAGAGTAGGTGACCGACACTCAAATCGATTTTCGTCGTGCCAAGTATTTAACCAGTGCCCCAGACATCAGCTTTCTGCCTGCTGATGTGGGTGTGGAAGTGGCATTTGCCGGTCGTTCTAATGCCGGTAAATCCAGCGCCCTAAATACCATGACGGATCAGAAAGGGTTAGCGCGTACGTCAAAGACCCCGGGCCGCACTCAGATGATCAACCTGTTCGAGGTCGCTGAAGGTCGCCGTTTGGTGGATCTGCCTGGATACGGTTTCGCTCAAGTGCCATTGGAGATGAAGAAAAAGTGGCAGAAAGCGTTGGCAGAGTATCTGGAGAAACGTCAATGCTTGCAGGGCTTGGTGGTATTGATGGATTGTCGTCATCCCTTGAAAGATCTGGATGTAAACATGATCCGTTGGGGCATCGCGGCCGATCTACCAGTATTGGTGCTGCTAACTAAGGCTGACAAGCTGAAACAGAATGTTAAGCAAAAGACCCTGCGTGATGTGAAGGCTGAGGTGAAGGATTTCGGTGGCGACATCACCGTGCAGCTCTTTTCATCTCTGAAAGGCACTGGTCGTGGCGAAGCGATTCGCATCATTAGCGGTTGGTTGACTGCCGAAGATGAGCTTGAGCTGGAAGCGGAATAGTTTCCCAGAGCGAATTAGCTATATAGAAAGACGATCGCTGCGGCGGTCGTTTTTTTTGGCCTGATGAGCGCAGATGAAAAAACGCCGATGATGAAAGCCATCATCGGCATGTAAAAAGCTAGTTTTTGGGGAGAAGCTTTTTCAACGATAACAAGACGAGAATCACCAAGACGAGGTCTGTTAATGATTCCACAACCAAATCATAACGCCGATCGGGTTTTAGTTAAAGCATTTGCTCTAGGAAAATTGCACAAAAAAACAGTGCATTTTTTGTCGGTGAAAGAAAGATTCTGAGATTCAGGCAGAAAAAAACCCCGATGATCGAAATCATCGGGGCGCCATATATTTTGGCTGACCAACTAAGTGGTCAAATAAGGTTTGTTAAGATAGAACATCTTACCTCTGTACCCTACGGAATGAAGCATAGCCAACCGAATTTGGCAGTGAAAGGCAAAATGCGCGTCCTTTGCGTGTTTTGTGATCAAGATCGCTCTTATACATGGCAAACCAAAACATTTGATCAAATAACTACATAAAAATCGGTTATCTGACCAATTCACCAGCAACGGCAAAAGCCAAAAACCTCGCCATTGCTAGGGTGAATTTAGTTTGCCATCGGCCGAATGCCGTTTAGTGGGCCTCATCCCAGTTATCGCCCAGACCCCAATCGGCGATCAGAGCCACATCCAGATCGGCAGCACCTTCCATCAGAGCGCACAATTTTTGCTGATGCGTCTCGGCAGAGTCAGCCTTAACTTCGAACACCAGTTCATCGTGTACCTGCATCAACAGTTTGATGTCGTCTTCCGATTGCTGTTGAAGATAACCGGCAACGGCAATCATGGCGCGTTTGATGATGTCGGCGGCACTACCCTGCATCGGTGCGTTAATGGCGGTGCGTTCTGCCGCTTGCTGACGCATCTTATTGCGAGCGTTGATGTCGGGTAGCTGCAAGCGGCGCCCAAATAGCGTTTCCACATATTGGTTATCGTGAGCTTGCTTACGAGTATCTTCCATGTAGGTTTTAACGCCAGGATAACGGTCGAAGTAGACATCGATGTAACTCTGGGCTTCACCGCGAGCAATCCCCAACTGTTTGGCTAAACCAAAGGCAGACATGCCGTAGATTAGGCCAAAGTTGACAGCCTTAGCACGGCGACGCTGCTCACTGGTTACCGCATCGAAATCGACACCAAATACCTCGGCGGCGGTGGCGCGGTGAACGTCTTTGCCTTGGGCAAAGGCGTCGAGCAGACCCTTATCTTGAGATAGGTGCGCCATGATTCGCAGTTCAATTTGGGAGTAATCGATGGCCAGTAGTTTGTACCCTTGCGGCGCAATAAAGGCCTGACGAATGCGGCGACCCTGTTCGCTACGAATTGGAATGTTCTGCAGGTTAGGATCCGAGCTAGAGAGACGACCCGTAGCGGTTACCGCCTGATGGTAGCTGGTGTGTACTCGACCGGTTTCTTGAACCAGTAGTGGCAGCTTATCGGTGTAGGTGCTCTTCAGTTTGGCCAGGCTGCGATGCTCTAGAATCAATTTTGGCAGCGGGTAGTCTTGAGCCAAGTCCTGCAACACCTCTTCCGCCGTCGAAGGGGCACCCTTTGGTGTCTTTTTCAGAACTGGGTAACCCAGAACGTCAAACAGAATGCGCTGTAATTGCTTGGTGGAGGAGAGGTTAAAGCTTTCGCCCGCCAGATCGTGAGCCTGCTGCTCAAGGGCATCGAGAATGTTAGCAATCTCGCTACTTTGCTGGTGCAAACGATCACTATCCAGCAGGACGCCGTGGCGTTCAATCTTCGACAAAATCGGCACCAGTGGCATCTCAATGTCGGTGAATACCTGATGGCAGCCGCTAAGCTCTTTAAGTTTTGGTAACAGGTGTTGATGCAGCTGCAGGGTGATCACCGCATCTTCGGCGGCATAAGGTGCTGCCTCTTCGATGGCAATTTGATTGAAGGTTTTCTGTTTAGCGCCTTTGCCAGCAATATCTTCAAAATGAACGGTTTTATGGCTTAGATATTTAAGGGCCAAATCGTCCATGTTGTGCTTGGTACCGGTGCTGTTAAAGCAGTAAGACTCCAGCATGGTATCAAACTCAATGCCTTTGAGTTCGATGTCATAGCGAGCCAGTACCGACATATCGTATTTTAGGTTTTGGCCCACTTTGGCACGATTGGCATCTTCCAGCAGTGGTTTAATTTGAGCCAATACGGTGTCGCGATCCAGCTGTTGCGGTGCCCCCTCGTAGTCGTGCGCCAATGGAACATAAGCCCCTTTATCCGCATCCACAGCGAAGCTGATGCCGACGATCTCGGCCTTCATGTAGTCGAGGCTGGTAGTCTCGGTATCAAAGGCGAACAGTTCTGCTTGGCTGAGTTTGGCTAGCCATTGTTGCCATTGGGCGTCGGTGAGAATGGTTTCTGTCTCAAACTGCGCTGCTTTCGCAGGGGCTTCGCTGGATTCGGCATCGGCGGCAGGTGCCGAATTGCCATCTAAAAGCTCCGCCAACCAGCGTTTGAACTCCATCTTGCCGTACAGGGCCAGCAGTGCGTCTTTGTCTGGGCTAATAACTTTGAGATCCTGAATGCTCTCTTTCAGCTCCACATCCAGCTTAATGGTGGCCAGCAAGTAGGAGAGGCGGGCTTCCTCTTCATTGTCACGCAGCTTTTTCGGCATGGTTTTGGAGCCGCGGAAGCCCAGTTCTACCACCGCATCCGGATCGCCATAAATGGCATCTAGGCCGCCAATACCTTGCAGCATCGCCAGAGCGGTTTTCTCTCCCACTCCCGGAAGTCCAGGAATGTTGTCGACTTTGTCGCCCATCATCGCCAGTAGGTCGATGATAAGCTCTGGGCCAACGCCAAACTTGTCGACTACGCCTTGAGGGTCGAGAACGGTGTCGGTCATGGTGTTGATCAGGGTGATGTTGTCGGTCACCAACTGAGCCATATCTTTATCACCGGTGCTGATCACCACTTTGTGACCTTCCGCTTCGGCGCGCATGGCCAAGGTGCCGATGACGTCATCCGCTTCCACGCCCTCAACCATAATCAGTGGTAAGCCCATGGCTTTGATGATGTCATGGACTGGCTGTATCTGAATACGCAGATCGTCAGGCATGGAGGGTCGCTGAGCCTTGTACTCCGGATAGATATCGTCACGGAAGGTTTTGCCTTTGGCGTCGAAAACCACGGCCATATGGCTCGGGTTAAATTGACGCACCAAGCTGCGCAACATATTGACGACCCCATAAACCGCTCCAGTGGGTTCACCGGCGGAGTTGGTCAAATGTGGTGGCGCATGAAAGGCGCGATAAAGATAGGAAGAACCGTCGACAAGAACGAGAGGATTTTCAGGTAGCTGAGCCATGCTGATCTAATGATTGTGAAAGATGGCTCAAGAATGCCACGGCAAGGCGAATATAGCCAGTTTAGCCGCTGCTCTCCACAGAGTTATCAACAGCAAAATTGGCTAGCCCATCCTGTGGATAACTTTGTGCGTAAATATTGGGATCCGAGATCTATACAAAAGACGACCTAGATCAAGGAATTCGCTCTAGCCCTTTAATGTCAAGGGGTTGCGAATAAGATCTCTGCCGATCTTGCATGAAGATCCGTCAATTATCCTATTGTGGATATTGAGCTAGGGTATTGATTCTATTTGGAGTGTCTTGAAAGAAGTGATAAACAGCTGAATTATCAATCAACAATTCGGGTGATAACATAGCATATATTTTCGCCATGTATAGGTTTGTTGCGGATATATTTCGAACTATTCGTTATAAAAATGACGTTTTAATTATCTTATGGAATGAGGAGAGAAAATGAGTAGAGTGGCGGTGATTCTCAGTGGGTGCGGTGTATTCGATGGCGCCGAGATTCATGAATCGGTACTAACTATGTTGGCGCTTGAAAGTAATGGACTTAATTTTCAATGCTTTGCTCCAGATAAGCCTCAATTACACGTGGTTGATCACCTTAGTGGGGAAGTGGATGGGGAAGCGTCCAGAAACTGCTTGATTGAGGCTGCGCGCATTGCTCGCGGTCAGGTTCAACCTTTATCTGAATTGCAGGTTGATGACTACGACGCTCTGTTGGTGCCTGGAGGATTTGGCGCGGCCAAGAATTTGTGTGATTTCGCCCTAGTGGGCACAGAGTCCACAGTCGATGAAGATTTTTTTGTGGTCGCCAAAGCCTTTGCCGAGGCAGGAAAACCCGCTGGTTACCTCTGTATTGCACCTATGATGCTGCCTGCGATTTATGGTGAGGGGGTGAAGGGCACGATCGGAAAAGACGCTGAAACGGCAGCGGCGTTCAATGCCATGGGAGGCGAACATCAGTTCCATGAGGTCAATGAGATCTGCATCGATGAGCATAACCGAGTGGTGAGTACCCCCGCTTACATGTTGGCGGGCAGTCTTCTAGAAGCACAATCTGGGATCGATTTAGTGGTGGCTCAGCTGGCCAAGTGGCTGGATGCGTAACCTAGGCAAAAAAATGGCCAGCTAATAAGCTGGCCTGAATAAGCAGTGCTGTGTGAGCTAAATAGCTTTAGAAGCTAAGACCATCGACTTCAAAATGATGGTTAAGTTGGAACGCAAGTAAATAATAACCATTCTCATTTTCAATGCAACCACTTCCGTAAATATTTTTGATCTGGTTCACTGTTGGCCACTGCGTTGTGATTTTGAAGCAAAAAAATGGCCAGCTAAAAAGCTGGCCCGAATAAGCAGTGCTGTGTGAGCTAAATAGCTATGAAAGCTATGGCCATCAACTTCAAAATGATGGTTTAGTTGGAACGCACTTAAATAATAACCGTTCTCATTCTCATTGCAACTATTTGTGCAAATTATTTGCAGTTTTTTTCCAACAGGATGCGGTAGTCCAGCGGGGTGTCACTGGCTTTTTCCATGTCAACCAGGTGGTAGCCCTTGCCGAGTAGCATTCTTAGCATCGCTGGGTAACGGTTACGGCTCTTTACCTTAATGGTCTTATAGCCTTGTTCTTCGATCCATGTTTCTTGCGCGCTTAGCAGCATCTTGGCGATACCCATACCGCGAAAATCTGGAGCGACGGCGCCTAACCATGAGTAAAACTCGGTGTCACTGAGGGCATAGCCTACTTTAAAGCCTGCCAGTTCCCCTTCTACCTCTGCGATCTGAATCAGATGCTGAGCTTGCTCTAGGCGATTGAGGTATTCCTCTTTTGGGTATGGCTTGTCTAGCTCAGGGATCTGAGCGACCAGTGCCATAACCTCGTCAATGCTGCCGGTACGCCAATTCATAGAGATCATCTCCTACTCCGATACTTCTGATTGCAGTTGTGAAATAAAGTCCTGCATCCAACGCCAACGACGTTCACCTTCCTGGCGCCCGGCATCGGTCTTTAGCTGGCCGGGGAGATGCTGAAGTTTGACAAAAAAATGGTCGAGACAATAGGTTTTGTCGTCCAAATCTCGATGTTGCGCCAATAAGTCATCACGATGGTAGAGGGTGTTGTTCCATTGGCCCCCCAGCATTAGGCAGCGAGCGGTGCCGATGGCGCCCAGCGCATCGAGCCGATCTGCATCCTGAAGCACTTGAGCTTCAAGAGTTTTTGTTTCGATCTTGGCTGACCAGCTGTGGCTAGCGATGGCGTGATGAATTTCAGGTAGCAGTTCACAGGGGTAGTCGTGCTGCTGTAGCCACTTGATGGCGGCGTCGGCACTGAGAATGGAAGCCTGACTGCGGCGAGGGTCGCGCTTGTCGACGCTGACGCAGTCATGCAGGTAGGCGGCAGGGATCAGCACATCGAGATTGGCGCCCTCAGCCTTTCCCAATTTGATTGCTGCTGCCACCACCCGTTGGATGTGGTCTATGTCGTGGGCGGCATCTTGAAGATCGGATTGAAGCCATTCTAGGCTGGCTTGGATTAGTGATTCAGAAAAATGCCGCGAACTCATTAGATACTAGACCTCGTCGTACTGCCGGTCATCAAAATGCGATCCGACAGATACCTTAGTAATACCCCATAAACGGGAAGGAACAGTCCAAGGCTAATCAATAGCTTGAACCCATAATCAACGCTGGCGATCTCTGGCCAGTGCTCAGCCATGAACGGGTCTGAGCTGGCATAGAATGCCACCGAAAAGAACACTAGGGTATCGATAAGATTGCCAAAAATGGTCGAGGCGGCTGGCGCGACCCACCACTGCTTCATCTGGCGCAGGCGTGCAAACACTTTAATATCCATAAGTTGGCCGAATAGATAGGCGGCAAAACTGGCAAACGCGATGCGACCCACAAAGGTGTTGAACTCATGCAGACCGCTGGCGCCTTGATATTGCCCTTCGAAGAACAACACTGATACGACGTAAGAGATCAGCAGTGCCGGAAGCATGGCGCCAAAGATGATCTTGCGCGCCGAAGCCGGGCCGAAGATACGAACGGTCAGGTCGGTTGCCAAGTACACGAACGGGAAGCTGAATGCGCCCCAGGTGGTATGGAGTCCAAAGATCTGGAACGGTAACTGCACGAGGTAGTTACTGGCGGTAATGACCGCAATATGAAAACTGACCAAAATGATCAGGGCACGGTTCACCTGTGCCGAGGTTAGCTGCAACATAAATGTCACCTTTTTGGTAAACGGGGTGAGGGAACCCGAACAACGATTGAAACATCGACCGAAAGTGTCGATGTGCTGGTGCCTAGCCAGGGGGCGAAATTATAGTCAGCAAAGCGGAAATTACAAGAGCTAACATGTCGCTCAATACCGTTCTATTTGATGAGCTTGGTTCAGAGTTACACTGTGTGAGACACAGCAAAAACCAAAGCACGTAAGAGAAATTGAACCTGACTCGCAGACGTACCCTTAATCGTATGTTTATGGTGTTGGCTTTGGCATAATGTTCGTTCAAATTGCTCAAGAGGCAGATAGATGGCACAACAGGATTGTTGCAGCCAGCCGGGACTCATGTTGCCGGCTGATGCGTTAGAAAAGATGTTCGCCGCCGCGGCCCCTCTGATTCGAATCGAAGAGGTGGCGTTGGAGCAGGCGATGGGTAGGGTTTTGGCTGAGGACATTCACTCCGCCATCGATCTGCCGTTATTCAATAACTCCTCTATGGATGGCTACGCGGTTCGTGCTGCGGAAGTGAAAACTGGCCAGAAGATGGCGATCGCCGGCAAAGCCTTTGCTGGTGTGCCTTTTGATGGTGATATTCCCGCTGGCGCTTGTGTGCGCATCATGACCGGTGCGCCTCTGCCTGAAGGGCTGGATGCCATCATCATGCAGGAGGAGGCCAATGTCGATGGCGATCAGGTGAGCTTCAACGTGGAAGTGGAACCGGGTTATTTCGTTCGCCACCGTGGCAGTGAGCTTAAGCACGGTCAAAAAGTACTGTCCAAGGGCACCCGCATCGGTGCGGCGGAAGTGGGCGTGTTGGCCACAGTCGGCCACGCCAGCATCAAGGTGAATCAGCCAATTACCGTGGCACTGTTCTCCACCGGTGATGAGCTAAAACCGGTTGGCGATGACCTACAGCCAGGCCAGATTTTTGATTCCAATCGCCATGCCCTGCGCTCCATGTTGACCGAAATGGACGCTAAAGTGATCGATCTTGGGGTGATTCCCGACGATCTAGAGCAAGTTCGTGCCGCATTCCATAAAGCCGATGAGCTGGCGGATGTGGTGATCACCTCCGGTGGCGTGTCTGTAGGTGAAGCTGATTTCATCAAGATTGTGCTGGATGAGATGGGACAAGTGAACTTCTGGAAGCTGGCCATTAAGCCAGGCAAACCGTTTGCCTTCGGTAAGCTGCCGAACTCTTGGTTCTGCGGCCTGCCGGGCAATCCGGTCTCCTCTATGGTGACCTGTTATCAGTTGGTGGGGCCGATGATCACTCATCTGTCTGGGCAAACGCCAAAGCCTGCTATCACTCTTAATGCCACCTTGACCGATCAAATTCGTAAAAAATCTGGCCGTCAGGAGTATCAACGTGGTGTGTTAAGCCGTAATGCCGATGGCAGCTTGCAGGTAGAAACCACCGGTGCCCAAGGCTCCGACATGACCACCTCCATGAGCCGCGCTAACTGCTTTATCGTGCTGCCGTGGGACAACGAAGGGGTGCAGCCTGGTGATACCGTGGTGGTGGAGCCCTTTAATCGTATCCTTGGGGGTTGGTGATGGAGGAGATTCTCAGCGATCAGGAGATCATGAGATACAACCGCCAGATTGTGATTCCGGCGTTTGATCTGGATGGTCAGGAAGCCCTGAAACAGGCTCGTGCCTTGGTGATCGGCGTCGGTGGTTTGGGCTGTGGCGTGGCTCAGTATCTGGCGGCAGCGGGCATCGGCAAGCTGACGCTGGTGGATTTCGACCACGTTGAGACCCACAACCTGCAGCGCCAAATTCTGCACGTTGACGCTCGGGTGGGCATGAACAAAGCCGAGTCTGCCAAGGCAGCAATCGCCGAGCTAAACGGCTTGGTCGAGGTAGAAACCTTGACCCGTCGTTTGGACGATGATGAGCTGGCAGCGCAGATTGCGGCTCACACCATAGTGATTGATTGCACCGACAACCTAGATACCCGAAATCAGCTCAATCGTGGCTGCTTTGCTGCTAAGGTGCCTCTGGTGTCTGGCGCGGCCATCCGCATGGAAGGTCTAGTGACTGTGCTGAATTACGGTGACGATGAGCCTTGCTATCAGTGTTTCTCGGCCATGTTTGGTAACCAGCAACTGACCTGCTCCGAGAGCGGTATTCTCTCCCCCGTTGTGGGAATGATCTCCAGTATTCAGGCAACGGAAGCGATCAAGCAGATCTCCGGTATGGGTAAACCGTTACACGGACGCATGTTGATGGTGGATGCCATGACCATGGAGTTTCGTGAGATGAAGGTGCCAAAGATGCCCGGTTGCCCGGTCTGCGGCAGTTAAATCGACAGATGAGATACAACAGCGCTACTACGGCGCTGTTTTTACTTCTTAGGCCAGCTGGGAGAACTATCTCGCCACAGGGCGACTTGCGCCAACAGAGCTTGGTCTTGATAGGCGTAGCCTTGCTCCATCGGAGCCTCAAATTGATAACTCTTGCCGCCTAGCTCAAAGCTCAAGGATAAGGCATGCAGGTAAGTTCGATCCGCTTCGGTGCCGCCATAGAGGTCGTCGCCTAAAATTGGGCTGCCGAGGCTTTTCAGTGTGACTCGAATCTGATGGGTTTTGCCACTGAGTGGGCGCAGTAGGAACAGTCGTCGGCCTTCCCCTAGCCCGTGACTAACAAACTGAGTGTGGGCGGGGTTGCCTTGCCCCTCTCGGGCAAGTTTCCAGGCACCGCGGCGAGCCTTGACGATGTGGCCTTTAACACTGCCCTGTTTCTTTTTTGGTTTGCTGTCGCTGATCGCCAGATAGCGTTTTTCCATCTGGTGTTGGCTAAAACGCTCGGTTAGAGCGGCGGCGACTTCAGAGCTAAGTGCCAGTACCAACACGCCAGAGGTGACACTGTCGAGGCGATGTACTGGATAGAGTTTGCAGCTTAGCTGCTGCTCAAGCTGAACCACTAACCCTGGCTGGCCATTTTGGCTGTGAAAGTGGATGCCGGCGGGCTTATTAATGACGACAAAGTCGCTGGATTGAAATAGAACGGGGATCATGGTGCACTCTTTAGTTAGTCGTCCATCAGTTTACCAGACAAAGGATATGATCATGATAAGGAAAGCCAGTTGCAGCTGTGGTCAAGTGACTCTGTTTGCCGAGGGAGAGCCTAGCCGAATCTCCATCTGTCACTGCAGTGCCTGTCAAAAACGAACCGGCAACGTATTTGCGACCCAAGCTCGCTTCGAAGAAGCACAGATTCGAGTGGAAGGAGACGTGAAATCCTATTGTCGTCAGGCGGACTCAGGCAATGGCGTCTGGTTTGAGTTTTGTCCCAACTGTGCCACCACCCTTTGCTATCGACTGCAGGCGTTGCCTGGAGTCATTGGGGTGCCTGTGGGATTATTTGCCGACAGTGACTTTCCAGCACCTCAGGTTTCGGTGTACGAAGCCAGACAGCACCCATGGGTGAGGCTGCCTGAACAGATTGAGCACATCGACTGAGCTGTTTTCGGCTCTGAGTTAACCGCCGTTCTGACTCTTTAGCCAACGAGGCTCGGTCACAAGGCCGATGGTTTGCCCTGCTTCTAATTCTGGGGCGTGCTCATCCAGCTCCAGCACCAGTTGGCCGTTTTCGGCGTCATAACTGGTGACTCGGGCATGGCCTCGACGTTTAGGCAGCTTATGAGCCACCTCGGCGGTGGGGCCAATGGCATCGATGCCGCCCTGTTTCATCAGAATCAGCGGGTCACACAGGCTTAACGTTTCTGACACTGAGTGGCTGATGTAGATCATCGGAAACGGTGTGGCGCTGTCGTTCAGGAAGCTCATTAGGTGCTGACGGCTGTTGAAATCCAGTGCCGCCAATGGCTCATCCAGCAGCAGGATTTTGGGGGCAGCCATGAGGGCGCGAGCGATGGCCACCCGCTGACGTTGACCGGCAGACAGGGATGGAGCCGGTTTGTCCAATAAGTCGCGAATGTCGCAGCCTTCAATCACCTTTTGCAGCGGAATATGGCGATCTTTGGCCCAGCGTTTGGCGATCTCTAAGTTGCCCCGTACCGTCAGGTGGGGAAACAGGCGGCTGTCTTGGAATACCATGCCGATACGGCGCTGTTCAGCGGGCATCATGATGCCCGCGTCGGTATCTTGCAGCACTACGTCGTCGAGCTCGATGCGCCCCTTGAGCTGATTATCAAGTCCAGCGATGGCGCGCAGCAGCGAGGTTTTTCCGGCTCCACTTGGCCCAAACAGACCGGTGATGCCCCGCATGTGCAGGTCGCACTTGGCGGTGAGTTCGAATTGACCCAGTTTGCCGTGAAGATCCAGTTTCAGGTCCATCATCTACCAGTACCCCCAGCGGCGTTCATTCTGCTGCAGGAAGCCATAGATAAAGATCAGTAACGACATCGATAGGATCAACAAGCCCCCTGCGAGGGCGTGAGCTTGGTCGTAAGCCAGTGCTTCCACGTGCTCAAACAGAGCAATGGAGATCACCTGAGTTTCCCCAGGGATGTTACCGCCAATCATCAGCACTACGCCAAACTCCCCCAGAGTGTGGGCAAAGCCCAACATGGCGGCCAGCATGAAACTGCGTTTGGTCATAGGGAAGACCACGTAGTGAAAGCGCTGCCAGCGGTTCATGCCTAAGGTGGCGGCGGCCTCGATCTCACCGGTCCCCATGGTGACAAAGCCCGACTGTAGCGGCTGCACCACGAAAGGCAGGGAGTAGATCATCGAGCCGATGACTAAGCCGGTGAAGGAGAACGCCAGCGAGTGGCCAAAAATCGATTCAAAACCGGCACCAATGGCGTTTTGTGGAGAAAACACCAGCAGTAGGTAGAAGCCCAAAACGGTGGGGGGCAGCACCAGAGGCAGCGCCACCACGGCTTCAATCATTGGCCGTATACGAGAGCGGCTGTGAGCCAACCACCATGCCAGAGGCGGGCACAATAGAATCAGTGCGATGGTGGTGATTGCTGCCAGCTTAAAAGTAACGAGCAGCGCTTCAATGTCGTCGCCAGATAGCATCATTGAGTTTGATAGCCCGCACTGGACAGCAACTGCTGCTGCTGTTCGATGTAGTCCAGAAACTCTTGCGCCAGCTTAGGATGGCTGCTGCGCTTTAGCACTACCGCCTGTTGTTCCAGTGGGTGATAGAGTTTGTGTGGCACCAACCAGTACTGCTCAGCAGGAATGTTGGCGGCTTTGAGTTGCGACAATGCCACCAGACCTGCGTCAACGTTGCCACTGTCTACATACTGATAGGCCTGCAGAATGTTGGCGCCGGTAACGAGTCGGCCGTGGAATTGCTGTTTAATCTTCAGCGCGGTGAGCACTTGATCGGCGGCATAACCATAGGGCGCGATGCGCGGGTTGGCGATGGCCAGTTTATTTTGCCAATGTATGAGGCTTTCTGAGCTTGGCTTGCCCTGACGTTGCCACAGAGCCAGCTGGCCAATGGCGTAGGTGGTGCGGCTGCCAGCGACAATCTTATCGTTTTGCTCTAATAGCTTAGGGCGCTCGACGTCGGCGGCGAAAAACAGATCGTAGGGCGCTCCATGCTGTATTTGAGTGTACAGGGCCCCAGTGGAGCCGGTGGAGACGCGGACGCGGTGGCCGGTATCCGATTCATAGGCGGTTACGATCTGCTCTAGGGTGTGAGCAAAGTTGGACGCCACCGCTACTCTCAATTCTGCCCCTTGGGCAAACAAAGGAAGTAGCAGTAGGAGAGTTGCGAGGCGACGTAACATTGTTTACTTGTCCTCAAGCCACATGGCAGCGGCTTGTTCATCTGAGTCTTTGGCATCAACCCAGTGCGCTTCCGCCTGGGTTTGTTCTTTTTTCCAGAATGGGGCACGAGTCTTCAAGAAGTCGATCAGGTATTCACAGGCCGCAAAGGCAGCCTTTCGGTGTGCACTGGACACCCCGATAAATACGATCTGATCCGTCAGCGCCAGTGAACCCACGCGGTGGATGATGATCACCTCATCCAGTGGCCAGCGCTGGCGAGCTTCCGCTTCAATCTGCTCGAGTACCGCTTCGGTCATGCCTGGGTAGTGCTCGAGTTCCATCTGGGTCACGCCTTGGTTGTCGCCAAAGTCACGGACTTTGCCGACAAAGGTCACGACAGCGCCACAGCCTGGGTTGTCCGCTAGTTTGGCGTACTCCTCAGCAACGCTAAAATCTTGGGTCTGTACCCGATTCATGGTTAGCCTCCGGTAACCGGTGGGAAGAAGGCCACTTCGTCGCCATCTTCCAGTTCAACTTGCCATTGGCTCAGGGTTTGGTTGACCGCAACCAGTAGGTTGTCAGAACCCAGAGCCTGTTCCCATTTGTCACCCTGACTGGCTAGGAAAGTGCGCAGGCTGTTGGTGGTCATTGAGTGCTGGTACTCCAGCTCAATGTGGTCAACGCCGATAATTTCACGCACTTGGGCGAAAAACAGAACCTTAATCATGTTATTCCTCGTCAATTTTAAAGTGGCCAGACTTTCCGCCACGCTTCTCGAGCAGCTTAACACCCTCGATGATCATATCCTTCTGTACCGCTTTACACATATCGTAAATGGTGAGCGCGGCCACAGATGCGGCGGTGAGTGCTTCCATTTCTACACCGGTTTGTCCGGCCAGTTTGCAGAGGCTGCGGATGCGAACCTGCTGCAACTCGGGTTCAGGGGTCAGTTCTAACTCAACTTTGGTCAGCAGCAATGGATGACACAAAGGGATCAGATCTGAGGTTTTCTTGGCGGCCATGATGCCCGCAACACGAGCGGTGGCGAATACGTCACCTTTATGGTGACGGCCTTCCATGATCATGGCCAGAGTGTCTGGGGCCATCTTAACGATGGCTTCTGCGCGAGCTTCACGTTCGGTGGTTTGTTTCTCGGTAACATCCACCATGTGGGCTTCGCCCTTAGGGTTGATATGAGTAAATTCGCTCATGATTATGCCTCAACCGGTTTTAAATGAGTGACGAAGTTGCATGGAGTGTGGGTGCTATCCAGCTGCTCCACCAAAATCTTATTCCAGCCAGTGCGACAGGCACCGGTGGAGCCAGGAAGACAGAAGATGGCCGTTTTGTTGGCCATGCCGCCAATGGCACGAGATTGTACCGTGCTGGTGCCCAGCTCGGTATAGGTGATGTGACGGAACAGCTCGCCAAAGCCTTCAATGTGTTTATCAAACAGTGGGGCGACCGACTCCGGTGTGGAGTCGCGGTCGGTAAAGCCGGTGCCACCGGTGGTGATGATCACCTGCACCTTGTCGCTGGCAATCCATTCGGACAGCACAGCACGGATTTGGTACTTGTCGTCTTTAATGATGCGGCGGTCGGCCAGCGTGTGACCGGCGGCCAACAATGAGTCTTCCAGAAATTGGCCGGACTTATCGTTGTCGAAAGTACGAGTGTCGGACAGCGTCAGTACCGCAATATTCAGGGGTACAAATTTCGCTTGTGATAGGTGTCCCATAATCTGTCTCTTCGTGTGTTTAAGCGACTAGTATATTCGGCTTTGAATACGGTTTATTGCGCTGGATCAGCTAGCCACCAATCGAGGCCAGGTGCTGGGTAACCCCAGTAAGACCTTGGTGCAGCTGATGGGTTGCGTCTTTTTGTTGAAGTTGGGCCAGCAGTCGTTGTTGCAGCATCTCTTGGTGTTGGTCGTTACCGAGAAGGTCTCGAAGTTCGACACCACATTCGGTAAACAAACACAGATGCAGTTTGCCTAAAGCGGAAACCCGCAGGCGATTGCAGCTGGCACAGAAATCTTTGCTGTAAGGCATGATAAGACCAATGCCACCGGCGTAGTCTGGGTGACGTAGCATCAATGCAGGGCCATCTTGTGGGCCTCGAGGCTGTACCTGCCAGCCTAGGGCCACCAGTTGCTGTTTGATCGACTCGCCAGAGATGTGGTGAGCATCGAAATAGTCTTTGCCTAGGCCGGTTTGCATCAACTCAATAAAGCGGATGTCTACAGGGCGCTGGCGAACATACTCGAGGAAAGCAGGCAATTGCTGATGGTTAAGATCCTTCATCAGCACCACATTGATTTTGACCTTACGGTATTCGGCGTCCAGTGCCGCTTCGATGCCATCGAGCACCTTTTGGTGACGGCCATTGCCGGTGATACGGCGGAACAGCTCTGGGTCGAGGCTGTCTAGGGAGACATTGATCTGCGATAAGCCGAGCTGACGCCATTTGTGGGCGTTGGCGGCGAGGCGATAACCATTGGTGGTGGTGGCGACCGTGCTGATGCCCGGCGTATTGGCGGCGATCTCGATCAGCTGTTCAAACTCTTTGCGTACTGAAGGTTCACCACCGGTAAGGCGAATTTTACTGGTGCCAAGCGCTGCAAAGGCATGCATAACGCGGCGGAGTTCATCCACGCTCAGAAAGTGCTGATGTTTATCGCCCAGATAGCCGTCGGGCAGGCAGTACTGACACTTGAAGTTACATACGTCAGTGATAGAGAGGCGCAGATACTCAAATCTGCGACCATAGCGGTCTTGTAAATTGGTCATCTGTTACCTTTCCAAGTTCGGGAGGAAGCGAGATTTCTCTACGCAACCCTGGTGGCACAATGCCACGGCCTGAGTGCCATATCTTCACTTAGGCAGCCCAGGCTCGGTTCACAGTCACTTAAGTCTAATTCAACCTGCGGGATTGTCACAATGTGGTTGGATCACACTCTGGCACCTTTATGGCTTGATTGGTGTCATAATCGCTGACTTTTTCGACAACTGGTAACACCAGTGATTGGCCCTTTTTTGGTCAAACAAGCGTTTAATTCTTGGCGGATTGGAGTAAGCTAGCCCCATAAGGACAACAAATATAAAGGAAGACCATGATGGAACGTGAGTCAATGGAATTTGACGTGTTGGTGGTGGGGGCCGGCCCGTCAGGATTATCCAGTGCCATTCGTTTGAAGCAGTTAAACCCTGAGCTAAATGTGTGTGTGGTTGAGAAAGGTGCCGAAGTGGGTGCCCATATTCTCTCTGGCGCGGTGTTTGAACCAAGGGCTCTGGATGAGCTATTGCCGGAGTGGAAAAGCCAAGGGGCACCGCTGACCACCGAAGTGACCGGTGACGACATCTATCTACTTAACGCCGACTCCAGCCGCAAACTCTCCAATGCCATCGTACCTAAAACCATGCACAACCACGGCAACTACATCACCAGTATTGGTAACCTTTGCCGCTGGCTGGCTGAGCAGGCGGAAGGACTTGGGGTGGAGATCTACCCTGGATTTGCTGCCGCCGAACTGATTGTGGATCAGGGTGTGGTCAAAGGGGTGATCACCGGTGATATGGGGGTGGATGCCGATGGCAACGAGAAAGAGGGCTACATGCCCGGCATGGAGCTTAGAGCCAAATACACTCTGTTGAGTGAAGGGTGCCGTGGTCATCTGGGTAAGCAGGCCATTGCTCAATTTAACCTGGATAAAGACGCCGACCCTCAGCACTACGGCATTGGTTTTAAAGAGATCTGGAAGGTACCCGCCGAGCAGCATCAGCCCGGTAAAGTGGTGCACACCGCAGGCTGGCCTTTGGATGGTGAAGGCAGCGGTGGTGGCTACCTCTACCATGCGGAGAATCAGGAGATCTGGGTTGGCTTGATCATCGACCTGAACTACAGCAACCCGCATCTGTCACCCTTTGAAGAGTTCCAGCGTTACAAAACCCATCCCGTGATCGCCCAATACTTGAGCGGCGGTGAGCGCACCAGCTATGGCGCTCGCGCCATCACCAAGGGTGGCTTGAATGCCCTGCCTAAGCAGCATTTTCCTGGAGGAATTCTGTTGGGCTGCGATGCCGGTACCTTGAACTTTGCCAAGATCAAGGGAACCCATACGGCGATGAAATCCGGCATGATCGCCGCCGAAGTGGTGGCTAAGGTACTCACTGACGACCACCAAGGCGGTGATGATCTAAGCCAGTATGCGGAGGCCTTCAATAGCTCGTGGTTATATCAGGAGCTTCACAACGCTCGCAACTTCGGTCCAGCGATGCACAAGTTTGGTTCGTTGATGGGCGGCGCATTCAACTATTTGGATCAGAACTGGTTTGGCGGCAAACTGCCGTTTACTCTGCATGATACCACTGCCGACTATGACGGCATGCAGCTGGCGGCTAACGCTAAGCCCATCGATTATCCCAAGCCCGATGGCAAGCTCAGCTTTGATCGTTTGAGCTCCGTGTATCTGTCGAACATCTTCCATGAAGAGTCGCAGCCCTGTCACCTTAAGCTGGCGGACACAGAGATCCCAGTGAAGGTCAATCTGGCCAAATACCAAGAGCCTGCTCAGCGTTACTGCCCTGCGGGGGTGTATGAGGTGGTGAATGAGTCCGGTGAAGATAAGCTGGTGATCAACAGTCAGAATTGCATCCACTGTAAAACCTGTGACATCAAAGACCCTAGCCAGAATATTACTTGGGTGGTTCCTGAAGGGGGCTCTGGCCCGAACTACCCAAATATGTAACCGGTTAGACAGAATGAAACAGCCCGCAAAATGCGGGCTTTTTATTCTTCGGTTAATGAGCCATTTAGGCGATGACGTAGCGGTTTCGCCCTTCCAGCTTGGCACTGGCCAGAGCGTTTTGTGCCTGCTCTACCAAAGACTGTGCATTTTGACCGGGCTTCCACTGAGCCACTCCCGCGCTTAAAGTGACGTGGTCACTGATGGGCGAGTGGGCATGGGTGAGTGAGGCTTGGTTGAGTTCACTTCTTAGCTGCCTTAGAAGTCGCTCGGCCCCGGTTTTGTCGGTTACAGGCAGCAGGATGGCAAACTCTTCTCCGCCGTAACGAGCGATGATGTCAGTTTGGCGTCGACTGCAGTGTAGAATCAGTTTGGCTAAGCCTTTCAGGCAGCGGTCTCCCTCCTGATGACCGTAATGTTCGTTGTAGCTGCGAAAGTAATCCACATCCAGCATCACCAAGGTCAGCGGATTTTTGGTGCGGCGATTTTCCGCCACCACCTGATGCAGGCGCTGATCAAAGCGGCTGCGATTGGCGATGCCAGTTAAGCCATCTTGCTGGGTGGTTTGTGATAGTCGAGATTTGAGCTGGCGGTAATGTTGATGCTGTAGGTTGGTGAAGCGGTTTAGCTTGAGCAGCAATCGCTGACCAAAGGTACTGGCAACAACGGCCAGACTCAGTGCCATTAACGCCGCTCCATGTTCGGCGGTGATGGGGGTTTGCTGTAGCTGAAAGGTCAGAGGCAGTAGCAGGGGGGCGAGTACCAAGCCACCAAGCAGAGGTGTGGAAAACAGCGTCAGGCTGACGGTTAAAATCAACAGCAGGTCGCTTAGGTAGAGCATCATAGCGCTGAAGCTTCCGGCCTCAATCATCAGCCACTGGTGTACGGCTAAACAGAGGCCAACACCGATGGCGTGAATGCGCTGATAGGTGGGGGTGAGTGTCCATCGGCCTAGGCCAGTCAGCAACCACAGTGAAGCCAGCGCAACCATGGTGATACCAGATTGCCACACCAATTCGCTGGGCATGATCAACAGGGCTTGGCCGACGCCGAGCACCAATAATGCGGCAATCAGGTAGGGGTAGAGTTGCTGGGTAAGCTGTTGGGGCTGTATCACCATAGTCTCTTCCTTGAGTATGGCGCCCCAGTTGGTTTTAACGAGGCGGCCGTAAATGCATTTTCAGTTGCGTCGATGGAATGGAACTGTCGCTGCGCAATGCATAACTGGCCCAGAGTGCACCTTGCTCCATGGCTTGCTCAAGACTGAGATTGCGTACTACCCCATCCAAAAGTCCAGCGGCATAGGCGTCACCGGCTCCGGTTGTATCCACAACCTTGGTGTCGACTGCACTGACTTGCACACTGGAGTTGTGAGTATAGGCAATGGAGCCATTTTCGCCTTGAGTAACAATGAAGGCTTTCAATTGAGGCCCCGCAATGCCTATCGCAAACTGCCAAGGGTCATCCACGGCATGTTGGGCGAGATCGTCTTCGGAAGTGATGAGGTAGTGGCTTGGTCGTAAGGACAGATCTTTGGGAAGCTGAGCGATGACGGTGCAGTGCTCAATGGCGTGATGGAGCAGCTGGTGGAGGCCTTCTGCCATCAAATTGACGTAGATGGCATCCAAGTTGGTGTCGTTGAGTTTGGCGGGCAGCATCAATCTTGGGCGGTTGGGGCGAAGGATGGTGCGCTCGCCGTCAGGCTCCATAAGCAGCTGCAGAGGCTGTGTTGGGCCAGGATGTCGATGCAGTTGACTGCAATCCAAACCCAGCCCCGAGGCCTGCTCAATCAGCCAGTCTCCGAGATCGTCTTCTCCCACCTGACTCAACAACTGAACCTGATGACCGGCCCACGCTAACGCGGTGCCTGTGTTGGCCGCGCCGCCGCCGATGCGCTTTCCTAAGTCTTCGTAGTGGATTCGAGCGCCGGTTTGCAGGGGCCGACTCAGACGAAAGATGCGGTCACAGTTGAGATTGGCGATGGTAAGAATGTGAGCCATGGTAAGAATTGTACGATAACGATAGTGAGTTTCAGTATACCAACCCCGACTCAGGTTGACAGACTGAGATCAAAAAAAGGGGCCTAAGCCCCCATTTTGATCTCAGTCGGGCTGAGCTTTTACATGTCGTTCGCCTTGAGAGGGCGACGTAGCTCGGCGCGTACGTTGTCCATGCCGGCATAGAAATTTTTCATCATCAACATGCCCATCATCAGGCCATTTGGAGTGGCTTGCAGCTTGTCAGGGTCATTGGGATCGACAATTAATCCGTTAGTGGCTTTCATAAACGCCATCTCTTTGGTGAGGCCTTGCCATAAAGTTTTGTCGAAATTTTCTTTGAAATAAGACTTCGACAGGCGTCCGCCAAACAGGTTGATTAGGAAGCGATACTGCATGATCGCCTTGTCGTTGTAGAACTTGGAGGACTCAACGCCCATCTTGCCGCTGGCGATCTTCTCTTGATAACGACGTAGGGAGAAGCTGTTCACATACAGGGTATCGTGCAGGAAGCTGAAGCTGCCGGAGCCAACGCCTAGGTAGTCGTCATAGTTCACCACGTATTCATCGAAACTTTGATCGGCGCGCTTACCGAAAGACCAAGCGGTCATCTGGTCGTAGTGGCCTTTCAGTGAGTTGAGGATCAGCTCGTAATCGCGGGCGATGTTCTGGTTAGGGTTAGCTAGGGTGCCTTTGGCGCTCTTGCGAGTTTGATGGGTGATCATCAACGGGTAGGTGGTGATCTGAGTTGGGCTCAGTTTTACTAGGGTTTCCATATCCTTGCGCAGAACCTCTTCGGTTTGGCCATGGAAGCCGAAGATCATATCGACGCTCAGGATGGGGAAGTTCTCTTTGGCGCGGGCCAACTTTTCGAAGATGACCTCTGGTTCACCAAATTTCTCTAGGCGATCGGTGCGAGCCAGAATGTCACGGTCAAAGCTCTGGACTCCAACAGACAGGCGATCCACCAAGCCGTGCAATTGCATGAACTCGCCAGAGGTCAGGTGCAAAGGATCGGATTCGCAAGAGACCTGCTTAATGGAAGGGAACAGCTTACGGGCGTGCTCAATGGTACGGGCCAACTCGTCTGTCAGTACCGTGGTGGTGCCACCACCGATGTAGAGTTCTTCAAAGTCATAGCCAAGGTTTTTGGCCATCTCCATCTCTTTACGAAGGGCCACGAAATAAGCTCGGGCTTTGTCCTCCTTAAATAGAAAACGGTGGAAAGTACAGAAGCTGCACAGGGTGTGGCAGAAAGGCACGTGTGCATACAGCATGTACTTACGACCTGGCATGGGAGCAGGCATGCTTTCGCAGGCTTGGGTATCCATGCGGAGGTGGCGCTTGGTGTAGTACTCCATTACTCGCTCAAGGCTATTTAGCATCCACGTCGGTGTGGTGATCTTGGTGGCATCCTCAATGGCTGCATTATTAAGGGCGCGTTCGGCGAGGGACATACTTACTACTCTTGTTATGACAGTTTAGTGGTACAGGGAGCACAGTGTAATGGAGCAGTTAGTGAGCATCTGTGAAGTCAAGCAAAACTGAAAAAAGCTGGACAGATGAACTCGCAAAAATGTGACTTAGCACACTTGTGTCCTCATGGAATATGTATTGGGTATTTTTATATCAAAAAATTCTATCGATATAGATGACTAAGATTCAATGGGATAGAACAAGTTCAATCGAATTCTCCCTGAAACAGCTAAAAATTCAATTAACCTGAATAGGCGGTCAGTTGTTAACAGGAGTCCATGGATGGGTGAAAGAGTGTTGTTGATCGGCGAGTTTAAATACTTTCCCAAAGGGAAGTTGGTTATTCGTCCTTCGGGTAAAGCCGTCCGGCTCAAACCCATTTGCGCGGCCTTTCTTGAGGTGTTGCTGGCATCGCCAAAATCATTGGTCTCCTACGATCAACTTTATGATGAGGTGTGGCCCCGGCGAGTTGTGGGTCATTCTGCACTGCGTCAGGTAGTGAAGGAGTTAAGAAAGGCGTTTAAAGACAATCACCAACAGCCAAAATTTATCCAAACCCATCGAAGTCGCGGTTATCAATGGTTGGTTGCACCTCAAGAGGCGTTGCAGCCTATGAACTACTCAAGCTCTCATTGGTTTGCTGAGCATTGGCGTCATATAGGGGTTGGAGGTGTCATGGCGGCATCGGTGCTGTTCTCTATTACCATCGATGTGCCCCTTAACCACCAAAGCCCACCACCCACGTTGGTGAAGCGATTGCAAGGCAGTCCTGAGCCTATCGTTCAGTTGTCTTATGTTGGAGCGGAACCAGCCGCAGAGTGCCAGTTGTTGGATGCCCCAGCGCAGGAACAACAGCAAAAACCTCTCTGAAGAGTGAAGTCGTTGCCTTTTAGGTTGCTGCAGCAACAAAAAAAGCCCCGACCGAAGTCAGGGCTTGCAAAGCATAAGTCTCAGTAGTTTAAGAAAACTTAGTCTTCTTTGTACTTCAGAGTACCGTTGGCTTTGATTTCGTCATACCAAAGATTGTGGTGTTGCTTAGCCCAGTTCTCATCACAGTAGCCGGAAACCATACACTCCATACCACCTTCAGACATAGCGGTCGCCATGAAGATGTGAACGATGGAGAAGGCACCGATGATGATGGCAGACAGGCCGTGAGCAATCAGAGCCAGCAGGCTCAGAGTGCGGCTAGGCTCAACGTATTGTGGGAACAGTAGAACCACACCAGATACGGAGATAACCAGACCGAACAGGGCGAAGGCCCAGAACCACATCTTCTCACCCGCGTTGGCGAAGCCAGCGTCAGGGTGCTTACCTTTGAAAGGACCAAAGTTGATGTAACCACCAACAACCATAAACCAGGCGATGTCGTACTTGGCTGGAATCTGGTTCTTAGCCCACAGTACGGTCATCAGCAACCAACCCGCCATGAACGGGAATGCCATAACATCGTGAACAGGCTTGGCAACGGCCATCATGGCAGCGAATGCGCCTTGGCCAAAGATAGGTTCGATGAAGAACTTACCAGCCAGCAGCAGCATGCCAGTCAACAGCAGCAGGATGCACGGAATCGCACCCAACCAGTGGATGGCGACATCAGATTTGGACCAACGGTAAACCAGTTTGCCAGAGAAGCCGTCGTGCAGCTTGGAGATGCCGTTCACCATGATGAACAGGATGAATACCGCGATCATACCGAACAGAGCCAGCATGATGCCTGGCGCCATCAACACGTTACGCAGAGGCAGAATGCGCTCGTCGTAGCTGTTGATCGGTTGAGCGTGGAATTCGCTCTTAGAGGTGGTGTAGCCAGTGGCTCCCTCTTTTACTGCTTGCCACAGAACCTGTGACTCGCTTACTGCTTGCTCAGCACCGGCAGCGGCTTCCGCCATCGCCAGAGATGGCATCGCAACCGCGATCATCAGCAGTAGGGCTTTAATGAATTGATTCATTGAAATGCTCCAGAAAATAGCGGGGAGCCAGGCTCCCCGCCATCTCATTACTTGCTAAATACGCCGCGCTTCATGCCACGCTCAGCAACACGCTGACGGTAGATGTCGGAAACCATTTCCGCATCGCCGGCCAGCAGAGCCTTGGTGGAGCACATCTCGGCGCACATAGGCAGTTTGCCTTCAGACAGACGGTTGGCACCGTACAGCTCTTTCTCTTTCGCGCTGCCCGCTTCGGTGTTAGGACCACCGGCGCAGAAGGTGCACTTGTCCATCTTGCCTTTGGAGCCAAATACCGCTTTCTTAGGGAACTGAGGCGCGCCAAATGGGCAGGCGTACAAGCAGTAACCACAACCGATGCAACGCTCTTTGTCGTGCAGAACGATGCCGTCTTCGGTCTTGCTGAATACGTTTACTGGGCAAACCGCCATACATGGGGCATCAGCACAGTGCATACACGCAACAGACAGAGAGGCTTCGCCTTTTTGACCGTCGTTGATGGTTACAACGCGACGACGTGAGATACCCCACTCCAGAGCGCTGTCGTTTTCGTTTTTACAAGCGGTGACACAGCCGTTACATTCGATGCAGCGCTTGGTGTCACACATAAACTTCATAGTTGCCATTGTGGCTTTCTCCTACCTAAACCTTACGCTTTCTCGATCTGACACAGGGAAGACTTGGTTTCCTGCATCTGAGTGATCGGGTCATAACCATAGGTCAGTGCGGTGTTCGCAGACTCACCTACGATGTAAGGCTTGGTGCCGTCTGGGTAAACCAGATCAACATCGTGCATTACACCGGCGAAGTGGTAAGGCATCCAGGTCACGCCAAGCTTAACGCGTGGAGTTACCAGCGCTTTCACCTTGATGCGAGCGCCTTCAGCACCTTCAACCCAAACGTCATCGCCATTGATGATGCCGCGGTCAGCCGCATCCGCAGGGTTGATCTCGATGAACATCTCCTGCTGCAGCTCAGCCAGCCATGGGTTAGAACGGGACTCTTCACCACCACCTTCGTACTCAACCAGACGACCAGAGGTCATTGCCAGTGGGTACTTCTTGTCTAGGTTGTCGCTGATAACCTTGTCTTGGATAGTCTTGTACAGAGTCGGCAGACGGTGTACTTGCATATCGTTGTAGGTCGGGTACTTAGCGATCAAATCACGACGAGGGGTGTACAGAGGCTCGCGGTGTACAGGCATTGGATCTGGGAAGGTCCAAACCTTACAACGTGCCTTAGCGTTACCGTAAGGGATACAGCCGTGCTTCATGGCCACACGGTGGATACCACCGGATAGGTCAGTCTTCCAGTTACGGCCTTCTGCTTCTGCTTTCTCTGCGGCAGTCAGCTCGTCCCACCAACCCAGCTGTTTCAGCATGTCGGCGGTAAATTCTGGGTAACCGTCTTCCAGCTCACAACCTACAGAGTAGGAGCCTTCAGCCAACAGGTTCTCACCATTGCGTTCAACACCGAAGCGAGCACGGAAGTTACCACCACCTTGCAGAACGTGCTTGTCCACGTTGTACAGGATGTGAGTACCAGGGTGCTTCTGCTCTGGGGTACCCCAACAAGGCCAAGGTAGACCGTAGGTCTCGCCTTTGAAGTCGTTGCCTAGGGCTTCCAGATTCTCGTGAGAGAACTTACCCCAGTTCTGGGTGTGAGCTTTAATACGCTCAGGACCCTGACCAGACATACCGATGGTCAGCATGCCGCGGTTGATTTCGCGGGTTACGTCTTCGATAACTGGTGCATTGTTCTTAACTTGCATGCGCTTGGTGTACTGTTCAGCGAAGCCACAGTGCTTAGCCAGACGGTACATGATTTCCAAGTCAGTCTTAGATTCGAACAGAGGCTCAACAACCTGCTGACGCCACTGTACGGAGCGACCAGAGTTAGACAGAGAACCTTCGGTTTCGAACTGAGAACATGCTGGCAGCAGGTAAACGCCGTCTTTACGACGGTGCATTACACCGGCCATGGTTGGATAAGGGTCAACAACCACTACGGTGTCCATCTTATCCAGCGCATCACGTACTTCCATCTGACGGGTTTCAGTGTTTACTGATTGACCCCAGAAGAACGCCATGCGGATGTTGTCTTTCTGAGCCAGTTTGCTCTTCTCTTCCAGCACGCCGTCGTGCCAGCGAGAACAAGGCATACCAGGGGTGTTCATTGGCTTCTTGCCTAGGTATTCGCCTTGGTCGAAACGACCTGCAACCCAGTCAAAGTCCAATTCCCACACGTGGCTCCAGTGCTTCCACGCACCGGTAGACAGGCCGTAGTAACCTGGCAGGGTGTCGAACAACAGACCTAAGTCAGTTGCGCCCTGTACGTTATCGTGACCACGGAAGATGTTGGTACCACCACCGGATTTACCCATGTTACCCAGAGCCAGCTGCAGCAAGCAGTAAGCACGGGTGTTGGCGTTACCTACGGTGTGCTGGGTACCACCCATACACCATACAACGGAACCAGGACGGTTCTCAGCCATTAGGCGTGCGGCTTCGTAAACGCTTTCTTCAGCGATGCCACAAACTTCAGCAACTTCGCTCAGAGGCCACTTAGCGGCTTCTTTACGGATGTCTTCCATGCCCCAAACGCGTTGGTCGATGAAAGTCTTGTCTTCCCAGCCGTTTTCGAAGATCACATTCAACATACCGTAGATGAATGGGATATCGGTACCAGGGCGAATGCCAACGTGCAGATCAGAGTGAGCAGCCGTACGGGAGAAACGTGGGTCAACAACGATGATTTTAGCGTTGTTGCGTTCTTTAGCGGTCAAGATGTGCTGCATGGAAACTGGGTGAGCTTCTGCAGGGTTTGCACCGATAAAGAAGATGGCGTTTGCGTGACGGATGTCGTTGAACGAGTTGGTCATTGCACCGAAGCCCCAGGTGTTTGCTACACCGGCAACCGTGGTGGAGTGACAGATACGTGCAGAGTGGTCAACGTTGTTGGTACCCCACATGGCCGCAAATTTGCGGTACATGTAGCAACCTTCGTTGGAGAACTTCGCACTGCCCATGAAGTAAACGGAATCAGGACCTGACTCTTGGCGGATTTTCAGCATCTGGTCGCCAACTTCTTGGATAGCTTGCTCCCAAGACAGTTTCTTCCATTTGCCGCCTTCCATCTTCATTGGGTATTTCACACGCAGCTTAGAGTGGCCGTGCTCACGCAGAGCTGCACCCTTGGCACAGTGGCCGCCGCGGTTGAATGGGTGGTCGAACGCAGGTTCTTGACCAGTCCATACGCCGTTTTGAACTTCAGCGTAAACACCACAACCTACTGCACAAGCAGAGCAGATGGTGCGCTTGATTTCGATTGGAGCGTTTGGATCAACGTGGTGATCAGACGCGTTTGCTTTACGGATCATGCCGGTACCCAGCATTGAGGCCGCAGCAATACCACCGGTAGTTACACCGGCATTTTTCAGGAACTGACGACGGTCAAGACCCAGTCCTTTCTTCTCTTCTACCTTAACTTCGGTAGCGGTACGAGTGAGTTGCATTGCAATATCTCTCCTGGATTACAGGCCGCGCAGGCTAGCGTAGTAGCTGCGTACGTGGTCGGTTTCTTTGTAGCCAGACTGCTTAACGTCCGCCTTGTCAGCGGCAGCAGCTGGAGTCGCAACGGCAACCACACCGGCAGCAGCTGGAGCTACAGCCAGAGCTTTCAGCAGATTGCGGCGCTCCAGGTTGGTTTTTTGTTGAGTCATCATCTTTCCTCGAAAGTAGGGGCGACGAAATTGCCCATGACCGAACTGATTTGGCAATCAATTTGGTAAAGAGCTATCAAAATGACAGCGGGCGGCATTGTCCCTGTTGAAAGCCCTAAAAAATGTGAACTTGAACGTATTTCAGTGGCTAAATTGTTGTCTATCAATGTGATATTTGAAGCAGGTCACCTTGTTTTTTGGATGTTATTCTGAAGTTTGTTCATGGGTGTGTTTGGTGGTGGATTTGTTGGTTTTGGACCGATTTTGCGCTAAATGGATCACAATATGGTTATGGCTGGGACACTTTGGGGCAGTGGGGGAGTTAATAAAATGTTTCTCGAGGATCCTGTCTGACTGTAACTCAGTTTAGTGTCTCTCAATTGGGATCGGTATAAGTCTGTCGAAGGCACAGAAATGGGAAAATGTTTTGAGGCTTTTGTCACGGTTTTGTGGGTTTCGAGAAGTAAAACCGATGAGGGATTCAAAATTCAAGGTTTTTGTGATGAAGTTCAACAAAGGTGATCTTTGTTGATCTGGATCAAGAATTAAAATCTGGATTTCGTTAACCTTGCCGCCGTTGAAATGACCGACTGAATTCCAGTTCGCAACCTGAGGCACAATTTCGCGATGAAAAGTCCATGTTTACCTCATCTTTATGTTTTGATTGCAGGTCTGTTTTTAGCGCTGGCTCCTTTTGTAGTTGATGCCGTGCTGATGTTTACTGCCGCTCTGGTGTAATCGCACCAAAATCCTTTCTAAAGTTTCTGTTATCCTTGGCTAGTTGCTTTGTTACTGGCCAAGGATTGCTTATATGAATCCCCTTATTATCGCCTTAATGGCACAAGTTTCTGCTCACTCTGCCGAGCCCCTATTGGTGACCCAGCCCCAAGTGACCCAGCCGGTTTGCTGGTATCAGGGACAGGAATACTCCGAAGGTGCGGTGCTCAATCTCGACTCTCGCCAATTGATCTGCGGGTCCAAGTTTGAAAATGAAGACAACGGTCGCCTCATCTGGCTGGTTTTGGATGAAGAGGGACAGCCGATTCGGCCTAAGCGTGGCGGCAGCAAGATCACCATCAATTAAGATTTGTTGAGCTCTGGTGCCCATTCGGGTGCTGGAAGTGAGCTGTTGCCGTTCTCCGCGCTACCATCGAAACGAAGCTGCTTTTGGGGCAGTTACTCTTTGCGTTTTTTTGCCCTTGGATGAGCGCTGTCGTACACCTCGGCAAGGTGTTGGAAGTCGAGATGGGTATAGACCTGAGTGGTGCTGAGGTTGGCATGGCCTAATAGCTCTTGCACCGCGCGCAGATCTTTCGAGGATTCCAACATGTGGGTGGCGAAAGCGTGACGCAATCGGTGGGGATGAACTTTAGCCCCAACCTGTTGTTGACGGCCCCACTTATCCAAACGCGCCTGAACGCTCCTGTGGCTAATTCGGTTGCCACGATTGGAAAGGAATAGGGCATCACTTCCTGATGCGTTCCAGAGCCCTCTCAGAGGCATCCAGCGGCGTAAACAATCACTGGCTAGCGTGGTGATAGGAAGTTGGCGCTGTTTACCCCCTTTCCCTTGAACCCTTAACTGCTTGGCGTCCAGATCTAAGTCGCCCACATCTAAGCCAACCAACTCCATTAAACGCAGCCCACTGGAGTAGAACAGCTCCATTATGGCTCGGTCTCTTACTGCCACGGGATCGTTTTCGTCGATCTCCAGCAGCTGCTGCATCTGATCCACATCGAGGTTCTTGGGCAGAGGCTTGCCCTGTTTCGGGGTGCGAATGCCCTTGGCGGGATTGTGCGGCATCAACTTGAGCGCCACTAAAAACTCAAAAAACTGTCGCAGTGCCGACAGTGTCAGTGACAAAGTGCGAGGGGACAGCCCTTGACGGTGCAATTTGGCAATAAGCTGTTGGCATTGGCTCTGAGTGACCTCGGGCCACTGCTTCATCCCCTGCTGTTCCAACAGAGGCTGGCTGCGGGTTAACTCGCGCAGGTAATTACGACAGGTATGAGCCGAATAGTGACGCTCACTGCGAAGGTAACGCTCAAATTGGGCCAGCAATGATGCCGAGGTCATGATCGATTACAGCAGTTTAGGGATCTTGTAGGCCATCAGCTGCTTCACCTGATCCAGCATGGTGGTGTCCATGTCTGGGGAGAAGTGGCCCGGATCGTTGGAAGCGATGGCCAGAATGCCTACGGGCTTGGTGCGCTCGCCGATGCAAACCAGCGCTACGGAGCCGGTATCCTGGGCCACCAAGGGGTTCTGCTCTTGAGCGGGTAGGCGGCCTAAATAGTAGCCTTGCTCATTAAGGCGACGGCGCAAAATTAGGTTGAGCTCTGGCTGATCGAATTGGCCAAAGGCGTCGGTCAACACCAAGCGAACTTTGGCAAATCGGAAGCGGCGCTTAAAGCTGTCGACCAAAATGCGATTGACCTGCTCAATGGAAACCGCCTCTAGCAGATCGAAAAACAGCTGGTTGTAGAACCGATAGATATCTTCATTGCGGGAGGCCACCGACAGCAACGAGGTGATCTCTTCCTCGAGTTGGCTGACGCGGGCACGCAGATTCTGCTGTTGGTGCTCAATCAGTGAGACGGTGCCTCGCTCCGTATGCGGAATGCGTAGGCTGAGGAGCAGATCTGGGTGTTTGATGAAGAAATCGGAGTTCTCCAACAAGTAGTCGCGAACGATGCTGGCGCTTAGGGCGTCGACATTGTGGCTGAATCTTTGTGTCATAGTGATATTTGACCGTCATAAACGTGCACTGCAGGCCCGGTCATTTCGACCGCTTGCTCGTTTCCAGGCCAGTGAATATTCAAGGTGCCACCCTTGAGATCTACACGAACTTTGGTGCCTAAGAGCCCTTGAAACTGACCGATCACTGCCGCGGCGCAGGCACCGGTACCGCAGGCCAGTGTTTCTCCAGCTCCGCGCTCAAATACCCGCAGCTTGATGTGGCTGTCGCTGATCTTCTGCATAAAGCCAACGTTAACCCCTTTTGGGAAGCGTTCGTGGCCGTTGAGCTGCTTACCGATGCGCTCCACTTCGGCGGTATCGATGTCATCAACTTGAATGACGCAGTGGGGGTTGCCCATGGAAACCACGCCGCAAAGGTGCACGCCGTCGTCGGTTTGCAGCAGATAGGTTTTCTCAACCTTGTTGGCTCGAAACGGCACTTGGCCTGGCTCGAACTTAGGTTGGCCCATGTTGACGGTCACCTGATCGCCGTCGCCAAGGCGCAGCTTCAAGGTGCCTGCCTGAGTGCTAACGCCGATCTTGGATTTATTGGTCAGCCCTTTCAGACGCACAAAACGGGCGAAACAGCGGGCACCGTTGCCACAGTTTTCCACCTCGCTGCCGTCGGCATTGAAGATGCGATAGTGAAAGTCGAGATCCGGGTCGTAAGGGGGTTCAACCAAAAGCAGTTGATCAAAACCTACGCCAAAATGCCGATCCCCCAAGCGCCGGATGGTTTCCGGAGACAGGTAGAGGTTTTGCGTTACGGCATCGATCATCATGAAATCGTTGCCGAGTCCCTGCATTTTGGAGAAGTGAATCAAGAGATCACCTAGTGGTTTTGAATAATAATTTTTAGTTTACGGCAGCTTAGCCAAAACTTGCCAGCGTTTCATCGGCCGTAAAGGAGCGAACTTTAATTCTTAGCGCTCTCGGTCTGTTCCGGTTTTGCCTGAGTGGCTTGGCTCTGCTGAGTTTGGGCCGCGTTGGTATCCGCTTCGGGCAAAGTCAGAGGGCCTTTCTGGCCACAGCCGACGCAGGCGCCGACCAGCAATAGTGTGGTGATGAATCGAGTCATAGGAAAAGCAATGATCTTCTGAGTTAAGCTCTCTATAATCGCAGCTCATCAACGAATTGCAACTACAGAGATAGCGAGATGGCAATGGAAGTATCTGAATTTCACCAGTTGGCCGACGAAACCCTAGAGTCGATTGTGGATACCATTGACGACAGCGAGTTGGAGCTGGACTACGAACAGGCTGGAAACGTACTGGACCTAGAGTGCATCGACGGTAGCCACATTGTGCTGAACAAGCAGGAAGCGATGTGCCAGCTGTGGTTGGCCACAAAGTTTGGCGGCTTTCGCTTCGACTATGTGGATGGCAAGTGGTTGGAAGAGCGTGAGCAGCATGAGCTGTTGAGTTTCCTCAGCGAGGCGGTGGCCAAGCAGGGCGGCGAGCAGATCCGCTTCTAACTCGGCTTACCTACGGTGGTGAGCTCGCCCTCAGATAGCGGTTTCACCACCAACTGCCCCTGGTGTCTATCGAGACGGTAGAACTGGGGTAGATTAAAGCGGCCTTGCTGACGGTGGCTTTGATAAGGCACCTCATCAATGTGGCTGGCGGCGTTTATCTGATCGTGCAGCTGTTGCCGTGACAGGCATTGGCGATGCATCTGGTTCTCTTCATCCAGCAGATAGAGATCCACCTCTCCGTTACGTTCCCTCACGAAATATTGCCGCATCCCCAAGCGACTGTGATTTCTCAATAGCGCCGGCGCGCAGCTATAGGGATCCTCACCACAACTAGGGTGAGGCAAGGTGTGCACCAACCCATCTCGAATCACCTTGGGCAAATCGGGCATCTGTTTGATGGGCGACCAATCAAAGCCGGATAAGGTGAAGCTGAGGCCATAGCGTGTTGCCCCTAAGGTGATGGGAAGCACCTGCACCTGATCCATTCGGCTTTGTTGTTTGAGGCGATAACACTGTTGCAATAGAAAAGTAAGGCGGTCGCTGATGGCGCGATTGCCTTTCTTGCCTACGCACAATACGGTCATTTGGGGCGGATGATCGATATCCACGCCTCCCAGTACTTGTCGCAATAGATTCAGCAAGCCCTGTTCAGAGTTGAAGTAGTGGTATTGCAACTCTCCCCAACTGTTTCGGGTTAACAGTTCCAGAGAGCCCAACAAAAAGCGCCCAGGGCGACCACTGGAGAGCACTCTATCGGGCTGCATATCCAGCAGCCCTTCGGAGCCATTCCAGCCCTCTGTACCATCCTGCTCAAGATTCACCACCAGAGTGAGCTGGTTGAAGTGCCATGGCTGTTGCAGTTGCGACAGGTTTGGCGATTCCTGATTGCTGAGCCTAGATGCCAAGGTGTGCCCCAGTTCGGTCAAGCGCTTGCTGAAGTGGCCCTGCCCTTGAGTGAAACAGTGGATTCGGGTGTGGCGATCGATAATGTGGTTTTGCGCCGCCCAAGCGACACAAGCCAACCGGCTTTGGTGATGAAACAGCGGGCTTTCACCAAACAGCAGCCGTTTATCGGCGGGTTGACGATAGAGGTACCAAAGATCGCTGGCGCCATGTCGACTCTCTACCTGGACCAAGGTGAGGTCGGGCTCTTGAAGTTTACTGCTCCACAGCGGATTAAGCGGCATCAGCTTATTGGTGTGAGTTTCATACTCGGTGTATAGCTTGCGGGTCAGCAGACTCAGATCCTGAATTTTTAACTTTCGCGGCAATCGTTGCTGATTGGCGAAGTTGGCCAAACGTTGGTAGCTGGTGAGCATCATTTCACTGAGTTGATGATGGAACCAGTGCACCTGTCCGGCATGCCAATGCTGCGCCTGATCTAAAGATTCCAACAACAGTGGTGTCCATTGCCAACATTCAACCAGTTGTCTCATGGTTTGCTGTTTCCAGCCATCTTGCTGCGCTGAGGTCAGCTTGGGGGCGCATTTGAGGTAGAAGCAGCGCTGCACCAGAGACAGCCGTGATGGAGAGTGCTGGCGCTTTAGGTAGTCCTCGATTCTGAGGTACAGCATCAAATAGGGATCGAGCTCTGAGAACGGCTTGCCAGATTTCATCTGGAACCAGAGTTGGTCCCGAAGAATGCGCTGATCCGGGTAATCCGCCACGTAGGCTTCCAGCAACAACACTTTCAGAACCGATTTGTGGGGACGGTCCACCCCTTTAAACAGTTGCCACAGTCCCGCACCAAAGTATTCACTGGCTGGTAGGTGCTGAATGTCGCCGAGATTAAGCAGTTCGTGTCGGTGTTTTGGCGCGCCGGGCCACCACGCGATGGGTTTGCCCATAAGGCGAATGTGGGTTCGGTAGAACTCCTCTAGCAGCAACCAATGCTGGGCACTGCCACTGTGATCCCGATCGAGGCTCGCCTCTGTTGGGCGGCCAAATTGGTTTGGATCGATGGCAAACAGACTGGCTTCCAGTCCATTTTCGTTTAGCCAATTGGCCAACCACTTAAGCCGACGCTGCAATTGGTTGCGTTGATCTTGGTTAAGTTCGCCATGGTGTACCACCCAGATGTCCACATCGGACTCTGGGGTTTGGCCCAAATTGCCGCTGCTGCCCATGGCGTAGGCACCAATGAGCTCGGCCTCATCGGTGCTGAGGTCGTTGTGAAAACCTTGAGGCGCGCTGGGACAACCCAACTCCTGCAGATAATTATGGCCATCTAAGCAGGCTAAACACTGTTGCAATAGGTGCTGTTGATGCGGACTTAACCCTTGATGGAACTGGGAAAGTCGATGTTGGTTGAGCGCCTCACTGAGGGCGATATCGGCACGAACTGAGGGCAATCGTAGCTCACGAAACAGCAAAAAGTGTGATCAGCATAACATTTTGTGGCTAATAAAGAGAAATCGTGAAAAAGATCTATTTTTCGGAAATTTGATTCACAAAACATCACTCACGGCTATTGCTTGCTTTAATGGATAACAAAATGCTGGCAACATGAGCGCCAGATTCAATTCTAGGTATTGGCGCAGAGCGCCACTGACAACAAAGGATACTGAGACGTATGGCACGCAAAGAGATTCGAATTGCCACTCGCAAAAGCCCGCTGGCAATGTGGCAGGCTGAGTTCGTAAAGGCGGAACTGGAAAAAGCTCACCCTGGTTTGGAAGTGATTTTGCTGCCAATGTCCACCAAGGGTGACATCATTCTGGATACCCCTCTGGCGAAAGTGGGCGGTAAAGGCCTGTTCGTAAAAGAGCTGGAAGTGGCCATGCTGGAAGGTCGTGCTGACATCGCGGTTCACTCCATGAAAGACGTGCCAGTTGAGTTCCCTGAGGGCTTAGGGTTGACCACCATCTGCGAGCGTGAAGACCCTCGCGATGCGTTCGTGTCAAACAACTACAAGACTCTGGAAGAGCTGCCTCAGGGCGCCATTGTAGGCACCTCAAGCCTGCGCCGTCAGTGTCAGCTGCGCGAGCTGCGTCCGGATCTGCAGATTCGTGACCTGCGCGGTAACGTGAATACTCGTCTGCGCAAGCTGGATGAAGGCGAATACGATGCCATTATCCTGGCGGCGGCTGGCCTGAAGCGCCTAGAGTTTGATCACCGCATCACCAGTTTCATCGAAAGTGAACAGTCTCTGCCAGCAAACGGTCAGGGTGCGGTCGGCATCGAAGCCCGTTTGGATGACGCCGAACTGCTGGAGCTGCTGTCTGTGCTGGAGCATAAGGAAACCCGTGCTCGCGTTATCGCCGAGCGTGCGATGAACACCCACTTAGAGGGCGGCTGTCAGGTGCCTATCGGAGCATACGCTGAACTGGAAGGTGACGAGCTGTGGCTGCGTGGTCTGGTGGGTAAGCCAGATGGCAGCATCTTGCTGCGCAATGAAGTGCGTGGTCATAAAGACAACGCAGAAAAGCTGGGCATTGAGCTGGCTGAGCTGTTGCTGCAAGCCGGTGCCGGTGCCATTTTGAAAGAGGTGTATGGGGACGCCTAATGCACATTCTACTGACCCGTCCTGCGGGTCGTAATGAGGCGCTGAGCCAGCGCCTTGTTGATCTGGGGCATCAGGTGAGCTGTTGCCCTATGATGGAAATTGCCGCAGAACCTGAACCGGGAGTCAGCCCGCTTTATCAGGCTGATGCGGCTTTTTTTGTGTCCGTAAATGCGGTGGAGCATGCTAGCGTGCATCTGCCGCAATGGCCCGAGATTCAATATCTGGCCATCGGCGCCGCCACCGCCAATGCTTTGCGCCAGTTTGGTCTTGAGCCGATCACGCCGCCAAAACACGATGAGACCACCGAGGGCTTGTGGCAACTGCCGATCATGCAGACCTTGGCGGGCAAACGCATCGCCATTGTTCGAGGCAATGGTGGTCGTGAGGAGATGGCTCAGCGGTTGTCACAGATAGGTTGTCAGGTGGATTATTGGCAGGTTTATCGACGTCAGGTTCCTAATTTTAATGCAATTGATGCACTTCAAAGCTGGCAACGAAGCGGCGTAAACGCCATACTGGCAACCAGCGTTGAGATCTTGCAGAACCTGTTTAGCACCCTTCCCGAGTCCGCCACCCCTTGGCTACGTCAGCAGTTGTGGTTAGTCCCGGTAGAGCGGGTTGCCGATGCGGCACATACCCTTGGTTGTCAGCACATACTTATAACAGGAGGAGCGGGAGACGACGCTATTGTCGAATCGATAGCCAACTGGAAGACACGCTAGTAATGGATAAAAAGCCGGAACATTCCAACTCTCCCAGCACCGAAAAAGAGCCGCTAGAGACTCCGCAGACCGAAGAGGTCTCTAAAGACGAGTCGGTGGACTCCAGTGCAGCCGTGCCAACGGCTCCAACCAAATCTAATCAAGCTGAGGCTGATGACGCGTCGCAGTCTGACGTTGATCTTGAAACCAAGCCCGTTAAGGAGGCTTCGCAACCGGCGGAGTCCCCAAGCAAAGATATCCCAACGCCACCGTCGGCCTCGGAACAGATTCATGCTGAGCCTGCCCCTGCCAAACCCAAAGGTCAGGGCCCCGCTTTGCTGGTAGCCCTATTGGCGTTAGTCATTGGTGCGGGTGCCGGTGGCTTTAGTTACTGGCAGTGGCAGCAGCGTCAACAGCATCAGTTGCAGTCTAATGAACTGGCTGCCAGTGTGACCGCCCTTGAAACTGCGCAGCGAGATCTGCGCCTTTCGCTGGAAGCGCAACTGCTAGACGTCCAGCGGCAGAACCAAGCTGCGGCGCAACGAATTGAAACCCTTGGTGCTTCACTGTCAAAAGTGGAGGCGACACTAGAGAAAGCTCGCAATTTACGTCCCCAAGATTGGCTGATTGCGGAAGCGGATTATCTGGTGCAGATGGCCGGTCGCAAATTGTGGCTTGAACAGGATCAGCAAACCGCCATTGCCCTACTGAAAGATGCCGATCGTAGCTTGTCTCTGGTGAAAGACGGCGCTCAATTACCGATTCGTGCCGCATTGGCCAAAGACATCGCTACTCTAGAAGGGCTGCCGCGACAAGATCTGGCCGGGGTGGCATTGAAGATCGAATCGATGATTGCCGCCGTGGAAACTCTGCCATTGAATCGAGTTGAGCTACCCGACGCCGCCGAGACTGAAGTGGTCGACACGCCGAGCGAGTCCGTTGACGACTGGAAAGCCAACCTAGCCCGCAACTGGAAAGCCATGATGGACGACTTCATTACTGTGCGTCGTCGTCAGGGTGAGTTACAGCCGCTGCTGGCCCCTGAGCAGGAGTGGTACCTGCGAGAGCACCTTCGCGGCAAGCTGATGCAGGCGCAACTGGCGTTGTATCACGGCCATACCGACGCTTATCAAAAGGCACTGGGCACCGCATCAGGATGGATTGATACCTACTTCAAGCGCGATGACGCCGCCGTGGACAGTGCGCTGTCCAACTTGGAAGCGCTGCGCAAAGTGGAGTTTGTCTCCAAACTTCCGATTGAACTGGCGAGCCAACCGCTGTTGGAGCGGCTAGTGGCTGAGCGATTGGGCACGGTTAGGGAGAGTCGCTAATGATTCGGCTGCTGATCTACACCTTGATCATCCTCGCTGGTGCTTTTGTTGGTCCGAAATTGGTAGAAAACAAAGGCTACGTCTTGATTGCGGTGGGCGATTACACCATTGAAACCACGGTGATCGCCTCGGTTCTGATGTTGCTGCTGGCGTTTGCCTTGCTGCAGCTGTTGGAGTGGCTGCTACTGAAAATCGCGAAAACCGCAGGATTCACCTGGCGCCTGCCCAGCCGTTGGCGTCAACGTTCATCCCGTCGATTTACCCTGCAGGGGGCGTTGGCGTTGGCGGAAGAAGATTGGTCACTTGCGCAGAAAGCGATGTCAAAAGGAGCCGGCGCCGGTGAACTGCCACTGGTGAATTTCCTTGCCGCCGCTCGCGCCGCCCACCACCAAGGGGACCGTGAACAGGCCGAAGCGCTACTGGATAAAGCTGCGGAATTTGATAACAGCGAAGCCGCCGTCAGCATTGCTCGCATCCGTTATCGAATTCAAGACGGAGAGTTCGCCAGTGCTCGGCAGTCATTAGAGGGGTTATCAGCATCGCTTCGTAGCCGCCCTACGGTGCTGAAATTGGCTCATGAGCTGTACCAGAAGCAGAATGATTGGGACGCCATTGCTCGCATCGCTCCGGCGTTGGTGAAGCACAAGCTGCTGAGTGAAACCGAAGCCGCTCAATTGCCGGTGGATATTGAGTCTGGGGCATTGAATGCCTGCACCGATCTGGAACCACTGCAGCAGCGCTGGGCCAGTTTGCCGAAGAAGCTTAAGAAACAGGATCAACTGGTGCTGAGCTATGTGAATGGCCTGATTCGATTCCGGCAGCCAACGGAAGCGCGCAAGCTGTTGATGGAGCAGCTCGATAAGAAACAGCCGCAGCCGCAATTGTTGGCGCTGCTGCCACTGTGCAGCGAAGACGCATCCGAAAGCTTGATTCAGGTATTGAAGCGTCAGTATTCCAATGTGGAAGATGCGGATCTGTTTGATTGCTATGCCAACTTAAGTCGTCAAAGCCGTCAATACCGAGAAGCCAAGCGTTGGCAGCGTAAGGCCATTGATCTTGCCCCGACCAAGTATCGCTACTCTCAGCTGGCGGAACTTCAAGAACAGCTTGGTGAGCAGCATGGAGCTTTGGATAGCTACCGTCACCTACTCGATCCCAGTTTGAGTTAGGGAGTGGAAATAGAAAAGCCGCACACTGTGCGGCTTTTTTTGTGACGGTTCAGGCATCGCGTTTATTGCGACGACGTCGCTGCCACGTGTCTCCAGTAAAGATCAGCAATGCCAGCCAGATAAAGCCGAACGTGGTTAAGGTCGCCGCGTCCATGGTCTCACCGTATACCGTGATCGCCAGAATCAGCATCAGACTTGGGCCGATGTACTGAATCAGCCCTAGCAGATAGTAAGGAATACGCACTGCGGCTGCGGCAAAGGAGAGCAGGGGCAGGGTGGTGATCACCCCAGCACTGAACAGCAGTAGGTTAAGGTTGCCGCTGTTGTTGGCCAAGTTCGCCGTAGGCGTATCCAGTGACCACCAGTAGAGCAGAGCGATTGGGAGCATCAGCGCGGTTTCAACAAACAATCCGGTCACTGCCTGTAAGCCGACCTTCTTTCTCATTAGGCCATACAGACCAAAGCTGCCTGCCAGCGCCAGAGAAATCCAGGGGATCGAGCCGAACTGAATCAGCTCCACTAAAACCCCCAAGGCGGCGATGCCAACGGCGGTTAATTGCAGCTTAGACAGGCGCTCTCCTAGAAACAGCATCCCTAACGCTACGTTAAGCAGTGGGTTAATAAAATAACCTAAGCTGGCGTCAACGAGGCGATCTGCACTGATGGCCCAGATGAAGAGTAACCAGTTGCAGCCGACTAAGGTGGCGGTGACGGTTAATATCAGCAGTTGTTTGGGCTGCCTAAATATCTGCTTTACTGACGCAATTTGGCCGCTAACCACCACTAGGATTGTTACCAGAATGAAAGACCAGATCACTCGGTGCATTAGGATTTCGGTGGGAGGAACCGAATCGAGGAATTTAAAATAAACAGGAGCCACGCCCCACATACAGTAGGCCGCAATGGCGTAAAGCACCCCTTGCCGAAAATCTTGGTTGGCCATAGTGTCAGTTTGGTGAGAAAAAAGGGTCGTTATTATGCCGCCATTGGCACGGTGACCCAACTCTTAATTTTGAGTTAGCCCACCATGTAGGTACCGGTGCCAAAGGCGATGTGGCTGCCTTTTTCGTTATGCAGCTCCATTCGACACACTGCCACCTTGTTTCCCGCACGGATCACTTTACTGGTGGCAATGAATTTTTCTCCGCGACCCGGACGAAGGTAGTCAACGCGCATGTCGATGGTTCCGAGGGTTTTAATGCGTCGAATCAGTACCTCTTGCGGCCACTTTTCTCGGGTAGCGATAACGCCGGCGAATGCGGTTAGCCCTCCAACCATATCTAAGATGGTGGCGGTTACCCCACCGTGAAGGATCTGTTGAGCCGGGTTGCCAACCAGATCCGGGCGCATGGGAAGGTGGACCTCGGTGTGCTCCAGATTGTATTGGTGAACCTCAATCCCGACGGTTTGGTGGAAAGGGATTCGATCAACGAACAGCTCGTTGATGAAATCTAGCGCTTGCGTCTGGCTCAGTTCCATCTAGGCCACTCCTTGCATAGTGTTTAATTATCGATAGATCAAAGCACAAGGGTCTGTTGACCTTTCGTGATCCTTTTTGCGCCACATGCTGGTATTTTTGGTTTGAATCTTACCGCTTGTGACAGGTTAGATGGCAAACAATGGGTTTCATGGCGCCCTACGAGGTCTGACTAACGGTTTATACCAAATGCAGTAATGCTCTGTGCAGTTCAGAGCTTCCTGGAGGCCTGATTTAATCGGCCCTCATGCTGCGTTAGAAAACCTCTCTTTAGGCCCACTAAAACTTCGCTTTACTGCCTTGCCTGAGAACCGATTAATTTCAGCTGAACCATCAGACCATTAGTGTAATTGGTATTTCTCTGCGTCAAACGATTTCAACGTAGAACCACCATGCTATCAATCGTTTTCCTTAATTAAAAGCCGTTATCCTAGGTCAAAATTTCATCACCACAGAGAAATAGACCCTCGTGGACACAGGTGACAACCGTTTTGCTTGCTATGCCAGTTGAATTACAATGGCCAGCCTTTTTGATTTGGTTTTAGCCTTTCCATGGAATTGACGTCCCTAGCGCCGCAGTCACAAGTTGAAGATCAAGCCCAGTTGTTACTGCAACAGGTGTTTGGTTATCGACAGTTTCGTGAAGGCCAGCGCCGCGTCGTCGATGCCGCCATTGAGGGCCAAGACGCGCTGGTTATCATGCCTACCGGCGGCGGAAAAAGTCTCTGTTACCAACTGCCCGCTTTGCTGCTTCCCGGCGTAACCGTGGTGGTGTCACCGCTGCTGTCCTTGATGAAAGATCAGGTGGATGCGCTGAACCAGCTTGGTGTCGGGGCGGTGGCGCTCAACTCCAATCTGAGCCGAGAGCAATGGTTGTCAAACTTGGCTGCCATTCGAGATGGCAAGATAAAGCTCATCTATATTTCGCCAGAGCGCTTGTTGGCGCCAGACATGATTGAGCGGTTAAATCATTGGCCGTTGTCGATGTTTGCCATCGATGAAGCCCATTGCATCAGCCAATGGGGCCATGATTTTCGCCCCCATTATGCGCGCTTAGGCCAGCTCAAGCAGGCGTTTCCTCAGGTGCCGATGATGGCATTGACGGCCACGGCAGACCAAGCTACCCGAAAAGACATCATGCAGCGCTTGGGGTTGAACCAGCCCTTGGAACATCTATCCAGCTTTGACCGGCCCAATATCCGTTACAGTGTGATGGATAAACTCAGCCCATACTCTCAGTTGAAAACTTTCCTGCTGCAGCAACAGGGCAATGCGGGAATCATCTACTGTGGGAGTCGCCGCCGGGTGGAAGAGGTGGCGGAAAAACTGCGTAAAGATCGCGTTGCGGCGGAGGCCTACCACGCCGGGCTGGAGCCGGAGATTCGCAATCAGGTTCAGGAAGCTTTCCTTCGAGAGCAGATCGATATCGTGGTGGCGACCGTGGCCTTTGGCATGGGGATCAACAAATCCAATGTGCGTTTTGTGGTGCATTGGGATCTGCCGAAATCCATTGAAAGTTACTATCAGGAAACCGGGCGTGCCGGGCGAGATGGCTTGGAGGCGGAAGCCTTGATGTTGTTTGATCCCGGCGACATCGCTAGGGTGCGGCAACTGTTAGAGAGCGGAGAGAAGGCGCCAAACCCTGTGGATATTCACAAGCTGAATGCCATGGCGGCGTTTGCGGAAGCACAAACCTGTCGGCGACAGGTGCTGCTGAACTACTTCGATGAGCCGGCCCATGAGTCGTGTGGCAACTGTGATATCTGTCTTGACCCTCCCAAACGTTACGACGCCACCGACGAAGCGCGTAAGGCTCTCAGTTGCATCTATCGAGTCAATCAGCGATTCGGTATGGGGCATGTGATTGAAGTGCTTAGAGGCAGCAAGAACCACGCTGTGGTAGAGCGGGGGCACGATAAGCTGTCGACGTGGGGCATAGGTACCGATCGCTCCAGTGATCACTGGTTGTCGGTACTGCGACAGTTGGTTCATCATGGATTCGCCAACCAAGACATTACCCGCTCCATGGCATTAACCTTAAACGACGCCGCACGAGCGGTGTTAAAGGGGGAAAAGCAGCTGGAATTGGCGGAGCCTCGCATCGTATTAGCCAAGCCAACTCGAGGACGTTCTCGACTGCTTCCGCAGAACTACGATCGGAAATTGTTCGCTAACCTTAAGCAGCTTAGAAGGCAACTTGCTGATGAATCAGGGATTCCACCATATCAGGTGTTCTCTGATGCCAGCCTTGCTGAAATGGCCTCTGAGTTGCCAACCACAGAGTGGGCGTTGCTGAGAATTAATGGCGTGGGAGCCAAAAAGCTGGAGCGATACGGACCGCAGTTCATCGAAGCCATCTCAGATTACTTGGCGAGCTAACGCGCCACCAACTACTTCATCACCTGTTGATTGCGTTCGGCGATGGGGGTCACTGAATGCATCAAGCTGTGCTGAATTTGATTGCACTCCAGCCGCGCCAGTAGGGAGTCGGCCCGATCCAAGGGGTGAGACCTCGCCACTCCGGAACTGATTTGCCGATACCCTTGGTTGGCCAGATGGCGACTGATTCGATAACGTAGGCGTTCCCCTTCCGCTTCACTGGCATCGGGCAACAGCAATAACAAACGGTTGCTTTCCGGCTGCATCAAAATGTCTTTTGCCCGCAGATCTCGATGTAATATTCGCTTCTTATCGCTCTCTGAGAGCTCCCCAGAATCCCACTGTATCTGTACGACCGGCAGGCTTCGGTCGGTGGCAGCCAACACCTGCTCAAGGCGATCTTTCCAATGAATCCGAGTGACTTTATGGCTGTCAGCGTTGTTATTGGTTTGATTACTTAAACGAAACAGAACCAAAAAGACCCAGAGTAATGCACTGAGGCCCGCTGCTAGTTGCCAGAACAGCAGCTGACTGTGAATCTCAAAGTACTGAGCAGACTGCTCAGAAAATGCTTGGCGGCTCTGCTCTAGTTTTTGATTAAGCTGAGTTTGCTGCTGCAGTAATGCATCCTCTCTCATTCGGTTTTGCTGTTTGGCAAACTCTTGTTGGTAGGCCAGTTGTACGGCAAAGGCTTGTTGATATCGGCCTTGATTGGCTAAGCCTACGGCTTCGATTCGCAGCAGATCCGTCAGGATATTTTGGTCGCCCACTTTTTGATAGTAGGCTCGGGAACGCCCTAAATTTAGAGTGCCTTGTTCAAATTGTTTCTGTTCAAAAGCGGCTTCAGCCATCAAGCTCCAGGCTCGGGCTTGGCGCTCATGCATGCCAAAGTCAGCAAATCCTTCTGCAGCGAACGATGCTTCATTGAAGGCTTTACTGAAATCTTGCACTTTCAGGCTGAGGTGAGCATACAACAGGTGGAACTGGGCTTGGTCGTCGCCATCAATTTGAGGAAGCTGTCCCTGCAGGGCTTCCATCATCTGACGACCTTGTTGGAAGCGCTGCTGCTGCATCAGGGTGTAGATTCGGTTGACGCGGATGATCCAGCCTAAGGTGGTGCTGGCAGGGATCTGCTGGGTGGCTTCCGTGAATAGGGTGTCACTGCGTAGGTAATCTCCTAAATAAAAATAGATTCGTGCTAATGCGTAGGAGATGCTGGCGGGATGCGGTCGATAAAGTGGCTGGGTAGTATCGCTTTCCAACCAGGTGATCGCTTGATAAATGTTGTCTAGGGCCGCTTGAAGTTCGCCGGTATCGGCGAGAATCTCTGCTTTTTTTAATAGGTTGACTGACAATGCGCTTGCAGATTGGTACTTCTGCAAAGATTCATCCACCAGAGTCAGCGCTTCATCATAACGGCCCAATAGGCGCAGTTTGTCTGCCTCGCAGGCATCCAGGTAGGGAGGAAGCTGTCCTCCTTTTACTCTCGAGGCGAGCGATAGCCCCTTTTGGCGGATCTGCTGAACGGTCTCGAGAGACTCAGAGCTCAGCGCGGCATTGCAGTAGAGCGCATACCAGCGTATTTGCAGGCCAGGGCTGGCTTGGCTGATGGCGGGGGTTAACTTAACCAACTCAGAATAGGCGTTGGGATCCGACACCTGAACCATGGGGGTCAGCCGATCTAATTTGTTGGAGAGCTCAGACGCAAGCGCACTCCAAATAGGCAACAGCAGAAAGACCAATAACAATCGGCGCATAGATATAATTCCCTTTAATCTACACTCAGGATACCGAGTCTGTTAACGCTTGGTAAAGCGCTTGAGCGATCTTTGACGAGCAAGATCGCAAAATTGGTGGTTGACAGCATGGCTAGAATACCGCCATATTAAGTTCACTTCGTAACCGCGAACACAGAATTGGAATAATGAACAAAAACGTAATCCTAAACCTACTACTAAGCCTAACCCTAGCAGGACGCTGCGCGGGCGGGCCGGTCGTGGATTAACGTTAAACGACTCGAGCACAAACAACCCGCGCTAACAGCGCGGGTTTTTTTATGCTCGCGCTGCAGCCAGGGCTAATGGATATGAATCTGGGAGACAGAGATGAGCGATAGGGTAATTTTGTTTGATACTACGCTGCGAGATGGTGAGCAGGCGTTGGCAGCCAGCCTGTCAGTGACAGAGAAGCTGCAGATTGCCCGAGCGCTGGAGCGAATGGGAATTGACATCATTGAGGCGGGGTTCCCTGTGTCATCACCGGGGGATTTTGATTCCGTACGGCAGATCGCATCGCAAATCAAAGACAGTCGGGTCTGTGCGTTGTCGCGGGCGGTGAAGGGGGATATTGATGCGGCAGCGGAGTCTTTGAAGGTCGCGGACCAGTTTCGTATCCATACCTTTATCTCCACATCAGACATTCATGTTGAGAGTAAGCTGAAGCGTAATTTTGAGCAGGTGCAGGAGATGGCTACCGACGCCATTAAATATGCACGACGCTTCACCGATGACGTGGAGTTCTCCTGTGAAGATGCCGGTCGTACGCCGATTGATAACCTGTGTCGCATGGTGGAGTCAGCCATCAACGCTGGCGCATCTACGGTGAACATTCCCGATACCGTTGGCTACACCACCCCAACTGAATTTGGCGGCATCATCAGAAACCTGTATGAGCGGGTGCCGAATATCCACAACGCGATTATCTCTGTTCACTGTCACGACGACTTAGGTCTGTCGGTGGCCAATTCCATTGCGGCCATTGAGGCTGGAGCTCGTCAGGTTGAGGGCACCATCAACGGCATCGGTGAGCGAGCGGGCAACGCGGCGCTGGAAGAGATCATCATGATCTTAAAGACCCGAATGGCCCGTTTTGGTTTGGAGGTGGGTGCCAACCCTCAGGAGATCCACCGTGTCAGCCAGACCATCAGTCGTTTGTGCAACATGCCAATTCAGCCCAATAAAGCCATCGTTGGTGGCAATGCCTTTAGCCACAGTTCTGGCATTCACCAAGACGGCATGCTTAAAGCGCAAAACACCTACGAAATCATGACGCCAGAGTCCATCGGCTTGGGGCGCAATCACTTGAATTTGACCTCACGCTCAGGCCGCCACGTGATCAAACATCGCATGGCTGAGATGGGTTACACCGACGCTGAATACGATCTGGATACCCTCTATGACCGCTTCTTGAAGCTGGCGGACAAGAAGGGGCAGGTATTTGATTACGACTTGGAAGCTCTGCTGTTCTTCGAAAACCAGCAGGATGACGACGATCACTACCGCATCAATCAGTTGAATGTGCAGGCAGGCAGCAGCCATTTCGCCACCGCCTCCATTGAGATGCAGATTGGGGATACCACTGTTACCGAAGCGGCGACCGGGAATGGACCGGTGGACTCCGCTTATCAGGCCATTGCTCGAGCTACCGGAAAGGCGTTGGCAATCAAGAGCTACCACATTGGTGCCGAAGGTGGCGGCCATGACGCTCTAGGCCGAGTGGACATCACCGCCGAATATGACGGCCGCACATTCCACGCCATGGGGCTGTCCACCGACATCATTGAATCATCGGCCATCGCATTGGTACGCGTTTATAACCTTATCCACCGCCAACAGCGAATCGAACAACACAAACAGCGGGCGTTGGAGGAAGCATGAAAGGAGAGAGCATGAGCAGTCATCGCATTGCAGTATTGGCCGGTGACGGCATTGGTCCAGAGGTGATGGCTGAAGCCAATAAGGTGCTGGACGCCGTATCTGCCCGTTTTGGTTTTGATATTGAGCGAACCGCTCACGACATTGGCGGTATCGCCATCGACAATCACGGCACCGCTTTCCCGGAGTCCACCAAGCGGGGCTGTGAGCAAGCCGATGCCATCTTGTTTGGTTCGGTAGGTGGCCCCAAATGGGAGCATTTGCCAGGTCATGAGCAGCCAGAGCGCGGGTCATTGCTGCCCCTTCGTGGTCACTTTGGGCTGTTTTGCAACCTGCGTCCTGCCCAAATTCATCCCGGCTTGGAGGCGTTATCTCCTCTGCGTAGTGATATCAGCGAACAGGGTATGGATCTGCTTGTGGTGCGCGAGCTCACCGGTGGCATCTATTTCGGTGAACCAAAAGGCCGCCGAGGTGAAGGCGAACAGGAAACCGCGTTCGATACCATGGTGTACAGCCGTCATGAGATCCGCCGCATTACCCGTTTAGCCTTTGAGGCGGCGCGTAAGCGCCGAGGTAAGGTGGCGTCAGTAGACAAAGCCAATGTATTGGCTTGCTCCGTGATGTGGCGAGAGGAGGTCAACGCCATCGCCGCTGACTACCCGGATGTTGAACTGGAGCACATCTACGTGGATAACGCTGCCATGCAGTTGTTGCGCCGCCCCTATGATTTCGACGTGATGCTGTGTTCGAACCTGTTTGGCGACATCATCTCAGACGAAGCGGCGATGATTACCGGCTCCATGGGGCTGTTGCCTTCTGCCAGCTTGAATGAAACCGGCTTTGGGCTGTATGAGCCTGCTGGCGGCAGCGCCCCAGACATTGCGGGTAAAGGTATTGCGAACCCAGTGGCCCAAATTTTATCGGCCAGTTTGATGCTAAGACACAGTTTGGGCGAACAGGAAGCCGCCGATGCTATCGATGCTGCGGTGGCACAAACTCTGGCGGCGGGGCAGCTTACTGGAGAGTTGTTGCCAGAATCTCGGCGACATCAAGCGCTGACGACTTCGCAGATGGGCGACGCCATTGTGGCTCGTATTATCGCGGCCACAGAGCAGGGAGCGTAACCATGGCACAGACTCTTTTTGACAAAATTTGGCAGGCTCACCAAGTTCAGGTGCCGGAGCAAGAGACACCACTTATCTACATCGATCGCCATTTGGTGCATGAGGTCACGTCGCCTCAAGCCTTCGATGGTTTACGCCAGGCTGGTCGTCAAGTGCGTTGCCCTGAGCGTACCTTGGCGACCATGGATCACAACACCTCGACCAAGACCGCCAGTATTTCTGCGCTGCCTATGTTGGCTCGGACTCAGGTTGAAACCCTGCAGCGTAATTGTGAGGAGTTTGGCATCACTCTGTACGACATCCATCACCAGAACCAAGGCATTGTGCATGTAATGGGGCCTGAGCAGGGCTTTACCCTTCCTGGCACCACCATTGTGTGTGGCGATTCTCATACGGCCACCCACGGCGCCTTTGGTGCATTGGCATTTGGCATTGGTACCTCGGAAGTGGAGCATGTCTTAGCCACTCAGACTTTGCGACAGCGCCGCGCCAAAACCATGAAGATCGAAGTCACCGGTCAGGTGGCTACCGGCATCACCGCCAAAGACATTGTGCTGGCGATCATCGGTAAAGTGGGCCACGGCGGTGGCACTGGCTACGTGGTGGAGTTTTGCGGTTCAGCCATCGAAGCGCTGTCGATGGAGGGGCGGATGACCGTGTGCAACATGGCCATTGAACTGGGCGCCAAAGCTGGCCTTATTGCACCGGATCAAACCACCTTTGACTACCTCAAGGACCGGCCTCGCGCACCTCAAGGGGAGGCTTGGCAGGCTGCCGTTACCGATTGGCGTCAGTTATACAGCGACCCGGGCGCCGAGTTTGACGCCAAGGTGGTATTGAAGGGCGAACAGATTGCGCCGCAGGTGACCTGGGGTACGAATCCGGGCCAGGTGATCGCCATCGACCAACCGGTGCCAGAGGCGTCCCAGTTCAGCGAGCTGGTGGCCCAGTCGGCTGCAGAGAAAGCCTTGAACTACATGGCGTTAAAACCGGGAACCCCATTAACCGACGTCAGCATTAATAAGGTGTTCATCGGCTCTTGCACCAACTCTCGTATTGAAGATTTAAGGGCGGCGGCGGCGGTTATCCGAGGGGGCAAAGTGGCTAGCAGCGTGGATGCCATTGTGGTGCCTGGCTCGGGTCTTGTGAAGCTGCAGGCGGAAGCCGAAGGGCTGGATAAGGTGTTTATCGAGGCGGGCTTTGAGTGGCGCTTGCCCGGGTGCTCCATGTGTTTGGGAATGAATGATGATCGTTTGCAGGAGGGGGATCGCTGCGCGTCCACCTCAAATCGTAACTTTGAAGGGCGTCAAGGCCGTGGCAGTCGCACTCATCTTGTCAGCCCAGCAATGGCGGCGGCGGCGGCGGTTGCCGGGCGCTTCGTGGACATTCGTACATTAGAAATACAGTCAGGGGGTCGAAAATGAAAGCCTTTACCCAGCATCAAGGGACTGCGGCGGTGTTAGATAGAGCCAATATTGATACCGACCAGTTGATCCCTAAGCAGTTTCTGGCCAAGGTCACTCGTCAAGGGTTTGGGGTGCATCTGTTTCATGATTGGCGCTATTTAGATCACGATGGAGCCGAGCCGAATCCTGAATTTATTTTGAATCAACCTCCTTATGATACGGCGACGATCTTAATTGCCGGAGAAAATTTTGGCTGTGGATCTAGCCGAGAGCACGCTCCCTGGGCGCTGGCGGATTTTGGGTTTCGGGCCATTATTGCTCCTAGCTTTGCAGATATCTTCTATCAGAATGCCATCAACAATGGTTTGCTGCCGGTGACCTTAGATGAGGTAGAGGTGAGCGCCCTAATGATTGCTGCTAAGGAGAAGCCGGTGACCATCGATCTGGCTGCTAACGTGGTGCGTTGTGGCGACTTCGAGATGGAGTTCGAACTGGATGCGGATGCGCGTCATAACTTGCTCAATGGCTTGGATGCCATCGGCCTCACTTTAGCGCATCAAGCTGCTATAGGGGAGCATGAAGCGCAGCTTCCTTGCTGGCGCTAGTGTTCTAATTAATCGCTATTGGGGGTGTTGGTTTGAGGTTGATTCAGCTAACACCCTGTCGACTTTAATATGATAAAAATCTGGTGCAGCTGTACGCTAGATTTTTCATCTCAAACTGGCCAAACCAGTAAAAAACTTATTTTATTCAAAGGTTTATTTTAATCGCTTTGGTGGCGCCAACTAGGCTAGAGTTTTGTGCGTTTTTACTTGGCGTATTTGAGGGTTGTTTGTACGCTGAAAATTATCATGTAAACAATTGATTTTAATCTATATTTGCTAATTGTTTAGTTCTATTAATAGAAAAAACCGGAATCCCTGTTCCAGCATTGTTCGCCGAATTTGATTTCTTGTGAATATCGTCCGGTATCTTTGTCTGTATTTGTGCTTTTTTGTGGAATATAACCCTGTTTATGAGGCGGGTAATTGCACTAAGTTTTACAACCCCTAAGATGCGCCTGTTTAAAGTATTTACTCAGGGGAGTTGTATGAAGATTCGTGCGGTCGCAGCGGTTGTGGCAAGTGTGTTGGTAGGCCAGGCTCACGGTGCTGGTTTTCAGTTGGCGGAATACTCTGCTACTGGCTTAGGACGAGCGTTTGCCGGTGAAGCAGCCATTGCTGATAACGCCTCTTCTCAGGGCCGAAATCCAGCCTTGATGACCCAACTTAAGGGTCAGCAGCTCTCTCTTGGTGTTATCTACATCGATCCAAACATCGATGCCGAAGGCACCACCAGTGCGAGCCTAGCTGGCAACCCAGTTTATTCATCTAAAAGCAGCAACAATGAGATTGCGCCAGATGCTTGGGTTCCTAACTTCTACTATAGCCATCAGTTGAATGATGCTTGGTATCTGGGTGTGGCAGTGAACTCTGCTCACGGTCTGTCGACTGAGTTGGGTGAAGCCTCCGACGTGTCGATCTTCGGTTCCAATGCCGAGATCACCACCATTGAGTTGGCACCAAGCGTTGCTTACAAGTTCAATGATCAGTGGAGCCTAGGTGCAGCGCTGCGATTTGTGCACGCCGATGGCAAAGTGGTTGCCAACATTCCGGGTTGGGTTGCAAGTCTGCCTCTCGATGGCATTCCACCTGCCGGTACTCAAGTGAAATCTGTGGATGGCGATGGCTTTGACTACGGTTTCCGCGTGGGTGCTACGTGGGAGCCAGCCAAGGGTCATCGAATCGGTTTGAGCTACCACTCTGAAGTGGAAGTGAAGCTGGAAGGTACCGCCAGTGGCCTTATGTATGGCAACCAAGGAGGCAGCCTAAAACTGCCGCTGCCTGCAACCGCAGAGCTGGCCAGCTTCCATCAGCTGACTGAGCGTTTGTCAGTACACGCTTCGGTAAACTGGACCGATTGGAGCGCATTTGAAGCTCTGGTGGTTGATTTTGATTCTGGCGCTCCTTCTGATGTGATGAAGGAAGAGAACTTTAAAGACAACTGGCGTTTCGCGGTTGGTACCACTTATCAGTTGAACAACCGCTGGGTCGTTCGTGGCGGTTTGGCCTTTGATCAAACGGCAGTTGATGATGAGCATCGTACTACCACAATCCCAGATTCCGATCGTCTGTGGATCTCCTTTGGTGCCGGTTACCAGTGGACCGATGACCTGACTTTGGACTTCGCCATTACCCACATCACCATGCCAAGTGATGCGCCGATCAATGAGACCATGGAGCTGCACCTGCCAGCTGGCGGTACCGTTGTACCTGCGACCATTAACTACAATGGCGAGATCGATGGCGATGTGTGGCTGGCTGGAGCTCAGCTGAGCTACCGTTTCTAAGTTCGCTTATTCGAAAACAGAGCCGAACCCCTAGGGTTCGGCTTTTTTGATCTTACCTGCCGGAGGCATTGTATTTGATGTGCTCATTTACAATGCAAACTTCTCTTATGCTGGGGTCAGCGACTTAAGCTGATCCGGCTTTGTGCCAGTAAGGATTTGCCCACCAGCTCCATCACCGGGCTTTGTAAACGCCAGCTGTGCCAATACAAAGGCACGGCTAAAGAGTGCGTCCCCAACTGCTGAAGCTCACCATTATTCAACGCAAACTGGATCTGCAGCCTTGGCAGTGCGGCGTAGCCCATGTGATTAAGCACCGCGTCCACAAACCCCTGAGCTGAGGGAATCAGATGATGTGGCGGCAAGCTGTTGTCTGTGGGGTAAAAGGTTTGCAGAAATTGCGCCAGAAGATCATCGTTGCTGCTGTATTTTAGCGTGGGTGCTAGGCGCAGGCTCTGAGCATCCACACCCTCATTGAAGTGAGTACTTGCAAACTCTGGGCTGCACACCAGAATGTAGTCTAAGTTACCAAGCAAGGTCGAGCGGCATCCCTGAACCGCTTGAGCGTGAGCCGAGATGCAACCAGCCACCTCTCCACGCCGCAACCGCTCTAAGGTGACCACTTCATCTTCTACGGTTAGCTCACTCAGAACCCGATGTTTACGATGCAATCCGGCCAGCACTGAGGGCAACCAGGTGGCCAAACTGTCTGCGTTGACCGCCAAGCGAATTCGCTGATAGTGGCTGTCTTCATCTTGGCTGAGGCTGGATGCCAGTGCCGACTCCATCATCTCCACCTGCTGTTGATGACGCATCAGAGCTAGCCCGGCTTGGGTTGGGCGAATGGGGTGAGCCCTGACTAACAAGGGTTGGCCTAGCCGCTGTTCAAGCAGTTTGACCCGCTGGGAAACTGCCGATTGCGTCAGTCCTAGCTCGCTGGCGGCCTGATCAAAACTGCCTTGGCGAGCTACCGCAGACAGGGCCTGAAGTAACTTATAATCAAACATTTTGTTAATTAATAAAATTAATATTTGATTAGCACTATTAATTATTTTTTATGAAAAAGCCAGCCTACAATGACCGCCAATCTCCCAGCTAACTTGATTTAGGACGCGGCAACATGGTTTCAGCATACGTAAATGGTCTCGGTGTCGGCGCCGGCTTGATTATGGCCATCGGCGCGCAAGGTGCCTTCGTGTTGAGTCAGGCATTGAAGCGTCAATACCACGTGATGGTTGCGCTGGTGTGCACCTTATTGGACGTGATTTTGATTGGCGTGGGTGTGGCCGGTTTAGGAGCGCTGATCACCGAATCGCCCGCACTGATGCAGATGGCGCAATATGGCGGTGCGGCGTTCCTGTTGTGGTTTGGATTCACCTCGTTAAAGCGTGCGATTCAAGGGCAAGAGGGGATGCAAGCCGGTGAGGCTCTGGCCAGCCGCCGTAAGGTACTGTTGACTACGTTGGCGGTGACTCTGCTAAACCCCCATGTGTATCTGGATGCCGTGGTACTGCTGGGCTCCATTGGCGCTCAGTTTGGTGACGGTAAGTGGTCGTTCTATGCTGGCACGGTAACGGCGTCTTTCCTGTGGTTTATGGGGCTCACCTTTGCGGCAGTGAAACTGTCTCCTTGGTTGTCTAACCCCAAGGTGTGGCGTGCCATTGATGCCTTGGTGTGGGTCATGATGTGGACCATCGCCGCGCGCTTACTGCTCTCCTAACTCTCTGGTTGTGGCCCATCTCGTTTGGACTCAGGTAGGGTAAGGGCAATCACCTCCCAGCCCGGTTTGGGCTCAAAAGGCGCATCGGCAGTAAACACCCTGAGCTTGTGTTTGTCGGTCATTGCGAATAGAGGCAGCGCTATGGGGTGGCGCTGCTGATAATCTTCCCAGGTAAAGGTTTCCGATAGGCCAGTGGCTTTTAGCTGCTGGCCTTGCTGTATGCGTTGATTCAGTTGGCGGTAGTGGGCGTCGTCAGCGAAGAGACGTTGATGGCGCTCTAGGGGCTTTTTCCTTGGGGCGTCCTGATGATTTTCAGGCAGGCGATACACCTTATCGACGCCGAATCGGTCCTGAAAGTGGTAGGCCACCTCCAGATTGTATTGTCGATAAGGTGAGAGGATCAGCAGTCGCCGAATCAGAGACAGATCCAATTGGTTATCGGCGTGTTCCGACGTTGGGTGACCGTAATAGACCGACAACCCCTTCATTCTTGCCTGACTTAGGTTATCCCAGTTGGTGTCACTGAGTAGTACTGGAATGTCGTATTGTTTTAAGCAAAGACCAACTTCGATGGCAAAGGGGTTGGCGCCAAAGATCATAAAGCCATTGCGGTCCGGCGCTTCTAAACCTAGGAGTCGAGTGATGGGCTTTGTGAGGGTGCTCTGCAGTATTACTGTGGCCAGAATCACCATAAACACAAGGGGAGCCAAGCGATCGCCGCCGGCAAAACCTTGGGTTTCCAGTTTCAGTGCAAACAGGCTAGCGATGGCGGCAGCCACAATGCCTCTTGGGGCTATCCAACCAATCAACAGTCGCTCTTTTGATTTGAGGTCACTGCCAATACTGGCACACCAGACGCCAATAGGGCGAGCAATCAGCAACAAGCTCGCCAACCACAGCCAGGCGGAGCCATCCAGTGACAACAGATCCTGACGACTGAGTCTGGCCGCCAATAGGATAAACAGGCCGGAGATCAGCAGTACCGTTAAGGTCTCTTTGAACTCAATGATGGCGCTGAGATCCAGACGTTCGTCATTGGCCAGCCAGATCCCCATGATGGTTACGGTCAACAGACCAGACTCGTGCATCAGTTCATTGCTAATCGCAAAAGCGGTTAGCATCAGGGTGAGTACGGCGACGTTCTCTAGATAGCGGGGAAATAGCCGTTTTCGAAGCGCCACTGCCAGTAGCCAGCCTCCAGCGACGCCGCTAATAATTCCAGCTAGCAGCGTTAAGCCAAAGGTCGATAGGGCATGGCTTAGGGCCGCACCTTGACTGGCGCTAACAAACTCAAACACCAGTACCGCCAACAGAGCACCAATGGGATCGATGATGATCCCTTCCCAGTGCAGCAAGGTGGCCAGTTTTGGTTGGATGCGAACACTGCGAAGCAGTGGCGCTATCACCGTCGGGCCTGTGACCACCACTAGCGCCCCCAGCAGTGCGGCCGCTTGCCAAGAGAGGGGCAGCAGCCAGTAGGCAAACAGAGCGGCCACCATAAAGGTGATAACCATGGCGATACTGACCAGCCTCAGCACCATCTGGTTTTGTCCCTGCAGCTCGGAGAACTTGAGCGTCAGTGCGCCCTCAAACAGGATGATGGCCACGGCCAATGAGATAAAGGGAAACAGCAGCTCCGCCATCAGTCGGTCGGGGGAGAGCAGTTCGACTCCGGGGCCTAGCAGCAGGCCAACGAGCAATAGGGGCAGGATCGCAGGCAGTTTGGCTTTAAACGCCAGCCACTGGCAGCCAATGGAAAGCATGCCGATCATCGCCAGTGCCAACAGGGGAGAGTCCAAAAGCCGTTTCCTTATCAGTCTCTATCGGGCAGAAACGAGATTGCCAGAGAGTAGGTAAAGTGGTGTTAGTAAGGGTAGTGGCTGTTGGATGGCTTAGCTTGGTTTGGTGTGTAGGTTAGCGCTTTGATTCCTTTCGAAGCGCTTTGAGCTGATTAGCTGTTGTTGGCGAGGGCGTAGACATAGGCTTGGGTGGTGTCACCATTGTCTAGGTGTACCTGAACTTCGGTGCGTTGGTAGCCTTCACCTTCAAATTCGTCTAACTCGGCTATGTGCTGATCTAAGGTGTCACAGACGAACACAAAACCCTGAACCTTATCGGCGTTGGCATCCAATACGATGCCTGGGTAACCCATTTCTGCTCCCCAGCCCTGTTGCTGAAGGCGCCCAAAAATGTGGCCTTCTAGCCAACGGCCACCGAATTTTGCCAGTACATGTTCATTGGGACGCCCTGGTCCCAGGGTGCCATAGACAAAGAGTTTATTGATCATGAGCGACTACCTCTTGATGCATGATGATCGTCAAATAGGCTGAAAGAGTAACGGATGTGAGTGGATATTGCAGCAGAGATAGCGCCGCCAGCGGGCGAGGGGGCCCAAGAGTATGGAAGCAAACTAAAAAAAGCGCCCCGAAGGGCGCAATGTCAGGAGTCACTGCCTTTCTGTGAAGGCTTAATCAGTGGTTTTCCTTCTTTGACTGTGCCACCAGTTGCTGCGGCGGTTGCGTTGGCTTTGGCCTTTGGTCATGCGATTGCCATTTGTCTCCATTACATCACCTGCACTTGGAAGATGTTCTGCACAAAATAGAGGCACAACAGACAGCCAAGGGCCGACAGAATCGGGGTGCAGCACCATCCAAACACCACTCGACCTAGTACTTTCCATTGAATTGGCAGCTTTTTGAGGATGCCGATGCCGACCACGGCACCGATCACCGCCTGAGAGCTGGAGACTGGCACCAATGGAATGGCTGGTAGGCCAACGCTGGTCAGCAAGTTGGACAGCTCTTGGGAGGAGAACAGAAATAGGGTAATGGAGTGCGCCATTACCACCACCCAAGCGGTTACTGGTGTCATGGGAATCAAGCTGTCGCCAACGGTCATCATCACTTTTTTGGAGTAGGTGTATACCCCAACGGCAATGGCGATGCCGCCCAGAAGGAACAGCTGCATGGCGGGAGTAAAGTGAAAGCCGAACAGCTCGGTTGCTGGGAAGGGCGCACTGGGAACGAACACGCCCATCACGTTGGCGATGTTGTTGGCCCCAAGGCTGTATGAACCAAAGGCACCGGCGAGGATGAGGCCAATCCGGGTCCAGTTATCCAGTGCAAACAGCCCAGGGCGCATGCGGTTAATGCCTGCGGCAACCATTTTGTAGAGCGCGATGGCGATAAAGAACGACAGTACTGGGCACACCACCCAGGTGGTGAGGATCTTAGTGAGTACGGCGGGGTCGGTCTTTGTCTGGCTAAAGATATTCCAGCCGATGATGGCACCGACAATGGATTGACCGGTAGAGACCGGCAGGCCCCATTTGGTCATGACGTAAACCGTCAGAGCCGCGGTGAGTGCCACCGTAAAGGCGCCGCCCATGGCGGAGATGGCACCCAGTTTTCCCAGTGTGTGGGATGCGCCTGCGCCACTGATGACGGCACCTAAAATCACCATGACCGAACAGATCAGTGCCGCAGTACTGAACTTGATCATGCGAGAGCCGACGGCGGTGCCAAACACATTGGCGGCGTCGTTGGCCCCAAGGGACCAGCCTAGAAACAGGCCGCTAGAGAGGAAGATGAGTGTTGCGATTTCCAGTTCCATGGTGGTTGCACTCCCTCCTTATTGCATGCGCTTCAGGGTAAAGACAGAGACGCGGTCACTGATGTCTTCGGCGATGTTGGCCACCTGATCGATGCGATCGAAGAAGTAGCGTAACTGCACCTTGTTGGTGAGCGGCAGGTCGGTTTCAAATAGGGCGGTTTTGGCGCGGTTACATACCTTGTTGGCGTCACTTTCAAACAGGATCACCTTCTGGTGGTATTCCTGAACGCGTTGTAGATCTGACAAGAAACTCTTGGCACACAAAATGGTGTGGTCGATGGCTTCACCCACCAAAATCAGCAGATCTTTGAGTTCGTCATGAATCTCCGCTGGGATCACCGGCTGCTCGATTCGCAGATGAACGCCAATGGTTTCTTGTTGATTCATCAGCTTGTCAACGAGCTCAATGAGCAACGCCACATCGGAGCGCAGATCGGGAATTAAGGTGCGGGCGTAGAGACGGGTGTCGATATCGCGGCGCAGTTTGTCGGCAGAGCTTTCGATCTGCTGCAGTTCCTTCAAGGTGTCATCGAACTCTATGCCGTTGGCACCGCTCTTTAGGTATATCTGCCACAGGCGAACGAATTTATGGTGGGCGAGCGTGGCGTGGTCTAGGAACTGATACACTTGTGTTTCAGTACTTTGGCTTTGATTGAGTAAAGACGAGACCTTGGAAAACCAAAGCATGGAGCCTCCTTGTGTCGGGAAAGAGTATTGGGGTGGTGCGTGTAGGGTGACTGTGGAGCCCATTGCGGGCTCCACGGTGCTTTCAATTAATGAAAGCCTTTTGACATCTTGAAGGTGGCGCCGGTCTTAGAGCCGGTGTGCATGCCTTCCGTCAGTCCAGTTGCTTGTACTTGGTCGTACAGGTGTTGGAATGCTTTGGTTAAGTCTTCGCGGTCTTTGGTTAGCCCCTTAAAGGAGAAGTCGGCAAAGTAGATGCGAGGCTTGCGGTAATAAGGTGTCCAAACTTGGAAGTCCACTTCGATGTTGTCGTAACGACTGTCGGTCATAAACCCTTCCCAGCCATAGGAGCGCATCACGATGGTTTGCTTCAGGTCACTTCCACGTTGGTTTAGGGTGGTTTTTACTACATCCCAAGCGTCTTGATTCTGCTTGATGGTGTCGATTACCTTGCCAAAATCCACCGATTTCACGTTGATCTCATCCGGCGAGTAGGGGATGTCGTAGCTGACGCTGTACTTATCCTGCTTACCGTCGTAATCGATCTCCGCTTTCTTATAGTTTGACAGTTCACCGAAGCCAACAGGCTCTGGAGAGCGCAACTTAACGGTGATTTTGCTCTTACCGGGCTTAGTTACGTGCTCACGAACGCGGATAGAGATGGACTGAGCCTTTAGGGCGCGGTCTGGAGTGTCCAGGTAGGTCACCAACTTTTCCGCGGGGTCCTCTTCAAAATTGATGAAACCAAAGGCTTTGTTGAACTCTTCTGTCAGTGAGTCGGTGGCGTAAGGCAAGGTGGTGCCCGTGCCGGTGTTCACCGCAAACTCAATTTTGTCAAAGTGGTCCTTGGTCAGGGCCTGAGCGTTGGCGCTCAGGCATAGACTGGCAAGGCTCCACAAAAACGTATTCATACGCATTGTGTTGGCTCCTTAGAATGCAAACTGCAGGCGAGCTTGCAAGATGTTGGTGTCTTGAGTGCTGTACTCATCCTTGACCTTGTTGTCGGCTTCGGCGTCGATGTAGTTCAGCTGCATCTTCAAGTTGTTTTCCATGTACCAGTTCACACCGAATACCAATGTGGTCAGGTCACCGCCGTACTTCATGTGATCTTCTAGGAAGTTCGCTTGTTCGTAGCGAACGGCCACTTCCCACGCTCCCCAGCCACCTTCGGAGATCGCTTGGCCTGGACGAGGTGACTTCATTACCCCTTTCTTACCGCTGTAGCGCCATTGCTCTCCGGTCAGTACGTAGGAGGCGGTGGCGTAATAGGCGTCCACTTCAACGTCTTCATCGTCAATTTGATCCGCGGTGGAGTTCATGTATTCACCCAGCAGCATGAAGTTACGATGCTGGTAGATGGCTTCAATGCCATAGGTATCGCTGCCGGTGGAATCGAAGTTGCCGGTATCCACCATGCGACCGGTGTATTTGGCTGCAGGGCGAGCTCGGAAACGCATCTCCTGGGTGTCGCGATCCAGGTCCATCATCATGTAGCTAGCACCCAGATGCAGCAGGTTGTTGTTGCTGTTGATCGGGGTATAGGTGAAGCGGGTGGTGTAGAACATGGATTCGCCGTAGATGGACTCATCTTCCAGACCAATCTCTTCGATCTCACCGTCTTTCTCTTCAAACTCGATGATGGTCTCTTCGGTTTCGCTGTAATCCATACCCAGGCCTAGGCTGAATACCCAGTTGTTACCCCGGTAGCGCCACTGGGCGCCCATGGCGCGGTCAGCGGAGAAGGTGTCTACCGATGGGCGCTCCATCATCACTTGATGGGCAGAGCTCTGAGTGTTGGTCAGACCGAAAGCGTACTTCTGGAAACCTAGGGTTAGTTTTTGATTTTCCCAACCTTCCCAGGTGACGTTCGCGTCTTTTACGTCCACTTCGTTTTCAGCGAAATCAAGCTCCAGCTCATATTCCCAATCGCGGGAGAATTGGCCTTCAAGACCAAAGCGAAGACGACGGATTTCAGTGGCTTTTTCTGCATCATCCATACTGGCTTTCTTGCCAGTACCGATTTCATCGGCATCCATGTAATCCGCTTGGATACGGGCCTTGAACTCCATGGTGCTGCGACCATCTTTAGAGACAAATTTAGGTGTCGGTGACGATTTACTGAATTTCACTCGGTCCTGTTTCTTGGCGGCATCTCGAGCTTCGATCAGTTCGATCTCAAGGGCTTCTAGGCGTTGTTCCAGTTCGGTAATTTTCTGGGAATCTGTAGCCATAGCCTGAGAGGCGAAACCGCCTAAAGCCAAAGAAACGGCAAGTGCGACAGATGTAACGTTAGTACGAGCCATAATGTGTCTCCTCCGATGGAGTTCATCCTTATTTAATTATTGAAGTTTGTGCTTCATTGTCCGGAGTTAGAATAGTTCCAAGCCATTGTTTTTAATGTGATCAAAATCAATTAATCTCAACCTTTTCTTACATTTCATCTTTTCGCGATCTTCTGCTAAGTGTCGGTTTTAATAGGGCTTTTTTTAAAACAAAAAAGCCCTTAGCAAAGCCGAAGATTTGCTGAAAACAGTGGAAAATATGGTTCTGATCGCTAATTCGAGGCTAATTCAATCTGTTTGATACGATGTATTCCTTTTCGGCTGGCATGCAATCGATAGAGCTTATGCTCTATTTTGTCCTTGTTTTTGGTTTCCAGCATCAGATAGATGGGAGTGACCTGATGAACATCCACTTTCCGCAGTTGGGACGGCTCCTGTTGCCAGATGGTTTGAATCATACTGGGCAGTAGTCGTAACGGCTGGCTGAGATTCAGTGTCAGATCGTCACAGAATTTTTTAGTTGGTTTGAGGCCATTGCGTCGACAATAGTACTGGCGGTGGTATACCCAAGCGCCATCGATGCGACTGGTTTCACCGGATGCCAAAGAGCGCTTTAAGCGACTGAGCAACTGCGTAAACTGTTTGCCTTTAGGTTGATAAAAAGTCTCTTTTATATCGGCAAATTGCGTTTTAGCATCCACCTGATGCAGGTGATAGTGATGCTGAAAAAAGCGGGCGTAATACTTTTGAACCAGATAGTTGCGCCCTAACTCCTTGATGCGATCTTTAAAGATGTAGGAGAACACCAAGGAGAAGAAAAATGGGGTGGTAAAGTTGCCAAAGGCTCGCTGAGTGGCGAAGGCGATCCCAGTGGCAAACGCCATCGCAAGTGCGGCAGCAAAGCCGAAGATCAGTTGCTCGGCCATTTTGGCGTCACTTTGTAGCCGGCGCTCAATCAGATAGGGGCGATCGATGATTCGCTTGCACAGATTGAGTTTTTCGATCATTCGCTCACGGCCGGCATCGTCACTGTGACCCAGTTTGATGGTGGTGTGTTTGGCATAACGCTCAACCACTTTTTGGAAGCGGCGAACTTTTTGAACGTCGCTGCAGCGACCACTTTGGCGCTCGCGCAGTAGCGCTTGATGATAGTTAAAAATCACTAACTGACGAGCAAGTTTGTAGAGCTTCTTGGTTTTGGCGCGCTTAAGACGATATTGCAGTCGTAAGAACTGAAATAGGAGAGCTCGAAGGGCGAGCAGGTCGTCACCCTCGAGCTGATCACAGTGCTGCAGTAGCCCATTGGTGAGGTTGGCCAAGGTGAGTCGGAACTCACTGCTGGACAACTCATCCCCCCGTCGAAGCTGTCGGCAGCTGGCTTTGAGATCGGAGGTGGTGGGCGAGTTGCTTGGCTGCAATCGCTGTGATTGTAGGAGGTTTCGATAAAATCGTTGGCTCACTGAGGAGCCGCTGTCATTGACCATCACTTGAGGCAGCAACAGGTGCAGTTTCCATTCAGCGCGTCGCGTTTGCTGAGGCAATTCAACCTGAAGCTGGAGATGGTAGCGATCGACAATAGACAGCGAAATCATTTACTTATATCAGCCTTACCAGCGAGTAAATGGGGTCTTCATCAGCATGGAGTTGTAGTAGCGTACGTCGCCAGTTACTTCCTCGCCTAACCACTCTGGGCGGTTAACCTGCTGATCTTCAGATTCCAGTTCTACTTCGGCTACGGTCAAGCCTTGGTTCTCACCGTAGAATTCGTCTACTTCAAAGGTGTGACCTTCATGAGCAACGAGGTAGCGAGTCTTGTCGATAACGCCTGGCTCACAGATCTTCAGCAGTGCTTGAGCGTCTTCTAGAGCGATCTCTTTTTCCCACTCGTAGCGAGAAGCACCTGATTCGTTGCCAATACCTTTGATGGTCAGAATGCCCTTTTCACCCTTGATGCGAACGCGAACGGTGCGCTCAGGCGTGGAGTTTAGGTAACCCTGCACAATGCGAGTTTGCTTATGGCTGGCGGCTTTGAAGCTGTCGTCTTTAACCAAATATTTACGTTCGATTTCTAAGCTCATGGTGCGTTCCCTTAGTTAGCCAGAGGCTTGTTGATCATGCCGATAACGCGCTTGATCGCCTGCAGATAGTTGATGTTTTCAATGTTTTCTAGACCAACATCAGACAGGGTTTTCTTGATGTCTTCCACTTCGGTGGACTCAGAGTTGATGGAAACGATCTGAGCACCGTTAACCAGTACTTTGGCCACTTCACAGATGGTGTCGTTCACCATGTAGCCGTAGCGCTCTTTATGGATGCGTACCGCCTGCAGATCTGGGTGAGCTTCGATGATTGCCAAGAATGCTTGGTAGTCGTAGCTCTCTTCGGTCAGTTCAGGCATCTCAACCATGAATGCAGGGAAGATCTCGTCAACCAGTTGTTGCTTAGATACTGGGAATTCGGCTTTCAGTTTTGGATCCCATTGCTCTAGACCATCAACGGTTTGAACGTAGGTTTTAACGTCCATCTTGCCGTCGCGAATTTTGGTGTTATTCAAATCGTTGGTGCGAGACATGATGTAGATCTCGTCGCTGTGACGACACCACACCTTCTCTGGTACCGGCAGAGACAGACGAGCCATACGCTCAGCAGCGGCTTCGAAGTTCTGACCAAAGGTACGGAATTCGAAACGAGGTTTGGAGATCTCACCAATTTTTAGTTCAGCCATGGGGCAATCCTTTTCAGTATCAAACGATTAATGATTCGCCATTTATGCTAGAGAGGTTGAGCTTAAAAAGGCGTGATCGTGATCACCTTTATTACAATTAGTTTCAAATTGATCTTACATGTTGCTTGTTGGTTTTTGGTTTTTGGTTAATTTAAATATTTGATTTGAAAGGATTTTTGTATTGATTGTTGTCGTTTTTCAGTTGGTAATGATATGATCTGGTTGTCATCTCTTGGGCTAATTGATGATCTGGATCTAGGTTTTTTAGAATCGAAATCGGTAGCTTATAGCCCATGCAAACAAGGACTAGGCAAGACACAATGAATAGCGAAAAAGTGGTACGTGATGATCCTCTCGATATGAGTCAATATCGAATGGAGCATCTTCCTGTTCGGGTGAAATCAACCTTTGAGCAGTGGTTGGAGAAAAGCGGTATCTTCATCGCAATCGCGGTATTTGCATTGCTGATGATGGGTGAAGCCCCTGCATTTCTGCAGAACATCGATTCCAGTATCCTAAGCAAAAAGGCGTTAGTACATTTCAATGAAGTGGGTGCCGGTCAGTTCAGTGCCCATGGAGTGGCAATGCTGGCTATCTTCTGTTGTGCGGTGATTCTGTGGATTACAGAAGCCATTCCCAACTACCTCACCTCCTTAATCGTTATTATTATGATGGTGTTGACCGGTGTACTGCCTGAGAAAGTGGCCTATGCACAGTTAGGTCACCCCATCATGTGGCTCAACATTTTGTCATTCATTCTGGCTTCCATGTTGGTGAGCAGCGGCGCGGCAAAGCGATTTGCCCTGTGGTTTATCTGTCGATTTGGTACCAGTGCCACGCCAATCTTTTATAGCTTCATGGTGATCAACTTAGTGTTGTCGGCCTTCATCTCGGCAACCACGGCCAAAGCGGCCATTTTGATGCCCATCTTTATGGTGATTGCGGCTGTCTACGGTGCCAGAGGTGGTGAAAATAAGAATAACTTTGGTCGTAACTTAGTATTGCAGAACCTGCTGCAGATTAACCTTTGTGCTGGTGCTTTCGTGACTGGCTCCGGCGCCAACTTGTTGGCGGCGAGCTTGATTGCTGGTGCCATCGGCGGCAGCTTCTTCTTTGCTGACTGGATGATCGTAGCGTTGCCGATTGTGGTGTGCATGATCATTATTGGTTGGCTGTTGGCGACACGCGTTTTCTTCCCATTGGCTCCAGAAGAGCGCCTTCCTCAGATTGAAGGCGGTATGGAGCGCTTGCAGGAAGAGCTGAAATCCATGGGCAAGATCAGCAGTTTGGAAATTCGCTCCATCCTGATCTTCGTGACCATTTTGGCATTTTGGGCTACCGACCGTTATCACGGTGTCAGTGCAACTGCGGTGGCCTTTATTGGCGCCATTGTGGCGTTGTCGCCACGCATTGGGGTGGTGAACTGGAACCAGGTTGATATCCCATGGCACTTGTTGATGTTCTCAGCCGGTGCCTACACCCTAGGAGCTGGCTTTAAACAAACGGATCTGCCTAACCTCGTGGTGAATGCGGGTCTGGAGTACTTCGGTTTGGATACCAGTACGCCATTCTGGGTGTTTTATGTGGCGCTAACGGGATGTATGTTATTGAGCTCTTTGGTGTTTCAATCTAAAACCATGCGAACCATGCTGTTTGTTCCCATCGCCATTGGCGTCGCTCAGCGTTTTGGTTACCCAGTGATGAGTTTGGCACTGCCGGTGGCGCTGTTGATTGAGCACGTGTACGTGCTGCCATTTAATAGCAAGCCGTCGTTATTGTTGTACTCAACTGACCATTATTCTCTCTCTGATACTTTTAAATTCGGGTTTTCTATGCTGATGATTGGCTGGATCACCAGTGTTTTGCTGGGAGAAACCTGGTTCAAGTGGTTGGGCTACACACCTAACGGAGTTTTCTGGTAATCTGACATATCTTTTTGTTCTATGTTGTGGCAAAGGCGTGAATAATCGAAGCAATGGTGACATTCGCAGCAAGCTAGCTTTGCTGCAGTTGGCCAAAGAATTAGGCAGCATCAGTCGAGCTTGTGACATCATGGGTTACAGCCGCGACAGTTATTACCGGTTTAAAAAACAGTATGAGAGTGCCGGCGAGCAGGGGCTGAGAAACCTGTCTCGCCGTAAACCCGCAATTAAGAATCGTGTGCCTCCCGAAGTGGAGGCACAAGTGATCGAGATTGCTCTAGATTATCCTAACTATGGTCAAGCACGAGCGGCGGAGCTATTGACCGCACGTGGCTGCACCATCTCCCCTTCTGGCGTTCGAGCCATCTGGGTTCGCCATAACCTTGAAACCAAACAGAATCGACTGCTGGCTTTGAAGAGTGCCATGAAGCAGCGCCAACAGGGGGTGGATGATCAAGGGGCGCATCTACATGAGATCAAGCAGGATCAGATGGGGCTGGAATGCCGCTATCCCGGTGACGTGGTGGTGCAGGATACGTTCAGTTTGGGCGACGTGGCTGAAGTCGGTCGTTTGTACCAACACTCCTTTATTGATGCCTACAGTCAAGTAGCTCATGCTTGGGTTACCACCAGCAATGACTCGGAGCACGCAGGGCAATTTTTATTAGAACATGTGGCGCCTTGGTATAAAGAACGTGGCCTACCAATGGATAACTTACTGACCGATAAAGGGGCTGAGTTCTTCGGCAGCAAGAGTAAGGCGTTCCAGGGGGCGGTGGCTTACCTTGGTTGTAACCATATCCACATGCGCGCCTATAACGGCCCTGTGGTAAACGGCATTGGTGCTCGTTTTCAGACCTTAGTTTGGAATGAGTTCTATGAACCGCTGTTTAAGACTAAGCGCTTTGATGATGTTGGGGAAATTCAGCAGCGACTGCAGGAGTGGATGGCGAAATACAACCAGCAGTTTGCGATTGCCGGCCGTTATACCCTAGGGAAAACGCCACTGGAAACTCTGGAAATCAGTCAGCACCTGATTCCTAAGCGTGATTAATTGCTGATTGCGCGGGATTAAAAAAAGGCCTCTGTAGGAGGCCTTTTTTTTAACTTTATGATCTCAAGAGACTTATTTTCAGCACTGGCTTTATTATCGTGCTAGTATCCGCATGTTACGTCGGGGTTGCCACCTCGTAAACAATGTTCAGTATGATACTAAAAACGTTAAGGGTCACTTATGAAGCGATTAGCTGTAGTTGCTTTGCTGGCGCTGCTCGTCGGGTGTGAAGCAACACCGGTAGAGACGGCAAGCGCGATTAAAACTAAAAAAGTTCTTAAAAAGAACATTGAACTACCCGTTGATTATCCTGTGGCTATCTATGTTGATAAGACTAAGCCAGAAACGGGTATTAACTTTTTCGGAAAGTTGGAAGAAGCTTCATTATTAGTGGCTTCTGATATGTTTAGTCACGCAGAGATGCTTAATGCAGAAAGTGACTTCAATTATTTATTAAGAGTGAAGTCAAATAGCCGCTGGGACACCGTTTGGGGCGGTTATAACTCTGTTGTTAATTTAGAAGTTGTTGATAGACAGGGTAATGTTGTTTTCTCTCAGGAAACTAAGAAAGGTTCCAGCGGTGGCTATTTAGATTTCGATGCCGTTTATAATGCGTTGGCTAAAGTAATGAAGGAGTCATTAATTGATTTCGTTAATCAGCAAGGCGCCGACAAACTAACGGCAAGTATTGCCGCATTTAAAGGTGATAAACAGCCAATCGTTGACCTTAAATCCTTAATTAATCAGAGCAAGCCGAACTCATCGGGGACAGGGTTCTTTATTGATAAGCAGGGATCGGTCGCGACTGCTGCCCACGTAGTGGATGAGTGTCTGGCGATAGAAATTGCCTATGAGGGCAAGACGTATGCGGCAACGCTAAAAGAGAAAAGTAACTTGCTGGATCTGGCAGTGATCTCTTCAGACATTCCCAATACCGATCACGCCAACATCACCGAAAGCTATAAGCCAAACCTAGGTAAACCGGTGTTTGTGACTGGCTTTCCACTTTCGGGGATTTTATCCGACTATCCGTCGCTAACTGTGGGTAACGTTAGCTCTTATGGCGGTCTGAAGGGAGCGAAGGGACAGTTCCAGTTTACGGCGCCAATTCAGCCAGGTAACAGTGGCGGAGCCGTTGTCGATTATCAGGGGCATTTAGTGGGGATTGTATCCAGCTCTTTGAATCAATCTATGATGCTTGAGAAGGCGGGGACGACAGCTCAAAACGTCAACTTTGGCGTGGAGCATCAGCTGTTCAAGAAGTTTCTTGATAAAAACAAGGTTGGATATGTGATGTCCAATGATGACGTCAATTTTGAGGTGGCTTCTCAACAAGCATTGAAATACACCAACCAAGTGCTCTGCTATCAGTAAGGTTTGATTATGAAATTTTTAACGACATTGAGTATCGGCCTACTGTTTAGTGGTGTGGCAATTGCGGATACCGAACTGGATATCAATAAGCTGGAGTATCAGCATCAGGGGGATAAATACCCTCCGGTTCTATTTGTAACCAATATTGAAGACCAAGAGCTGAAATCGACCTTTGAGTCATTTCAAGCATTTGAAAAGTTGGACAAGGACTCTATCGGTCTGCCTATCGGCATTCGCGTTTTGAAGGCCGTTCGCACCAAGCGCGATGGGGCGAACCTTTCCAGTGGGTTGCTAGCGGCAACGACTCTGGGCATCATTCCTGTGGTATCTAACACTGAGTTCAAGGTGGTGTATCAGGTATTTCTTCAAGGCAAAGAGATCTCGAATTACGAATACATTATCGAGAGCACCGAGGTGGGAAGCATGTGGAGTAACGGCGGCGTTGCCGATGGACGAGACAGCAAGCCGTCAGAACAGTTATTCATCGAAAAAACCGTGCCTCATTTCTTGAATGACCTCATTGAAGATGATGAGGCTCAGGCGACTTTTGCGGAATACAGAGAGTATTTCGGCGAATCCTAATGCTGTTTTACTGCATGATGATGGCTCCTAGCGGAGCCGTTTTTTGATCTAGGCTGTACCTTTAAGCTCTTTTTAAAGCTTGGTTGAGAATCGATATGGCTGGGGACTCTATGGTTGTTAATACAGATTGTGGCTGTGTTAGATAGAGGAGTTTTCAATTATTGAGGCATAGATAGTTTTCTATCTATGTTGTTTATTAACCGATTGAGAATATGTTTTTTTTGCAGTAATTTTAGTTACTTGGTTAAGTAGTGAGCGAGTTATCCAGCGTAATAGGGACCTAGGATAACGTTTTCGAATTAAGGATGAAGTATGGACCTTAGTCAAAAATTGATTGAGCTGTTATACAAGACGATATCGGACATCAGCTTATGGAAAACGGTACTTAAAGAGATCACTCAGCTTACCGGAGCCAGCAAAGGGATTATCATGCTCAGGGACAAAGCAACCGCTGAGCTTTATATAACCCAAAGTATCTATCTTGAGCTCGATAGCCCTCTGCTTTATGGCTTCTCTGCCGAAAAAACCTTTGAGTACATTGATCACTATTATCAAAGTGACCCCTGGACCGCCATTGAGAACGTTCATCATCCCGTTAGACCTTATGCATTGTCCTCCTACTATGAAGTCTCCAAGCTAAAGCAAAGTGCATTTTGGCCCTGGCTAGATTCACAGCAGATCAGCGATACGGTGGTGTTTGAGCTTTTTGAGTCTTCCAAGTATTGGGTTTCCATCAACCTCTACTTTGATGCAGATGATTCTCAAGTTAAAACCGCATGCATTAACTTCTTGAATCAATATCAGAAAATTTTAAGGCAGTATTGGGAGTTAGGGCATACCTTCAGGTTATCGAAGAGCTCTCCGGATGGGTTTTATTACTTTTTAGAGCAGCAAAATTCTGCGGCATTCTTGGTGGATCGGCATACTAAGGTGCGAGCTTTGAACGATAAAGCCAGGCAACTGGTGACCGATGGTGACGGTTTAAAAATTAAGGATGAGCTGCTGTTTATCAAAGATAAGCTCGGCAGGGCGCAACTGCGTCGAAGGATTTGTGATATTAGCAATGCCCAATATCAGATCGATAACCCGCCAGAAGAGAATTTTGATATCGACGGGCTGAGCTTTTCTTGTACCTTGCTGGGTAAAGGAGAGGATTTGATTGGCTTGGATACCGCACTGCGATTATTGACCGTTGAGAGTGCTCAAGTTCGGCCAACAACCAAGCCCATTTGGGAAACTCCTGGCTTAACCAGTCGTGAGCGACAGTTGGTTGAAGTATTGGCTGATGGCGGCCGCGTGGTGGATTTCATGAATCAATATGGCATTGCGAAAAGTACGGCTCATGCTCATTGGGGTAATGTAAAACACAAGTTGGACATTCAAGACCGCTCAGAAATTTATGCCAGTCATAAGCTTTTCTTGGAAAATAATCTTTAGGAAAATAACCACATTAATCTGGCTTTGCGAGTAACACTGTTTGATTTATGTGATGGAAGAGAGGTTCACTTAACCAAGGCATTATTCAGGCGCTAGCACGGCTAGAAACTAGCGCCTGTTTAGTTTTTGGACTTATTGAATCTTTACTTCTTTATGATCATGGCTCCATAGTTATTGCTATCCTGACAAGGAAAATAATCAGGGATTTCAAATAGTACTTCAAAGCCATGTTTTTGATAAAGTCGTAACTCCGGGTCGATTGATAGGCCATCGACTTTTCGAGTTTTTATATAGTCTTTAATTCCTTTATTCGTTCGTTTTGACCACTCTTTAAATCCGGGGAGGCGGCTCCCAAGGGCGATGAGATAACACATCCCTGAAGCAATAAAGGTGTCGTAAACGTAATTAATTAATAGTTCGGAAACGCCGTGTTTGGTGCCTGACATCCCGATGCCATAGATGATGTGTCCTTGATCGTCGTGCGAATGTTTGATGTAGCCGTTATCCGTTTGTTCAAACCAATCATCACTGCAGATTCGCTTGACTCGCTGTATAGCCGAATAGCCAACAATCTCCCCTTTGTCTTCAACAACCAAACTCCCTTCAGGAAATATTTCAAATCGAGAGTAGATCAGATCGATGTTGGCGGCTTCATCACCCCAAACCGAAATCTCTAAACGTTCGATGGCTTTAAGGTCTTGTTCGGTAACTTGACGTACATGCATGGTTGTTCTCCTGTGGTTAACTCGGCTACCACCATCGCCGCTTGTGGAGAGGAAAGTCGAAGTACTGCAAGGGTACTCAAGTAGGAATTGCCATTTTAGTTGGGAATTCTCATCGTGTTCCCCTTGGAGTAGGGCGATTTTCCCACGGACCGCTGGTTACGGTTTTTAGACCTAACTAACCAGAGGAAAACGATATGTTAGAGATTGATGGATACGCTTGTGATCAGCAGCGGCAAGTTGTTGCCAATCCAGTGAATGGCCGCACTTTCATACAGCAAACGGTATTGCTACCGGGAGGGGGCTGTACCTATTATCGAGTTAAATCAGGCGATGCTTGTACCTTTTGTGCATTCCCGGGATTAACTCGTGAAGTTAATAAAGGAGCAGGGTTTGAATCATACTTTGAATCTTGGCGATTAGATTCTGCCTTTTATAAGACAATGTTCGATTCGCTGACATCTGACAACTCAGAAGTTGACCGGATTGCGATCTTTAATGGCGGTAGTTTTTTTCCAAACTCTGAACTTCCTAGTGATTTCCAACGTTACGTTTATCAATACGTTTCTAAGCATGAAAATATTGATGAACTGTTGGTTGAAGCCTATCCAAGATATATATCGCAAGCGAAATTAGAAGAAGCTATCGAGTTAATTGGAGATAAGAAGCTACTCGTTGGGATTGGCTTTGAGAGTCGCAATGACATCATCCGAAATAGGCTTCTAAAGAAGGGTATTGATCGTTCCTACTTCGAACGCAAGATTAAGATGATGCAGGGTCTGGGAATTAAATCGTCGGTCTATGTTTTTTTAAAAGCCCCAGGGCTAACGGAGAGGCAGGCCTATGATGAAGCCATTAATAGTATTGAGTATCTGATTGATTTGGGCGTTGATGAAATTGCTCTCTCTTGTGCTTTTGTCCAGCAGGGAACGGCTTTGGAAGCCCAATATCATTGTGGTGAATTTCGTCCGCCGTGGTTGTCAACCATCTGGAAAATAATGGAGCAAGGCAAGCTTCGAGGCTGGCCGTTGTTTGTCGGTGGCTTCAGTGATACCCCTCCACCCATTGCTGGGCCATCAAATTGCTCTATTTGCGATCAGCCCTATTTGGATGCCATTGAGCGTTATCGACACACTGGTATTGTTCGAGATGAGTTATTACCTGATTGCGCTTGCCAACGTCAGTGGGAGACTAAGATGGCTGATAGAACTCCATTTCAACGGTTAATCTAAACTGGGGACGCCAGGCTCTGTTTACCCTAATAAACAGAGCCTGATTTCAATGGGAAAAACGGTCGAAACTAAGCAAAGTGATCTTGCTATCGCTAGGTTGTCGATGGCTAATGCTAAGGGTGGTGTCTTTGTAGGTTCGGTAGTCTTGGCTGGGGTTAAAGCTTCTGAGGTTTTGGCAGGCAAACCAGAGGTTAAAATCGTTAGCTCCTTGCTTTAGATTCACTTGAGCTTCGGCTGCTTTTGTCTGCTCAAGTCCAATAGGGACGAAACCATCGATGAGCTGTTCATTATTGATATTCAGCACGATACGGCACTTTTTCAGCAGCTGGTTAACGGCGTGGCGACCAGATTGGTATCTTAGAGAAAATAGATGTGTCCCCGCTTCATCTAAGTTCAATTGACCATGGTAATGCAGCCCGACATCTTTATCCGCGGCAACGTCAAACAGGGTGTCATCCACTAAGTGATCAGCAAAGGTAAAGGGAGCGCTGCCAGAGTGAACGCGAGAAAGGATCTGGTAGCCGCTTGGTGTTTTTGGCAGTTGTTTATAGAGATCGCCAATGATGTAGGCATCCATCAACAGGTTTGGTTGGGGCTGCTTGTGTTGATTTGAATCCGGGATTGTCGTCACCATACTCGGCTTAGCCTGAATTGCAGGCTTGGCTTTAGGCATAGGCTCAGAGAGGTCGTCTGCCCTCGCTTGAATCGCGTTGTCTGTGTGCTCAACCTGGTTAGGATTCGGAAGCGGAGGTGTGGATTCGGTGGTCGTGATTTGGTCAACGGGCTTTGGTTGGGAAATGGCAAATACCCAATAGATGATACCCAGAGCCACTGCGGCCAGAATCAAAATAGGTTGCCGCCGATTTTTGGGTGTTTCTGTAGCGTCGGCCTCTGGTGTTGTGTCTGAACGGTCATCGGCGGGGCGAGGGTTTGAGGTTGTGGTGTCAGTTAGGTGGTGTTGAGAAGGGGCCGCTTGGTTAACTTGATTTTTGGCGGTCTTTTTTTCGTCTCGGCGCTTTAATTCTGCACCGATAATATCTTGGAATCGGGTTAACCAAGCGTCTCTGATGGCATCGCTGACACACACCTCTGTAATCAATTTATGAATGGCAGCTCGAGCGCCTTTTTGAGGAATGGGTGCCTCGCTTGAATGCAGCCACTTTTTCAATCGATGCTCGCTAATGACGATATTTTTATCCAACGTTTCAAACAGGTAACTTAGCTGCGATTGATTCACGTCCATGAGCCGGGCGAGCTCTTTGAGAAACTCAGATAGGTTGGTGGCCTGAGGGGGCCGGTCGATTTTGTGATATGAAATGGTACCGATGGAGCTCGTTAACATCACTCTTCCTTTAATGACTGTCTCCCATAAAAAAGCCCTCTGCGAGGCAGAGGGCTTCATGATAACTAGCTAATTTAACTTAGTAAATTGTCTATTTACTGAACTTCCTTACCCAGAACATAGTGCTCGAACCAAGCCAGATCCCAACCCATCTTGATCTTACGGTGGGAGTACTTGCCAAGGCCATGGCCTTCACCTGGGTAGATCACCAGTTCTGCAGGCACATTGAGGTAGTGCTTTAAGGTGCGGTATAGCCCTTTGGCGTGGGGCGCTGGGACTCGCTCATCAAATTCACCCATGTGGATCACCGTTGGGGTGGTGATGTTTGCGGCGTGAGTCAGGCTTGAACCATGGGTATAGGCTTCAGGCTTCTCCCAAGGGAAGCCTTCCATGTAGTTCAGAACGTGGCCAGGGGTGTCTTCGAGTAGCCATTGCAGACGCTGATCGAACACACCGGCACCGGAACTGGCCGCTTTATAACGGGTATTGGTGCTGATCAGGGCGTTGGTCAGGTAACCGCCGTTACTCCAGCCCATTACGGCCAGTTTGTCGGCATCGGCAATGCCCTCTTTGATCAGGGCGTCTACGCCAGCTTCGATGTCTTTGACTTCGATGTCATGCTCGTGACCCACCAGTTCCACCAAGAACTTATCCCCATATCCGGTAGAGCCGCGGTAGTTTGGTGACAGTAACGCCCAGCCTTTGGCTGCAAAGGTGCTGCGACCATAGGAGCGGTGCTGCAGAGCATATGGCGTTGCCGCGGTTGGGCCGCCGTGGATCTGAACCACCAGTGGCAGTGGACCATCGGATTTCTTGTAGCCTGGAGGCAGTTCCAGCATGCCTTCAACGGTGCTGCCATCGGCTGCGGTCCATTGATAACGGCTGATCTGTGGCAGTTTCCAATTGTCGGTTTGTGGGTTGATGTTGGTGACCCGAGTCGGCGTCTTGCCGACTTTGGCTTGATACAGGTCGTAGAAGTGCTTCAGGCCATTATGGCTGAATACCACTTTTTCCCCTTTGGCTCCGAAGTCGTAACTGCCGACCACGTAATCGCCTTTTGTTAGGGTTTGGGTGTCCCCTTGGTTGCCGTCATCAATTTCGGTACAGCGTAATAGCACCGAGCCGTGGTTGGCAACGCGGTAGCAAAGTTCGTTGTTGCTGCGCCAGTGGCTGTCGCTACCATTGAGGGTATCGTCCCCTTGGCGAACCAGATCCAGCTGCCAATCGACTTTGTTCTGATCGTCAAAGTGCGCCACCAACAGCTGACCAGGGTGGCCGTCATAATCGACGCGCCAGGTTAGTGAGTCGCCGTCTGGGCTCCATAAGGGATCCATAATCCAGCCATAGGGGGAAGGTGCTTGTTTGCGCCAGGCATCGTCTTGCAGTACTTGGTTATTGCCTGAGGCGATATCCAGTACTTCTACGTGTGACCAGCCTTCGTAGAAGATCAGCTCGTTGTCGGTGGTGGTGATACGGGCAAGACGCTTGCCATCTGGGCTGACATCAAAGCCCCACACCACTTTGTCATCGTCAATCACCAGCTCTTTGCGGAAGCTGTTGAGATCCAGTTTGTAGATCGGATTGACCTTCACTTTGCCATGGCCGTAGTTCGGGCCTGCGTTAGCGCTACGGTGCTTGGTAAAGGCATCCTGTTCAGTATGTTGACGGTTGCCCGCAAACCACAGCTGCTTGTTGCCTAGCTCAAACGACTTAACCCCTTCCACTTCACGGGTCACTGGTACGGCTTCGCCGCCGGCCAGAGGCATGCGGAAGATCTGAGACTTGCCATTGTATGGCGGCACTTTGGCATCGCCGCGTTTCTCCGCTTTGAGGAAAAACAGGTATTGGCCATCGGCACTGATGCGAGGAGAGGATTCGTTTTCAGGGGTAAAGGTCAGGCGTGTTGGGGTACCACTGCCAAGTTCAATACTCCACAGGTCTTTTAAGTTTTTATCACTGGCTTTGTCCCAGTAGCCTTGACGCCAAACGGCGGTGGTTCCATCCGCCGATAACTGCACCTGACTCATGTGATCGATGCTGAAGAAGTCGTCCAGAGTGATGTCGTGAGTTCGCTCTGCGGCAGCAAGGGGGCTGCACGCAAAAATGGCCGCCATGCTGGCAGCCAGAGTTCCTAATTTCATTAGTATATCCTTGCTGTGATTGCGACTTTATCTTAACCAAAACTTGAAAGTTAGAGTAGCGATAGAACGCGTACTTTGGCATCACAGTGGTCGGATATCATTCTCCCTTCGACGGTGCGCTTTTTTGACGTTGGCGACGGGCACTGCGCATCGGTGGTTTTTCCGGTACAGGGCGACGGTTGTCGATAAGGTGTTGGATCGCTTCAATGGGGTGGCGCAGAATCATGCGCGGCCCGGCATAACGCATACAGTGGCGAGCTTTTTCGCGCTCGGCTGGTTTATAGCAATGAATGGGGCAGTTGCCACAGGTGGGTTTGGTGTCGCCATAGGGGCAGCGATCGAGTTTTTTCTCGGCGTAATCGAGAAGCTCTTGGCAGTCGCTGCACAGACCTTGGTCATTGCGCTCTACTTGGCCACATTGGCCTTTACAGTAGATCTGCATCATGTGACCGAAGGTCTTGTACTCTGAGGCTAGGCGCCCCTCTAAGATGTCGCTGTTCATCAATAACCCACTAAATGACTCAACTATGGCTTTACCTTAACAGGTATTGATAATCTATCTATTGTAGCGGGTCATAATTGCGACTGGGATCAAAGGTGCAGCACTTTGTCGCTGTCCAGTGTCCACTGGCTCAGTTGGATGAGGTTGCCGATGGCCACGCCCTCGATCAGCTTGTCCTCGGTTAGGCCGCGGGCTTCTGCGCAGGTTTTGCAGATGGAAACCGTAACGCCTTGAGCCAGCAGCAGCTCGATCATCTGGCCGATGTGGTAGCTCAAATCTGGGGTTTGCTGGCCATTTAAGGCGGCAACCACGGCATCGGACATCAGAAAGACTCGCTGTTCAACCGGACGGTCGGCGTGCTCCTGCATGGCGAGTGCGATCCGCAGGGCGTTATAGAGTTTTTCACTGCCGTAGGGACTGTCGTGGGCAACGAGCAAAATTTTGGTCATGGTATTTCCTCGATAGAAATTAAAACGACAAGGATATGAGTGTGTTGGATCTAAGACCGGGAATCAATCAAGCACTGCCAGAGATTGCAGAGCAGGTCACTCCAGTGCCACTGGAGCGGCCATTTCTCATCGGCTGGAGTGAGGTGTTGGCCACAGAGCTTGGGCTTAAGGCCGAGCCAGAGCGTTATCTGTCTCAGCTTAATGGTGAAGGGCCGTTTCCGGTTCCTGCCACTGCTCAAGTCTATTCCGGTCACCAGTTTGGTGGCTATACCCCAAGGCTTGGAGATGGCCGAGGCTGCCACATTGGTGAGCTGGGAGGCATGGAGCTGTTTCTTAAGGGCAGCGGCCCAACGCCGTTCTCCCGTGGTGGTGATGGTCGAGCGGTGATCCGCAGCGCGCTGCGGGAGTTTTTGGCCAGTGAGGCATTGCATCATCTTGGCATCAATAGCTCGCGAGCTTTAGCGGTATTGGGGTCACAGACGCCGGTTTATCGAGAGCAGGTGGAGCGAGGGGCGATTACGGTGCGGGTGAGTCGCAGTCATTTGCGCTTTGGCCATTTTGAATACCTAAAACACTCGGATCGTGTGGCCTTGAGGGATCGGTTGTTTGAGTACAGTCTTCATCGCGATTTCAGTCACTGCCAAGGGGATGCGCCATTTTCTGCTTGGTTTATGGCCGTGGTGGAGCGCACCGCAACCACCATTGCCGATTGGCAGGCGGCGGGGTTTGTTCACGGGGTGCTTAACAGCGATAACATGTCGATATTGGGCGAGACTTTTGACTATGGTCCATTCGCGTTTCTCAATCGCTGCGACCCGAGTTATGTCCCCAATCACTCTGATGAGCAAGGCCGTTACGCTTTTGACCAGCAACCGGGGATTGGTTGGTGGAACCTGCAGCGTTTGGCGCTGGCGTTTGCCGAGCACTTTGATGACGCCTTGATTCAACAGGCTCTGTCCCACTATGAGACCACCTTAGTCAATCGTTATCTTGAGCGGATGAACGGTCGTCTGGGGCTGGAGGCCAGCAACGACACTCAGGCTCGGCTGGATCTGATCTCCGGTCTGATTCAGATGATGACCCGGCAGCAGAGCGATTTTCATCAAGGTTTTCGGCAGTTTGCTCATCTTGACCCTGAGCAAGAGGACAACCCGCTGGCGCAGCTTTTGAGTCAAGATCCGGATTGGCAGAGCTGGTGGCGCCAGTATCGGCAGCAACTGAATTTTGGCAACTTATCCGAGTGGCAGCAGCAGCGCCGTTATCAGAATCCCAATGTGGTGTTAAGAACCCATTTGGCTCAGCAGGCCATTGAAGCAGCAGAGAAAGGCGACATGGCTTTGGTGAAACACTTGCACCAAGCCCTTTGCCATCCCTATGATGACCACCCTGATTTTCCTCATTTTAGCGAGGCACCCCCATCATGGGCTCAACACTTGCCCCTGAGCTGCTCCAGTTAGGCCAAGGCCACTGGAACGCGGAAACTGGCCATCTAAGTTGGCAGATCCCGTTGGATGACGACCAATTGTTGGCTGTGGTTCCCAAATTGGCATTGGCACTGGATGCGCAGCTGGGCCAGCATCAATGGGGCGCAGACCGTCACCAGTGGCAGCTTAGGTTTGAAGGCACAGAGCTGTTGCTGCAGTTTGAATCCCTGTGCGACAGCTTGTGGATTCAGGCTCAGAGCCCAGCGGATGCGGATGTTGCTGCTTACCTAGCCCAGCTTTGGAAGGGGTATGACTGTGGCCAATGATCCCCAATTTGATTTTCACTCCCTGAGTCCCGACTGCATTTTGGATGCGGTGGAGTCTCTGGGCGTTTACCCGGAAACCGGTTTACTGCCGCTGAACAGTTATGAAAACCGGGTGTACCAGTTTCGCGCTGAAGACAGCCGCCGTTATGTGGTGAAGTTCTATCGACCGCAGCGCTGGAGTGAAGCCTGCATTCGCGAAGAGCACCAGTTTGCCCATGAATTGGCCGACGCTGAAGTACCGGTGGCAGCACCCAAGCGTATTGATGGTGAAACTCTGTTTGAGCATCAAGGTTACCGTTTCGCCCTGTGGGACAGTGTGGGGGGACGTGAGTTTGAGGTGGATAATCTGGATCAGTTGGAGCAGGTCGGCCAGTTTCTCGGCCGCATGCACCAAGTGGCCAAAGGTGGCCAGTTCCAGCACCGCCCTAAGCTGACGCTGGATACTCATGGTTGGCAACCTAAGCAGGTATTGCAGCAGCAGGCGCAGTTGCCGATGCACATCGAGACCGCATTTTTTACCGTGCTGGAGCAGGTACTGGATCAGGTGGCAAAGGCACCGTGGCAGTCAATGCCTACCCAACGTCTGCATGGAGACATGCACCCAGGCAACATCTTATGGACGCCGGATGGCCCAGGGTTTGTGGACTTAGACGATGCGAGAACCGGCGTAGCCGTTCAAGATCTGTGGATGATGCTGGCGGGCGACCGTAGCCAGCAACTGCTGCAATTGGACATTTTGCTGGAAGGTTATGAAACTTTTTGCGATTTTGACCACTCTCAACTGCAGTTGATTGAACCGCTTCGGGCATTGCGCATGGTGCATTACCTGTCGTGGTTAACGCTGCGTTGGTGCGATCCCGCCTTTCCGCGAAATTTTCCGTGGTTTGGTAGCGATCGCTTTTGGGAAGAGCAGGTCTTGGCACTGAAAGAGCAGTTGTCGGCCCTGCAAGAAGCTCCCATTTCCTTGAATCAAGGGTTAAATTATTAATTGCCCTGTGGCACAGTTAGCCGCATTAACACAACATTGTTTGAGAAATGATTATGAAAAAACTGGTTGCGATTGCGTTCTCTCTTCTGCTGGCGCCGATGGCGATGGCGGCTCAATTTGTCGAGGGTACTCACTATAAAGTGGTGAGCTCTGCCCCCGTTCAGGGACAACCTCGAATCACCGAATTCTTCTCTTTTGGTTGCCCACACTGCTACAACTTCGAGACTCGCCACATTCCAAACATCAAAAAGGGTTTGGACGCCAATGTGAAATTTGAGCAGAAGCACGTCGATTTCAACGGCGTTGAGATGGTGAAATCTCTGGCAGTGATGCAGACGCTTAAGAAAGAGGGCCAACTGAAGGTGCCGATGTTTAAGGCCGTTCAGGAGTCTGGCAAGCGTTTCGCTACCACCAGCGAGCTGAAGCAGTTCTTCGTGGATAACGGCGTAAGCGGCGACCAATTCGACAAGGCCGCCAACAGCTTCATGGTGAACTCTAAGATGAAGCAGTGGAAGAAAGAGCAGGTGGACATGAATATCCGCGGTGTTCCAGCGCTGATCGTTAACGGCAAGTATCAGGTTGAGCTCGGTGGCATCGAGAGCGTGCAGCAGATGGTTGATTTGCTGAACTATCTGGCGAAAAAGCGCGACTAAACCACATTGATACCAACTTGAATCGAGACCTGACCATGAGTGCTGGCTGCCCGTTCTGGGGTTAAAACGTTCATTCTTCGGTGCACTAGGTAGAGCACCTACTTAATCAGGTTGGTATAAGACTTTGAAAATGGGCCTTAATGGCCCATTTTTTATGACCGTTAATGGATTTAGCTATTTTTGAATATTGAATGCAATCAGGTGGGCCAAAAAAAGATCGGTAACTCTACCGATCAAAATGCGAATCCAGCTTCATCAATCCTTCAGCCCCATACCCTTCCAGATCGAGATACAGCGCGCTTGTCTTCGCGGTTAGGAACACTGCTCCCTCAAACTAACAAGTTGCTAACATAATGCAAGTTTGCAATAGGAAAATAATCGTTACGACTTGCTTGTCATCAAACTTTTATTAGCAGGTTGTATTGTCCGCAAAACTAAATACAATTGCCGCGGTCTGATTGACTGCATCTACCAGAATAAAACAAGGATTTTTTCGGTGAGAACTTTCCCTATCTATGCACCAAGGATGATTGCCAAGCACGCTCGTGTGTTTCGTGATGGCGTGGTGCTCGTAAAACATGTGGGACGTCTGGAGTTTAAAGCGGGTCGGTTTGTGATGCCGGCGCACACACTGCCGAAGGTACGAGAGGTGGTGAAAGAGTTGAATCAGCTGCTACAGCCTGATGCTGCAGCAGCCGCGCAGGCTTAAGCGAGTTCGCTCAAGGTTGGGGCAGCTTGTTGTTGCCCTTCCAACTGATTGAATTGGGACAGTAGGCCCTGAGCTTTCTGATTCCACGCATCCAGTTGCTGTTGCAACTCTTGATTACGCTGCTCCAGCTCAGTGGCTTGCTGTTCAAGCTGCTCATTGCGAGCACGCTCATCTTCCAGCTCCATCTGCTGCATTTCGATGGTCTCAAGCGCGGATTGAACGCGAGACTCCAATTTATCTAATAGTTCTAAGCTCATAGGAATGTACTACTTAACGGATTGACTAGAACTTGATTCTATCAGCGCTGGTAGGCGTTATCACGGCTTTTATACCAATAGATAGGCGATAAAACCGATCCAGCTTAAGAGCAACAAAACCCAAGGCAGCAGTGAGGTGGTTGAGTTTGGTTGCGCTTCGGATACTGAGGTTTCCATTTCCGGTTCAGCTTTGGCTCTGGCAGTGCGCTTTTTTAGCTTGTCTCGCTCTCTTGCTTTGGCTTTCTCCCGCTTCTTATATTCGGCAATGCCCTTCTCAATGCCTTTGGCGATCAGCTTGGTCTGATCTTTGGTTTGGCCCGGCTTCTGAGTGGCCTTGGCGATGCGTTCGGCTTCGCTGACCGTTTGTGGCGAGATGGCTTGGTGTTGTTTGTTTTTCATTACAGCCCCGTTTGTTGGCAAGGAGGCCAGAGTGTATCGGATAGTCTTTTTAATCAATACCCAATCGCAGTTTCTGGCCAACCCATTGTATTTTTGAACGGGTGATAGGCTCGTTATGTCGTCAGGCTATTGGCCCCAGTAAACTGCGGTGGATTGCTGTGGTTGGGGTATACGCATCGAAAGCCGGTGGCCAACCACCGCCGATAGCCGCAGTTCAGGCAGGAGCGAGGCGCTTCATCCACCTGCTCGTCTTCATCGTCATCCATATACAAAGTGCACATCTTCCCTTGGGCTCGGGCGTAGTGAATTAGGGCGTTGTTCATCGCGGATTCCATTAGTAGCGTTTAAGGTGCTGTTTTTGGGCGTTGTGGTAGTAGTTGTTCTCCTGAACTAGGATGACGCAGTTTTGGTGCTGCCAGCGTATGGCTTTTAACTTGCCCTTTAGTTCGAACTCCAGATCGCAGCGGAGGCTGTGGTGGTGTTGATCCATGACGCGATCAACTAGGGGATGTTGAAGCAGGTCGAACACGGTGTAGCGCGGCTGGTCTTTGTCCAGTTGAAGTTGCCCTTTTAATCGACCGTCGCACCCCTGCATTCGCAGGCCAATGCCCGCTAGGGCGCCGATCACGCCATCGCCCGTGCCGCCGTGTTCGGTTAGCAGCGCGCCATTGTCCTTCGCCACTTGGTAGGCTTGCGCCTTATTGAGCACCTCCACCTTCGCCTGAATACCAAAACGAATCAGCGCTTCCTTGGTTTGTTCGTTGTATTGATACAAGCACAACCCAGGATCGGAGCCTGGGGCTGCGTGTTTAAGTAGAAACTCACTGGCCAGTTGCTGAATTGCTTCTGGATTGGCGTGATTCTCTATCTCAAAACACATGGCGCTGTTGTGAGAGGTGTAGGGGATGTCGTCATGGACATAGAGTTGGTGCCGAGTGACCGCAGAGCATTGCCCCCAATTGCAGCCTTCAATGATGGTGGCCAACTCTTCCGCCAGTTCACCGGTGCCTTTGGTGCCGATCTCATCGGTATCGTCGATACACAGAAACAGAGTCATTATGGTCTCCTTGCGTCAGGAATCAGTTGATGATGGGCCAGCAGTTGCACCAGTTTGCGGGCGCAGATAACCCCGAGTAGAGAAAACAGTCCGCCGCCAAGCAGTTTCCAGCCCATTTGCAGCAGAATGACGGCGATGTCGGCGTTAGCCAGCCACAGCTCGAAAGCGCCCTTGGCAACCCAAGCAATCAGGCCTGCTAAGGCCACCAGAATGGATGGCATCAAAGCCCAAGGGGCACTGGCAACAAACAGCAAGGCCGCCTCCATTGCCATGGCTGGCAGGACAAACTTCAGTAAGATCAGAGGCCCGCCTTTGCCAACCCCCATGATGAGCGCCAGTAACCCAGTCATGACGGCGCAGTAGAGTACAGAGCCGGTTCGAGGCACGAGGCCTCGGGCTAATAGAAATATCAACACCATGAAGAACATGGAGTGGCCAGTGAGGCCCAGTTTTAGGCGCACTACCGCTTTGAAGCAGACCAGCAGCAGGGCCAGTCCGCTGAGCAGTAGGGCATCGGCTAGGGTAAAACGTCGCATCTATTCACTCGGATAATGACTAATGGGTTGGTTGGGGTTGTCTGTGAAGCCTCTGGCTTTGAGGGCTAAGGCTTGTTGTTGGGTGAGTTGAATCAAGCGGATTAGCGCCGGAAGGCATACCTGTTGAGTTAGGGTTTTCCATGCCTTGAAGCGCCACATGTCTTTAGGGGCAATGGCGGCGCCTCGAATCCGCTGCAGTTGATACAGCTGTTTGGTTTCATTGATGAGCTTTGGCATCAGTGACAAGCTGGTGGACAGCACCAACGCCTGACGATCACTGACCACGCCTCGCAACGCATTGAGGGTTCTGTGGCTGGGGGTGGATAGGAAATACCACAATCCGGGCAGGATCATCACCAGCATTCGCAGGCTAAGCTCCAGAGCATCTGGAAGGCGCTCGAAGCCAAACCGAAGCAGGTAGACCAAACCGATCATCAACGTCTGGATCAGCATTACGCGAAACAGTTGGTAGTGGATGCGCTGCGCATTCGGTTGGCGGTGAATGGCCCACAAATTCATTGCAGCCAATATCAGCAACGCCTCCAAAGGAATCACTAGCGCCGCTACCGACAGCAGAGGCACCAAGAGAAGCTTAATTCGGGTTATTGTGTTGGGTTTAATGTTCATCCAGCACCCCATTTTCAATTCGCCATTGGCGGTGGGCGCCGAGGAAAGGGCGGTGGCTGGTCATGACGATGCAGCTTCCCGCTTCACAGCGCTGTTTCAGAGCCAACAGCAAACGCTGCTGACTGAGGGGATCCAGCCCTGCAAAGGGGTCATCCAGCAGCAGCAGTTCGGGATGCAAACACAACTGGCTGGCGATGGCGGTGAGGTGCTGCTGGCCGTAGGAGAGGGTCATCGGAGAGCGCTCGGCGATGTCAGTTAGCCCCAGCTCCGCCAAGGTGTCGTTAAGGCGACGTTGACGCTCAGTCTCCGTAAGCTCGAGTCGAGTCAGGCCCAGTTGCAACTCCGCGGCCACGCTGTGACAACAGAGTTGTCGGCTCGGCTCTTGCCAAACTAGGTGTAGGCTTTGGGCGTCACTGTTTCCCTGTTGCCACGGGGTGATGCCTGCAATGGCGTTGAGCAGCGAGCTTTTGCCGCTGCCATTGACGCCGGTGATCACCACAAATTCCCCTTGGTAGGCGCGCAATTGGCGGCATTGAAGCTGCTTGTGCTCCCCTAAAGTTAGGAGGGGCTCATTCAGGCTCATCACCATTTTGGCGGTTACTCTTGGCGTAGCCAGCTCTAAGGGCATCGACGCAGTCATCGGCAGCGCATTAGCATCCTGAGTGAGCCTGAGCCCTAAGGGATCCAATCGATAGGATTTATGATCAATGTTGGCGTAGGGCGACGACCAGTGCTCACAGATCACCACAGCCATCCCTTGTTGGCGTAGCTGCTCAATGAGCTGCAGCAGCTGACAAAAGCCAACATCATCCAACTGCGCCCAGGGCTCATCCAACAGCAGTAGCTGGGGTGAAACCACCAGTTGTGCGGCTATCAGCAGTCGATACTGTTGTCCATGGGACAGCGCGTGGGTGCCGTGCTCTAAGGGGTAATCCAATCCCACCTGCTCCAGAGCTCGGCGAGCAAGCTTGGGCATCTGTTGACTGTCGATGCCACGAGCCTCCAGCGCCAGAGCGACTTCTGGTCCCAGTTGCTCCCGAATCACTTGAATGCTGGGGTTTTGTAGAATCAGCGCCACCTGCTCGGGGGCGATCACCATGCCAGAGCTGGGCTCGATCAGGTCGGCCATGATCTGCAGCAATGTGCTCTTGCCGCAACCGGTTGGGCCACTGATCACCGCCAATTCACCGGCGCCAAGCTCAAAATTGATCACTGGCCATAGTGGTTGCTGCTGACGTTTTGCTGTCAGTGACTTCAGGGAGATCACAGGTTTGGCTATTTGGGCGTTGGCAGCCTGAGTAGCGGATGTGATAGTGCGAGCGAGTTGAACCATGACCTGATGCTGAAAAGGGGGTTGAAACGGATTAGCAAGTTTCCGCATTTCAAACCGGAATCACATTCTGCTCAATATTGACGTCGGCAATTGTCGAGTTGGATCAACACGCAATCCCAAATAAAAACTAAACTGACCAGAAATGACAACGGGGCTTAGACAAAAAGTCTCAGGGAAGTCATTTTGATTGCGGGTGGCATCCATAGGGGCTGTTGGCCAGAGAATGGGCATTTTGTCGGCAATGCAGGTATGCTTGAGCAAACTCTTTTATGCAGCCTGTTATGAAGTTTTATCGTCGCTTACGGCCCATTGCCGCCATCAGTTTTGATCTGGATGACACCCTCTACAACAACAAGCCGGTGTTGATTGCCGCCGAGCACAACCTGCTTCGGTGGCTCGGTGAGCGCTTGCCCGCTCCTGAGGTCAGTGACCGTGGTTTTTGGCAGCATCAAAAACGTCAGCAACTGGCGAGTAAGCCTGAGCTGATTCATAACACCACCGAGCTGCGTCGCCACTGCCTATTGGCGGGTCTTATTGAGCTTGGCCATGGCAAGGAGGCGGAAGCGTTAGTGGCGCAAGCGATGACGTCATTTTTGCGTTGGCGCTCAGAGATCGCGCTGGATACCGAGGTGGTTGAGACCCTAAATCAACTGGCTCAGCGTTGGCCGCTGGCGGCGATCACTAATGGCAATGCGGATCTTGAGCAGTTTTGGCCGGATGCGCCTTTTTCGCTGGTGCTCAAGGCGGGAGTTGATGGTGACATGAAGCCCAGCTCGCAACTGTTTGATATCGCTTGCCAGCGACTGAATATTGACCCTAGCCAACTGCTTCACATTGGCGATCACCCCAAGGCCGACGTGCATGGAGCCAACTTGGCAGGTTGCCAAAGTGGCTGGTTAACGCCGCCTTATGGTCAGGCCGTGCGGCCATTAACTCATGGTTTGCCAACGCTGGCTTTCGCCGACCTCAAGGAGCTGCTGGCACTGCCAACTACTGGTTAAATATTCAGTGTTTTTTGTGGCTTGGGGGCGGAGTTTGCTATAGTGGCGTTTTTTCTCATCGGAGTTACCCAATGTCCCCTTCGCCGGCCACCGCTTCTGAGTTGCTTGACTCTCTGAATGACAAACAACGCGCCGCCGTTGAATCCGCACCAGGCTCGGTGCTGGTCTTGGCCGGAGCGGGCAGTGGTAAGACCCGAGTTCTAACCCATCGCATCGCTTGGCTGCTGAATGAGCAGGGCGAGAGCCCATTTTCCATTCTGGCGGTAACCTTTACCAACAAAGCTTCAGCGGAGATGCGTCACCGTATTGAATCCTTGGTGGGCGGACCGATGAATCGCATGTGGATCGGTACGTTTCACGGCTTAGCCCATCGCCTTTTGCGAGCCCACCACCAGGAAGCCAATTTGCCAGAAGGGTTTCAGATTCTCGACTCCGATGATCAATACCGTTTAATCCGCCGCATCTTGAAAAGCTTGGATCTGGATGAGAAGCGCTGGCCACCGCGTCAGGCGATGGGGTACATCAACGCCAAGAAAGACGATGGTTTACGTCCTAAGCACATCGATGCTGGACATCATCCTATGGAGCAGATGCTGCTGCGCATCTACACCACCTACCAAGAAGCCTGCGATCGCGCCGGTTTGGTGGACTTTGCCGAACTGCTGCTGCGGGCCCACGAGTTGTGGCTAAGTCACCCGCATATTTTGGCCCATTATCAGGGGCGGTTCCGTCATGTGCTGGTGGATGAGTTTCAAGATACCAACGCCATCCAATACGCTTGGGTGCGACTGTTGGTGGGCAACACCAGTAACGTGATGATCGTGGGGGATGACGATCAGTCCATCTATGGCTGGCGTGGTGCCAAGATTGAAAACCTCAATAAGTTCCTCGATGACTTTAAGGGCTCTGAGGTGATCCGCCTTGAACAGAACTACCGCTCCACCGGCAACATTCTGAAGGCGTCAAACACCCTGATCGCGAATAATGCCGAACGCATGGGCAAGGAGCTGTGGACCGACGGTTCGGATGGTGAACTGATCGCGGTATTCCAAGCCTTTAATGAGCTGGAAGAGGCCAGGTTTATTGTCAGCCGAGTCAAGCAACATCTGGAGCAGGGCGGTGCTTTGTCTGACTGTGCCATCCTTTACCGCTCTAATGCTCAGTCTCGGGTGTTGGAGGAAGCACTGCTGCACCAGCAGGTGGCTTACCGCATTTACGGTGGCCTGCGATTCTTCGAACGTCAGGAGATTAAAGATACTTTGGCCTACATGCGACTGGTGGCCAATCGCAGTGACGATGCCGCCTTTGAGCGGGTGGTGAATACCCCAGCCCGTGGTATTGGCGATCGCACTTTGGACATCATCCGTACCGCCGCTCGCCAGCATGGTTTGTCGATGTGGCGCAGTTGCCAGCAGCTGCTGAATGAGAAAGCGCTGTCAGGGCGTGCCGCCAACGCCGTTCGTGGTTTCATGGATCTGATTGGCGACATCGACGATGAGATTGCCGAATTCAGCTTGAAGCTGGCCACCGATAAGGTCATCCAGCTTTCGGGACTGAAATCCATGTACGAACAGGAGAAGGGTGAGAAAGGCGAAGCCCGCGTAGAGAACTTACAGGAATTGGTGACCGCCGCCGGTACTTTCGAGAAACCGGAGGAGGCCGAAGACATGAGCGATCTTAACGCTTTTCTGGCCCATGCAGCCTTGGAAGCCGGTGACAATCAGGCCAGCGACAGTGAAGATGCGGTGCAGATGATGACATTGCACTCCGCCAAAGGCCTGGAGTTTCCGCTGGTGTTCATGTGTGGCGTCGAAGAGGGGATGTTCCCCAGCCAGAAAGCGGTGGAGGAGGGGGATCGCCTCGAAGAGGAGCGCCGCCTTTGCTACGTGGGCATGACTCGAGCCATGCAGAAGCTGTTTATCACCTATGCGGAAAGTCGCCGTATCTACGGCCGAGAAACCTTTGCCAAGGCATCACGCTTCTTGAGCGAAATCCCTGAACAGCATCTTGAGCACATTCGTCCTAAGACCCAAGTAAGTCAGGTTCAGCCGACCAACCGCTTTACGCAGACCGAAAAGAGCTTCGATGCCACCGGCTTTAAATTGGGGCAGCGGGTGAAACACCCTAAGTTTGGTGATGGGGTGATCATTAATTACGAAGGCAGTGGCGCCCAAAGCCGGGTACAAGTGGCCTTTGATGGTCAGGGTATTAAGTGGCTGGTGGTGGCTTACGCCCGATTACAGGCGGTTTAACGGCCTAATATCAATCAGCTCGCCATTCGCGCTTTGGCCTCCTAAACTTGATAAGAACTCTGGTTTAGGAGGCATTATTATGGCTATCGCAATCAGCGTTAATGACTATTTAATTAGCCACCAGATCCCATTCAAGTTGGTTTCCCACCCTTACTCGGAAACTGCCGTTCAGTCGGCCATCAGCGCCGGAATCCCACAACGACAGGTCGCCAAAGCGGTGCTGCTGGAAGACCATCAAGGCCAACGATTGTTGGCGATTTTACCGGCGGATCGACGTCTACGACTGAACCTTCTTGGTCAGATGCTCGATCGCAGTCTCTCTGTTGTACCAGAGGTGAAAGCGGCGCAGCGATTTCCTGACTGTCAATTTGGTGCCGTGCCAGCACTGGGGCAGGCTTATCATCTGATGATGGTTGTGGATGACACCCTGCTGGAGCAGTCGCAGGTCTTCTTTGAAGCAGGGGATCACCAGCAACTGGTTAAAGTGATGCAGAGGGATTTTGGAAAGCTGATGCTTGATCATCGCCACGGGCAGTTCAGTATTCAACCGGAAGTGGATTATGGTCAGCGGCGCATCAATTAAAAAGCAAAATAAGCAAATCTAAATAATCCGATTTAATATGATCTGGATCATCGTAATTACCTAATAAATAGGTAATTTTTGCATATGTTAAAATTGCATATGTCGGATGAAAAGTGAATTTTTTAAAACGGATTTCCCTTGGCAGTAAGCTGTGGCTACTGGTAATACTGTCAATTGTGGCCACGGTATGGCTATTGATCTTCTCCGCAAACTTGCTTCAAAATCGCATTAGCGAAGCAAGGGATCAGGCTTTGATGTCTCATGTGGAACAAGCCAGTTCCTTGCTTCAGTACTATCAGTCCCTAGAGCCAGAAATTGGCCGTGAACAAGCGCAGCAGCGGGCCCGAGACGCCGTAATGGCGCTGCGGTTTGAGGGCGATAACTACTTCTGGGTGCTTGATAACCAAGGGCGCCTACAGGCACACCCCTATCGTCGCGATCAACTTGGCCAAGATATGCGTGACCAAACCGATGCGGATGGTCAGCATCATTGGCAGACGATGGTGGACGTTGTGGCCAAATCGGGTAAAGGCTTCCTTACCTATCGCCTCAATATTCCCAATCGCCCCAAACTTGAGAAAACCTCCTATGTGATTGGTGACAGCCAATGGGGCTGGATTGTCGGCGTTGGTGCAGTGCACCAAGGCTTACAGGAATTGTTCTTTGAGTTGGTGCTGAAGCTGGTGTGGGTATCGGTGATCGCCACCATAGTGACCCAGATAGTGAGCCACTTTATCCGCCGAGACATCAGTGGTGCCATTGGCGAGCTAGAGCACGCCTGCGATGCCATGGCCAATGGTGATTTCAGTGAAGCGTCTGCGCCACAGTTGGATCGCGGTGATGAGTTAGGCCATCTGTCTGATGCGCTGACGAAGATGCGAATGGCTCTGGTTAAGGTGCTGACCGAGGTGCAGCAAACCGCTAACGACGCCCAGGCCCATGCCCAGGCACTGGCTCAATTGGCGTCCGATGGCGAGCATGCTGCGGAGGACCAGCATTCGCAACTGGAACAGGTGGCAACGGCGGTCAATGAGATGAGCCACACCATCGCCGAGGTGGCGGGCAACGCGGAGCAAACGGCGTTGTCGACCCATAATGCGTCTGGCGCCAGTAACGATGGCCGTCAGCGTATGCACCTAACCGAAGCTCAAATTAATGAACTGGTGGTCAATGTTGAGCAGAGCGCGGCTCAGATCAGCGAACTTCATCAAGGGGTTCAGGCGATCAGCGAGATCACCGAAGTGATTAATGCCATCTCAGAGCAAACCAATCTATTGGCGTTAAACGCCGCCATTGAGGCCGCTCGGGCCGGTGAACAGGGCCGAGGGTTTGCGGTGGTGGCCGATGAAGTTCGACAACTGGCCGCCCGTACTCGAGAGTCTACCACTCAGGTGCAGTCGACGGTGGAATCGCTACAGCGAGGGGCTTTGAACTCCGTTGAAGCGATGCAAGATTGCGCCAGTCGAGCCAGCGAATCGGCCAAAGAGAGCCAGCAGATGGCGCAGGCGCTAGAGAGCATCGCCAATCAGATTGGTGACGCCAACGATCGCGCTGGCCAGATTGCGACCGCCGCGGAGGAGCAAAGTACGGTATCGGAAGAGATCAATCAGAACCTCATCAAAGCCAGTGATGCGGGCTTGGAGGTGAAGTCACAATCTCAGCAGGTATCACTGGAAAGCCAGTCGCTGCTTGAACAATCCAACCACTTATTGGGGCAGCTTAAACGGTTTCGGTTCTAGTGGGAGTTGAAATTTCCGGTTAGGAAAAACCACAGCGATGTCGCATAATGGCAAGCATCTAAAAGCGATAAGACGGGCACGGAAGATGCTTGCTGTAATGCGAAATCGTTTGGATCCCTATTTGCGTTTGGCCAGATTGGACCGGCCAATTGGGACCTTTCTTTTATTGTGGCCGACCATGGCCGCACTGTGGCTTGCCTCCGGCAGTGCTGGACCAGATCCCTACATCTTTTTGGTGTTTTTCCTTGGTGTTTGGTTAACCCGGGCCAATGGCTGCATCATCAATGATTACGCCGACCGTAACCTGGATCGCCACGTAGCTCGAACCCGATCCCGTCCCTTAGCGACGGGCGAGCTTAAGTCTCGTGATGCGCTGCTGCTGTTTGTAGTGCTGGGGCTGATCTGTTTCTCCTTGGTGCTAACACTCAATACCACCACGGTTTATATGTCGTTTGTGGGGATGGCGCTCACTATTTTTTACCCTTTTAGCAAACGCTTCTTTCCTGGGCCGCAGATGGTGCTGGGCGTGGTATGGAGCTGGTCGATCCCCATGGCATTTACCGCTCAAACCGGTGAGGTTTCCACCATAACTTGGCTGATGTTTGTGGCTCACTGGTGCTGGACGGTGGCGTACGACACTATGTATGGCATGGTGGATCGGGAAGATGACCTCAAAGTGGGTATCCGTTCGACGGCCATCTGGTTTGGTCGTTGGGACCGTCACTGGATAGCGGGCTTGCAAGTAATGACTCTTGGGTTATTGATTGCCATTGGCTGGCTGCAGCAATTGGGAGTGGCTTACTATCTGGCGCTTGTCGTGATGGCAACTCTGTTTGTACATCAGCAGCGGATGATCGCCAATCGTGACCGAGATAACTGCTTTAAAGCATTTCTGAATAATCAGTGGGCTGGATTGGCGCTGTTCGCTGGCGTGGTGCTGGGAAGTGGTGCTTTCTGAGCCCTATAATCGGTTCCATAAAAAAACCGCCACTATGGCGGTTTTTTTGAGCGTTCAGTCTGGCTTGCTTACTTGATGTAAGCGAAGGCGTCGCCGAACAGGTGGTCTTCGTTGATGCCCTTTTGGCGGAAGGCTTCTCGAGCTGCTCCGGCCATTTCGAAGCGGCCGGCAATGTAGACGTCGTAGTCTTTGAGAGACACAAAGTCTTCGCAGACTGCGTCGATTACCGTCCCTTGGCGCTCGCTGGCTTCAGCTTCAAACACTGGAATAAAGTGCAGATGAGCATGCTCGTTAGCCCACTGCTGCGCTCGCTGCTTCAGGTACATGGCGTCGTTGTCACGGCTGCCCCAGTACAGGAACGTGGTTTGGGTATCTCCGGCTGCGATCAAAGCTTCCATGATGCTGTTGATGTAGGAAAACCCAGTGCCACCGGCGATCAGAATGCGCGGGCGCTGGCTATCCAAGCGAACCTGGGCGTCACCGAAAGGCAGTTCTACTTCAATGCTGTCGCTGGATTTCAGCCGTTCAATCACTTCCATGGCGTAGCCTTCAGCCACGGCGGCACCGATGTGCAGTTCGATCTCATGGTTGCGATCTGGGCCGGAAGCGATGGAGAACGGACGCTTATCTTGCTCGCCCATGACAATCGTCAGGTATTGGCCACCTTGAAACTGGATGGCTTGCGGTGGAGTCAAGCACACCTTAAATACGGTATCGCAAAACGGCGTTACCGAAGCGATCTTACAGCTGATCCTTGTCATAGTTATCTCATTATTCATTAATGACTGGGCGCATTGTATCTGCGCCCTTGATGTGATGCCAGTCACATTTATCTGTTGGCCTAATCGATGCCAAGCTGATCCCAGATGGCGTCGACGCTCTGCTTGACCTCATCGCTCATCACAATGGGTTCGCCCCACTCACGGTCGGTTTCCCCTTCCCACTTGTTGGTGGCATCAATGCCCATCTTGGAGCCCAGGCCCGCCACCGGCGAGGCAAAGTCCAGATAGTCGATGGGGGTGTTGTCTACCATCAGCGTATCTCGGGTGGGATCCACGCGGGTGGTCAGTGCCCAGATAACGTCGTTCCAGTCGCGGGCATTGACGTCGTCGTCACAGATGATGATGAACTTGGTGTACATGAACTGACGCAGGAAGCTCCACGCGCCCATCATCACTCGCTTGGCATGACCAGGATACTGTTTTTTGATGGTGATCACCGCCATGCGGTAGCTGCAGCCTTCTGGCGGCAGATAGAAGTCTTCGATCTCTGGGTACTGCTTTTTCAGGATCGGTACGAATACTTCGTTTAGGGCCACACCCAGCATGGCTGGCTCATCCGGCGGTCGGCCGGTGTAGGTGCTGTGGTAGATGGCATCTTTACGCATGGTGATGTGAGTAACGGTGAACACTGGGAAGCGCTCGACCTCATTGTAGTATCCAGTGTGATCCCCATAAGGGCCTTCATCGGCCTCTTCGCCTGGCTCTAAATACCCCTCAAGGATGATCTCACTGTGGGCGGGTACGTCTAACTCATTGCTGATGGATTTAACCACCTCGGTACGCTCACCGCGGAGTAACCCGGCAAAGGCGTATTCGCTCATGGCGTCCGGCACCGGTGTGACGGCACCAAGAATGGTGACCGGATCCGAGCCTAGCGCCACGGAAACAGGGTAGCGCTCACCTGGATGTTTCTGCTGGAAATCTTTGTAGTCGAGGGCGCCGCCACGGTGGGCCAGCCAGCGCATGATCAGCTTATTTTTACCCAATAACTGTTGGCGATAGATCCCTAAGTTTTGACGTTTCTGGTTAGGGCCCTTGGTGATGGTGAGACCCCAGGTTACCAGGGGTGCCACGTCGCCGGGCCAGCAGTGCTGAATCGGCAGTTGGGTCAGATCAACGTCATCGCCACTGATGACCACCTCTTGGCAGGGGGCTTTGCTGACGCGTTTCGGCGGCATATTCAGGGCTTGCTTGAACATCGGCACCTTGGAGATGGCATCTTTAAAGCCTGACGGTACTTCTGGCTCTTTCAGGAACGCCAGCAGTTCTCCCACTTCTCGCAGGGCGCTTGGATCGTCGCGGCCTAACGCCATCGCCACTCGCTTGGGGGTGCCAAATAGGTTGGCCAGAACCGGCATCTGTTTGCCTTTGACGTTCTCAAATAGCAGTGCTGGACCGCCACTGCGTAAAACGCGGTCGCTGATCTCGGTCATTTGAAGATAAGGGTCCACTTCGGTGGTGACGCGCTTGAGTTCACCGGCGCCTTCCAAGTGGTCGATAAATTTTCGTATATCCCTGAATTTCATGTGTTACTCTCGACTTGCGTGGTCGTTTTTTGATCGGCAATCGGTCGACCAATTTGCGCTCTAGTATACTAGTGGACAGGACTAATGTCGCTGTCGGCGAAAACAGAGGAAATGGAAGTGTCAGACTTAATTCAGTTCATGGGCCCCAGTTTGGTATTTGCGGTGTTCGCTTTGGTGATCGTCTTTACTGCGGTGAAGATTGTACCTCAGGGCTATGAGTGGAACGTGGAGCGCTTTGGTCGCTATACCCGCTCTCTAAAGCCGGGCCTGCATCTGATCGTACCCTTTATGGATCAGATTGGTCACAAGGTGAACATGATGGAACGAGTGCTGGATATCCCGAGTCAGATTGTGATCTCTCGGGACAACGCCAACGTGACCGTAGATGGGGTAACCTTCATCCAAGTTATCGACCCTGCCCAAGCGTCCTATGAGGTGAACCATCTTGAGAATGCCATCCAGAATTTGGCGATGACCAATCTGCGTACCGTATTGGGTTCGATGGAGCTGGATGAGATGCTTTCCCGTCGTGATGAGATTAATGATCGCCTGTTAACCGTGGTGGATTCGGCTACTCAGCCTTGGGGCGTGAAAGTGACCCGTATCGAAATCAAAGACATTGCGCCACCGATGGATCTGATTGATGCCATGAATGCTCAGCTTAAAGCGGATCGTTCCAAGCGTGCCGAAATTCTGGAAGCGGAAGGGGTGCGCCAAGCGGCCATTTTGAAGGCGGAAGGGGAGAAGCAATCTGCCGTTCTGCGCGCTGAAGGTGAGCGTCAAGCGGCGTTCTTGGAAGCGGAAGCCCGTGAGCGTCAAGCAGAGGCGGAGGCCAACGCGACTACCACAGTATCCAACGCGATTGCCCAAGGTGACCTTAACGCCGTGAATTACTTTATTGCCCAGAAGTACACCGAGGCGCTGGCAGACATCGGTAAAGCGGAGTCCAGCAAATTGGTATTGATGCCGCTGGAAGGCAGCAATTTGATGGGCTCGGTGGCGGGGATCAGTGAACTGATTAATCAAGTGAAGGGGAAGTAAGTGATTGAACTGTTTCTCTCTATGACTGCAACGCATTGGCTGATTTTGGGGTTAGTGCTGTTAACTTTGGAGCTGCTGGGATCCGGCGGCTATCTGCTGTGGATTGGTGGTTCGGCGCTGGCGGTCAGTGTGGTGGCCAGGTTGTCGGATTTAAGTCCGGAGATGCAGTGGGTACTGTTTGGGGCCATCTCGGTGATCTTCACCTTGGCGTGGTATTTCTACCAGCGGGACAAAGACCGTCATGCCATTGAATCTTCAGTGATGAATCAGCGGGCCAAGAGCTTGATTGGCGAACGTGGCATGGCGATGACCGACATAACTCGCTCTGGCGGCCGAGTCAAAGTGGGCGATGGCAGTTGGTTGGCCAGCAGTTTAGAGGGAACAACCCTACCGGCGAATTGCACCGTGAAAGTGGTCAGCATCGAAGGCACTATGCTGTTGGTTGAGAAGGCTGACTAGCGCGGTTCATGGACACAAAAAAAGCCGCATCATGCGGCTTTTTTTATGACTGCGTAAAAAGGGGTTAGCCTTTAGAACGCTTCATGGCGGTGAAGAACTCATCGTTGGTCTTGGTCATGGCCAGACGGTCGATCAGGAACTCCATCGCTTCGATCTCCTGCATTGGGTGCAGAATCTTACGTAGAATCCACATCTTCTGCAGCTCATCTTGGCTGGTCAGCAGCTCTTCACGACGGGTACCGGAGCGGTTGAAGTCGATGGCTGGGAAGACACGCTTCTCGGCGATCTTACGGGACAGGTGCAGTTCCATGTTACCTGTACCTTTAAACTCTTCGTAGATCACTTCGTCCATCTTAGAGCCGGTGTCGATCAGCGCTGTAGCGATGATGGTCAGGCTACCGCCTTCTTCAACGTTACGTGCTGCACCGAAGAAGCGCTTAGGGCGGTGCAGGGCGTTGGCGTCTACACCACCGGTCAGTACCTTACCTGAGCTAGGGATTACGGTGTTGTAGGCACGGGCCAGACGAGTGATGGAATCCAGCAGGATGACCACGTCTTTCTTGTGCTCAACCAGACGCTTGGCCTTTTCGATCACCATTTCTGCAACTTGAACGTGACGAGAAGCTGGCTCATCGAAGGTGGAGGCTACCACTTCACCTTGAACCAGACGCTGCATCTCGGTTACTTCCTCAGGACGTTCGTCAATCAGGAGTACCATCAGTTCACAGTCTGGGTGGTTGTAGGCGATGGACTGGGCGATGTTCTGCAGCAGCAGAGTTTTACCAGCTTTTGGCGGAGCCACAATCAGACCACGCTGACCTTTACCAATAGGGCTGGCCAAGTCCAAAACGCGAGCGGTGATGTCTTCGGTAGAGCCGTTACCACGCTCCATGCGCAGACGGTCATTGGCGTGCAGAGGAGTCAGGTTTTCGAACAGGATCTTGTTGCGGGAGTTTTCTGGACGATCGTGGTTAACCTGATTCACCTTCAGCAAGGCGAAGTAACGCTCACCCTCTTTTGGAGGTCGAATCTTACCGGCGATGGTATCACCAGTGCGCAGGTTGAAGCGTCGGATTTGGCTCGGGGAGACGTAGATGTCATCTGGACCGGCCAAGAAAGACGCGTCGGCGCTACGTAGGAAACCGAAGCCGTCTTGCAGAATCTCCAATACGCCACCGCCGAAGATGTCTTCGCCGCTTTTTGCGTGGGTTTTTAAGATGGAGAATAGGATGTCTTGCTTCCGTGCGCGAGCCATATTGTCGAGTCCCATTGACTCAGCAAGAGCAACTAGCTCGGAGACGGGTTTCTGCTTTAATTCAGATAGATTCATGGGTGGGTCTTTGTGGTTTTGGTGCCCGGTTTTTCCGGTACATCGTTACAAAAGTTGGGGTTAGGGTGCCTAAGGCACGGCGGCCATCAAAGGCTGGGAAGTATTGGCTAATAAACTAGCACTAAAGAAAAACAGCGTCCAGTCTAAAACCGTTTTTTGAGGTTATAGATGAAAACACCCGGGCGAACCCGGGTGTGAATCTGTTTTACAGGTGGCTGTCGATAAACTCTTTCAGTTGAGTTTTCGAGGCTGCACCCACTTTGGTGCCAGCCAGCTCGCCGCCTTTGAACAGCAGCAGAGTAGGAATACCACGGATACCGAATTTCGCTGGAGTGGCGTTATTCTGGTCAACGTTCATTTTACCGATAACTAGCTTGTCACCGTACTCTTCGGCCAGCTCGTCCAGCACTGGTGCAATCATTTTGCATGGGCCACACCACTCAGCCCAGAAATCTACCAGTACCGGGGTGTCAGAGTTCAGGACGTCGGCTTCAAATGCGTCGTCACTCAGTTGTTTAATCTTATCGCTCATTTTTTACTCCGTCTGTTTTTGGGTGGGATCGTGTCCCTTGTTGGCGATCTTGGGTTAGCATCCGAGCCTTTCAACCCCCAGCGATGAAAAATTGTCCAAATTAGGTGCCATTTACGGTGAAAGGTTCAAAAATCACGTTCGTTCATGGCATTCAGAGCAATTATTCAGCGCCCCCATCGGCGTTTCTGAAACCACTAATTACCTTAAAAAGATGCTTTGCAGTTCAGCCCATGAGTTTGGATGGCGTAAACCCTATTGGATTTGACAATATTTGACTGGATCACGTTTTCTATTGCAAGCGCATCCGGTATGCTTTCCAACCATGAGCAAAACACACTTGACCGACACCCGCTTCACCGATCTGCCGTTAGCCCCTCAGGTGGCCGATGTGCTGGTGCAGACAGGGTTTACCCACTGTACGCCGATCCAGGCGCTGTCCCTACCTGTTGTATTGGAAGGCAAAGATATTGCTGGCCAAGCGCAAACCGGTACCGGTAAGACTCTGGCGTTCCTAGCGGCTACGTTTCATGAACTCATTACTCGACCTGCTCCAGAGCAGCACGACGGTAAGAGCCCTCGAGCCATTGTGATGGCACCGACTCGCGAACTGGCGATTCAGATCCACAAGGATGCTGAACCATTGGCGAAGGCGGCTGGGCTGAAGATGGGGTTGGCTTATGGTGGTGAAAACTACGACAGTCAGCGAGCCACCATTGAAGGTGGTATCGACCTGCTGATCGGCACCACCGGGCGTATGATTGATTACCTGAAACAGGGCGTCTACAACCTTAACTCCATTCAAGTGGTGGTGCTGGATGAAGCGGATCGCATGTTCGATCTTGGCTTTATTCGCGACATCCGCTATATCTTCCGCCGCATGCCAGCAGCGAAAGACCGCCGTAATATGCTGTTCTCGGCCACTCTCTCTTTCAAAGTGAAAGAGTTGGCATACGAGCACATGAACGATCCCGTTCATGTTGAAGTTGAGCCGGAGCAGAAAACCGGTAAGCGCATTAAAGAGGAGCTATTTTACCCCTCTAACGAAGACAAGATGCGTTTGTTGCTGACATTGATCGAAGAGGAATGGCCAGATAAAGCCATCGTTTTCGCCAATACCAAGCATCGCTGCGAAGAGCTGCACGGTTGGATGGAAGCCGATGGTCATCGCGTTGGCTTGCTAACTGGCGATGTGCCGCAGAAAAAGCGTCTGCGCATCCTAGAGCAATTTAAAGCTGGCACGCTGGATTTCCTTGTGGCCACTGACGTAGCGGCTCGTGGATTGCACATCTCTGATGTAACCCACGTGTTCAACTACGATCTGCCCGATGACTGCGAAGATTACGTACACCGCATCGGTCGTACCGGTCGCGCCGGTGCTGAAGGCTCCTCCATCAGCTTTGCTTGTGAAGAGTACGCCTTGAACCTACCGGACATCGAAGCCTACATCGATCACTCCATTCCAGTGACCAACTACGATGCCAGCGCATTGCTGGACGACTTGAAAAAGCCACATCGTATTTATCGTCATCGCCGGCCGAACTCTGGTGCTAAGCGCCCAGGAAATGGTCGAGATCGCCAAGGAGCTCCTCGCGGACCTCGACGTAATGACAAGCGATAACATGATTAACGGCGGCCTTTTGGCCGCCGTTACCTTAGGGTCAAACAGTTTTAATCTTCTCCTCGCTAAGCCGAATCCCCAAGGCATTCCTCAGGTCGTGGCTAAGCACAAGCGCAAGGTGCGTTTGGCGGACGGCATGACGGCTCAAGGGGCATTAGGAGACGAGGCTTTTGCCCGTGGCCTTGAGTGCCTTAGCTGGTTTGGCGACATTTTGCGAAGCGCAGAGGTTGCCGGGGTTGAGGTGTTGGCGACGGCCGCACTGCGCTATGCCAACAACGGCGATGCTTTCTGCCAGCAGGCTTTACCTTTGCTGGGGTACCCCATCGAGGTGATCAGCGGCGATAGAGAGGCCGAGCTTATCTATCAAGGAATGCGCGCCTGCAGTCAGGTGGATGGTACTGCACTGGTGATTGATATTGGCGGTGCCAGTACTGAGTTGGTGGTTGGCGATGAGACCAGCATCGGTTTTAAACACTCTTTTGAGCTGGGCTGCGTCAGCTACAACCAACAATTTCTATCTCAAGGCTGCCTATCCGCGAGCTTTGATAGCATCCATCAAGCGGTTACCAAGGCGCTGGCTCCTCAGATGGAGAAACTGCTGGCGCAACCATGGCAACACTGCTTAGGTGTTTCTGGTACAGTTCGGTCGCTGTTTGAGCTTAAAGAAAGTGGCTGGTTGCCCCAAGGTCTTGTGACTCGGGCTGAGCTTCAGGAAGTGAAGCGGCAGCTTTGCCATGATCCCCAACCCATTTTTGCGTCTTTGGATGCAGAACGCCGTCCTACCTTTGTGGCTGGGGTCGCTATCCTATTGGCGCTGTTCGAGCTGTTGCACATTGATGGTCTCGATCTCGCTGGTGGAGCCTTACGAGAAGGCGTACTAGTGCAGCTGCAAGCCAATTGCTGTTAATCTAGCGGCATTAAACACCACAAATCCAATGACGGTCTGGGCAGTTTGTTCGGGCCGTAGTTTTATCTCTACGGGGATGAAATAGACATGAGAGAGGCATAACCCTATGAGTTTTCTGGTAATGGCGAACGTAGCTGTGATGTTACTGCTGCTGTTTGTGCTGTACCGCATGCAGCAAAAACATGTGAAATTTACTCGCCGCGTATTTGCCGGTTTGGGCATGGGTATCGGCTTTGGTTTGGCGCTGCAGCTTATCTATGGTGTCGACTCCCAAGCGCTATCGGGCTCCATTGAGTACTTTAATATTGTCGGCAGTGGCTATGTGCAATTGCTGAAGATGATCGTGATGCCGCTGGTGATGGTGTCGATCATCAGCGCCATTTTGAAGCTTAAAGACGCCGATGCCTTAGGCAAAATCAGCGGTTTGACCATTGGTATCCTGCTGATTACCGTTGCCATCGCGGGCCTCATTGGCTTCTTTGTCGCTAACCTGTTTGGCCTGACTGCGGAAGGGCTAACTCAAGGAGCTCGTGAGGCGGAGCGAGCTTCTTACCTGATGTCTCGTGAGAGCGCTGCCACCGGCATCTCCATTGCATCCACCCTAGTAAATCTGATTCCTGCCAATCCATTCCTGGACATGACCGGCGCTCGAGATACCTCCATCATCTCGGTGGTGATCTTTTCCGCGTTTGTTGGAATTGCCGGTCTGGGCTTACATCGTAAGCAACCCGATGTGGCGGCTAAGTTCGACAGCTTCATTGAAGTGGCTTACGCCATCGTGATGCGCATTGTCACCTTGGTACTGCGCCTGACTCCGTATGGGGTGATGGCGCTGATGACTAAAGTGTTGGCTACCAGTCAGTTTAGTGACATCTTTAATCTGATCAGCTTTGTGGGCGCATCTTATCTGGCGTTAGCGTTGATGTTCTTGGTGCATCTGGCTTTGGTAACTCTTGTGGGGGGAAACCCAGTTATCTTCGTTAAGAAGGTACTGCCGGTCCTGACCTTTGCCTTCACCAGCCGTACCAGTGCGGGCACCATTCCGCTGAACGTACAGACCCAGACTCAACGTTTGGGCATCCCTGATGGCATTGCCAACTTGTCGGCTTCCTTTGGTGCCACCATTGGTCAGAATGGCTGTGCGGGCATCTACCCTGCCATGCTGGTGGCCATGATCGCCCCAACCATCGGCATTGACCCTATGACCCCAACTTTCATCGCCACCTTGATCGCCACCATTGTGGTGGGCTCTTTTGGTGTGGCCGGTGTGGGTGGCGGTGCGACTTTCGCGGCTCTGATTGTGCTGACCGCGTTGGATATGCCGGTCGCGCTGGCGGGTTTGCTGATCTCAATCGAGCCTCTGATTGATATGGGCCGCACTGCGCTTAACGTTAACGGCGCCATGACGGCGGGCTTTGTGACCAGTCGTGTACTTGGTCAAACTGATATGGAGGTTTACCACGGTGAGCAAGAGTTGGACGTGGATCTGGAGTCGGCCTAATGACAACTGAAACTAAGCAAACCATCGTCATTATCGGTGCCGAGGCGGCGGGCATGAGCGCCGCCGCCAAAGCCAGACGTACGGATCGCCATGCGGACATCTTGGTGTTTGAACAGTCTCACGTGGTTTCTTTTGGTGCCTGTGGTCTGCCTTATTACGTGGGGGATAACTTCGACGACACCAGTTACATGGCGGAGCGCAGCGTTGAACAGTTTCGTGAGTCGGGCATTGATCTGCGCATAGGTCATCAGGTGTTAAGTGTTGATGCCAATTCCCAAAGTCTAAAGGTGAAAGATCTGGCCTCCGGCGAGGTGTTTGAGCAAGGCTACGATCGCCTGATGATTGCCAGCGGTGCTTCGGTGATTCGTCCACCAATAGCTGGGCTGGATGATGAGTCGGTGTTTTTCTTAAAAACCATGGATGATGGCATCAACCTCAAACAGCGGGTACAAGATGAGACGGTTCAAGAGACCGTGGTTATCGGTGCTGGTTACATCGGTCTCGAAGTGGTGGAAGCCCTTGTGCATCAGGGCAAGAAAGTACGCTTGATTGAGCTGTCTGAGCGAGTGTTATCCGAGTCGTTCGACAGTGAGATGAGCGAGTTGGTTCAGCAAGAACTGATTGATAATCAAGTGGCACTGCACCTTAACGAGCGAGTCGAATCCATCGAGTCGCAGGAGGGCAGCCGCTGGGTTGTCACTAATCTCGGCCGCTATCCGGCCGACCTCGTTGTAGTAGCGACCGGCGTCAAGCCTAATACTGAGTTCTTAGCGAGCACTGGCATTGAGCGCTTGGGCAATGGTGCCATTGTTATTGACCAGCAGGGGCGAACCTCATTAAGCAACGTCTACGCAGCCGGTGACTGCGCCACAGTTTGGCACCGTCTTCGCCAGCAGGCGGTGTATATTCCGCTGGCAACTACAGCCAATAAGATTGGCCGCTTGCTTGGGGAAAACCTCTGTGGTGGCGCTAAGGTGTTTTCCGGCACCTTAGGCAGCGCTGGGGTTAAGGTACTCGGCGTTGAAGCCGGGCGAACTGGCATCAGTGAGCGAGAGGCCGCTCAATTGGGTTGGCAGGTGAAATCCGTGGTGATCAACGATAAGAACACCACGAATTACGTGGCAGGTCAGCAAGCGATTCGAGTCAAGCTCATCTACGATGCGGAGTCCAAACGCATTCTTGGCGGTCAGATTGCCGGTGGTGCAGGCTCGGTGCTGCGAGTGGATACCATCGCCGCCGCCATTCAGGGCGGGTTAACCACCGAGGATTTGGGGATGATGGATTTGGTGTATGCGCCGCCATTTGCTCGTACTTGGGATGCACTCAATGTGGCGGGCAACGTCGCTAAGTAGTGATGACTCAAACTGAAACAGGGAGCCTAAGGGCTCCCTTTTTGTTGGGCTTTTTTTAACTTCCGTACACGGTCAGGCTCTGGTTCAACACCAACAGCTGTTGCGAGGCAACCTGAGTTTGTACCTCTTCTCGGCTCAATTTGGCGATCTTCCCCGATAGACTTTCGTGGGCGTTGTAGCGTTTAGCGAACACTGCCAACGGCAGTTGATTACAGCTCAGCTGACGAGCTAGCGACTTTAGATTGTAGCCTTTCTGTTTAGCATATTGAGAGAATTGGAATAGCGAAAGGTTGGCTGACGCCGCACACAGCTGGGATTCAGTGCGCTGATCCGCAGCGATTACTTGTGGAGCAGCATGAGCCATCGGCATGCTGGCTAGGGCGAGTGTGGCAGCGGCGGTCAGTGTGGAAAATTTGTTCATGATCCATGATTCCTTCAGTGATAAACGAACGCCTTAACAGATGGCAGAGATCGCTGAAGAATGTATTAAGAGTCTATGAACTCCTGTAAGTATTGAACTGCACCATTAGAGGGCGGCGCTACAAAACTAAAATTAAATCATGATGTTATAAGCCAATTGCACTCAGTTGATGTCAACTTGTGTTGCCAACACTGACATTTTGAAACACTCTCGATGGCTAGGGGACTGTCACTTCCCCGGTTTCTGAGTTGTAGACGATCACCAGATCGGCACTGTCTCTATCGGCACTGTCTCTATCGGCACGGTCGCCTCCAGCCCGATACACGTAGCTGCAGCGGCTCATGGGGCTGTTGTCACCGGATTCATTGTGGCGATAGGCATGGTAGTCGGCGTCGAAATTGGGGTCATCCTGAGGAAGGGAGACACTCGGTGCATCGGTCAGCAGGGTTAGCCATAGGGAGACGCAGCCTATATCGCCTTGGCCGATCTGCTCCGCCTGACCCATGGGGTTGTTTTTGTCTATGCCCAGTGGATAGCCATTGGCGTTAAGATCCAATACATCACCGACATAACCAGGCAGATCATTAAGGGGTTGGTTTGGCCCACTGTGTATCTGCCAACTGGTGTGGGCAAAATCGATAGCCTGCTCGTAGGCGGCGGCAGTGGCCAATACAACGGAACGCTCCGATTCCGGCTTTAGGTTCATGAACCTAGGAAGAGCAACGACCGCCAAAATCGCCAGAATCACGATAACGACGACCAGCTCAATGAGCGTAAATCCTTTTTTCATGTTGGGCCTACTGCGATAAAACGGATAATGATCAGCAGATTATTACACTTTCAAGTGAATGTGTATGTGATTAGGGCCACCGGTTTCTGGGTGACCCTAAGTCGCCCTATCGGAGTGAAGCGGTAATCAGGATCTCTGAGGCGTCTGAGGCCGCAGCACTGGCCCCGGTTTGGTAAGGCTCAAGGCGAACGACGATATCCGGGTATTGGGAGAACTGTTTTGCGAAGTCCGCAACCGGAGTCTGATTGCATTGCAGGTGTTTGGCCACGGTCCGAAAGTTCATGGGAGAGTGTCTAATGGCTCGATCAAATTGAATTGGGGTGCCACTGGCGGCGGCGAGGCAGATTTTAGACTCGTGAGTTGAGTCGCTAATGAAGAAGTTAGCGGCCTGAGCTAGGGGAGCAGAAGCCAGTAGAGCTAAACAAGGGACAATCGATTTCATAACATCACACTCCATATCAGGAAGCGGTTACATCCAACATCCATGATGATGACGCTGAATCGAGTCCTTTCGGGAGCGAACCATTACTTCGAAAGTTAAAGCCTAGCAGGCTAATTAAATCGGTGGTGTATACAATTTCAATGAAAATAAATCCTTGCTGATAGTTCGAAGGCATAAAAAAGGGCACGCCTTTACGCACCCTAGATCACTCGAATTCACCCAGCTTTAGTTGAGGATGTTGGCCAGATCCTGCTCTAGGGTGGTTTTCGGTGATTCAACAATGCGGCCAATCTCTTTGCCCTCTTGCATCACAATGAAGGTCGGGATGCGTTTGAAGTCATAGGCTTTAGAGAGGTTTTCAGGATCAGATTTCTGGCGATCCACGCCGATGTAACGTACCTGAATGTTGCTGTTGGATGCAGCGTCGATCAACTTGGCAAAACGTGGTGTTTCGCGGTGGCAATCTGGACACCAAGTGCCGATGATGACCACGATTTCGGTGGCGGTCTTCTCTTCGGCGATGCGGCTGATCCACTCCTGTTGAGGTTGATAAGCCTCGTAGTTTTCGGAATAGCCAGGAATGGCGTTCATGATGTTTTCCATCTCGAGTGCTCCAGTCAAGATAACCTCTTCATGCTTGGGTTGATCGCAAGTGGCAAAGGGGCCGGATTGATTCTCTTCAAAGCCGCAGCCGGAATTTGCCATGGCGTTAGGGCTAAGAAGCGCTGGGGCCAGAATTAAGCTGGCGAGCAGAGATTTTTGCATGCTGTAGTACCTAAGTCGAGTCTGAATAAATTTGATTCAAAATTGGCAAGAAAGTGCCGAAGCGTCGTAGAGAGTGTGAGCTGATTCAAAGGAAAAGGGCACACTGGGTGCCCTCGAATATGGTGTCAGCGACTCGCTATTTCTCGTTTAGCCACTGAGCAACGCGCTTGGCGAAGTAGGTCAGGATGCCATCGGCACCGGCGCGCTTGAAGCACAGCAGGGATTCCATGATGATTTTACGCTCATCCAGCCAGCCATTCTGAATGGCGGCCATGTGCATGGCGTACTCACCACTTACCTGATATGCGTAGGTTGGTACCTGTAGCTCGGTCTTAACGCGGCGAACGATGTCCAGGTAAGGCATACCCGGTTTCACCATCACCATATCGGCGCCTTCCTCGATGTCCATGGCCACTTCCTGAATCGCTTCGTCGGAGTTAGCTGGGTCCATCTGATAGGTGTGCTTGTTGCCACCTTTCAGGTTACCCGCAGAGCCGACCGCATCGCGGAATGGGCCATAGTAGTTGGAGGAGTATTTCGCCGAGTACGCCAGAATTTGAGTATTGACGTGACCTGCGGCTTCCAGCGCATCACGGATGGCACCCACACGGCCATCCATCATATCGGAAGGGGCAACCACATCGGCACCGGCATCGGCATGAGACAGCGCCTGTTTCACCAGCACTTCGGTGGTGATGTCATTCAGGATGTAGCCCTCATCGTCGATGATGCCGTCTTGGCCGTGAGTCGTGAACGGATCCAGAGCCACATCGGTAATGACGCCCAGCTCAGGGAATTCACGCTTCAGGGCTCGTACCGCTTTTTGTGCCAAACCTTCAGGGTTGTAGGCCTCTTCGGCGCCCAGAGACTTAAATTCTTGTGGAGTTACCGGGAACAGTGCCATGGCCGGAATGCCTAGCTCAACGATTTCGCGAGCTTCTTCGATCAACAGATCGATGGAGAGGCGCTCAACGCCTGGCATCGACTCTACCTGCTCGCGGCGTTGGTTGCCCTCGAGTACAAACACTGGGTAGATGAGATCATTTACGGTTAGGTGGTTCTCGGCCATCAGGCGGCGAGAGAAGTCATGGCGGCGCATACGACGCATGCGGCGACGAGTAAAAGGTCCGGTTACAACGGTCACTTGCTGCTCCTTGTTAATCGCATTAGAAGGACATTCACCAACAGCGTGAAGACCAATCAATTGCGACACATATTAGCAAACCTTGCTGTTAAGCATAGGAGGTTAATCACACTTAAAAACAGGCATCTGGGGTCTGTTGGGCGTGAAGGAAAGATTTTGAGCCCTTGAGGGCGCACTGAGTAGACTCAAGTGACCGGATTTGGTTCCACTCGTGATGAAAATGATATTAAGCGCCGGTGCAAAATGCGCACCGGCTCGCTTTTGGGGTTATTGAACCCGCTTAACTCGGGTGCTACCACCGCGACCTTCGGCGATCAGAAGGAATGAACCTAGCGCGGCTTTTTCGATGGTGACCTTATAGTCAGGTTTGATTTTGTAGCGTCGGCTTTCGGCCTGTTTCCAAACCTGGCCATTATCCAGAGTGATGATGAAACGATCATAGGCATCGAATTTCACTTTGGAGACGGTAGCGCTAAGTGACTGTGCTTCATCTTCAGCTTCTACCTTGGGCATGCCAAAACGGTCTTCTGCGGATGCGGTTTGTGCTGCAGGTGTTGGAGCGGGTTTGGAGACTGGGGCGACCACGGCAACGGCTTGTGGTTGTTTACCTGCCAACTCGTCAAAGCAGAGTAAGCGGTCTAACTTGTCCTCAAATTTCTGGCAGTTGGCCATAGCGGTGGCGGCTTTGTCGAAACAGGCCAGTCGCTGTCTTTGATCGGAGATGTCTGAGCAGTTTTGAGCGGCTAGAGCCAGAGGGGAAAATAGTGCAAAGCAGAGCGTGGCGGTCTTGTTCATAAAAGTGTCCTTCTATTTTTATAATCCATAGAACCGCCACGACAGTCGGAGTTATGCCTCTTCCTCCTCCTCATCATCTTTCGGCTGATAGAGGCGAGCAAAGAACAGTCCACCCTCGAACAGCAGCAACATTGGCACGGCCAACATGCTTTGAGAGATGATGTCTGGCGGTGTCAGTAGCATACCAACAACGAAGGCGCCGACAACAATATAAGGTCGATTTTTCTTCAAATCTTCCGCGGTGGTCATGCCGGTCCAGCACATAAGGATAACCGCAACGGGGATTTCAAAGGCAAGACCAAAGGCGAAAAACAGTTTAAGAACAAAGCTTAAGTAGCTGTTAATGTCCGTTGCGACCTGCACTCCCTCTGGCGCTACTGAGGTAAAGAAGCCAAAGACCACGGGGAAAACAATGTAGTAGGCGAACGCGATACCACTGTAGAAAAGCAGTGAACTGCTGAACAGAAGTGGCATAACTAGCTTTTTCTCGTGCTTGTAAAGACCGGGAGCCACAAAGGACCAGATCTGATACAGCACGTATGGCATGGCCACAAATAGCGCCACCACCATGGTGAGTTTGAACGGTGCAAAGAACGGCGATGCTACGTCGGTAGCGATCATCGACGCACTGTCTGGCATCACGGCCAGCAGTGGCTGCGACAGGTAGTGATAGATGTCGTTTGCCCAGTAAGCCAAGCTGGCGAAGACCAGTAAGACCCCGCCGATGCAATGCATCAGGCGGTTTCTTAGCTCGAGCAGATGACTGACTAGAGGTTGCTGATCAGACATGTTTACTCTGAAGGTTTGTCCGAAGCCTTAGGTTTAGCAGCTTCAGATGGCGCAGACGATGTTGAGGAGTCAGCCTCTTCAACTTTATACGGACGGTTGACCGATTGGGCTGCGTCTCGAAGTTCTTGAATCGATTGCTGCAGATCTGGGTCTAAGGATTCTAGACCTTTGGATTCGGCCTTTTTCAGGTCCGATTGCAGCTGTTCGATCTTCAGTTCTTGTTCGAGTTCATCCTTTACCGAGTTCGCCATGCGCTTAATGGTGGTAATCCACCGACTAATGCTGCGCACGGCGACTGGTAACCGTTCAGGACCCAGTACTACTAAGCCCATAACGGCAATCAGAACCAGTTCGAACATACCGATTCCGTCAAACATAATGGATTAAGCCTGTTCTTTGTTCTTCTGCTCGGCAGCGGTTTTCTGCTCTGCTTGCTGATCTTCGATGGCTTTCTCTTCCTCTTTAGGCTTTTCGTCGCTCATGGCTTTCTTGAAGCCTTTTACCGCGCCGCCCAGATCAGAGCCCATACCGCGCAGTTTCTTGGTTCCGAACAGTAGAACCACGATCAGTGCGATGATTAGAAGTTGCCAAATGCTGATGCCGCCCATGTTATCTCCGGGTATGTAGAAGCTATTTAAAAACGTTATTCAATTTATCAACAATCGGAGTAGAAATCACCGATTGTTGAGACGCCAAGCCTTGACCCAGGCCACAACTCCGAGAATTGCAGTGGCGCTCGAGGGCCAGATTGTACTGAAATTCACTAGCATTATTGTGCTACAGATCAACAAAACTGACCCAATTACTAGGAAATAGTGACTATTGTGAATCTTCTTACGCTGTTTAATGTAGCCCTCTAATGCCGCTTGTGGGTGCATTAATAGCTGTTTACTTAATTGTAAATTGTCATGGAGCAGATCGGGCATCTCTGGCAACTTTTCCAGCCAAAACGGTAAGTTCTCTTTGACTCGCTTGGCTTGTGCCGAAGGACCAAGCTGCTCATGCATCCACTCTTCTAGGAAGGGTTTTGCCGTTTGCCACAGATCCAGCTGAGGATAGAGCTGACGCCCTAAGCCTTCAACATACAACAGAGTTTTCTCCAGCAGCACCAACTGTGGCTGCACCTCCATGTTGAACTGGCGGGCGCAGCGGAACAGCTCAACCAGCAAGTGGCCGAAGCTTATCTGTGACAGTGGCTTGTTGGCCAGTGGCTCAAGCACCTGACGCAAAGCCCGCTCAAATTCCATCGGATTGGTATCGGAATCGATCCAGCCGGAGCCAATGTAAACCTGGGCTAAGCGGTTGTAGTCCTGATTGAAGAACGCCAAAAACAGATCCGCCAAGCAGCGTTTGTCCACCTCGCTGAGGCGACCCACGATGCCACAATCGATGCCGATGTACATCGGATTGCTAGGGTCTTCCTGGCTCACAAAGATGTTGCCAGGGTGCATGTCGGCGTGGAAGAAGTTATCGCGAAATACCTGGGTGAAGAACACCTCCACGCCACGTTCGGCCAACAGCTTCATGTCGGTTTGTTGGGCTTTTAGGGCGTCGATGTCGGTGACGGGAATGCCGTAGATGCGCTCCATCACCAGCAGTTTGCGGCGGCACAGTTCGGGATAGACCTTAGGGATGTACAGCGCTTCTGAACCGGCAAAATTGTCCCGCAGCCGACGGGCATTGCTGGCTTCCTGTACCAGATCCAGTTCGGCCAAAATGGTGGTGCGGTAGTCTTCCACCACTTCTGGGGCGCGCAGACGTTTGCCGAGTTGGCTCTTGTCCACCAACGCGGCACAGCTGGCCATCAACTTAAGGTCGGCGTGAATCACCGGTTCGATGTCAGGACGCACGACTTTGAGCACCACCTCTTCATCGGTGCCCTTTAGCTGTGCGGTGTGCACTTGGGCCACTGAGGCCGACGCCAGTGGTGTTAGATCGAAGTGATCAAATCGGGTTTCGACGGCACAGCCTAGCTGCTCCTCAATCAGAGCTTTAGCCTGATGGCTATCGAAGGGGGGCACCTGATCTTGGAGCTGAGACAGAGCTTCAGCGAAATCATCGGAAAGTAGGTCGCGGCGCGTGCTGAGCATTTGACCAAATTTGATGTAAACCGGTCCTAGGGTTTGCAGGGCTAACTTGGTTCGGGTGCTGGCATTGGCATCCGTGGCCCGGCGACCCATCCAGAACAGCAGCGAGTCCAACAGGCTCAGTAACAGCGGCCGTTTGGCTTTAGGAATCAGCTCAATGAGGCGGTACTGACGGAAAACTTTGGTAATTTGATACGCGCGGCGAAGGGAACTTACGGCCATGTTAGTCCTCCAGCTTCGTCAGGCGCTGAGCGATCTGATCGACTCGCATTGCTAATGCATCCACGTCATCGCAAAACTGACGCATCTGCTCTGGGGCAGGTGCCAAGTGTTGCTCTTCAACCAGAAACTCTCCCAAATGGGCTTGAGCACGTTTGGCGTGTTGTTGACCTCGGCTAAACAGCCCCATGCCGGTCTTGTGGATTCGGTGGGCCATGCCATCACCGACAACCTTGCTCAATGGGTCCGTGGGATCAAATTCGATGGCGGCCAACAGCTGAGCCAGCAAGCCCACCAATTGCATGTCGCCAGTGATCTCAAGCTTTTGCTGCTTGACCAGTTCAGACAGGGATTCGCCATTGCGGATGGCGGCCAGTGTTGACAAGCTGATGTTAAGCTGGGCATCCACATCTGCGCCGTATTGGCTATAAACCGCGATGGGTTCGTCCATGATAAGGATGAGTGGCCAAGGGAGCTCGGCCAACTGAAGCTGGATAACTTGCCCATGGCATTTGGCCAAGGGACGAGGGTGAGGGTGATACTTTAGCAGTTGCCCTAATGCAGCTTCCAAGCTGCCTGCGACCAGGGTGGCAAGGTGCATAACGCCTCTTTTTTATTATGTGACTTCCGTGAACGGGCTTGTATCAATCTGATTCAGTGCGCTATCCAATTACCTGATGAAATCGGTTCAGCCTTGCAAGCCAAGCGTGTACCGATCTCATCTAGCAATGGTGCCCTGAATTCATTCAGATTGGTGTTAGTACTTGTAGCCTCGGTGCAGCGCCACTACACCATTGGTCATGTTGACGTAATCCGCCTGATCAAAACCAGCATCCAGCATCATCTGTTTCAGGGTCTCCTGATCAGGGTGCATGCGGATGGACTCAGACAGGTACTGATAGCTTTCCGAGTCGCCAGCAACCATGGAGCCCATCTTAGGGATCACCTGGAAGCTGTAGAAGTCATAGGCTTTCTGCATCAGGGCATTTTGCGGCTTGGAGAACTCCAGTACCAGCAGCTTACCGCCGGGCTTTAGCACACGTTGCATTGACGCTAAGGCTTTGGCCTTTTCGGTGACGTTACGAAGACCGAAGGCGATGGTGATGATATCGAAGTGATTGTCAGGGAACGGCAGCGCCTCGGCGTTGGCTTGAACGTAGTTAACGTTGCCCACGACGCCGTTGTCTTGCAGCTTGGCGCGCCCCACTTTCAGCATCGATTCGTTGATGTCTGCCAGAATGACTTGGCCTGATTCACCCACCAACTGAGAAAACTTTTGGGTTAGATCGCCGGTACCGCCGGCCAGATCCAATACGCGCATGCCTGGACGTGCGGCCGCACATTCGATGGTAAAACGCTTCCAGTAGCGATGAACGCCAAATGACATCAGGTCGTTCATAAGATCGTATTTGGATGCCACAGAGTGAAACACATCTGCAACCATGTCGGCTTTTTTATCGGACTCTACCGTCTTGTATCCAAAATGGGTTTTATCCCCGTTATCTGCCATGACTGGGCATTCCTATGTTAACTAGCTGGAAATTGGTCACAGTCTACACTTTAAAACACGGAACAGAAACGGGGTAGATCAATCTGTCAGGTTCCGGTCTCAGTTGAGGTGATAAAATAAGCTGCCGTTCCTTTAAGCACTTGATCTTCCAAGTGCGACCAAAGTGAGCCATCGTGGTAACAACTTAGATGGAAACGGCATAAAAAAGGACACAAGGATTTGCGAATTTTAGGGTGGCTGTGCATGGCGCTGTGCTTTGGAACGGGTGCGGTCAATGCAACGCCTAAAGTGACACAGTGGCAACAGTTATTCGATGAGCCGCGTCTGCGGATGATTGAAGCCCGATTTGGTCAGCAAGGGGTTGAGCAGGTGATGGCCTTGAAGGCGTTCATCGAGACCAGTCTGGCCGAACCCGTTGCCGCGCCACAGCAGCTGCAGCGGGTAAATGATTTTTTCAATCAATACCAATTTATCTCTGATCAGCAGCATTGGCAGCGTGCCGATTACTGGGCCACGCCGCTGGAGTTTGTCGCCAGTGGTGGCGGTGATTGTGAAGATTTCTCATTGGCTAAGTTTTTCACCTTAAGGGTGCTTGGTATGCCGTCGTCGCAGCTAAGGCTGATGTACGCTAAAGCTGTAGAGCTCAATCAGGCCCACATGGTGTTGACCTATCAGCCACCTTCCAGTGCCATGCCCTTGGTGCTGGACAACATCAATCCCAAAATCCTGCCTGGTGCCCAGCGACCGGATCTGGTGCCGGTATACAGTTTTAATGGTGAAGGTCTGTGGCGAGCTCGGGCCTTCAACAAAGGTGAGCAGATTCGGCAAGGGGACAATGGCATCGAGTTGTGGCAAGAGCTGTTGGAGCGTCTGCAGTTGAAGGAGTCATCATGAGCCTATTTAGGTTATTACTGCTGTGTTTGGTGTTACTGGTGACCACGCTAACCAGCATCAATCTGGTGCTGTTTCTCAAAGGCACCCAAGATTACCTGCGTCAGCAACTGGCGATCCATGCTCAAGATACGGCGACCTCGTTTGGGTTGTCATTATCGCCAGTGCTGGCCCAGCAGGATTGGGTGTTGGCGGAATCAATGGTGGATGCCATTTTTGACCGTGGAGACTACCAAACTCTTATTTTGACCGGAACGGATCGGCAACTGCTGCGCCGCTTTGAACATTCAGGTGAACGCGCTCCGGCTTGGTTTCGGGGGCTGATGGATCTGCGCATTGATCCCAGCCACACCGAAATCAATGCCGGTTGGCAGCTGGTGGCCAAGCTGGAGGTGGTGGCGAACCCGGAGCCCGCCTTGCTGCATCTGTACCGGCTTGCTTATCGCGCCTTGCTGGTCTCTGTTGTGGTGGCGTTGTTGGCCATTGGCAGTGGAGCATTGATTTTGACGTTGATCTTAAAGCCGCTTAAAGGGGCGCAGTATCAGGCAGAGGGGTTACGGCGCCGGCGTTTTATCCGGCAGGAGTCGTTGCCATTTATTGACGAATTTAAAGCGCTGACGCTGACCATGAACAAGATGGTGGAGAACAGTGAGGCGCTCTATAACAAGCAATGTGAGCGCATCGATAAGCTTCAGAAAGCCTGCTTCATCGACAGTGAAACCGGCTTGGCCAATGACGTGCGAGGTCGAGATCGCCTGGATCACCTGCTTAAGGATCGGGAGTTGGAGTCTGGTGTGGTGGCGCAGGTGCACCTATCTGGGGTGGAACAGATGGAGTGTCAGCACGGTATGGCGGCAGTTAAGCCGATGCTCAAAGCGCTGACTGAAACGATTCGTGAGCGTATCGCTCGCTTCCCTCTTGCTCGAGTTTATCGAATGAGTGGCGTGGATTTCTGGATCATCCTTCCGGGAATGGAATCCCAGGATTGGCTGGCCAATGGTGAGGAGCTGGGAGCTGAGCTGAGCGAAAAGCTCCAGCAGGCGGGTGGTGAGCGCGTTGCCATCGTCAGTGAATCATTCCGGTTTGGTGAGTCTGTGGATGCCATTGAAGAGAAGCTGCATCAACAGCTGCAACGTCACTTTTCTGGTGAGGAGGTAAAGGAGGCCGATCGTCATCGCACCTCCATTGAAGAGCAGCAGAGGCGATTGGATGCCATGTTGACGCAGCAGCCGAAGCTGATGCTGCACAAAGTGATTAACCGTGATGCCGAGCTGCTCTATTACGAAGTGCTGACGCGATTTTTTGATGGCAAGCAGTGGCGAGCGCCGGGAGCGGTAGTGGTGTTGGCAGAGCGGCTTCAGCGCAGCGTTGAGCTGGATGTATTGGTTTTGCAAACCCTGATGGAACAATGCCAACAGCATGATCTTAAGGCCAAAGTTGCCATTAACCTGACCTCTGGCGCAGTGCTGTCACAGCACTTTATGGAGCAGTTATTTCAGGCGGCCAACAGCATCACTCAGGAGGGAGGGCAATTGGCGGTGGAGATTGCGGAAAGTGTGGTGCTGGAACACATAAGTGGCGTTAAGTATTTTATCGAACAGGCGCAGCGACGGGGAATCTCCGTATGGCTGGACCACATTACTCCTGCGGGGCTGGCGGAGCTGCATCAATTGCCGGTAGAGGGGATCAAGCTGGATGCTGCCTATAGCCGCCATCTGGATCAGCAAAGTGGCTATGAATCTTTACTGCCACTGATGGTGGCTGCCGCCCACGCTCGAGAGGTGTTGGTGGTGGCCGAACAGGTCGAGGAGCAGGCGGTGGCTCAGCGCCTGCATGAGTATCAGATAGATGGTCTGCAAGGGTTTGCTTTCTCAGGTCCAGAAACCTTTAGCCAAGCGGTTGGCGGCGAGCCGACAGATAGCTGAATACCAACTCTGATAGCGCTTGGCCAACCTGTCTTTTGCCAGCTTGAAGACCGCTGATGTGGCAGCTTGGTGCGCCCTCGGCAAGGTGCAGGTAGGTGCAGCGAGGAGATTGGGCTAAAGCATACACAATGTGTGCCGCGTCCATAAGTGGAATGCCTGCCATGGTCTCCGCCGAACTGGCCAGTCCGGCAATGGCATCTAGGTCGAGCTCAAGTCCCACTGGACATTGCTTGGCATTTAAAGAGGCGGTGATATCCGATAGAGCCGTTGTCAGCGACATCTCTCGTCTTATCCAAAGTTGCTGCAGGCTATGCCACCCAAAACCGTGCTCGGTAAGGCTATCTAAGCTGTGTTGATTGTTTTTAAGCTCATTGAGGCCTAACACATGGTAATGACACAGGTGCCCGGCTTGGGCTGCATAGGCAAAACCATTTCCGCTGTGTCGGCCTTCAGTAGCTCGAAAATCACTGTGAGGATCGAGATTCACTGCGGCAAGAGGCTGATTGAGCCCCAAACGGTAGCCTGCCAGTATGGGCAAGGCATTGTTGTGGCCGCCGCCGATGACAATTGCTTCTAGGCCTTCTGCGGCAATGGCTTCAATTACGGGAGTGACGCGAGCATCAAGCTCGGCAGTGGCATGGCGTAGCTGCTGCAATTGCGCGTCGTTTGAGGCATCGAGTTGGTGGCAACGCGACTGAAGGTCGGCGGTGTCGATGTGGCCGAGTAGCAGGATGTCGTCACCAGAGGTGAGCTCATTGCACTGCTGATTGGCAAATTGGCTGAGAAAGGCGTCCCAGCCGCCATCGGCTCCACCTCGGCCAAGATTGGCCCTTGGGCCGATATCTTCAGGGATTCCCAGCAGCACAAAGCGGATGCCTTGAGCCTTGGCAAAGGCGAGCTTCTGCGTAAGGGAGTCCCCCAAAAGCTGATCCCCAAGCAACCAGCTTTCTCCTTGATGGCGCTCGCCAGCGCGCCGACTTAAGTAGCGATTGAGTTCGGCATCCGTTGCCAAGTGGAGGTGCATAATTAATCCAGGTCGAGCGGGTCCGGCGACAGAATAATTCCGGTGGAATCGGCGTAGATGTGATCTTCTGGCAGGAAGGTAACGCCACCAAAGTTGACCGGTACGTCTACCGCGCCTTCGCCGGTTTGGTAGGCGCCAACAGGGATGGAAGCCAGCGCTTGAATGCCAATATCGATGTCGACCAATGCATCTACTTCTCGAACGCTGCCGTAAACGATCAGCCCTTCCCAATTATTTTGGGCGGCTAGCTCGGCCATCTTGGCATCAATTAAGGCACGGCGTAGCGAACCACCTCCATCGACTAACAGAACCTTACCGGTACCATCTTGTTCTAAAGTTTCAGCGATCAGCACGCTGTCTTCGAAGCATTTGATGGTTTGCAGTTCTCCACCAAAGGAGTCACAACCACCAAAGTTGGTGAACATGGGTTCAACCACGTCGACCTGCTCGGCGTAAAGATCACAAAGTTCAGAGGTGTTGTAGTGCATAGTTGCCTCGATATCGGACGAATAGTGCCGCTCCAGTATAACCCTTATTAACCGGATTGGAATGGGTGTTGATTAACAGAACTCGTTGTTTGTCATTGGAGTTTTAGCCCAGTTTTAATCCAAAAACAGAATGTTGTAAATTTACGAAATAAATCAGGGTTGTGGCTCATTTTTGGGTGATCGCGATCACATTTGTATGGCGTTCATGTTGATGTTAACGACTTGTTTGTTACCATTTGTTCCGATTTTGAACACTTATTCACCAGACAGTTCGGGGCACGGAGTCTCCATTACCAGTCAAGGAAGAGGGGAATAGTCAAATAAATTCTGGAGTATGTTATGGAACTGACCCTGGTTGATGTTATTGGTCACATGGCTTCCGTTATGGTTGCTATCTCACTGATGATGAAAAACATCGTTCGTCTGCGTGTACTGAACTTCATTGGCTGTTCACTGTTTGTGATCTACGGGTTGATGATCGACGCAGCTCCGGTTTGGATGATGAACGCTTTTGTTGCCAGCGTGAACGTATACTACCTGGTTAAGATGTTCCGTGAGCGCGGCAGTTCTGCCCCTGAAACGGCATAACGCAACGACGCCACACGTTATCATCTAAAAAGGTCGCCTTGAGCGGCCTTTTTTGATCTTGGGCTTCGCTGTCATCGAATTGACCCTTGGCTGTCACTTGAGTGTCATTGCCACTGCCTAATCTGCTCCTAACTGGAAAAGTGTGAGAGCTTGGATATGTGGCAACAACTGGCGTTATGGGACAAACGTGGCTTTTATTGGCTACACCAATTTTCGCGGCAGCCACTGAGCCAGTGGTTGGCCAGAAATTTCTCAAGAAGTGGTGATGGTTATGGCTATGCCTTGTTCGGGGTCATCGCTGCTTTTGCTGACCCAGAGCTTGGTCCAACCTTCTTTCTGTTGCTGTTGACGGCTTACGCCATCGAGCTGCCTGCGTATTGGTTTCTCAAAAATCGGTTGCAGCGAGCCAGACCTTGTCAGGTGCTTACGGGTTGCCAGCCTTTGGTCGACCCCCACGATAAATTCAGCTTTCCTTCCGGCCACAGCGCCGCGGCCTTTCTGTTTGCCACCGTGTTGGGCTGGTATATCCCACAACTGGCCATACTGGCCTGGAGTTGGGCGACCTTGGTTGCCTGCTCTCGAGTGGTACTGGGGGTGCACTATCCAGGAGACATCTTTGCGGGCGCTAGCCTTGGCCTAGTGGCGGCAACCATCAGTTTGACCGTAGTGATTTAGGAATGACAATGCGGATACTTTACGGCATTCAAGGAACGGGCAATGGCCACCTGACTCGAGCCAGAGTGATGGCCCCGGCGCTCAAATCGGAACAGATTGAGGTGGACTATCTGTTTTCAGGCAGGGCAAAGTCGCAGTTTTTTGATATGCAGGCGTTCGGGGACTTTCGCTGCCTATCTGGACTGACGTTTGCCACCCGTAATGGCAAAGTCGACATTGTGTCTACTGCGCTGAATAACAAATTGGTGCAGTTCTGGCGCGATGTGCATGCGCTGGATTTGAGCCAGTATGACTTAGTGCTTAATGACTTTGAGCCGGTCTCTGCGTGGGCGGCTAAGCGGCAAGGTAAGCCTTGTATCAGTGTCAGTCACCAGAATGCATTTCAACATGACGTGCCGGTTACTGGCCAGTCTTGGATCGATAAGCAGGTGATGAACCACTTTGCGCCGGCCTCCATCCTCCTCGGTTGCCATTGGCATCACTTCGGCTGTGATCTGTTGCCACCGTTCATTGAAGCGCCTCATCAAAGTGGCGATGAGGTGGGACACGTACTGGTATACCTGCCATTTGAGTCGCCGCAATTCATTCGTGATATGCTCGATGCTCTGCCACAGGTGCAGTTTCGGGTGTATCACGCTCAGCAGGCACCAGCGGACTTACCAGCACACATTCATTGGCATGGCTTTGACCGTTTGGGCTTCCAGCAACATCTCGCGGGCTGCTGTGGGGTGATAAGCTCGGCGGGATTTGAGCTGGTATCTGAAGCATTGGTGCTTGGGAAAAAATTGCTGCTAAAGCCCCTTGGTGGTCAGTTTGAGCAGGCCTCTAACGCTTTGGCACTGGAGCTTTTGGGTGCCGCGCAGGTGATGCAGCAGGGCAGTAGTGACGAGATTCAGACTTGGCTCAACAGCCGCAGCTGTGAGCCCATTCACTACCCACAGATGGGGCCCATGCTGGCCAAATGGCTTAAGCAGGGGGAGTGGAATAAGGTGAGTGAGCTGTGCCAGCAGGCGTGGAGTGAAGCTAAGTTACCGGAGAGCTGGAAGCATAAGTGGGCTTACGCTTACTGATAGCGTGGAGTGAGGAACTCCGTTCCGTTGGAGGCGAATGGGTGCGCCGAGGGTGAAGCCCTTGCCCGCCGCAGGCTAACCGGTTACGTACTCATGGTCTGAAAAGCATTTTTTCGAAAAAACGCCCTCATCTGAGGGCGTTTTGCGATGGGTCACTGAGGCTAAATTCAGCCCTTGTTGCTGTAGTCCACCTTGATGTCCAGTAGCGGTTCGCGGCTGCCTTTGGCGGCCGCCAAACGTTCTAGATAGTCTTGCCACAACTCCTGCTGGTTTTGCGCATATTGATGCAGCAGCTCCCAGGAGTAGAGGCCGGAATCGTGGCCATCGTCGAACACCAGCTTAACGGCGTAGCCGCCCACCGGCTTGATCTCGTTGATGTTCACTTCACGCTTGTTGGTTACCAATACCGGGTTGCCGTGACCATGCACCTCCGCCGAGGGGGAGCAGACTCGCAGCAGTTCGCAGCTTAACGAGGCTTGCTCGCCGGTGTTGAAGTGCACCTCCAGTTGGCGGGACTTACGCTTGAGCTTGAGTTTGGTTACGGCAATGTTCATGGTGTTCCTTACAGGATAAAGCGAGACAGATCTTCGTCTTCAACCAACTGATCCAGATGGCTGTTAACGTATGCGGCATCGATGGTCAGGGTATCACCAGATCGGTCTGAAGCGTCGAAAGAGATCTCCTCCATCAGCTTTTCCATCACCGTGTGCAGACGACGAGCGCCGATGTTTTCGGTGCGCTCATTCACCTGCCATGCGGCCTCGGCGATGCGTTTGATGCCATCTTCGGCAAACTCGATGCTTACACCTTCGGTGCCCATCAGTGCCTTATATTGCTCGGTCAGGCTGGCGTTAGGCTCGGTCAGAATGCGAACGAAGTCCTCTGCAGACAGGGCTTCCAGCTCAACACGAATTGGCAGGCGGCCTTGCAGTTCAGGGATAAGATCCGAAGGTTTCGCCAGCTGGAAGGCACCGGAGGCGATAAATAGGATGTGATCGGTTTTTACCATGCCGTGCTTGGTGTTCACGGTGCAGCCTTCCACCAAAGGCAGCAGGTCACGCTGAACCCCTTCGCGGGAAACGTCGGGACCTGAGCTTTCGCCGCGCTTACAGATCTTATCGATCTCATCTAAGAACACGATGCCATTTTGCTCAACCGCTTCAATGGCTTTCTCTTTTAGCTCCTCTGGGTTTACCAGCTTCGCGGCCTCTTCGTCGATCATCGCCTTCATGGCGTCTTTGACCTTCATCTTGCGGCGCTTGCTTGGCTGATTGCCCATATTCTGGAACATGGATTGCAGCTGATTGGCCATCTCTTCCATGCCAGGAGGAGTCATGATCTCAACCCCGGCCGGAGCCTGAGCCACATCGATCTCGATCTCTTTGTCATCCAGCTGGCCTTCACGCAGTTTCTTGCGGAATACTTGGCGGGTACTGGAGTCTTTGTTGTTGTCTGCAGACCACTCATCTTTGGCTGGCGGCAGCAGTGCATCTAACACTCGCTCTTCGGCCGCTTCTTCGGCACGGAAGCGGTTACGCTCAACTTCGTGCTCGCGGGTCATCTTGATGGCGGAGTCAGTGAGATCACGAATGATCTGTTCAACCTCTTTGCCCACGTAACCCACTTCGGTGAACTTAGTGGCTTCCACCTTGATAAAGGGAGCGCGAGCCAGCTTGGCCAGACGACGAGCAATTTCGGTCTTACCCACACCGGTTGGGCCGATCATCAAAATATTTTTGGGAGTCACTTCCTGACGCAGCTCAGGGTTAAGTTGCATCCGACGCCAGCGGTTACGCAGGGCGATGGAAACCGCTTTTTTGGCGTCGTTCTGGCCAATGATGTGACGGTTCAGTTCGGATACGATCTCTCTTGGGGTCATCTCAGACATACGGCTTAACCCTTAGTAGTCAATTCTTCAACGGTGTGGCTGTGGTTGGTGAACACGCAGATGTCACCAGCAATGTTTAGTGCCTTTTCGGCAATTTCGCGCGCGTCCATGTCGGTATTTTGCAGCAGCGCCAGCGCGGCGGCTTGGGCGTAGTTACCGCCAGAGCCGATGGCGACCAGATCGTGCTCTGGCTCCACCACGTCGCCATTACCGGAGATCACCAAGCTGGTCTCTTCGTCAGCAACAATCAACATGGCTTCCAGTTTCTGTAGGGTTCGCTCGGTGCGCCAAGCTTTGGCGAGCTCAACGGCGGCGCGAGTGAGGTGACCTTGATGGGCGTTCAGTTTGGCTTCCAATAACTCGAACAAGGTGAAGGCATCGGCGGTGGCTCCGGCAAATCCTGCCAACACTTTTCCACCGCTAAGCAGGCGTACTTTGCGGGCGTTGCCTTTCATGACGGTGTTGCCCAGGGAAACCTGGCCATCACCAGCGATCACAACTTTGTCGCCGCGGCGAACCGATACAATGGTGGTCATTGGAGATCCTTAAAATCTACTGATGCGCACTGTGCGCAGAAAATCACTCTGGGTATATATCTGGGGACGATTTCAGAGGCTTCAACCCTTAAAGGCGGGTTTCTTGCTCTGGCACCACCACATTGGGGATGATCAGCGGCTGATTTCCATTGTGGATGTAGAGCAGCGCCGTCAAAATCACCGCGTGGGTGTTGAGGTTGTGGCTGGCATTCACGCTGCGATCATCGAAGCGACCGGTGAACCAGCCCTCTTTGCGAAACAGTTGCCTGGCTTGAAACCATAACTCTTCGCCAAATTCATCCTGGCTGAGCACGGCCCAACTGAGGGCGCATTTGGCACTGAGGGTTTGGGTGTGTTTGCTGGTCTGTCCGCGATAGTCGGTGCTGTGCCACGCTTTGCCTTGATACCACAGGTTATTGTAGAGAAACCAAGGTGGGTGTTGACTGGCGTCTTCGCCAAAGCACCAGATCTGATTTTCCTGCTGCCACCTGCGACGATGCAACTCGTAGATGGTGGCGCTATCTTGGGCAAGAAACTCAGCAGCGGGCCCAAGCTCAATCAGAGCCAAATAGAAGGGGTCGCTGGTTAAAAAGGGCACATTGCGATTGTCGACGGTGACCATCAGTTGCTGCAACTCGGTGGTGTTCATGTCGCTGGTGTCCTTGGCGTTGGGACTCTCCAGTTGCCAGAGACTTAAAGCGGCAGCGGCATATTGTTCGTAGCCATAGCGGCCCTCCTGATAACGCCGTTCTCGTACGCCGTTGTAGCGAGCACCGGTGATGTCGCCATCTTTGATTAGGCTTTTTAGCTGCCAGTGTTGGCTTATTTTGGCGATCTGCGGCTGAAATTGAGGGTGGCGTTTCTCTAGAATTGCCAGCCAACCTAGGGTTCGGGCGATGTCCAGCGCAGACCAGCCACTGCCATTTTTAAGGCGGTTTCTCTTATTGGTGACTGGCAGGCCGGTGTCGGTGTGGTAGTTACGTGCAGGCAGATGGTGATTGTAGAGTGGCATACTGCCTAAGGTATCCAGTAAGGTGCCGATTCGCTGCTTGAACTCGTCTTGTTCGATCAGTGCTAACTCATAGCCAGCAACGGTGCCGCCGATGGCGCTGGCGACGTCCCACAGCGTTGTTTCTTTGTAGCCTTTTACTGAGTTAATCAGCCCGGTTTGGGGTTGATACTGGCTGTCAAAATACTCCCAAGCTGCGATGGCCATATTTCGATGGACGCTGAGCAGTTCCTCGAATCGCCCTTGGCCGAGTTTTGGCAGGCTGAGCAGAGATTCTGGTTCGGCTTGTTCTGCAATGGTGAACTCAGGAGATTGCTGTTCAAGTAGCTCTAACATTGCCGCTCGCCGTGGAGTGGTGACCTTGACTTGCTCTTTGGGGAGCGGGGAATCGGTGAGCGCTTGGGTAAGGATTTTTGCGTTTTCGGTACTGGGCTTGCTCGCTACCTTAACCAAGGGTTTGGTTAGGGGCGGTTGGCGCGCCGGTTTCGACTCAGGCTCTGGTGGTTGTTGTGGAGACTGGGGGGGAGACTGGGGGGGAGGCTGAATCTGTTTGCGCCCAAGGCTTAAACGGGAGGCGCCGGGCAATTGAATCTGCTGAATGTCGGTAGTGTGCTCGGTAACTTTGCTGCTGGCTTGGGATTTATTGCCCAAGCGCATGGGAGCCGCCTCCTGTTTTGAGGTGGCCTGTTTAGGTTTGGTCGACTCCTGTGGTTGAGTCTGAGGTGGTGAAGGCGTATCAGTAGCGACAACATCGCTCGCTAAACCGAGGCTCAAACCGCTAATGACGGCAAGGTGAGCCAGAACCCCCCAAAGTTGTGGCAGAAAACGCATCCATGCATCTGTTTTTGAAATCTTAATTTCAGTTTAGAACATCAATAGCGTTTGCGAATATTTTCCGGCATATGCGCCAGTTGACTCTGTTTAAGGGCATCGAACGCGGTAAATAGCGGTTGGGTATCGCACTCATCCAGATGATTCAGGCAGTGGCCAATGGCTTCGAGTGTCGACAGCGAGTCGCTGCGACTGGCTTTGCGGATTTGATACTGCCCTTCGGGAGCGGCATCAAAGCTCAGCTTGGGCAGCTGCTGTAGCCAAGGGTTCATCTGCAAGATGCGATACGCCTTTTTCCAGGTGCCATCGAGCACCAATAGATTGATGGCAGCGGTCTGTTTTCCCAAGTTTTCAACGCTGGTGGCATTGTCATCAGGATAGAGCAGCCAGGTGGGCCTGGAGCTGGCGGCTATTCGTTGCTTTAGCTCAGTAAAATCCGTTTCAGTTTCGCCATCGAAAAGCTGGCAGTTATTGAGCACTAAACTGCAAAGCTGAGCGGTTCCCTTAGCGGATTTTATCTCGCTGGGGTGGCGCAGTATCCACACCTGATGGCGGCTGGACAGCGGTGTGATGGCGTGGCAAATGCAAACCGAGATTGGCTTTTGGCAGTGCTGGCATCGTTGGCGTTTGGTCATAAATTCCGAATTTCAGATAAAAATACCAACTCAACTAAAGATCCAGTCACTATTGCTTGCTTAAATTGCCGCACTCTTCGTTGCTCAATTTGTTGTTAGAACCACTAGCAACGGCATTGAGCGTCTAGATTGAGACAATCTACTCGGCGCACTAAGTTGACTATTTCCTTAATTGAATTGGTATAAAACGGGCGATTTCGCCCGTTTTAGTCAGAGAGTTAATTAGTCCACAACCAAACTTGGCAAGTGGCGATACCCGCCCGTTTCAGGGTGTTTTTGTCGCTGTCGGCAACGCGCTTACGGTCGTAAGGACCTAAGCGAACCCGATACCACACGCCATTGTCACCCTTGGTGCGGCGAACTTCAGCCTCTAGGCCTGAGAAGGCAATTTTGGCCTTCATCTCTTCAGCTTGGCTCTGTTTGCGGAACGAGCCACACTGCATCTGATAAGGTCCACCTAGCTTCTGTTCTGGCACTTCCACTTCAATCTGCTGCTCTGGAAGGGTCTCGATGTACTCCCAGGTCTCCTGAGGTTTCTCAGGCAGAGGGTCGACCTCTTTTGGCTTGATCTTGGGTTTAGGAGCTTCAACAACAGGAGTTTGTGGTTCAAGTTCGACCACCTCGTCTGAGGAGCCGCTGATGTTCCAAAGTAGATAGGCGAAGCCACCAATCAAAGCCAATGCGGCAACGGCGGCCACCCAAGGAAAAGACCGTTTAGGAGCCGCTTTACGGCCACGTCGAGGCTTACGACCGCCTCGCTTAGCGTAATCCCGGGTAGCCATTGGTTACATGCGCTCCAACGTGTTGATGCCCAGCAGGTTCAGGCCAACGTTCAGGGTGTTGGCTGTGGCTGCACACAGACGCAGTCGGCTGGCCTTGTCTTCGGCGCTGACGTCATCTTTGTTGATTGGGCAGGCTTCGTAGAAGCTCATGAAGGCACCCGCTAGTTCAAACAGGTAGCTGCACATCATGTGTGGCATGCCTTTGTTGGCTACGGCGTGAACGGTATCGTTCAGCTGTACCAGTTTCTGTGCCAGCGCTTCCTCTTTTTCATGGTTTAGGGTGATGGTGCCGTTAAGCTCGGCGGCGTTTACGCCCGCTTTGCGGAAAATCGATTGGATGCGGCTGAAGGCGTACAGCATGTAAGGTGCGGTATTGCCTTCGAAGGTCAGCATGTTGTCCCAATCGAATACGTAGTCGGTGGTGCGGTTCTTGGACAGATCCGAGTATTTCACTGACGCCATGGCCACGGTGGAGGCGATGGATTCTAACTCTTCGCCCTGCAGATCTGGGTTTTTGTCGCCGATCAGCTTGATGGCGCGCTGGTGTGCTTCTTCCAGCAGATCCGCCAACTTAACGGTGCCGCCAGAACGGGTTTTAAATGGCTTGCCATCTTTACCCAGCATCATGCCAAACGCACAGTGCTCAGTCGTGGTGGTTTCTGGCAGATAACCGGCTTTGCGAGCGATCAGCCAAGCTTGCTGCAGGTGCTGCGCTTGACGGGAGTCGATGAAGTACAAGATGCGATCGGCACTGAAGTTATCGACACGGTACTTAGCAGCCGCAATGTCGGTGGTGGTGTATAGGAAGCCACCGTCACGTTTACGGATGATGACGCCCATGGCGTTGCCGTCTTTGCCTTTGAATTCGTCTAGGAACACCACGGTGGCGCCGTCGTCTTCTACGGCCAAGCCCTGCTCACTCAGATCCGCAACTACCTCTGGCAGCATGGAGTTGTACAGGGATTCGCCCATGACGTTGTCGTTGGTCAAAGAGACATTTAGGCGGTCATAGATCGCTTGGTTTTGCGCCATGGTGATGTCGACCAGTTTTTTCCACATGGTCAGGCAGTAGTCGTCACCACCTTGCAGTTTCACCACGTAGTTACGGGCGCGCTCGGCGAACTCGGCGTCGTCATCGTAGTTTTTCTTGGCTTCACGATAGAAGGCTTCCAGATCCGACAGATCCATATCGGCGGCGCTCTCGTTCTCCATCTTCTCCAGATAGGCGATCAGCATGCCGAACTGGGTGCCCCAGTCACCGATGTGGTTGGCGCGAACCACGTTGTGGCCTAGGAACTCTAAGGTTCGGGTTACCGCGTCACCAATTACGGTGGAGCGGATGTGGTGCACGGCCATCTCTTTGGCCACGTTTGGAGCTGAGTAGTCGGTAACGATGGTCTGCGCTGCGTCAACGGCTTTGACGTTGGCACGGTCGCTGTCGGCAATGGCTTCGATCTGTTTGCCCAACCAGCCCGCATCGAGGAAAAAGTTGATAAAGCCTGGGCCAGCGATTTCGGTTTTGGCCACCAATTCGGAAGCTGGCAGGGTATCGATGATCAGCTGCGCCAGCTCACGAGGGTTTTTCTTGGCTGGCTTAGCCAGCATCATCGCCAAGTTAGTGGCGAGATCGCCGTGGCTCTTGTCGCGGGTTCGGTCTACCTGAACTCGAGGCGCGGCCTCTGCTGGAATGATCTCACGCTCCTTTAGGAGAGCGACGGTCTGCTCAAGTAATTGCTGAATATGTTGTTTCATCACGACACCGAAAAACTAGGGGGCAAGCCGGAAATACGGCAATAATCAAACCGATTATTTTAACGACTAAATATGTCAATACCAACGCTTTGTTAGGCAGAAATGTTGGTATTTTCGCCAGCGATTACAATAAATCTTGCGGATCGCGCTCTAGGTGCCACCGACAGCGCTTGCCAGAGGCCAACGCTTCGATTTTTGGCAGTGCCAATTCGATCGCCTGTTGCAGCCGTTTGCGGTCATTGGCGAGCAGTAGTGTATGCAATCGATATTTACCGGCTTTGCGCTCCATGGGGGCAGGCATCGGGCCCACACGCTGAATGGCAAGTTGATCAAAACAGTGGTTGGCTTCAGCCAAAAATTGCTGAGCTTGATGGGCGTGGCTGGCCTCCGCCCGTAGGATCGCCATCTGACCCGCTGGCGGCAGCAGTGCTTCTTGGCGCTCTTTGAGTGCCGCTTCAGCGAAAGGGCCGTATCCCAAGGTAGTCAGTTGGTGCAGCAGTGGGTGATCTGGCTGATGAGTCTGCAGCACCACCTCTCCCGGTTTGCTGGCTCGTCCTGCTCGGCCCGCAACCTGAATATAGAGCTGAGCCAATCGCTCTGAGGCCCGAAAGTCGGCGGAGAATAGGGCGCCATCAACGTCCAATAGCCCCACCAATGTGACATCAGGGAAGTGGTGGCCCTTGGCGAGCATCTGAGTTCCAATCAAAATGCGCGCCTCTCCGCGGCGGATCTTTTCCAGCAGCTTGTCCAAACTGCCTTTGCGGGAAGTGGTGTCGCGATCAATACGCACCAGGGGATATTGTGGGTAGCGTGCCGCAAGGGCTTGCTCCAACTGCTCGGTGCCAACGCCTTGAGTAAAGAGTTGGGTTGAACCGCACTCTTCACATTGACGGGGCAGGCGCTTTTGGCTGCCGCAGTGATGGCACTGCACCAGGTTGCTACTCTGATGCACCGTATAAAATGCATCGCAGCGGCTACAGCCGTGAAGGTGACCGCACTCATGACACAGAAGAGCGGGGGCAAAACCACGGCGATTCAAGAACAGCATCACCTGATTGCCGGCCTCAAGGTGTTGTTCCATCTTGGTGAGTAATTGGGCCGATAGACCCGCGTCTAAATTCTGCAAGCGCAGGTCCACAATCTCTTGGCTGACTTCTCGGGCGACGCCAGCTCGCCGAGTTAGCTGCAGCCGGCGGTATTTGCCGATGCTGATGTTATGCAGGCTTTCAATGGAGGGGGTGGCGGAGCCTAAAATGATCGGCACGTTGTGCAGGTTAGCTCGCATCACCGCCAGATCTCGGCCGTGATAACGGAAGCCATCCTGCTGCTTGAAGCTGGAGTCGTGCTCCTCGTCAATGATGATCATGCCTAAGTTGGGCAGATCGGTGAACAGCGCCGAACGGGTTCCGATGATGATGCCTAAGGCACCAGCTTTGGCCTGCTGCCAAACCTGCAGTCGCTCGTTGTCGTTCAGGCCGGAGTGAAGTACTCCGGTGGGGACAGGATAACGGCGGGCAAAGCGCTCGATGGTTTGCGGGGTTAGGCCGATCTCCGGCACCAACACCAGCACCGATTTTCCGGCTCGAATGACTGGCTCCATCAAGTGCAGGTAGACTTCGGTTTTCCCCGAACCGGTAACCCCCTCCAGTAGATAGGCGCCATAATTTAGGCCATCACCATTAACCGTTGCTACTGCCACCGCTTGCTCACGGTTGAGGGTTTGCGGGGTTTCGCCCAGCTCAAAGTTATTCGCCCAGTTAGTATCGAAACTGATTTGGCGTTCGCCTTCGGTAATAAACCCTTTGTCTGCGAGCGCCTTGAGTGCTTGTCGGCTGAATTCGAGCTGAGAAACCGCCACGTCTTCGATTTCGATTTTGGTTTGCAGGTAGGCCAGCAGACGCTGCTGCTGAAAGGCTCGCTTGAGGGTGTCGAGCTGGCACTGTTTTCCAGCGTCAGTGAGCTGCCAGATTTTAACTGGAGCGGCGTCGGCGGACTCCCCTTGGCGCAGCTTTACCGGCAACATCTGCTGAAGCACCATGCCCAGAGGGCTGAAATAGTACCGCGCCGCAAGATTGGCCAGTTTCCACAACTGCCCGGTGACCAAAGGAGCTGAGTCCAATACGGAATTGATTGGCTTGAGTTTTGCGGGGTCAAACTCGCTCTCTTGGCTGTGTCCCACCACCACGCCTACCAGTGATTGTCGGCCAAAGGGCACGGAAACGCGGCATCCTGTTTCAGGAAGCGCTTCACCTTCTCGTGGTAGATAACTGAAGTTTTGGCGTAGAGGCAGCGGTAGGGCAACCTGAATGTACACAGGCGATCTCATCATTGGTCAGTGGCTGGGATGGCTCAATCTATCACACTCTTTAAGTACACGCAGAAACAGAGGCATTGACTGGGGGATTAGTCTTGCGGGGGCTGGTTGCATCGTGTACTATTACGCGCCTTAAAATTGTCAATAACGACGTATGGTGTCCGGCTTTGGATCGGATAGCGATACGGCCTTAACCGAGGTTTTCCAAATGAAACAAGGTATTCACCCTGAGTACGCCGAAATCAACGCTAACTGCTCTTGCGGTAACGTTATCAAAACTCGCTCTACCGTAGGTAAGGACCTGCACTTGGACGTATGTTCTGAGTGTCACCCATTCTACACCGGTAAGCAAAAAGTTCTGGACACCGGCGGCCGTGTGGACAAGTTCAAGAAGCGTTTTGGTGCACTTTCTTCCAAGAAGTAAGCAGCCAAGCAGCTTTGAAAAAGGTACCCACGGGTGCCTTTTTTCGTTTCTGGGGTTTGGTTTTTGATTAGGCAGGCATGTTGGCTAGCAATAGGTGTTTTGGTGCCGAGGCTTCATTTCAAACTGCGAACAGCACGCGGAAGTGACTTTTTTAACCTTTCTTTGTTATTTGTCTATTTTTCCGTCACTTTCTTCTGGCAAAGTATCAATTAGCCTCTAGGTTTAAATGGCTAATAGTAAGTTTAGTGGATCTTGTGTTGTCCACTTAAGCATGGTCTATGCCTGCATCACCATAATAAGTGGCCTGCTTCTGTTCTGTGGACGATATTTCACCCAAAGGAGATGGTATGAAACGTTCAGCTGTTACCGCACTGTTGCTGCTGGGAGCCTCCTCAGTAGCTGTAGCCGACTCTCACAACCCTTGGTACTTGGGGGTGGGGCTTGGTCAAAATGACTGGCAAGGAGTTTGCCCTGACACTGGTACAGGGGATCTATCTTGCGACGATAATGATTTTGCTTGGGATATTTTCGGTGGCTACCGCTTTAATCCGAATGTCGGCTTAGAGCTTGGCTATGTGGATTTGGGCGAAGCGGATTGGAGTGATCAGCTCAGTAGCCGCAATACCGATGGCTCAGGAGTTCGTTTTGGTATCGTTGGTAACCTGCCGATCATGGAGCGATTGGATTTCAATGCTGAAATTGGCGGCTTTTGGTATGACGTCGAAGTGGATACGCCAACCTTCAGTAATAGTGATGATGGCATTCAGCCTTACCTTGGCGCTGGGGTGACCTATAAGCTCAGCCAAGATTGGGAACTGGGGGTGCGCTACCGTCATTTTATGGACATGGATCCTGGATCAATGGCAAATACGGTAAGCAGCCATTATTGGGGGCTGCAATTGAGTTACCATTTCGGTGCAAAGCCTGCACCAGTGGTCGCCGCCAAACCTGAACCCGTAGTTGAGCCTGAACCAAAACCTGAGCCAAAGCCGGTTCCTCCGCCACCGCCAGTAAAAGAGGTTGCACCTTCCACAGTACTCTATTTTGATCTCGATTCTGATATTGTTGCCGGCGATGAGGCCGATAAGTTATCCGACATTGGTCGCTACATGAAGGCGCATCCTGAGGTCAGGGCTGAACTGGTTGGTCATACCGATAAAGTTGGTAACGCTGCCTACAACCAAAAATTGGGATTACGCCGTGCCGAGCACGTACGAGATACCTTAGTGGAGCAGCATAATATTGGTGCGAGCCGAGTCGAGATCCTGTCGGTTGGAGAGGAGGGCGCGACCATCAATATTGATCGCAGTGAGCGTAAGGTAACGGTAAACCTGTTTGGTATGAAATAATCCGAACATAATTAAAGAAAAAGCGCCTTTTAATGGCGCTTTTTTGTATTTTTTAGACCAGATTTCATTGGTATGATGACTTAACCGTGGTTGTAAGGTCAGCTTCACCTAACAATAGGTAATTACTTATTACCAAAGGAGTTATTTCAACTTCCTTTTGTCACTTTTTCTGAATTAAAGGCGCTAACTCTTTTACTTTTTCCCTATTGGCAATGAAACTGGTCGGAATAGCACGTTATATCAAGAATTAATGATCGCATCGGTTGCAAATCCGCTTCAGGAGAGTAAGGTTGCAACGACCCTACCTATGTACCTTGTGATTGGAAAAAACAAGAATGTCAGATCTTCGAGAACAAGCCCTGGAATACCATGCTCAACCTGTACCAGGGAAAATCAGTGTTGCCCTTACTAAATCTGCCGAAACTCAACATGATTTGGCACTGGCCTACAGCCCTGGTGTGGCTGAGCCGGTACGTGAGATCGCGGCGAATCCGAGTGATGCATACAAATACACCAACAAAGGTAATACGGTAGCGGTTATCACCAACGGCACCGCTATTTTGGGTTTAGGTAACCTTGGCCCGCTGGCATCTAAGCCGGTAATGGAAGGTAAGGCTCTGTTGTTTAAGCGTTTCGCCAACATTGACTCCATCGATATCGAAGTGAAGCATCGCACTCAAGAAGAGTTCATCGATACCGTGGCCAATATTGCGGACACCTTCGGTGGCATCAACCTAGAAGACATTAAAGCTCCAGAGTGTTTTGAGATTGAGCGTCAACTGATTGAGCGTTGTCAGGTTCCTGTATTCCATGATGACCAACATGGTACCGCCATCGTTACCGCAGCGGGCATGTTGAATGCTTTGGAGATTCAAGGCAAAAAGCTGGAAGACGCTAAGATCGTTTGCCTTGGTGCTGGCGCTGCAGCCATCGCATGTATGGAGCTGTTGATTACCTGTGGTGCGGTTCGCGAAAAGATCTACATGCTGGACCGTAAAGGCGTTATCCACACTCGCCGTGAAGATCTGAATGAATATAAAAAGCTGTTTGCCAATAATACCGATCAGCGCACTTTGACCGACGTGATTCAAGACGCCGATGTGTTCGTGGGGGTATCCGGTCCAGATCTGCTTACTGAGGATCAAGTGAAGTTGATGGCGGATAAGCCGGTGTTGTTTGCTTGCTCTAACCCAGATCCTGAAATCAAGCCTGAATTGGCCATGGCGGTTCGTCCGGATGTGATCATGGGTACTGGCCGCAGTGATTATCCGAACCAGGTGAACAACGTACTGTGCTTCCCATTCATCTTCCGTGGTGCCCTAGACGTTCGCGCTCGTGCCATCAACAGTGAGATGAAAGTGGCCGCGGTAGAAGCGATTCGCCAATTGGCCAAAGAGCCTGTGCCTCAAAACGTGTTAGACGCTTACAAGGTGGAGAGCTTGGAGTTTGGCAGTGATTATGTTCTGCCTAAGCCGATGGACCCGCGTCTGCTACCTCGAGTGGCCAAAGCGGTGGCTAAAGCTGCCATTGAGTCTGGTGTAGCGGAACTGGAAGCCATGCCAGATCACTACATGATCGACTAATACTGTTGATTCGATAGAACATTAAATTTTCGAAAAGGTAGCTGACTTAGCTGCCTTTTTTTGTATTCTTGAGACTATGTTTAGAAACCTGCTCGTTCTTGTTTGGCTTGTAATTTCTTTGCCTGCGGTGGCTCAGGAGTTATGGAAGTCTGAGCACCCCTTCGGCGAATCTCAAACCTTGATGGTGTATGAGGTTCGTTCCCTTGTGGGTAAGCATTGGGGTCGACTAATGGTAACCCAAGGCGAGACCATGCTGGCGGAGATCAGCCTGCAGTTGGATGGCCCAGTTCAGAGTGTGGTGGCGCTGCCCGAAGGTGTGGTGTTGTTGAATACCAGACGCCTTAAGGATCATGTGTTGATGCAGTCGGTGTTTCGATTTGACGGTAATGACCTGCTTCCAGTAGGTTACTTTGCTCGACCCGAAAAGCGATTCTGATCACGCTTTGGTTGGGTTTGTTCAGAGTAACCACCATGAATCCACCAAATATTTATTGATTTAAATCAATGAATGAACCTTCATCAGGCGATTGTTCCAATCGTATCTAATCGATATCCCTAATTACTATGTGGGAATAGACTGGCTATGAATCTTAACTCATAGAGGGACTACCCATGAAATACGTGGCGTTGATTGCATCTTTAGTCAGTGGCGCAGCGATGGCTGGCGAGCCAATTCAACCTATTGAAGCCGTTAAGGTGGATAACCCAGCTAAGGTGGAGCTTGGCAAGCAGCTGTTTTTTGAGCCGCGTTTGTCTAAATCGGGCTTTCTATCCTGTAATAGCTGCCACAACTTAAGCCTAGGTGGTGTGGATATCTTGCCAACTTCCATCGGCCATAACTGGCAAGAGGGTCCAATCAACGCCCCAACTGTGCTGAACTCTCGCTATATGCTGGCGCAGTTTTGGGATGGCCGTGCTGCGGATCTGCAGGAGCAAGCTGCTGGCCCTATTGCCAATCCAAAAGAGATGGCACTAAAGCATGAGTTGGCGCTGGATGTGCTGCGCTCGATTCCTGGATACCGTGCCAGCTTTGAAGGGGTTTATGGTGATGACAACATCGATCTGGAGCGCGTAACCGACGCCATCGCTCGCTTCGAAGAGACCTTAGTAACGCCAGATAGCCGCTTCGATTTGTGGCTTAAAGGCGATAAAGAGGCCATTACCGCAGAAGAGAAACAGGGCTACGCACTGTTTAAATCTAACGGCTGTGCTGCCTGTCACAACGGCCCTGCTGCCGGTGGCACCATGTATCAGAAGATGGGCTTGATGCAGCCATTTGAAACCACTAACCCAGCTCAAGGGCGTGTGGACGTAACCGGTAAAGAGCACGATCGCATGGTGTTTAAGGTACCAACGCTGCGTAATATTGAGCTGACCTACCCCTACTTCCATGATGGTTCCACTTACGACCTGAAGCAGGCGGTGATTACTATGCAGCGGGTGCAGTTAGGGCGTGAATTGAGCGATGGTGATGCGGAGAAGATCACCGCATTCTTAAAGACCCTGACCGGGAAGCAGCCTGCAATCACATTGCCGCTGTTGCCACCGTCAGTGGCTGCAACGCCAGAGCCAGCGCCGTTTGCAGACTAAACCTCGTTAAGCAGAAATTATAAAGGGATACCCATGGGTATCCCTTTTTCTTTTAGACGTCCAATTGTTGAAACTTGATCTTGCTAGAGCCTCTACTAATTTTTAACTCAGATAGGATTTCATTGTTTTTCCATAAAAAAGTTAATTGGACGTTCGGAATTTAGCGTTCGAGGTGTCAGTTCAAAAGGAGTTGAAACGGTGCAATTGTCGCAAGTTTTCCCCATCTTTCTGTGTGTAGTTTTTTTAGTTGGCTGCAGTGACAGTGATTCTTCACCTTCGGTTGATACCCGCCCAGTTGCCGATGCTGGTTTGGCTCAATCTCTCGGCCTTGGGGCAACGGCAGTCTTAAATGGCAGTGGCTCTTACGACCCTCAAGGCAAGTCGATAAGTTATCGCTGGACGATAACCGATAGACCCATTGGAAGCAGCAGTGAATTGAGTGACGCAACCAGTCCTTATCCAGCGCTGTACTTGGATGCAGTCGGTGAATTTGAAATTTCTCTGGTGGTGAGCAATGGGGAATCAGAGAGCGAACCGGACACTGTGATCATCAGCGATTCTGGCTCGCTACCCATAGCTAATGCAGGTAACGACATCAGTGCATCGGGCGTAACCTCGGTAACTCTAGATGGAAGTCAGAGTATCGACCCCGATGGAGAGCGCCTGAGTTATCAGTGGACCTTAAGTAGCCGTCCGTCAGGAAGTATGGCTCAATTGCAGCGGCAGAATACGCCTTTTCCTGTGCTACAACTTGACGTTGCCGGTGACTATGAAGCCGAATTGGTGGTAACGGATTCCACGGGAACCAGCGCGCCGGATAGTGTCCGCATCAGTGATGTGAATATCGCGCCAGTAGCCCGAATTATCAGTGGTGGCTACGCCCTACCTGGTGCATCGGTGCGCTTAGATGGCAGTGGTTCATCGGATGCAGACGGCGACGCTTTGACCTATCAGTGGCACCTAGTGTCGGCTCCGCCTAATAGCCAGGCACGATTGAGTGCATCAGACCTTGCTCAAGTTAACTTAACCCCAGATATAGAAGGCGATTATGTCATTGCCTTGACGGTGAGTGATGGGGTCTACGTTAGTGATTTGGTGACTACGACCCTACACCGCGATAATCGCCCCCCTATAGCCCATGCTGGTCATGATCAATGGGTGAGCAACGGCGACTCTGTTCAACTCGATGGTGGTGCATCCTACGATCCCGATGGCGATGTGCTTAGTTACCGTTGGTCGATTTTGTCAGCCCCCAATGGCAGTGCCAGTGTGCTTACTGATGCTCACTCGGTACACCCCAAACTTACCCCAGATCTCTATGGGGACTACATCATTCAGTTAATTGTAAATGATGGTCAAAGAGACAGCTCACCGGTCACTCTGCGATTAAGCGATCGAGAGCGAAATTTGCCTCCGGTCGCCAACGCAGGCCTGTCCAAACGAGGTGGGCCGGGAGACACGGTAATCCTAGATGGCTCAGGCTCTTATGATTTTGATGGCGACGCTATTACGTATCGGTGGGTTTTGCTCAGTAAACCCCAAGGGAGTAACGCTCAATTACGGGATCAAAATACAGCTCAACCAACACTGACATTAGATGCTGAAGGGGATTACATCGCCCAGTTGATAGTCAGCGATGCCAGTTCGGTAAGTGCTCCGGATACCGTATTGATTACTGAAGTAAATAAAATGCCTAGGGCTAACGCGGGCTCGGGCATGTCAGTTTCAAAGGGGCAATTGGTAGTATTAGATGGCAGTGCTTCAACGGATGAAGAGGGCGCTGCACTGCTCTATAACTGGTCGCTGATCAATAAGCCTGCACTGAGCAATGCCATCCTCTCTAACTCCATGACTCCCACTCCCAGTTTTGTGGCCGATGAGGACGGTGATTATGTGGTGCAATTGGTGGTCAATGACGGTGAAATTGACAGTCTTCCTGATACGGTAGTGATTCGGGAAATAAGTCAAAACTCATTACCAGTTGCGAATGCCGGCCTGGATCAAGTGGCTGAAGCTGGACAGCTTATCAATTTAGACGGCAGCAGTTCCAATGATGCCGACGGCGATGCACTCAGCTATCGTTGGGCGCTGCTGAGTCGCCCGGTGGCCAGTCAGGCTCAGTTAACGATGGCGGATACGGCTTATCCGGTGTTGGTGACCGACGAGGAGGGAGATTATCTTGTCCAGCTTGTTGTCAGCGATGGTGTCTCTACGAGCCTGCCAGACACTATATTGGTGCACGATAAGCAGCGTAATGTGGCACCCGTTGCTGACGCAGGAAGCGACCGCCAAGTGAACATTGGGGATAAGGTCTTGCTGAGTGGTAGCGCGTCGTTTGATGGCAACGGAGATCCCTTGGCTTATCAATGGTCTCTCGTTTCCAAACCTTCCACCAGTCAGGTCGACCTCGCCACGACGAATCAGGTTGATACCGAGTTTACCTTAGATGTTGCGGGTACTTTTGTGGCGCAACTGGTCGTCAGTGATGGCGTACTGACTAGCGCGCCTGTAACTGTGACTGTCACCAATAAGCCATCTGGCTCTATTGTGGTTAATCCAGTACCTCAAGGGCACACCTTAGTGTTGAACAGCACCTTGGGTGGAGAAAATCAGGTGGGTGGCTTTTACTCTATCAGTGAGTCGTCACTGAGTGACATCCAACCTTTGATCAGCCTTCGTGGTAAACCAAGTATTCAAGCCAAGTCGGATTTGGCTCTGGTTTATAACCTTAACGACAAGCGATTTTACGCTCAGTTGGATACAGAGGGAGTGTATGCCGGTGGTGTGGTGGTCAGTTTTGACCCCGTCTCTAAGCACGTCGAGATTATACGTCACATCGAAGGGGAGACTCTAAGTGGCCATCGCGTGTATGGCTTTAATACTCGATTGTTGCTTCATCCCGATGGTACCGCCTTGTTTGGTTTAGTTAAGTTTGGTTCCGTTAATGATGCTGGCCGTATCTACCATCTGAATATTGACCGCAATAGTCAAAGCTTCGGCCAGTTAAATTGGATTGCAGAACTGGGCAATACTGATGCCAGTGGTCTGACTTTCGGACGCATTCCTTCAGCGAATATCCAATGGAGCGGGAGCAACCGGATTATGGTGATAAACCATAATCGCAAAGGCGTGACGACAACCAATGCCTTTGAGCTAACGCCATCGGATCCTGCTGATCTAAGCAAGCCTTGGGTACCCAAAGGTTTTGCTGATATCACCGTTCCTTTTGATGGCCGCTTTCAGCACTATGAAAACGATACCATCTACAACGTCTGGAATCGCAGTCCTGATTCCATTTTTGAGGTCACGACTCGAGCGGGTGGAGCTGGGGGCTATGTGAATTTTGATTGCTATAACCCCTTGGGCACGTTCCCCTGGGATGCCCGAAAACTCTATGGTTTGTGCCAAGGATTGGGGAACAGCCAGCCGCCGATTTTAGTGGAGGTGAATCGAGGCAGTGCCCAATCAGTGAATTTGAGGCGATTTAGTAATTGGGGAGGTATGAAGCCTACCGGCTTGGCCGCATCGGAAACGGGTGGACTGCTGTTCATCAATGCCACCGATCCCGCAGCTTCATTGGCGTTGGAGTTTGAGCGTACCACCGGCCGTGACTCGCCGTTTAGCTACATGCCATCACAGGTAAAGCAGGTACGTAATGTTAATTTCTCAGATTCGCCCCTGATTGTCGGAGATGAACAGCGAGGGAAGCTGTTTGTTGGTGACCCTGGTATATCCAACAACCCAGATGATCCAGTCGATGATCGTTTCGTTAGCATCATTAGCTACGATGGTGGCGAGATGGAAAGCGGTGCGATCGTAACGTTAGATAGGCTGGATAACAGCGTGTCTACCACCAGTTTAGGCTATCAAAAAGGCGCTTATACCTTTGGGCGCCCCCTGCTTCATAGCAACGGCGGTTTATATGCTTCGGTCCTATACGCTCCTGACTTTGAAGGCTTTGGAACCAACTATCGGTATGATCCAGTAACGGCGTTGATCGAATATGGCTCAGGCTTTGGCACCGTGCGTCCTGGCATTGCTTTAGCTGAAAGCGATACTGGCATGGTGTATGGCTTAGGAGTCGATGTTCGTGATGCATTTAGGCAGGTGCTTTATAGCCTAGATCCTGATTCCTTGGCGTTTTCGCAAATCGAAAAATTCGACAGCACAGGCAATGTCCATGCAACCACGGAGCTCGCGCTTCAAGGGCAAATTGCGTGGATACTGTCTGACGTAAACCTGTACTGCTTTAACTTAACGACTCGAGCCAAGGTTATGGCTCATTCATTCACAATCAATGGAGCACATGATCCTGTAGTTGGGCTGGCTTATGTCGCAAATCAAGATGCGTGGTATCTCCCAACTCGTGAAAGCAGTACATCTGGTGAGGGGACAATTCAGCGCATCGCCAACGATTGCCTAAATCCAGTGAGGACGGATGCGGTAACGGGTTTGACGGATATTCCCAGTACCCCAATGTTATCGGCATCCGATGGATATCTCTATTACGGAACGGAGAACGGTAAATTAATGCGTTTTGATTCGGTGGCGTTTACCGTCACTGAGGTGGCTAACTTTAGCGGTTCGAAAGTCGTAGGTTACTTGAGCGAGGATCAAGATGGAGACGTTCTTGGCGTAGTCAGAGGCACAAGAGAGCAGTTGTTCGCCTTCGGACTGATAACGGGACAAGTTCGATTAACGGAGATTCCAGAGACGAGCCCTGCGGATCTCTACTACCCGGGCGTGATTGAGCTGAATTAGAATGAAAAAGGGATGCCAAGCGGCATCCCTTTTGAAGTTTTCTATCTGGACAACACTTATGCTTAGTCTAAGTCTTCCCAGGTGATGCCCAGTTCCTGCATCTGTGCTTTGGCAGCGGCAGGGATGGTGTCGGGGCGATCCTTTCTTAGATCTTCATCCACCGGCAGAGGTTGGCCGTTAAAGGCGTGCAAAAACGCTTCGCACAGCAGTTCACTGTTGGTGGCATGGCGCAAGTTGTTCACCTGACGACGAGTGCGCTCATCGGTCAACAGCTTCAATACCCCCAGCGGAATGGAAACGGTAATTTTCTTAACCTGCTCGCTCTTTTTGCCATGTTCGGCATAGGGGCTGATGTACTCGCCATCCCACTCAGTGCTCATTCGTTTTGCCTTTTAGTTACTGTGTACGCGCAAATTTTAATGATTCATTCCGCCGAGTCAAATAATCGACATCTTAACTTTTATACGTTTAGACGTCTAAACGCCTTGACGCCCAGATTAAGATCCATTAGCTTTGGACGTCTAGACTTCTTGCGATCACAGAATAATCAGGAGCCACGGATGAAACCCCTACAGCCTGCCACCCTAGTTGCCCGTGAAGGCATCGACACCGACACCGCCCACGGCGCTGTGGTTCCACCTATCTACCTGTCGAGCAATTACACCTTTGCCGACTTCAATGAACCCCGCAAATACGATTACACCCGTTCCGGTAACCCCACTCGAGATACGCTGGCGTCAGCCATCGCCAAATTGGAAGGGGGCGCCGATGCGGTGATCACCGCCACTGGGATGTCGGCGGTGACGTTGGCGGTAAGCTTATTAAACCCAGGGGATCGTCTGCTGGTGCCTCACGACTGTTATGGTGGCAGTTACCGTCTGTTCACCAATTTGGCCGCTAAGGGTGCCTTTGAGCTGTCGGTAGTGGATCAAGGGGATGAACAAGCATTAGAGGAAGCGCTGGCGTTGAAGCCGACGTTAGTGTGGTTGGAAACTCCGAGCAACCCGTTGCTGCGTTTAGTGGACGTTGCTGCCATCGCCGAAAAGGCCAAGGCGCAGGGGGCCATCGTGGTCGCAGACAACACTTTCCTATCACCGGTGCTGCAACAACCCTTGGCGCTGGGCGCCGACATCGTGGTGCACTCCACCACCAAGTACATTAATGGCCACTCCGATGTCGTTGGTGGCGCGGTGGTGGCTAAAGATCCACAGTTGGCAGAAAAGCTGGCGTGGTGGGGTAACTGCTTAGGCATTACTGGAGCGCCGTTTGATTCCTTCCTGACTCTGCGTGGCCTGCGCACGTTACCACTGCGGATGAAGCAGCATGAGGCCAACGCGCAAGCCGTCGTTGAGCTACTTGATGGTCATCCTGCGGTGGCGAAAGTGAACTACCCAGGGCTTAAGAGCCATCCAAATCATGAACTGGCTAAACGTCAGCAGCAGGGTTTTGGAGCGATGTTGAGCTTTGAGCTTAAGGGCGGTGAAGCGGAAGTGCGCGCTTTCCTATCTCGCCTCGAACTGTTCTCCCTTGCGGAAAGCCTCGGTGGGGTAGAGAGCCTTGTGGCACACCCAGCAACCATGACTCACGCCGCCATGGATCCCGAAGCACGTCAGGCGGCGGGCATTGGTGACACTTTGATTCGCCTGTCTGTTGGCATTGAAGACAGTCAGGATCTGGTGGCGGATCTGGCTCAGGCGCTAGGTTAAGAGGGAATGGCCGTGACCCAACGACAGCTGCACAAATTTGGTGGTTCCAGCTTGGCCAATGCTGAGTGTTACCACCGAGTTGCTCACATTATCCAGACCCAAGGCACCTTAGGCGATCTGGTGGTGGTGTCCGCCGCTGGCCGAACCACCAATGCCTTGTTGGCCTTGGTTACCCAAGCTCAACAGGGTGAAGATTGGCAAACCTCCTTGGCATCACTGCTTGAGTTTCAGCAGCAACTCATTGACAGCACTCTGGGGTTACAGGGTACAGAGCTGTTGGCTCAGCTCAGTGTGGATGCGGTTCAGATTGACGGGATGTTGAGTGAGGCTCAGATTGCCTGTGCTGACATTCAGGCTTATGGAGAGCTGTGGTCGGCGCGACTGTTAGCCGCGCTGCTTCAGCAGCAAGGAGCCACGGCACTGCCGGTGGACTCGCGCCGCTTTCTGCGCTTAGAGGGCGAGGTGCAGCCTCAAGCAGACTGGTCTGTCTCAAGTGAACAGCTGCATCAGATCCTCGCTGCCCACCCTGAATCCAGGTTGGTGATCACGGGCTATTTTGGCGCCGATGTTGAAGGCAATACCCGTTTGCTGGGGCGTAATGGTTCCGACTACAGCGCCACCTTAATTGGGGCACTGGCCGAAGTTTCGGAAGTGAATATCTGGACCGACGTGGCGGGCATCTACAATGCCGACCCTAACCTGCTGGCGGACGCGCGGCTGCAAACAAAGTTGAGCCTAGCAGAAGCGGATCAACTGGCTAAACTGGGCTCTCCGGTACTGCATAGCCGAACCTTACAGCCGTTGTCGCAGCTATCAATGGCACTCAACGTACGTTCCAGTTACACCCCAAACAGTGAGTACACTCAGATCCTGGCCAGTGGCTGTGAGCAGACGGAGCCGGTGGTCACCAGCTTACGTCAAGTGGCATTGCACAGCTGGAGTGGTGAGCACAGCGCAATTGCGCATCTTGAAGCTTGGCTGGTACAGCAGGGCATTACGCCACTGGCGGTCTACCCTCAGTTGGTGGCTCTGGCACTGACCTGTGAGCAGAGCCGTCAGTTGGGGGAAACCTTAGATCAGCAGGCGCAGCAACTGGGGCTAACTCAAGGACGATGCGATGAGCGATATGGGCTGGTGGGGCTGGTAAGTCAGCATGCGGATCGCATTCAAGGGGCGTTTTCCCGCTTATTAAGCCGCAGCGCGTTGAGTTGCTATCGCCACCCCTGCGCCTTAGTTACTCTAGTTCCAGTGGCTCAAGTGACGGCGTTGGTGGAATCGGTGCACCGCCGTCTGGCGGGGCCGCGTAAGCGCATCGGCGTGGTGTTAGCTGGCAAAGGCAACATCGGTGAGGCGTGGCTAGAGTTGTTTGCCAAGCAGCAGCAGGCGCTGAATCAAGAACTGGAAGCGGAGCTTAGGTTGGTGGCCATTCTTGGTAGTCGTCAATATTGGCTGGCTCCAGAGGGCATCGATGCCCGTCGTTGGCAGACCGGCTTTGCCCAGCAAGCTCAGGATTATCAGGGACTGGAGTGGTTAGCACCGGTTCAGGCATTGGATCTGGACGAGTTGGTGCTTTTGGACATCACCGCCAGTGCCAGTTTGGGGCTGAACTACCCTGAAGTGGTGGCCGCTGGACTTCATGTGGTCAGCGCCAACAAACAGGCGGGCAGTGGTCCTCAGCACTTTTTCAATGAGCTGCAACATCAGTTAGAGCATTGCCACCGTTACTGGCGTTATAACGCCTCCGTCGGCGCCGGTCTGCCAGTGTTCTACAGCATCGATGATTTGGGACGCAGTGGCGATGAGATCAGCTCGGTTTCCGGCGTGTTTTCCGGCACCTTGAGTTGGCTGTTTGCCCACTACGATCAAGGTCAGCCGTTCTCCGAACTGGTGATCAACGCCAAAGCGGAAGGGCTGACCGAGCCGGATCCCAGAGACGACCTGTCTGGCCGAGACATGCAGCGTAAATTGCTTATCTTGGCTCGCGAGCTAGGCGTATCTCTAGAGCTGGATCAGATCGAGCTGGAATCGTTGGTGCCAGAGGCGCTGGCTCAGTTGCCGTTGGATCAGTTTATGGCTCGCATTGGTGAGCTGGATACACCGATGGCTAAGGCCAGCGCTGAGGCCCATGCTCAGGGCAAAGTGCTGCGGTATGCCGCCAGTTTGCGTATTGGCGATGGCAAGATTTCGGCGCGGGTCGGGCTGGAGAATGTGGAGGCAACTCACCCTTTTGCCACCTTACCAGCAGGAGACAATCAGTTTCTGTTTGTCAGTGAACATTACCCCAATGGCTTGGTTATCCAAGGTCCTGGCGCTGGCAGAGCGGTTACCGCCGCCGCGGTTCAATCGGACTTTGTGGCCATCTGTCGACGTTTATTGCATTAACGGTTTTATCAAGGAGTAGACCACATGGGATTTCATCACGCGCAGCAGCTTGAAGCCTTAAATGAGCGTCTGAGCCATCTAAAAGACATTCAGGTGTCGTTCGAGTTTTTTCCACCATCTTCCGAAGAGATGGAGAAAACCCTGTGGCAATCGGTGGAGCGACTGCAACCGCTCAATCCGCGATTCGTATCGGTGACCTATGGGGCCAATTCCGGCGTGCGTGACCGTACCCATAAGGTGATTGAAAAGATCCACAAGGACACCAATTTGGTGGCTGCGCCGCACCTAACTGTGGTGGATGCCAGTGAGGAGGAGCTGCGTCAGTTGGCTCGTAACTACTGGCAGCAAGGGGTGCGACACATTGTGGCCTTGCGTGGCGACTTGCCTGAGGGGCAGGGGCGTCCCGACCGTTATGCTTCGGATCTGGTGGCACTGCTGAAACAGGAGCATGACTTTGAGATTTCGGTGGCGGCCTACCCTGAAGTGCATCCGGAAGCCAGCAGTCCGCAGGCGGATCTGATTAACTTAAAGCGCAAGATCGATGCCGGTGCCAATCGAGCCATCACCCAGTTTTTCTTTGATATCGAAGCCTACCTGCGTTTTCGCGATCGCTGTGCGGCGGCGGGGATCGATGCCGAGATCGTTCCGGGCATCCTGCCGGTAACCAACTACCGTCAGCTGCTGAAGTTCTCTGATTTTGCCAAGGTGCACGTGCCCAACTGGCTGCATCATATGTTTGATGGCTTAGATGACGATCCGGCCACTCGAAAATTGGTGGGAGCCAATGTGGCCATTGAGATGACTAAGGTACTGGCCAAAGAGGGCGTGCAGGAGTTTCATTTCTACACATTGAACCGAGCAGAACTAAGCTACGCCATCTGTCATGCATTGGGCGTGCGGCCAAGCTGTTAGTGGGGACAGAACTGAAAAAACAAGGCAGCCTTCAGGCTGCCTTGTTTGTATCTAGCTGTCGCTGAAACCGCCCATCATCGGTACCAGATGCAGGCAGCCATTCATGACGCCACTTTCGCTGAGTTGCAGGTTGGCAAACTCCTGCAAGGCCTCCGCAGCACCCGTTAACACCACGCTCTCCATTCTAAAGTGGTCGTCCAAACACACAACTTGAGTGGCGCGGACGATCTGATGGTGCTGATGCAGATTCTCCATTAACCGGGTCATTAGGGTGCGCTTGCGAGTGTCGAAGACATAGCTGAGGTTGGCCATGCAGGCCATCTCCGGCTGAGCTTGAATCAGATTGTCGGCTCGTCGCTCTCTTACCATGTCTCGAAACAGCTCACTGCGGTTGCGATAGCTGCCTTGCTCTGCCATCAGATCGAAGTCCGCCAATAGGGCGCTGTCGAGGGAGACGGTGATCCGTTCGGTGGTCATCAGTCCGTTACTCCAGAAAAGTATTACAAATTTGAAATCCTTCTTATTGTTCGTGATCTGGATCCATAAATCAATTTATGAAGTTTTTTATGATCGTAATATCGCGATAAGGGAGTGGGTTTTGTGACGTTTTCTTCAAAATGGTCAGTGGCTTGGGTGAGAGGTTTTGCCTTGCTGCTGGCTCTCTTTTGGCCTGCAGTTCAGGCGCAGCACATCGACAACTGCGGGATTTCGGTGCCCGTAGAGGCCCCAGCACAGCGGGTTGTGGCACTGAATCAACACGCTGCAGAAGCGATCTTGGCCTTGGGGGCTGATAAACAGCTTATCGGCACCGCCTATCAGGATGACCGGCCCCCCAGTCGGTGGTTGGCTCGGTTTAATGCGATTCCCCGGCTTGCTGACGAGTACCCAAACCCGGAAACCTTATTGGGGTTACAACCAGATCTGCTGGTGGCTGGATTTAGCAGTGCTTTTAGCGACTGGGGGATCGGCCCAAGAACTCGATGGCAGAAGTATGGGGTGCCCAGCTACCTGTTCGAGTCCAGTTGTCCTCAGGCCGAGGTGAGCCTAGAGGGGGTGTTTGCTGATGTGATGCATCTGGGGCAACTGTTAGGGCGACAGTCACAAGCTCGCCGCTGGCAGCAGGCGCAGCAGCAACGCCTGCGTCAGCTTGATTGGCCTGCGAATCAGCGTAAGCCTCGAGTTTTATTGTGGCTGCGGGAGTATGAACTGCCTTATGTGGCCGGCTGCTGTGGAGCGGGGAATCTGCTTATTGAGCGCGCTGGCGGCATTAATGTCGCCAAAGAGTTACCGAAACACTGGGGGCATTTGTCGTGGGAGGCGGTGCTGGCCAAGCAACCGGATCTGATTTTGATGGTGGACTCAAACTGGTCCTCCTTTGCCCAGAAGCAGCAACATCTGCACAGCTCGCCCTTCGGCCGTCAACTGCAGGCGGTCAAAAGCAATCAACTCGTCCCCATCGGCTTTTCTGAAACCGTTGCCGGTGTACGGCTTATTGATGGCATGGCTTTAGCCCATAAGCGCTTTCTCGAGGTCAAACTCTGATGTGGCGTTTGGGTAGCGTGACTGTGGCCTTACTGTTGTTGCTGGTGGCCTTAATGACGCTCAGTGTGGCCTGGGGGCCTTTAAGCCTTTCCATGGAGGCCTTGTGGCAGGGGCTGCGCCGAACGGGAGAGCAGCCATTGGCGCAAACCATCATTTATGACATGCGTTTGCCTCGGGTGTTGTTGGCACTGTTGGTCGGAGCGGCACTGGCGGTGGCTGGAGTATTAAGCCAAACCTTAGTGCGTAATCCCCTTGCGGACCCCTATCTTTTGGGGGTCGCTAATGGGGCGTCGCTGCTGGCGGTAACTGGAATTACCCTAGGATTGGCGCTACCCCAATGGCTGTTGGCCATCGTGGGAGCGGTGGTGGCCTTTTTGTTGGTGATGGTCAGTGCCCACCAACGGGGGCTGAGACTCGCACCCATGGCGCTCGTATTATGTGGTGTCACCATCAGTGCCATGGGTGCTGCCCTGACGACATTGATGATGCTATTGGGTGACGAGCGGGCATTGAGTCAGATACTGCGCTGGCTGATGGGGTCCTTAGTTGGGGCGCAGTGGTGGGATCTCTTGCCGTTGGTTATTGCTCTGACGGTGCTGCTGCCATTTCTGTTTTGTTATAGCCATCAATGGGATCGACTGCTCCTTGGGGAAGACAAAGCCCAGTCTCTAGGTCTGAATTTGGTGGCGGTTCGTTGGCAGTTAGCGGTCGCTATCTTGCTATTAACGGCATTGTCGGTGGCCGCCGCTGGGGTGGTGGGTTTTCTTGGCTTGCTGGTGCCCCATCTGTGTCGTCTGGCGATTGGTGGCAGTCACCGTCTGTTGCTGCCACTGGCGGCGCTGGTTGGTGGCACGTTGTGTGTGGCGGTGGATCTGCTGTGTCGTTGGCTACTGGCCCCCACAGAATTGCCCTTGTCGGTGCCGCTGGCCTTATTGACGGCGCCTTTGCTGCTTTCTCTGATTCGCAGGCAAGCTCATGGGTAAGGGGCATAACGACCACAGCCCCTTGATGATCGATGGGCTACAACTGGCGGCCAATGGCATCCACCTGGCGACGCCCTTGAATTTGCGCCTGCCTCAAGGGCAATGGCTTGGCATCTTGGGCCCTAATGGTTGTGGCAAAACCACGCTATTGAAGACGCTGGCCGGGCTACTTCCGGCTGCAACAGGGCAGCTTCAATGGCGGTGTAAGTCCTTACTTACTTTGAGCGCCAGACAGCGTGCTGAGCACCTCGCAATCATGGTGCAACACAACGGTCCCTGTGGGGGACTGACCGTAGAGCAGGTGGTGGCGCTGGGTAACGCTCCGGCCCGGCGTTTGGATTACGCGCGTTTGCAGCGCGTATTGGCGCAATGTCAGTTGACCCCATTGGCGGGGCGACCTCTGGAGTGCCTGTCTGGGGGCCAACTACAGCGAACCATGATGGCACAGGCGCTGTTTCAAGATACCCAACTGCTGCTGCTCGACGAGCCCGCCAATCATCTCGATATTTTTCATCTGCATCAGTTGCTAGGCAATTTACGCCAGCAACCGTTGACGACGATCGCCAGCTTCCACGACATCAATTTGGCGGCGCAATACTGCGATCAATTGCTGCTTATGGCTCCGGGACGTGTGGTGGCCTGCGGCACTCCAGAACAGGTTTTAACCCGTGATCATTTGGCTCAGGTTTTTGGTGTGGATGCCCACATCAGTCTGGGCCCCCACGGATGTGTGCAAGTAACAGTGATGGGGCTCGCCCCAACTAAGGATATTGAATGAGCAGCATGATGCTGTTGGCGGCGTTGGCAGCCAGCGCCACCCCAGTGGACGAAGTGATTCAGGTGAATCACCGGACTTTGGAGCAAAATCTCAGCTTGGATCAGGCCGATCTTGGCCACAGCTTGGTGGTGATTGAACGAGAGCAGATTGCTCAGTTTGGTCAGGCTGACATCAATGCCATCTTAGCGCAGATGGTACCTGGACTGTTTGCCTCAGGTCGCAATGGCCGTTATGACGGCAGCTACTACTCACTTCAGGGCTCCCGTAAGCAGGACATCCTGTGGCTGTTGGATGGTAATCGGCTTAATAACCGCCTCTATGGTGGCATCTATTTGGACAGCCTCAATCCCAACATCATTGAGCGTATTGAGGTGCTTAAAGGCAGCCAGGGCATTGTGTATGGCAGCAGTGCCATCGCAGGAGTCATCAACATCGTGACTCGAGAGTCCATGGGCGAGGGACAGGGCGAAGTGGGTCTGGGAGGCGATACTCTAAACAGCCACAGCGTGGATGGCGTGGTCAGTGGCAGTGTCGGAGAGGTGGACTGGATTTTAGCGGGCTCCTATGCCGACAGCGACGGCTATCAATTGTGGAAAGATGAGCAGATCCACTGGACCGCAGCCGATGATGTAGAGCGAGGTTATAAGGTGGCCAACATCGGCGGTAAGCTGCGCTGGCTTGGCAGTGGTGATCAGCAACTGACGCTGTTGGCTCAGTGGAATCAAGGGGATTTGGAGCGGCTGCGCCCCTATGCCACTATCGACAGTAACAACGATCGAGAAGAGCAGATCTACACCCTGGATTATCAGCGCCCGCTGTCTGACAACTGGAAGCTGCAGCTCAAGGGGTACTACCACGGCTGGGACAGTTATTACAGCCGCACGGATCAGACCGAAGATGGCCAGATCATTGTGATGGATGACGACAGCTATTGGGGTTTTGAAGATTATGGCGTGAAAGCCATCGCTCAATACCAATCCGGCCCGCTGCAAGATTGGTTAATTGGCGCCGAGCTGCAGCGCTACAGTGGTGAAGATGAGGTGATGGATTTTGTCAGCGAAACTGAATCGGTGCAGTCGCTGTTTGCCCAATATCGCCCTGAATTTGATGACACCCAGTTGGCATTTGGCCTGCGTTACAGCGACGTTTCCGATGCCGGAGACAGCCTTAACTGGAGCGTCAGTGGTCAGCATCAGTGGGTGTCGCAACTCAGCATCAATGCGTCGTTTGGCAGCGGCTTTCGTCTGCCTAGTGCCGAGGAGCTGTATTCGGTAGAGCGGGAAGGGGGCCTCATTGGTAACCCAGACCTTGAGCCGGAACAGAGCTTGAGTGCCAACTTAGGCCTGCTGTGGAGCGTGGGTGATTGGCAGTGGGAGCCGCAGCTGTTTTGGCGTCAAGTGGAAGACCTGATCGGCATCGATGGCAATCGCTACGTCAACCTCGACAAAGAGGTGGAGACCCAAGGGGCTGAACTGATCGGCAGTTGGCAAGGGGAGCAGTGGCAGGTGAGCGGCGCAGTTACCTATGCGGACAGTCGAGAGAAGGGGCAGTCGCAACTGGCGGGGGTGCCTCAATGGTTGGGTCAGTTCGACCTTGATCAGCAGGTCACCCGCCACTGGCGTTGGGGCATACAGGGACAATATACCGGCAAGTTCACCGACAAGGGCGTTGAGGTGGGTGACTACTGGTTATGGCACCTATCCACCAGCTATCAGTGGCATCAGCATAAGTTCAGCCTGCGCCTAGAAAATGCCCTCGATGTGGATGCCAAAGTCAGTGTATTTAACCCAGGCTCTACCGCTCCTGAAGGGCATCGACAGCCGATTCCTACCTTGGGCTTGCCGCGTAATTTGCAAGTTTCCTACCGCTATCAGTTTTAAACATTGGAGATAATTATGAGTCATCGGATGCTGTTTTTGGGCGTGTATGGAATGGAGATGGTGGAGTGTGGCGGTGCACTGGCGCTGAACGCCGAAGCTGGCGGCCGCTCCTTTGCTTCCATCATGTTGGCCAAATCACAGATGCAGACTGAGCTGCAGGCTGCCGCTCAGGTGCTTGGGGTGGAAAAGGTCTACTTTAATGAGTTTGAGCGAGGCGACATCGACCTGCGCCGCGAATACAAGTTGGCATTGGTCAGGGTTATTCGGGAAACCAAGCCAGACATCATCATCACTCAAGATCCTGAGCACAGCTATGAGGATCTGGATCCGGATCGTCGTCCGGCGATGCTATTGCTGCTGGAAGCCATTGCGCTGGCCGGTCGTGACTATGGGCTTGAGGAGATGCCCGAACTTGAACCACATCCCGTTGCCACCGTGTACTACATGAGTCCACAAACGCCAAATTGCACCATTTCGTTGGCCTCGGTGTGGGAGAAAAAGGAGCGTGCGATGGATTGTCTATCGGCTCAGATGACCTTCTCTGGTCACCATTTTAGTGAGCGATTGAGTGTTCAAGAGCAGCAGGCTATCCACCCACAGTTTGCTGAATTGACGCCAACTCAGCGAGGGCGTGAGGTTCAGCGAGCGATGGATCGCGCGCTGTATCTTCACAGTGGCTTAGGTAGTCACAGCCGCTTCGCGTTGGCTGAGCCCTACCGTCGTCAGGGGCTGATGGAGCTGGAGCGGTTGATTCCATAGCCTTGCCCCTGTGATGACTGAAGCGGCCATCCATGACCGATGGCGGGTCGCTTTATTTTTGACGATTGAAATTCAACATTGAGGTGTATTCATCTTGTTTATTGTGATTTATTAGTTTTATTAGAATGTAATTTCGTTATCAATGGTGACAAATGTTTTCATTCGCCGTTCAATATTTCCTTTCTCATTTTTGAATATCACCTCCAGCTGAATTTATCCTCATTAATTTCCTTACTTCATTTAATTAATCTGTTTAACCTGACTTCCGTTAAATTAAAGTTAATTGCTCACTGTTATATTTAACTTTTCAATTTACCTCACAAGTTTTCTCATTGATAGTGAGAATTTTTTGCATTTCAGGGTTGGTGTGTGATCATAAAGTGAGCTGAGTTATTGGGAAATTACACAGACGATGGCGTTTGTTAATTTTGGGCGGCTACTGCACCTCTGATTACAAAAGAGTGAGATCAATCTCTCTATGACGCATTCGACGACAACCTTGAAATGGCTGCTAACCGCGCTCTTGATAGGCTCGTTGTTTGCTCCAGTAAGAGCAATTGCTCCAGATAAGCTGGTTGCCCTGAAACGGTTATCCACCACGAATCGAACCACCGCGCTTCTCTTAAGTACCCGCTACCTAAAGGACACGGATAACCGTCAGCAACGGCTTCAAATTTCAGAATATCGGTGTACTGCCCTATTGGGCCTAAATCGCTATGCTGATGTCCAACAGCTCTATCGTCAGTATGAGGACGAGTTAGCGCGATTTCCCCACCATCAATTGGCTCTTGGTGCCTGTTATGCCTCAGCCGTTGATCGCTTAGGGCATAACGAACGCGCCATTAAGCTCCTTAAGCAGCTTCATAAAGCGGTTGATGGTGAGGCCAACCCTTACGGTATGTCGATGGTGTTGGTGGCCTTGTCGAGTATTCAGTCTTACCAAGGGCTGTATGTGGATGCCCTAGAGAATCTGAATTCAGGGCTGAGCTTGTATGAGCGCAGCGGCGTGACCGATCTCCATCATGAGCTGCACATCTACAATGCGATGGCCAATACCTACAAGTACATTGGTAACATGGCGTTAGCGTCGGAGAACTATCAGCAAGCGCTGCTGCTGGCCCGAGAGCACAAAGACCGACTTTCTGAACTGACGGTGCTGAACAATCTGGCCAGCGTGAGCATTGATCAAGATGATTTTGATAAGGCCATTGGCTTAGCGTCAGAGTCAAAACGAATCGCCATTGAATTGGGGGATGCCGCGGGCGTAGGTTACGCCAAAATCGCCATTGCCACAGCGTTTGCTCATCAGGGGAAGTATCAGTTAGCGATATCAACTTTGGACAAGGTGGCGGCGACTTTTCATCGATTGAAAGAGGTGGATGGCTGTGCGACCGTCCACCTAAAGCGAGCAACTTGGTTGACTCAATTGCATCAGTACCAACCAGCGCTCACCGAGGCTCTGGAAGCCGAGTCTCACTACCGCCAATCCAATAGTCACATCGGCTTGAGCCGTATCTATAACGTTCTTGCTGATGTGTATCGTCACCTAGGCATGTTAGAGATGGCGCTTCAGGCGCAAGATAAGAAAATTGAACATTTGCAGGTGATTTTCGAGCAGGACGTGCAGCGAGAAATTGCGAAAAACCAATTGGAGTTACAGCAAAGTCTCGAGCGAAAGAAAAACGAGATTCTTAATTATAAATATCAGGTTAGCCAAGCGGTTATCGATAAAACTCAGGCTGAGAATCAACTGAATCAAATAGTAAGTTGGTTTGCCGTTACCTTGGCTATTTTAGTGAGCTTAATGTGGTTTCGAAGTTATTCCTTCTCAAATAAACTGCGTCACAGTGCTTATCATGACCCCCTGACTCAACTTCCTAATCGCCGCAGTATTATGGAGCAGTTAACTAAACTGGCGGCATTAAGTGCCCGTCATCAGCGCTCTTTCGTAGTGGCGATGCTCGATATTGACCACTTCAAAAAGATCAACGATACCCACGGCCATCTGCAGGGGGATGCGGTACTGAAGCTTATCGCCGATGCGCTCTCAAACCAGATGCGCAGTGAAGACAGCTGCGGCCGTTTAGGCGGGGAGGAGTTTCTGATCCTACTGCCTGAAACCAGTGCATCTCAGGGCAAAGTGGTGCTTGAGCGAGTGCGCCATGCCATTGAACAGCTTCAACCAGAAGGCATTGGTCAGGTCACCGCTAGCATAGGCTATGGTGAATCTCGCGGTGAGTTGCCAATTGATAAGCTACTGAGTGAGGTTGATGTCGCCCTGTACCAAGCGAAAGCGCTAGGGCGCAATTGCTCGGTGCGGGTTGGGCGTTAACTGTCTGGTTGGGCCGCCGACGACTCCTCTACGATGGCGGCGTACTTCAGTAACTCTGCCACGTTGGTGGCGTCTAATTTACGCATCATGTTGGCTCGGTGTACCTCAATGGTGCGTAGGGAAACAAATAGAGTTTCCGCCATCTGTTTGTTGGTGTGACCGGCAAGTACCAACTGAAACAGTTGCCGTTCACGGTCGGACAGGCTGTCGATGCGGGCCAGTTGCTGCAGTGCTTGGTGGCGCTGAAGGCTGTACTCAAAGGCTTTTTCAATGGACTGAGCCAGAGCGCTCCCTTGAACGGGTTTCTGGAAGAAATCGAACGCCCCCTGTTTGAAGGCATCCACCGCCATCGGCACATCCCCATGACCAGTTAGGAAGATCACCGCCAGAGGGCTTTGCTGCTGTTGCAGCCGTTGATGCAGCTCCTGGCCACTGAGCTGCGGCATCTTGCTGTCCAGAATCACGCAGCCGGGAAGCTGCAGATCAACGCTGTCCAAAAACGCCGAGCCGGAAGCGAAGGCTTTCGGATTCAGGCCGTAATTACCGAGCAGAAAACTCAATGAATCGAGAATCGCTTCGTCGTCATCGACCAAATAGAGCGGCGTATTATTCGGCATGTTCAGTCTCACTTTTAGAAGCAACTCCCAATCCGCCACCATAAACCAGATCGCCTTTGGATAACTTTGAGGTGGTTCACATCGATGTTAGCACCGACTGAACTAACCTGAGTCTAGTGATGGTTTTTGGAGCGCTTATGAGCCGCCGTTTTTCCCTGTTCCTAATGGCATTGATTATCCAAGTGGGTGCGATGGCATGCTGTGTTGCGGCTGAGCCGGAGGCCGCAGAGCTCAAAGTTGGAGTATTGGCGAACTGGGGCGGTCAGCAAGCCGAGCGCCGCTGGCAGCCGATGATGGATTATCTGAGCGAACGTGTGGATGGCGCACGTTTCAGTGTGGTCCCAGGCAGCTTTGAAGAGCTGAATCAGGCGATGCTGGCGGGGCAGATTCAGTTCATTGTGAGTAATCCAGGCCAGTACCTGCACCTCTCCAACCAGTTCCCGTTATCGTGGCTGGCGACCATGCGCTCGCGTCAACACCGTGGCACCACCTATGCCATCGGCTCTGCCATTGTGGTGCGCGCCGACAGTAAGATAAAAACCTTGTACGATCTGAAAGATAAAACCGTGGCTGCCAGTGGTTTCTACGCTTTGGGTGGCTATCAGGCGGCGCTGGGGCTCATGCGCCAATTTGGTATTGATCCTGAATCCTACTGGAAAGAGATCCGTTTTCTGGGGTTTCCCTTAGGGCCGTTGGTGTTTCAGGTGCGAGACAAGAACATTGATGCCGCCATCACCCCGTTTTGCACTCTGGAGAAAATGGTCGAACGTGGCGTGGTTCGTCGCAACGATTTTCGAGTTCTTAACCCCAGTCGACCTGAGGGGTACGATTGTCAGGTCAGTACGCAGCTCTATCCCAATTGGTCCTTTGCCGCCAGTGAGCAGGTGCTACCACACATCACCAAGCAGGTAACCGAAGCGCTGTTTGAGTTGGATGCCAGTGACCCCGCCGCCATTGCCGCGGAAACCCTAGGCTGGACCGCACCGATCAGTCAGCTCAAGGTAATACAGCTGTTTTCCAATCTCGATTACCAAGCCAAAGAGGTCAATAACTGGCAGCCAATTCAGGATTGGATCGAGAAGAATCAGCATTGGGGGTTAACGGCGTTGGCGCTGTTTTTGATGGCGACCTTTTATCACATCTGGATCGAGTTTAAATTTCGCCAAAAAAGCGATCGGTTGTTGCAGACTGAGCGAGAGCTAAAGCAGAAAGCGATTCAGTTGGAACGCCTGCACAGCGCCGCCGTAGTGGGAGAAATTGGCGCGGGCTTGGCCCATGAAATTAACCAGCCGATCGCCGCCATCAATAACTACAGCGAAGGTGGCTTGATGCGCCTTCAGGGGCAAACTCAACCGGATACCGAGATGGTGGCGCTGCTCGACAAGATCAACCAACAGTCGAAGCGCGCTGGGGCGGTGGTGCATCGAATTCGCGGCCTGTTGAAGCGTCACGAAACCGTGTTGGAGAAAACCAACCTGTTGGACGTGGTGGACGACAGCTTGGATCTGTTGAAGCTGGAGCTGGAGCGCCATCAGATTCGCGTGCAAAGTAAGGTCAACGGAGAGCCGAAGTTTGTCATGGCCGATAAGGTCGGGTTGTTGCAGGTGCTGGTCAACCTCATAAAAAACAGTGCCGATGCCATGGCCGAATCCCCCCAAAGTACCCTGAAACAGATCTTCATTGAAGTCAGCTTTAATGAGGAGCTGGTGACCTTGTCGGTCACCGATAATGGCCCAGGATTGCAGGAGGAACCCCACAAAATGCTCGCCAGCTTTAGTACCACCAAGGAGCAGGGCTTGGGGCTGGGATTGGCCATTGTTAGCGATCTCATCAAACAGCATCAGGGGCAGTTTCGCATCGATAACTGCCCAGAGACGGGAGGATGTCGAGCGCAGTTTTCGCTGCCGCTACTGATGGATTAGGCAGAGAAGGGCTGACCCAGTCAGGTGGCGAGTGCTTTTGTGAACATCATTACGGAAACGGCGGCGCAAAGGCACTACTGTTAGTGTTGAAACTTCTGTTACCTTCAAAATGAGATCCATACATGTCCGAATTCAACAAAGCCTTTTTTGACCGTGCCAATGCCCACATCAACCTAGCGAATGAGCACAACAAAGATCCGCTACTTAAAACCGGTGAAGTGAGCGCCTCTTTCATGTGGGGTGTGGCCCGTTACAACGCCTGGTTTGGGGCGGCAGGCTGTGAAAGTGGCGAGCAGATGGCAGCTCGTAAGCAGGAGATGATGGAGTATTACGTCAACGAATATCGTAAAGCGTTGGAAAATCACATGGACGAATACATCGAGAATTTCGACGCCTACATGAAAGGGCAGTAAGCCCACACTCTAGGGTCTGTTGACCTTTCGAGCTCATTTTAGCGCCGCGACTGCGGCGCTTTTTCGTCTCTGCCGTTACTCAATGTCGGCCAGCAGCGCTTGACGATCCATCTGTTTAACGAAGGTTAACAGTGCGTCGGCGATGGGCGTTACTGGCTTATTTTTAATGCGCACCAGATACCAGTTGGTGACAATGGGTAACTGGTCAATTTGCAGCACCGACAGGCCCGACTGGCCGCCAAAGGTCAGGGTGTGCTCCGATAAGATGGAAACCCCGAGTCCTGACATCACCGAGTGTTTGATCGCTTCGTTACTCTCAATGGTCATGCGCACATTGGGCTGACTGCTGCGCTGTTTTAGGTGCTCTTCGATGGCATGGCGAGTGCCCGATCCCCGCTCGCGCATCAGAAACGGTGCCTGACAGAACTCCTTCCAGGAGACCTTAGACTGCTGGCTGAGGGGGTGATTCGTCGGAGCGATGGCCACCAAACGGTTGGGGAGAAATTCCACCAACTGGTAGCCCTCATGCTGAGGTGGATGGCTGAAGATACAGAAATCATCCTCTCCCTGCTCCATGCGATCGACAATCTGCTGGCGGTTGCCCACAGTAAAATGCACGTCGATATGAGGGTAGAGACGACAAAAGTCGGCGATCAGGTGTGGGGCGAAATACTGAGCCGTGGTCACCACCGACAGCTTCAGGGTACCCGCCGTGAGTCCTCGCATATTGGTCAGTTGCATATCCAGCCGTGAAAAGCTGTCCATCACCTCTCTGGCGCTTTTGACCACCTGCTCTCCAGCTTCGGTGAACTGTAGGGTTTTGCCCAACTGGAAGTAGATTGGCATGCCGATGGCATCGGTCAGTTTCTTAAGCTGAGCCGATACCGTGGGTTGGGTCAGGTGCAGTGACTCGGCGGCTTCGGTGACGCTGCGGTGCCGATAAACGGCCAGCAGGATCTCCAATTGGCGCAGGGTACCGATCTTGGCGTGTAATCTGGACGGCATCCAAGGTTTCCATTCTGAACAGGTTTTATATAGATAATAATCTATATAAAAGATAGAAATTATCTATTTTTATTTATATTTTGCCTAGTTCAGAATCCGCAGCAGATTTAGGTTGTAAGGAGACTGAGATGCAAACTCGTCAATATCTATTTGGCATGGCCAGTGGCTCGGCGTTGTTGCTGGCGGCCAGTCAACTGGCGCAAATGGGGCTGATTAACTGGTCACTGGCCGTGGTTGCGGCGCTGATGATTGTCGTCAGCGGTGGCGGGTGGTGCCATCAATGGGTAACCCGTCAGCGTCAGCACGCCTTGTTGCCAGCCCAAATGCGCAGTCCGGCTCGAGGTCGTCGTTAATGCAGATCGATATCGTGGTTGCATTTTTTGTGTTGGGCATGGTGTCGGTGTTGGTTAATAGCCGCATCGATTTCCCCAAAGGCTTGTACCAGACCCTGATTCTGTTTCTGCTGCTGGCCATCGGCCTGAAAGGGGGCATGGCGCTGAATGAGCACGTGAGCAGCGCGCTAGTTTGGCAGTCATTGGCAGTGCTGGCATTGGGTTTCCTACTGCCGTTATTGGCATTTCCGTTACTGCGCTGGGTCGGTGGTTGGTCCCGTACCGACGCGGCGGCGACTGCGGCCCATTATGGTTCGGTCAGCGTGGGCACCTTTGCCGTTGGAGTGGCGTTTCTAGAAACTCAGCAGATCCATTATGAAGCGTATTTGCCGCTGTTCGTGGCTTTACTGGAAGTGCCTGCAATCGCCGTGGGATTGGTGTTGGCCAAGAGTTACGGCAACAACACTCAAGTGGGCAAACTGGCCCATGAACTGTTGTTGAATCAAGGTGTGCTGCTATTGATTGGCGGGCTGCTTATCGGCTGGTGGGCGGGAGAGCGGGTTGCCAATATCGCGCCGCTGTTCTTTGAGTTATTTCACGGCGTCTTGGCGCTATTTCTGCTGCAGATGGGGCGAGTGGCGGCTCAAAGGTTGGGGGATTTAAAGGGCAAAACCGTCTTTTTGTTGAGTTTTGGTGTGGTGATGCCTCTGCTGGGGGCGGGCATCGGAGGCGTACTGGGTTACGGCTTAGGTTTGTCTATTGGTGGCACCACCTTGATGGCAGTACTTGGTGCCAGTGCCTCTTACATCGCGGTGCCTGCGGCTTTGTCGGTGTCGCTGCCATCGGCGAACCTAAGCTTGTCCCTAACGGCCTCTCTGGCGATTACGTTCCCATTTAATGTGATGGTGGGCATTCCTGTGTATTTGGCGTTGGCGTCGTACTGGATGTCGGGTTAACAGAGACACGTGGTTAAATTATCCATTTCATTTTCAATGAATCACAGTTGTGAAATGGATCTTGAATATTGTTAATTGAACGATGTTTTCCAAGATTTCGGTTATTTGTCGATATTTTTAGGATGATAAAAATAAGCGGGCTGAACTCTCTTTGATCTGCTCTTTTTAGTTATTTGTTCGTTTGTCCTGAGTTACACTGTGATCTGGATCTGTTCATGACTTCATCTTAGATGCGATACTGTTTCTCGGCAGCAGGACAATGAAGCCGATGAAGAGTATTCGAGGTTTGGTTTGTGGTTTTCGGGATTTTCAGGGAAATTTAGATGAAGTTAAAAAACTCTGTTTTTGTAGGCCTTTCTACATTAACTCTGGTGGTGATATTGTTTATCACGCTTTTTTTGCAGGTTAAACTCTCACCTTTCATCACAACGTTAGTTGAACAAGATTTAAATAATGAAGCCCAGTTAATCACCGAAAAGATTGAAAATAAATTAGCCGTCCCAGAAACAACCGTTATCAATATTGCTAAGTCATTGGAGAAGCTTCCACTTGATCGGCAATTATTTATTGAGGCGTTTGAACCACTCATTAATCGTTCGGATATTGTTGTTGGTGGCGGTATTTGGCCTGAGCCCTACAAATTAACAGGAAATAAAGAGAAAGATTCAATTTTCTGGGAAGTAAAAGGTGGCTCGGTAGTATTAAATAATGCATACAACGCTGCCGACAGCAGCCCTTATCAGGCTGACTCTTGGTATCTCGATGCGAAAAACAGTAGCATAAATGGCAGCTGTGTTTGGTCTGATGCCTATGTCGATCCGGTTTCGAATGCCAGTATGGTGACCTGCGCCAAGAAGGTAATGCGCGATGGAGAGTTCTGGGGAGTCTTTACTTTGGACATCAGTCTGGAGTTTATGAGCAACCTAGTTGAAGAGATTCAAAGAGAAGGACAGCAAGCGTTTGTAATCGGTGAGAACCGAGCATTTCTGACCCATTACTTGGTGGGCGACGAAAGTGTCGCGATGAAAGGTTTAGGCGAGGTGCCACGCTTGAGCGAGATGCAAACTGCGATCAACAATAATGCCAATGCCTTCGCTATTGATGGAAACAGTTATGTGCTGTACACCAAGGGCATGCATAACAATTGGATTGTCGGCATGCAGATGGATGAAGCGGTTGCGTTTAGCGACGTAAATGGCTTTAAAGTGATGATCTACGTTTCATTATTTGTGCTGATGGCCTCTTTCTGCATTGTTGTTTTGGTTTGGATTAAGAAATTTATTACCACCCCCATTGGCGGAGAGCCAACAGATATTGAATTTATTGTTAATGATATTTCAAACGGCAATTTATCAAGCAATCTAAATATCACCAATAACGAAACCGGCATCTACTCATCGATTCTGTCTTTGAATAATCGATTGTCGTCGACCATTAAGTCGTCGTTGTCAATTTCGGATAATGTCAGCGCCTCTTCTGAAGAGCTTACTGCCGTGATGCAGAATACCGCCAAGAACACTCAAGATGAACTGGCGCAGATTGAGGAGATCTCAACGGCCATTAGCGAGCTGTCCAATACCTCGAAAGAGGTTTCCTCCAATGCGGTGTACGCGGAAGATGAGACCAGAAAGGCGATTGATAATGTCAGCACGGGTAACGAGGCGCTGGAGAAATCCATAGCCCTGACGCAGATGATCAGTGACTCGGCACAAGATACGGCGCACATGATTGAAGATCTAAAAAACAGCACCATCAATATTGGTGAGGTCACTAGCGTCATCAGTTCCATCTCCGATCAAACCAACCTACTGGCGCTGAACGCCGCAATTGAAGCGGCTCGTGCCGGTGAGCACGGCCGAGGCTTTGCGGTGGTCGCCGATGAGGTACGTGTGCTGGCCAGTAAGACTCAGCAATCCACCAAAGACATTCAGGAGATCATTTCGACGCTGCAAGCCAAGTCGGAAGAAGCCAACAATAAGATGATCTCTAACGTCAGCTCGATTCAGGAGTCGGTTGAACTGTCACGCAGTGTGAAGGCGTCGTTTGATGACATTTCAGAGTCGATCAAATCGATCTCCGATATGAATGCCTTGGTGGCCGCGGCCTCTCAAGAGCAGAGCTGCGTGACCGACGACATTGCCAAGAACACCACGCGCACCTTTGATCTGGTGAACGAAAACGTGGCGGCAGTCAATCAAACCCAAAAAGCGGCGCAAGAGCTAGCCGCGCTGGCCGAGCAGCAAAATCAGGAGCTGTCCTTCTTTAAGGTGAGATAAGCCCAATGGCGTGACACCGCAACTGCGAATGCAAAGCCGGCTCCTAGATTGAGCCGGTTTTTTTATTGTGTTGTGTCTCAGAATGGTGCGTGTAGCAGCCCGTTAGAGCCAGATGTCATTGCGCTAAATGTGGTTTACCACAATTGACTCCTGCGCTTATGCGCTGGCCAAAAATGGCTCAATGCGGCGGAGATCACCTCTTAAACCATCGCGGATTCGAAATGTGGTTTACCACAATGTTCGACGATTTCACCTTGTTTAACACTGGTGTTAATTCATTTAACAACCATGTCGCTGCATAGGGGAAAATCAAATGACACTGAATCGGCGAACCTTCTTGAAAGGGGCAGGAGTGGGTACGGCGGGATGCGCGCTGTCCGGTATCCTTCCTGGCACATTGGCGGCGTATGAGACGCAGCCACTTAATGGCCTCGGCAGTTTTACCCACAGTGTGTGTGAGATGTGTTCCACCCGCTGTCCCATTACTGCTCGAGTGGTGGATGGCAAAAATCTGTCCATCTTGGGAAACCGCAATGCCAAGTCCTTTGGCGGTGCGGTGTGCGCTCGTGGCGGTGCGGGCCATTCACAGCTTTACGATCCCCAGCGATTGGTGAAGCCCCTCAAGCGAGTCGGTGAGCGCGGTGAAGGCAAATGGCAAGAGATTGAGTGGGATGAAGCCTATCAATACATCGCCACCAAGATGCAGGCAATCAAAGAGCAGCACGGCCCGGAAAGTGTGGCCTTCTCTTCTAAGTCTGGCTCCCTTGCCAACCACCTGTTCCATCTGGCCAAATCCTTTGGTAGCCCAAACACCTTTACCCATGCCACCACCTGTCCTGTGGCTTATAAGGTCGCCGCGAAGGCGATGTTTGGCGGTTCGCTGAAGCGGGATTTGAGCAACAGCAAGTACGTAATCAACTTTGGTCACAACCTCTACGAGGGCATCAATATGTCCGAGACTCGAGGGTTGATGAAAGCGCAGACCGAAGGTGGCTGTAAGCTGGTGGTGTTTGAGCCTCGCTTCTCCATTGTGGCCGACAAGGCCGATGAATGGCATGCCATCAAACCGGGTACCGACGTCACTGTCGCCCTGTCACTGTGTCATGTGCTGATCAACGATGGCCTTTACGACAAAGCCTTTGTTGAGCGTTACGTCAGTGGTTTCGAGGAGTTCGCCGCACAGGTGGCAAGCTACACCCCGGAATGGGCGGAGACCATCAGTGATGTGAGCGCCAAAGACATTCGCCGTATCGCTCACGAACTGGCGGCCGCGGCCCCCCATGCCTTGGTCGATTTTGGGCACCGCACCACCTTTACCACCGAAGAGTTTGACATGCGCCGAGCCATCTACGCGGTCAACATCTTGATTGGTAATTTGGAGTGCAAAGGCGGCCTGTACATGGCTAAAAAGGCAAAGACCTACAATAAGTTTGCCGGTGAGCACGCCACTCCAAGCTTGGCAAAAGCGTCAGTGAAGTCGATGCCGGAGATTCAGGCTCAGCGTATTGATGCGGTGGATAAGCAGTTCTCCATGTTGTGGAGTGCCGGCGGCATCTATCAGTCCATCTTGGATGCCACTCTGGAGTCCAAGCCTTACCCCATTCGTGGCTGGGTGATCAGTCGCTCCAACCCGATGCAGACCATGACCGACCGCGCTAAGGTGGTTGAGGCGATGCAGCGTATGGAGCTGGTGGTTTGCTGTGACATCTACGTCAGTGAAACCGCCGCCTACGCCGACATCATTCTGCCAGAGTCCACCTATCTGGAGCGAGACGAGGAGTTCGTCGACAAATCCGGTAAGCAGCCCGCTTATTACGTGCGTCAAAAAGTGGTTGAGACCATTGGGGATACCAAGCCGAGCTGGCTGATCTGGAAAGAGTTGGCACAGGCGATGGATCTGGGTCAGTACTTCCCTTGGGACAGCATTGAAACCTTGCGCATGCTGCAGACCAAGAACGATCCGCAGATGTACAAAGCGATCATCAACGATGGCTACGTCAGTTATGGCACGCCACTGCTGCTTCGAGATACCAAGGCGGTGGCTAAGTTCCGCGCGCGGCATCCTCAGGCATTGGCTGCCGATGCTGATGGCAGCTATGCCAGCCAGATCAAGTTCAAGACCCCAAGTGGCAAGATTGAGCTCTACTCCGACAAGGTGGAGCAGATGGCTCCGGGTCGCGGCATGATTCAGTACCGCGAGGTCACCCTGAAGAAAGCCGATGAGCTGTTCTTTATTCAGGGCAAGGTGGCGGTACACACCAATGGTGCCAGCCATGCGGTGCCGATGCTGCATCGCTTGATGCCAGAGAACAGCGTCTGGATTCACCCGCTGACCGCAGGCCTGCTCAACATCAAATCTGGCGACCGCATTCGTCTCTACAACGACACCGGTTTGGAAGAGAGCGTGGCCCAGGTGACCCCAGGCATTCGCCCAGACACCGTGTTCACCTACATGGGCTTTGGTTCGAAGAACAAAGAGATGGCCAAGTTCCATGGTAAGGGCGTGCACTGTGGCAACCTGCTTCCCCATGTCACCTCTCCGGTGGTCGGCATGAACCTTCACACCACAGGCGTCAAGCTGCTGAAACTGTAATTGGAGTCGATGATGAATAAACGATATGTGATGGTGCATGACGAAAATAAGTGCATCGGTTGCCAAGCCTGTAACGTGGCGTGCCGCAGTGAAAACGGCATTCCCGATGAGGTAACTCGACTGCAGGTGCGTATTGAAGGCCCCTTCGGCCAGTTTCCTAACCTGCATTACAAGTATCACCGAGTTTCCTGTCAGCAGTGTGAAAATGCCCCGTGCGTGAAAGTGTGCCCAACCGGCGCAGCGGCAGTGGGCGACGATGGCATCATTTCGGTTGATAAAGAGAAGTGCGTTGGCTGCCTGTACTGTGTGGCAGCGTGCCCCTACAAAGTGCGCTTTATCAACCCAGAAACCCGAGTGCCAGATAAGTGCGATTTCTGTAAGAGCACTCGTTTGGCTCGCGGTGAACAGCCTGCCTGCGTCAGCGTTTGCCCAACCAAGGCGCTGACGTTTGGTGACGCCAATGACCCGAATTCCGAAGTGAATCACCTACTCAATACCAAGCTGAACTATCAAGACAAACTGCATCTTGGCACCGAGCCACGCATCTACCGCATTCCTGGTAACAAGGGAGGGATCAAAGCATGAACAATATCTGGGGACCGATGGATCAATACGATCCCGTTGTTTGGAACTGGATCATCGCCGTCTATCTGTTTATGGCGGGACTGTCAGCAGGTTCGATGTTGGTTGCCATCGGCTTACGTTGGTTTAAGCAGAGCCGAGGTTTGCCGGTAGAGGGCTTACCGGTGATCAAGGCATCGGCCATAATCGGCCCGGCGGCCATCTGTGCGGGCATGGCATTACTGGTGCTGGATTTGACTAAGCCGTTTCAGTTCTATCTGATTTTGATTAACTACAACTTCACTTCGGTGATGGCTTGGGGGGTATTGGCGCTGTTGGTTTACATCCCGCTGGTGTTTGTCTATTCGGCGCTGGTGTTTGAGAAGCCATTGCTGCAGCGTTTTCCCGCCCTCACCGGTTTGGCCAAATTATGCCGAGCGGTGGAGCCGTTACTGCTGAAACTGATTTTCGCTTTGTCGATCGCTGTGGGCGTCTACACCGGCTTCCTGTTATCGGCGATGATCAGTTACCCAATCCTCAATACCGCAGTATTGCCTGCGCTGTTCTTGGCGTCGGCATTGTCGGTGGGTTCGGCGGGTAACATCTTGGTGGCGACACTGTTTTTCAGTAAAAAAGAGTCAGATTGCATCGAGCATGTGCATCGTATTGAGTACCCAGTGGCCTTTAATGAAGCCCTGTGTCTGGTGCTGCTGTTTGTGGGATTGAACTTCTCCGGCCCTGCTGCTCAAGCGGCGACGGCAGCCATTAGTCACGGCGTCTGGGCTCAGGTGTTCTGGATTGGGGTCGTGGGCCTAGGGCTCGCCGTGCCGCTTCTGGCCAGCTTGTTTGCCCCCCATCATTGGCGGCATACCAAGCCCTATCTGATCGCCGTATCCAGCTGCACCATCTTAGGGGTGTTGTCGCTGCGTCACTTCGTGGTTTATGCCGGCCAGATGTACATCAGCTAATAAAACCGACTTCCCATAACGAAAAAGGCCGCCTTTATGAGGCGGCCTTTGGTTTGTGTGATGATGAAAATTTAGATTACTTCGCTTGCTTTGCTGCTTCGGCGCCGGCGATGCGGCCAAAGACTACGGTGTCGGCGATGGCGTTACCGCCAAGGCGGTTCTTACCGTGCACGCCACCGGTTACTTCTCCGGAGGCATATAGCCCTTTGATCTTAGTGCCATCGTTCAAGAATACTTCGGTGTTTTCATTGATGGCGATGCCGCCCATGGTGTGGTGAATGGCCGGTGCCACATCAACCACGTAGATTGGGAAGCGAACGTCGGTCTTCATGAATTTCTTACCGAAATCGAGGTCTTTACCGGTTTGCTGGAACTGGTTGTAGCGCTCCAGCGTCGCTTTGGCTTTAGCGGCTGGCATGCCGGTTAGCTTCTCCATCTCCTGGTAGCTGTTGACGATGTCCACCAGCCCCAAGATCTCTAGGCCTTTCACCTGGCTTAGTTCATTGACCACGTCCTGATCGTAGAGCATCCAAGCATGGTTGTTACTTTGATCGATGATGGCGCCAGAAACCACGTCTCGGGTTCCCAGTTCATCCACGAAGCGTTCACCTTGGTCATTGAGCAAGATGGCGCCTGCACCACGAATGGTTCCGGTAATCAGGATCTTGCCTTTAGCGGCGGTTGGGAACAGCTGAATCTCTTTGACGTCACGAACTTTGCCGCCAATCTCCTCAACCATCTTGATGCCATCGCCTTGGTTACCCTTGTTGTTGGTGGTCGCTACCCCTTTTAGATCGCTACGGAAGCTGGCTACCATGTCATTGTTGGCAGCAAATCCGCCGGAGGCGATAACCACACTCTTCGCACCCACCATGTAGTAGCCCTGGTGTTTACCTTTGACCACAACCCCTTGGATCTGATCTTTATCGTCTACCACCAGCTTCACTGCAGGTGCGTTGACGCGAATTTCAATCTGCTCTTTTTCGGTTGCGGCGATTAGGGTCTTCATGATGTGTGGACCCGCTTTGGCGCCACCGGTTGGGCGGTGAACACGCTCGTAGCTATGACCACCAGGACGGCCAACGGAGTTCAGATCGGCACCGAGATCTTTCAACCAGTCGATGCTTTCGGCGCCGCCTTCAGCCAGAGTGCGCGCCAACGCTTTGTCGTTGTGCTGATAGCCGCCCTTCATGATGTCGTTGTACCACACCTCTTTGGTGTCGCCGATCTTAAGTGCTTTTTGAGTGCTGGATTCCGCCGAGGCCATGCCGCCCGCTGCCAACATTGAGTTACCGCCCGGCAGTGGTTCTTTCTCCAAAATGAGGATGTTGTCGATGCCAGCTTGTGATGCCGCTACGGCTGCTGTGGTACCAGATGCGCCAGAACCGATAACGATAATGTCGTGCTGCTCTTTTGGACCGGCTTGGATCGCTTTTTTCACCATCTCAGGGTTAACGTCGACCTTAGTCGGTTGCCACTCATTGCTGCCGCCAGGCAGGCTCATGTCGAAGTCATGGCAAGAGTTGCACATTAGGTTGCCTTGCTGATGACCTGAGTGGCAGGTGGTGCAGTTGAGGTTACCTAGATCTAGGTGGGAATCGTGGGGATCGATATCATGGCTATCTGGCGTGGCCAGTTCCTCATATTCACCGTGGCAGTCTACACAAGCGGCGTTCTCTTGAGCGAGAGCATCCCGAACGACCATATCTTGGCTGTGGCAACTATCGCAGCTGGTGAACTCTTTATGCATCGGCACAATGCCTTGGGCGAAACTGCCAGCGCTAAAAAATAGAGCGCCGGAAACAACTAAAGATAACTTGGAAACTTTCATAATGGCTTTTCCGTACTGATTGGGATTGAGGCCATAATAAAAAGAATTTTCGAAGGTTGAAGTGGTGGCTGTGGCTTTATTTTTCTTATGTGTTGAGGGCTGGGTAAATATAAATATAAAATGCGAAAGGTAAATTAAATGGATGATTGTATATTTGCAATCATCCATTTAATTAGTGAGTAATAGCTCTTAATTTATTCCTTATTGATCGGCAACCACATCTGTACGCAGGTTCCTTGTTCAGGCTGAGACTGCAGCACCAATTTACCATTGTGCTCCAGCATAATGCGTTTGCAGATTGCCAGCCCTAAACCCAATCCACCCTCGGTTCGCCGGGTGGTGAAGAAACCTTCGGTGGCGTTGGCCAGAGTCTGTTCACTCATGCCGTGGCCGTTGTCGATCACTTCGATTACCGCATGTTGTGCTTGCACCTTCGCAGTAACTCGAATTTCACCTCCCTGTTTAGGACAGGCGCGCATGCCATTATCGATAAGGTTTACCAGCACCTGTTCTAGCCTCGCTTTATTACCGATTACCCTAATGTCGAGTTCGGACGATTCCACTTTCAGAGGAATTCTATGGCTGTTGCTGAGGCTATTGCACAGCAGTTGCGTGGATTGGAACAGCTCATTGAGCTGGAGTGGCTGGAATTCGGTCGCCGGTGTTGGGCGAGCGTAGTCTTTAAGCTCTTTAACGATATTGGCGATCTTCTTGCTGGCTAGGTGCAACTGCTGATGCTGCTGCTCACTGTCGTTAGCGATCGCTTCAAGGTTGAGTTGGTGTAACTGCAGATCCAGTTCCAGCCCCGGGGTCTGCTTAAGAAAGGTCAGCAGCCTTTTGGTGTGGGCATGACAACTTTGGGATGCCTGCATAATGATGCCGTTGGGGTTGTTGATCTCATGAGCGATACCAGCGGAGATTATCCCTAGGGTGGCCATCTTTGCTTTATCTTCAGCGATGGCGGATTGACGTTTAAGCTCAGCGGTATGGCGGTTGACGGAGCGCCGCAGGGTGACGTTCCAGACCAGCACGGCAAAGAAAAACAGCACTCCGGCGGCGGTGATGTTGATGAAGTTATCGGTAAGCTGTTGATGGCGGCGAATGCGTTCTGTGGTGCTAAACCAGTGCTGGCGCAGCTTAAATAAGCTGCCGTCGTTGCTGAGCTGATTCAGGGCATCGTGGATGCCTTGTTGCAACCATTTGTCCTGATTTTTGATGGCATAAGCGTAGGAGCGAGGGAACAACGGCAGGCCACTGCTGGCAATGGCTGCTGTTGGGTATCGGGCCAGAGTATCACGACCGATCACGGCATTGGCCAAGGCTGCATCGGCAAGGCCATCACTGACCAGTTCGATGGTTTGCCGTTCTGAATCGGCGTACAGAACTTGAGCATTGATGCCTGAATTTAGAAAGGCAAATTCGGTATAGCTTCCACGATTAAGAGCCACGGTTAGGCCACTAAGATCTGACAGTTTCCGGATACCAGGAGCGTGTTTGTGGCTGTATATGTGGCTGTAAGCTAATGAGAATGGATAGGCTTCAAAATCTGGAGTGAGCCCTGGGTTGTGGCCACCATCTGGGCTGATACCGATGGCAACCACATTGATGCGGCTTGCATTGAAATCTTGCATCACTTTTCGCCACGGCCCGGGAACAATCACCAAGGTTTCGTTCAACTGTTCGGCAATTTGCCGCATCAGATCAATATTAAAACCTTCGGGTTCCCCCTGTTCGTTTATCCACTCATAGGGGGCGAAGTCGTGGTCAATGCCGTAGACGATGTCTGCCCTAGCGTTCCAGCTAAGGACTAAAGGCAGCATCAGCAGCAGGCGAAAGGTTCTTAAGATCATAGCTTGGCAATCCGGCGACACAGGGCGGCAGGTGATAGCCCTAACAGTGCGGCGGCGTCTTTTTGGCTGCCGTTGCAGCGATTTAGCGCCTCTTTGATCAACAGCTCATTGGTTTCGGTCAGAGTGGGAAGTGGGTTGGGGAACACCACTTTATGGCTGATGATGGCGCTATTTGAGTTTGGTTGCGTTTTGCAGCGCTGGGTCAGCACTTGCAGCGATAACTGCTCTTCCCCTTGATACCAGGCTTCGGTTAACAGTGCCGATAGCTCACTGATGTTGCCGGGGAAAGGGTAGCTGCGTAGCAGTTCGTAGAGGTTATTGGGCAGTTCGGCTAGGGCGGCTTCTGCACTCAGTTGCTGCAATAGGTGGGGGACCAGTAACTCCAGATCTTCAGTTCGCTCTCGCAGAGGGGGAACACGCATGCGGTGAACACTTAATTTGTAGTAGAGATCTGCACGGAATTTTCCTGCGTCAACGAAAGGTTGTAGGTCCACCAGTGTGGTGCAGATGATGCGGGTGCGAATAGGTAGCTGCGCATCGGTGCCCAGAGGGGAGTAGTGGTGGTGATTAAGCAGTTCAAACAACACACTCTGGGCGTAGGAATCTAGGAGCTCGACTTGCGATAGCACCAGATAGCCGTCCTGCAATTTGTGCAAAAGTCCTAATTGGGGCTGGCCAAAGCCTTGGTAACCTCGGCTATAGCCAAGCAGTTGTTGTAACCATTGTTGACTGTCGGAATGGCAGTGCAGCCGCTCTATGGCGTGCTCACCCCCTAAGCAGCGAGCAAGAGTCATCTTGCCGGTACCGGTTTCCCCTTGAATCAGGATTGGCGCATGGCTGTGTTCGATGGTTTTGGCGTATCCGATCAGCTGCTGCATCTTGGGGCTGCGACTGATCAGACTGGCGTAATTGGCATCAAATTCGGCATTAGGCTCGAAGTAGCGATCAACCAGAGAGCGGTAATTGATCTCTAGGTTGGTCTTTTCGAGTATGGTTTGCAGTCGTTGCTGTAGCAGCTCTGTTTCCGAACCCTTGACCAGAAAATCACTGGCGCCGGCCCGCATGCATTCTACTGCAGTGGCCAAATTATCCATGCCGGAGACTACGACCAAGGTGATGTTGGGGTAGAGGCAATGTACCTCATTGATTATCTGTAAGCCGTTAATGTCGGGCATCATTAGGTCTAATAGAATCAAGTCTATTTCGACACTTTCCAGAATACTGGCACACTGCTTGGGATCGGAAGACTTAATAATATTGACCTCAACCGGCAGCTCGCTGATCAGCTGGCTAAGGTTGTCTACCCAGACGGGTTCGTCGTCGAGAATCAGTGTGTTCAAGGTCTTCATCGATATACCTTCCGGATTAATTATCTGGCCATTTAGCTGAAATAAATCGGCCTTCCGACAAGTGCTTTTACAGCACCGGTTCAGCGTTACATTGGCTAAAAAGGGATCACCATTCCTTCTCAGTAGTGCCTTTGTGTATTAGAGCGCTTCTGAGTTGAACAGATAACTAAGCAGGATGACATTCCCCCTCGAAAGTATGGGGCAAGAGTACTGGGTTGGATTAATGAAAGGCGTTAACTTTCGCCCAATTCTGTATTTCGCTGTTTTTATCTTGTCAGAGCGTGACCCACCGATAGCGTTAAAAGACACCAATTGCAAAATTGCAACTGGTGCCTAACTGGCAAGGAACGAATGAAAAATTAGAAGAAGTAGGCGATGTTGATGTTAACTCGGCTATTCCAGCTGTCGTCAGCATCATCTAGGCCAAGTCCTGCATCACCTAACCATACGGAGTTTTTGGCGTAGTAGTGGTCGATGTAGAACTTAAACTTATTTACCTTGATGCTCACCCCGGTGGTGTTGACGATGGAGTCATCCTGAGTGGTATCGGCGGTGTCTGGGGTTACGATGCTGTAGTCGTTGTAGATGTTAAAACTACCCCAGCTGCGGGAGAACTTCTTAGCGATGTTTGCAGTGTAGATCTGGCCTTTGCTTGCCACCTCATAGGCGCTGTTAAGCATTTTCACGCCGTAGCGGTTGGTGTCGTTGCTGCCATCGGTGGCTTGATCGTAATCGTAATCCACCATCTGCAGCTGAATGTTCAGACCCTGATAGTTGGCATCTAGGTGCACGGCATAGGCGGTAGAGGTGCCGTTGTCATCCAATTTGGCGTTGTAGAGCTGGCCATATTCCAATGACGCACCCAGTTCGAAATCGATACCCACAGCGTCAAAGGCATAGCTTTGGCGAGCATTAAAGGTGTTGGCTTCTTCGTTGTTGTATTCGGTGCCATTGATGGTGCCGCGATAGGCATCGGCGGCAAAGCCACGTTTGTCAGTGGCCTTGTAGGCAGAGTTCTTAAAGAAAGCCAGCTCTGAGGTCCAGCCATCCTTTTGGTAAGTGGCTTTACCACCAAGGTCGAAAGCGTCCTCGAAACCAAGGTAGTAGTTCAGGCTGTACCACCAGTTGTGAGAGGCATAGTTACGGTTACCGAAAGGCTTGCCAATGATGCCTGCATCAAAGCGCCAATCTTCGACTCCGGTGTAGTAGACATAACCATACTTCAGGTAATCATGGCCATTCATAAAGCGGTAAGCGGCTTTGGAGCCCCAATTGTCGTCCCAGTTGCCTTTAACCACGATTTCAAAGCTGTTGAAGTCGAGGTCGCCGCCTTTGGATTGGGAGGAGTCACTAAAGTCTTTGTATGCGTAGTTGTACTTTAGTGAGCCGCCAATATCGAAGTCACCGTCATGGGCAAAAACATTGGCCGATAGGGCTGAAATAATGCTGAGTGTAATAAGTGATTTTTTCATGGTTTTCATCATCATCAATGGGAAAACAGGCCGAGACGTGCTCGGCCTCTTAAAGGGTTATTTATCGGCGTCTGAGTACATCCAGGCTTCAGCCTCTTTGCCTACGGCTGGGGCGATCTGCTTAGGTGGCATTACGCAGTGCTTCTGAGGATCGTCGTCGGTCCAGCACTCTTGAGGCATAAACGGCAGGCCACCAACATGGATGGAATCGAATGCTTGGTCGTCTTCCTTCCACCAGAACCAGATCACTTCCAGTGGCTCATCACCGGTGTTTTTAATGGCGTGAACGTCGAATGGGCGGGTTAGAACGAAGGTGCCAGGCTTGGCTTTTACAACACGGTCGTAGTTGTAAAATTCACCCTCGCCACCAACTACCACATAGGTTTCCCAGCTCGGATGCTGGCCAACGGCGTAAACGGCACCCGGTTCAAAGGTAAAGGTACCAGCCATGATGTTTTTCACGTCCAGTGGAGCACCAGGGCCCATTGGGTAGGTGTAGGTGTAGCTTGGGTTAGCTTCGATGTTGCTGGCATCGATACCATGGTCCGCAGCCCATTTCTTATAAGCTTTGAAGCGTGCGGTTTTCATCTGCGGCAGTTCATCGTAAGCGTTGATGTTCCAAGGCAGTTCTACACGAGGACCCGGTACTGGATACTTGGTGCCGTATTCGTTGTAGCCGCCTTTTTTCATCTCAGCGCCGGAGATATATTCCCCTTCCCATTCCCACTCACCATTTTTTGGGTTGGAGTCGGCAATGGCGGCAGTAGAGAACAGGGTAGCTATGCATAAACTAACCAATGAATTTTTCATAATACTTATTCCGAGTTAATTAAGTTCTAATTCAGAATATTCAATTAACTTATTCGAACAGTGATGAAAATCACGGGTAACTTTGTATAAGTTATTTATATTTTTATTTTGTGCCAAGAGGATGGCTTATATTGATTGAAGGCATTGGCTTTGCAATTTTTTATTTTGATTGCAAAATGTCAACTTCCTCACTATTAATTAATGATGAGCTTTTTGTTTTTAGTGTTTTTTTGGAGTTTGATGGTATTACATCATAGTGCGAGCAAGACGGCTGCTGCATCTTGATGGTGGATTGCTTGGTAGTGATCATGAAAGAAAAAACCACAGCCGAGTGACTGTGGTTTTTGGCGCTTGCGGGTGAGCGAATTATTCGTAAAACGCTTCCACAGTACCTTTGCGCTTAACCAACATCGGTTGGCCTCGGCGGTCTAAAGCACGCGGAGAGGCGACTTTAACCCAGCCTTCGCTGATGCAGTACTCCTCAACATTGGTGATCTCTTTGCCGTTGAGGCGAATGCCGATGTCATGTTGCAGGCACTCTTCTGCGTAGTGTGGGCTACGAGGGTTAATAGACAGGTGATCTGGCAAGGCTGGCTTGGTATCGCTCATTATCATCATCTTTAGTTTGTGAAAATCGTGGCGAGTATAGACCGAATGGCGGGTGCGCTCAATGAGGATTGAGTTCCCATCAGAGGGAGGCTTGCGTCTCAAAAGCCGTTGTGTGACTTGGGGTTATATTCTTGCTGAGAGGCGATTGCGTGTACTGTATCGAGAGGGAGGTTTTTGTATCAGCGCCATCGAACAACTGAATCTACAGCGAGAACAAAGGCCGCCCAATCGAGCGGCCTTTTCGGTGTGGCGAGAAGATCAGTTCGGAGTGAACAGCACCTTAACGCTCGCATCAACGTCGGCACTATCGATGTATCCTACAGCACCTGGGTTGTTGGCGATCTGGGCTTTCACCATGGCCGCCGAGTCCACCTCAACGGGGGCTTTGGCTTTACCGGTAAATACCTGCTTTGACCAGTATGATTTCAACTGGGCTTCAGACTTACCGGTGACTTTGGCGTGAAAGTCTGCTTTGAGGGCATCACCGGTTTGACGTTCAACAACAGTGATGGATCCGGCACCAGGTAGGGTTTTAATTTTACCTAGAAACAGGCGCTTTGCTTGAGCGGCGTTGATCTCTGGTGCCGATGGGCTACCAACAATAACAACCTGAGCCAGAGCGACGTTGCTTACCAGCAGGGACAGAGCCAATACAATAAATTTCATCAGATGCTCCTACTTAAAAGACCAGGTTGATGGACATGCTGTAAACGGTGGCGTCGGTGAACTGACCGGAGTTTACAGGTACGGATACTGATCCACCTGGAACAGGGAGATCAACGTTGGTGCGGTTCCCGGGTAGGTAACCGGAGGTACCATCAAAATCAGTGGTGTGGCTTACGTCAGCTTTAATCGCTAGGTTATCGGTGAAGTCCCAACGAACACCAACGCTGTAGGTATTGCGTTCAACATCAAGGTGCGCCACCAGATCCCCAGGAAGCGCGCGCTCTTCGGCATCTTTGGTGGTGGTGGTGGAATACATGATGTACGGCGAGAAGTCACCAATACGATAAGTACCAGCTACATACCAGCTGTCGATGTCAGCGACAGAGCCTTCTACTTCGATTCGGGTAAATTCACTGGACACCATCCAGTTGCCGTTATCCCAGCGTCCACCTAGGCCGATGAATTCGCCTTTTGAGCCATCCATGTAAGCCTCATCGGACTCTAGATTGGCGGCGTAGTAGTTACTGCGCAGAGTCAGCTCATCCAACTCGTAGGTAAAGGAGGCACCGATGATGTCTCGCAGCTTGATGGACGCAACATCCATGCTTTCAGTGAAGTTTTCATCGATGGTGGTCTGGCCGTAGTTGGCCTGTATACGCAGTTCACCATCGCCTACCAATACTGGCTTGATGTATTCGATACCGGTGTAGCTCTGAACTGGGAATAAGCTATACACCTCATCGGATGGACGCATCCAAGGGTAGGCGTAACCCACTTCTAGGTAGTCGGAATCCATGAACAGTGGCAAACGCAGGCGACCGGCACGGATCTTGGCGGCGTTGTCGAACTGATAGGAGGCGTACGCCCACTCGGCTTCCACATCCCAATCGTTTTCACCGCGGGCAGCCAGTTGCAGCACGGTTTCAATGCGGTCGGTTACTTGATAGTTAAACTGCAGCGCGAACAGGCTCTCGTTTTCGAAATCTACCTCTTCGTCATAGCCCAAGTAGCCCGAATCATTATCAGACTGACCGACGACGATGTTGGCAAAGCCATTGATGCTAAGTGAGTTTACCCAGCTATCGGATTGGGCACTGGACTCCAGTGCTGCAACGCGGGCTTTTAGGGCGTCGATCTCTTGAGATTCAGAGGCGTGGGCGCCGAACGCAGACAATAGGCAGCTCGACACTAGAGCCAAAGGTAGTGTTCTCATCATACTTCTCCGAGAATTTATCGTTATATTTTGAACTGGTTTACTGTGTCATTGATGGTGGCATTCATGCTCTGCAGCGCATGGCTGACCTGTTCCAACTCCGACATAGACTGGATGGACTGACTGGTTAACTCTTTGATGTCATTAACGTACTGGCTCAGAATTTCCGAGGTTTGGTTTTGCTGCTCTGTGGCAGTGGCAATCTGAGTGTTGATGTCGTTAATGCTGCTGACTTGTTGGTGGATGCTGTTGATGGCGTCACCGCTCTGGTTCACCTTCTCCACACTGGCTTGCGCGATTTTGGTGCCTTGCTCAATGCTGGTCACTGCTGCTTCTGAGGCTTGTTGTAGCTCCTCCAAAACCTGCTGAATTTCGGCGGTAGAGTCTTGAGTTCGAGACGCCAGCGAGCGCACTTCATCGGCGACCACCGCAAAGCCACGCCCTTGTTCGCCGGCGCGAGCAGCTTCAATGGCGGCGTTCAGTGCCAACAAGTTGGTTTGCTCGGCAATGCTGCGGATGGTGTCGAGGATAAGCCCCACATTGCTGCGGTATTGCTCAAGGCGAGTGATCTCTTCAGAGGTGTGCTCAACTTCATCGGCCAACTTGTTGGTGGAGTCGATGCTGGAGGTCATCAAGGCATTGCCCTCTTCCACAGAGAGCTTGGCGTCGTTGGCCACCGTGGATGCTTGTGACGCGTGGGCGGCAATGTGACGGATGCTTTCAAACATCTCAGACAGCGCCGTGGTGGTCTGATCAATGGCGCTGGATTGAGTGCCAATGTTATTGGTGGCTTGCGAGGTCAGCTGCGCTAATTGCGATGAGGTTTGTTGAATTTGCTCTACGCTGTCAACGGTTTGCGCCACCATATGGCGAATCTTTGAGATGAACTGGTTAAAGTGATCAACCAATTCGGCAAGTTCATCTTCACCGTCATACTTCAGTTGCACCGTAAGATCGCCTTCACCCTGAGCAATGTCTTCCAAAGAGCGTGTCACGCTTTTCAAGGCGGTGATGATGGTTCGGGCCAACAGCATGGTGAGAATGCCGGTGATGACAATCACGCTTATTCCAAGAGCCAGTGCGGTAATCTGAGCGCTGGCGGTATCAGTGCTCGTGGCATTGACGTTCGATTCGATGGCGTCATTGGCACGGTCTCGTTGGGCTTGGAACAGGCTAAGTGTTGTTTCAAATTGCTCATTGGAGCGCGCGGCTAGGGCTCCTAGCTCGGCCATATCGATGTCGCCATCGATCATTTTATTGGCAAGGGAGTAGGCTTGTGAGTGATAATTTTCCAGCGCTTGTTTAAGGGCGGTCACTTCACTTTGGGCAACGTCATAACCGATAAGCGAGTTTAGAGACTTATTGATCTCATCTTTGAGAGTGAGAGTTTCATCTAGAATCTCTAATTCACCCATCATTACGGCGTTTTCCATATCCTCTGTAATTTTATTTAGGCGAACAACGTTAGCTTGAGATTCGGTGAGTGCCGGATAGAGTTTGAATTGAAGTGACTCCAACATCCGGCTGTTCTTCGACAGCGTGACATTGAAGATGGTGAGCAAAAGGACAAATCCTAAGATGGAAGCAAAGCTTAACAGGAAAAATTTGTGGGTGATTTTTAAACTTTTTAACATCCGTACCTCAACAACTTAGGCCGTAACATCCAGTGTAATTTGGAATGCATAGTAAGCGTGTTGAATTGTGCTTTTCAACATGAAAATTTAGTGAAAAACTGTAGCGAAAATTGCAGAATCTCATTCATTTAGCGTTTTTATCTGTTAATCGAGTATTTACACGAATAATCTTGTGTAAAATTTGATCACATTCGTAAGGTCTAATTTATAATCATTTTCGAGTTGAAATTTGATAGGTTTTACGACTTGGCTTGTTATGCTGAATAAGCTTTTTACGCCAGTTTAAATCAATGAGGTTTTGGCTGTTGCCTAGCTAAAAATGGCGATTTTTGTTGACTGGATTTTAAGCTGATTCGAACCATAATTAATTCGAAGGTGTCAAATCAATTTTTATTAACTTGATATTTTTAGTAGTAATAAAAACAAAGGATGGACCCCATTGAGTTAACTATTTTTAAAATTTTAGCTGACCTAAATTGTTGAAATTATTTTACTAAATTCTGTGGAATTAAAAGTATTGGCTCAGATTTCTTAAAATATGCCATGAAATAGAAACGAATGCTGTTTTTTTGACCATTGAGGTCAGTGATCGTAGTTTTTCTTGCTTGTGATCTAAGTCATTCTTTAATCATTTGGTGAACTTAGGCACGATGCCGTTGATTCTGGTCAAATTTTGTCTAGCTAATGCTCTGCAGAATGCTCAATACATCAACGATAAGAGCCGCGACCGATGACACAAGAAACCAAAGTAACGCACCAGGAAGTGACGTTGACGGAAGACGATATCTTACTGTCGACAACCAATCTTCAAGGCAAGATCAAATACGTGAATGGCGACTTTATCCGAGTCAATGGCTACAGCTTTGATGACGCCCATGGTCAGCCTGAAACGCTCATTCGCCATCCTGAAATGCCCAAGGCGGTATTCGCGGGGTTGGGGGAGCGACTGCAAACTGGCAAGACCTGGATGGGGATCGTTAAAAATCGATGTCGAAATGGCGATCACTATTGGGTAAACACCTACATCGCGCCGGTTTTTGAAGAGGGGCGGCTGCATGAATTTCAAGCGGTAAGACGAAAGCCAACCGCCAAACAGTCGGCGGCGGCGAAATCGCTGTACGAACAGCTTAATCAAGGTAAACAGCCTAGAAGCATTCGCCCCAGTCGCTTGGGACTTTCAGGCAGGTTATTGCTGTGGCTGGTGTTGGTGGTTTCCCTAACCGGTTTGGCTGCAAGTTATCAGCCGTTATTGGCCGTCGTTATCGGGTCGATACTGGGGGTGACCGGCTTATATGTGTTGCTTGCGCCCTTAAGAAAGTTGGTAGAGCAATCAAAACAGATCATCGATGATCCCGTTGCCCGCGCAGTTTATGCCGGTAGACAAGATGAGATTGGTCAGTTGGATCTCGCGTATCACTTTTTGATTACCGAGAACGGTGGCGTTGTCGGCCGAATGGCGGATTCGGCGGGGGACATCAGTGCTCAGAGCGATGATCTGAATAATACCATCAACGAAACTCGGACTCGGGCAGACAGTCAGAGCCAGCAAACCAGCCAGGCGGCCGCGGCGATGGAGGAGATGACCACCAGTTTCGCCGAAGTGAATACCTACACCCAGACGGCGGCGACTGAGATGGCACAGAGTCAGCAAGCGGCTTCTCTAGGACACGATCGTCTGGTGGCGGTGATCGATGCGATCAATCAACTGAGCCAAGATGTTAGCCACTTCTCCGATGTGGTGCATGCGATTGAACAAGACAGTCGTGACATTACTGGCGCTTTAGAGGTGATTCGGGGCATTGCTGAGCAGACCAACTTGCTGGCGCTCAATGCAGCCATTGAGGCGGCTCGGGCGGGTGAATCCGGTCGAGGCTTTGCGGTGGTGGCCGATGAAGTGCGGCAACTTTCCAGTCGAACCAGTGAGTCGACGGCACAGATCGAATCCATCGTGGCCAAATTCCAACACAGTACGCAGATGGCCACAGAAGCGATGGAAGCCGGGCAGACACAGGCAACTCGTTCGGTCAATCTGGCCGAGGAGGCGGATGCGGCGTTTGAGCAGCTGCGTGCATCAATTACTCGAATTACCGAAGTGGCTCAGCAGAATGCCACCGCCATTTCACAGCAGACTACGGTGGCTGAGGAGATCAGCAACGCGATTCAGGTGGTGAGTGAATTGGCGGAAGAGAGTTTGCAGCAAGCCGAAATGGCCAAATCCCGAGGCGAAAAGATGAGCCGTTTGTCCCATAAAACTCACTATCTGTCGCGGCAATTTTGGAAACTGAGTGCTCAGAGAGAGTATTGAGCTAAATCAAGTGATTGAGACTCATTTGCGAGTAAGATTTGAGCGTCATCAAGGTGCCACTACGGTTTATAAAATCCAGTTCACAAAACCCCGTTTTGGCGCTTCGCCAACGCGGGGTTTTTGATATAAGAGCGCTAACTATTGATAAATCGAATAAAAAGCTAACAGAAATAAACTGAGTTTAACTTTGATGTGAATCAAAATCGATTTGCTATCGGTTTGTCAGAATGGCCGCTTACTAAAAAATGAACAGATAAATTATGCGTGTAAACCAACCGGTTACCCAAGTAGAGAAGCCTCTGAGCAATGAATGCATCCTACTCTCTACTACGGACCTACAAGGTAATATCAAGTACGCCAACGACACCTTTATCGATGTTGGTGAGTACTCATATGAGGAGCTAAGAGGCCAGCCTCATAATATCGTTCGTCATCCTGATATGCCGCCGGCGGCATTTGAGTCGATGTGGACTCGGCTGAAACAGGGTAAGCCGTGGATGGGCATCGTTAAGAACCGCGCTAAGGGAGGCGATCACTACTGGGTAAATGCCTACGTCGCACCAGTATTTGAAAATGGTCAGCCTCATGAGATGCAATCGGTTCGCCGTAAACCAACGGCAAACCAAGTTGCCAGCGCCGAGGCGGTGTATCAGCAGCTTAATCAGGGGAAAACCCCAGCGGTTCTTAAACCGGCTAAATTGGGCTTTGTGGGCCGACTCATTCTGTTCACGATGCTAATTGCCGGGGTTGCGGCTGCAGCGGCAACTTATCATCCTGTGATCGCCGGTGTGGTGACCGCGGTCTTGGGCGGTCTGGGTGCCTACCTGATCATGGCGCCATTTAGGAAGTTAGTGGAGACCGCCACCAGCATTATTGATGACCCCATCGCTCAAGGTATCTATGCCGGACGCCGGGATGAGATCGGTAAGCTGGATCTTGCCATTCATTATCTGGTGACAGAAACCGGTGGTGTGGTGGGGCGCATGGCCGATTCTGCCGGCTCCATCAGCTCCGAAAGCGGCAGTTTGACCGATACCATCAATGAAACTCGTACCCGGGCCGACAGCCAGAGCCAGCAAACCAGCCAGGCGGCAACGGCGATGGAAGAGATGACGGCCAGCTTTAATGAGGTCAATGAAAACACCCAGCAGGCGGCTGCGGAAGTGGATGCCAGCCACACAGTCGCAGAGTTGGGTCATGAGCGATTGGTAACGGTAATCGATGCCATCAACAAGCTCAGCACCGAAGTGGGGCACTTCTCTGATGTGGTGCGCTCCATTGAGCAGGACAGCCAGTCTATTGGTGAAGTGCTTGGGGTGATTCGTGGTATCGCCGAGCAGACCAACCTGCTGGCGCTAAACGCCGCCATTGAAGCCGCTCGAGCCGGAGAGTCTGGCCGAGGTTTTGCGGTGGTGGCCGATGAAGTGCGTCAGCTGTCCAGCCGCACCAGTGAGTCAACGGCTCAGATTGAGACCATTGTGGCCAAGTTCCAAGAGAGCACGGTTCGTGCGACTCAAGCGATGGTGGCGGGCCAAGAACAAGCGAAGACCTCGGTGGAGTTGGCAGAAGAGGCCGATGCCGCCTTTGAGCAGCTGCGCGCCTCAATCAATAAGATCAGCTCTATGACTGAGCAAAATGCGGCGGCGATGGCTCAGCAGAGTACGGTGGCGACGGACATCAGTAAGTCGATTCAGGTCATCAGCGAACTGGCGCAAGAGAGCCTAGTGCAAACAGAGCACGCCAAAGATCGCAGTGAGCAGATGCTGCGCCTGTCGAATAAAACCCATCATCTTTCTGAACAGTTTTGGAAACAAAGCGTGCAAAGAGAGTACTAGGGTCTGTTTATCTTTGGTGATGAAAATTTGGTCTAGGATAACGGCTTTTGATCAAGGAAAACGATTGATGCATAGTGGTTCTACGTTGAAATCGTAGAAGCCGTTAGTCAGGCCCCCTTAGGGCACCCAGAAACCCATTGTTTGCGATCCGAACGGCCACCAGTGGCTAGATTCAGATCTAAAAGGCCAATTTGTGGCACAAAAATGAGCTCAAAAGGTCAACAGACCCTAAGGTAAGCTCCTCTTCAAGCGGCGGCCATCGGGCCGCCGTTTTTGTTTTTTCCGTCGAAACGAACATGCGCCGGACAGAGACGAAACGAGCATGATGATGAGGTGAAATGAGGCGTAAATCTGCAGCGTTATTGCGTTGTCTCTGCCTATCTAAGCGGCCAACTGCCCGCTTGTCTAACCAAGGGAATGGTCATGAATTCCATTATCATTTCGCTGGCGATTGAAAATCTTGTGTGAATAGTCCTATTAAAATGTGAACTTTATCAGGTGGTTAGGTAATCCAGTTCACAAAAGCTCACATTGCTCCCCAGCCCTGAGGTGGTTTTTGATATAAGAGCGGCAGCTACCGCCAAATCGAACAAAAAAATAGCAGATCAATTATGCGCGTAAACCAACCGGTTACTCAGAAAGAGAAGCCGCTCAGCAATGAATGCATCCTACTCTCTACCACGGATCTTCATGGAAACATTAAGTACGCCAACGACACCTTCGTTGACGTTGCTGAGTTTTCCTATGAGGAGCTGATCGGCAGTCCTCATAATATTGTGCGTCACCCAGATATGCCTGAAGCCGCGTTCGAATCGATGTGGACTCGACTTAAACAGGGTAAGCCGTGGATGGGCATCGTGAAAAACCGCAGTAAGAGTGGTGACCACTATTGGGTCAACGCCTACGTGGCACCGGTGTTCGAGAATGGCCAACCGGTCGAGATGCAATCGGTACGCCGCAAGCCGACTCCAAATCAGGTTGCCAGTGCTGAGTCGGTGTACCAGCAGCTCAATCAAGGCAAGGTCCCTGGGGTGCTAAAACCCGCTAAGTTGGGGTTTGCTGGTCGGTTGATTCTGTTTGTTATGTTGTTGGCAGGGATTACCGCGCTGGGGGCGAGCTACAACCCTTGGCTTGCTGGACTGATTGCGGCAGTGGTTGGTGGCCTAGGGATCTACCAGTTGATGGCCCCGTTTCGTAACGTGGTTGGTATTGCCACTACCATCATTGACGATCCCATCGCTCAAGGTATCTATACCGGCCGCCGTGATGAGATCGGCAAATTGGATATGGCCATCCATTATCTGGTGACAGAAACCGGAGGCGTGGTGGGCCGCATGGCCGATTCCGCCGGTTCCATCAGCTCGGAGAGCGGCAGTCTGACTGAGACCATCAACGAAACTCGGACTCGGGCAGACAGCCAGAGTCAACAGACCAGCCAAGCGGCAACGGCGATGGAAGAGATGACGGCCAGCTTCAATGAAGTGAATGAAAACACTCAGCAGGCCGCTGCCGAAGTGGATGCCAGCCACACGGTCGCAGAGCTAGGTCATGAGCGATTGGTGACGGTGATCGATGCCATCAACAAGCTCAGTACCGAAGTGGGACACTTCTCCGATGTGGTGCACTCCATTGAACAGGACAGCCAGTCTATTGGTGAGGTGCTTGGGGTGATTCGTGGTATTGCTGAGCAGACCAACCTGTTGGCGTTAAATGCCGCCATTGAAGCCGCTCGAGCCGGAGAGTCTGGCCGAGGTTTTGCGGTGGTGGCCGATGAAGTGCGTCAGCTGTCCAGCCGCACCAGTGAGTCAACGGCTCAGATTGAGACCATTGTGGCCAAGTTCCAAGAGAGTACAGTTCGTGCGACTCAAGCGATGGTGGCCGGACAGGATCAAGCCAAGACCTCGGTTGAGTTGGCAGAAGAGGCCGATGCCGCGTTCGAGCAGCTGCGCGCCTCAATCAATAAGATCAGCTCCATGACAGAACAAAACGCGGCGGCGATGGCGCAACAGAGCACGGTGGCAACCGACATCAGTAAGTCGATTCAGGTCATCAGCGAACTGGCGCAAGAGAGCCTAGTGCAAACAGAGCACGCCAAAGATCGCAGTGAGCAGATGCTGCGTCTGTCGAATAAGACTCACCATCTGTCGCGTCAGTTTTGGAAACAGAGCGTTCAACGAGAGTATTGAGCTGGAACTCAAAATCACACGGCGGCCACAGAGCCGCCGTTTTTGTGTGTCTGAATACAAACTTGAGGGATATTAGACCCACGCCGCAATAATGAAAAAAAGCCCCTGAAACCTCGGTTGAAATGGCCCTGAAACGGTTGCTGGCTCTGGATTCCCGTATAATCTCATTAATCATTTTATTAGTAAGGTAGCCGTTGTGCATTGTCCAGTTACTGCGGCGCAGCAACAGCGTTGTCAAAAGCTGTTGGACGCCGCCGAAAACCTGATTTCAAATCAGGGCATTGTGTCATTCAAAGTGTCTCAGGTGGTGTCAGATTCCGGGCTGTCCAACAACTCGTTTTATAAGTTGTTTGAGAGTAAAGAGGATCTGTTGGTGTGCTGTTTTCTTCGCAATGCCACTGCCAACCAGTTTGCGGATTTTGAACGCTTGCATCCCAACATGACGGCCATGGAAAAGGTGCTGATTCCTATCATCTTTACCTTTGAGGCCACCTATTTTTCTCCAAGCTTCAATCTAGTGCGCCAGGTGGCGGTGAATAGCATGGTGTGGAAACTGGCCAGCCCAGAGAAGAATTTGGTGTTCAAAAAGCGCATTAACCAATATTGGCACTGGGTAACCGGCTACGTGCAGCAAGCGGTGGAGGCGGGTGAGCTGGATGCCTCAGAAGAGGAGGTGCTGGAGTTATCACAAGCGATCACCTTCTATCTTAGTGGTGCGCTCAGTGCCTTTGAAAGCGGTCTTATTGATAAGAACTACCTGCAGGAGAAACGCATCACTTTGTTTAAGCAACTGAAAAAGGTGTTCATGCCCTATCGCTGGCGGGAAACCTTAAAGTTGGCGGATTTTGAGCGCATCGGCATGCGCGTGCACATGTATTACAGCCAGAATCGAGACAACTTTAACAGTTGTGAGCGCTGCCAGAAGACCCATGCGCAAACGCTGGAATAGAGCGAGCTGACGCTAAGCAGATAATGGAAAGCCCTGTGACGAATCACGGGGCTTTTTGTTTGGTGGCTATTGCTAAGGTATTAACAAATAACGGGTATTAATTAAACTCTAAAGTACGGTCAAAAACTTTATCAAATAGACCGTCATCAATAAACTTTTGTTCGCCCCTCTTGTAAAAAGTTGTATATTTATGTTGGTAGATTTGTTTGGTTACTTCGTTCATTGATGCCACCCAAATATCTCCTTCAGATACTAAATGATCAATAGTATGTTCAAAGAATTTTCGTTCTGTGTAGCCCCAGCCTTCTTTCCACCCAATTGAGTGGAATACAAAGATCATCCAGGATTCATACTCTCTATTTTGCTTCGTATATTTTATTAGCTCTTCATCAGTATCCACGCAAGTATTGCAACCAGTGGAGGATTGATTTTCGAATCTAATAATTGGTAGCAACCAAGGGTGATCAAATTCGGATTTTGACTTATATAAGAAAAGATCGTTGTAGGGATAATCTCTCATATTGAAACTACGCCCAGAATAAAATCCACTTTTTTGTAGAGCTAGTTGTGTTTCTTTCTCAATTCCTTTTCCGCCTGGATAAGCGTAAGCAACTGGGGTTAATCCGTAGCTTTCCAGTGACGCTTTTGATGTTTTAAATGATGCTAAAGCGTCTTCGTAGCTGAGACTGTCATGGTTGATATGTTGATGTCCATGCCCATAGAAGCTATGGCCATGCCCTATTACATCGTTTAGCAACACTTCGACTTTAGATGGTTTCCTATCGAAATCATAGGTTACTATTTCGTAGTCAATACCAATCCCATAGTTTTCTAAATAATTCCTGTTCCTGTACTCAGAATCACAATCGATGCAGCCAGTATCATCAGTCAATGAAATTGCTGATGTATATGGGTAGGGAAACTTTCTGATCGTTGAGGATAGATCTTCTAGTTTTGACTGGAGATTAAAATTATAGTTATCTAGCTTATAGATCTCACCGTTTTTGCTTCTGAGAAAGTAACTGTCACCCTCTAAGAATAATATATCTCCATTTTTATTTGATGATATAAATTCGAGAGAGGATACTGAAACTTTATCTACAACTTTTATTTCTTGAAGGCCAATGTTGTAAAGCGTTCCATCTTCACTAAGGTAGCCTGACGGTGTGAAAATTAGATCAGTAATTTGATAATCTTTCTCATAGTTGTTATCAATAAAGGATTTGGATGATGGGATATATCGAATATTTGATATTTCTTTATTTATTACTAATTGAGAGTCATTAATAGTTGGGATTGATACACTCTCAATTGATTCGTAAGGTGTTTCAAAATTAAATGTCTCACCATTTTTATTAGTTATCTGGAGTTCTTTGTTATCAGTTTTCCAACTCAAATATTGATTGTGAGCACCTTCGACTGGATTCCCTACGCCAAAGCTAATAGTTTCATTTCCATCAAATATATTAAGTTTTTCATTTTCTGAAAAAATTACTTCCCCATTAGATATTGAATACCTTTCATATTTTTTATATGAACTGAAGCTGCCGTCGTGATATTGGAAGAATCGATCGTTTGTAAAAACGAAAACTCCATCATTTTTATTGGGCTCAATACTTTCAATTAATGAATCGCACCGAACTTTTTTCTGATTATTAACATCATAAAGTTCATGTTCATTATTTTTTAAAACCAAGAAGGTGTTATTATTTGATATTGTTGCTTTCGCAATCCTGCCTGTAGGTATTTCGTTGAAATCAATGACGCTGCAGTAATTTACTTTTGTACTTTCTTGATCACTACCACTACTTCCACCACATCCAGTTAGCAGGCTAAGTAAAAAGAATGTTGCTGAGATGTTTTGGTTTTTCATCTCATTGTCTCCGTTTTGTTGTCTTTAGCTTTGACATCTATTATCAAAAAGCCGCCATCATTATTGTGATTGGCTATACTATTGATTTATATGCGGAAACCCATAGATGTTAGTTTTGTTTTTATAGAAGTGAGATGCAGGTCAGCAGAATAAACGATTGAATGTGATTACTATATTGATTGGTCCTATTTATTGTGACTAAGCTTATTTTTAATTATTAAAAAAGGCCTCCCAGAGGGAGGCCAGTATCGTCAGGAACAAATAAGAATCAAGGTTTGTTGCGGCTTAGAAGTAGTAGCCGAAGTTGATGTTGATGCGCTGATCCCAGCCACTGCCCACTTCATCTAGGCCAACGTGATCGTTTTTCTCGGTAGAGAAGGTCATGTTTTTACCCATAACGAAGTCCGCCATGATGTATACCGGACCTGCAGAGAAGGCGGCACCGGTTACGTTTTGGTAGCTGTTGTTGAAGCTGTCGTCATCGGTGTCTGGGGTCATGATGCCGAAGTCGTTGTACACCTTCACGCTACCCCAAGAGGTTGGGATGGTCTTGGCGATGTTGAAGTTGTACGCCTGACCTTTGGCCGCAATCTCGTACTGCCAGCTCACTACTGACATACCGATCTTGTTGTTGTCTACGCCAGCTTGGTTTTCTGCATCGTATTCGTACTGCATCGCTTGCAACTGGATGTTCCAGCCATTGAAGCTGCTGTCCAGGTGCGCGGCTACCGCATAGCGGTCACCGTTTTTACCGGTTTTGCTGTTGTAGATTTGGCCCCATTGCAGCGAGCCACCCATGGTGGTTTTGCCGCCAGCGAAATCCGTGGTGTAGGTCTGACGGAAGTTCAGCTGGTTGGTCTCTTCATTGTAGTACTCGGTGCCGTTGATGGTGCCGGTGTAGATGTCGGTAGAGTAACGCTTGTTCTCAGATGGACCGTACTCTGCCGCTTTGAAGAACGCCACGTCGGTGTGCCATTTGCCGTCATCTTTGGTCAGCTTGATGCCGGTATCGTAATCATCTTCGAAGCCGAGGTAGTAAGGCAGACCGAACCACCAGCTGTTGGAGATGAACTCACGGTTACCGAAAGGCACCTTGGTGATACCCAGTTGAACTTGAGTTTCATCGTTGTAGTCGTAGTAGCCGTAGCCGTACTTGATGTAATCGGTGCTCTTGGTGAAGCGATACTCCATCGCCAAACCAAAATCGCCCTGCTTGCCTGAGAACTTGATGGCCGCCATGTCGAAATCGAAGTCGCCGCCTTTGTCTTTGGAGGCGTCATCGTAGAATTTCAGGCCGTAGTTTACGCGCACTGCACCGCCAACATTGATGCCGTCTTCTTGTTGTTGAGCGTGAGCGGTACCGCATAGGGCAGCTGCAATGGCAGCGGCCAGTAGAGTTGTTTTAGTCATATCAATCATCATTATTTTTTCAGGGGGAGCCAATCAGCTTCGGCCCCCAGATATTCGGTGCTGCTTATTTGGCGAATTTGTCTTGGTTGGTGCCGTATGGGCCCAGATCCATTGCCGCTTTACGCAGTGCGTCAACGCGATCAAACGCTTCTTCAGCTACGCGCAGGTTCTTCACGTCTTTACGCCAGTAGTATTTGAAGCCATCGAAGTGAGCGTTCTTTGGATACCAGTACATCACGCCAAACCCTTCCTCTTCGGTGATTGGGGTGTTGTGGATGGTGTTACCTGGAATGTAGAAGTACATGCCTTTTTCCATCCACTTGTACTGGCCATCGGATAAGGTGCGAGCACGACCGGATACGGCGTAGTAACACTCAGGTTGGCCATGGAAGTGGGGTTCGTGGTCAGACTTACCGCCGTCGGTGATGCCGATAACCATTGGGGAATCAGACAGCTCTTTCCAGATGTAGCCCACAGGAGACTTAGTACGGTCACAGTCTTTAACTTCAGAGATGTTGCCGTTGTCGTCTAAGGTTTTGCAGTAGCGCTGATCTTTGGCGATGGAGTCATTGGCTTGAATGGTTTCGAAGTCGATTTTACCCGCTTCCCAGTCAGCGATGTATTTCTCTACCATCGGATCGGCACACTGTTCAGGCATGGTGGTCTGAGGGGAGAATGGGGTGCTGTCGTATGGGATAGCGGTCGGCTGTTGGTAAGGGCGCTGGGCGATCTCCATGTGAGCATCGGCCAAAGCAGAACCAGAGCAGATTAAGCTAAGAGCAATAGCAAGTTTTTTCATCGTTCATCTCCAGATGAGTGTGATTAGTATTTTGGGTTGGCGGCCTTGCAGCCGCCGATCTGTTATTAGCGTTCGTTAAACCAAGTGCGGTGGCAGTCGGTGCATAGTGGGGCACTTTTTTCATGCTCACTGTGACAGGCTAGGCAGCTGGCACCTTTGTTGTAGTGGATGCTGTTATGAGGGTTTGCCTCTTCCAACACCAACTCAGTGGTAATTTCGATGCTGTTGATGTCGCCGTGACACTCAACACAGGCGCTGTCGTCTACCAATTTGCGAGCAGAGCCTGAGTGGCAGCCTTTACAGCCGTCCTCGTATAGGAACTGGTGATTGGTGCGCCCTTCGATGTTGCCTTTAATTGGAACCAGATCACCGGCGTGGGCAAACTGGGCGCTCATTAGGGCCAGAGCCAGGCCAACAAGTTGTGCTTTCATCTCTGGGTCTCCTTAGGCGTCAGCAACGAGGGTTTTGCCTACGATGATGCCGTTTACCAGACACTCAAGGCAGGAGGTGGAGCTCAAGCGAGCGTGGCCGTGTACGCCACCGGTAACTTCGCCCGCGGCATACATCTTGCGGATCGGTTTCATGGTGCGGCCATCGACAACGCGGCCATCCAGATCGGTCTTCAAACCACCCATGCAGTAATGGACTTTTGGCCAGATGCGCGAGACCACAAATGGGCCGGTGAGCACTTCTGCGGTGTCCATCTTGCGTCCGAAATCCGGATCCTGACGGGCTTCAACGTGTTTGTTGTAGCGCGCAACGGTGTTTTTCAGTTCGGCCAATGGCAGGTTGAACTGCTTGGCAATCCCCTCCAGAGAGTCCACTTTCCAAGCCATCTTGTCCCGTAGGGCGCGAGTAACGCGCTCGTCTTTGGCGTAAGGGGCATGGTTGAAGAACACGATAGGGTAGGCCGGAGAGCCATCTTGGTAGCGATTCTTCATAATGGCGGTGGAGCAGGTCAGACGGTCCGCTCGTTCGTCCATATAGCGCTTGCCGCTCAGTACGCTGACTGAGATGCCTTGGTGCCAACCGATGGACAGCAGGGCATTCGACCAGCCGAAGCCACCCTCATCTGGGGAGCCCCAGTGACCGGTTTGGATCATGTTCAGGTGAACCGGCAGGGCACCATGGGCCATCGCTTCCAGCATCACTTCGCCGGTGGCACCTTTGTGGTTGGTGCCATCCAGAGTTGGATCCAGAGATGGGTCCACCGCTGCGCGCAGCTCCATGTTGCGGGTAAAGCCACCACTGGCCAGCACAACGCCTTTGCGGGCTTTAATGCGGCGCAGGCTACCGGTTTTTTGATCTGGGAAGCGATAGCCGTGACGAACCACCAAGCCCTGGATCTCTTGGCCGTCCATGACGAACTGTTCCACGTAGTTCTGCAGGCGGTATTCGATGCCCATTTTCACACCGGCTTCATACAGCTTGGTGGTGATGTCACCGCCAACGCCGTGCTTGGTGCGAATGGCGCGAGCCTTATTGTGACCGCCAACTTGAATGTTGAAGCCTTCACGGAACTCTACGCCGGTGTCGATGCACTGGTGGTAGGCATCCAGAGCGTGTTCAGCGATCTGGGTTAGGGCCTCTACGTTAGCCATGCCACGGCCGGAGATGATCTGGTCTTTCACCAGCTCTGCCGGGCTGTCGTCGTGAATGCCTTGGGCCAGCTGAATTGGGTTTTTAGGCACCGCAAACCAGCCACCGTTAATGGCGGAGTTGCCGCCAATAACCTGCATTTTTTCCAGAACCAGTACCTTACCTAGGCCGTTCTTGTGGGCGTTGTACGCCGCAGACAAGCCAGCGAAACCGGAACCGATGACAATAACGTCTACCTCTTCATCCCAGGAGGTGGTGTCGTTGCACGCTGCAAAAGCGGGCATGGCGGTGAGACCGCCGGCGGCCACTGAGGCCGAGAGTTTGAGGAAAGAACGTCTGCTAGACATTGGCTTTACCTTATGAATGTCAGGGGTTGTTGATTGCTGACAAGGTTACTGATGCCCTGACAAGGAAACCGTGATTGACTGAGAGAGAAACTTTTTTCTCCGAGGCAAAAATCCGAGCGGATTTTCCACCAGTTTTGAAAAACCGGAGAGCAAAATGCACAGAAGTTGTGAAGCGTTTCGCAACTAATTAAGGAGTTTGATGGCGCTATCAGGACGAAAAACGTCGATTTTTGATCCAGTTGGCAGTGCCATATCGAGAAAAAGTTTCTTTATGGTAACCAAGGTGGAGGTTATTCAACTCGAATTGGAGTGGGTATCGCAACGAGAGTGGTGACGGGAATCAAAAAAGGTGCCACTGGGGCACCTTTGACTTGATGATGAATGAACTCGGTTGAACCTAGAAGCTAAACAGCATTCCTAAGGCGAGGCTGTTGCCCGCGTGAGCGAAGCGATCTTGGCTAAAGTCGACGTAGTCGGCTGGATCATCGGAGTAGACCGCGCCCTCAACATAGAAGCTGAGGTCTTGCCAGTATTGGTACCTGACTGAGGCGATGGTCAGCCCTAATGCTGGGAAGCGCTGCTCATCTTCAAAGGTTTTGTATTGATGACTGATGCCCCACAGCCACCGGTCTTGTTGGTAGCTGGCGGAGGCCACATAGGTGTTCTGAGCATGGCTGAAGCTGTTGTTGGTCAACTCAGCCAATGCCACCAGCTTTACTGCGTCAAATTGGCCGCGAAGGGTCATGGCCGTTCGATGGTAGGTTTCGTCTTGATCGCCAATGTCGCCCGCCATGTTTAGGTAGTTGAGTACCGCTTCGATGTTGTCGTAGCGGTAGTTGATGCGCCCCATCCACACGTCGCCATGATTGCCAGACTTGCTTTCCATCGGCGTTACCGAGGTTTTCAGTTGCAGATCGCCTGCACCGGAGTGCCACCAAGGGCTGGCGTAGCCTAGGGTATTGTCGGCCCATTTCCCCTGCTCGTGCAAAGGCGCTTGCTTGCCGGTGCCGTGGGCATTGAGGTTCGGGTGAATGTCCACATGGCTGTATACGTCTTGGTAGGAGCCTGAGTCACTTTTACCCACAAATAGGGTACCGGGGGCGGCGGTTAAGAAGGCGTAGGCGTTACGCACTTCGATGTCGTCCAAATTATTGGAGTACTGCGCCATTAAGTTGTAGCCCAGATAGAAGTGGGGCAACTGGCCACCGCCTTTTAGGCCGAGATTGGCCTCCTTTGCGTCGAATTCAGACATTGAGTGCTCCTGCATCAGAGCCTGAACCTGAATGTCGCCAAATAGGCTGGGGGCGAGAATGGCAGCCTGCTCTGCGGCAGAAGGGTTAGCGGCTCCAGCCAAAGCTGATGTGCTGGCACATAGGCTGGCGCACAGGAGTATTGGACGCAACATAGTCGAAATCTTATTCATCGTTAGTGGTACAGGGCGGCCATCATAACGATGATGCAACGGTGGTTATGTGATGGGTGGCGAGAGAAATTTTTTTCTCTTTGTGTCTATCGGAGAGGGGGAGGTTATGATTGAAAAGACTTAGGAAGAGGAGAGGGCAGCCTTCCGGCGATGAGAGAGTAGGAGAGAACGGTTTCCGCCGAAACGGAAACCGTGGGAAAGCTGCCTAATGAGTATTAGTACTCAACTTTGTTTGGCCACTCTTTCTGAACACGTTCCTCTAGGAACTTCTTCTTCTGAGCGTCCAGCTTGGCTTTGTCTAGGCCAACCAGTACCTGAGCTTTGGCTTTGGTGGAGTAGTCTGGGTAGGTCACCTTAGACACACCGTGCTTGGCTAGGATGGTTTTCAGCTTAGCGCGAGCCTGTTCGCCGGTCTTCTTCGCCAGTTCCAGTTGCTCAATTGCCAGGCTTGGGTTGTGAGCGTGGATACCGTGAGACGCAATGGCGTAGTCCCAACGCCACTGAGCGTGACGAATGTCGTACAGAGCCGCTTTCATTTCCGCGTCGGTTGCACCGGCTTTCCAGGCTTCGCCAGCGTCGAAGTGGGCTTTGGTGATTACCGCTTCCGCAGCACTTTGAGCTTCCTTCACGGCAACTTTGTTGTCGTGCAGGGTTTCAATCAGCTCGGCTTTGCTGTCGTGACAACCGGAGCAAGTTACATCGAAGTTGCCGATGGCATTGCCCACGTTGTGGCGAGTAAAGGTTTTGCCGTTGGCTTCTACTTCTGGCATGTGACAATCGATACAAGTCACGTCCATCTCAGCGTGAACGCTAGGCTTCCAGGTTTCCCACTCAGGGTGCTGAGCTTTCAGCATTGGAGCCTTGGAGATCTTGTGAGTCCAATCTTTGAAGTTCAGTGCGTCGTAGTACGCCAGCATTGCATCAGGGTTCTGACCGCCGTCCCATGGGAACTTCACTTTCTTGTGGTCGGTGCCGTCGAAGTAGTACTCCACGTGGCACTGAGCACAGGTCATGGCCGCTTGAATGTTCTCTTCCTGATCTTCGAACTTCTCACCCGCTGCAACAAAGGCGCGCATGGCGAATGGGCGAGCAGGAGTTGGCTTGCCAGTTTCGGCATCGTGACAGTCTGCACAGCCGATGGAGTTAGACATTTCGTGACCCCAAGCGCCCCACTTCTTGTCAGAGAAGGTTGCTTCGCCCACTTCGTCGTACATACGGATCATGTCTGGAGTCTTACAACCCCAGCAGCTTGCTGCCATTGGACCTTGGCTGTTGTCCATTGGGCCGCCGGTACGCAGGCTGCGAGTCAGGTCGGTGATGGCAAACTGGTGGCCGCGAGGTTTGTTGTAGTCTTTGGCAAAGCCGTAACCACCAAACAGGATCACTGCATTGGGGTTGTCGGCCAGAATATCGCCTTTGTCGGTGGATTCAGAAGTGCTGGCCCAAGAGGCATACTGCTCAGGGTATTTTTCCTTCCAAGTTGGGTTGCTGTAGTCTTCTGGGCTGTTTTTAGCAACTGCTGTGCCGCACAAGGCAGCGATGGCTACGGATAAAGCAAACTGTTGAGTACGCTTCATGATCATCTCCGATGTATGTAGTTATTTGTGATGATATTAGGGTGAATAAAAATTCCCCTACATACCCCTTTGGGGGTATTGGAATGGAACTGGATTGGGGTTCTAAAATACCCACACCGTTAGTGAAGTTTTTTGCTAAATGGCCTCTACTCACTAATGGGTATTTCTTGGCTTAAGGGATTGATTTGTAGGTTTTATATTTTGGTTTGTTACAGTTTCAGAAATACTGAAGCCGACAAATCTGGCTCAATTTGTGACCGAGTTCGGCAAATTGGCTCTGGATGAGATCAAGATTTCATAGCCAATGCCGGCAACTCGAGGTGAGAGGTTTGCGGGTTAACTTTTGAACTGCTGCTGCCACAGTGTTTGCCAGGATTTGGAGCGATGTGGGGTGCTGATGGTGACGGTTTGTTGTGCATCTAGGCGCAGTGTCACTTGCTGGGCCAACAGCAGATGATGGTCACTGCCCAGTTGGGTTTTGTCGGCCTCGGTAACCGCATCTTGCAGGCGCTTTAGGTAATAGTCGCCATTATTGGAGTAGATCTTATCCCCCACGATGGGGTGATCCAGGTGCGCTAAGTGGGCGCGAATCTGATGCTTGCGGCCGGTGATAAGCTGACACTTTATTAGGCTGAAGTTCTCGCTTCGCTTAAGTACCTTGAATCGGGTGTGGCTGAACTTGCCTTTCTCACCGGGCAGGCAGATGTGCATTTGGCAGCGAATCAGGCTGTCGCTTCGGGTATTGAGGTCACACAAAAGCTCTCGGGTTTGCCAATTGGGGCTGCCATGGACGATGGCGTGGTACACCTTCTGTTCCATAAGTTGTCTGAGCTGAGGTTGCCATTTACTGGCGAACTCACCGGTTTTGGCCATCAGCACAATGCCTGAGGTGTCCAGGTCCAATCGATGTAATAGGTGGGCATCGCCCCAAGGACTTTGTCGGCGCACCAGTTGCACTAAGTTGTTGTAGACGTTGCGGGTGGTTCGACTAACTGGCAATGTAGGCGGCTTATGAACCGCGATGATCTCTTGCCCTTCCCACAGCAGTTTCCAGTTGCTATCTACTTCATCTTCTTGATAGTTTTCGATGCTAAAATCCAGCCGCTGTCCAGTTTCAACCACTTCAGATAGGTCACTGACCTTGCCATCGATGACCACCGTATTGGCGATAACAAAGTCCTGCCAGATAAGTGCATCTAGGTAGGGAAACAGCGAACGGATAACCCATTCAGCAGACTTTCCCGATTGCCCGTGGGCAACGTGATGGCTGAACTGGTGACTGAGAGGAGGAGTGGTTAGGTGCACAGTGGCCTTAGAGCAAAGAGGTTGAGAAGGCATGCCGGAGTGTCTTCTCGGCATGGGCAGATTGAGTGTAGCGAAATCCTAAGGCGAGACCAAATGCCGATCTCTAACTAGCGAGTTTTGTCGAACTGAATTGCGACCACCTACACTGAATGAATAGAGATTAAGGACTGCTAGGCAAACATGGGAAAACAGAAGGGCTTGCTTGGGGCGGTGGCCATGGCATTCATCCCCCTATTGGCACAGGCTTCCAGCACGGCGAGCCAACAAGATCAGATCAGCTATTTGCCTTGTGAAGCGGACATCAGCCGCTTGTTGGCGTTGGTGAACCATCACCGCACCCAAGGGATGCGTTGTGGTGACCAGCAGCTACCCGCTGTTCCTGCATTAAGCCTCGACAGCCGTCTCAGTTTCGCTGCGGCACTGCACGCGTACGACATGGCGTCCTACAACTTTCTGAGTCATACCGGTCGAGATGGTCGTGATGTGGGGTTTCGGGTCAGCAGTTACGGTTATCCGTGGCAGTGGGTTGGAGAGAATATTGCGGCAGGTCAGCCAAAGGTGGAGGTGGCGGTTAAAGAGTGGCTGGCCAGCGATGAGCATTGTGCCAATCTGATGAGTCCTGATTACCAGCAAACCGGTTTTGCCTGCGTGGTGGGCAGCGAGTCAGACTACCGTTATTACTGGGTACAGGTGTTTGCGACGCCGCAGTCAAAGAGGCAGTAATACGGCGTATATCCCAATAGTTACCGAGCATGTGGTCTTGATAGTGCTCGCCAGAATAATGAGATTAAAGGGGAATGACTGGGGGTTAAGCAAGCCGTTGTCTCACACTCTGGCTGTATCAATCTACCTACATGGAGAATGAACGATGAACTATACCTAGCTAGCGTTTATCAACATATAATGATAGGGACTTCAAATGGGTATTCAAAGAAAAGCGATTCGATTTAAGCATGAACTGCCAGTGGTTAAAGAAAATGGCGATTGGTTTTCGACAACGTTTACGGTGGTATACGACTCTGATAAAGAAGAGTTTAGCCGAAACATTGAAATAAAAGTTGAACATGGGGCATTTAGAGAAACCTTATTTGAAAAGGTTTACAAATACACATTTAAAGAGTGGTTTGAGCTTGTTAAATACAACGAAAAAGTTTATGTAATTAATTATGATGAGGAAGATGAAGAACATATTAGACTCTTTAATCACCAACGAGACGACGATGCCAGTTTTTTTGTAATTAATATTTTTGATAAAGAGTCCCAGTCTTATATCGAAATACCTTTTGCCAGTAAAAAGAATGTTACTGCTTTTAATTGGTACAGTGCGGTATTTATTCCGACAATGCAAGAAGCTCAGAATTATTTTTCTGCAGATATTATTAACGCCAGAATCGACGCACTTGAGCAACAAAAGAAAGATGTTGACGTATATCGTGATAAATTTCGTAAGGACACCATCAATACGCTTGAGGGGATGTCGCGAGGTGCAGGTTCGACATGGTATCCAGGTAATAAAGAACGCTACGACAGCTGTGTTAGCTTGGCCTATGGGATAGATAATGATTTGAAGCATTGTTTAAATGTGATCACTGAAAGTCATCATCTACTCGCAAATTTAAGGGAGATAAATGATGCATTTTCTAATTTTAGCAAGTGCATTGTTGATGCGTCGTCACACATGAGTCGTCAAATACCAGGGTTTGAGCTAAATAAGTACAGTAAGACCTTACGTCATGTGAGTAATGCATTTTACGGGGTCGGCATAGGTGTAACCGTATTGGGGGCGGCAACGCCATTGGTGTTCGTCGGGTCGGCCTTTTTAATAACAGCATTTATATTGGATATTCAAGCGGCGAAAAAATTAAAAAATTGGTATGTTGAACAGAAGGAAGAACTCTCTAATTATAAAAATGGCTCGTTAGCTGATTTTAAGCGTAGTGTTACCAAAATTCATGATGATCTCAGTGGGCTGTGGAAAAGCTTCTTGGATATTGGTCGCATTATTGCAGGCAGCGACCATTCGTTTTCCAGTGCCAGAGAGCTCAAGTTTTTGTTCGAGGATTATGTCGAAAGCTACACCTACATGATGAGACTGAAAAGTGGCCTTTATATTTCTATGCTTAACGACCCCGAAGGCGATGTGTTGCAAGTCAGCAAGAAGATCGTTGCTGAGAATAAGAAAAATACCGATAAAGTCGATGTGAGAGACAAAGTCAGCCAACGAAAGTTAGACAAAATACTGGCCATGCGTTCGGAATCAATCGCTCTGGACTATCTGCTGCAGGCCTACGGTGAAGCGTCAGATCAAATGACTCGAGACCATTTACGTAGCCAGATCGAGCCGCTAGCCGACAAGGGGAACGTGAACCTTGAGGTTGAGCTTATTATGTCTGTGCTGACGTTCTCGAATACGCCAATGGAAGTATTGGAAGAGGCAGCCTTAAGTAAGGCTAAGTTGGATAATATTCTCAAAGAGATGGAGGGCGGGTACCTGAAGTCATTGGCAGCCTAGTCAACGAATAACCCGAACCCTTAACAAGCAACAGAGGCTTATGAACCTGAGTTCATAAGCCTCGTTTGATTTACAGCATCGGCTTCAAGAAGCGAGCGGTGTGGGAGGTTTTGTGTTTCGCCACCTGCTCTGGGGTGCCGGTTACCAGAATTTCACCGCCACCAGAGCCGCCTTCCGGCCCTAAATCCACAATCCAGTCGGCGGTTTTGATCACATCGAGATTGTGCTCAATCACCACCACGGTATTGCCGTGATCGCGAAGACGGTGCAGTACGTCCAGCAGCATCTGAATGTCTTGGAAGTGCAGGCCAGTCGTGGGCTCATCCAAGATATACAGGGTTTTACCGGTATCGCGCTTGGACAGTTCTCGAGCCAGTTTTACTCGCTGAGCTTCGCCGCCAGACAGGGTGGTTGCCGCCTGACCTAAGCGGATGTAGGACAAGCCCACATCCATAAGCGTCTGGAGTTTACGGGCGATGGCAGGAACCGGATCGAAGAATTCGCGCGCGTCTTCGACGGTCATCTCCAGCACCTGATGGATGTTTTTGCCCTTGTATTGCACTTCCAAGGTTTCCCGGTTGTAACGCTTGCCCTTACATTGATCGCAGGGAACGTACACGTCGGGTAGGAAGTGCATCTCTACCTTAATCACCCCATCACCCTGACAGGCTTCACAGCGGCCGCCGCGAACGTTGAACGAGAAACGGCCCGGCTTGTAACCGCGAGCACGAGATTCGTGGGTGCCAGCGAACAGCTCTCGAATTGGGGTGAAGATGCCGGTGTACGTGGCTGGGTTGGAGCGAGGCGTTCGGCCAATAGGGCTTTGGTCGATGTCGACCACCTTATCGCAGTTATCCAGTCCTTTGATGCTCTTATAGGGCGCTGGCTCATCGGCAGTGGCACCGTTGAGCTGGGTGTGAGCCAGTTTGTAGAAGGTATCGTTGATCAGCGTCGATTTACCCGAACCGGAAACCCCGGTGACGCAGGTCATCAGGCCGCAAGGTATGGTGAGGTCGACCTGTTTGAGGTTGTTGCCGCTGGCCCCTTTGAGCTCAATGACCTGAGACTTGTCGTAGGGCGTGCGAGATTTGGGAACCCCAATCTGCTTGGCTCCGGACAGATACTGCCCGGTTAGGGAGTTGGTGTTGTCGCAAATGGCTTGGTAATCCCCTTGGGCGATCACTTGACCGCCGTGCACCCCGGCTCCTGGGCCAATATCCACAATGTGGTCAGCTTGACGGATGGCGTCTTCGTCGTGCTCCACCACGATGACGGTGTTACCCAGATCCCGTAGGTGGGTCAGGGTTTTCAGCAGTCGCTCGTTGTCGCGCTGGTGCAGGCCGATAGAGGGTTCATCCAGCACGTACATGACGCCCACCAGCCCCGCGCCAATCTGACTGGCCAAACGAATGCGCTGAGCTTCACCGCCGGAGAGGGTTTCGGCGGAGCGGGATAGGGTGAGGTAGTTCAAACCCACGTTGACGAGGAAACCCAAGCGATCGCGGATCTCTTTTAAGATCTTATCGGCGATCTGAGCGCGCTGGCCTTCCAGTTTTAGGCTTTCGAACCAGGCCATGGTATCGCCGATGGACCATTCAGCCAGCACTGGCATGTTGATGTCATCAACGAACACATTTCGGGCCTCTTCTCGCAGGCGCGAGCCGCCACAGCTTTGACAGCTGGTGTTGCTGATGTACTTGGTTAACTCTTCACGTACCGCATTGGATTCGGTGTCCTTGTAGCGGCGCTGCATGTTATTGAGAATTCCCTCGAACGGGTGGTTACGGTTGACCACATCGCCCCGGTCATTGACGTATTTGAAGGCGATGTTGGTGCGCCCGGATCCATGCAGTACCACGTCACGGGCTTTCTTGGGCAGGTCTTCAAAGGGTTCGTTGATGTCGAATTTGTAGTGCTCTGCCAGAGATTTCAGCATCTGGTGGTAGTAGAAGTTGCGCTTGTCCCAACCGCGAATGGCGCCGTCGGCCAGCGACAGTTCGGGATTGGTGATTACGCGATTGGCATCGAAGAACTGCTGTACCCCAAGGCCATCACAGGTGGGGCAGGCACCGGCAGGATTGTTAAAGGAGAAGATGCGCGGTTCAAGTTCGCTCATGGCGTAGCCACACTGTGGGCAGGCGAAGTTGGCACTGAAGATCAGTGGCTCGGCATCTTTTTCGTCCATGCTGGCCACGTGCACTACGCCACCGGAGAGTTCCAGAGCGGTTTCGATGGATTCGGCCAGTCGCTGGGCGAGATCACTGCGAACCTTGAAGCGGTCGATCACCACTTCGATATCGTGCTTTACGTGCAGATCCAGGGGCGGTGGATCGGACAGATCGCACACCTCACCGTCGATACGGGCGCGAATGTAACCTTGAGCTGCAAGACCTTCCAGCAGCTTGGTGTGTTCCCCTTTGCGACCTTTAACCACCGGAGCCAGCAGCATCTGTTTGCTGCCTTCGGGTAACTCCAGCACTTTGTCCACCATCTGACTGACGGTTTGTGCCGCCAGAGGTTGGCCGTGAGTTGGGCAGCGAGGTTCACCCACTCGGGCGAACAACAGACGCAGGTAATCGTACACCTCGGTGATGGTGCCCACGGTAGAACGAGGGTTATGAGAGGTGGATTTCTGCTCGATGGAGATGGCTGGCGACAGGCCTTCGATGTGGTCTACGTCTGGCTTTTCCATCAGGGAGAGGAACTGACGGGCGTAGGCAGAGAGCGACTCAACGTAACGGCGTTGCCCCTCGGCATAGAGGGTATCGAATGCCAGAGACGATTTACCTGAGCCGGAAAGCCCCGTGATCACAATGAGTTGATCACGAGGTAAGGTCAGGGAGATATCTTTAAGGTTGTGGGTGCGGGCGCCCCGAACTTCGATCTGATCCATGATGCAGCCAGACTAAAAAACAATTTGATCAGTATCGCATAATCTCTTTGTCGAAGGCACTTTCCAACTTTCAATCGCCCTAATCGCCATTATTGGTTATCCACACCGATAAAATCGGCGTCAGTTTGCCAATGTGAACTTGATTAACCTCTGGTAAACTGGCGCCCGAAAATTGTGCTCCAACATTGAGGAAGCAAGCTGTGAGTAATGGGTTAACCCCAACAGAGCGCCGCGCGGCGTTCACCTTGGCCAGCATCTATGGCCTGCGTATGTTTGGGCTGTTTTTGATCATGCCGGTTTTGGCGATCTACGGTCAGCACCTCGACGGGTTTTCACCGATGTGGGTGGGCTTGGCGATTGGTGGCTATGGCCTAACCCAAGCGTTGTTGCAGATCCCTGCGGGGATGTTGTCGGATAAAATTGGTCGTAAAGCGGTGATCACCGGCGGCTTAGTGTTGTTTGCCATAGGTAGTCTAGTGGCGGGTATGGCAGACAGCATTCAGGTGGTGACGGTCGGTCGCGCCTTGCAAGGCATGGGCGCGGTGGCGTCGGCAGTATTGGCACTGGCCTCGGATCTCACCCGTGAAGAGCAGCGCCCCAAGGTGATGGCGGTCATTGGCTCCTTCATTGGGCTCTCCTTTGCGGTGAGTTTGGTGGCAGGCCCAACTCTGGCAGCGAGCCTTGGCCTCAGCGGTTTGTTCTACATGACCGCGGTACTGTCTATTGTGGCGTTGATTGTGGTGCACACCTTGGTGCCCAATGCGGTGCGTCAAGCCCCCACCGGAGATGTGGTTGCGGTACCCGCTCGTTTTCTTAAGATGCTGAAAAACCCACAGTTGCTGCGCTTGGACATCAGTATTTTCTCCCTGCATTTCATTATGTGCGCGCTGTTTGTGGCGTTGCCACTGACGGTCGTGGACGCTGGGTTAGTGGCAACGTCTCACTGGAAATTGTATCTGCCAGCGCTGTTGCTCTCCTTCCTGTTTATGGCACCGCTGATCATCTATTCGGTGAAAAAAGGTGACAGCCGTAGCCCATTTTTACTTGCCATGATCTTGCTGATTGTTTCCATGTTAATGATGGCGTACGCTGACCACAGCCTATGGGCTCTGGGGGTTGCGACTCTGGTATTTTTCACAGGATTCAACTACATGGAGGCATCATTGCCGACACTTATCTCTCGTTTTAGTCCGCCGGGAGACAAAGGGTCAGCCATGGGCATCTACTCTACCAGCCAGTTTCTAGGTGCATTTTTAGGCGGCAGTGTGGGCGGCGGCATGTATACCGTGTTTGGTGGCGAAGGGGTCTTCCTCGCGTGTGCTGCGTTGACCACATTGTGGTTGCTGCCAATGTTTGGGTTGAAGAACCCGAAATCGGTAAAGAGCATTACCATGGATGCCGCTGTTGAGGACGACGTTCAAGCTAAGTTGTTGGCAAAACGATTATTAGAGCTAACAGGCGTTGCTGAGGTGACGGTGATCATCGAGCAGCAAGCCGCTTACTTGAAAGTTGAGGATGGTTTTGAAATCGAACAAGCGCGGGCAATTGTCGGTTAATACGGAGTAGCGTTGCTATGGGGCTGAGAAGCGCGGTGTTGATGTTGTGGTTGGTGTCTGGATTGGCTTGGGCGCAAACCACCATCAAGCACCTGAGTGTGAATGAGGTCTACTCAGGCCCTGAGCAGCCATTGCGTTTAACCATGAATATTGTTGGCCAGCCCTTTGTTGTGCAACAGCTGCGCTTTTTCCTACAACAGCCCGATGGCCGCCGTTGGTTGCTAAAGCGCCGCGACATCAACGACTACTTGGTTGAGCTGACCAGCAATGAACCCGTAGCTGGCACTCACGCCACCATCTTGGTGACCAGCCTATTCCGCGACTCAGCCAACAAGGTGCTGCAGTTTTCCGTGGCCTTGAATCCTAATGCGGCGGCACCTGAGGTTAAAAAGCAAACTCAGCAGATTGGGGTCAATCTAACCCAGCCCGCAGAACGCCGCGTCAAGGTGGCGATGTGCGATCTCAAGGGGCAGTCTCTGTGGGCTAAGTCCAAAGAGTGGGCGCCGCAATTTGGCTTGGGCCACTTCGGCAGCTTGATGGCGCTCCATGAAGCCAATCCCGAGTGTTTTGAAGGCGGTAACCCTAACCATCTTATCTGTAAGCAGTTACAGTGCCCTTCGGCAGCGATTCTATCCCGTTATCAGGATGAAGTGGATGCCAAATGGCGTTTCGATGCGGCGGTACTGAGCGCAGATCTTCGTGTTGAGCAAGGGCTTGTGGCGCCACCTAAAAGTCAGTCTCAGACGATACCGACGAAGCCTCAACCTAAGCCAGTGGCCAAGGTGGCGGTGAAAACCACGCCTAAGGTCGTAGTGAAGCCCAAACCGGTGACTAAGCCTGTGGCTAGGCCGAAGCCCAAACCAGTAGCTACGCCGACGCCGGTAACCAAGGTGGCAGCCCCCGCCAGTGGGTCTAGTTCCATTAAGCCAGGTGCCTTGATGCCATTAGGGGGGCAGTCGTTTTGGTCATTTTCCAAGGCCAGTTCGTCGAAGTTTGGTTTAGGGCAGTACGGCAGCATGATGGCGTTACTGACGTCTAACCCTGGCTGTTTTACCTCTGGAAACCCTAACCGATTGATCTGTGAGGTGCTAAGGGCACCATCCACTGCAGCAATCAGCCAGTGGCGCGATGAAGTGGCGGCCAAAGCCCGTTTTAGAAGCCTGACTAGGTGATGATCCAAGGCTGGGGGTATGGTACCCTTTGCCGATTAATATCAGTTTGAACATTTGGAGAGTGCGATGGCCAGCCGTGGCATCAATAAAGTAATTATTGTGGGTAACCTGGGACAAGATCCTGAGGTTCGTTATATGCCTAACGGCAACGCCGTGGCTAACTTCACCGTTGCTACCAGCGAAACTTGGAAAGACAAGAACACCGGCGAGCAGAAAGAGCAAACTGAGTGGCACCGCATTACCATGTATCGCCGTCTGGCAGAGATTGCTGGTGAGTACCTGCGTAAAGGTTCCAAGGTTTACTTGGAAGGTCGTCTGCAAACTCGTAAGTGGCAAGATAACAACGGGCAAGATCGTTACACCACTGAGATTCTGGTGAACGACATGCAGATGCTGGATTCCCGTGGCGGCCAGCAAGGCGGTCAAGGCGGCGGCTTTGGCGGCGGCCAACAGCCTGGTGGTTACCAAGGTGGCCAGCAAGGCGGTGGTAACTTCGGTGGTGGTCAGCAAGGTGGCTATCAGCAGCAGGGCGGCCAACAGTCTGGTGGTTTCCAGCAGCAGTCACGTCCGCAGCAATCTGCACCTCAGCAGTCTGCGCCAGCACCACAGCAATCTGCGCCTCAGCAGCAATCTGCTCCAGCGCCTCAGCAACCCGCTCAGCAGAACTACACTCCTGATCTGGACGACGGTTGGGATGACGATATCCCGTTCTAGGCCGTTAAGCCTTTGAATCGATTCGTTAAGAGCCCCTGCACTGCAGGGGCTTTTTTGTTGCGGGAAAAGTAATGACTACACCGATTAACCAAGCTGGCATTGCTGTCGGTGATTAGAGCCAGCCTTTTTGTTTGGCTATTCGAGCCGCATCAACGCGATTGCCGGCGTTGAGCTTGGCTATGGCTTCCGATAAATAGTTACGCACCGTACCCTCGGCGATAAATAGCTTTGCGGCGATCTGGGCTGTTGACTGACCTTCGCCAGCAAGTCTCAGTGCTTTGCGCTCTTTATCATTGAGTGGGTCGTGCTCGCCCACCGCCATAATGGCGAGCTCTGGGTCGATAACCCGTTTGCCCGTCATCACTTTGGCAATGGCAGCGGTGAGTTCCGACGAGGGGGAGTCTTTCAGCAGAAAGCCATCCACCCCTAACTCAATGGCGCGTTTGATGTAGCCGACTCGACTAAAGGTGGTGATGATAATGGCCTTGGTCGGGAGTTGTTGTGCTTGTATCCTCTGGGCAAGTTCAAGTCCACTCAGTCCCGGCATTTCGATATCGGTTAGCAATAGGTCGATTGGCATCTGTTTTAGAATTGCCAGTGCTTCATCGCCGTTTTCCGCTTGTATTATTTCAAAACCTTCCATGGATAGTAGGGCTGCCAGCGCGCCTCTGACCATGGCTTGATCTTCCGCTAATAATATTTTCATGGGTTTATCTGTGCCTCTCACTGCAGCGGAATGGTTATTTGGGTGTGGTAATTGGGGGTCAGCTTAACCATGTATTGACCGTTTAGGCTGGCAACACGCTCTTTAACTCCCTGAATGCCATTGCCGGCTTTGAGTGTATCGAGCTTTACTTGCTCAATGACGCTGAGTTCGGCCTTGTCAGGTTGTTGGTCGAGAATGATTTGGCAATTTTTGGCCTGACTATGGCGCAGTATATTACTGACTAGCTCAGTCAATATCAGTATGAGTTGGCTTTCGATACGGGCGGGTAACGGCTGGAGCTCGCCGGTCACTTCGACGGCTATCTCCTTATCTCTTAAGCGTTGGCATAGCTGCTGAATGGTGGCATCTAAGCCGGTATGTTTGTAGTTTGAAACCGTACGTCGAATTTGGCTTAGGCTGTCTCTGGCAATCGTACCGAGCTCTGCGAGCTGTTGACTGGCCTGGCTTATCTCCTGTTTTTCTATCAATTTTTCCGCAAGCTCGGCTTTGAGTATGATGGATGACAGGCTGTGGCCCATGACATCGTGCAGATCTCTGGCGATGCGCTCCCTTTCGACCATTTTCGCCATTTGCGCTATTTCATCTTTGCTTTTTTGCTGCAGCCTTTTGCTTTCTAGGCGTCTCTTCTCTATTACCCCAAATAGGCCCACGACGGCAACGATCAAGGTGCCGTAGGCTGGAAAGTAATATTGGTCAAAGCCAAAGAGTTGATTTAGGGCGAGAAGCGTCATGGATATCCCGATTAAACTGAATAACGCGACGCTGGTTGAGTAGAAAAAGCCGATAAAGAAACCGGCGAAAGTGAACAGTGACAGGGAACCTGTATTAATCGGCGTAATTAGAATGGCCAATAGCAACATGCCAACAATTGGCAACAGAGCGTTTTGACGATCGGCATTAAAGGCGCGGTAATAGAAAAATACAAAGGGAACCAGCGTCAATAGACTGAGGCCGATTTGCCATGGGTGATGGTCGCTTAGTATGAGGGGAATGAAATAGAAGCCGAGATTCAGCAGGTAGACCCACGCGTATCGCTTCTCTGAGGCCGCATCTTGATCGGAAGGAATATTGACAGCCATAGGTGCCTCATGGGTTCGCATTAATATTGGATAAGGTACAGCAAGCTAAATTATTTGTCTTAGCTTGCTGTGATTTCATTCGTTATTACTGGCTTTGATCATTGGGGGTGTTTTTTCGAATAAGAAACTGTGCCCAGCTATAGTCACTTTGCACCGCTAATGCCTGCTGCCAATCGGCGATGGCAGCGGTGTCATTTCCAAGGGCTTGTTGAGCCAAGCCGCGCCAGGTGTAGGCTTCCGCTTCACCCCAGCAGATGGTGTCGCAAGGGGCTTGGAATAGCGTAATGGCTTGATTTGCTAGCTCCAGTGCTTGTTGTGGGCTGCCGCCATAGGCGGCAGGGGTGTTATAGGCACCCATGGCCTGCACCAGTTTAAGCCTAGGGTTTTGCGGATCCAATTGCTCGGCGTTGGCAAGCGCTTTCGCATACTCGATACCAAAGCTTTGCGCGCTCATGGGTTCCAAGGCGATTTTCATGCCGTAAACCGAGGCCAATAGGGTGTAGTTTTCCCCATTAGCTTGTGAGCTATTAAGAAGCTCTAGGGTGGCTTGTGCTTGAGCCAGAGCGGTTTTGGCGACTTGCGGTTGCCCTAATACATTGGCACTGATGGCCAAACGGTAGTTAGCGTAGGCCTGACTATAATCGTGTTCGGTAACAACAAGCTGCTTTAGTTTATTAATATCCATGCTGTTCGCCGCAGCATCGATGTTGGCGATTTCAGCGTGAGCCGTGTGGCTGAAAAGGGCAAGTCCAGCGATCATTACAACGGTTTTCATAATCTATTCCTTTAAAGTAAATGGCAGCGTATTGCTGTGGATTAAGTATCAAAGAACCGCCGTTGCTTTATTAGGCACAAAGGTCATGGGATCGTGATGACAAATGTCATGAGTTGATTTTGAGTGGGAATAACGCCTCTCTTTTCTCAAGCCGAAAACGACTGGATAGGGGGAGCGGCCAGCGGTTCATGCCAAGAACACTAAGGTGTTCGGCTTGGAGACGTTGTTGTTGAACCCGGTACACCGGCTGGCTCACAGAGCTGGGCTTCGCTGGGTTGGTTATTAAAAATATTGATAAAAATCAATATCATTAGCGAGTTTGGGCGAGACAATGGGGGTTTCAAATCAATTGGGGATGTATCTCGAGTGAAGTTTAACCGCATGCTCGGCGTGCTAAATGGCGCATTATCGCTAGGATTGCTGACTTCTATTGCCTTAGTGTGGCAATGCCAATCCGAACTCTGTCAATTCAACACCCAAAGTCCACAGTGGCAACAAGAGACACTCAAGAACCCTGAGGCTCTTGGCGGTGCCGACTCCCATACTGAAATACCACCTCAGTCAGAGGAGAATCGACCTGCAATCTTGAGTCAGCCGCTGCCTCACTTCATCGTTTCTGAGCTGGATGCATGGGGGCTGACGGTGGAGCACATTACCGCCGAGCAGTGGCAGTGGTTTTTGGAAGCGCAAAGCGTCCAGCGCTTTGGCAATTGGCCAATTGGTGAGAGTGAAGGGGTGTTGGAATTCTATCTGCGTCAGCATAACTATCAGATGATCACTTGGCTCGTTGAGCGGGGGTTCGATTTAGATCAGGTGACTCGATATGGCCCTAAGCCTCTGTATTACGTTGCGATGTATGGAACATCTGAAGACTTTGAGTTTTTAGTTCATGCAGGAGCCAGCATCGAAGTGGCTGGTGGCAACGACGGACAGGGTTTTACAGGGGCACTGAGTTTTAACCCTAGTGTCGTAGAAAGAGAGCGGATCTTGGCTTACCTCGAACTGATGGGGTATTCACTGCGCACTGAAGAGCAAAAAATTAAAAACGAACTGTATCAATTAGATGAACATACCGATGTCGCCAACTTATTGGAAAAACTGAACTTGGATGAGATTGAAGCGTCTCGCAGTGTGCTCGGGGAGTTGCTGGTGGCTGGAATCAATCTGGAGCAATTAGAAGCGATAGCGCCAGAAACTTTAACGAGATTAGCCGAGAGTTCATGGTTTTTTATGCAGATCAGCGATGGGTATCGCTCTGAGCAAAAGGTATTGGATGCTGTTATTGATGCGGGGGCGGATATCAATCAAAGCAATGAAACTGGGTTTACCCCACTGATGTATGCAGTCATGGTGGGGAATGTTGAGCTTACCAAATATCTACTGGCCAAGGGTGCTGATACCACTGCCGCCAATTGGCAGGGAGAAACCGCAATTCAGATGCTTGATTCATTGAGGGTAACTAAAATCGAGCAGCAATTGATTGAAGAGGCTTTCCTAAAATACAGGGTTCACGAATAGATATTATTAGAAACAGACCTGCACCAGCCCTTTAATCGGTAAAGAGTAGAGGGGGGGGGGCCGGCCTGTTTGCTTCGCTTGCTGTCGTCGGTTAACTACCCCTGACTTTGCACCATCCGAGTGACTAGCGCTAAATTGTCCCTCAGCTGTTTGTCATTAGGGGACTGCTTCACCGCTTGCTGCAACAACTGTTCAGCCCGTCGATAGGCTTCTTGGGTCAGCAGCAGTTGGGCGTGGCGCTGCAGGGCTTCTAGTTGCACCGATGAGATGGCCGCGGCGCGGCGATACAGGGCCTCCGCTTGCGCTTGGTCACTGGACTCATAGTGTCGAGCTAATGCAATCAGTGCCGTGCCATTAAGTGGATCCTGTTTCAGAGCCTTGTTAAGCAGCCCCATCTGTGTGCTCACCGAGCGTTTCGGATTCTGCTGTGCCAATAGCTTGGCTTGGCTGGTGAGAGCGTGGCTGTTTTGACTTGGGGTCAGGCCTTGGTGGTCTACCAAGGATTTGAGCAAACTGGCGGCAGACTTATATTGCTGCTGAGCAATGAGATAATCACTGACCTCAAGAAGTTGAGATTGACGACCGTTAATTCCCTTGGCAACCAGTTGATTAAGATGTGGCTCTGCCAGCTGATAGTAGCCTTGATCTAGATAGATCTGCGCCAATTTCCATTTGACTTCATCATGGGGTTGTAGCTGTTGAGCTATTTCCAAGCTGGCAATGGTTTGAGGCCAATCTTGTTGGCGCTGAGCCAGGCTGGCTCTAAGTTGGTGCAATTGGGCATCATTGGGGGCGGCGACCAGTAACTGCTCTGTTAAGGACCGAGCCAGAGCGTCATCACCGGCGGTGACGGCGGCGTGGAGTAATCCTCGCTGCCACTGAGGGTTATCACCGGCGAGCATCAACGCTTGGCTGTAGGCGGCTTTGGCCGCTTGAGGTTGGTTGTCTTGCAGGTAGCCATACCCCAACATGGCATAGATCTGTGCCGGCGCCCCTTGGCTGGCGGCCAGTTGTAGATGGGGACGAGCTTGTTTGAGCTCCCCTTTCTGAGTGAGCAGAGTTCCTAGAGATTCGTGAGCTCGAGTGAAGTGGGGCATCAACTTAACCGCTTCCTCCAAAGCGGCGATCGCTTCATTTGGTTGCTGTTGCTGCTGTTGCATCTGCGCCAGAGAGAACCACATCGCCGCACTTGGGCTGCGGGCGATCTGCAGTTTTAGTTCGGCAATGGCGTCGGCTTCCCGCTGCTGTTTGACTAGGTCAACCACTTTGCCCAACACCTCATACTCCTGTTGAGTAATTTTAGGCTCGCGCTGTTGATAGGGGAGAGAGCTAAATTCGAATTGTAGATCGCCACCGTCCCAACTGAACTCTTGGGCTACGATGGACGCGCTGGCGCTAAGGCAGCACAGCGCAAAAATTATCTGTTTCATGCAGAGACCTTTAGAGGCCAGATAAATTCGGCCTTTACTTTGTTACCTTGGCGGCGAGGTGAGCTGAACCTCGCCTGATTAATGATCTTTTGTGCCAATGGGGAGAGCTCCGGATATTGAGCCTGATCCACATTGACCAGTTCTACCTTGCCTGTTTCATGAATGATCACATGCAGTCGCAACTGCGCGTCTTGAATACCCTGCTGGCGTAGGGTTTTGGGCAAGCGCACGGTGATCGGCGTCAGCAATCGAGGCATCTCATCCAGCTGATCCAGGCTGAATGTGGTGATGGCGGATACCAACGCCTGGGTATCGAAGCGGATGCTCTCCATCACCGGAGCACTGCTTAGGGCATTGGGGGCGGATAACTCCGGCAGCGGCATGTCCAGCGGCGTCACCTTCAGCTTTACCGGTGATTTCGCTTGCGACAGCGTCAGGCTGGCGGCGGCGGTTTCCTGCGGCCGAGGCTGGCTAGGAGGTGGCGGCGGTGGTGGTGGTAGCGACGCGGTATCCAGTTTGCGGATCATCATGGTGTCTTGCGGCGGTGGCGGCGCCGTGTGAGCTTGCAGCAACAGCCACAGGCCGGCCATCAAAAGCAGGGCTGCGATGCTATTTATGCTCCAGCGTAGGGTCATCCGTTGGCTCCCGACTTGGTGGCAACACTGACCTGACCAAAGCCCGCCAATTTGCACAAGTCCACCAATTGAACCAGAGATTCGGTCATGCTGTGTTTGTCTGCCTGAATGATCACTACGGAGCGGCCTTTGCGCAGTTGCTGTTTGAGCATGGGCGTGACGCCAGCCATGCCGATCTGCATGCCGCCGTGCCACACTTCGCCATCGGCGCTTAAGGCAATCATCACCGCTTGTTGCTCGGCATTGCCCTGACTGATGGCCGAAGGTCTGTCGACCTCGATGCCGGTCTCCTTTACGAATACCGCCGAGACGATGAAGAAGATCAATAAGATGAACACCACATCCAGCAGTGGACCGATGTCGATGGTGAGATTTTGGTCACCCTTATCGGTTATTGAGTGTCGGTGCATGTTTCCTCCAGAGTACGTCGTTCGCAGCGACGCTGGCACAACATCAGCAGAATTAAGGCTGGTAGTGCCGTGGTCAGCCCAAGCTGAGTGGTCAACAGCGCTTCGGCGATGCCGGTGGTTAGGGTTTGTTGATCGCCACTGGCAAGGCCATTGAAACTGTCAAACAGACCGCCAACGGTGCCCAGTAGGCCGAGTAATGGCAGCACCTTGACCCAGCCTGAAAGCTGGTGGCCTCGCAGTTGGCACTGCAGAATTTCCGTCATATCTTGGCCTTTGATCAGGAACAGTCGCTGCATCAGATCGAACACCTGCCAATAGATGACCAGCGCCAATAGGCTGATGAGAACTAACACCATCCCTTTGCCTGATAACAGCAACTCGCTCATGAGGACTCCTTGCTAGCACTGCTTAGCTCTGCCAGAAGCACTGTGTCCGCTTCCAGCTGCGCCAAATAGGCTTGGTGGCCACGATTAATGTAGGCGTGGAGCAGCAGAGTGGGCACAGCCACAATCAAACCAAGCTCGGTGGTAACCAGCGCTTCGGAGATGCCCCCGGCCAGCATATTTTGGTCTTGGTTGCCGAACAGATTCATCATCTCAAAGGTATGAATCATGCCGCTCACGGTTCCGAGCAGACCCAATAATGGTGCTACGGCAGCGGTAGCAGCAAGCATCACCATCTTGCTGTCCAATTGGGCTTTCCACTCCAGCAATTGGTGGTGAAGCTTGTCGGCCAGAGCTTCATGAGGCCAATGGCGGTGGGCTTGTGCCAAATCGAACAGCTGTTGCTGCCAGCCGTGGGTTTCGGGTTGATTGCCATCTAGGGCTTGTCGGGCAAATTGGGGTTGCAGTTTTGCCAGTCGAGCCAGGGTAACCAGTTTGTATAGGGCGACTAACAGGGCAAGGGCTCCCAGCACTAAGATGGGGTAAACCCAGATGCCGCCTTTTTCCAACTTAGATAGCCAACTGCTTTCGCTGGAGGCGATGCGAATGGCCTTGTCTTGGCTGATGTCCACTGGCATGGCGTTTATGTCGTTGATGGCCATTGGGGCGGCCATCAACAGGTTATTGGGCGTGGCGATGGTGTCCGCCAGATAGCCTTGGCCTTGAGTGTCCTTAAACCAGCTCAATGGCCCCACGGTCAGTTGCTGGCCCTGAACAATGCGGCCATCCAGGCCAACTATCTCACTGCTGCGCCATTCTGGACGCAGGTCTTGCGATAGCGCCGCAAGGCGGGAGGTAAACAGCTTGGTATCCTTGATGTCGCTGTCGCCACCGAGGTAACGCCCTAGCAGGTTATCGATGTAGCGGTTCTGCTGCTGCCACTTTCCTAGTCTGGTTTGCATGCTTTGCAGAGAGACAAACTGCTCATCCTTGGCGCGGGTATGTCCAGCCAATTGTTGACGCAGCTCGATGAGCTGGCGCTCCAGCTTCTGCAGTTTCTGTAGTTGCGGTTTACGCTGCTTTAGCAGGCCATCGCTGACTTGTTGATAGCGCTGCTGCGAAGCGGCGAGTTTGCGCTCGAACTCTCGGGTCACTTGACTGAGATCGTCTTTGGCAAATCCAAGGTGGGATACCAAAGGTAGGCAGAGCAAACATGCGGTTAGCCATCTGCGTTTCATGGTTGCACCTCCACGGATGTCAGAGGCAGGGTGACAAACTCCACGGTTTGCTTGCCCTGATAGATCTCAAAGGCTCGGTTAATTTCAGCTTGGGCCTCAGGCTTGCTTTGCCAGGCCCAAGTGCCGTCAACCACGCCACCAACTCCGACGCCTTCGCCGTTAGGTAAGCGGTAGTAGGCCTGAGACAAACCAATAAACAGCTGCTCGCCATGCCACTGCTCGCCTTGATGCATCAGTTGGCCTTGGTGCAGGTTGATGCTGGCATCGAACTCTTCCAATTTGGTGAGCAGGTCGATCATGGCGGCGAAACGCTCGCTTAAGCCCAGCTTGTTGTCTTGCAGTTTTAGCCACTGATCATGGTTGGCTTTGCTGATTGGCGGTGGCAGTTGTGGCCAGATACCCAGTAGGAAATCACTGCCCTGAGCCAATTGCTGCTCGTAAGCCTGAGTGCGCTGTTCCTGTACCTCTTGGGCTGCCAGCAGTTCCGTGCGTTTTTCTGCCACTTCATCCTGTTGCTGCTGCTGTCGTGCTAGGGCTTTGGACAGCGCCTTATGTTCCTGCTGATACAGCGCGATCAGACGCTTGTTATCCGCGAGTGTTTGCTGGGCTTCCAGTTGCAGCGCTGAGGTAGCTCGCTCGACTTGAAGCTGCTGGCTCACCAATAGGTCGAGCTTGGCCAACTCCGCAGAACTGGCCACAGCGAATCCTATGTGAGCCGACATCGCCCCAAGGACGATGTAGGTTAGGGATTTCGATAACACGGTGATCCTCTCTATTGCGCCGCGGCGAAGCGGCCCAGATCCAGTTGTCGTTCAAACAGCGGCTGCAAACTGCGTTGATGCGACACCATCATCAAGCTGGTTTGTGGTAGCTGTTGTTTTAAGGTTTCAATCATCGCTTTGGCGCTGGCTTCGTCTAAGCTGCTGGTGGCTTCATCCAGAATTAAGGTATCCGGTTTTGCCAGTAGGGCTCGGGCGAGGCTGAGTCGTTGCTGCTCACCGCCGGACAAACGCTGTTGCCATTCGCATTCGAAGCTGAGGTTGTCACTCAGGTGCGTCAAATTGACGTCGTGCAGTACCTGCACTAGCTGTTGATCGTCGTAGTCGGCTTCACTGGGGTAGCTCAAGCAGGCTCGCAAGCTACCGGATGGTAAGTAGGGTTTTTGCGGCATCAACATGGTGTGCCCCTGCGCCTGTTTAAACTCGCCATCGTAGAAGGGCCAGATCCCTGCTAGGGTACGCAGTAGGGTGGACTTACCCAGTCCGCTGACTCCAGAGATCAGCAGTTGTGAGTGTGGCGGCAGTGTCAGCTCGACTTTATCCAGCAGCGGCTTGCCATTCGGGGTAAACAGCGCCAGCTGCTGGCAATCGAGCTGCTGGTCTTTCTCCGGCTGTGGTAGGGGCTGTTGCTGCTCCATGGCCTCGAGGAATTGGCCGATACGCACCACGGTGGCGGACCAGCGAGTTAGGTTTTCGTAACTGTGAACAAACCAGCTGAAACCGGCGTACACCTTCATAAACGCCATGCGTACCTGAAACAGACCGCCGATGGTGATCACCTCTGCCATCAGTGCCGGAATGCCAGCAAATAGCGGTACCATCTTGGCGGTTTCGTGATAGCTGTTTACCACCAAACCAAGGTTTTTGCGGCGGTTCATGAGCATGCGCCAGTTGCCGATGATGTCGGTAAAGCCGCCTTTGAGGTTCATCTGTTCCTTGGCTTCCCCTTTGAACAGCGCGATCTGCTCGGCGTTGTCTCGCTTACGCAGTAAGCTGGCACGGAAGTTAGCTTCTTTGCGCTGCTGCTGGTAATTCAAGCCGTGGAGTTTGTGGCCGAAAAATTGAGTCAGGCCGGTGCCGAAGATGGCGTAGATCAGCGCTACCCAAAACAGGTAACCGGTGATGTGAATCACCTCGCCATCCCAAGGAATCGCCAAGTTGCCAGAGAGCTCCCACAGTACCGAGGTAAAGGCGATCAGCACGGCGGTGGACTTGATGGCGCCTACAAACAGCTCAACGCTGTCGCTGGTAAGCAGGCGGGCGTCTTCAGCGATACGTTGATCCGGGTTGTCGGGCTCTTCCCCTAAGGTCATGCGGTAGTAGGTGCCGTTGGCGAACCAACGCTCAAGCAGCCCTTCGGTCATCCATTGACGCCAGCGGATCTGCACCAATTCAGCGAGCCAATCGGCGTACACTTTCAGTAGAACAATGATGGCCACCAGCCAGCAGAAATCGATCAGCAGCGGATAGATGGCGTCGACGTTGAGCTCAGCCAGCGCGTCGTAAAAGTCACGGTTCCATTCATTGAGCCACACGGTGATCTCAATCATGGTTAAGCTGGCGCCAATGGACATGCCCAGTAGCACCCAGGAGAACCAATTGCGTTTGTTGAACCAGTAAGGTCCGGCCAAGCGCCAAAACTGTTTTAACAGATTCATAAACCAGTTAAGCCCCAGCACATGCCGGGGCTCCTTTAAGTAGCTAAATAATTAAGACTTTTTTTCTGGCAACAACAACGCGTCGATGACGTTGTCGGTACTGAGGATGGTTTGTGCCATGGGCAGCAGTTCATCCGGAGTCACCTGATTTAGCCAAGTGAGGTAGTCAGTCAATAGATCGCGGTAGTTGTCGTCGGCGGCCATCTCTGTCAGCCAGCGATAACGATCACGGTCGCTGATCGCCTCAGGCTTAAGACCACTGATGATCTGCTCACGAACTTTGTCTAACTCCTCTTGGGTGATGCCGTTTTTGGCCACTTCATCCACGATTGCCAGCGCCATCTGCTTCAGCTCGTCGGCACGCTCCGGTTGGTGGGAGTAGCTGATCATGCCGTAAGCTTGCTGACGAGCACGCTCCAGTTGGATACCAAAACGGCTGGTGTACACGCCACCGGCTTCTTCACGCAGCTTCTCGCGCATGCGCAGGGAGACAACTCGGGTTAGCAGGTTAGCCTGATTCTTGGCGGTATCGCTGTATGGGTAATCGGCGTTGAACAGTACGCTGGTGATCCCCTGCGGCTCTTCACCTCCTTCAACCAAGATGCGGTGTTTGCCGGTGGCCAGTTTTGGTAGCTTAGGCTCGCCGTGGGCTTCGCCACTTGGCAGGTGACCAAGATAACGGCTGGCCAGATCAATTACGGTGTCGGCGTCGATATCACCAATCACCACTAGCTGATGGCCAGCAGCGGTTCCAAAGATCCCTTTGTACGCTTTGAGCATCTGCTCGGCACTGACGCTGCGAAGTTCTTCTGGGGTCATCGGTTGTTGGGATGGGGTGTTTTCAAAACGCAGACGATCGATCTTCTCGTTAAATTGGGAAGAGGGGTTATCCTTACGGCGGTCCATGCTGCGAGCCATGAAGGTCTGTTTGGCTTTCCAGATCGTTTCGTCCACCTGCGGCTGGGTCAGCATCAAGTTGACGTTTTGCAGCCAGGCTTCAACGGCGTCACTGCTGGTGGATCCAAAGATGCCTTGTTGGGTCAGATCCACGTAAGCGATTTGGCGCATGTTGTGATCAGCGTTAATTGCCGCCAATGCTTCGGCGTTAAAGCCGCCATAGCCAAAGGTGGATAAGTTGCGAGTTGCCAAAGATGCAGCGCGGCGATCTTCCTGTGGCAGCAGACTGGTGCCACCGTAGCCTTGCCAGCGCATCTGAACTTGATTGGCCGATTCATCACTGTGCTGGAACCATACCTGAGCGCCGTTGGCCAGAGTCCATTTCTGAACATCGTCAAACTGCTCATGGCTGATCACCTTGGCTGCTTCAGGTGCTTTGTCGAACAGGCTCTTTGGCAGAACTTTTTGAGCAAGAGCCGCTGGCGGATTGGCCAGAGCCTTGGTCCATAGGCTGGCGATTTCTGCCTGAGTTGGCAGCTGCTTAGCGTGTTCGCTGTTGATCTGGGCGATCACCAATGGAGTACGTTCTTGAGTTACCTTGGTGAAGTGCTGGTTGATCTCGTCGATGGTGATGCTCGACATCAGACCTTGGGCAATCTCATTAAACTGGCTGAGCTCAACCAGAGGCTTCTGCATGCGAATTTGGTTGAACAGCCCCATCATCTGGCGGCTGTTTTTAGCGCCTTTTTGGCCATCGGCCATGGCGCGGTAGCGGGCAGAGAGTCCTTTGCGTGCGGTGTCCAGATCTTGCTGAGTAAAACCGTGGGCGGCATAGCGGCTCACCTCAGTGAACAGTTCGTTCATGGCGTTGAGGTAGTTGCCATCTTTCAAGATCGCCATAACACGGTTGTTGTTGTAACCGGTTGCCAGAGGCATGGCACTTGAGACCATGCGACTGATGTAGTCGGTTTCGGTTTGATACTGAACTCGCAGACGGTTGTCCATCATGGTCATGGCGATGCTGTTGAGAAGCTCTGCACGCAGCTCGGCTTCGTTGTGTGGCATCGCTTGTTCGCCGCGCAGGTTTACTGAGAGCACTTCTGTGGTGATCTCAGGATCTTCGATGGTATCGAAGGTCAACTCAGTCGGCAGAGGCAGGGTCAGATCCGGACGAGCAGGCAGAGGTTTAGCTGGCATCTGGGCGAAGTGTTTACCCAACATGGTTTCCACTTGTGCCTTGGTCACGCTGCCCACAACCAATAGGGTCATGTTGTTTGGATGGTACCAGTCATCGTAGAAGGCTTCGATGCGATCGGCACCGATGTGGCGAACCAGCTCCATATCGCCAATCGGGTCGCGGTCGCCAAAGCGGCTGCCTTTTAGGGTAATCTTGCGGTTGGCAGTACCTAGGCGAGCCATCATATTAAGGCCACGGCGCCACTCCTCTTCCACGACTGGGCGCTCGTTTTCTAACTCGGATTGATCGAACGTCAAAGCGCTAACCTGCTGCGAAAACATGTTAAATGCTTCGTCCAACATCTTGTTGCTGTTGTTTGGTAGGTGCAGGTAGTAGGAGGTGGTGTAGTACTCGGTCATGGCGTTGACGTCACGACCAAAGACCATGCCCAAGGATTCTTGATGCTCAATGATGCCGTTACTTGGGAACTGTTCGGTTCCGTTAAACGCCATGTGTTCAACTAGGTGGGCAATGCCCTTCTGGTCGTCGGCTTCATCGAGGGAACCGGCATGAACAATTAACTGCATAGAGATGCGGTTCGCAGGTTCAGCATTGGGCAGAACAATGTAGTTCATGCCGTTGGCCAGCTGTCCTTGCTGGATGTCAGTGCGCTCTGGTAGCGGCTGTTGCGCCAAAACTGAGCTAGCACCATTATCCGTGGTGCTAGGGTTTAGGTTAAGGCCGGAGTTGCTGCAGCCTGCCACTAGGGCGGCACTGATCAGTACACTCAAAGTTAATCGTTTCATTGCGTTTTATTCCAGTTAGAAACAACGAACTGGCAGAGCCCAAAGACCCCGCCAGTTTTCTACTTAAATATTGGTTTTTATTAAAGTTTGAAGCCTACGTTCAGCCAGACCTCCCGGCCTTTGTTGTAGTAGTCATCAGTAAATTTGCTATTGCCATCGATGCCGGAGCTGGAGATTTTCACTTGCTCATCCAGTAAGTTGGTCACGCTTAAGCCAATGGTAAAGTGGTCGTGAGCCATGCTTGGGGTCCAAGTTAGCTTGGTATCCCAAGTGATCAGGCTGTCCATTTCGGCGGAAGACATGACGGCAACGGCTGTTGGAACGCCCTCGATGTCACGGCTTTCTTGGCGTTGGAACAGCGTCAGCTTGCGTCCACCTTCGTAGTTGACGAGGTTATTCCAAGTCAGGCCGTATTGTGGCCAAGCGGCATTCAGTCCTAGCGCGGCGGTGAAATCGCTGTTGTAGCTACCTGCATCCATCTCGCTACGCTTCATCAGCTCACCATCCAGCTCGACCCACTCCAGTTGGCTGCCGGTATTGAGATCGTTTTCGTTGTCATACACAGAGGTTACGCTGCCGGAACCTTTGGAATCGACGTATCCCAAATTCAAAAAGCCGCCGAATTGACCACCCAATGCGTGGTAATTACGAGCGTTGCTGAAACGGATGGAGTAGATGTGGCTGTCACTTTCCATGTTGTTCAACAGCTCATCTTGCTTAAGGGTGCTGTTGTAAACCGATTGCAGACCATCACGCTGCATGCGGAATAGGTAGCCTGCATTCATGACTATGTTGCCAAGCTGCAGATCGTAGTTCAGCGCCACTTCGTCTGAGTATGGAGTTTCTGCTTGATTTAGGTTGATCTTTTGATACTGAGTAGCGCCTTCACAAACGTAATCGTTCGGGTTCAGGCTAACGTTGTCGGCATCAATGCTGGCAACACAATCTTGGTAGTTGGCTTGCATGCCGCGTTTTTCTGCAGTTAAAGCCCAGCCCAGCAGGCTGCCACTGTAGTAACGGGACACACCTAGGCTCAAGCGGTTGGTGCGGTCAGTTTCGAAGTCCCAGCTGCCCTTCACGCGAGGTGCCAGTACAGTTTGATCGAAGAGATCCATGTGCTCAGCACGCAGGCCAAGGTCTACCGTCAGTTTGTTCCACTCGATGGTATCGGTGGCAAACAGCGCGTATTGGTTGGCATCGGCTTTGTAGCTACCCGCAGAGGTCACTACCCAGTTGTCTAGCTCAACGGTACCGTCGGCGTTGCTAAATTGAGAGAAAGTGTGGAAGTCGTTGTGGAAGTTACCCTCAGCGGAGTGAAGAGTCGCTTCGGCACCCACGGTGATGCTGTGGCGCACGTCGCCAGTAAAGATGTCGTTGAAATCAAAAGCTGACTTTAGCTTAGTGCTGTCTTGAGTTTGATCTAAGTTACCGTAGGAGCCCTCGGAACCCATGCTGAAACCGGTGCGGTAGTCAAAATGGGTTTTGTAGTAGTCAACGTCTGCACTTCGTTCGTCTTTCAACTGGTCGAAGGCAACGGTATTGCGCCAGTGACCTAATTCGAAATCACGACTTAGCTTAACGGTAAAACCAAAACCAGAATGACTATTTTCGTAGTCACTGTTTTCGTCAGTTTCATTGGTAAAGGTGTCGTTTAGGAAACGTTCTTCGGTGAACTCTGAGTAGCGAAACTCATTGCTCAGTTCCCAAGCGCCTAGGGTTGCTAGGTGATTGATGAACATATTGGTGTTGGTTTGAGTCTGATCTTTACGTTCGCCGTTGTAAATCAGGGGGATGTCTGATTCCTGTAGGCTGAGACCAAAACCCAGTTTGTGATTTTCGCTAACGCCGCCGCCAACGAATAGGTTGTGGAAACGCTTTTGGTATTTGTCTTGGTAACGGCCGTCACCCCAAACTGGCGATTCCAGATCGCCATTATCTTCATCGAGTTTAGGATCGCTGTTCCAGCTGCTATCGGTCATTCGATAGTTATACTCGGCTTCGAACGTATCGGTTGGCTTACGCAGTTCAGCGTTGATGACACCACCGGTAAAGCTGCCGAATTCTGCATCAACATTGCGATCCATCACTTCCACGGATTCCAATAGATCGGTATCGAAGAAGTAGCCAGAAGTGTGGCCGCCTAGGCTGCCAGCGCTGTCGGAGTCTTTAAATGTGGTGATGTTGTTGGTGGTCACGCCGCCAATCATGTAGTTGGTTTGGTGGGGACGGGCGTTAGCCAGTGAGATCTCCTCAGGAGCCAGATCGCCGGCGCGTACTGAACCGGTGGCATCGTTAATGGCAATACCAGGCTGAGTTTTCAATAGCTGAGACAGAGTGGAGTTGGCCATGGGTTTGGCGTCAATGTCTGCGCGATCGATGAGTAGACCATCCGCTTGTTCAACGGTTTGAGTTTGGGTCTCTTCAAGAACAGGAAGTGCGTCTTGGGCGAGCAACTGCGGGCCGTATAAGGCTAAGCCGATGCTGGCTGCTAGTAAGGAGGGGATTCGAACCGGTTTCATCATGCACCTAATGGTAATCATTATCATTTGTGCAGGATTATGCTCTTGGTAAAGTGATGATCCAAACGATAATGATTTGCATTACTTTTTGTGTGATCTGGATCAAAAAATGTAATATCTATCCTATTAATTTTTCTTGGTTTTAAGTCTCAGGTATACCTATTAGCTTCCACGTCATCTGCTGATTTCAGGAAGAGTACGCTCTAAGGCTTAGGGAAAATAGGTATAGGAAGACGCGTTTTAGAGGGGGGCGATGACCATGAAGGAAGGTTTTTGGTGAAAGTGACGGTACAGAGGCTTAAATGCAATATTGGGTAGGTTAAAGTAGTTTATTGAGTGTTTTAGACAATTGATGCCAATATTTGGCAAGTCTAATTATTGGTATTTCGAAATTTTTCTATTTAGTTGAATAGCGATCGTTTAAATAACGTCCAGTTCTGCAGTTTGACGCGTATCTCATATCGTGATGTTTAGATGAATCACTGTAAGTTTCGGGCAAGAATTAATAAAAATACTAGTAATTTCATTGAAGCTTAGTAGTAACCCCCCCTCCTTTCTTAATAGGTCTTAACTTGTCTTGTCAGTGATGTTTCGGCGTAATTTGATTTCTTAAGTGTATTTTTAGGTCAATAATTCTACTGTTTTTGTGTCAAAAGTGTGCGTCTTGTTGGTTGATGTGTAACTGTATTTCATTTAGCATTGTTCGATGAAACTAAGGACCGCAGGCTCTAAGAATCAGTAATATGCACTTTTTAATTCCCCTTAGAGCCGTTTGGAATATAGCGGATAAATCACGGTATCGTGGCTACTGCTATTTCGAGGATAAGATCTAAAATGCCCGCCATAAAAATGACAATTAAAAAAAAGCTGCTTGTGTCATTAGTATTGTCTGCAGTGATTCCCGCATTATTAGTTAGTTTCTTGATTCGTGGTGAGTCGTACTCACTAGTGGAATCAAGGTTGATGGATTCTGAATTTCCAGCGGTATTAACTAGTATTACCTCTGATATAGAAAGTGAAATCTCACCACTGTTTTCTGCTGCAGAACAACTTGCTGAGAATCCTTATGTACAGGGAATATTGTCAGAGCCGGACCAGTTAAGTGAGGGGGATGAGCAGATACTCATTTCGATACTGAGTGCCATTGCCGGTCAATATGATTTAAGTGATGTGTCAGCGATTAACAAGCAAACTGGGCATTACTGGAACCAAAACGGTTTCCTGCGGGTGATGCAGCCCGAGCGTGATAAGTGGTTCTTCAAATTCCGTAATGATGTTGAGCAAAGTAAGATCAACATATATTCCAGTGCTGAGAAGAATGAACACCGCATCTACGTCAATTATAAAACGCTGTCGGAATCGGGCTTGGTAACCGGATTATCTCGAAGCTTGGAAGATATGATTGAGCGTATTAATGGCTTTCGTCTGGAGCAAACTGGATTTGTTTATTTGGTTGACGCCGAAGGTGTTGTCCAGGTCCATAATCAGGGCAAGCAGATTGTGGGTCGGCAGCTGGACGATCTATATCAGAGCGGCATCAGTAGCCAATTATTAAGCCAATCTGGCTTTGGCTATGCTGAAACCCACTTTGATGGTCAAAATTACATCGTGGCGGCTGAGTATATCCCGTTGATGGACTGGTATGTGATTGCTCAAGTGCCAAAATCGGAAATTTTTGAGTCATTGAACCAAGCTTTTGCCAAGGTGATCTGGATTGTCGTCGCCATTGTCGTGGTCTCAATTGGTTTGGCGCTGGTGATTGCCAACTCCATTAATAAGCCTCTTCAGCAAGTGACGAAAGTGTTCCTTGATATTGGCGAAGGGGATGGCGATCTCACCTACCGAATTGATTTGGCGGATCGCCAGGATGAGTTAACGGACTTGAGCCGAGGCTTCAATAGTTTTGTTTCCAAAATTCAGCAAGCGGTATTGGAGATCATTGAAACTGGCGAGGCGTTGAACGCAGCATCCTTGGCATTGATGGACAAAGCGGGTTTGGCGTCAGAGCGTAACCAGGAGCAAAACCAGCAAACCATTGAGATGGCTATGGCCATTGATCAACTGGGCATTACCATTACTGAGAATGCCAGCAATGCCTCTCTGGCTTCAACGTCAGCAGAGGATGTGAATAACAGCTCCGCCAATGCCAAGATGATTGTGGGTACAGCCAAAAGCACCATCAATCAGCTTGCCGAAGAGATTGGCAACACCTCTGGAATCATTCACAACGTGGCGGCCAATACCGACAACGTTGGTTCGATTTTGGAAGTGATACGTTCAATCTCTGAGCAAACCAATTTATTGGCGCTCAATGCTGCCATTGAAGCAGCGCGGGCGGGAGAGCATGGTCGCGGTTTTGCGGTGGTGGCGGACGAGGTGCGTACTCTGGCGAGCCGAGTTGCAGACTCCATTAATCAGATCCAGCAGATGATCAGTCAACTCCAGCAAGGAGCCCAAGATGCCGTGGATGCCATGGCGTTGAGTACTGAAAACACCCACCAAGGGGTCAAGGCTTCTGACGACGCTGCCAGTACCTTGGACTCTATTTCGGATGCGATCAGTAACATCACCAACATGAATATGTTGGTCGCAACGGCAACGGAGGAGCAGCAAAATGTTGTGCAGACGCTCTCTTCTAATATTGAAGCTATTAAGGGAATCAATACCCTGTCCACGGAGAGTGCCAAGGAGTTGGAACTGTCTTGTAATGAACTGCATCAGATCTCCACTCGATTGAAAACCCTTGCAGCATCTTTTAAAGCGTAATTGTAAATGGTGGAAAAGCTCGCTACCCATAGCGAGCTTTTTTATTGTTTGTTTTTGGTGCCTTAGTGATTAGTGCGATCGGAATCACATTCAGATTGCATTGGCAATGGTAATCATTATCATACTCATCTCATTTATGTAAACTCGCCAGCAAACCTGTAAGCGCGATAACGAAATTAGAATGAGTGCAGTCTCAACTCCTAAACCCCCTAAACAAAATGGTTCACCTTGGACAGTGGTGCGTCGAACCTTAGCGGCCACCGTTGGCGGTTACATCGCCACTGCTGCGGTGTCAGCTGCCATTGCATTGGCACTTCCCCTGCATAAAGCGGACAGCACCCTATTGATGATGATGTTGTCTTTTTTGATTTGGGCAACGTTGGGCATCTATGTCTTTTCGGTTCGTTCCGAGCGCCGTGCTTGGACGGTGCTGTTGAGCGTTACTCTGCTCAGTGTTATTGGCCTGTGGTTGAAGGGAAATTAGCCGAATGAAAGAGACCTTTTTCCGCACCATGACCTGGTTGCACACTTGGACTGGCTTGTTGGCCTCTTGGTTGCTGCTGCTGGTGTTCTTTGCCGGCACACTCAGCTATTACCGTTATGAAATTAGCCTATGGATGAAGCCTGAACTGCACACTAATGTAATGCAGACATACGCGCAGGTGCCTCTGGCGCAGACCTTAGAACAGGGTCAAGATTATCTGGCTCAGGTGGCTCCAGATGCCAGAAGCTGGATGCTTCGCTTACCAACACACCGAGTGCCCTACGTCAGTTTTAGCTGGCAGGATAAACCACTAGAGGGTCAGCGACGTGGGAAATTCCATGAACACATCGTGGCGACCGATGGCTCGATGATCACCGAGGTACGGGAAACCAAGGGTGGGCACTTTTTCTATCGGCTTCATTTTGATCTGCATTATCTGCCTGTGGCGCTAGCTCGGTACTTGGTGGGGTTGGCGACCATGGCGATGCTGCTGGCCATCATCTCAGGCATCGTCATCCATAAGCGCATCTTCAAAGACTTTTTTGCGCTGCGTCTTAAGAAGGGGACGCGTTCTTGGCTCGATGGACACACCTTATCCAGTGTGGTGGCTCTGCCTTATCACCTGATGATCACCTATACCGGCCTGATCGCCTTGATGTTTATGTATATGCCGTCAGTACTGCAGGCGACCTATGAGGGTGACCGCCGCGCGTTACGAGCGGACTTAATGCCGGAGATTGTCCAAATGACCTCGACGGCGGAGCACACGGAGTTGGTGTCGGTTAGCAGCTTGCTGCCCCACATTGAGCAACAGGCTCAGGGGCAACCGATTCGCGATATTCGAATTCAGTCGCCGATGCAAGCGGGCAGTCAGATTCAGGTGACTCTGCGCAACGATAACCGAGTCAGTGACAGTGAGCCGAGACTGTTTTTTGATGGCGTCACCGGTGCATTTCTAGGTCGCTCTGATGGTGCGGTTTCCTCCGTCAGTGAAGCGTATGAAACCATGATCGGGTTGCATGCAGGCCGGTTTGCGACGCCAATGCTGCGCTTTGCGCTGTTTATCAGCGGTGTACTTGGGTTTGTTATGGTGGCCACCGGTTCACTGTTGTGGAGTAAAAAACTGCGCCAGAAGCAGCAAAAGCAGCTGGCTACAGGGGCTAAGCCATCTAAGGGGCTGTTTATCACGGACAACCTTAATTTGGGTGTGATCGCTGGGTTGCCCATCGCTGGGGCCTGTTATCTGTGGGCCAACCGTTTGATTCCTGCAAGCTATTCGGCTCGATACGATGCCGAGATTCATCTGTTTTTTATTGGGCTGGCGGCGACACTCATTCTGGCCTTTGTGGGGCGCCTTCGCTGGCGCAGCGCGTCCTTAGTCGGTGCCGCGTTGTGGCTGGGAGTGCCGTTGATTAATGGCGTGACCTCCTCACAGAATCTAATTTCCAACATCGCCAGCGGGCAGTGGTTCATCGCTTGGGTGGATGTGATGGCGTTGATGATCGGTGCCGCTTTGCTGGTGGTCGCCCGTTACAGCAAGCGCGCTGATTCAAAGGCTGACGTCGCGATGGCTGAGGAGCGCTCTTAATGTTGCTGATACTGACTTTTATCAATGTGGTGGCATTTTCCCTGTTTGCCCTGAGCTCGGTGGCGACCTATCGAGATATCTTCGGAAGCCGGCCCTCTGAGCGGCGCTGCCTGTTGCTTAAGTGGTTAGGCTCTGCGGCCTTAGTTGCTGCCCTTGGCTGGTGCCTGTTGCAGATGAACCTAGGCTTGGCATTGCTGTTCTGGTTTGGGGATATGACGGTTGTCGCCTTAAGCCTAGCCCTTATGTTGACCTTAAGGGCCGAGCGAAAGCAATTGCGGCGACGCCAGTCCACTTAAGCCGAAAAGGGTTGGCTCTTGGCCAACCCTGTTTAGTCTGTATTTGGATTACTCGTACTCGGAAGAGTAGGTTTCTGCATAGGAGTGAGAGTAGAGTTCAAACAGGTTGCCGAACGGGTCTTCCAGATAAACCATCTTCGCTGGTTTGCTGTCATCTTCTGGGTGGTAGCGCATGACATCCATACGCTGCTTGCCACCAAACTTGATCGTTTTCTCGATGACGCCTTCGAAATCGTCGGTTTCCAAGCTGAAATGGAAGATACCGATTCGGTTGAAATCGACTTCGTGGCGTTGTTGACGATTTTTCATCTCGAACAATTCAACACCAATGCCATCTGAGGTCAGCAAGTGGGCAATGTTGAAGCTTTCAAAGTTCTCACCGAACACGGCGATGCACATGCGGCCGATGGCGGTCTTACGCTCTTCCAGTACTTCACTCTTGCCCATAACAACGTTTAGGCCCAGTGCTTGGGTATAGAATTCGATGGCTTTGTCCATGTCGCCAACCATGATGCCTACGTGACTCATCTTCATAGTGCGCTCCAAAATGTCTCAGTGTTTGTGTTGATGAGGGCAGTATAGGGAGAGGGTATGATTTTATGAAATTATCAATTTTGATTTTTATGATTATAAAAATTTATCAAAATTAAAGGGAAACATTCAGATTCGTGGCTAAAGTGACCGCCGAGTAGAGAAAAACATGGCCAAGGATGGAGTTCCAGTGAGAAAGACTTGCGAACCGGCTCATGGATCGCCTAACGTGTGCTCTGGCAGTCCGAAAGGGCTGCTCTTAATTAGTCGGGGAGCTTAGTGCTGAGACCGCAGATGCGGGACCCGTTGAACCTGAAACAGTTAATTCTGACGTAGGGAACTAATGATCCACTTCAACACGCCTTTGTGGCGTAGGTGCTGGCTTTGGTTTCTTGCGCAATGAGAAGGCCACACCATGTCTAGTTCCACCTCTACTCCAATTGTGTTGACCATTGCTGGCTCTGACAGTGGCGGCGGCGCCGGCATTCAAGCAGACATTAAAGCGATCTCCGCCACCGGAGGGTATGCCGCTTCAGTGATAACCGCTCTGACGGCTCAAAACACCCTAGGGGTGTCGGGCATTTTTGCGGTGACTCCTGAGTTTGTGGAGCAGCAGTTGGATGCGGTGTTCACCGATCTCAATGTGGTTGCGGTCAAGATAGGCATGTTGGCTGACAGTGCGGTGATTCAAGCGGTGGCGTCTAAGCTTCGCCAATACCAACCCCAATTCGTGGTTGTGGACCCAGTGATGGTGGCCACCAGCGGCGACCTGCTGCTGGAACACTCGGCCATCGATACCCTCAAATCGGAGCTTTTGCCTCTGGCAGACATCATCACCCCCAACCTTCCGGAGGGAGCGGCGCTTTTGGGTGTGCCTGTGCCGAGCTCTGAATCGGAGATGGAGCAATGCATCGGTGGGCTGCGCGCCTTAGGTTGCAAGTCGGTATTACTGAAGGGGGGGCACCTAGAGCAGACCACAGAGGCGACGGATCTGTTGATTCTTGCCCAAGAGTGTCGACGCCTGAGTTCGCCGCGAGTCTCAACCAACAATACTCACGGCACCGGTTGTACCTTGTCGGCGGCCATCGCTTGTTATCTGGCTCAGGGGAGTGACCTTATTGAGGCGGTAACCCAGGCTAAGCGCTACATCAGTGACGCCATCGCCCATGCGGATGAGCTCAGTGTGGGTCGAGGCCATGGCCCGGTGCACCACTTCTATGCGCTAAACCGTTGATGGTCGGCATCGAGCTTTGGCGCTTCGGATTGCGCTATGAAGCCGATAAGGATCCCGTATTTGACGACTTGAACCTGTGTATTGCCCCCGGTCAGTGGAGCGTCATTGTCGGTGCCAGTGGCTGCGGCAAAACCAGTTTGCTGCGGGCGCTTGCTGGTCTATTGGATCAGCAAGCAAAGTGTGACGGAGAGATTCGTACCGATGACGGTTTGTCGCTTTCGGGCCGGGTGGCTTACATGGCTCAGCAAGATCTGCTACTGCCTTGGCTGAGCGTGCTGGATAACGTTTGCGTGGCCGAGCGCTTTGCTCCGGTAGGGGACAGTCAACGTGATTTACGTCAGCGAGCGACACAACTACTGCAGCAGGTTGGCTTGGGCAAGTTGGTGAACGCTTACCCTCAACAGTTGTCCGGTGGGCAGAGACAGCGGGTAGCGCTGGCGAGAACCTTGATGCAAGACCGACCGTTGGTGCTGATGGATGAGCCCTTTTCTGCTTTGGATGCGGTAACTCGCCACCGTTTGCAAAATCTGGCGGCCCAATTGTTGGCGAACAAAACCGTGGTGCTGATCACCCACGATCCCCAAGAGGCGTTGCGACTGGCAGACCGGCTGTATGTGCTGCAGGGGCGCCCGGCGATGCCTGTGGCGCTGAGGCTACCTAACACAGCGGCGCCAAGAGTGCTCGATGGTGAGTTGGCGGCGCTGCAACAGCAGATTTTACAGCAACTGCAACCGGAGGCGGTCGATGAACTCGTTTAAGGGCGTTGGCTCCGGAGTCCGTTTACTTATTACGGCCTTGGTGTTGTTGGGGCTGTGGCAGGCGGTGGTGAGTTTTACTCAGGTTCCCTCGTTCATTTTGCCAAGTCCACAAGCGGTACTGGCCAAGCTAGTGACCCGTTACCCGGTGCTTATTGAGCATGGCTGGGTGACGGCCCAGGAGATTCTGTTGGGGCTGATGCTGGGGTTGGTCATGGGGCTGGTGTTTGCGCTGCAGATGCTGCTGTTTGCGCCACTTAGGCGCTGGTTGCTGCCAATTTTGATCGCCAGTCAGGCGATTCCGGTGTTTGCCATTGCGCCAATTTTGATGCTGTGGCTGGGCTATGGCATCACCTCCAAGGTGGTGATGGCGGCGATCATTATCTTTTTCCCCGTAACCACATGCTGTTACGACGGCTTGCGCTCTACGCCTCAAGGGTATCTGGATCTGGCCAATACCCTGTCGGCCAGTCGCTGGCAGTTGTTGTGGCACGTTCGGCTGCCAGCCGCCATGCCTGCATTAGCGTCAGGCATTCGAGTGGCAGTGGTGGTGGCACCCATCGGAGCCGTGGTGGGCGAATGGGTGGGCTCCAGTGCTGGCTTAGGCTATTTAATGCTGCAAGCCAATGCTCGGATGCACATTGATGAGATGTTTGCAGCCCTATTTGTTTTAGCGGCGATGGCAGTGACGCTCTATTTCGTGACTGATCGCTTATTACGACGTGCCATCTGGTGGCACTCAACCTATTAAACAAGAAGATGAAGATGAAATTAGTTCGAGGTTTAACCTTAATCACGCTGTTGCTGAGTGGCTCGGCCGTCGCTGAAAATCGGTCACTGACTCTGATGCTGGATTGGTTTGTAAATCCTAATCACGGCCCAGTGGTGATCGCCCAGCAGAAGGGCTATTTCGCAGAGCAGGGGCTAGATGTCACCATTCAAGAGCCTGCGGATCCAAGCACACCGGCCAAATTGGTGGCGGCGGGGAAAGTGGATCTTGCGGTGAGCTATCAAACCAGCTTAACCATCGATGTGGCCGCGGGACTGCCGTTGGTACGTTCGGCAACGCTGATCGCAACCCCTTTGAATGCGCTCATGGTATTGGAGAAGGGCAACGTTCGCTCCTTGGCCGATCTCAAAGGCAAAACCATCGGCATTGCCATTGCCGGCAATGAAGAGGCGACCATTGGCACTATGCTGGCCAGTGCTGGAATACGATACGATGAGGTAAAGATCGTCAACGTGGGGTGGGCACTCTCATCCTCTTTAGCAACCGGCCGAGTCGATGCCATCTGGGGTGGCCTGCGTAACTTTGAGACCAATCAGTTGGCGTTGGAGGGGCACCCGGCGAGGGCGTTTTTCCCAGAAGAGCATGGGGTGCCAAACTACGATGAGTTGGTGGTAGTGGCGAATGCAGAGCACTATGATGCCGATGCTCTAGGGCGCTTCAATGCTGCGCTTGAGCAAGCGGTCACTTACATCACCAACCATCCTCAGCAAGCTTGGCAAGAATTTGTGGCCTACGCGCCAGATACTTTGAATACCGAACTGAATCGATTGGCGTGGCGAGACACCTTGCCGAGGTTTGCCCTGCGCCCTGGGGCGATGGATCTGCAAGGTTACAACCATTTCAGCCAATTTATGGCTAAGCACGGAGTCATTGAAAAACCGATTCCTGCCCTTAAGTTTGTGATTCAGCCGTAGGGGATGTCATGAAAGTTGAAGACCTGATTCTGCATTGCCAATCCGATTGGCAAGCTTATACCCAGCATCCATTTGTTGAACAACTGGCGGCGGGTACCTTGCCCCAAGCGGTGTATCAACACTACTTGCAGCAAGACTTTCTGTTTTTGAAGCAGTATGCCCGCGCCTACGCACTGGCGATCTACAAAGCGCGCACCCTAGCTGAGATGCGCCATGGGCTGCCCAGTTTGCAGGCGCTTTTGGACAGCGAAATTGCCCATCACGTCAGTTACTGTGAGCAGTGGGGATTGAGCGAAGCAGCGATGGAGCAAACGCCGGAAGCGCCTGGCACCGTAGCCTACACCCGTTATGTACTGGACAGTGGTTGCCAAGGAGACGCCACCGATCTGTACGTTGCCTTAGCGCCCTGCGCCTTAGGGTATGCGCAGATTGGTCGAGAACGGTTTCACAGCGAAATCGACCTAGACTCAAACCCCTATGGCAGCTGGCTTGCCCTCTATGGGGGAGATGAGTTCCAAACTGGAGTGAGCAGCAGTCGTGACCACCTTGAGACATTGTTGGCAGAGATAGATGTTGATAGTGTGCGAGGCAATCAGTTAAAAACCATCTTCGCCACCGCAACGCGTATGGAAGTGGCTTTCTGGCAACAGAGTATTGATGCCTGTCTTTAGGTAGAGGTAAGTTCATGGATCACAATGAATGCATTCAGAAAATTGGTGAAGCGCTGACGCAGCTGCGTACCGCAAAGCCCTTAGTGGTGAACCTGACCAATTATGTGGTGATGAACAACAGTGCCAATGCACTGCTGGCCATCGGCGCATCGCCAATCATGGCGCATAGCCGGCAAGAGATGGCGGAGATGATGAGCTTCGCCGGATCGCTGGTGATCAACATAGGTACGCTGGACAGCCACTGGATTTCGCGCATGCGCTTTGCCATCGAGCAAGCCAATGAGTTTGGAAAACCCGTGGTGCTGGACCCAGTTGGCTGTGGTGCCAGCCGATTGCGCACCGATACCGCCAGAGACTTTGCTGAGCTTGCCAACAAGCTGACTATTCGTGGCAACGCCTCTGAGATCATGGCGATGGCTGGGGCACAGGCTCAGTCTAAAGGCGTTGACGCCTTGGACAGCAGCCAAAGTGCCGTGATGGCTGCTAAGGCTCTGGTCACCAGTTATGGTGCCAACGTGGTGATCTCAGGTGCCACTGATTTTGTGGTGACCGCAACCGAGGTAGTGAAGTTGGAAAACGGCAACTCGCTGATGCCTTTTGTTACCGGCATGGGCTGTTCTCATACCGCCATCACCGGTGCCTTTGCCGCCATTGGTGAAACTACGGGCTTGGCTGCCACTGCGGTCATGGGAGTGGCGGGGCAGGAGGCCTCCAGCCATGCGGCGGGCCCTGGCAGTTTGCAGGTGAACTTGCTGGACGAGCTGTATCAGTTAACGCCGGAACAGTTGGAGCTTCGGTTAAAGCTCTCGGTAGTGAATTAAGGGGGCATGATGGCTGCGACTCAACACCCGTACGCTTTGTATCTGGTCACCGATGACCATCAGTCCATCGAGGAGATGGAGTGGGTGGTTCGTCAAGCGGTCGCCGGTGGAGTGACTGCGGTTCAGCTTAGAGAGAAACATGGCGACGTTCGAGCGTTCATTGACCGGGCTAAGATCCTAAAGCAGGCGCTGTTGGGCAGCGGTGTGCCGCTCATCATCAACGACCGCGTTGATGTCGCTCTGGCGGTGGATGCCGATGGGGTACACCTTGGGCAAAGTGACATGCCGGCGACGCTGGCGCGCAGGCTCATCGGCCCGGATAAGATCCTCGGGCTCTCCATTGAAACCGAGCAGCAACTGGCCGATTGTCGCCAGTTGCCCATCGATTACATCGGCCTGAGTGCCATCTTTCCTACGCCAACGAAAACCAACACCAAAACCCACTGGGGCTTGGCGGGGTTGGCTCAAGCGGTAAAGGAGTGCTCTCTGCCTGTGGTGGCCATTGGCGGCCTGACGCTCAACAACGTGGCACAGGTGGCCGCCACCGGCTGTGCAGGCGTTGCTTTGGTTTCGGCGATCTGCCATTCCGATAACCCCAGACTAGCGTCAAAACAGCTATTGGATGCGTTTCATCGGCTTTGACTATTAACTGTGGTGCGATGGCTTCTTAAGTCACACTTGGTTTTGAATTTGGATCGGTGCACAAACCGGACTTTTTCAGCGAATATCGAATTAAATCTTAGATTTAGTTGTGTTTTTTCGATACCTTGATCCTGTCTGGATGACAGCATGATTGCCAGGGAGTGGTGAACGACTGGATCGGGGTTGGTAATGAAGAAAACCAGGGAACAAACCCAGCGATTGATCGCATTTTGGATTGCGTCGCTGACCATAGTGGTATTAGCACTGCTGGCCAGCTCATGGACGGCAGCGTTTTCTCATGCTAATCGCACACAAGAACAGAATGTTAAGTACATGGCGGCCACCATGGAGCGCCAGTTTTTTCGTAATGCCGATCTGAGTGCCTTAGATAAATGGTTGCCGGATCTGCTATTGAGTTACGAATTTTCACGATTCAGGCTCAGCCTAGATGGCGACGATCTCTATCGTTGGCAAGCGCCCTATCCCCAACAAAAACGGCAAAACAGCTATGACGTGCGCCTGTCTAACGAAGTGCGGATGCACATCACCATGCCTAAGCCTCGGATCATCAGCGGCTTTAGTGCCAGAGAGTTCGCCATTATTGCTGCTGGCCTGGTGGCGGCGTTTGCGATGGTGGTGGTCGGGTTTTTCTGGCTGTCCAGTGAGATGGATGGGGTTGAGCGCCTAGCGGCGAGGACAAGGCGCATCCTCGAGGGTGACATGGAGGCTGCGGCCCACGCTGAAAAAGGGGAGCGCCCCATCAGTGCCTCTCGGGCGATAAGTAAGTTGTATCGAAGCTGGCGCCATGAGCGAGAAGCCAAGAAGAGTCTGGATCACTACATTCGCGCCAACACTTTTCTCGATGCCAACTTAGGCATTGGCAACCGCAGTTTCTTCGAACACCGCCTGCACGCATTCGCTAAAGAGGGGGAGATGCGTCAGCAGGGGATGGTGTTGCTGGTTCAGTTTGATGGCCTTGAGGGAGAAGATGGCCACAACCAACTGACGGTGATTAAACAATTTATTGAGCTGGCCCAGCCGATCTTAAGCACTCATTTTGATGCGGTATTTGCCAGTCGCTCAACCTTAGAGTTGGCGATTTTGATACCTCAATTGCCTCTGAAAGATGGCGAAACCCTAATTGCTAAGTTGGTTAAAGCGATTCCACTGCTGAACCTGCCCAAAGGGGTTGATAAGGATGAGGCAGTGCACATCGGTGTGGCCTACTACAACCGCGGTGATGAGGTGGACCAAGTGATCTCCGAAGCGGAGATGGCGCTCAGAGCGGCACAGCTTCAGGGAGACAGCGGCTGGTTCATGTATGACAAAGGCGCCGTCGATCGGGAACTGGCTCAGGGGTCGGTTCGCTGGCGCAGCATGATTGAGAATGCCCTCAACCGCGATGGCTTGGTGACCGAGATGGCACCTGTGGTCAATCAGCAGGGCAAGCTGCAACACCTAGAGGTGTTTAGCCGCATGCGTAATGCCCAAGGGGAGCTGGTTCGGGCAAGCCTATATCGGCCAATGGCTTGGCGCTGTGGTTTGCTGCCTCAGATTGAACTGAGACTGATCGAGATTGCCCTAAGGCAGCTTCGGGATCAGCAGTGGCCAGCAGCGGTGTCGGTGAACGTTAAAGCGCAGTCGCTGATGCACGACCGTTTTATCAAACGACTTAAGATGCTACTCGCCAGTTACAGCAGTCGCCGCCAACAGCTGATTGTGGAGCTCAATGAAAAGGAGCTGGTTACCCACGCCGATGAGCTAGCTGGACCACTTAAGCAGCTAAAAAGCGCCGACTGTTTGCTGGCGGTGGATGGGGTTGGCCAGACGGTGGAATCCCTCGATTACATTGAAAACTTCGGCATCGATATCATTAAGCTGCATGCCAGCTTGTCGCAAAAAATACATATAAGGCCGGAGAATCAGCTAGTTATAGGAAGCTTAGTGCGCAGCTTGGTGTATCATCCAGTCAAGATCTACGCCGAAGGTGTAGAGAGCTCTGCAGAGCGTCAGCGGTTACAAATGCTGGATGTGAGTGGCTATCAAGGAGCCCTTGCTGGGCACGCCACGGATAACTTGGATGATCTGAAACGGGCGTTTCCCATCACCAAGTAATACCCCGTACTAGAGTAGGAACGACTTAAAACTGGGCGAATTGTGATAACATTCGCCTTTAAACCCCATGTGAGAGCATGGGCATCATAACAATATCAAGGTATCGCTTTGGGGTGGTGAAGATGGCGCTGTTTTCAAAAAAGCAGGCCCAGAGTTCGGTTCTGGGAGGGTTTGTCGATGGCAATTTATGCTATTTGGCAACCGATTCGCTGGCGTTTACTCCGGCCCAAATCAACAGCGTCGATAGCTGGAAAGCGGCGCTTGCCTCGCTTCCTAAGCGTGGTATCGGCTTACGCTTGGCGCTGAGCAGCGAGCTGTATGAAGTGATCAGCATCGACCGACCCAATGTGGAGGAGAATGAACTCAGTGCTGCCTTAACCTGGGCGGTAAAAGATCTCACCAACATCCCATTAGAGCACCAACTCATCGACTACTTTGAGTTGAAACATCAGCCCTCAGGCGCTCCCAAACTTCAAGTGGTGGTTACCGATAAGCGTCGTATTCAGCCGATGGTATTGGCGCTGGATAAGCTGAAAATCACGCCGGAATTGATCACCATTGAGGAGTTGGCCTTAACCAACTTACTGGCCAATGAGCCCACCCCACAGATGCTGCTGTGCCAAACCCAAGAGCAGAGTTTGAACTTGGTGGTGTCGATGGAGGGCGAGTTCGTTTTCAATCGTCCTATTAGTGGCATCGAGTTTAAAGAGGGGCAAACGGAACTGGACCGCCAGATGCAGTTTGATTCTCTGATTCTGGAGATGCAGCGCTCGTTGGATTATCTGGACCGGCAGTTAAGGCTAGCACCGCCAACGGCGTTGTCGTTGTTGCTGCCCGTGGACATTCAGCAGTGGTTGGCTCCACAAATTCAGACCATGTTTGACCTGCCCGTTTCCTCATTGACCAGCCTCGATAGGAGCGTCCAGCACAATCTGGCATTGGCGGCCAGCCTTGAATCGTTGGAGGTAAGAGATGAAGCGTAGAGTCAATCTCTTCAATGCATCCTTGCTGCCGAAAAAGCAGCGCCTCAGCTTGACTAACCTGGCCATCGTGCTGGTGGTGACCTTAGTGGGTTTGGTGGCTGGGCAGGTTTTTCTGGGTCAGCAAATTGACCGCAATCAGGATCTGATTTCAGATTATGAGCGTCAAAATAAACGGATGCAGAGTCAGATCGAAACCCTGTCCGAGCAAGTGGCGGCGCGCAAACCGGATCAAAGTCTGGCGCAGCAGATAGAGCTGTTAACGCGACAAAGCCAAGCATTGACGGAACTGGCGGATGAGCTGGACAACCGCAGTGTGATGGCCAACCCTGGCTTCTCTAACCTAATGCGCGACCTTGCTGAAGCCAGCGATAACCAAGTGTGGCTGCAACACTTCAAATTGGCGGAAGAGGGGGTGTCGATGAAGGGGATGGCTCAGACCGCCGATGCAGTACCCAATTGGTTGCATCAGCTTGGGCAAAAGCCTTCATTGCAAGGGCAGTCGTTGAGCGAATTTCGTTTAACTGGCGACCTTAATGGCCCTTTCAGTTTTGCCATTGGCCATGAGTTGAAGGAGCCACAATCATGAAGCAGTGGCAGGAACTACAAACCAAATTCTCTGAGCTGAGTGACCGCGAGCGGTTGATGATCTTTGTGGCGCTGCCAGTGGTTATCCTGCTGCTGTTCTACACCTTGGTTTTGGAACCTCGTTGGTTGGAGATTGACAACCAGAAGCGCAAGATCAGCAGTCTGCAGCAGCAATTGCCAGAGTACAGTGCTCAAGTGTTGGAGCTCAGCGATCGTTTGAGTTTGGACGTCAACGAAGCGGACAACAACGCGATTGACGCCTTGAACCATGAAATTGAAGCGAAACAGCAGGCACTTGGTCAGCGAGTGATGGGATTAATTCTGCCGGAACAGATGCCGGCGGTATTGGCGCAGATGTTGGTAAGCACCCGCCATGTTGAGTTGGTCTCCCTGGTATCCAATACACCAACGGCGCTGTCGGAAGGGCTGTATCAGCATGGGTTAACGCTGCAACTGCGCGGCAAATATTTTGATTTAATGAAAGTGTTGAAGGCGATGGAAGCATTGCCACAACAGTTTTATTGGCACAGTGTCGAGTATCGGGTGGATGCGTACCCCAATGCATTGATGACATTAGAGATTTACACCTTAGGTACCGAGAAGGAGTTAATACGTGTTGGTTCGCGCTCTTTTGATTCCTAGCCTGCTGCTGTGCGCCAGTGTTCAGGCTCAACCGTTACAGGATCCGACTCGGCCTCCAAGTTGGATGCAACCTAGCGCCAGCGTTGAAAAGCGGTCACCCAATGCTGGGGTTCTGCAGTCCATTTTAATCAATGGTCAGTCCCGAATTGCTGTGGTGAGTGGCGAAAAATATCGAGAAAGTGATCCTTTGATGGGATCCACCATTAGCACCATCACCAGAGACCGAGTTCGCCTAAGTGACGGCAGAGAACTGGTACTGTTTCCGAAATTAGGGAAATCGTTATGAATGTTAGGTATCAAATCGGGCTGTGGTTACTGCCTTCACTGCTGCTGATGGGGTGTCAGTCTACGCCTCACGGACGTCAGGACCCCGTTGAGTCTAAGCGAGTGCTTACCGAAGCGGTCAATGCCGCGAAGAAACCCGCCGTGGTGCCACCGTCGCCACTGCCTGCCAGCGTGGCCAGTGAGCTGCAAGCGTTGCCTGCAAAACCGAAACTGGCACCAACCATGCCACGTATTGATGTGGCCGCTAATGGTGTGGAAGCCTCGGCGTTTTTTGCCAGTTTGGTGGAAGGCACGCCATACAGCGCCGCGATTCATCCCGGAGTCAGTGGCACCATCTCCCTAAACCTGAAACAGGTGACGGTGGATGAGGTGCTCAAGACCGTGGAAGATATCTATGGCTACGATGTGCGCCGCAGTGGCAAGGTGCTTCAGATCTACCCAACGGGCATGCGCACAGAGACCTTCTCGGTGAACTACCTGCACATGCAGCGTAATGGTGTCTCGGTGACCAGTGTGAACTCTGGTCGTTTGACTGACGACAACCAGAACAACGGCAGCGGCAGCAGCAACAATAACAGCAGCTCCAACAACAGCAGTAATAGCAGCAATAACAACAGCAATTCAGACAGTAACAGTGACAGCAGCTATAACGGTACCCGCATTGAAACTCGAAATGAGAATGATCTGTGGACCGATCTGCAAACCACGCTGGCATCCCTTATCGGCACCGGTCAAGGGCGTTCAGTGGTGATGTTGCCGCAGGCTGGTTTGGTGACCGTACGTGCCTTCCCTGATGAAATTCGTCAGGTAAAAGAGTTTTTACACACGGCAGAAAACCACCTGCAACGCCAAGTGATTCTGGAAGCTCGGATTCTTGAAGTAAGCCTCAATGAAGGTTTCCAGCAGGGCATCGAGTGGAATTTGATCAACTCTGATGGTGGTAACACTGGTTTGGTTGGCGGTGGAACCTCCGGAGGAACTCTTACGGATCAGATCTCCAGCGCCATTGGTAACGTGACCACATTGAACTTCAGCAACAGCGATTTCACCGCGGTGATCAACTTGCTGGATACTCAGGGTGATGTGGATACGCTGTCCAGTCCGCGAGTGACTGCCACCAACAACCAGAAAGCGGTGATCAAAGTGGGCACCGATGAGTACTTCGTTACGGAGATCTCATCAACCACAGTGGCGTCTACCACCCCGGTCACTTCTCCTGAGGTGGAACTGACGCCGTTCTTCTCCGGCATCGCATTGGACGTAACCCCGCAGATCTCCGAAAGCGGCGATGTGCTGCTGCATGTCCATCCTTCGGTCACCGACATCACGGAGCAGGTGAAGACCATCAACGTGCTAGACGACACCCTGGAGTTGCCACTGGCCCAAAGTGACATCCGCGAATCAGACACCATGATTCGCGCCCGCAGTGGTGATGTGGTGGTGATCGGTGGATTGATGAAAACCGTGAATAAAGACGTTGAGTCCAAAGTGCCACTGCTGGGTGATCTCCCCGGGCTGGGCGCGCTGTTTACTAACGTTGCTCAGAGCGAGTCCAAGACGGAACTGGTGATTTTGATTAAGCCAACGATCATTGAGCCAGGCACTTGGGAGCAGCAACTGCGTCAATCTCAGAGCCTTATCAACAATTGGTACCCTAACGAGTAAACATGTATCTGTACCACTTTGGTTTGCGGGAGTTGCCATTTTCGCTGACTCCCAATACCCAGTTTTTCCTGCAGCTGGCGCCTCATGTTGAGGCGCTTCAGGTTTTGCATACCGCGTTGGCGGCCGGAGAAGGGTTTATCAAAGTGTGTGGCGAAGTGGGCACTGGCAAAACCTTATTGTGCCGCAAGTTGCTCAATGAACTTGGTAGCAACTATCAGGTGGCGTATCTGCCCAACCCTTGCCTTAAAGCCGATGAGCTCAGACGCAGCGTTGCCAGTGAGCTAGGAATTAAGCCCCGCGACGGGGTCAGTCTGACGGAGCTCATTAGCCAAAAATTGCTGGAGCTGGCGCAGCAAGGTAAACAGGTGGTACTGATTTTGGATGAGGCCCAGGCCTTGCCTGATGAAAGCTTGGAAGCCCTAAGGCTGTTTACCAATCTGGAAACGGAACGCTCCAAGTTGATGCAGGTGGTGTTGTTTGGCCAGCCAGAGCTGGATCGCCGTTTGGCACAGGCACAGTTTCGCCAGTTACGTCAGCGCATCACCTTCAGTTATCAGCTGCGAAAACTGACCCTAGAGGAGAGCTGCTGCTACATTGAGCACCGGCTGCAAGTGGCCGGATATCAAGGCAATGGTCTGTTTAGTTGGCAGCAATTTGCTTGGTTGCATAAGGCCAGTGGCGGCGTGCCGCGGATACTCAATGTGCTGTGCCATAAGACGTTGATGTTGGCCTATGGTGCGGGGCAAACCGGGGCCATCGCCAATGAGATGGTCAAGGCAGCGGTAGCGGATACCGAATCGGCCTTGGCGTTGCCGTCATGGTGGCGAGAAAATTTGCTGTTGCTGGCATCGTTAACTCTGTTGGCACTGACCGGCTTGGGCTGGTGGCTGAGCTTTTACATGGAGGCCGGTCAATGAGCGTGATCAACAAGATGCTTCAGGATCTGGATCAGCAGCAGAAGGATCGCATTGTGCAGCCTCATCTGACCCGAATGGCCACGGTGGCTCCCAGTGTGAAACACCGCCCGTGGATGAGCGCATTGCTGTTATTGAGTATTACTTTGTTTGTGGGCAGTGCGGTGGTTCTGTGGCAAAAATTGACGCCATCGCTGCCTCAACCGGTTGCAACATCTGCTGACGTTAAGCCATCCATTGAAACGGCGGTTGAGCCTGTGTTCATTGAGCCGCCTGGCTCTGAACTTGAGCCTGAACTTGAGCCTGAACTTGAGCCTGAACTTGAGCCTGAACTTGAGCCTGAACTTGAGCCTGAACTTGAGCCTGAGCCTGAGCCTGGGAACCAAGTTGAAGCTGTTTCCGAGGCGGTGACGACCCCTGTTGCTGCTACTGAGGTGACGGCGATTCAGCCAAGTGCAGATGCTGAGGCTAAGCCCTCTACTACGGCGATCACAAAGCCCTCACAGGCGTTGCTGCAGCCTAAGCCTGAGCAAGTGGCAAGTGCACTAGAGCCGAATTTGTCGGTCGTAACACCCAACACCGCCGATGTGCCGGCGAAGGGAGAACCAGAGCTTCAGCCCAATAGAGAGCCGGAGATTCCAGTCAAACCCGAGCCGGTCATGACGGTAACGCCAGTGCCACTGACTCCTCAGGAGCAGGCACAGCAGTTGATGGCAGAAGCTCAGGTGCAGCCAGACTCTCAGCTGAGTGTTGAGCTGTTGCAGCGAGCGTTGGCGTTAACCCCTGACTACCATCAGGCGCGCTTGCAACTGATTGCTACTTGGAGCGGCTTGGATCCTCAACTGGCATTGATGGAGGCCGCACAAGGATTTTCTCAGTTCCCTGCTCAAGGCCAATATGCGCTGATGGCAGCGGAGCTGTCTCAGACGCTTGGCCAACCAGAGCAAGCTAAGCTGTGGCTGGCTAAAACCGCCAGTTTACCGTTGACGCTGGAACATCGCGTTCGCCGCGCCGCCCTTGCACAGCAGTTGCAGCAATTTGAGCTGGCGTCGACGGATTACCGAGTGCTGACGGAACAACAGCCAACCCAGAGCCGCTGGTGGCTTGGGCTGGCGTATAACCTAGATCAGTTGGGGCAATACCCGGCTGCCATTGAACACTATCGCCGTGCCATCGAGCTGGGCTCTCTTTCCGGAGCGGCTCGAGAATTTGTTTTAGCGCGTTTGCAGCAACTTCGAGGTTCTTAATGAAACATCAACTTAAGCAACGACTAGGTGATCTGTTGGTGGGTCAACAGATCATCACTGAAGATCAGCTGATGCAAGCCCTGCAGGCGCAGCGCAAAGGTGGCCGTAAGCTGGGCCGAACCTTAATTGATATGGGCTTTATCTCGGAATCGCAGCTGCTGTCGTTCCTGTCGAAGCAGCTAGAGTTGCCTTTCGTTGATATTAGCGAACGCCGTCTTGACCCCAACGTCATCAAGCTGCTGCCTGAAATACAGGCGCGCCGCTTCCGAGCTCTGGTTATCGATGGCGACGATCGCCAAGTGACGGTGGCCATGAGCGATCCAGCGGATCTCAGCGCTTATGACTCCCTAGTCAGTTTGTTGTCACCCCGTAAGGTTGAGTTGGCGCTGATTGTTGAAAGCCAACTGTTTGAAGGCATCGACAACCTATACCGTCAAACGGATCGCATTGCCTCCATTGCTGGGGAGCTGCAACAGGAGCAGGCGCAGGAGCAGGCCTTTGATCTGGCCTCCATTACCGCTCAGGACGCCGACAACGAAGCCACGGTAGTGAGGCTGCTGAATTCCATCTTTGAGGATGCCATCCGCATTCGTGCTTCGGACATTCACATCGAACCTGGAGACAAAGAGCTGCGCATTCGTCAGCGCGTTGATGGTGAGCTTCAGGAAACCGTATTGACGGAATATGGCGTTGCCAACGCCTTGGTGCTGCGCATCAAACTGATGGCAAATCTAGATATCTCTGAGAAGCGCATTCCCCAAGATGGCCGTTTCCATTTTGAGGTGGCCAACCACCAACTGGATGTGCGGGTGTCAACCATGCCAGTGCAGTTTGGTGAGTCGGTGGTGATGCGATTGTTGGATCAGTCTGCTGGGCTACTTCAGTTAGAGCAGACAGGGATGCCAGAGAGCATCATTCGGCGGGTTCGCCATCAGATTGGCCGTCCCCACGGCATGATTCTGGTGACTGGACCAACGGGCTCCGGTAAAACCACCACCCTGTACGCGGTATTGAATGAACTGAATAAAGCCAATACCAAGATCATTACCGTAGAGGATCCGGTGGAATACCGGCTTAAGCGGGTCAACCAGGTGCAGGTGAACACCAAAATTGGCTTGGGGTTCTCTGACGTTTTGCGTACCACCTTGCGTCAGGATCCTGACATCATCATGGTAGGTGAGATGCGGGATCAGGAGACCGCTGAGATCGGCCTTCGGGGCGCGATTACCGGTCACTTAGTGCTGTCGACTTTGCACACCAACGATGCCATCACCTCCACTCTGCGTCTGATCGACATGGGAGCGGCGCCCTATTTGGTGGCCAGTGCACTGCGAGCCATCATTGCACAGCGATTGGTGCGCCGAATCTGTGATCGCTGCGCCGAGCCTTACGTGCCAAATGCCGGCGACTTGGCTTGGCTAAAACACATCCAGCCGGATGTGGACCATCTGCAACAAGGGTATCGAAAAGGCCGAGGCTGCCAACACTGCAACCATACGGGCTACCGAGGTCGTATCGGGGTGTTCGAGATGTTGGAGCTGGACGAGCATATGGTGGAAGCACTGCGTACCGGTAACCCAGAGGCTTTTGCCAAAGCGGTGAAAGAGAGTGGCCAGTTCCGTCCCTTGGTGGTGAGCGCCTTGGAGTATGCTGCAAATGGCGTGACCAGCATCGCCGATGCCATGCGTTTGGCCGAAGACGTCAGCGAGATTGCCGCGCCTTTGAGTCAGCAGCTCATCGACTCAGATTTGCCAAGGAGCTAGTAAATGCCGCTATTTCATTATCGAGGCAGAGAGGCCAGCGGCGCTCAAGTTGAGGGGCAGATTGATGCCGCTAATGAAGCGGCAGTGGCCGATCAACTGATGCGTAAAACCATCGTGCCGGTGTTGATTGAGCCGGTGCGAGCCAAGGCGATCGATTGGCAGGCGCTTTTGAGGCCGCGGGTGAAGATGGCGGACCTGCAGATGTTTACCAGGCAGATGCTGTCTCTGACTCGATCCGGTATTCCTCTGCTGCGAGCCATCTCCGGCTTGTCGGACAGCACCCATAGCAAAACCTTATCAAGGGCTCTGAAAGAGGTGGTGACTCAGCTTACCGCGGGCCATTCATTGTCATCGGCATTGAATCAACACCCCCATATCTTCAGTGAACTCTATGTAGCCATGGTACACGTAGGGGAGAACACAGGTCAGCTGGATCAAGCCTTTGAGCGCTTGGCGATCCACTTAGAGACCGAGCAAGACACTCGAAGACGGATTAAATCGGCATTGCGGTACCCGATCTTTGTGGTGCTGTTTATCGTGCTGGCAATGGTGATCCTAAACATCATGGTGATTCCAAAATTCGCCCAGATGTTTGCCAAGTTTAATGCGGAATTGCCACTGCCTACGCGAATTTTGCTCGAGACCTCCCAGTTCTTTGTTCACTATTGGCCGATGCTGCTGTTTGGTTTCTTAAGCGCGGTGATTGGTTTCAAGCTGTATCTGAACTCAGACAACGGGCGGCTGCAATTTGACCGGTTCAAGCTCAAGATGCCCATCGCGGGAACCATCTTAGAACGAGCGTCGCTGTCTCGCTTCTCTCGCAGTTTGGCGATGATGCTTCGGGGCGGCGTGCCGGTAAACCAATCTCTGTCACTGGTTGCCGATGCGGTGGACAACCGCTTTATGCACGACAGGATTGTTGAGATGCGTCGCGGCATTGAGGGCGGGGAGACGATTACTCGTACCGCCATCAACTCAAACCTGTTTACACCTCTGGTGTTGCAGATGCTGTCGGTGGGGGAGGAGACCGGTCGTATCGACGAGCTGTTGGACGATGCCGCCGAGTATTATGAGCGGGAAGTGGATTACGATCTGAAAACTCTCACCGCGCGAATCGAACCGATTTTGCTGACGGTGGTGGCTGCCATGGTGGCGGTGTTAGCACTGGGTATCTACCTGCCGATGTGGGACATGTTCAACGCTTATAAGGGGTAGCGTGATGACAGCGCAACCCGAAGTTCAGTTTCGCCCTTGGCTAAGCCGCTTAGTCGCGGTGGTGGTGATACTGCTGGTCATTTTTGTCGTTTTGATAAATTTTTTACGCACGCAGCCGTATATTGAAGATCGTTTGCTTCGTGTCGCTCAGCAGCGTTTTTTAACCAGCGTCAACTTGGCGAAGGGGCAGTGGTTGATGGACGGTAGGCCTTCCCGGTTGCAATGGCAGGTGCCCGGCAGTGACCAAGCCGCGTGGTTGTCGATGAATGCCCACGGGTGGCCAATGGCTAAATCAGGTTGTAACCAACTGTATAGCCAACTGATGGGGGAGGCCCCTGAAACCTTAGATTTGGACGTGAGTGAACAACAGGTTAGCCGTGTTAGCGGCGCTAAGGTGTGTTTTTATTCGATACAGGCATGGCAATTGCAGTATCATAGCGCCACCGGCAGCGTCATATTATTGACAAGGTCAGATTAGTTGACGCTTTTGATGTGCTAGATTTGTATTTAATGTTATGCGTAGTACAGTGTAACTTACAGATATTATTTTATTTTTCAGCCTAAAGGGGTAGGGTCATCATGAAGAGACAAGCGGGTTTCTCATTAGTCGAATTGATTATTGTTGTGGTGGTTTTGGGCCTATTGGCTGCAACCGCACTGCCACGTTTTATTGATATCACCGATCAAGCGGAAGACGCTGCTGCGGAAGGTGTTGCAGGTGGTTTTGCTTCCGCCGTAGGTATCACCCGTGCGCAGTGGGAAGTGGAAGGTCGCCCAACCGACGGTAACGTTGTGCTTGATGGCCAGAGCGTCTCTGTTAACCAATTTGGTTATCCTTCAGGTACCGACAGCTTAGGTCCAAATGTGATGACCCAAACTGCTTGTTTAGCGGTATTCAATCAAATTCTGCAGAGCCCACCGCCTGCGGCTGAGCACGACGATACCAGCAATGGTAACGATCTCAATGACGATCGCTATGCTGTTGACGTCGCCAACAACCAAGGCGGCAGTGTAATTCAGCCTGATGGCACAAACCTGAATGGCATCGACCTGTGCGTATACTCTCAGGTGGCAACCTTGACGTTGAACGGCAACGGCGTTCATGGAACCCTGTTTACTGGTGGTCAAGGGGTAGGCAAAGGCTTTACCTACAACCCTGGAACTGGCCAGATCGCCAGCTTCTCTAACTAATTATTGGTTAGGGCTAGGTGCGCTAGCCCTTTCTCGTGCGTAGTCATTTTTAAGGTATAGATAGATGCAAAAACAGTCCGGTTTTACCCTGATTGAACTTGTTGTAGTGATCATTGTGCTGGGTATTCTGGCCGTAACTGCAGCGCCTAAATTTATTGATCTGCAAAACGATGCTCGTGCCGCAACTCTGGAAGGCGCTAAGGCGTCTTTGCAAGGTGCTAATAGCATGGTATTCGCCAAGTCTGCGATTGCCGGTTTAGAAGAGCAAACTGCGAGTGGTACCAAAACCATCAATCTGGATGGCACTGAAACTACCGTGCCTCTGTTCGGTTACATGAAAGCCGACGCGACAGAATTGGCCAAGGTATTGGATCTGGATACCGCAGACTGGACCATCGTTGACAACACCGACAGCAATACCGACTTGACTTACATCCATCCTGTTGGCGCCACTTTTGACGAAGACGTCACCGACGCCGATGGCGACAGCTGTCACCTAATCTACACACCAGCCACCTCATCAGACGCGCCTAAGTACGCCCTGGTTACCGGCGGCTGCTAATAGACTGGGCTCATTGAGCCCAGATAAAAATAACCATCGAATAGTGAGAATTAAGGGACCAAAGATGAAAAGACAATCTGGTTTTACCCTAATTGAGTTGGTCGTTGTGATCATTGTTTTGGGCATTCTGGCCGTGACCGCAGCCCCTAAGTTTATTGATCTGCAGAATGACGCTCGTGCTGCAACCTTGGAAGGCGTTAAGGCGTCAGTACAAAGCGCCAACAGCATGATCTACGCCAAAGCGGCGATTAATGGCGATGAAAGCAAGCAGTGCAGTGACAGTAATGTTACCTGTGATGACATCACCGTGGATGGCACTGATTTCCAAGCGGAGTATGGCTACCTGCTGGCGGCTAACTTAACTACCGCTCTGGATCTGGACACCACCGCAAACACCGGTGACTGGACCATTGATACCACCAACGGCCCGAAAAATGGCACTGCGGACGCGCTGATCTACCCTCAAAGCTTCAGCATCGAAGCGGCTTCGAATAAGGCCACTAAAGAGTGCTATGTGACTTACAAGGCCGCAACCAGTGCGACGGTTGGTCCTGTAGTAACTGTGGTCGATACTGACTGCTAAGGCCTTCGGTGAATGACAGCCAAAGAGGTTTCACCCTCGTAGAGCTTATTGTCACTTTGATTGTGGTCACCATCTTATCGGTGGTGGCCATCAGTCGTTTTGTCGGTCGCGATGCATTTAGCGGTACCGACGTTCAATTTTCTCTCCTTTCTGAACTCCATTACGCCCAGCAACTGGCACTAGCCGGCCAAAATCAGTGTTCACTGACCTTTTCCAGCGACGGCTTTTGGTTACCGGGAAACTGCGGCTCCCCTGAGCGACAAGCCAGTCAAACCCGATGCGATAGCGGCGCAACCATTTCTAATGGTCTGTGTAGCAACAACGTTGCAATTACCCTGTCTGGCAATCAAAGTTTCGCTTTGACCTTCGACAGCCTTGGGCGCGTGACTCAGTGCCGAGCCAGTGGTTGCCAGTTACAAGTTAGCGGTCTGGAAACCTTAAATCTCTGCATCGAAACCGAGGGCTTCATCCATGAATGCTAAGCGCGGTTTTACTTTGATGGAGATGGTGGTTGGCTTGATTATGTTGGCCATCGCTTTGGTGATGCTGGCTTCGGTTATCTTTCCCCAAGCACAGCGCAGCGCTCAAAACATCAGTCAGGCTCGAGCTGCCCAACTGTCTGAAATGGTAATGGCTGAGCTGATGGGACGAAGTTTTGATCGCAACACTCCCAACGGTGGCGGCGCAGTTTCCAGCTTGAACTGTACTAAGGTGTCGACGGGAACCGACCCAAAACAGTGGCAGTTTTTTGAAGATTTTAATGGCTTTAATGGGGATGCTAACGATTGGCTTGGGGCCAACTTCGATCGCTATCGCATCGCCATTCAGGTTGATTGCTATTCCAGTACCGTGGGCAGCGTTGCCTGGTCTCAGGGCAGCAAACGCGCTCTAGTCACCATTACTGCACCTGAGGGTTCCAGTTTCGAATTTGAACTGATGAGGGGGAACTACTGATGCGCAGCAATCGTGGTTTTACCCTGATGGAGATGGTGGTGGTTATCGCCATGATGGGCGCCTTGGCCATTGGGGTAACTCAGTTCATCAACTTTGCCATGAAGATCTATCTTGATGGTCAGCAATGGGGCCAAGCGGTCAGTCAGCATCGTTATGGTTTGCAGCGTCTTAGCCGTGAACTGCGTGATGCGGTTCCCGGCAGTGTGGCGATCGCCAATGGCTCGGCGGGCTACTGTTTGAGCTTTTCACCCATCGAGCAAAGTGGCCGCTTCATTGCCGCCCCCATGTTGAACAGCGCCAATCAGGTTTCCTTCTATCGCATGTCTTGTTGCGTCGGTAATGACTGTGACGACTGCTTTAGCAGCGGTAACGGTGCCGGAGTAGCGTTATTAAATGGTTATCAGTTACCGGACCCACTACCAACCGTGGCCAGCTCCCAATGCGATAGCAGCAACTTGTGTCAAATGACCCTGTCGGCAAATTTAGCCGATGGCGATTACTCTCCTGGGCAGCGATTTTACGCGGCGGGCAGTACCGTGGCGTATTGCCTCAATAGCAGCGGTCAACTGACTCGTAGCAGTCAGGGAAGTAGTAGCTTGATGGCCGATGGCTTTGCCAATGATCTTAGCCAGTGCAATCTGAATCAGCGTGATAATGCTCACTGTCCGTTTCTGGAGCAGCCACCGACCTTGAATCGAAACAGTGTACTGCAACTGCAGTTCTGGCTGTCCCAAGCCGATCAATCCCAGCGTTTTGTGCAGGAGGTTCAAATTGAAAACCTGCCGTAACCAGAGAGGCAGCACCCTGATGGTGGCACTGTTTGTGCTCATTGTGGTGCTGATGTTGGGTTTTGGGCTGATTCGGATGCTGAGTAATCAGAGCGAGCAGATTGTCCTTGAAGTGAACGGCAGCCGCGCTTGGGCCGCTGGCCAAAGTGGCTTGGAATGGGGGTTGGGGCGAGTGTTGAATCGAGATACCGTAGGAGACAGCGCCATTGATGCCTGTACGGCGGTGAACACTTCGGTATTAAGCGAAGGAGCGGGGTTACCTAATACAAACTCTGGGTTTCACCGCTGCCGAGTGACCATGAGCTGCCAGCATACCGAATATGACTTGGGGAATAGCCAGACCAATGGTTTCGTTATTGGCGCCGATGCGCAGTGCGGCCCAACTGGGATGGCAGTAAGTCGACAATTTGAAACCCAAGCATTTGATTAGGGAACACCAACAATGAAGCGCAACCGCATTATTGCCTGTTTACTTGTGGCCAGCTACTCAGCTGGAGCTGCGGCGCTGCCTTATTGTGAAGAGGTGTTCCCCAGTGTGTTGCAAAGTGCTCATAATGGCTCTCGTTTGACCCTGGACCGAGGATCCAGTGTTCGCTACGACAGCGACAATGTGTTTGAGTTTAAGCACCTCACCCAAAGCGGTAATAATCATTGTTTCGGCCAAAATTGTTCTGTCAGTGGCAAGCCCGCTAAGTCGTTAGACCTTCCCGATTTTCCCGGTCGTGATCAATTTCCCGACGATCCCGGGGCGTTTCCAAATATTAACGGCAGCTCGGATTACTCATGTAGCAGCGGTAACCACTCTCTTACATGGGATCTGTTGAGTTTTGGCAGCTACGATGAGATTAAGGTCAGTGGCAGTTGCTCTTTGACCATTGACTCCGTTTTTTGGAGTGATCTCGGCGTTGAAAAGCTCATTGTTGAGGGCTCTGGTCGACTCTATCTAAATGGGCAGCGCCTGTTTGTTGAAGATTTAGAAGTTAAGAACTCCGGGTACATCTCGGCCAACACTGCCTCTGAGTTATATGCTTATGACCTGTCATTGGAGGGGGCGGCGCGCATCGCCAGTGGTTGGTTAACCACGTTTGGCTACCAGTCAGTGAAAATTGATGGCAGCTCCAACCTAGAGGCTAACTTCCATGCCGTCTACCTTGATGAATTTAAAATGGAAGGTAATGCCAACGCCAATTTCAGCAGCGGTCAGCACACCATTAAGAAGATGGAGGTGTTTGGTGGCCAAGTGAATTTGAACCAGATCGGCTCACTGCATGTGGATGAGCTGAAAACTGAGAATGCCGCCAACCTATTCCATAATGGCGATGGTGCCCCCACCAAAGTTTATAAAAACATGCATTTGCATGGCAGCGGCAGCCACAGTTTACGGATGTTGCCGACCAACGCGGAAGAGTTCCATTTTGGTGAAAATCGTGAACAAAGGATTCGTTTTAACACTGGCGATTATCATCTTGAAAAGCTGAGATTCAGTGAACGCTATCAGCAGATCTCAATGGAGCCCCTAGGGGCCGGTAGTGTGCGCCTGTTTGTGGAAGACGATGTTGATCTTAGCCGCCAAGTCCGGATGAATCCAACGGCCCCGCCTCGGCAATGGATGCTGTTTTCCAAGAAAGAGATAACTACTCGAGAATGGTCCACCATTCGAGGTGTAGTGTATGCCGAGGGGGATGTGGATTTTCGCTCCTATAGCGGCTACACCGCCCTAACTGGGATTGCCAGTGGTAAAAACATCCATTTGGATGATTACAACTTGGTGGTGGGCAGCACCGATGTCAGAGATGCAGATTATTCAAATCTATGTCTGCCGGGTACTCCGCCAGATGGCTCTGACAACTACCTGAAGTTTGGGTCGGTGAACCTGAGTTCCAATTCCAGAGGCACGCTCACCGGCACCATTAACTATTCAGATTATCAGGGTGATGAGCCGCCTTTGGTGTTTTTGATGACGCCCATTGAGTCAAATCAGGTGGAGAAAGAGCTACCCGCACAGATGCGCGTCACCTCTGCGTCTACTAGCCAAGCCGATGTGGAGTTGTGGGTTGCGCCTAACTATTACGGCGGCAGTGGTGTCAATCGTACTTCGGTTTCCAAGGTAGATTACATCGTGGTTGGCGGCGGCGATTACCAGCTAAAAGACGAATTTGGCAACACCCAGGTTAGGCTATCGGCGGGCACCGTTAAGACCTGTGACTACAAGGGCAAGTACAGTGATGGCAACGGTAACTGCGATGAGTCATCGGTGTGGCAAAACTTGCCCAGTGGCTGGTCGTCAGGTACCGCGGTGTTGGCACAACTGCAAACCTTTAATAACGGTGGTGAGTTTTATTCCGCTCGGGTTGAGTCGGTCAGCAGTGCTGGCTTCTACATTGGCCTAGAGGGCAGTGAGGCTTACAACCAACGCGGCAATGGTAAGTTTAAGCGTGACGATACCATTGCCTATCTTGCGGTTGAGGGCAGTGGCACCGTTGAGATCAACGGTGAGATGCGACGAATTGAGTCCGGAAATGGCCTGCAAAGCTACAAGTTTTCGGGTAATAACTACAACAGCACTCGAAGTTTGGCCGAGCAATGCAGTGCTAGTAATCATTTCAATTTCCAGACGCCGTTTGCGTCGACACCGCTGTTCTATTCAACCAAACGAACTCGCTATGGCGGCGATGGTGGTTGGGCTCGTGCGTGCCACGTGTCCGATTCACAATTTAACGTGGTGGTGGACGAGGACCTTGCTGACGATAACGAACGTAAGCATTATGGCGAGTATTTCAGTTATTTAGCCGTAGGTACTGCGCCCACCGTTGAGCCGGTAACTATCCGCCTTGTGCACCCTGGCTCTGCCATTAACTGCGTGGGCGCCCAGGTTGAAGTGCAGATCTGCAGCGATTCCAGTTGCACCAGTTTCGATACACAAAGCAGTTACACCTTAGATCTTACGGCAACGCCGACCTCAGAGTGGCAGCACCTTACTACGGGCACCATTGGCAATAGCCAAACGGTTAAACATGGTGACAGGTTACAGCTGTGGCAAGCGACACCCTCCGTAGTTGAGATTGGTGTGGGTAATTATGATTTTGTTTGTGAGTCTGGCAGCGGCCAAAATGATTGTGAAATTGGCTTTAGTGACAGTGGCTTAGTGTTAACCCCGGTTGTGGGTGATCTGGAACAAGCGGATCTGCTTGCCTGCCATACCCAATACCAACTTCAGCTTGGGGTGGTGGAAACCAACAGCAGCGATCCGAAGCAGTGCCTTGTGATCACCCAAGGAACGGAGAATGTCAGTTTCAGCTTCCAATATCGTGTGCCTCAATCGCCTGAGGTGGCTGCGGATCTTGGCCTAGGAAGTTTGACCTTAAAAGCCGGTGAAGCTCAGGTAGCGGCGGTGACTTTTGACGCGCAAGGGGTGGCCGAGTTGCCACTGCGATACCAAGAGGCGGGTCGACTTAAGGTGTCGGCCAGTTTAACTCGCGGCGTCGGTGGCCAGCAGAAGACGTTCACTGGCGAAGTGGATCTGGACTGGGTTCCTGTTGGGTTCCATATTCAGGCGCAAAATCAGGCTTGTGACAGCAATTTCACTCAGTGTGGGGCGTTTAAAAAGGCGGGAGAGGCTTTTCCTGTCGAGGTGAGCGCTCGCTGCTGGGTTGGCGATAATGACCAAGACCTCTCTGATAATCCGATCACCCGTAATTTCCAGAAGTCCGATATTCGACTGGCACCAGAGCTCATTGCTCCGGATCCAGGAAGCAATTCTGGGGATGATGGCGGCACAGTGTCCATTACTGCTGGCGGCCAAGGAAGTGTTGATCGCACCTTAACTGAGGTGGGGGCATTTCGATTTAAACTGGCTGAATCGGTGGACTATCTTGGTGCTTCTCTATCGAATTTCAGCAGTCGTACCATCGGTCGCATTACACCTGCAACCCTAGAGGTGGTGGCGCAGCCGTTGTCGCTGCAGCCCTATTGTCAGGGCAGCAGTTACTTCGGGCAACCGGTGGCGTTCAGTACCCTACCTCAGTTCGAGGTGATGGCTCGAAATCTGAACAATCAGGTGACCAATAACTTTGACAGTGAGTTCTGGAATCTGCCCAACCCGATGACCGCGAGGGAGTATCAAACTGGCGTTACCGGAATCGAGGTGATTGAACCGGCGGGGCAAACGACTGAGGTGCTCGGGGCCAATGATGGCGACGGCAGTCGACGTTATCGACTCACGGAAAACTGGCTTCGATTTAAGCGCCCAGATACGCCTTTGGCTCCTGTGGATTATGCTCGCATTCCCAATAATGGCGCCGATGATGCCAGCTTTGGCATCACCATTGCGGCGGAGGATTTGAGTGTTGCTGGTGACAAAGTGTGTGTCGGTACCTGGGGCAGTTGTGAAGGCTTGAGTTTCGACAGCGCCAGCAGCGCGCCTTTCCTTGGCTATGTTACTGGGCCGCAGCTTCGTTATGGGCGCATGGTGCTCGACAGTGCCTTTGGTACTGAGCTGCAGCAGGTGCTGGTTCCAATGCGCATGGAGTATTTCAATGGCCAGCGTTTTGTGACCAATACCCTGGATAACGGCTTTAACGTCAATAATGCTCGCCTGAGCTTGGCGGGAAGTCTTGACCCGTTGCCACTCACCAATGTGAATGGCAGTTGGGAACAGGGAGAGTATGACGGCATCACGGTGGTTGGCGATGGCCGCGTCACCCCAGAAGACTCACCAATTACGCTTAGCTATCAATTGGATCAGCTTGGTTTTGACGGCATCAATGGCTGTCAGTTCCCAAATCAAGCAACGGAAGCCCCCACCTGGTTACAGTGGACGTGGCGAGGAAATACCATGACCAACCCCAGTGCCAATGTGACTTTGGGGCGTTTCCGTGGACACGATAAAGTGATCTATCGTCGTGAGGTTTTTGGTAGCAATTGATCCGGTTAAATGGCACTTTAGCGCTATCTTGGCGTCTAAGTGCCATAAAAAAGTAACTCGACAACATTTCGACACTGTGAAATAAGCCTCAACCCTAGTGTATTAGCGGGTTGTGGAATGGTCGGGGCGTTGGTAAAGTTACCTAATTTCCGCATTTCTTACCTTATGCATACAGGGCTGGTACATGTTTAAAAAGCTTCGTGGAGTATTTTCCAACGACCTATCTATCGATCTCGGTACCGCCAACACTTTGATTTACGTTAAAGATCAAGGGATTGTCTTGAATGAACCGTCTGTAGTTGCGATTCGTCAAGAGGGGCCTAGCGCCAAGAGCGTGGCCGCAGTTGGTAGTGCAGCTAAACAGATGCTGGGGCGTACCCCTGGCAACATCAAGGCGATTCGCCCTATGAAAGACGGCGTGATCGCCGACTTCATGGTGTGTGAGAAGATGCTACAGCACTTCATTAAATCTGTGCATGACAGCGGGATTTTCCGTCCAAGTCCTCGAGTACTTATCTGTGTTCCTTGTGGTTCCACACAGGTTGAGCGTCGCGCCATTCGTGAATCGGCGCTGGGTGCTGGTGCTCGCGAAGTGTATCTGATCGACGAACCTATGGCGGCGGCCATTGGTGCTGGCTTGCCAGTATCCGAAGCGACCGGCTCCATGGTGGTGGATATCGGTGGTGGTACCACCGAAGTGGCCATCATCTCCTTGAACGGTGTGGTTTACTCCGCTTCCGCTCGTGTGGGCGGTGACAAGTTTGATGATGCCATCATCAACTACGTTCGTCGCAACTATGGCAGTTTGATTGGTGAAGCCACCGCCGAGCGCATCAAGCACGAAATTGGTTCCGCTTATCCAGGTGAAGAGGTTCGTGAAATCGAAGTTCGCGGCCGTAACTTGGCTGAGGGTGTGCCGCGCAGCTTTACCCTGAACAGCAACGAAATTCTAGAAGCGCTGCAAGAGCCGCTGTCCGGTATTGTTAGCGCGGTGATGACCGCTCTGGAGCAGTCGCCACCAGAGCTGGCGTCGGATATCTCCGAGCGCGGTATGGTACTGACTGGTGGTGGCGCCATGTTGCGTGACCTGGACCACCTGCTTCAGGAGGAGACCGGCATTCCAGTGGTGATCGCGGAAGATCCACTGACCTGCGTGGCTCTGGGGGGCGGTAAAGCCCTAGAGATGATCGACATCCACGGTGGTGATCTGTTCGCTGACGAGTAAGCGTTCCGATGAAGCCCTTTTTTATACGAGGCGCCTCTCCACAATACCGTCTGTTTCTGGCGGTATTGCTGTCTCTGGTGTTGATACTCGCTAACGATCGACTCATGCCGCTGCGTTTGGCATTAGCGACCTTGGCGAGCCCATTACAGCACCTTGCGAATCTGCCTGCGCAGATGATGGACTCGATGGCGACCAACCTCTCCAGCCGCACCGACATCCTTGCGGAAAACCAACGACTGCATCATCGACAGCTGCTGATGAGTGAGCAGTTGTTGAAGATGGCCAACCTGCAGCAGGAAAATGCTCGCTTGCGGGCTTTGCTGCGTTCGGAAGTCAGAACCGAATCTCGCCGCATGGTGGCTGAGGTGATGTACGTTGACCGTGATCCGTTCAAAGATCAGGTGTTGATTGATAAGGGCCTCAATGAAGGCGTGTATATCGGTCAGCCCGTGTTGAACGAAGCTGGGGTGGTCGGTCAGGTGACCGACGTATCACCAACCACGGCGCGGGTGCTGCTGATCGCCGATTACACCCATGCTATTCCGGTTCGCGTAGCCCGTAATGATGTCCGAGCTGTGGCTCACGGCAAAGGTAAGCTGAATCAACTGGAGCTTTCCAATGTGGCCATGAGCACCGACATTCGTGAAGGCGACCTGCTGATCTCCTCTGGCTTGGGCCAACGTTTCCCCGAGGGCTATCCCGTGGCGAGGGTATCGAGCGTGGTACGCGATGAAGGGATGACTTGGGCCACCGTGACCGCTGAGCCAGTGGCGGATTTAGAGCGAATTCGTTACTTGCTGCTGCTGTGGCAACAAGAAGTTAATCAACAAGCTTTGGAGTCCGACAATGGATAGGGCTCATCGTTATAGCGTTATCTGGATCAGCCTGCTGGTGGCGCTGTTTTTGCAGATCATGCCACTGCCTCAAGCGGTATCCAGTTGGCGCCCAGATTGGGTGCTGCTGGCGCTGGCTTATTGGACCATGGCGTTACCAAACCGAGTCGGCGTGTTAACGGCCTTTCTGATGGGGTTGTTTCTAGATGTACTGCTAGGTGCCACCATGGGTGTGCGCTCGTTAGCCTTGTCAGTGGCTATCTATCTGGTGGCCATCCAGTATCAGAAATTGCGCCATTACTCTTGGGTTCAGCAGATGGGCATTATTGCCAGTTTAAGTTTGGCGATGCACCTGATGGTCTACGCCGTTGAAACCTTGAATACGGGTATCGAGCTGACCTTTGAATACCTGCGCCCCGTGATTTTAACCCCGCTGCTGTGGCCTTGGGTATTCTGGCTGCTGCGCCGAACTCGACGCCACTACAAGGTGAAATAAGATGGAAAAACTGGATTGCATTCTGGCTTCAACTTCACCCCGTCGCCGTGAACTGCTCGCGCATCTGGGCTACCGCTTTGACGCGGTGGCACCGCAAGTGGACGAAACGCCGCTGGCCGCAGAGTTGGCGGCAGATTACGTGTGTCGTTTGGCCATTGCCAAAGCCGAAGCTGGGCACGGGTTGACCGATGGCAAGCGGCCGGTGCTGGGCTCCGACACCATTGTGGTGTTAGACGGCCAGATTCTAGGTAAGCCGAAAGATGCCGAAGATGCCAAGGCAACCTTGGCCCGGTTGTCTGGCCGCAGCCACCAAGTGATGACTGCCATCGCGTGTGCACACGACAAGGGCACCTCCCATAAATTGGTGGTGACCGACGTGACCTTCTGTGACATGAGCCCAGCACAGATTCAGCAATACGTCGCCAGCCAAGAGCCGATGGATAAAGCCGGCAGTTACGGCATCCAAGGGCTGGGCGGCGCCTTTATCCGCCGCATCGATGGCAGCTACTCTGCCGTAGTTGGCCTGCCGCTCGTGGAGACCCGCGAGCTGCTTGAACCCCATATTTAGGAGGCCTGTGTGCATCCCTCATCCGTTGTTGGAACCGAACTATTAATTAATGTTACCCCTACTGAGAATCGCGTTGCGCTGCTAGAGCGTGGCCAGCTCCAGGAGGTGCACATCGAGCGTAATGGCAAGATGGGCATTGTGGGTAACATCTATCGGGGCAAGGTGACCCGAGTGTTACCAGGGATGCAGGCGGCTTTCGTGGACATCGGCCAGGAGAAAGCGGCGTTTTTGCACGCCTCTGACATCATTCCTCACACCGAGTGTGTGGCCGAAGGGGAAAAAGCTCAGTTTCAGGCTCAGGACATCGCCAGCTTGGTGCGTCCTGGTCAAGACATCATGGTGCAGGTGACCAAGGATCCCATTGGCACCAAAGGCGCTCGACTAACCACAGACATCACCTTGCCGTCACGCTATCTGGTGTTTATGCCAGGGGCTGCCCACGTTGGGGTATCCCAGCGGGTGGAGTCCGAGCAGGAGCGGGATCGTTTGAAAGCCATTGTTGGCCAGTTTGTGGACACCGACGGTGGCTTTATTATTCGTACTGCCGCCGAGGGCGCAACGGAAACCGAATTGGCCCACGATGCCGCGTTCTTGCGTCGAGTTTGGCGCAAAGTGACGGAACGTCGCCGCCGTCCCGGAGGCAAAGTGACTCCTTTGTATGAAGATTTGACCTTACCTCGACGCATTCTGCGAGACTTGGCGATCTTCAACATTGAGCGCGTTCAGGTTGATTCTCGCATGGCCATCAACGAACTTAAGGAGTTCGCTGAGGAGTTTGTTCCTGATGTGGCACCTGTGCTGGAGCACTATCATGGCCCATCTCCACTGTTTGACCAGTTTGACGTGGAAAGCGACATCCAGCGCTCCCTTGAGCGCAAGGTCGAGCTGAAAAATGGCGGTTACCTGATCATCGATCAAACCGAAGCCATGACCACCATCGACATCAACACCGGTGCGTTTGTGGGTCACCGGAATCTGGAAGAGACCATCTTCAATACCAATCTTGAAGCTTGCCGAGCCATCGCCCACCAACTGAGGCTGCGTAACCTTGGCGGCATCATCATTGTTGATTTCATCGACATGGCCTCGGAAGAGCACCGCAAGCGTGTGTTGGCGACCTTTGAGCAAGCGTTGGCACAAGACCGAGTCAAAACCAGCATCAGCGGCTTCTCGCGTTTGGGCCTCGTTGAGGTAACTCGCAAGCGTACCCGCGAAAGTTTGGAACATGTTCTGTGTGGCGAGTGTCCTAGTTGTAAGGGCACCGGTTACATGAAAACGGTGGAGACCGTTTGCTACGAAATGTATCGAGAGATCATTCGAGTTGACCGTCAATACGATGCGGATTCGTTCTCCGTGTACGTGTCGCCGTCAGTTTACGATGCGCTGATTGGCGATGAGGCCCATAGCTTAGCTGAGCTGGAGGTATTCATTGGCAAACGCGTACGACTGCAACCAGAACCACTGTACAAACAAGATAAGTTCGACGTGGTGATGATGTGACCTTAAAGGGCCACCTCTGGCGGATTGCTCGGGTCTGCTGGTATGCATTAGCAACCTGTATTGTTTTGCTGGCACTCCTTGTGAGTGCGGTGCGTACTCTGCTGCCCAAATTGGACAGCATCCGCGACGATCTTGTGGCTCAGATTCAGCAGCGCACTCAACTGGAGATGAGCTTTGCTGAATTGGGAGCCAGCTGGGAGCCCAAAGGCCCCCAGTTGGTCATTCGAGGGTTTAAGCTGCCTCCCCAGGGAGATCTGAATCTCACGGTGGACGTCGAAGAGGCGGTAGCACAGCTGGACTTTTGGCGTTCGGTTGTCGATCAATACCCGCGCTTTGAGGACGTCACCTTTAACGGTGTTGAGGTCCATGTTCTGGGACCATTGGGCGCTCAGAATAACAATGCTGACTCGAATCGAGGCGGCGGTCTCGAGGCATTTAAGAGTACCTTTCTACACGGCCTAAAGCAGCTTAAGCTGAATGAAGCCAGCATCTATTTTCATCAGCTTAATGAGCAGCCAGAGCCCGTGCATATCGCCAGTTTGCAGTGGGTCAACCAAGGGCGTCGTCATCTTGGGCAGGGGTTGTTGTATCTGGATCAGGCTCAAAAAGAGGATGAGCTACTGACGCTGTCGGTGGAGATGAGCTCCGATAACGACCATATTTTTGGCCGTACCTATGTTCATGCGGATCAACTGGATATCGGCGATTGGCTGGCTCGTCAATTCGGAGACGGCAGTCGCCAGTTCAAGGGCACCTTAGATCTGAAGGCTTGGAGCAGTTTCGATGACGCTGGGCTGCGAACGGTTCAGGTTGAGTTTGGCCACAGTGAGTTCAGTTGGCAGACGCCACAATCCCAGCGCATGACGTTGGAGAGCGGCAGTTTGTCTTGGTCACCTCGGGTAGATGGCGGCCAGTTGGTTAGCCATGACCTTAAGCTGTTTAGTAATGGTGAACCTTGGAGCGACACCCGTTTGGCGCTGCGTAAGCAGGGTAACGGCTTTAACCTGTGGTTGGAGCAGCTGTCTCTGGATAAGCTCAAACCACTATTGGGGCTGGTGCCAAGTCTGGACGATGACACCTTAGTTCAACTGCTGGAGGTGAACGGTCGTGGTCATCTGACCGACCTGAAACTTCAGCAAACTCAGCAGAACTGGCTTGCATCGGTTTCATTCAGTGATCTGGGCTGGGACATGAGTGGCGATCTGCCTGGTCTAACGGGGCTTAATGGGGAATTTCGTTGGCATCAAGATCATGGCCGATTGCACATTGACCGCAAACCACTGCGATTCTACTGGCCGTGGCAGTTTCGAGAGACCCTGCAACTGGAGCAATTTGGTGCCGACATTGATCTGCGCCTTGATGACGGCTTAGTGCTAACCAGTGACAACTTAACCCTAGCAGGCGACATCATCGATGCGGACCTGCAGTGGGCGCTAGGATTACCTTCTGAAGGGCCGGTTCGACTGCAGCTATATGGCGACGCCAGTTTGAAGCAGGCTGATAAGGCTGGGCTGCTGTTTCCAAGGCAGGCGATGGGCATCGGTTTGTCTAACTACCTAGAGCGCTCCCTTCAAGGGGGCCATGCCGACAATGTCCAGCTTTTGTGGCATGGGGACCTCAATCAGTATCCCTACCTAGCCAATGAAGGGGTGTTTCAGGCTGGCTTCACTTTAGAGCAAGGGCAGTTTCAGTTTTTGGAGTCTTGGCCAGCGGTCACGGATTTGTCCTTACGAGCCCTGTTTGAAAATCAGCGCATGGACTTGTGGCTGGATAGGGGCAACTTAGGCTCGGTGCCAGTCAGCAACGCCCAAGTGTTTATTCCTACCTTGAATCGCGATGCCACCTTGGGCGTGGTTGCTAAGCTGGGCGCTGATGCACAAGCGGCTACCGAGTTGATGCTGCAATCCTCTCTGAAAGATTCCGTTGGCTCTACCCTCGAGCAGGTGCAGATTACCGGCCCGGTGGATGTGGAGTTGGATCTGATGTTTCCTCTGGGAGAGGGCGTGGCGGACGAGTCGCCATCGGTTTTGGGGGCGGTTAATTTTAAAGACAACCCAGTATTTCTTAAGACCTTAGGGGTTGAGCTGACGGATCTTAACGGTTTGCTGACCTTCGACAGCGCTCGCATCGAGGCGCCCATGCTGTCGGCCACACTGTTTAATCAGTTTACGGATCTGTCGATCAATGGCGATCAACAGCCTGAAGGTTATCAGGTCGATCTGACTCTAGGTGGTCATTGGAGTACGGAGCATTTCACGCCAGAGCACAATTTCCCGTTGTTTGCCTATCTGGATGGGGCGGCGGACTGGCAGGGTTCAGTGAATCTGAATTTTGCGCCAGACAACCAATATCAGTTTGCTGCCAAGGTGAATACCGACCTTGTTGGCCTACATATTGACCTTCCCAAGCCGGTTGGCAAAACCGCTCAAGCGCGGCGACGTAGCCAACTGGAGATCAGCGGTGACCAAGATGGTGCTGAGCTTGTTGCAACCCAAGGGGGGCGCCTTGGATATCGTGCCGAGTTTGATTTCAGCCAAGGGGATTTTGATTGGACACGGTACCAATTGGCATTAGGGAAGCGGCCTAATTTGATTGGGGTTGATTCAGGCTCCATCGATTTGGCCATGTCGGAAGCGGTCTTAACCGATTGGCTTCCACTGATTACCCGTTTTATTGACAGCGGCTCTGAATCCAGTGGCAGTAGCGTGGTGCCGCCGTTGACTCAGGTTAAAGGCTCCCTATCTCGCTTGGATATTTACGATCTGTTGTTTGATCAAACTTTCCTAAACGGCTATCCCGTGGAGGGCGGTTGGCAGTTTGATGTGGAGTCAGACCAAGCCCAAGGGGCATTGACTATCCACAGTGATTGGGAAAACCAAGGCATAGGAATCCAGGCGGACTACCTTTCTCTGCAGTGGCTAGAGAAGGATAGTGGTGAACAGGAGCGCGCCGGTGCCCAGTTGATTGAGGCGATGCCGCCCCTGTCTGCGAAGGTGAAAAATTTCTTTATCCAAGAGTACGATCTTGGTGAGCTTAATCTGGCTCTGCAGCAAACACCCGAAGGCTATCGTTTACAAACCTTCGATCTGACCAAGGGCGTACACCAATTTAAGAGCTCTGGCTTGTGGTACCCCAAAGGTGAGGGGACTCAGTTTGATATGAAGGGGCAGTTTACCTCCGACGATTTCGGGGCGCTGGAGCAGGTGATAGATAGGCCCATCGGCTTAAAAGAGTCACCGCTGGAGACCCACTTCGACGTGAGTTGGCAAAACGCGCCTTGGGCCTATGAGAGCAAGAGCTTAAATGGTGAGCTGCAGTTCGAGTTTGGGAAGGGCCACCTGAGCGAGGTATCCGACAAAGGAGTTCGGTTACTGTCGATCTTCAGTTTTGACTCGTTGCTTCGAAAGTTGTCGCTGGACTTTACCGACGTGTTTGGCCAAGGTTTCTATTATCAAGAGTTTAGCGGGGATGTTCGCTTTAACGACGGCATCGCGACCACCGACAATACTCGCCTTGAAGGTGATGCTGGGGTGATGAAGATCAGCGGCTCCAGTAATTTGGTCTCAAGGCAGCTGGATTATGACATCAGTTTCTCCCCAGCGTTGACCGCCAGTGTGCCAGCGGTTGCGCTGCTCTCAGGGGCGTCGTTGACCGTTGGGGTTGGCGCGTTTGCGGTGTCGAAAATTCTAGAGCCGGTTATCGAGGTGATCACTCAGCTTAATTTCCGACTCACCGGCACCTTTGATGAGCCGATTCTTGAAGAGCTTGAACGGGATAAGAAAGAGATTCGTATTGAGGAGGAGGCCGCATCGGATGTGCAACCTCAGCCTGAGCAAAAACCGATTCCGGGTTCCGATACCTCATCGGTGAACGGCACCCCCTATGAGCCTGAGCTTCCCGAGCCATTGCCTGATTCTGTGCCGACAACCGGTGAGTCGGCCACAGAATCTCCAGCAATGGAGGTGTTGCCAGAGCCGTTGCCGGATACCCAAGGGCAGAGCGTCGGCCAATAGTGCTTTGGCGTCATTAGCCATTCGGCGCGGACGCCGTTCATTGGTTTCGATCATCAAAGATGCAGACAAGGAGTCACCCGTCATCATGAAGCTATATGCAGTGCAGTTGTGTTCCTCATCTTCGCTAGAGACCAACTTGGCGATGCTGCGGCAGGTCATGGCACCGTTGTCTGAGGTGTCTGGCCCCAAATTGGTGGTTCTGCCTGAGTGCGTCATGAGCTTCGATGGCGAACCTGACGCCATGGCGACTCTGAGTGAGCCTCTGGGTGAGGGCTCCATGCAACGGGCCTTGTCGCAGCTGGCACAGGAGCACCGCTGCACCTTGGTTGCTGGCACCATTCCCATTCATGCCCCCGATGGTCGTTTCTATGCTTCTTGTTTGGTGTTCGACGACACAGGGCGGCGCATTGGCCATTACAACAAGCTGCATCTGTTTGATGTGGATGTTGCCGATGGGGTGGGTCGATATCGTGAAAGTGACACGACCGCACCGGGTCAGCATGTGGAAGTCATTGATACGCCGCTTGGAAAATTGGGAATTGCCGTCTGTTATGACGTAAGATTTCCAGAGCTGTTTCGCGCAATGGTTGCCAATGGAGCGCAGATCATCGCGTTGCCATCGGCGTTTACCCAGGTGACCGGAGAGGCACACTGGCAACCGCTTTTGCAGGCAAGGGCGATAGAAAATCAGTGTTATCTGATTGCGGCGAATCAGGGCGGCACTCATGACCACGGCAGAATGACCTGGGGTCAGTCGATGATTGTAAGTCCATGGGGAGAGGTATTGGCCCAGGCACAGCAATCTCCTTCGATGGTCATGGCAAGCTTTGACGCAGATAAAATTCATCAGATTCGGCAACAGATGCCGACTCAACAGCATATTCGGATGCCGATTACGGCGGCTCAGTTAAAGAAGTGAACTTATGACATTAAAGACGGTAAGCAACAGCTTGTTGGCACCTCAAGGCTTAGAGCAGCATCATCTGCATGAAACGTTAGGCCGCATTCATCAGCATAAGCTGGATTATTCCGATATCTATCTTCAGTCCGCTCGTCATGAGTCATGGGTGTTGGAAGATGGCATTGTTAAAGAGGGCAGCTTCAACATCGAGCAGGGCGTTGGTATCCGCGCCATTGATGGCGAGAAAACCGGTTTTGCCTATGCGGATGAGATTACCTTAGACGCGTTGCTCCAATCCGCGGATGCTGCCCGAGGCATCGCTGCCAGTGGCGGAGAGGGCCGCGTGAAAGCCCTCTCGGCGGTATCGGCAACCGAGCGATATGGCGCTTTGGACCCCATCGGTAGCTGGGAACAACAGCAGAAGTTGTCGCTACTGCAGGAGATGGACGCTTACGCACGCTCTTTAGACTCGCGGGTTACTCAGGTGGTGGCCAGCTTATCGGCGGTGTATGAAGAGGTGCTGGTCGCCGCATCCGATGGCACCTTGGCCAGTGACATTCGCCCCTTGGTGCGCCTGAACTGTTCGGTGATCATGGTGGATGGCGATCGCCGCGAACGAGGCAGTGCTGGCATGGGCGGTCGTTACGATTATGCCCAGCTGGATGTCACCGATGACCAAGACCGTCGCAAAGCGCTGCAGTTATGTCAGCAGGCGGTCAAGATGGCGGAAGTGAACTTACGTGCGGTGGACGCCCCTGCGGGTGAGATGCCGGTGGTGCTTGGGGCTGGTTGGCCAGGGGTTCTGCTTCACGAAGCGGTAGGTCATGGACTTGAAGGGGACTTTAACCGTAAAGGCTCCAGTGCGTTTGCTGGCCGAATCGGCGAGAAGGTTGCTAGTGAATTGTGCACCGTGGTGGATGACGGCACCCTAAGTGGTCGTCGTGGTTCCATAACCATTGACGATGAGGGCACGCCAGCGCAGAACACCATGCTGATTGAAAATGGCATTTTGAAAGGGTACATGCAGGATAAGCTCAATGCGCGCCTGATGGGGATGGCCCCTACGGGCAATGGTCGTCGTGAGTCCTACGCCCACATGCCAATGCCTCGGATGACCAACACTTATATGTTGGGTGGTGAGCACTGCCCGGAGGAGATCATCGCGTCGGTGAAACAGGGGATCTACGCTCCCAACTTTGGCGGTGGTCAAGTGGACATCACGTCCGGCAAATTTGTGTTCTCCGCCAGTGAGGCTTATCTGATTGAAAACGGCAAACTGACGACGCCAGTCAAAGGAGCCACCTTGATTGGCAATGGTCCTGAGGCGATGCAAACCATCAGCATGGTGGGTAACGATCTCTCCCTTGACCAAGGTGTCGGCGTATGTGGTAAAGAGGGCCAGAGTGTACCGGTTGGGGTTGGCCAGCCGACGCTAAAACTGGATCGACTGACTGTGGGTGGCACTGAGTAAAATTCGATAGCTCGAACGTTTATTTAGTGATAAATTCCGCGCCCCAAAGCGAGCTTCGGCTCGCTTTGTTATTTTTTGCCAAATTGAACTGAGCACTTTTTATTCCCGTAGTGCTGAGGTAGTTTATTTAATTAGCTCGTTTTATTAATGAGATAGAGAAAAGGACAACAGGATGAATCAACGTAGCTTACTGGCCGCGTTTGTTGTGTCAGCCTCAATCACGGCACTGCCAACATCGGCCTCGGAACGGCCATCATTCACACCGTGGGAGTTAACGGTATACGGCGTGCAGATGCCGGAAACATCGGTACAGCCTGATGGTAAGTTAGAACAAGCCAACTATGGCTTCGACTTAAGCTTTACCATGCCGGTGCAGCAGGGGTGGGTGATGACCACCTCAATGGATTACTATTACACCAATTTCGATGGCCAAGGGTATAACTTAGCGGGCTATCGGGACTGGGATAACCAGCAAGACCTCGGCTTTGGCCTGAACTTTGTTAAGCCAAGTAAAGACAGTTGGACTTGGTTTGTTGGACCTCGTGTCCATTGGGCTTGGGCCAACACTGCCGATGCTAGTGATGGTTTTGGTTACGGTTTGCTGGCGGGAGCGAGCTATCCCGTTAAGAAAAACCTGGTGTTGGGTGGTGGCCTTGGCTACTTCAATGATCCCTATGCGGTATCGATGATTCCCGTATTGTTTATTCGCTGGGAGATCAATGACCGTTGGACGCTGGACAACCCATTTGAGCCGGGCTTTAGCGGCCGAGCTGGACTTGAGCTGAGCTATCAGCTGTCGCCGGAGTGGCAGTTCGGGTTTGGTAGTGCTTATCGTCAGCAACGATTTGCCATTGACGAAGGCACGGTCGAAATCAGCCAGCCAATTAGTTTCTTGCGAGCCAGTTTCATGCAGACAAATTGGCACCTATCGGCGTTCTTAGGTTACCGCGACGATGGTGACTTGGAATACCACGGCCAGCAGAACCGTAAGTTGGATGTGGATGCAGAGAGTGCATTAGGCTTGTCAGCCACCTTCACGTTCTAAATCAAAAAGGCGCCGTCAGGCGCCTTTTTTGCATTTGATTGAGCAGTCTACAGTTTGTCTTCCAAATGCTCTCGGATCAGCTTAAACAGCTCTCGACTGGCCTTAGGTAGCTTACTGGTCTTGGCTTCTTTGTTGGCTTGACGTACCAACTGGCGAACCCGCTGCCGCTCCGATTCCATCTCTGGGCACTCTGCAAACAGCGCTTGAATGGCGTCGTCTCCCTCAGCAATCAGGCGGTCACGCCATTGCTCCATTTTGTGGAAATGCTGGCTGGCTTGGTTATGTTTGTTGCGGATCTTATCCAGAGCTTCACGAATGGGCTCAACGTCGCGAAAACGCAGCAGCTTGCCGATAAATTGCAGCTGACGGCGATGGGCCTCGTTTTTGCCTTTGAGGCGCAGTGCCAGAGCAACGGCGAGCTCAAGTTCTTCGTCCATTGGGATTTTGGCCAGATCGCCTTTGCCTAAGGCCACGATCTCATTGCCGATCTTCTGTAGCTCTTCGGCTTCTCGCTTCAGCTCGGATTTGCTGATCCATTCCTGTTGTTCTTCATCGGATGGGCGTGATGCCGCCATAGTCTCTCTCCGCTATTGGTTAATCTGCCTATTCTACCAGCCCCCAGAGCTTGTCACTAGCAACTCCATCGCTCAACGGAGGCGGATAAGCCCCTATCGAAGCCTAGGTGGTCTTTGCTATCCTTTGAGGCAACACAGTTTTTTGGGATGTTTTCGTGACTCAACTCAGTATTGAACAGCAGCGCGCACAACTTGAACAAGCGGTTTCCATTGCACTAGAGGAAGCCAACAAGTTGGGTGTGTCTGCCGCCGAAGTGGCCATTAGTAAGCAGCAGGGATTGTCGGTCTCGACCCGCATGGGTGAGGTTGAGACGGTTGAGTTTAACAAAGATGGTGCTCTAGGGATCTCTCTCTACCGCGAGGGACGCAAAGGCAATGCCTCAACGTCGGATCTCAGTGAGCAGGCGATCGTCGATGCGGTGCGCGCCGCTGATGGCATTGCCAAATACACCACTGCCGATAAATTCAACGGCTTGGCCGACGCTGAGTTGATGGCGAAAACCTTGCCGGATTTGGATCTCTATCATCCCCATGAACTGAGCCCTGAGCATGGCATCGAGTTGGCGGCAGCGTGTGAGCAGGCGGCACTGGACAGTGGCAAAGTTTCCATGTCCGATGGTGCCAGTTGCAACAGCCACAGCGGCATTAAGGTATATGGCAACAGTCATGGTTTTTTGGGCAGCTACGCCTCCTCTCGTCACAGCTTATCGGTAGTACTAATCGGTAAGGACGAGCTGGGCATGGAGCGCGATTACGATTACAGCGTCTCTCGCTATTTCAGCAAGCTTAACACTCCAGAAAGCCTAGGCCTCAAAGCCGCAGACAAAGTGGCAGCTCGTTTAGGGGCGCGTAAGATCAATACCTGCAAAGTGCCGGTGCTGTTTTCTGCGGAAACCGCCACTGGGCTGATCGGGCACCTAGTTGGCGCCATCAGTGGCTCGGCGTTGTACCGAGAGTCATCGTTCTTGATGAACAGCTTAGGGACTCAGATTCTACCAAGTTGGTTCAATATCCAAGAAAACCCTCATATGATGGGTGGCTTATCCAGCGCACCATTCGATGGTGAAGGGGTAGCGACCTCCAAGCGCGATATCGTCGCCGACGGTATTTTGCAGAGCTACCTGTTAACCGCGTATTCGTCACGGCGCCTTGGCATGACCACCACAGGGCATGCTGGCGGCATCTACAACTGGCAGGTTGAGGCCAATGGTGGTGACTTGGAGTCGATGCTTAAACAGCTGGGCACCGGGCTGTATGTGACCGAGTTGATGGGCCAGGGAGTGAATACGGTAACGGGCAACTATAGCCGCGGCGCCGCCGGTTTCTGGGTTGAGAATGGCGTGATTCAGTACCCGGTGCATGAGATCACCATTGCTGGCAATCTAAAGCAGATGTACCAAGAGTTGGTGATGGTGGGCACCGACCGTGACCCTCGTTCCAGTATCGGTATTGGTTCGGTACTGCTCAGCGAGATGAAGGTGGCGGGCAGCTAGCAGGGTTGACTGCATATGGAAAAAAGGACGCCGATGCGTCCTTTTTTGTTGTACCAACAATTCGGCGTTAAATCATACGTCTGAGGCTAATCGGCTTAGTCCTCTTCGTCGAATCGGCTGCTGAACAGGGTAGTTATCGCGTCCATGGCCTGCTCCGCTTGTTCGCCGCTGCAGTGTACTTCGACCTCTTCCCCTTGACAGGTTTGCAGCATTAATAGGGCTAGCACGCTGTTGGCACTGGCTTGCTGATCTCCGTGGCTGACCTCAATCTCCGCATCGAAGCTGTTGGCGACCTGTGCCAGCCGAGTGGCGGCTCGGGCATGAAGCCCCAGGCGGTTAACGACCTTGAGCCGCCTAGTCAGGCTGATTGAGTTCACGGTGACGTACCGACGTTTGATGCTGGCTTTGGCTAAAGCGTTTGGCCAACTGCTGGGCAATGTAGACACTGCGGTGCTGACCACCGGTACAGCCGATGGCAATGGTTAGGTAAGCGCGGTTGTTGCGTTGCAGCATGGGTAGCCAGTTGTTGATAAAGGCTTGGGTGTGATCGATAAATCGTGCCACTTCCGATTCGGACTCAAAGTATTCTTGTACCGGCTTATCCAAACCGGTTAATGGCCTGAGTTTTGGGTCCCAGTGAGGGTTTGGCAGAAAGCGAACATCAAACACGAAGTCGGCGTCGTTGGCGATGCCGTGTTTAAAGCCGAAGGATTCGAAAACCATCAGCAGTTCGCGTTCCGTTTGCCCCAGCAATCGAGTGCGAATTTCATCTGCTAACTGATGGACGGAAAGTTGATCGGTCAGGAAGCTATGGTCGGCAATGGCTTTGAGAGGCTTTAGCATCTCAACTTCTGCAGCAATGGCATCTGCCAGTGAGCGGCCATTGACCGAAAGCGGATGCAGACGGCGAGTTTCGCTGTAGCGGCGAATTAGGGTGTCATCTTTGGCGTCAAGGAAGTAGACCTGCTGTTCCACTTCAGGCGGTAGCGCCTTGAGCAGTTCCGGGATACGCTCTGAGTGGCCTGGAAGGTTACGGATGTCGAGGCTGACGGCCAGAGTATCACAGCTGTGACGCATCTCTTGAACTAGATCTCCCAGCATAGTTGCGGGGAGGTTATCGACGCAGTAGCAGCCAAGATCTTCCAAGACTCGTAAGGCTACGGATTTTCCTGCTCCGGAGCGGCCAGACAGAATAATCAGTTTCACGCGGTCACCAATTGATAAAGCTCATCTTCGCTGTGGGCTTTCCTGAGTGAACGGCAGGTCTCTTTGTTATTCAGTCGCTCGGCCATTGAGGCCAGCGTTGACAGGTGTTGTTTGCAACTGTCCTCTGGAACAAAGAGAGCGAACAGCAGATCAACCGGTTGGCCATCGATGGCATCGTAAGGGATCGCTTCATCGCACTTCACGAACACGGCAAAGGCTTGGTCCACCTCTTGCAAACGTCCATGCGGAAGCGCAATACCTTGACCAATGCCTGTGCTGCCCATTTTTTCACGGGCGAGCAGGCTCTCAAAAAGTTGCTGCTGATCCAACTGAGGATGACGCTGGTTTGCCAGTTGGGAAATCAACTCCAACGCCCGTTTCTTACTCATGCCCGGAGCGGCGATGGTGGCGCACTCCGGGCTTAGTATGCTCGATATGTCCATGTTAGTGACGTGACATTTTCTCTTTGTGTTTAATGACTTGCCTATCTAACTTGTCAATTAGACCGTCGATGGCTGCGTACATGTTGTCGTGCTGGTGGGTGGCGAATACTTCCCGGCCACTGAGGTGGAGTTTGGCTTCGGCGGTTTGCTGAAGTTTCTCAACATTGAGTACTACGTGCACATTAGATATGTGATCAAAATGCCGTTCAAGCTTATCGAATTTCGTATGTACATAGTCCCGTAGCGATTCAGTAATGTCGACATGATGGCCGGTAAGATTGATCTGCATAGGGTTCCTCCTTTGTCAGCCTGTTACAGGCTCTTCCTCTGGTTGGAAGGAGCAATAGAGAGGGCCTCGCGGTACTTGGCGATGGTTCGCCGTGCGACTTTGATGCCCTGCTCTGCAAGCAGCTCCGCCATTTTACTGTCGCTGAGAGGTTTCCTTGGGTTCTCAGCGGCAACTAACTTTTTAATTAAAGCACGAATTGCGGTCGAAGAGCACTCGCCGCCGCTTTCCGTTGCTACGTGGCTAGAGAAGAAGTACTTCAGTTCGAAGATGCCACGGGGGGTGTGCATGTACTTTTGGGTGGTTACGCGGGAGATGGTGGATTCATGCATGTCGACGGCTTCGGCAACATCATTGAGTACCATTGGCTTCATCGCCTCTTCGCCATACTCCAAAAAGCCCTGTTGATACTGCACGATACAGTTCGATACCTTCAGTAGGGTTTCATTGCGGCTTTCTAAGCTTTTAATGAACCATTTTGCTTCCTGCAGGTGGCCACGAATAAATTGGCTGTCTGCTTGGTTGGAGCGATTACGACTAAGGGCGGCGTACTGTTCGTTAATGCGAATCTTCGGCATGGCGTCTGGGTTGAGTTCAACCACCCAGCGACCTTTCTGTTTGCTGACGGCCACATCAGGAATCACGTACTGATCGTTTTCCGAGATCAGCGCACTGCCAGGACGAGGGTTCAGGGTTTGAATCAAGTCCATCGCCGCTTTTAGTTCATCTTCCTTTAGGCGGGTTTTTCGCATCAAGCCGCGAAAGTCACGGTTGGCAAGCAGATCCATGTGTTCACGAATCAGCATCTCAGCTTCGGCTTTCCAAGGGGTTTCTTTAGCGAATTGACTTAGCTGTACCAGTAGGCACTCACTCAGATCTCGTGCACAGACGCCGACGGGATCAAACCGTTGTACGCGCTTTAGGACGGCTTCTATCTCGTCGAGCTCTACCTCTTCATCACCCAAGGCTTCTAGGATGTCGTCAGCGCTTTGAGTTAGGTAGCCGCGCTCATCGGTAGCATCAATGATGGCGATGGCGATGGCGCGATCGGTATCGCTCATCGGGGTCAGTTCCATCTGCCACAGAAGATGATCTTGCAGTGAATCGCTGGTGCTGCCTTGATAGGGCATATCGTCATCACGGGATGGCATCGAAGAGGAGACAGGCGCCGAGGTGTAGTACTCATCCCAAGAGGTATCCACTTGCAGATCCTCTGGCATGTCGGTTTGGCTTAATGCTTCGCTGGTATCCAAGCTAGCAGGCTCTGGGGCTGCATCCAGTTCATTGGCGGTGGTTGCCTCAGAATTGGTACTCTCGGAGGTGGCGGATTGGTACTCTTCGTCAGCTTCCAGTAAAGGGTTCGCTTCCAAGGCTTCTTGGATCTCCTGTTGTAGATCCAAAGTGGACAACTGCAACAGCTTGATGGCTTGTTGCAGCTGAGGTGTCATGGTCAGCTGTTGCCCTAATTTGAGCTGTAGAGAGGCTTTCATTTACTGCAACCCATCCGATTTTCCTTTTTATCCCGTTGCATTCGCATAGTTATTAGAAGAATTACTATAGCTTGAACTGGTCACCCAGGTACACAGAGCGCACTAACTTGTTGTTCAAAATGGCCTGGGGCTCACCTTGAGCAATGAGCTCTCCGTGAGACACGATGTAGGCGTGTTCACAGACGTCCAGTGTTTCGCGAACGTTGTGGTCGGTGATCAATACACCAAGGCCACGGTCGCGCAGATGCTGGATGATCTTCTTAATGTCGATAACGGAAATCGGGTCAACCCCAGCAAAAGGCTCATCCAGCAGAATGAACTTAGGGTCGGCGGCCAAGGCGCGGGCGATCTCCACTCGGCGTCGTTCACCACCGGACAAGCTCATGCCTAAGCTGTCGCGGATGTGGGTAATGTTGAACTCTTCCAGTAGCTGCTCCAGTTTTTGCTGTCGCTGGCCTTTACTCAGGTGCTTACGGGTTTGAAGCACTGCCATCAGGTTGTCGTGCACACTCAGCTTACGGAAGATGGATGACTCTTGGGGCAGATAACCGATCCCTTTGCGAGCGCGACTGTGCATTGGCAGCAGGGTGATCTCTTCGTTGTCGATCTGAATTGAGCCGCGGTCGTTCTGAACTAGGCCAACCACCATGTAGAACGTGGTGGTTTTTCCAGCGCCGTTAGGGCCAAGAAGACCGACGATCTGACCGGTACTTACCTGCAGGCTCACGTTCTTAACTACTTCACGGCCCTTATAGGCTTTGGCTAAGTGAAGGGCGGTTAATGTAGAGTGCATCATTGTGGCTCGTTCTCAGATTCAGACGACTTCTTTTCTGCGGCAGCAGGCTGGAAGGTGGTGGTGATCTGTTGATCCTTGGTGCCCTGTGCATCCAGTTGCTGTTTATCGAGGTCGTAACGGATGATGTCACCGGTTACCAAGCTACCCGCTTGGCTCATCTGAGCCCCTCCGGAAAGGGTCAGGGTGCGCTGGGCCACATCGTAGCGAATCTCATTGGCTTCTGCCTTGGCGAGCTTGCCGTTTTCCATCATCTGCTCATAGGTGGCTGGATTGCCTGTGGCAATGAGTACCTTTAGCACCTTTTTGTCGTTGGTCTTGGCCTGCAGTTCATCGGCTTTAATCAACATGGTGCCCTGAGAGATCCGAACGCGACCTGAGTAAACCAATACGCCCTTTTGAATGTCGGCGTTACTGTGGTCAGATTTCACATCAACAGGTTGGTTGATGTCGCTGTCCAGTGCCGATACGCCTAGGCTGGTTGCCAGTAACAAAGAGGTCAGTAGGTGCTTAACGGGTTTCATAGATGGCATTTACCTGACTTTTCAGTTCAATTTGATTTAGGTTGAGGTCAGCCCACAACCCTGTTGCATGAATCTCGAAATCTTCTCCCTGGCCGTCAATCCGCCTATTCGAGGTCATGATCATGGTTTCTAAGTCCAACTCTAAATAGCTGGTGGTTAATGTTTTCAATGGCTCATTTGGCTCAATGGCTGTGATGATAACATCATTCTCAAGCACCACATGACGCCCATCGCTCAATTGCCCCGCTCGGGCTTGTATTTGCCACTGTCCATCGCTGTTTTCTGGATACAGCAGGTAGACGGGTTGTTTGAGCCGAGTCAGTGCTAGCGACTGATAATGCTCCATGTATTCCGCTTCGACTTCCGCATTGAGGTGACCTTTGTCTGAGTAGATTCTGCTACTTAGGTTTTCGGCGGTAAAGTCAGGCTGATACAAGCCGGAGCTGCTATCGACCTCTTCGTCCTTCAATTGCATGGAACGCCAGGTCAAAAACAGCGCGGCAGCAAACAGAACGACGATGGCGATCCCTTCTCGCTTCATACACTCATGCCCTGTGCCGACTCAAGGTTTCCCTGAGCCGCCATGATAAGGTCGCACACTTCGCGGACGGCGCCAAAACCACCGGCGGTAAAGGTGCGAAGATCTGCGGTTTTTAACAGCATCGGGTGGGCGTCTTCGACGGCAACCCCTAAGCCGGTGAGTTGCATTACTGGCGCGTCCACCATGTCATCGCCAATGTAGGCACATTGAGAGTCATCCACGTTGAGATCACGCTTCAATTGCTCGTAGGCGGTGAGCTTGTTGTCCACTCCTTGGTAGATGTGCTTCACCCCAAGGTTGGTCATTCGATTTTCGACGATGGCTGACTTTCTGCCGGTGATGATGGCGACGGCAACGCCGCTATTCTGAAGCGCCTTAATGCCAAAGCCATCTTTGGTGTGAAATGCCTTTAACTCCTCACCGTCGTTACCTAAATAGATGCGGCCATCGGAGAACACACCATCGACATCGCAGATCAGTAGTCTAATCTGCTTGGCGGCTTGGAACACGGTCTCTGAAACAGGGCCGTAAACGGTATCCACTTGGTTCATTTAGAGTACTCCGGCTTTTAGCATGTCCATCATATTGAGTGCGCCTAAGGGAGCGCCTTGAGTATCCACGCGAATCAAACCATTAATGTTTTTCTGCTCCATCAACTTTAGTGCTTCTGCCGCAAGCAGGTTATCGCTAATGACGATGGGTTTTTTTGTCATCACCTCACCAATGCTGGTGCTGTGGATGTCGATGCGGGCATCGAGCACTCGACGTAGGTCGCCATCGGTGAATAGCCCTTGCATGACACCATAGTCATCGACGATGCAGGTCATGCCAAGCCCTTTGGCAGAAACTTCAAGTAGGGCGGTGGAGATACTCACTTGGGTGCCAACGACCGGCAATTGTTCCCCTGTGTGGGTGATGTCGTCTACCCGTAATAGTAGTTTACGGCCCAATGCGCCTCCTGGGTGAGACAGGGCAAAATCATCGGCAGTAAAGCCTTTCGCCTGAAGCAGAGCAACGGCTAGGGCATCGCCCATCGCCAGTGTGGCCGTGGTGGAAGAGGTGGGGGCTAATCCCAGAGGACAGGCCTCTTTCTCTACCGCAATGTTCAGGTGAATTTGGGCTACCTTAGCGAGACTGGATTCTGGGTTGCCGGTCATGGCGATTACTTGGATGTCATGGCGGCGAATTACTGGCATCAGCGTCATGATCTCGCTGGCTTCACCTGAGTTGGAGATGGCGATGACCACATCCGAATCGCTAATCATCCCAAGGTCGCCATGACTGGCTTCACCTGGGTGGACAAAGAATGAGGGAGTGCCAGTGCTGGCCAATGTAGCGGCAATCTTGTGGCCAATGTGGCCAGACTTTCCCATGCCCATCACGATGACTTTGCCACGGCAGGATTGAATTAGTTCACAGGCGTCAACAAAGGCTTGGTTAATCTGCTGTTTCAAGCCATTCAGTGCGCCAATTTCAGTGTCGATAACGTCTCGTGCCCACTGGCACAGCTCGTTTGGGGTAGCCATGGTATTACGTTGATCCTTTAGCTAGCTTGCACAAATAGTAGGCTTTGGTATGCGATGAACACCGCCAACAGGGCGATGCCTTCTCGTCGTCCTAACTGTTGGTTTTTCTTCATCCACAGTATCGCCAATGGTGCCAGGCTGGTGCCTAACATAATGTAGAGATCTCGACCTGCCGCATTGGCGTCGATTGTTCCCGGTGCGATCAGTGCTGGAATGGCCAACACGGCCAGAATGTTAAACAGGTTCGACCCCACCACATTGCCGATGGCAAGGTCGGACTCGCCTTTGAGTACACCGGCAACGCAGGCCGCTAATTCAGGCAAGCTGGTACCGATGGCGATGATGGTCAGGCCGATCACCAGATCGCTCATGCCAAACCATTTGGCAATGCCGACTGCACCATCCACCATCCAGTTCGAGGCCAAAGGAAGCAGTGCCATGCCGACAATCAACCAAGCAAACGCTTGCCAGGTCGGAAGGTTATCTGGGATGTCATCATCATTGGCGTGAGCCAACGGATCGGTATCGCGATTGCGATAGGCGCTGACGCTTAAATACGTTAACACGCCGACAAACGCTACCAGCAGCAGGATGCCATCGAGGAAGCTAAGCTCAAGATCATGCAGCAGATAGCCAGCCAACAAACTGGCGGCCATCATCAGTGGCATCTCTCGTTTTAATGTCAGGCTATTGACCGCTAACGAGCGCAGCAGGGCGGTGGCGCCGAGAATCAGGGTGATGTTGGCGATGTTAGAGCCGATGACGTTACCGATGGCGGTATCAACTTTGCCATCTAAAGCGGCGGTCGCGGAGACCATCATCTCTGGCGCCGATGAGCCCATGGAAACGATGGTTAAGCCGATGATCATTGACGGAAGGCCAAAATTACGAGCCACGGCGGCGGCACCGTAAACAAATCGGTCTGCACTCCAGACTAGCAGGGCGAGTCCGGCAAACAGCATCAAGAGATTAATTAGCATGGCCTTGAGGGTAAAAACGGTTAAAACCTGCATTGTCGCCCGAAGTGGCTGAAAAGAAAAGGGCAATAGGCGGTGATGTTAACAATGAGTCCACAAGGGGAACCTTACTATTGCTGTTGGGGACAAAAAGACAATGGAAAGGGAAAATTCTCCCCCTTGGGATTTCAGCATAGAAATCATATTTAACAGTTAGATGCTTAAATCACTGCAGCAGAACTGTTAATCTATTGGGCTGCTTTGGGCAGACTAAAGTAATGGGAAGATAATTCGACGTGGAATCTCAAAACAACCTCATTGAGGTCAAAGGGCTAACCTTCAGTCGGGGCTCTCGTAAAATTTTTGATGGCCTTGACTTGGTGATTCCCAAGGGCAAAGTGACCGCCATCATGGGGCCATCCGGCATCGGTAAAACAACACTTTTGAAGCTCATCGGAGCGCAACTGACGCCAGATTCTGGTGAGGTGCTGTTTGATGGTCGAGATCTGAATCAATTGTCTCGCCAAGACCTATTCCGTTCGAGACGGCGCATGAGCATGCTGTTTCAATCCGGTGCACTTTTTACCGACATGTCGGTATTCGATAATGTTGCGTTTCCCCTGCGTGAACACACTGACCTTGATGAAGGCCTAATTCGCCGCTTGGTGCTGATGAAGCTGGAAGCTGTGGGGCTTAGAGGTGCGCATAAATTGATGCCATCGGAACTTTCCGGTGGTATGCAGCGCCGCGCCGCCTTGGCACGAGCCATCGCACTGGAACCCGAGTTGGTGATGTACGACGAACCCTTTGCGGGGCAAGATCCCATCTCTATGGCGGTATTGGTTAAATTGATCAAAGAGTTGGGCCAAGCGCTCTCGTTAACGTCCGTGGTGGTTAGTCATGACGTCCAAGAGGTGCTGTCTATTGCGGATTACGCCTATGTGATCGCCGAAGGACGAGTCATTGGGGCTGGAGACAGCCAAGAGTTGCTGTCTGCCCCCTCGCCAATGTTGCAGCAATTCCTTCAAGGGCAGGCGGATGGTCCGGTGGCATTCCACTACCCAGCTGAGGATTACCAGAAGGAGTTGTTGGAAGAATGATCGTCGATAAAATTCAATCTTTGGGACAAACCGGCATCGGTAAGGTGGCCTCATTAGGCCGAGCTGGCCTGATGCTGACTGGGGCGCTAATCCATCGCCCAGAGCCCAAGAAGATGGCGCCACTGTTGGTGGCTCAGCTATATAACGTGGGCGTTCGTTCCATGTTGATTATCCTGATTTCTGGCTTGTTTATCGGTCTGGTGCTGGGATTGCAGGGTTACACCATTTTGGTGGATTTTGGCACCGAAGAGAGCTTAGGGCCCATGGTTGCCCTATCGCTGCTGCGTGAGCTCGGGCCGGTAGTGACGGCGCTGCTGTTTGCCGGCCGAGCAGGCTCTGCCTTAACTGCTGAGATCGGCTTGATGAAGGCCACGGAACAGTTAGCCAGTTTAGAGATGATGGCGGTGGACCCGCTTCGCCGAGTGATTGCACCGCGGTTCTGGGCGGGCGTAATCAGCATGCCATTATTAACCTTGATGTTCTGTGCGCTGGGCGTATGGGGTGGTCATCTGGTTGGTGTTGAATGGAAAGGCATCGACAGCGGGGCATTCTGGTCAATTCTGAACTCTCAGGTGGAGTGGCGTCAGGATATTGTAAATTGCATGATTAAATCTGTGGTCTTTGCGGTGGTGGTGACCTGGATTGCAACCTACAAAGGTTACAACGCGGTACCAACAGCTGAGGGGTTGGGCAAAGCCACAACCAACACTGTGGTGCACGCGTCCCTAGCGGTGTTGGGGCTGGATTTCTTACTTACGGCAATGATGTTTGGAAATTAAGATGATTAAACGAAATACGGAATTGGCCGTTGGTGGCTTCCTGTTGGCGGGCATGATCGCCTTCCTAGTGTTGGTGTTTAAAGTGGCGGATATCGATCCGAGTGCCCACACCAATGTGTACAAGTTAACGGCACAGTTCGACAACATCGGCAGCCTGAAAGAGCGCTCTCCGGTGAAAGTGGGCGGCGTGGTTGTGGGTCGAGTTACCGCCATTGATCTTGATCCTGAACTGCTGCTCCCTGTGGTTACCATGGCGATTGAGAGCCGTTTCGATCAGTTTACTGACAGCTCCAGCGCGTCAATTTTGACTTCAGGATTATTGGGTGAGCAGTACATTGGCATCACCCCAGGCTTTATGGATGACGAGTCTGAACTGTTGGCCGATGGGGATCGTCTGGAAGACACTCGCAGCGCCGTTGTTTTGGAAGAGCTGATTGGTCAGTTCCTGTATAGCATGGGTAAAGAGGGCTAAGACGATGTTCAAACGTTGGTTAACCGCACTGTTAGTTTTGACCTGTTTTTCTGTGGTGGCTGAGCCTACCCAGTTCAGCGATCCAAACGAGATGCTTAAGCAGGTCACTGAACGCTCGCTGATGCGTATCAGTGCCGAGCGAGACGCCCTAGAGCACGACAAGGCCAAGGTTCGCCAGTTGATTGATGAAGAGCTTTTGCCTTACATCGATTACAAGTACGCCGCCCTTAAAGTGATGGGGCAGCAAGCTCGTAGGGCCACCAAAGAGCAGCGCGCGGCCTTTACCGCAGAGTTTAAAGAATACATGTTAGCCACGTTCGCCAGCGCTTTCGATAAGTACACCGATCAAACCCTGCAGTTTGGTAACGACACGCCATTCGCCGACGCTAAAATTGTGGCGGTCAACGTGAAATTGTTGGAGCCAGGTCGAGATCCCATCGACCTGCAATTCAAATCGCGCCGCAACAAGAAAGGCCATTGGAAGGTGTTTGATTTAGTTGCAGAAGGCATCAGTTTGTTGGCATCTCAACAGGCGGAGCTGGGCGGTTTGATTCGTCAGCAGGGCATTGAGTCGGTGACAGAACAGTTGGCGGATCGCAATCGAAAAGGTATTGTGGCGACCACAGGGCAGAGCCAATGACATTAACCCATGTCCAGCAAGGGGAGCGAATGACGCTATCTGGGGTGTTGACCTTGGATACCGTTCCTGAGCTTACCAAGAGTTTTACCGTGCCTGCGGAAGTGACTGAAATTGACCTTGCCGCTGTGAGTCGTTGCGACAGTGCCGGCTTAGCACTGTTGCTGCGCTGGATTGGGCAGGCACAATCTCAGGGTCAGACAATCAATCTGGTGTCGCCTCCTAAAGGGATGCAGGCTCTGATCGAACTTTATGATATTGAATTTTTAACGCTATCCTAAGGCGTTGAAAGGGGAATCGCATGCAAAACAATGAAGTTGCCGACCTGTTGAAACAGGCCATGACCTTGGATGAGGTTAAAGTGACCTCGGAAGGTACCCACTACAAAGTGATCGCCGTGGGTGAGTGCTTTGAGGGTCAGAGCCGAGTCAAGCGTCAGCAGGCGATCTATGGGCCATTGATGCCCCACATTACAGATGGAACGTTACACGCTTTAACGATTAAAGCGTTCACGCCAGAGGAATGGCGCCGCGAAAAAATGTTCAACCTGTAATCGACAGAGTTAGCGTGGATAAATTACAAATTCGGGCGGCCGGCCCTCTCTCCGGCGAAGTCACCATCTCTGGTGCTAAAAATGCGGCGCTGCCTATCTTGATGGCATCGGTGTTGGCTGATGACGAAATGCGCATCGGTAACATGCCTGCACTGCGAGACGTGAATACCAGCTGCGAACTGCTTCGTCAGCTAGGTGCTAAAGTCAGTGAGCTCAAGCAGGGCGTAGTGGCCATCGAGCCTCAGCACATCAATCATCAGGTGGCCCCTTACGAGCTGGTGAAAACCATGCGCGCTTCCATCATGATCTTGGGGCCGCTGCTGGCTAAATACGGTCAAGCAGACGTGTCTCTTCCAGGTGGTTGTGCCATTGGCGCTCGCCCAGTCAATCTGCATATCCAGGGCCTGCAGGCCATGGGGGCAACGGTGACGGTGGAAGAGGGCTATGTGAAGGCTCGTATCGACGGTCGTTTGCAAGGTGCTCGCATTCTGATGGACATGGTGTCGGTGACCGGCACTGAGAACCTGATGATGGCGGCGGCACTGGCGGAAGGTACCACTACCATCGAAAACGCGGCTCGTGAACCTGAAGTGGTGGATCTTGCAAATTGCCTCAACGCCATGGGGGCAAACGTTAAGGGTGCAGGTACCGATACGCTGGTGATTGAAGGCGTAGAGCGTCTGTCGGGCATCTATTACGACGTCATGCCAGATCGTATCGAAACCGGCACTTACCTGGTGGCTGCGGCCGTTACCGGTGGCAGCATTGTTTGTCGTAAGGCGGCTCCAGATACCATGGATGCGGTGTTGATGAAACTGGAAGAAGCCGGCGCCAACATCGAGTGCGGCCCAGATTGGATCAGCTTGGACATGCAAGGTCAGGCGCCAAAAGCGGTCGACATCAAAACCGCCCCTCACCCAGCGTTCCCAACCGACATGCAAGCCCAGTTCTGTACCTTGAATGTGGTGGCAGAAGGGGTGAGTAAGGTAACAGAAACCATTTTTGAGAACCGCTTCATGCACATCCCCGAACTGCAGCGCATGGGCGCCAATGTGGATTTGGAGGGGAACACCGCGCTCATCAAAGGCGGTGCTAACCTAACGGGTGCTCAGGTGATGGCAACGGACCTTCGAGCATCGGCTTGCTTGGTGATTGCGGGTTTGGTTGCTGACGGTGTGACCACGGTGGATCGCATCTATCATTTGGACCGCGGCTATGAGCACATCGAAGATAAGATGGCTGGCCTCGGCGCCAATGTGGTGCGAGTGAAATAACGGCCACCGAATTGTTGTTAAATGCCAGTCTCAATGACTGGCATTTTTGTTTTTGTGACGTCATACCTTACTGGCGTTAACTCGTTGTTAACCGTTGCTGCGATATAACTCGTGCTGGAATGAATGGGTCAAGGTGTTTGCTGAATGTGTGCAGTTGTGGCCTGACAGCTAGAAGTAAAAGGAACGACGTATGAGAGACTCAGAACAACAATTTTCGAAGTGGACTATCGGTCTGCACTGGTTAGTCGGCATAACTTTTATCGCCCTGTTGATTACTGGCGTGGTGATGAAGGAGGCGGGGATTTATGCCCTGTATCCAATACACAAGTCCGTTGGCATCCTACTGGTGTTGGTGGCACTCGCTAGAGTATTTTGGCGCTCGCGCAACGGCTGGCCTAAGCCGGTGGGCAACAGCGGCCCAGGGATGCGATTAGTGGCTCATTTGGTGCATTGGATGTTACTCATCGGCACCCTGCTTATGCCGATCTCAGGCATGATGATGTCTGGCGCAGGTGGGCACGGATTACCCATTTTCGGATGGCAGTTATTGGCCATGAATCCAGATCCAGCTAACCCTGGCGAAGTGATTCCACTTAATGCCACCGTTGCCGAATGGGGCCACATTCTCCATGAGCTTGCGGGCTACATGTTGATTGCTGTGGTTGTGTTGCATGTTGCTGGTGCCCTGAAGCATCACTGGATTGATAAGGATCGCACTCTAACTCGAATGCTCGGCCGTTAATCGTCGCTATTGAGGTCCGGATCTGGCTTATGGCGGTGTTTGTCTGTGTTACTCTGCCACGATGAAACTGAACATCGACCATTGCCATCAAGCCAGATTAGCCCGCGACCATCGGTTTGATGGCCGCTTTTTTACCGCGGTAAAAACGACCGGCATCTATTGCCGCCCCGTGTGCCCAGCGCCGCCGCCGAAAGAAGCTAACGTTGAGTACTTTGAGCACGCGGCCGCCGCCGCTGAAGCGGGATATCGGCCTTGTCTGCGCTGTCGCCCTGAGACAGCGCCTCTGAGCCCAGCATGGCAAGGCACCCAAACCACGGTGAAGCGGGCATTGGCCTTGATTCATGCTGGTGAACTTACCTCTGGCATCGCCGAGTTTTCTGAGCGCCTCGGAGTGAGCGATCGCCACTTGAGACGTCTGTTTCTAGAGCACGTTGGCGTGGCACCTTTGGCTTATGCACTCAATCACCGTTTACTGTTTGCCAAGCAGTTGCTCGCGGAAACCACACTGCCAGTGCTTGATGTGGCTTTTGCCTCTGGTTTCCAATCACGCCGACGTTTTAATGATGCATTTATCTCTCAGTTTTCGTTAACGCCTTCGGACATACGCCGAGGCAGCGGCGAGACTGGCCCAACTCTCAAGCTAAAACTTAACTACCGACCGCCTCTGGATTGGGAGGCGATGTTGGCGTTTTTACGTCTGCGGGCGGTTGCTGGTGTGGAGTGGGTCGAAGGCAGTAAGTACGGTCGAACCATAGATTGGTTGGGAGTTCGCGGTTGGTTCGAGGTTGAGCCCGATGCCACTAAGCCCCTTCTTCATCTCACCCTAAGTTGGTCTGAGCCCAAAACCTTGTTGTCCGTTATGCAGAGAATTCGGCAGATGTTTGATCTGGATTTTGATCCCCAAGCGCTGGATCACCTTAGCCGCTGCCCTCACCTTGATAAGACGATTCAGAACCACCCTGGGCTTCGAATCGCTGGCATCTGGAGTGAATTTGAGGCGGTGGTTCGAGGGCTTGTGGGCCAGCAGATCAGTGTCTCTGCGGCACGAACCATCTTAGGGCGATTGGCACAGTGCTATGGTCATAGTGAAGTTGGTGGCCGTGAATCCGAAACAGCTTCCTGCCGGCGCTGGTTTCCAACGCCGGCGCAACTTTCACAGCAGGACCTTGCTGGTTTGGGCCTGACCAAAACCCGAGCGGCGTGGCTTGATGGCATTGCTAGCGAGTACGCCAACGGGTTTGGTGCCGGAGAGGGGGATCTGGAACAACGGGTGAAGCGCCTGTGCCAGCTTACAGGGGTTGGGGATTGGACTGCGAACTACGTGTGTATGCGAGCGTTGCGAGAAACTGACGCGTTTCCAGCATCTGATCTTGGGCTTTATCATGGCTTACAGCTGGAAAAGGGCACGCCAGCGCAAACGTTGCGGGTGGCGCAGGAGTGGCGTCCTTGGCGAAGCTATGGGGTGATGGCGCTGTGGCACAGTTTGGCGTCAACGCCAACAAATGAGTAGAGGAAACGATGAAATACGATCTATGGCAGAGCCCGTGGGGCGAGTTATTGCTGGCGGTAAGTGACAAGGGCGTGACCCAGGTGACTTATCAGCAGGGAGACCACCCTGTGTCGATTCCAGACACGTGGGAAAGAGACATCGATGCCGTTAGCGAACTGAAGCGGCAACTGCAGGAATATTATGAGGGTAAGCGGCAGCAGTTTACCTTGCCTCTGGATCCTCAAGGTACTGAATTCCAATGTCAGGTATGGCAAGCCCTTGCGGCGATCCCCTACGGTGAATCTCGAAGCTATGCTGATATCGCCCATGACATCGGTCGACCCAAATCAATGCGGGCGGTTGGCGCGGCTAACGGTCGTAACCCCATTGCCATCATTGTTCCTTGCCACCGGGTAATAGGTAAAGATGGCAGTTTGACGGGTTACGCGGGTGGGTTGGAGGTGAAGCAGCAATTACTGCGTCACGAACGCATCATGTGATAGGCTGCGCCTTGGAGCGCCACATCGGTATTTAGCGCCAGGGTGATTGGGGTCTCCCACAGCAACTCTTTCACCGCGCCTTTGTTTACGAAAGCGTGATTAAATTGGCTCCGATGTAAGATGGATTCAATCTTAGGCAAAACGCCTCCAGCCAACCACACCCCGCCTCGGGCTCCTTGAGCCAGCGCCATGTCGCTGGCGAAACTGCCCAGCCATTCGCAAAATAGAGTCAGGCAGGCCAGCGCCGCGGGATCACCATTGTGGGCCTTGACGTTGATCTCCGCTGCCGACAGTTGGCTGTGAGGGAGCTTTTTGATGGCGCAGTAACTTTGGTAAAGCAGCGGGATACCTGAGCCGCACAGCAGAGTTTCCGCACACAGATGGTCATTAGGGTTGGTGGATTTGAGCTGAGTTAAGATCTGCAGTTGCAGTTCGGTGTTGGCGGCAAGAGTGGCGTGGCCACCTTCGCAAGCAACCGCTTGGTAGCCGTTGCTGTCAGGCATTAAGCAGGCGACGCCTAGACCGGTTCCTGGCCCCAGAACGGCAATAGGCGCATCCGGCAGAGGGTTGCCCTTTTTGATAATCCGACGCTCGCCTTTTTTAAGCTGAGTTAACCCCAACGCAGCAGCCTGAAAATCATTGATGACCTTAAGCTGAGACAACCCTAGCGCCCTGCGATCCGCTTCAATATCGACATACCAACCTAAATTGGTGCCTTTGACATAATTGCCCGTAACCGGACCTGCGATGGCGACGCAGGCGCGAAAAGGCACATTGTCTTCTAAAGACTCCATATAGGCCTTAAGGATGGCGACCAAACTTGGATAGCTGGGGCTATCTAAGTAGCGAATTTCGCTGAATTGGTGGCCGCCATTAGACGGGGTAGCGATGGCAAAGCGACCATTGGTCCCACCGATGTCTGCAACGATGAAGGGAGCATTCACTGTTAGAGTCCTGATTCTCAATGCAATGGTAGTCATAGACTAGATTACTGCTGGCGACAAAAGAGCTCAATGGGCCATTTAGCTTATGTTGGCAGTAATGGCCACTAAACTGATTCAGTGGCAACAGGGGCAAGATAGGTGATGCTGGGGGGCAAATCATCACGATGGGGTAAGGTTCCCTTCATTTCTGAGGGGAACCTTGTCTTGAGAGCGAGGCTCAGCGTCTTTGGCCTCGGTATGGAGGTTGCTCACCAACCGTAACTGGAATCTGTAATGCTTTGCCATTGCGATACAGGGTAATGTTGACCTCGGTTCCTGGGGGCGTCTCTGCAATGTTATCCATTAATGAATTCACGCTGGCAATGGGTTCACCGTTTAGCATCAATATTACGTCATTGGGTCGAATACCACTGCGGGCTGCAGGCCCATTGAGATCAACGTCGGAGATAAGGGCGCCGGTGTTTATTCCCATCAGGCGAGCTTGGGTAGGGTCGATTGGACGGGCGGTAACGCCAAGATGTCCCCGAATGACTCGACCGTCCTTGATCAGCTTTTGCATCACCTGATGCGCGAGCTGAAGTGGAATGGCAAAGTTGATTCCCACACCGACGTTATTGTCGTTGCCAATACTGAAGTTGGCGGTATTAATCCCTACTAGGTAACCATCGGCATCCACAAGCGCGCCCCCAGAGTTGCCCTGATTAATGGCGGCATCGGTCTGGATAAAATCTTGATATCCAGAGCTTAATCCAGTTCGACCGGTTGCGCTGATAATGCCCTGAGTGATGGTTTGTCCAAGATTGTATGGGTTACCAATGGCCAGCACGGCATCGCCGACCTGAGTGTTGCGGTTTAGGTCATACTTAATGGTTGGCAGTTTTTGCCCTTCGGTATCGATATAAAGCACTGCCAGATCGGTCCACGGATCGGCACCAATCATCACAGCTGAACCTAAGCGCCCATCTTGCAATGCGATAAAGATGAGATCGGCATTGGCAACCACGTGATAGTTAGTCAGCACGTAGCCATCTTCATGCATAATAATGCCGGAACCTAAGCCTGCATCTTGAAACTGATTGGGCGCGTTATTTATCTGGCTTCGGGTATAGATATTCACCACCGCCGGCCCAGCTTTCTGCACGGCATGGGCGAAGCTATTACGCTCTACTTGACTGGTAAATAGGTGCAAGTTTGGCAGTTGTTGGCGAAGATTGGGCGACAGCGCCACAATGGCGATGGCTAACACCAATCCGGCGATGACAGGTTTTACTAAATAAAGCAGTACTTTAGTCATTTATAGTGGCACCAGATTAAAACCGAAAGGGTATCACAGTGAACAATGAAAAGAGCCAGCGAATGCTGGCTCTCTAGTAACAGATGAGGCTTATCGTACGATAAGGTACATGCTGCTTCCATCTCGACGAATGTTCAGTGCTAAGGCACCTTCATAGTCTTCGAGTAGGTTACGAAGCTCTTTAAGGCTTTCGATTCGTTTGCGATTGACGCCGACAATGACGTCACCCTCTTCCAGCCCTTGGCGCGCGGCCGGCGAGCGCTCAGCGATCTCAGAGATGACCACCCCTTTGATGCCGTCTTGGTTGTAGGTGGACAGCTTGGCACCTTCCAGAGCCGGGTGCACTACCGACGCTTGGACATTTTCACCCTCCGCTTCACTGAGGGTCACTTTATAGGTGTCTTCGTCACCATCACGAATGATGCCTAGCTTAACTGTGGTTCCAGCGCCTAGGGTCGCCACTTTCGCCCGCAGTTCGGAGAAGGTTTTGATCTTCTTGCCGTTGACACTAACGATGATGTCGCCCGCTTTTAGGCCAGCTTTGTCGGCGGCAGAATCTGGCACCACCTGGCTTATAAACGCGCCGTGCTGGGACTCTAGTCCAAACAGCTTGGCCGTTTCGTTGTCCAGCTCGCGGCCTAGTACGCCTAAGACGCCACGGCGCACTTCACCAAACTCAATGATCTGCTGTGTCAGCCCTTTGACCATATTGGATGGAATCGCAAAGCCGATACCAACGTTACCGCCACTGGGCGCCAGAATGGCGGTATTGATGCCGATGAGCTCCCCTTTGAGGTTAACCAGTGCACCGCCGGAGTTACCACTGTTAATGGCGGCGTCGGTTTGGATGAAGTTCTCGAGACTTTCAATATTTAGGCCGCTTCTGCCTAGCGCCGATACGATGCCGGAGGTGACCGTTTGGCCTAGGCCAAATGGGTTACCAATGGCAACGGCAAAATCGCCAACGCGCAGATTGTCGGAGCTGGCCAGTTTCACTTCGGTCAGATCATCGGCTTCGATCTGAAGTAGGGCGATGTCGCTACCGCGATCCGAGCCGATCAGTTTGGCTTCGAACTCTCTGCCATCGTTAAGGCTGACGAGAATCTCGTCTGCGCCATCAATTACATGGTGGTTAGTGACGATGTAACCGTCATCGGCATCGATGATCACGCCGCTGCCCAAACCTTGGAATGGGCGCTCTTGTACCCGTTCACGGGGAGCGTTTGGACCAAAAAAGTAACGAAACGCATCAGGCAATTGCTGCTTAGATACCTGAGTACCCTTAACCGAAACCGACACCACCGCAGGGCCTACTTCACTAATCATTGGCGCCAGGCTAGGCAGAGCTTGGCCATCGACGGCCAATGGCAATGCCGCCTGAGAGGTGGCGGGAAATAGCGTAAGTCCAGCTGAAACTAATGCAGCGGACAACAAAGCTACTGATTTTTTCATTTAAAAAACGCTCCGTAATTCAGCTAATTTCTTGTGTATCTTTCGGACTTCGCCAATGTGATTTAGTTCCGCTTTTTGAATTGATTCTCTCAGTGCCGGATATAAAACAGGCGCCACTTGGGCGCCTGAAGTCATCAATATGGAGTCAGTTTAGCTCGCTTTCTTTGTCGGCGTGATGATGCCGTGAGGGCCATGGGCATAGTCCATGGGTTGACGCTCATCTTCGATGACCGCTTCCAGCACCGGGGCTTGGGTTGGTAGCTCACCACAACTTACCTGCTCGCCAGCTAACTGTTTTGCTGATTCATTCCAAAGGCGACTGGCTTTATCAACGCCCTGGCTGATCTGCAGCAGGGCTTCGTGTGCTTGCTCTAAGTAGTCGGCAGCATCTTGCCGCTGTTGCTCCAACTGAAATTGGGTCTTTTCCAACTTCTGCTGCAGTTGTTGGCTGTCGTTCCCCGGTTTGCTGGTGAACCAACGAATTGCATAACCTGCTGCCACACCACCAATAAAGGCCACTAGGATCCAAACTTCATTCATACTCACTCCATACACAATAAGGGCAGCTTCTGCTATCCGATTGAGTTAACCCACTAAATTGTTATTAATCCCAGAGGGTGCTGCTGATTTTAGTGTATACCAACTATACCTCGCCTGCGGCGGTCGTGGTACTATTCTCCGCCGAATCCTGCTTCAGTTAAGACCAGTTGTGAGGGCCAAGGAAGTGCCGCAGTTATCCCCCATAGAGCGTTATCGCCAAGATCTGACTCGAGATGATTTTCACCATGACTCAGCACAAGAGCAGGCGGTAAAGCGTTTGCAAGAGCTGTTTGTGGCCTTGATTGAGCGCAATGAGTGGCAGCCGGGCCTACTGGACAAGGCGGCGATGCTTTTGGGTAAACAGCCACAAAAGCCTCACGTTGAAGGCCTCTACTTTTGGGGCGGTGTTGGCCGAGGGAAAACATACCTGGTCGATACCTTTTTCGAACTGCTGCCCTTGAAACGTAAATTACGTACTCACTTTCACCGCTTTATGCACCGTGTGCATGCCGAGCTCAATGACCTTAAAGGGGAAACAAACCCGCTATTGAAAGTGGCTGACCGGCTAGCGGAAGAAGCGGAAGTGATCTGCTTTGATGAGTTTTTTGTTTCTGACATTACCGATGCCATGATTCTCGGCGGGCTGATGGAAGCCTTGTTTGAGCGGGGCGTGGTATTGGTGGCTACCAGTAATATTGAGCCCCATAACCTGTACCGAAATGGTCTGCAACGAGCCAGATTTTTACCGGCCATTGAACTTATCGAAGCGAATTGTCGCGTGGTGAATGTGGACAGTGGCATTGACTATCGGTTGCGCACGCTGGAGCAGGCGGAGATTTTTCATTCGCCTTTGGATGACCAAGCAGACCAAAATTTAAATCGCTACTTTGCGCAACTGGCTCCAGAAGAGGGCAGTTGTGGCGGTAGTATTGAGATTGAAGGCCGTGAGATTGCCGTGCGCCGCTGTGCTGATGGCGTACTGCTGGTGGATTTTCTGGCTCTGTGTGATGGTCCTCGCAGCCAGCGCGACTACATTGAGCTGGCTCGCTGTTACCATACGGTGCTGCTGAGTGGCGTGAAATCCATGGGAGCTCAGCTGACCGGAGACGATATCGCCAGACGTTTTCTGGCATTGGTGGATGAGTTCTATGAGCGAGGGGTAAAATTGATTATCTCGAGCGAAGTGCCTTTACTGGAGTTGTACCAAAATGGCGGATTGGAGTTTGAGTTTAAGCGCTGCCTAAGCCGACTTCAGGAGATGCAAAGTCACGACTATCTGGCGAGGCCGCACCTGCCGTAAACTTTGGATATCCCCCGTTAGCGCTAAAATTTGCCCAAAGCGCAAAAAACGGGTGATTTTTACCTCACCTTCCTCTATAATTCGCGCCCTGCCCACGTTACGTATGGTTGATTATTCAACCAAACACTCGGTTTCGACGTGTTCGAAGGGGCACGGAATAAACCATCATAGGGTATGATGTCGGCCCCGACATTCATACTGATGTGTAACAGCTAATTTGGGTTATTAGTTTGATGAAAACTTTTACTGCAAAACCAGAAAGCGTACAACGCGACTGGTTCGTCATCGATGCCGATGGCAAAACTCTGGGTCGTCTGGCCACTGAAGTTGCTCGTCGCCTGCGCGGCAAGCATAAGCCAGAATACACTCCTCACGTTGATACCGGTGACTACATCGTAATCATCAACGCTGAGAAAGTTACCGTTACCGGTAACAAGGCTCAGAACAAGATGTACTACAGCCACTCTGGTTACCCTGGCGGTATCAAAGAGATCAACTTCGCTGATCTGCAAGCGCGTAAGCCTGAAATGATCATCGAAAAAGCGGTTAAGGGCATGTTGCCGAAGGGCCCTCTGGGTCGCGCCATGTTCCGTAAGCTGAAAGTGTACGCAGGTGCAGAGCATGCTCACGCAGCTCAGCAGCCTCAAGTACTAGACATCTAATACGGAGATTTTGGCAATGGCACAAACTCAATACTACGGCACTGGCCGTCGCAAGAGCTCTACCGCTCGTGTATTCATCAAAGCTGGTTCCGGTAACATTACCGTAAACAAGCGTACTCTGGACACCTACTTTGGTCGTGAGACTGCTCGTATGGTAGTTCGTCAGCCGCTTGAACTGGTTGAGATGCTAGAAAAGCTGGACATCTACGTGACTGTAACTGGCGGCGGTACTACCGGCCAAGCTGGTGCAATCCGTCACGGCATCACTCGTGCTCTGATGGAGTACGATGAGACTCTGCGTCCTGTTCTGCGTAAAGCTGGCTTCGTTACTCGTGACGCCCGTGAGGTTGAGCGTAAGAAAGTTGGTCTGCGTAAAGCACGTCGTCGTCCACAGTTCTCCAAGCGTTAATATTACGCTTCGAGTCCTACGGACCG